>JBMFJZ010000083.1:0-514 GCA_049973045.1 Bacteroidota bacterium | reverse complement strand
AGAATCGTAAATGTTTTGTCAACGTATGAGGGACTATAGTTTTAATCGCACCAGAGTGGAATTGAAAGAATTTGAGAGACAATATGCTGAACTCATCGAGCGCATGTTTTAATCGCACCAGAGTGGAATTGAAAGGCGAGCGCGTCTGGCCCGTCGTCACCAAGTCCTCCGGTTTTAATCGCACCAGAGTGGAATTGAAAGCAGCAGGCGACGTCGAGCTTGGCGCAATGCTCATCTGTTTTAATCGCACCGGAGTGGAATTGAAAGCACGACATATTGCATCAGTCACAGTCAACCTACGCAGTTTTAATCGCACCAGAGTGGAATTGAAAGTAATTAGGTCTGCACTCTTGTCTATTTCTCTTGTAATGTTTTAATCGCACCAGAGTGGAATTGAAAGACTGGGTGTAGTGGAGTCGCCTTCTGGAATAGTTTCGTTTTAATCGCACCAGAGTGGAATTGAAATCATCACGTCAGCAAACGAGGAGGAGACGAACAATGAAGTTTTAATCGC
>JBMFJZ010000082.1:0-517 GCA_049973045.1 Bacteroidota bacterium | reverse complement strand
ATCGCTTTTGAAGATGAAGCAAAAAACCTTCTTGAAAACGATAAAGTCAGAAAGTCATTTTTAGGAGAAACTTAACATGTTTGATGGTATGGTATTACAAAAAGAAAATCGCCAGCAACTTCATCTAACATCGGATAAAAGGCTGCGGTGCTATGCACCTTCCCCCAAGATGCCTTTGGCAACTTCTTTTATCCGCAAAACGTTATACGCCATCGCCCTAAAAAGAGGTGAAGAAAATGAAAATATATGAATGCATAAAAAAATATATTGAATTTATAGGAACTGATAAATTTACAAAATACGAAAAAGATTTTACATCCAGAATTCATCATGGTTTATTTGATGCTTATAGAGAAAGATTTCATGAACCAAATATGGTGTCAATAATTGAAAGTGTTATAAATCAAGTCAGTGGATTATCCAGTTCTGACGGGAAATTTAAAATTTCTACGAATTCAATTTTTATTCATGGAACAAAATCGCAAGTTGAGTTTGAGTATTATGGACAAAAAACTCA
>JBMFJZ010000081.1:0-519 GCA_049973045.1 Bacteroidota bacterium | reverse complement strand
TCACCGTCCGCAATATAGAAAACTGGCTTGGTTTTAATCGCACCAGAGTGGAATTGAAATGAGCCGAGAAAGGGGTCGAAGATTAGATTCCCTTCGGTTTTAATCGCACCAGAGTGGAATTGAAATAGTCCAGTTGGGCGTTTAGCGCTGATGATGGGAACAAGTTTTAATCGCACCAGAGTGGAATTGAAATAACGATTGCTAAGACATCAACGAATCGCGTTGTCGGTTTTAATCGCACCAGAGTGGAATTGAAATGGCGAGTGGTTTTTCAACCATCACCGGTCTGCCGCGTTTTAATCGCACCAGAGTGGAATTGAAATGGGAAGCTGGGCTTTGAAGAGGCGCTAATCATCATGGGTTTTAATCGCACCAGAGTGGAATTGAAATTTTTTCGTATCCATGCTTACGGAAGTTAAGATACTCGTTTTAATCGCACCAGAGTGGAATTGAAATTACGCTGCTGTGCATCAGTATGGATTCAGAGGGACGGTTTTAATCGCACCAGAGTGGAATTGA
>JBMFJZ010000080.1:0-523 GCA_049973045.1 Bacteroidota bacterium | reverse complement strand
ACGCAAGATCGACTTTAAGTTTATTGACAAATTTCAATTCCACTCTGGTGCGATTAAAACCTGCAGCATTAGCTCGTGCGCTTGAGATCGATTTTTCATTTCAATTCCACTCTGGTGCGATTAAAACCTGTGCGTTGTGAATAAGTTTCCCAAAGAAGCGCTATTTCAATTCCACTCTGGTGCGATTAAAACGTGTTTTGTGATTGTGGCGAGGTTCACACAATCACAATTTCAATTCCACTCTGGTGCGATTAAAACTGGAAACAAGAGCAAGTTATCTGTCCAGTTTGTCGATTTCAATTCCACTCTGGTGCGATTAAAACGATCCGGGACGGTACATTCAGCGTGATGCCCGAACGAATTTCAATACCACTCTGGTGCGATTAAAACCAATCGGGGACACAATTATATGATACTTCAGAAGCATATTTCAATTCCACTCTGGTGCGATTAAAACGTGGTTATAGCTTTGCGCGGGTAGGTGTTAAACATATTTCAATTCCACTCTGGTGCGATTAAAACT
>JBMFJZ010000079.1:0-529 GCA_049973045.1 Bacteroidota bacterium | reverse complement strand
CAGCCACCAGGATGCGAACTGCTGGCGCTACGGCACGGCGGCTCCCGCGAGTGGCGAACGGTTTTTTCCTCCTGCTGCCCAAACTCACTGCGGTCAACATGCAGATCTTCCTCGACCTGGTTGCAGCAGCCCATCCTGAGCGTTTCAACCTGATGCTGATGGATCAGAGTGGCGCCCCTACCGCCAGGCGCCTCCGCATCCCGTCCAACATCGACCAGGTTTTCTTCGAGCCGGCTGGCCCGGATCTGAACCCGACCGAGCGGCGGTGGGAGGATCGACGCAGCAAGATCACCGGCCAGTGCTCCACTTCACCTCGACAGTTTGGAAAACGAGCAGGCGAAGCGCAGCGGAGCGGCGTCAGGTGCAAGCGCGTGCCAGGCGGCACTGCAAAGCCACGCCTCCGAGAGCGCCACCACGATCGCAAAACCAATTTGCCGTGCAGTGGTAATACACCATCGCTCCAAGCGGTTGTTCGGCAGCTACGCGGCGACGAAAACGATAGCCGATTCAAGACCCCAACCGATGCGCT
>JBMFJZ010000078.1:0-545 GCA_049973045.1 Bacteroidota bacterium | reverse complement strand
AGTTAATTCGGACTATCGGGAAAGAAAACTACATACCTCTTAACCTCTACGAAGAAGAAAATAGCCGGTTAAAGTACATCCAGAAGCACAGGCTTAAGGTCATGTTGATCGAGAATTGTGCCGATGAGGATAAGCCGGACTTTACTATCCCTGAAGAGAAGCTAGTCGAGGTGCTTAACCAAGCGTGTAAGGGTAAGCGCGTGCTCGTCATTGCCAACACTGTCAAACAGGCTCAAGACATTTTCAAAAGACTCAAAACGTTGGTTGAGAAAGACAACCAGTATAAAACACTTAAAGATAAAATTTGGCTCTTACATTCACGGTTTATACAAACTGACCGCAACGAGTTGGAAACGAAAATTTGCGGGGATAAGGGCGAGTTTCGGAACCCAAAATTGAATTCTGAATGTGAAGGCAAAATCCTTGTAGCCACCCAGGTGGTGGAAGTCTCACTCGACATTGATGCTGATATCCTCTTCACCGAGATCGCTCCGTTAGATGCCCTGGTCCAGAGAATGGGAAGAGTGCTACGAAGGTACGGACCG
>JBMFJZ010000077.1:0-546 GCA_049973045.1 Bacteroidota bacterium | reverse complement strand
AGGAAAGGAATAGCAGGGCTTACGATGCACAATGAGCAAATGCGGGGCTCGCAGGTCTTTGGGGCTATTGTAGATTCAGCATATCAATTAAAGTATTCCACGCTTAATCCTGAAAAAATTCTCTTTAAACCCACAAAGTTTAGACACATCCCTATTCACCAGAGGCAAACCCACTTACTTTCAATAGATACTAATACCTTATGGCTACGTGACGAGGGTGTTGTTGATGAGAAGGAACAGCTGAGAGATGTAGCATCGGTAAGTGATATAATTTCACCTGAAGATGTTTTCAAAGATTATCCTATAAGATATATGGCTGACATTCAAAAAGAATTAATCGAAAGGGGGTTGAAAGAACCTCAAAGAAACAAACTCATAACCCTCTGGCTTAAAAGGGGGTTAATCATGCGAATGCCGCATGGAGGGTATACACTAACTCAACCAAAGGAAATAAGCAATGAAATCACCAAAACGCAAGGGTGATCAGGGTGAGCGAGAATTTATTAAACTTGTAGGTGGTTACAGAACCTATTGGCAACCAAACGA
>JBMFJZ010000076.1:0-547 GCA_049973045.1 Bacteroidota bacterium | reverse complement strand
CTTTTTGCAGCATACTTAGTTTTTTGCAGCATACTTAGATTTGAATTCCACTCTGGTGCGATTAAAACATAAAGAAGCGCTCAAAATTGTCGTCGACCAGATCCATTTCAATTCCACTCTGGTGCGATTAAAACAAGCCAAGAAATACTCTAAGTTTAGCGCCAAGCAAAAATTTCAATTCCACTCTGGTGCGATTAAAACCGCAGTGTTGCTCGTCTCAAGCACAAGCTCAGCATCGATTTCAATTCCACTCTGGTGCGATTAAAACGCGGTCGTGGCCTTGGCAGAGCGAGACCTCGCCTATATTTCAATTCCACTCTGGTGCGATTAAAACCTCTACAAGCTTCTCAATGTACTGCTTGTAGTCGTGATTTCAATTCCACTCTGGTGCGATTAAAACTTTTTTAATCTTTGGCGGCGAAAAGTGGCTAAAAATATTTCAATTCCACTCTGGTGCGATTAAAACAAAGATGTCTGGCGAGACCCAGACGCAAAGGTTGACATTTCAATTCCACTCTGGTGCGATTAAAACCTTACACCCCCGCAG
>JBMFJZ010000075.1:0-569 GCA_049973045.1 Bacteroidota bacterium | reverse complement strand
GGTGCGATTAAAACCAGCGTCTGCCTCTCTGAAGATTTGCGCTACGCGTTCTTTCAATTCCACTCTGGTGCGATTAAAACCGATCCGCGTGGGACTGGAGTGTGCATCGCGAAGGGCTTTCAATTCCACTCTGGTGCGATTAAAACGCTGTTTTTCCTGAAGCGCTATGCGAAATTCCCATTACTTTCAATTCCACTCAGGTGCGATTAAAACCAGCTCGCCGCCGAGCTCGCGATGCAAAGGCCCTTCTTTCAATTCCACTCTGGTGCGATTAAAACTCTCTAACCATAGACCGGGGCAATTTACGTCTTCACGCTTTCAATTCCACTCTGGTGCGATTAAAACAAAAAACGACTTCGGAGATTTAAAGGGCACGTACGAGCTTTCAATTCCACTCTGGTGCGATTAAAACCAGATCCAGGAGATCGCAAAGACAAAAGATGTGAACCCCTTTCAATTCCACTCTGGTGCGATTAAAACATATATGCAGTTAACGAATGTTAAACAAATAAAAAAATTTCAATTCCACTCTGGTGCGATTAAAACGTGGTGGGGTCGGGTCATGGGTC
>JBMFJZ010000074.1:0-569 GCA_049973045.1 Bacteroidota bacterium | reverse complement strand
GCGATTAAAACATACCGTACCAGTCGTAGAAACGCTGTTGATTTTGAGTAATTTCAATTCCACTCTGGTGCGATTAAAACGCGTTGAATAGGACGGCATCCTAATTGAGTCCAAGATTTCAATTCCACTCTGGTGCGATTAAAACACATATTTATCCTTGTCTAAAGATAAATCACTCAATTATTTCAATTCCACTCTGGTGCGATTAAAACGTGACTATGCAATTAATTTTAGTGAGGAAGTGTCTTTATTTCAATTCCACTCTGGTGCGATTAAAACCCTGAAGTACCGAGAACGTCTTCGGCAATTGCTGCATTTCAATTCCACTCTGGTGCGATTAAAACTTACTCGTTCAACCAAACTCGGTTTATTTTTCGCTTCATTTCAATTCCACTCTGGTGCGATTAAAACGTATAAAATTGTTTTAAGTGGAAAAAACATGCCAGACATTTCAATTCCACTCTGGTGCGATTAAAACTTGCCGTGCTGCTTGTTTTAGTGGTTATAGCTTTGCGATTTCAATTCCACTCTGGTGCGATTAAAACTATCGGTATTGCGAGACGTGCTGC
>JBMFJZ010000073.1:0-571 GCA_049973045.1 Bacteroidota bacterium | reverse complement strand
CATTCGATTTTTACATTGGGGACATATAGTCCCAATTGGGAAATAGTTACATTAATGATTTCATTCCTAACCGGGAAGGTAATACAGAGAAAGATAGAAAATGGAAGTGGAAATAATCAAGAAGGAAATCAATAAATTGCTTTCATTAAAACTTGAGGCGGGTTTGCTCTTTACCATTGGATTATCTATTATTAAGGATGCTATGCTAAGCTCTAAGAGGGAGGAGAAAGATGCTGGTAAAAGATGTGATAACGGGAATACGTGATCTAATCCACGATAGGGGGATGGAATATATTCAGGATGATACCATTATCCTTTCATCCCTCCAAACTGTCTGTGATGAGATTATTTTTTCTCTTGCTCCAAACGAGATATTCCTTACATTTACCGCAGATGGATCAGGAAGTTTATTTGATCTACCCGATGGATATGTGTTAATTCGGGGAGTATATAGACCCTCTGCGACAGATTGGGGTACAACGGAAATACCCAGGATAGATTATGATGCATATCAAAGGATTAAAGCTAATCCTATAAATGCCTTTTTTACTGAGGCTTATTATGTTGTTTT
>JBMFJZ010000072.1:0-617 GCA_049973045.1 Bacteroidota bacterium | reverse complement strand
GTCGGGACTGCAGATTTTCAAACTCCTCGGCACTTCGTGCCTTGCCCTCACTTCGTTCGGGGCACATAACACAGCATAAAAGGTTCGTGCCTTACGGCACTCACCCAAATTTTTGCTTCGCAAACAATTTTTTTATGCTGGGAACGTTATATGAAATTGCTGTTTCAAAGGAGGTGACAAATTATGGCAACCAGAAAATTTAGATGTTCCGAGTGTGGACATACTTGGGAGATCCCTTATGGAGGCCCAAGACCTGTCCAGTGTCCGCAATGTAAAAGTGTCAATATTCATCGGGCGGAAGAGGATAGAGGTTATGCCCGTAAAGGTGGAAGGGGCAGGAAAGGAGGACCGCCATGGACGAAGTAAAACTTGGCATGGGATCGGGTGGATTTTGTATATGTCCGAAGTGTGGCTATAAAAAACCGCATGAAGCAGGGATACCATGTAGAGAAGAAAAATGTCCCAAATGTGGGGCAAAGATGGTAAGAGAAGGTTCTTATCATCATAAATTAATTGAAGAAAAAAGGAAAAGGAGGTGATTAAAATGTTCGGATATGGAAGGAGATGGCATTGGTGGATGCCAAAAATTACCCAACCGAAAGGATATAGGTATATTG
>JBMFJZ010000071.1:0-621 GCA_049973045.1 Bacteroidota bacterium | reverse complement strand
CTGGCAATTGCTCTTCCAGTAGAATCTGCTCTTATGGCAACTTTCTCTTGAACCATAGCACCATGTCCCAGCAAATTGCTTATCCAGAAAGCAAAAAGAAGAATCATTTTGTTAGCACCATTTTCCGTGTCATACTAAATCCACCGGCAAGGAGTCGATAAAAGTACACACCTGAAGCGAGATCCTTCCCGTCAAAGATAACCTGATATGTACCAGCATTCTGCTCCTCGTTAATTAATGTTCGTACAAGTTGCCCAAGAGAATTGAAAACTTCAAGCCTTACAAATGAATTTGTTGGAACTGAATACTTAATGGTTGTTGATGGATTGAATGGATTGGGATAATTTTGCATCAGTGCAAACTTTTGGGGAACTGAACCGCTGGAAATCCGGTCATTTATTGATGTTATAACGGGGATTGATAATCGAATAAGGCTATCGCTTAAAATGTAAACAGCCGAGCCATATGGAGGAAGAGTCGCAGTAAACATGGCCTGACCACCTGAAAAGTTTATGACAGAGGAAGAATCGCTGTACAGGTCGTTCAAATAGTATTGCTTCCCATCGATAGCTCCGTCGGAAAAATAGACATCATTTCCCCCTTTTATTACTACGGTGGCAA
>JBMFJZ010000070.1:0-702 GCA_049973045.1 Bacteroidota bacterium | reverse complement strand
TCAATTCCACTCTGGTGCGATTAAAACGGTTCGATAAACTCAAAGTTGATACGCTTTGCTTTCACTTTCAATTCCACTCTGGTGCGATTAAAACAGGCGCCTTCCTTTTCTACACAGTCGAGGAATACTCCTTTCAATTCCGCTCTGGTGCGATTAAAACATTTCTCGCAGACGGACCAGTCAACCGAGACGAATACCTTTCAATTCCACTCTGGTGCGATTAAAACGCGGGACCGTCCGAACAAGCAAAATCGCTTATATCGCTTTCAATTCCACTCTGGTGCGATTAAAACCTGCTACACTTATATCGACCCATCAGCAGACAACGCCTTTCAATTCCACTCTGGTGCGATTAAAACCCGCATCAACCACCTACTATTACACCGCCGCTCACTTCTTTCAATTCCACTCTGGTGCGATTAAAACCCCCTTCTCATTAATTGCACTCCGCACCGCCGACTCCTTTCAATTCCACTCTGGTGCGATTAAAACGCGAGAGCTCCGCTGTCGGTCGCCACCCTTTTCTGTCTTTCAATTCCACTCTGGTGCGATTAAAACGCTCAAGCGCTTTTCGATAGATATGGCGTCACGCTCCCTTTCAATTCCACTCTGGTGCGATTAAAACGCGCGCGCTGAAATCGACAAAGTCCTCGTCCAGATCTTTCAATTCCACTCTGTTGCGATTAAAACACGCTGTACGCG
>JBMFJZ010000069.1:0-720 GCA_049973045.1 Bacteroidota bacterium | reverse complement strand
TTCAGATTCTATTGCAAAAAATAATTTATTTTGATTAAACTTCAGAAGATGATCTTTCAATTTGTAACTTTCTGTTTTAGATTTCATGAGAGTCTTAAAGTCAAAATAAGGTTGCTTTGTAGAGGGATCGTATCTCATACCTGTTATTTTCAAATAAACAAATTGATTTGAAGAGTAATCTTTATTTTTTTGTATGATGTACCTTCCAATCCCTGGCAAAGGACAGTTTTTAGACAAATCATCCCACTCAGGTAGGTCTGCATAGTTGGTTTTTGGATACGGTGCTTCCTTGTCCGATTCCCAATAATCGGGTTCCCATGCCGTAGCTAAGAGTAGAATTTTTTTCATCAATTTCTTCTCCTATCCAATTAAAAAACTGCTATTTCATATAACGTTTTGCGGATAAAAGAAGTTGCCGAAGGCAATTTGGGGAAATCTTTGATTTCCCTTTTATCCGCTGTTAGGCGACTGTTTTGTTTGGCAAAAAATGTTCTCAAGACTTTTCACTTAAAAAATTCAATAATTTTTCTAAGCAATGATTTCTTATCATATAAAAGTGTCACTTTTTCGGCTTCTTTGCATGCAAACACCGGCTCCATTTTTTTTGGCTTAGGCAGTCCTTTTTGTTCCAATTTTGATAAGACATTTGCTACATCAACAAATCTCGAAATTTTATTAAATTGATTTATTCCACCTCTAATTCCTTCATGATGTAATGAT
>JBMFJZ010000068.1:0-727 GCA_049973045.1 Bacteroidota bacterium | reverse complement strand
AGAACTAATATTTCGTCTGTTTTTCATCTCGTTTTGGGTATGGCTTATTTCCTACATGGTTTTAAAAAGGAGATGGCAAAATCAGATTTTTTGGCTTGTCGCTGTTTTCTCAGCTCTTGCATTTGCTTTCGGGCATATCCCTTCGGTAATGATTCTTTTTGGTTTGAATAATATTAATGAAATTCCACTTGCTCTTATGAGTGAGGTTATTCTTCTCAACGGAGTACTTTCACTTTTTGCTGCCTATTACTCCAGGAAATTTGGATTTCTGGCTGCAGTTGGTATACATTTTTGGACAGATGTGGTATGGCATGTTGTTTGGGGAGTGATTTAATTATGTCGCCACTTCATATAACAGCGGATAAAAGGTTTCCCCCAAATTGCCTTTGGCAACTTCTTTTATCCGCAAAATGTTAGGCGAAATTCTCAAAGGAGTAAGTAAGTTATGTTTAATCTATTCAAAAAGGATCCGGATACATTGTTAAAGGAAGCTACAGCCAAAAAGAATGCTGGAGATTTAGAAAATGCAATTAAGCTATTGAGAGATGCATACAAAGAAATTGGCAAGGGTTCGATAATCTATCCAGTCGACACTTTTTTAAGACTGCCACTATATCTTCAAGAAGCAAAAAAGAATGATGAGGCATGGCGAGAATTTAACCTTTTGCTGACAAAAGGGTATCCAAATCAAATGAACAATCCAGAACTTATTCCGATGGAGCATTCG
>JBMFJZ010000067.1:0-727 GCA_049973045.1 Bacteroidota bacterium | reverse complement strand
GTCTTTGCCTCTAATGGGGTTGACAAGGGAGTAAGGAAAACAGCGACAGATGATCACTATAATTATATCGATATCAATACCATCCTTATGTGGGTGAGCAATAACGGTGATGGATCCTTTGACCCGAATACCGGTGTTGCAGGATTTTATTGGCCTAAAGGGACTCCGAATACAGCCATCTACGAGGATGGGCTTCTTTTTGGTGGGTTCGTCAATGGTGAGTTACGGGTTGGAGGTTCCACCTATAGACAAGGTCTTCAGGCTGGGAAGATACTGCCGGATGGGAGTGCTGATAATCCTGATTTAGCGAAATACCGTGTGTACAAGGTTCGCAGGGATTATCAGAGGTTTAATGATCCGAATGATCGTTTATACGATCCTGCTGAATATGCGAAGCTGAAGAAGGATTATGATGAGTGGCCTGTTGGTGATGGTGCGCCAGCTATGGCTTATGACAGCAGCAGCGGGCAGATGTTTCCTAAGGTTGGCAGTGGATTTCCGGATGAGGTTCTGTGGTTTGTCAGCAATGATCTGAACCCGGCGAAGACAACCTTTCTTTACGGGACGAATCCGATTGGTCTTGAGGTGCAGTGCACAATCTGGGGATATAATCAGACTGGGGCACTTGGGAACATGGTATTCAAGAAGTATCGGATCATCAATAAGAGTCAGAATACAGTAGACAGCATGTTTCTTGCCTACTGGTCTGATACTGATCTTGGCAATG
>JBMFJZ010000066.1:0-742 GCA_049973045.1 Bacteroidota bacterium | reverse complement strand
GCTGATACGCTCATTAATCCCAGCTATCTCTGTGCTGATACGCTCATTAATCCCAGCTATCTCTGTGCTGATACGCTCATTAATCCCAGCTATCTCTGTGCTGATACGCTGATTGACTCTAGCTATCTCTTCGGTGATTCGCTGGTTAATCTTCGCTATCTCTTCGCTGATTCGCTCGTTAATCTTCGCCATCTCTTCGGTGATTCGCTGGTTAATCTTCGCCATCTCTTCGCTCAGTCGCCGCTCGAATTTCTCCTCTACAAATTGAAGCACGTCGGCTTTGTTGTTCAATTGCGACTGGTTGATGAGGCTGATCAGGGCATCGGCTCCATCTTCACCTAATTTCTCCCGAAGTACCTTAGGGACAGCTATAACCGTCATGGAATTCTCCCTCATGCATCAAAAAATAATATAAGGAAGTCCGCACAGAATCTCAAATAGTAAATAGCATAAGTGGCCAGAGCCCTGGCTGCTGTGCATGAAGCTCAGCCCGCTTTCGCCGGGGGCGGATAGATCCTGTCACACCGATTGAGTGATGGATAGTCTAGCGCTATTGTCGGAAGTGGATCGCAACATGCCACAGGAAAATACTCGCCGCCGCTGTGACGTTGAGCGATTCCGCCTGCCCGAACCGTGGAATGGCAATGCGTATATCGGCTTCGGAAAGGATCTCAGAAGAAACTCCCCATGCTTCGTTGCCCAGCACAAGAGCAACCGGTCCCGCAAAGCGGGATTCACTGAG
>JBMFJZ010000065.1:0-746 GCA_049973045.1 Bacteroidota bacterium | reverse complement strand
TGGAGTAAATTCTTCTTTGACTTTGATTTTTCCTGCGGGGGTCTCTTCAAATCGGAAATCCAATTTTACAAGAGAGAATCGCCAGTCCTCTTCATCTGGAGAAACGAAAGCAACGAGGGCTGCATCTTTTTCTGTAGTTGTTCCAAGTTTTCCTCTTAAATATTCAGCAACAAAGTTTCTCTGGGCAGTTCTTGCCCTGTAAAGAGATTGTCCTTTTTTTAGTTTTACTATCAATATGTCAATCTTTTTTCCATCTTTATCTTCATAGCGACCTATTCTTTCCCATGAGCTGATAAAATCAAGGTATCTTTCGGTAATCCCCTGTGTTCCATATCTCGGCTCAAGGGCTTTAGTCCTATCATAGCTCTTAAATAGATTGGCAATGAATTCTACAAACCTTTCTTTCTTAAAAGGATTTTCAAAAGTTTCAATTATCAGATTTTTTGCCTGTTCTCTATTCATCGTTTAAACTTCCTTTTTATTTCAATTGCTCTTATTCCTTCTTTCTTCTTCAAAGGAAATTTTCATCCTTTAAAATATGCTTACTTATATGTGGTTTCAGCCCCTTTTTCATCACAAGATCAACCTACACCCCAAGTATATGCTTAAAAATTTTCTAAATGTATAAATTCAAGTAGACCAATTTCAGCACTTTCGTCAGATTCAATAAATATATCAAGATCGCTTTTTTCTACCTGCTTACCCCTTAAATAAGAACCAAAGATTCCAATTTCTTTTACTTTATA
>JBMFJZ010000064.1:0-748 GCA_049973045.1 Bacteroidota bacterium | reverse complement strand
GTCGTAGCCGAGCAGGTAATAGGCGTTCAGCACCAGGTCGGGGAGCGGCTCCTCGGGGTTGGCGCGTCGGTTGAGGTCGTCCTTGACTTCAGGGTCGTTGTAGATGTGGTAGAGCCGCGACTTGTAGGTCTTGGCGTCGGGCACGGCGTCGTAGCCCACCACCACGCGCGGGGTTTTGACCAACCCCGATTCAATGGCGTCGTTCAGGCCAAAGTCGCTGACGATCCAGCCGAACAGCGCCTCCTTGCTCCTCTTCTTGCCCGATGGCGCAAAAGGCGTGGCGGAAAAATCGTAGCATTTCAGGATGCCCCGCGAGCGGTGCAGCCGGTCCAGCCCGCGATCCACACCGTCGCCTCCTCGGTGCTGTCCTTCAGGTCGCGCTGCCGCAGGTACTTGCCTTCCGCCTCCCAGTTCACGCGCCAGGCATGGTGGGCCTCGTCGTTGATAACCAGCAGGTTCCTCGCATTCGCCATCTCGCCGAGCACCTCGCGGGTGTAGGCCTCGTCGCTCTTCGCACCGCGCTTGTCCACACTGCGCCGCTTCTTGATCTGCTCTTCGCTCTCCCAGGCCAGGGCGTGCCAGTTGCGCACCAGCACCTTGCCCTGCCGTAACTTATCGAGCAGGGCTGAGGGCACGATGTCGAATGCCTCGTAGTAGTTGCCCACACCCGCTGATTCCAACACCGCCAGACGGCTCTTGACGGTCAACCCCGGCGCGATGACCAGCACGTTCTTGGAAAAGCGTGCAT
>JBMFJZ010000063.1:0-772 GCA_049973045.1 Bacteroidota bacterium | reverse complement strand
CGAGTTGATACATCACCCCTTGACGGGAAGCCTGATCGGATGAATCAGGTTGTCACTGTGTTTGGTGTCGTGACATCTCCAAACTTTCTCCTCTCATCGAATGCCTTCTCATATTATATCCAGGATGCAACGGCTGGCATCGATGTCTATGCGCCGGGCACTATCGTTCCGTTCCTCAATGTTGGTGATTCCATCCGGGTTACAGGGAAGATTACCCAGTACCGCGGTCTAACGGAAATTCAAGTAGCGAATACCCTCACAGATATCGTTGTCATCGCCAGTGGAAAATCGCTTCCCGCACCGAAGGTCGTTACCATTGGATCACTTCTTGCGGATGCGGAAGCTTATGAAGGGCAGCTGGTCACCATCAAGCATGTCCGAAAAGCATCTACATCAGTAGCTTGGCCTACTCCCGGAAGCGATGCTAACATGACGATTTACGATGATGCCACCGGACCGGGGACAACGCTCACAATGCGAATTGATAAGGATATGCCATGTGATTCCATCGCAGAACCAACCTGGCCACAAGATGTGACTGGCATTGTATCTCAATTTACGTCAGGCGCATCAGTCGTAACTGGAGGATATCAGATTTTGCCGCGATTTGCTTCGGATTTTGTCCCCTCAACTGGAACAAAGCTAAGCCCCGTTACAGCTGAAGCACAGGCAGAAAAGCAGGAGACAAAACCAGGTGGTTATGCACTTGAGCAGAACTACCCGAATCCATTTAACCCGAGCACAACGATTCGGTTTGCGTTGCCTGAGGCTG
>JBMFJZ010000062.1:0-780 GCA_049973045.1 Bacteroidota bacterium | reverse complement strand
GCAAGGTATTCTCGCAGAGTCCCAAATATTATGATAACGAAGAAAAATGTTATGAGGTTTAGAAATAGAAAGCCTTCCTTTATATATGTAAAAAGCAGATAAACAAGGCAACACCCAAAAACAAAGATAAACATCGGTAAAAGATATTTGTCTTTAATATCACGCCATTTTTCCTTTTTAAGAAAACTTACAGCTCCAATGAAAAGCATAAGTATGGGAACAAAGAGAAACAGAATATTCTCTAATTCACCTATTATCAATTTCTGGACAATTACAATTATTCCAAGAATACACCCAACGAAAAATAGTATAAAAAATATAATACCTAAATTAGACCAAATAATCTTCACCTCGCTTTCTTGCTCTCAATGAGCAGATAACGTCTTGCGGATAAAAGAAGTTGCCGAAGGCAATTTAAGCGTAGTGAAATGAAGCCTTTTATCCGATGTTGTGCGAAGTTGCAATATTATGTCACTCCATTTTTTTCTTAACATGTGCCAGGCATTTTTCATTTTTGCATTCTTTACAAACAAATAGTTTGATTTCAGCAAATGCAATAATAAACAATACCCAGAAGACAAACAATAAGATTTTGGTTTTCCAAAGCCAAAATTGAGGAAATACAAATAGGACTATCAGGGGTAGTATCACTCCTAATATATCCCAAAAAGTATAATTACTTTGTTTCCTTGATGGCAGCCACTTTGATAACTTACCTGGGAAAATATGACCACATGAATCTAACCTACAAATACACTTTGAGCAATAGGAGTAAATGAC
>JBMFJZ010000061.1:0-799 GCA_049973045.1 Bacteroidota bacterium | reverse complement strand
GATGGAAGCCAACGAGATGAAGCGATTCCTCGAGCCTCCCGGTGAGTCGGAGTATGAGATTCTTCCCACTGGAGCTATTTATCTTCCCTACCCCTTTTATGTCCGAAGACTGAATGAGGTTTTCCCAAATTGGACTTTAAAGCCAACGGGTGGCATGAAAGAGGAGAAAAACAAGGATGGGACAATCCGTGAGGTATGTGTGGAGTACACACTTTCCGTGGGAGATTTTGAGTTGGGAACTGCGTGGGGAACCGGGAGAATTCGTAATGCTCAGCAAGACCTGGGAACAGCCCTTGAGGCTGCAAGGTCAAATGCCCTCGTAAGAATCTGTATGAAGCGAGGGCTGGGATTAGAGGTTACATCCCCCGATTTCGTCGAGCGATGGCGGATGAATCATGCCGAATGGTACAGAGATGATAATGGCAGGCAAAGGTGGCGAAAACGGAAGGAGAGCCAAACGGCTAAAACGAAAAAATCCACCACAAAGGATTTTGCCTTTTTAAAGACAATGGGTGAAATGAAAAGGGCTTGTGGAGAAGATGTTTACTATAGCATCCTAAAAAAGTATGGTTATCAACATGCTGATGAGATTTTGGAAAGAAAGGAACAGGTTAAGATTTACAAAGAGTTGCAAAACGTAATCCAAAAAGAGGAGAATGAACTATGATAGCAAAAGCCTTTTTTGATGATGATGCAAAGGTAGCCCTCGAGTTTGCCGCATCTGATCCCAGCAGTAATCTTTACCGCATGAGTCGGATCGGGAAAATTATGGAGTGTGGTAGATTAGGAGCATTCTGGA
>JBMFJZ010000060.1:0-804 GCA_049973045.1 Bacteroidota bacterium | reverse complement strand
CCGCAAATTCCTGTTTTAATCGCACCAGAGTGGAATTGAAATCAAATCGTTTATGCGGTGCAATGTGACACGGACAACCTGTTTTAATCGCACCAGAGTGGAATTGAAATATGACATTGTGAAAAATGAACCCTATGGTATCCGCGTTTTAATCGCACCAGAGTGGAATTGAAATAGTTGGCAGCCCGGTGAGCTTGCGAGAGCAGCTCACAGGTTTTAATCGCACCAGAGTGGAATTGAAATGTATTTGCGACAAACAAGTCATCTTCGGTATCTATTGGTTTTAATCGCACCAGAGTGGAATTGAAATAAAGTTAGTTTAGTCTTGCTGAAGATTGCTCTTCGAGTTTTAATCGCACCAGAGTGGAATTGAAATGCACTAAATGCCTGCATCAGATATGTATGTAGAAACTTGTTTTAATCGCACCAGAGTGGAATTGAAATATATAATTGACCAAGTTGGCAGCCCGGTGAGCTTGCGTTTTAATCGCACCAGAGTGGAATTGAAATGGCTTAGCGGAATTCTTCCTCTCAGCGAGCCATAAGGTTTTAATCGCACCAGAGTGGAATTGAAATATCTTTGCTACGACTGCTATCAAAAATGGCTGCGCCGTTTTAATCGCACCAGAGTGGAATTGAAATACTACCACAGAAGGGGTCTAAAACTATCCCGTTTGGGTTTTAATCGCACCAGAGTGGAATTGAAATTGATGGACTGCGAGCACTGCGGAAGGGAAATTTCAGGTTTTAATCGCACCAGAGTGGAATTGAAATACATGTTTATGGAATTTCTCGCCTGAAGGC
>JBMFJZ010000059.1:0-845 GCA_049973045.1 Bacteroidota bacterium | reverse complement strand
TCTACGAAACTTCACGGTCTGAAACAAACCCTTACAGTTAGCGGAAACCTGTGTGGCGGCGCATTTTCACATAACGTCTGCACAAACCACGCCGCAGTTTTTGCCGCTATAAAATGGCAAATTCTTCGCGGCAAAAACTGTGGAACGACCACAATAATCCTTTTCAATAAAGGGAGTGTCGTGGTTTGTGCTGTTAGCCGAAGCGCCCGCTAGGACAATTTACTGTTTACAGACTCAATGAAATCTTGGAGGGCCTTGTCTTTTCCTCTTACAGCATAAAATTTTTCACCACCCATTTGCTTAATGAGTAGTCGGGTTTTTCCTTTCCAGCCGAAGTAGACAAGCGCTGCTCCGATAAGTAAGGCAACCAAGCCCGCACCGGCATTACTTCCGAGCATTGCTAAACCGATGAGTGCAATGATAGCACCGATTATAATCATCGCCCAACTTCTGTTGAAGATGAATTTGACTGCGGTGATTTTGCTGATGGGATAGCTCTCCTCAGCGTTGCCATAGATTACAACGAGCCTCCTATTTGTTAGGACGCTCATATTTGAAACATCGCCAGCACTTTTGAAAAAGTACTCGGCTACTTTTTGTTCATCATCTCCGAGTTTCATAATGGTTCTCCTATGATTGTTGTTTGTGATTGGTTGATTATACCGTACCCTTAAAGGGCGTTTCGGCTAACTCCTGTATAACCGAACCCTCATTGCGTATATCCAACCGTCTCCGGTACGTTATACGCAGTATTGCGTTTATTTTATCACTTGGTCGAGAGGGCTCACAATCCGACCAAGCACTGTTGTACTGACATGAGTATACACTTCAGTTGTTTTAGAGCT
>JBMFJZ010000058.1:0-871 GCA_049973045.1 Bacteroidota bacterium | reverse complement strand
GATTAAAACCTGCATTGTATAATGCGAACGTAAATTTTAACACTATTTCAATTCCACTCTGGTGCGATTAAAACAGTGCATCTTCGTAAGTATCAAACACCTGCACGTTTGATTTCAATTCCACTCTGGTGCGATTAAAACTGTTCACGTGCCCATCGAGGTAACATCGATTGTTCAAGATTTCAATTCCACTCTGGTGCGATTAAAACGAGTTGGTTTATGTGGACTGAGTTTAGATAAAGTAAATTTCAATTCCACTCTGGTGCGATTAAAACGGAGTTGTAGCAAAGCTGGCAGTATCAGTAGTTAATGATTTCAATTCCACTCTGGTGCGATTAAAACGAAATAAAGATTCAGGGATTGCTGCTAATCGCTTTTATTTCAATTCCACTCTGGTGCGATTAAAACCCTATTGTAGTAAGATACACACCGCATTCTGAGTCAGATTTCAATTCCACTCTGGTGCGATTAAAACGGATGAATTAAAAAAAGCTAAAAAGAAAAGTATAGAGCATTTCAATTCCACTCTGGTGCGATTAAAACATTCCTGCCCTTCTTTTGGTATTCTTGTGCTTCTCGCTCTATTTCAATTCCACTCTGGTGCGATTAAAACGTCCTATTGTAGTAAGATACACACCGCATTCTGAGTCAGATTTCAATTCCACTCTGGTGCGATTAAAACGGTTGTGGCTTTAATATTAACCTTCTCTTTAATAACATATTTCAATTCCACTCTGGTGCGATTAAAACCTCTTATTTAAGCATGAATACCCTTACGTCCCGTTCATTTCAATTCCACTCTGGTGCGATTAAAACTCAAGGCAAGGTCTATCCATCTGCGGCAGCGCTAGCAATTTCAATTCCACTCTGG
>JBMFJZ010000057.1:0-949 GCA_049973045.1 Bacteroidota bacterium | reverse complement strand
GCGATTAAAACAAATACGTTTTTCAAACTCTTAAAAAATTACATCCAAATTTCAATTCCACTCTGGTGCGATTAAAACCAAGTTACAAGTACCAAACTACCCCAAGTTGGCAGAATTTCAATTCCACTCTGGTGCGATTAAAACCCGTACCAGTCGTAGAAACGCTGTTGATTTTGCGTAATTTCAATTCCACTCTGGTGCGATTAAAACTATAAGCATATCGCACGGAAGCCTGTTTTGTACCAATTTCAATTCCACTCTGGTGCGATTAAAACACCCTTGCTCGTCTATCATACGAATTGCTAATCTCTATTTCAATTCCACTCTGGTGCGATTAAAACGGTAAGCTTCATACCTGCGCTCCGCTTCGTTCTTAATTTCAATTCCACTCTGGTGCGATTAAAACACAACAGCTTGCAGCCCTGTATGACAGTGCAAGCGATATTTCAATTCCACTCTGGTGCGATTAAAACACATCTGGATGAAATTCAAAAACATAACTATAAATTACATTTCAATTCCACTCTGGTGCGATTAAAACCACACCAATTGTGAGCTTGCCAACAGTATCAAGATAATTTCAATTCCACTCTGGTGCGATTAAAACTGAATCCACGTGTTAGAGTCTACCTTCTCTCTCATAATTTCAATTCCACTCTGGTGCGATTAAAACGGCACGGAAGATAAAGCTGTGGCATGATTGAAAAACATTTCAATTCCACTCTGGTGCGATTAAAACTCAGCACCACCTGCCTCATGCACAAGCCTCCTTCGCCGATTTCAATTCCACTCTGGTGCGATTAAAACTGCCGACTCACCCACTGTTCTGATTTATCGGCGAAAATTTCAATTCCACTCTGGTGCGATTAAAACCGTAGTAAATCCACCATGAATTTCCCAATTCTTCAAATTTCAATTCCACTCTGGTGCGATTAAAACGTAGCAATAG
>JBMFJZ010000056.1:0-1035 GCA_049973045.1 Bacteroidota bacterium | reverse complement strand
TGGTGCGATTAAAACCTTACACCCCCGCAGGAGTCCCCGCTGGGGCTTATGTATTTCAATTCCACTCTGGTGCGATTAAAACCCGTCACGATGGCGCAGTGGACGATTGAGAGCGGGTTATTTCAATTCCACTCTGGTGCGATTAAAACCCACTTGACGGTCGCCAAGCCACTCACGCACAGCTATTTCAATTCCACTCTGGTGCGATTAAAACATTGAAATCCGGGCAATTAGGGTTTTACTGAAACCCATTTCAATTCCACTCTGGTGCGATTAAAACGGGTCGCCATCCTCTTAGCACTGGCTGGTGTTAAGAGGAATTTCAATTCCACTCTGGTGCGATTAAAACCACAAATAATGTTTGAGGTTGTTATGTTAACGGTCATTTCAATTCCACTCTGGTGCGATTAAAACAGAGAGACATCACCAGATTCTGGAGAAAAATCAGTGATTTCAATTCCACTCTGGTGCGATTAAAACCTATGCTGTTAGTTAAAATGATCATACCCTACAACGATTTCAATTCCACTCCGGTGCGATTAAAACTTAATTGTCCGATATCATATACATACCCATCAAAAATTTCAATTCCACTCTGGTGCGATTAAAACCCAAAAAAAGAAATACCAGAGAAATTAAAAACGTGTAATTTCAATTCCACTCTGGTGCGATTAAAACATACATCGCATTACTTTTAAATTTATTATTTAGTTATTTCAATTCCACTCTGGTGCGATTAAAACATCACCACCATTAACTATTACATCAAGAGTTTGTATTAATTTCAATTCCACTCTGGTGCGATTAAAACAAACAAAAGCTTGACTTGTTGTAGCCGAATCACCCTCATTTCAATTCCACTCTGGTGCGATTAAAACTTATTCGCAAAGGCGACAACATAAAAATCGTCTTTGTATTTCAATTCCACTCTGGTGCGATTAAAACAATGAGACTTGAAAACATAATCATGAGGATGAATAAATTTCAATTCCACTCTGGTGCGATTAAAACCCGAACAGTCCCGCACGCCACCCC
>JBMFJZ010000055.1:0-1106 GCA_049973045.1 Bacteroidota bacterium | reverse complement strand
AAAGCATTGTTTTAATCGCACCAGAGTGGAATTGAAATTTCTCATAGGTGACCTCCAAAAATAAAAAAAGCCCGGTTTTAATCGCACCAGAGTGGAATTGAAATAGCATTTTTTGAACATATGATTGAAACTGCTTATTTGTTTTAATCGCACCAGAGTGGAATTGAAATGCTGGGCACGGCACGAGGCGGTAGTATGGTTGGCTGGTTTTAATCGCACCAGAGTGGAATTGAAATTGCTTTTTTTTATTTTTAACTAAGTGAACCAGAAAGGTTTTAATCGCACCAGAGTGGAATTGAAATCTCGTCAAACAGGGCTACAATAAAGGGAGACAACGGGGTTTTAATCGCACCAGAGTGGAATTGAAATTGCACTTCAGAGGAGTTGTTGTAAATGCATACAGGGTTTTAATCGCACCAGAGTGGAATTGAAATAAGTGAAGGCGTAAATTCCCCCGGTCTATGGTTAGAGGTTTTAATCGCACCAGAGTGGAATTGAAATCTGTAAAGGCGGGCTTTTTTTATTTTTGGAGGTCACGTTTTAATCGCACCAGAGTGGAATTGAAATTTGAATGATGTTGAGAAAGAAAATTTTGATAAAGCAGTTTTAATCGCACCAGAGTGGAATTGAAATTAATAGAGAAGCGGGAATCGTTTCGCTTTTAGTTTCGTTTTAATCGCACCAGAGTGGAATTGAAATTTTTTTCACCTCCTTTCGTTTATTAGTCCCCACGAGTTTTAATCGCACCAGAGTGGAATTGAAATAAACGTCCACGATGAGGCGTTGTTTTTACGACGCCTTGTTTTAATCGCACCAGAGTGGAATTGAAATCTATCAATTATAACATCAGGTAAACTATAAAATAAAAGTTTTAATCGCACCAGAGTGGAATTGAAATACCTCTTGATTGCGGCAATCGTTGGTGAAGCTGTTGCGTTTTAATCGCACCAGAGTGGAATTGAAATGCTTCAACACACTCCGGCAAAGATAAGCTCCAATGGGTTTTAATCGCACCAGAGTGGAATTGAAATTGGTCAGTAATCAGCTTGCGCGTGTCGGCGTCTCGGTTTTAATCGCACCAGAGTGGAATTGAAATTCGTCAAGCA
>JBMFJZ010000054.1:0-1148 GCA_049973045.1 Bacteroidota bacterium | reverse complement strand
GTCTGTTCACATACCAGAGCAGATTATTTCAATTCCACTCTGGTGCGATTAAAACAATTATTCCCGAGCCCCTTGCGCTTGAGATTATCAAGATTTCAATTCCACTCTGGTGCGATTAAAACTCGAAGAGATGAAGGCGGCGATTGTCACTGCAAAGGAATTTCAATTCCACTCTGGTGCGATTAAAACGGAGGTCCCAAGCTCCGGGCGCAGCAATGTCTACCCCATTTCAATTCCACTCTGGTGCGATTAAAACCCACCTTCGAGTACGGCAGCAGCGCAGGGCATCCCAAATTTCAATTCCACTCTGGTGCGATTAAAACCGAGCTTGAGCATAACGAGCGCTTAAGGAACGACTTATTTCAATTCCACTCTGGTGCGATTAAAACGTCATCTCAAATTCGACTGAGATTGAGTTCGTCGAAGATTTCAATTCCACTCTGGTGCGATTAAAACGGGCAAAGCGCGACTCTTTATTACGACCCAAGAGATAATTTCAATTCCACTCTGGTGCGATTAAAACTTATCAGGGGAATCAAAATCAAATACAAAAAAGTCAGATTTCAATTCCACTCTGGTGCGATTAAAACCTTAGGGTTCTCGCGTGCGAAATTTGGGGCGCCGCTATTTCAATTCCACTCTGGTGCGATTAAAACCGAAATTTGGGGCGCCGCTTGGGTTATCTGCTCGCCATTTCAATTCCACTCTGGTGCGATTAAAACAGAGAAGGGGATACCTTATTGTTCCCTCTTACGTCGATTTCAATTCCACTCTGGTGCGATTAAAACTGTAAACACACCCGTCCTTCGAGCGGCGGGGACCTGATTTCAATTCCACTCTGGTGCGATTAAAACGCATCATAACTCTGCAAGGATGTTATCAAATACTTCCATTTCAATTCCACTCTGGTGCGATTAAAACAGTCCTGAATTAAGAGTTTTAACCGCTACGGGTTGCGATTTCAATTCCACTCTGGTGCGATTAAAACATGCTGGAGATGATGGGGTATGGTATACTGCTCTTCAAATTTCAATTCCACTCTGGTGCGATTAAAACCTTTTATTAGAAAGGCGTCTGCCAGCGTAACAGGTCATTTCAATTCCACTCTGGTGCGATTAAAACAAGTGTATGCGTCGGCAGCAGCGCTC
>JBMFJZ010000053.1:0-1151 GCA_049973045.1 Bacteroidota bacterium | reverse complement strand
AATTAAATTGTGGTTGCCCTGCTTTTCGTATAGCATCTCGGTTTTAATCGCACCAGAGTGGAATTGAAATTATGCAAAAAGTAAAGATCATCAAAAACTACAAGAAGTTTTAATCGCACCAGAGTGGAATTGAAATAGAAAATCGAATTTGAGTTTATTGAGCAAGATCAGCAAGTTTTAATCGCACCAGAGTGGAATTGAAATGAGTGAAAAGAAGGTAATTGATGAACGCATTATCAAGTTTTAATCGCACCAGAGTGGAATTGAAATTCGAGCCAGCTATAAAGCCAAAGGTCGCAATTTTGGGTTTTAATCGCACCAGAGTGGAATTGAAATGATGTTCCACCATAAACTTCCCGTCTTTTTTAGAACTGTTTTAATCGCACCAGAGTGGAATTGAAATTATTTAGGTAAGGGGCAGATTAAGTTGAGAAGAGACTTGTTTTAATCGCACCAGAGTGGAATTGAAATGAGGATGTAAAATCCCTGCGGGCGGAGGTCATTGTGGGTTTTAATCGCACCAGAGTGGAATTGAAATATCGATAAGAAAGGTAAATATATCTACCCCAAGGGCGTTTTAATCGCACCAGAGTGGAATTGAAATACAACTTGAAACGATTTGGTAACAAGTATGCCTAAAGTTTTAATCGCACCAGAGTGGAATTGAAATATTGTAGAAGCGCCAATCACTATCTCATTAGTATCTGTTTTAATCGCACCAGAGTGGAATTGAAATCAGGAACAAGTCCTTATTGGAAAATCATTACTTGCAGTTTTAATCGCACCAGAGTGGAATTGAAATTAAATTGCATAAACCTCAATCGTTCCTGAAACAACGGTTTTAATCGCACCAGAGTGGAATTGAAATAGCTTGAACAATCGATGTTACCTCGATGGGCACGTGAGTTTTAATCGCACCAGAGTGGAATTGAAATAAGAGAGCAATAATCAACAACAATTTAAGGAGCATGGTTTTAATCGCACCAGAGTGGAATTGAAATGGCGAAGACTCAGGAACAGGGAGAAGGAAATATGCTTGGTTTTAATCGCACCAGAGTGGAATTGAAATTATCTCTACGTTCGAAACCCTTACCCCCCTCACTCGTTTTAATCGCACCAGAGTGGAATTGAAATGGTGAGTCTGGGCTTCT
>JBMFJZ010000052.1:0-1176 GCA_049973045.1 Bacteroidota bacterium | reverse complement strand
ATGTAGAAACTTCAAGCAATTTCAATTCCACTCTGGTGCGATTAAAACAAAGCAGCTGTCCAGTCGCTGTCAAGCTGCACTGACCATTTCAATTCCACTCTGGTGCGATTAAAACTCTTTTTCCCTTTTTCTTTACCAATATCGCCAATTTCATTTCAATTCCACTCTGGTGCGATTAAAACGCGGCTATGAAGTAAAGCGGTCGCTTACCGTTCTTCCATTTCAATTCCACTCTGGTGCGATTAAAACCTACAAATTTAACCCAATCGACTTCAGATGCATTTTCATTTCAATTCCACTCTGGTGCGATTAAAACGAGGTATTCCATAATCAAGAGGAATCATATCGAAATAATTTCAATTCCACTCTGGTGCGATTAAAACATGATATCATCAGCTATTATTGAAATTTCGTTATTAAAATTTCAATTCCACTCTGGTGCGATTAAAACCGTTTTGTATTGGGAGGCGATTTCTAAACAAAACGGAATTTCAATTCCACTCTGGTGCGATTAAAACTCCCGTGCCCATTCCCAAGTATAAGGATACTTATCGCATTTCAATTCCACTCTGGTGCGATTAAAACTCGACTACAACAAGTCAAGCTTTTGTTTTTGCTTCGATTTCAATTCCACTCTGGTGCGATTAAAACCGACTCTATTTTTCTGTTGTTCCAACTTTTTTCAATATTTCAATTCCACTCTGGTGCGATTAAAACAGATTTTTGTTAAGAGCAACGAGAATAAAATAGATAAATTTCAATTCCACTCTGGTGCGATTAAAACCCCCGCAACTGAGTCGCCTTCCGATACAAATTTGAACATTTCAATTCCACTCTGGTGCGATTAAAACTTATTTTGATGATTTCGCCGCCGCTCAAAAAGCGAACATTTCAATTCCACTCTGGTGCGATTAAAACTAATAAATAAAGGTGACGCTATAAATTTACAATTAAGATTTCAATTCCACTCTGGTGCGATTAAAACAAGGAACAAGTCCTTATTGGAAAATCATTACTTGCAATATTTCAATTCCACTCTGGTGCGATTAAAACAAGGTCTTGATAAATTGAATGAGCACGATTACAAAGTAAATTTCAATTCCACTCTGGTGCGATTAAAACCTCACTCATTCAGGTAGTATTAATATAGCGGAGATAGATTTCAATTCCACTCTG
>JBMFJZ010000051.1:0-1180 GCA_049973045.1 Bacteroidota bacterium | reverse complement strand
GTATAAGTCAGAACTATCCTAACCCATTCAACCCGACCACAACGATCAAGTTCGGTGTGCCGAAGGCATCGCCGGTAACACTTGAGATCTACAACATCCTTGGTGAGAAGGTTCGCACGTTGCTCAACGGCGAGAACTTTGAGCCAGGATACTGGACGGTGAACTGGGATGGGAAGGATAACGCTGGTCTGAGCGTCCCGAGTGGCATCTACTTCTACCGCATTGTCGCTGGCGACTTCGTCAAGACAATGAAGATGATGATGCTGAAGTAATCTCGTAGCCTTCCCGACCCGAGTCGGTAGGTTTATAGATCCCGTGGTGCCAAAGGCGCCACGGGATTTTTTTATTGTGACATCGCTCTGGGGTCACCGAGAGCGGGGCGACAAGCCTATATCGGCGCTGTCATTGCGAGGAGTGGCGCCGAAGGCGCCACGACGACGCAATCCCTTGGTGGTATTCGGCGTCCGCCTGACGGCGGACTCGCAATGACAGGGGCCATGGAGTGTCATTGCGAGGAGTGGCGCCGAAGGCGCCACGACGAAGCAATCTCCCGGTGGCATTGCTCGTAAGGCATAGAGTGACGGCATGATCTTTCCGCCTTTGGCCGCTTTGCAATGAAAGGTAGAACGGAGGTTCAAGTGAGCCGCTTGTATTTTGTTTACATCATGTCAAATAAAAAGAATGGCGTTCTCTACACTGGGGTTACCAACGACCTTAAGAGGAGGGTGTATGAACACAAAACGAAGTCGGGGAGTGGTTTTACCAGAAGATACAACATAGACAAGTTAGTTTACTTTGAAGCGTTCAGCGATGTGAGCGACGCTATTCGCAGGGAGAAACAAATTAAAGCTGGCTCACGGCGGAAGAAAATTGCCTTGATTAATAGCGTGAATGAATCTTGGGATGACCTCTACGAGCAGATATAGCTTCTGTTCTGGCTCGCGGAGCCGGGACAGGTGCGCGGGATTGTGCCCGGGTAACAGAGAGCTAAGCGATGATTGCTAAACCGTGGCGGTCATTGCGAGTCCCGAGTGACAGTTTCCAGGGGAGGTCCGCCTTCGGCGGACTTCATCATGCTAGTTTCCAGGGGGAGGTCCGCCTTCGGCGGATCCGCCTTTGGCGGACTTCACCCGCCTTCGGCGGGTTCGCAATGACAGTAAGCACGAGGTGTCATTGCGAG
>JBMFJZ010000050.1:0-1236 GCA_049973045.1 Bacteroidota bacterium | reverse complement strand
TGGGCTGGAGGTAATGAAGTAAATAAATTTAACCATCGTGTTCGAGATGCTATACGAAAAGCAGGGCAACCACAATTTAAGGCGAGCGAAGAAGAGATAAGTAAATATGGTAAAAATGATTGGTCAAAACGAACAGGAACGGTAATTGAATGGAAACAGAAAGCAAGTCCGAATTATCAAGGCAAATTAAGCGAAGTCCCAGAGGCAAATACAGGATTTTTTAATAAAGAGCCATACAAAGAAAATAATCCACATAGAGAAAGATTGTATCAAGGCAAATTTACAAGCAATCCCAATGCGGAAATGTTTGGAAGTCCGAGAGCGAGAAGCACAAGAATACCAAAAGAAGAACATGAATATAAAACAAGAAATCCCGAAAGAACAATAAGCACATTAGGTAAAAACATTCCCACCGTCTGGCAGATAAACCCTGAGCCGCACAATTTCCAAAAAGAGTTGGGGGTCTCCACCGACCACTTTGCTGTTTTTCCTGAAGCACTATGCGAAATTCCCATCAAGGCAGCATGCCCACCTAACGGGATAGTTTTAGACCCCTTTTGTGGTAGTGGGACAACACTAATTGTCGCCAAAAAATTAGGCAGGAATTGGATTGGGATAGAATTGAATTCTGAATATATAGAAATTGCTGAAAGACGATTGGCACAAATTCCCGAATCTTTATTCCAAGAAAAATAATCCCTCGTGCAGAGGCATGGGTCTTTGTCCCTCCATTAGCAACACCAATATATCTCCTTTCTTCCCGTGCCTCTGCTTATTTTTATTTACATCTACTACATCTACAGCTACATCTACTTGACTCGGTTCACCTCTTCCCCCTCCCAAAAGCTAACAGAATCAATACATCATTGCTCTTTTACAGATCTTGCAATCGCAATATTATTCCATTATATTTATATACGCAACGCATGCAGAGTGCATGCGAAAACAAAAACCAAAAGAAAGGAGAAAAAAATGGACGACCTCGAGAACCAGGATGCCCCAGAGGAGAACACCTCCCCTACGCTGTCCGTTGAGGATAGCATACCTTCGCCTGTAGTGATTACAACCTACAAGCAAACCTATTCCTACACCCGCCCCGTAAACCTTGATCTTGTCAAGGAAATCGCACGAGGAGAAGGTATGAGGCTGTTTCTCCTCCAGAAAGAGGACGGGACGCTTGTATCAAAGGATATGTATCCCTTGAAAAGTGGTGTGTACTTCTTGAAGGAGTATAAC
>JBMFJZ010000049.1:0-1494 GCA_049973045.1 Bacteroidota bacterium | reverse complement strand
TTGCGGAGGAGGTTGTTTTAATCGCACCAGAGTGGAATTGAAATCTATCAGAAGCCGGTGTTCTATCTTGCCAACATTGGTTTTAATCGCACCAGAGTGGAATTGAAATTGTTATAAAATATGACTATGACGTAGTGGGGGGCGACGTTTTAATCGCACCAGAGTGGAATTGAAATGATAGACACTACGCAAACGGTTAATGAACCGTATTGCAGTTTTAATCGCACCAGAGTGGAATTGAAATCTGTTTGAGGGAGCGTCACACAAGAAGCTGAGCGAGTTTTAATCGCACCAGAGTGGAATTGAAATAAGGCTTTACAAGATTTTAATACATACTATCATAAGTTTTAATCGCACCAGAGTGGAATTGAAATATGAAATTTTTCAATTTCGTAGCCCCATCCTTTAGCGGTTTTAATCGCACCAGAGTGGAATTGAAATGCCGAGGTGGGCACGGCGGCACGAGGCGGTAGTATGGTTTTAATCGCACCAGAGTGGAATTGAAATCTTGATTGCAGCAATCGTTGGTGAAGCGGTTGCGGATGTTTTAATCGCACCAGAGTGGAATTGAAATGTAATTTTAAATACTGTGTTCATGCTACTATCAATTGTTTTAATCGCACCAGAGTGGAATTGAAATAGGGCAGGGTTTGTAGGAGTTAAACGCTGTTCATTATGTTTTAATCGCACCAGAGTGGAATTGAAATCGAATACGGGAACGGTTTGTTTTATCAGGCTTCTGTCGGTTTTAATCGCACCAGAGTGGAATTGAAATATCAAAGCGTATTACAAGTACTAATCGCAGGATATCTGTTTTAATCGCACCAGAGTGGAATTGAAATCCCTTTGGCAATGAGGGCTGTAATAGCTTCTCTTATAGTTTTAATCGCACCAGAGTGGAATTGAAATCTCATTTGAAGGAGAAAGAGCAGAACATGAAAAGATTTGTTTTAATCGCACCAGAGTGGAATTGAAATGTAGTCCTGGCGCGCTGGTCTGAGCCGTGCAATGACCGTTTTAATCGCACCAGAGTGGAATTGAAATCGCACACATGCGTGCAAAAGACTGGGACGCGATTGAGGGTTTTAATCGCACCAGAGTGGAATTGAAATGCGCTCCGCGTGGGACTGGAGTGTGCATCGCGAAGGGTTTTAATCGCACCAGAGTGGAATTGAAATATCGCTATCGCGCAGACATGATCGCGCGTTTCGGGCAGTTTTAATCGCACCAGAGTGGAATTGAAATTTACATGAATATGAGGGAATAATTTTTGAAAGCATTTGTTTTAATCGCACCAGAGTGGAATTGAAATGTTGGCGTCTCCACGGCTGGCGGTGTAGGTTGTGATTGTTTTAATCGCACCAGAGTGGAATTGAAATTGAATTGACTAAGAAATGACTATGAAAAGCCCAATTAAGTTTTAATCGCACCAGAGTGGAATTGAAATATCGTTACGCAGGTTGGTTTTCTTGATTGGAAAATGTGTTTTAATCG
>JBMFJZ010000048.1:0-1521 GCA_049973045.1 Bacteroidota bacterium | reverse complement strand
ATACCATCCCCTTAGGAATCCAGACCAAACCAATTTTGTTTTAATCGCTCCAGAGTGGAATTGAAATATCTTGTTAGGTAAAACAACATAATAAGCCTCAGTAAAGTTTTAATCGCACCAGAGTGGAATTGAAATAACTCTGAGAAAGCAGTGCGATAGTACGATATGCATGTTTTAATCGCACCAGAGTGGAATTGAAATTTGAATGCCCGTACCATGGGTTCTGGATGATTATACCGTTTTAATCGCACCAGAGTGGAATTGAAATTCAAGCTTGATTGAAGAAGCGGTCAAGAACGATTACTACGTTTTAATCGCACCAGAGTGGAATTGAAATATGACATGGCGGAGCGGGTGCATCTGGCTGAGGGACAAGTTTTAATCGCACCAGAGTGGAATTGAAATACTGGGAAACATTTTCATCCCTGACTCAGCGTACCCCCGTTTTAATCGCACCAGAGTGGAATTGAAATTAAATTGTGGTTGCCCTGCTTTTCTTATAGCATCTCGGTTTTAATCGCACCAGAGTGGAATTGAAATCTGTAAATCCTTATCTACTGTCTGCTCAGCTATTACATGTTTTAATCGCACCAGAGTGGAATTGAAATCGTAGCTCGTACAACACCCCCTGCGGGATCCTGAATTGTTTTAATCGCACCAGAGTGGAATTGAAATCTATCTCCGCTATATTAATACTACCTGAATGAGTGAGTTTTAATCGCACCAGAGTGGAATTGAAATTTTCAGCCTCACCCGCTGGGTAGCAGGTAGGGCAATGTTTTAATCGCACCAGAGTGGAATTGAAATATACCTTTTTTCTTTGTTTCAGTTTCACCAGTAATAAGTTTTAATCGCACCAGAGTGGAATTGAAATAGAGGTTTGCGTCAGATATAGGACTACCCCTAAGGTGTTTTAATCGCACCAGAGTGGAATTGAAATTAGGGTTCGTTTTTCACAATGTCATAGACTATTTCCATGTTTTAATCGCACCAGAGTGGAATTGAAATTGAATCGCAAACCCTACCCCCAATCCCCACGTTTTCGTTTTAATCGCACCAGAGTGGAATTGAAATAACAAAGACAGAAACTCTCAAATCTAATAATAATAACCGTTTTAATCGCACCAGAGTGGAATTGAAATTCAAGCATTCCCTCGTTAATCTTCTCTAACCAGAACTGTTTTAATCGCACCAGAGTGGAATTGAAATTGAGAATCTTACTACAACCCCAGATGCTCAAGGTTGGTTTTAATCGCACCAGAGTGGAATTGAAATTTCGTAGTTGAAACTGGTCAAGGTTCGAATTATCAAGTTTTAATCGCACCAGAGTGGAATTGAAATTTGATTGACAACGATAACTTACCTAAATCGTTTTCAGGTTTTAATCGCACCAGAGTGGAATTGAAATAGATATTCCTGTGCCCATTCCCAAGTAGGAGGATACGTTTTAATCGCACCAGAGTGGAATTGAAATATGCAAAGTCAACGGCATTTTTACGACTGGTACGGTAGTTTTAATCG
>JBMFJZ010000047.1:0-1569 GCA_049973045.1 Bacteroidota bacterium | reverse complement strand
TCTGCAGGCGAGACTAAGAAGAATAAAAGAAATCGTATCTGTTGAGCAAGCAATATGAGAATTCTCTGCCCCGATAGACCCTTTTAAGTGCCATAATTGTGATGGAAAGGGAGTGAAGTCCTATAAGACTGGGGAATCTAAGTGTAAGGTGTGTCTTGGAAGTGGGCTTGATCCCGATCCAAAGCTATCATATCCCTGCAGCTATTGTCCATATTCTAAACTTTGCTTTCCGAATCAGACAATGGAGGTGGAAAATGGAAAGCCCGTCTTTCGTGTTTACTACACACCCCCTGATGAATCTAATCATCACAGGGAATAAACTCTATGATTGCTGAGTACGCTATCGGGCATGTAAGTAAGCGGGGAATATTTAAGCCCGCAGGTCTAAACTTGTTCGGGCAAGAGGAGTGCTACAGAAGTATGTTTCTCGGTGGGGGCGGTGGGGAGTCAGGGGTAGCTGGGTATCCTTTGGGTACTCAGCTAACCTCTGACTTTTTTGTATTTGATTTTGATTCCCCCGATAACCTCCTTGCTGCAATGAAATCGGCAAGAGAATTTTTCTACTATCTTATCGAGACCTATAAGCTTGATAAAGATTTGATATACCCATCGTTTAGTGGAAGCAAAGGTTTCCACATAACCTTTTCAACAAAACTCGCTAAAGCTGATGTATTCTTAGATGCCGATAAATATGTCGGTACCTATAAGAAGTTCTGTATATCATTGGTTGAAGGTTTTACGTTTGCAGATTTATCCATTTATACCCCCAACCGCCTGATCCGGGTTCTTAATACAAAGAATAATAAATCAGGCTATTATAAAGTTCCTCTAACTATAGAGGAATTTTTGAATAAAGGTATAGAGGATATTTTAACTATAGCCATCAAGCCAAGAAGGGTCAACCGTCCCAAAAAAGAGATAACCCCCAATGAAATACTCTCTCAGTTATGGGTAGAACCATCGATAAAGGTAGATACGAAATCCCCTTTGAGCGATTATGAGAGATTGCTTAAAACTGATGTTCCCGAAGGTCAACGACATAACACACTAATTCGTTTAGTCGGACATTTAAAAATTAGAGGAATCCCCCAGAATGAAACGCTTTCTTTATTAGAGGCATGGAATAAACAATTGAGTAACCCGTTACCAGAAAAAGAGGTTGCAAGAACAATTGAATCTTTATATAGTTCGAAGACCAACGAACAGGCTGTTTCTAAATTTAATATTCTGAGTGCTAAGGATATAGCTCATGAGAATGAAAAGAAATCGATATATTTATTAGAAAATCTCATTGGGCTTCCGAGTCTTTCAATACTCTTTGGTGAAGAGGGGGTAGCTAAAAGTCTATTTGTGGCTAATCTTGCTATTGCTGTGAGTTGTGGGTTGGATAAATACCTGGCTTGGAATATAACCAGTCGGGGCAATTGTATACTTGTCGATGCAGAAATGGATACACAATCGGTTAAAAATAGATTCATCAGAATGTTTCAGGTTCTTTCACCCGAACAAAGACAGAAACTCTCAAATCTAATAATAATAACCGAACCCCCATTATTGAAAGATTTCTGG
>JBMFJZ010000046.1:0-1672 GCA_049973045.1 Bacteroidota bacterium | reverse complement strand
GATCGAATCAGGATTACTGGGAAATGTGATTACAAAAAGCGAGGTTACAGAATGACATCTTCTTATGACAGACAGCGAAACCTCAATATTCATGTTCCTAACTCCATCTGTGTTGTAGGATGTGGTGGTGTAGGATCATGGGTCGCCATCCTCTTAGCGCTGGTTGGTGTTAAAAGGATGGAGTTGTGGGACGGAGACATTGTTGAGGAGACGAACCTCAACCGAACACTATTTTCACCCAGGGACGTGGGACGGAATAAAGCCCAGGCCCTGGGTGAGATCATCCTGCGTCTCCGTCCAAGGATTCAATTAAGTATAAACACACGGTACCTCCAGCCCGAGGATGTAAAATCCCTGCGGGCGGAGGTCATTGTGGACGGTAGGGACGTGTTTTACCCACCCTTACCTAATGTAAGGGTAAGTGGAGGATACAACGGAAAGTCCCTCACGTTGCACCTCAACCCGTCCTACACTGGTCTTGAGGGTGCAACGGAAGAGGATGCCGAGAGAAGGGGATACCTTATTGTTCCCTCTTACGTCGTCCCCCCTGTCCTACTTGCCTCGCTGTTTGTTGGGTTCATATGCAACCCAACAACCAGTGAGGAGAGAATCTCCACCTTCGAGGTGGAGGACATTATTAACCTTTTATCAAGGAGACTATCATGAAACACAAAATCTATAAACAGACAAAGTCACTTCCGCTCCTCGGCACTCCTCTGGTCACACCAGAGGATAGCGGGTTAAACTTAATTGAACCCATAATCCTCGTTCCCACAAAACTATCCTGGATCATGAATGCAATCCAGGATGAAGTTGGGCAGGATGAGTTTACTATCCTGTCCAAAGGTCAGTGGAATGAGGAAGGATTTCTTCTATCTGAGGAGTATTATATTCCTCAACAAAGGGTAACACCCTCCTCTTGTGATTACGATGAGGATTTAGGATTCCTCAGGGAAGTCGAGGGATGGAATGTATTCATTCATAAACATCCCTCAGGTGTTACCTCATTTTCATTTGCTGACCAAACATCCCTTCATCACTTTCCCTGTTCACTCCTATGGTGCGACAGGAAATGGGTGCAAGGGTTCCTAAGCACCCCTGTTCCGACCGGGGTGCTCGGAATACCCGCAAATGTTAAGGAACTGATCCCTTTCATTTCTGTCCCGAAGCTTGATGCAATAAAGAAAACCCAAATTGTCGCATACCCCTCACCCACACCTCCGTGGTGGGAGAGGAGAGAGGAGGAGTGGATATGAGGAAACCAAACGTTCCAACCTTTCTCTACATCCTGTTTCTCATCTTTATCTACCTTGTAGCATACACGCTATCCTTCATATACGAGGTTATAAGAAAGTTTAAATAATCCCACCAACAATCCCACCGAATCTCCTCTCATCTCTGCCCCTCAGCCCCTCAGGAAGCCCAAACCTGAGGGGCTTCTTATTTAATAGGAGCTACACCTACAGTCTACGGATACTACTCCTAAAGGACTAATCCCCGGAACAGGTTTTGTATAGGATTTATTCAATTTTAGATTTTATTGACTTCGCAAATTTATTCTATTACATTATATATGCAGTTAACTTATGTTCTACTAATCTATGAGGTTACTATGTTAACAGTTCGCATGACGATACCTTACAATGAAGGACTCCTGGAAGACCTCTTCCGG
>JBMFJZ010000045.1:0-1782 GCA_049973045.1 Bacteroidota bacterium | reverse complement strand
TGTATCAATCGTCCATGTGTACTCACGTGGATTTTTCACCACCGGTGGCGTCGAATGTTCACACCCAAAAGTGATAAATGCAGTCAAAAAAACTAAAATGAAACCTCTCATCAACTCCCCCTTGGGTCATTTGGCCTTATTTCACCAACACCACCTTCTTTACTGCCAAAAAACTCCCAGCTTGCAATCGGCAAAAGTAGACACCGGAAGCAAGCCGAGAAGCATCAAAACTCACAGCATGCTCTCCCAATCCCCTCTCCTCATCAACCAATGTGAGAACTTCCCTGCCAAGAATGTCCATCACCTTTAAAACAACATGACCAGCCTCCGGAAGGGAAAATCGAATCGCCGCAATGGAGCTTCCACCATAAGCAGATCCCCCTCTGGCGGAAATCGGATTAGGAGAAACAGATAGCGAATATCCTTTCCTCTCCACCTCAGTAACGTACTGTTCCCCTGCACCTCCAACAACCTTAGGACCCAAATCAGGCTCCCCGAATGTCGCTGTATAATTTGGATCAGCGTAACTCCCTTCTACCGAGTAATAGGCTCGAGCATCGTAGTACAATAAATCATCTGTATAACTCCCCGTGTTCAGGTAAGCGTAATCCGTGTAGCTTGAATCAGGTCGATTCAACATCGCAAGGACCACAGGATCACCAACTACTCCATTATGCTTCACCATTCGCCAGAGCTGGTATTGAGTCACATTTGGGTTCACATGGTTGTACCAGACAATTTGCACGGGCTCTCCAACTGGTCCTCCGAGACTCTTCATAGTTACCGCAACGGGTTTGCCTGCATAATGCGCCCGATACGTAGCATGGTCTGTCGGAGTAAAAGTCCGCGGGTTCTCCACGCTACCATCTTCCCATTGAGTGAAACTGTAGCGAATGCCGTTAATAGTCTGAGGTAATGCTTCAGCCGTGACAGCCTGTGGCGGGTTCTGCTGCCCAACCACATGGAAAGGTTGGGTCAAAGGAAGTTGATACTCTGTCCCATTTACTTTCATAATGCCTCTGTTGCCAACACCGGCGAAAGAATTTTCAAACCAGATATTGAACTCCTTGGCAAAATTCGCTGTATAGGTGGCATCGCCTGTGACGGTGATAGAAGCTGACAGCTGTGGTGCGGTTGCTAACGTCATGCCGGTCGTAGTATTCATCCATTTCTGATAGATGCGGTAGTACCATTGCCCATTTCCTGGGTCTTGAATGTATTGCCGGTCAATTGCTCCAAGCGTATGACTTGATGCCCTTTCCCAAATAAGCTGCACACCGGAAGGATTTGTTGAACCGTCAACTATGACGCTACCAGCATCAAAGGAGTTCTTTACGGCTATTGCGTAAGCAATCCAATCGCGTTCATTGCGAAGGAGGGCATGCGGGTTTCCCGCACATACCTGAAGTGAAAAATGCCCTCCCTGGTAAATAATAAGAAAATCTCCCAAGTCTCCGTCAGCAGCCGGCGTGATGAGGTCGACAGCACGATTACCAATGACAATAGTATAGGTTGTACCCGGGCACAAAGGAGAACCATAAACCCCGCCGGTGTTGTCGTCTCCAATGTCCAGATAAAAGCTCACAGTGTAGCCGCAAGCATTTTGCTGCCCGTTCGCACCTGCTATTGCATCATGAGTATATTGACCGGTCTGCCAAATCCTCACACGTGTTCCACTGCTAACAGGTATTCCCATTTCCCATGTAGCAGCAGAGAGAAAATCAGTGCTCAAGGCATGGAAAAGAAAAACAACCCCCGTAAGCAAAGAAAATCTTATATCAA
>JBMFJZ010000044.1:0-1961 GCA_049973045.1 Bacteroidota bacterium | reverse complement strand
CCGCCAAAGGCGGATAGAAGGGAATGTCACCCTGAGCCCGTCGAAGCGTGCCACAGCATCCGGTAACGCAAGAGGAAAAAGCTACGCTATCATTCCGCGCCGCACAACCTGTATCACCAACGGATTGCCACGCTCCCCCGCCTGACGGCGGGGGAGCTCGCAATGACACATCGTAGTTCCGTCATTGCCAATCCGTGCCGCCTCTGCCGGAATGTTTCTGTCATTGCGAGTCCGCCGAAGGCGGATCCGCCGAAGGCGGACCTCCCCTTGAAACACGCGCGACGAAGTCCGCCAAAGGCGGATAGAAGGGAATGTCACCCTGAGTCCTTCGGCGGGCTCAGGACAAGCTTTGTCGAAGGGTAGCATAGCCTCATGGCTTTTCGTTTCAGCTCCCTCTCTTGGGATTCTCAGCAGACTTCGGTATATTAACTTTGCGCGGACGCTTGCGGCATTTGATAAGGCAACTCCTTGCGAGGATAGACAGTGGAACCTTTTGATAAATTCATTGAAATCGTGCGCCGACTGCGAAAAGAATGCCCGTGGGATCGTGAGCAAACTCACGAATCGCTGCGACATCTCCTCATCGAGGAGGCATACGAAACCGTCGAAGCAATTGAGCAGAAGAACATCGATGGGCTCAGAAAAGAATTAGGCGACCTGCTCCTTCACGTTGTAATGCACTCCGTTATTGCGGAGGAGGCAAAAGAGTTCTCACTCAAAGAAGTTATTTCAGAGATTACAAAAAAACTCGTTCACCGACATCCGCACGTTTTCGGGGATGTGCATGTGAACAGTCAGATAGAGGTGAAGGAAAACTGGGAACGCCTCAAGCTAACGGAAGGGAGGAGTTCCATCATTGAGGGGCTACCGAAATCAATGCCGGCACTTCTGAGAGCTCAGCGATTGCAGGAGAGAGCATCGAATCTTGGCTTCGACTGGGAACACGCAGAGGATGTCTGGCGAAAGGTTGAGGAGGAACTCCGGGAAATGCAGGATGCGGTTTCCTCAGGTGACGTCCGTCGTGTCGAAGAGGAATACGGCGATTTGCTCTTTGCTTTAGTAAATTACGCACGCTTTGTCAATGTGAATCCTGAAAACGCTCTTCGGACAACAATTGACAAGTTCTCCCGAAGATTTCAATACATTGAAGAAAAACTTCGTGAGCAAGGTAAGAGCATCCGTGCCTCATCTCTCACAGAAATGGATGCCCTGTGGGAAGAGGCAAAACAACGAGAATGACTTCACACTAAAAAGGAGAAAAGACCATGGCAACACAGGACATCATCAGTGCGCTTATTAAAGATGCACAGGATGAGCTTTCGAGTATCATTCAGTACTTGCTGCATCATTATGAGGCGAAGGGATTGGAGAGTGAGGCGATCATCGGCGTATTTGAAAAGCACGCGCTGGACGAAATGAAGCATTACGAGACGCTCAGCGAGCGAATCACATTTCTCGGTGGAGAGACTCCCTCCATGCCTTCCGAGATCAAACGGGGCGGATCACTACAAAAGATGATTCAGGACGATATCGTCGGCGAAGAGAAGGCAGTTGCCCAATACAAAGAGCATATCAAGCTCGCCGACAAAGAGGGCGATCCAACAACACGGCATCTACTTGAGGAGATTCTCGCCACTGAAGAAAAGCACCTTGATGATCTTCAGCGGCTGCTTGGGAGGTAAGATGCGCCATACATGCGTGCGTTCCTCATGCCGTCGATTTAGGTCGGTTGTATGAGGTGAGCGCTTCCAGAGGTTCATGACAGCTACGCCAGGGGCGGATCCGCCGCAGGCAGATCCCGAATACCCCAAAGAGATTGCTTCGTCGTGGCGCCTTCGGCGCCACTCCTCGCAATGACACGTCCTGCTTACTGTCATTGCGAACCCGCCAAAGGCGGATAGAAGGGAATGTCACCCTGAGCCCGTCGAAGCGTGCCACAGCATCCGGTAACGCAAGAGGAA
>JBMFJZ010000043.1:0-2015 GCA_049973045.1 Bacteroidota bacterium | reverse complement strand
GTTTTTATAATCAGGGTTATCTTTAGGAAGGTACATTCGGAGACCATAATAAGGTGGGCTGGTAATGACGCAGTCAACGGACTCATCGGGCAACGATTTAAGTATTTGCAAAGTGTCGCCACAATAGATTTTATTTATCTCTATCATTTTGACCTCAACGATTTTTCAAGTTCTTTGAGTATCAATCTGGTTCATTAAAAATAAAAAAGCAAGGCATATTTAGGGTATGCCTTGCTAATATTAGTTACATTTCTTTCAGGTAAGAGAAGCCGTGACGGTCTGAAAAGGATAACAGCCAGTGTTTTCCTTGCAAGTCGACAAGCTCGCTCCCCCAGCGGGTTTTGCCAATTTTGTAGAACCCCCATTTGAGAGTGAGGGGGGTAAGGGTTTCGAACGTAGAGATAATGCGGTCGGATTTGATTAGAATCCCTTCGTGCTCCTCGTCCCGCCCGACCTGGGGGGACTGATTATGCGCTAGCGCTCTTCGCTTTACTTCAGCTAATGTCATTTTCATTCTCCTTTCTGGTTTATTTGAACAAGTTAATACCTATACATCCTAAAAGCCTCACCATCGCAAGGAACAAGTTTTCTGATTTGCTCTTCATCCCTAATCTTTTCCCCGTGCTGAGCGACCCATTCTTCTGATTTATCGGCGAAATGGCAATAGATAGCCCAATCATGGATATCTCCCCGTACTGCTACCCATCTTAATTCTTTGCCTGTATTTGCGACAAACAAGTCATCTTCGCTATCTATTGCTATTCCTGTTGCAAAGATTGTGAATGGGGGCATTGTCTTGAGTTGCTCAAGTGTCAACATTCTTATCTTCTCCTTTCTGGTTTACCTAAAGGTAAAGTTATTAAACAATAATCCTGCTCTTCCAATCGTTACGCAGGTTGGTTTTCTTGATTGGAAAATGTAAAGTTCCCGTATTGCCTTGCGGGTCCAAAGGGCAAAACAACAAGTATTCTGGATCTCCAGTAGTGAAAACAAAGAAATCGCACAGGTGACCACGAACCTTACACACGAACTGCTTTGGCATTAAAAATTGTCGTTCATTGTCTTTCATTTTTCCCCCTTTCTTTCGCTATATCATCACTATGTAATATACAACATTATTTCGTCTTTGTCAATTAAAAAAAGATTAAAATTTTTTAATTTAATTTTAATTTTTCAGACTTGACTTTTAGACGTAGGTGTAGTATATTTAATAACATGAAAAATAGAGACATAAAATCGACCATGAATTGACTAAGAAATGATTATGAAAAGCCCAATTAATTATTATGGTGGAAAAAGTAAATTGGTCAATAGATTATTGCCGCTTATTCCACCGCACAATATTTATGTAGAAGTTTTTGGCGGCGCTGCCAATCTGTTGTTTGCTAAAGAACCTTCAAGGGTTGAGGTCTATAATGATATTGAGGAAAATGTTGTTAATTTCTTTTCAGTACTTCGTGACCCTGTGGCTTTTGCTCGCCTCTATTTTTTAGCAATGTCTACTCCGTACTCACGCCAGGAATTCTATATGGCACGAGATAGTTTTAATAGTGAACCAGACAATGTGGTTCGTGCCTGGAAGTATTTGATAACATCCTTGCAGAGTTATGATGCTAACCTGAGAACGTGGGGGTTGGGGGTGGGGTTTGCGATTCAGGGAATAGCCAAAGGTCCCGCATTGTGGATGAATGGTTTATCCCATCTTGCCCTTGCCTTTGAACGTTTCAGACGAGTACAGATTGAACATTCAGACTTTGAGAGAATATTTTCCCTTTATGATTCCCAAGAAACATTTTTCTATTGTGATCCTCCATATATTGAAAGTGAGCGAAGAAGTCTTGGCGTGTATTTGAGAGAAATGGATATAGAAGACCACAAAAGGTTCCTGAAATGTGTTCAGGGTATTCATGGTAAGGTATTAATTTCGGGTTATGAAAATGAGCTGTATAATAATGAACTGGCTTCCTGGCACAAAAAGATGTGGAAAGTATTTTCTACCGCTGGAAATACTAATA
>JBMFJZ010000042.1:0-2212 GCA_049973045.1 Bacteroidota bacterium | reverse complement strand
AACCCAAAGTCTAGATCCAGAGGGCTTCCCCCTGTTACCCAAGTCAGGAGTTTGGGTGTCACGGTTGGATTTCGGTAGCCACGTCTTAATGACTTGTGTGTACGTGGTAGCTCCTGAAGAGGGATTTAAGGGAAATCGATGGAGTTTTGCTATAAATATCAGGACTTTTTAAACATCCTCCGAATTCTGCCTTTTCCAGGACGACCCGGCAAAAAGATCAGTAGCTTTACTTAAAAAATGGCTGATTTACAAAACCTGAGCCAGCAAAATCCGTATTTCTTCGATTACCTCCTCCACCATTTATTTAGTTCGCCGGGAATACCGCCCACCCTTGTGGTGGCGGATGAAAGGCGAGGCGATGACGAAGTGACCCCTTGAACAATATTAGCCGTAGATTGATGAGTGATTGGGGTCGCTGAGGAATCGCCAAACTCTTATCGGGTGACAGATAGCCTATCGCTACACCATCTGTCAGCGCAGCCACTATTCTCGCTCTTTCTGAGTTTGAATGTACTTTTTCACTGCATCCTCTGAGATATGCCCGACACTTGCGTAATAGGTTCCTCTACTCCACAAGCCAGAACCCCAGAACTTACGTCCCTTGAGCTTTGGGAACTTGTTGAAGATGTGGACGGCAGAGATTGACTTGAGGGTTTCAGCTATCTCGACAGGCGCAACAGTGTGGTCTGTCTGCACGAAGAGGTGAACGTGATCAGGCATGATCTCAAGCTCGTGCAACTCCCACCCATAATGAGCGCAAGTCTCTGCCAATATGCGTTTTAGATTATATTGAGTAACAAGATTTGAGAGAGCAAAATGCTGACATGAAGCGTACCGTCTCCATCCCCGTCAACTTGCCCCGTGAAAGGTTTCTGCCTTTGATGGGGGTTTGCGCTGACATCTTTAATCAGCACGTTGACTGGGCATTGAAGGAACGGACGTGGAACAAGAATAAAGCTCACAAAGCTTTGTATGCTGACCTCAGAGCGCAATACCCCAACGTACCATCAGCATTGGTGCAGACGATTCGGGATAACGCAATGGAGGCGGTTAAGGCGACTAAGTTCAAGCGACACCCGAAGAAGAAGCCGACATCAGGATTACGGTACGACAAACGCACCATGACACTAAGAGGGCATCAATTAACCCTTTCGTGTATCGGTAAGCGTGAAAAGCTCATCCTGAATGTGCCAGAACACTTCAAGGAAATATTTGAAACTTGGGAGTTTTGCGCGGCTACACTGACCTACTCAAAGCAAAGTAAGCAGTTTTGGGTAAGGTTGGTGTTTGAAGCTGAAACGCCTGAAGTTCAAAACGGTGATGCTCAAGGAATTGATCGAGGTTTGTACCATCTAGCAACCACCTCAGACGGTCAGTTCTTTGGCTCCAACAAGGTTCGCGCTACTCAAAGACGGTATTTGTACAATCGGCGTAAGTTGCAGCAAAAAGGCACTCGAAGCGCAAAGCGTCGTCTGCGGGCGATGTCAGGCAAAGAGAAGCGGTTCATGCGAGACATTAACCATTGTGCAACCAAGAAGCTTGCCAGACAGCCTGATTACACGGTTTTCGTGTTGGAAGATTTGTCAGGCATTCGCACTCAGCGACGGGGTAAGAAGCTCAACAAGTGGCTCTCTAGTTGGAGCTTCTATCAGTTTGAGCAATTCCTTTCCTATAAAGCTGAGGCGCTTGGAAAACGTGTTGTTTTTGTGGATGCCCGATACACCAGCCAGAAATGCTCTCGGTGTGGTCATCGCAGTAGTGCGAACCGCAAGAAATCTCGATTCCGTTGTGGCTCTTGCGGCTATACGGCACACGCAGACATCAATGCTGCGGTGAATGTGCGAGATAACTACATTCTTTCCCTTGCTCAAATTGAGCCGAGGGAACAGGGGTCAGTCAATGCTCCTCATGGTTCGGGGACTCTCGGTTCTCAGAGCCAAGCCGCATCCCCTTGTGGGTGCGGTTAGTTGACTGTTACCCGACGCTGCAGTTGGCTGATGTTTATGCCACGATCGGAAGTAGAAGCTTACTTGCAGCAGCGACGGCAGTAAGCACAGGAAATTCGAGCCATGAACCAAGCGAGGTTTGACCCACAAGGGTTGCGCGATCGCATTCTTGCCCGTCAAGCAGAGCAAGAAGAATGTTAAGACTGCTTGTGGATGAGAACTTCGATAACACGATCGTTCGAGGCTTGTTTCGCCGCAATCCAATG
>JBMFJZ010000041.1:0-2213 GCA_049973045.1 Bacteroidota bacterium | reverse complement strand
TCTCAACCTCTGCCTTGGCAAGATTAACATCACCAACAGTCGGTGCCGTTGCGGTGAAAGTAAACACGTCGTTCACACTGTTTGCATGGTTCGCCAGGATAAGGAATTGATCCCTTGAGCTGAGTACTAAGCGCGCACGTGCTGCGGTCCCAAACCACATGACCGGGAGATTGTTTGTGAGAATGTTCTTCTCAAGTGCCGGATCAGGAGTCTCGCTATAGGGAACCTTGAAGATGAAAAACCATTCCCTGGGCCCGCTGCTTACAACGTTGTTCTCCTCATACGGCGCTGGCGGCCAGTACTTTCCATCCACCCTTCCGTTCGGAACGTTATTCTCAAGGTAACCAACTGCCAGCCTCTGAGGCGGATTAGCCTCTACATCGTAAGCAGCAAATGGAACGCTCTTTGTAAAGTCCTGATAGGCATAGGAAGCACTGCTGTCCTTGATAAATGGCACAAACTCAGGCCTTGCCGGAGGCAGATGAGCATTTTGGAGATACCTATATCCAAACGAGGCATTCGGATCACCCGGATAGAGGAGGTTCCCGTTGGCATCAGTATCAGCAAATTTTATCAGAGTGTTTACAATCATATCACGAGGGACAGCACTGTTTTCAGTCTTCGCAGTGAACACGCTATAAGGTGAAGCCCAACCGATTGCCCCATAGAACCCTTCAAACCCGAAGGATGCATTTGCCGAGGTCCATGCTCGGTTTCCTGAAGGAATTTCCCAACCTTTCATACCCGGCGGCGGACCTTGTACTATCAATTGGAATCCGTTGATGGTCGGATAATACGCGCCGCTTCCGATAACACCGGACCCATCACCACTCTGATTTGTTGAGCTGTAAACAAGCTGACCCGTTGTCACATCAGTAAGCTTCCAGGTCGTAATAAGCACAGACCTCCCTTCAGCATCGATTGCAGAGGTGTCAAATGTTACTTTGTACTGGTGTCCGTTCAATGCACTCGGGTCCACCACGATCGGGTACACCCTCCCATCACTTCTCCCCGCACTATGCATCACTGCGAGTGTATCCCCGGGTGCATTATGATACTCTACTCCTGGATTTGGACTATGTGGTGTAACTGTAATTGCCTCAAGAGGGCTTTCAAAATTATTCGGGGTAGCACCCGGAAGGGGATTGTACGAATAGGATGTCACCGCTAAGTAGTATCTGTTCCCGTTAACAAGCGGGCAGTTCGTAAAATAGTCTCTGTCAAAACTGAACGATCGTCGAATACCGTAATCTGTGCCAAACTGCACGCTTTTGTAGCTGATGTCACCAGTAATCGGGTCAAACACATAATCCCGAATCCTCCCCACTCCATTAATCCTGTCGTAAGTAGCCAGGAGTTTAGACTCTTCTCTCGAAGCAGATGGACTTGGCATCTGATACACGTTATATCCTTCAAAAGAAAAATTCCCTCTTCTGAAGATTTCTACTGCAGCAACAGATGAAGAATCCTCACCCCAGTCAAGGACCACTTTCCTATCCAATTCGACCGCTCTTACATTCGGGACAGGAGGCAATTCCAATCCTGCGAAGAAGTTATCAAATAATTGCTGCGCGAAACTATCATAAAGCTTGAGCAACACTAAACTGCCGAGTCGATCAGCAGCCCGTGCAATAATAATTCCGATGACAATCTCTTGTGTATCACCCGGTGCCATCGTAAACGGACCCGAGGAAATTAGCATCTTGCGATCCCCACACCTCTGGCCAGCAATACCTTCAGTCCAACCTGTGTGCCTTAGTGGGTCCCCGGCGAGACAGAACTTTGTAGGCTTTCCCGTCGTTGGATCAATGAAGGGTTCTCCTGTATTGCCTACCAAACCGTTCATATTCCGATACATCTGCGTGGCACCAACCGGGCTACCGAGTGTAGGATCAGCATAGACGGCGCTGCCGCAAATATAAAATGTAAATGCGGTCATCGGGAGATTCTTATACCCATGGCGATACTGGAAATCGAAAATTGCTGTATCACTGCGATTTCCAGTCTTTAGAATAGGACCCTGTAAGAGGTCATATCCAGCAGCAGGGGGAATTCCATATACCCTATCAGTTTCGTAGGCATTGTAGGTATATCCAAGACTCAAAGCAGTATCGCATCCGCTGAAATCATCATTGGCATTGCCAAGATCAGTATCAGACCAGTAGGCAAGAAACATGCTGTCTACTGTATTCTGACTCTTATTGATGATCCGA
>JBMFJZ010000040.1:0-2246 GCA_049973045.1 Bacteroidota bacterium | reverse complement strand
CACGCCGTGGAAGAAGATAAACCGCTTGTTCCAGTGAACATAGCTCTGTTCGGTCCGCTTGCTGTAATGACGCGAGCGAATCACTTCGCGTACTTCATTCAAAAGCTTTGGTCGTGGGAGATTGGACGGTTCGGCGGTGACAGAAGTACTGGTTAGTGATGTAAACTGCGCATCCATCGTGTAGTGTTTAGCGAAGAACTCTCTCACACGAAAATAACACATTCACCCGACACTGTCAAGGAAACGCATTGCCTCAACTAAAATCTCTACGAAACAGAATCGATGCCTCAAATGAAAATCTATTCAAGAACAGAGGTTGAAAAAGAGAGAGAAAGGAAGGAAAATATCTCCGTCATAATAAAAGACGGAGGTAAACTTGATAAGGTATAATATGAGAGATCGAAGGACAGTGACAAAGGCATATGCGGAGAGTTACCGCAAGGCAAATAAGAAGCCGAAAGCTGAGATTTTGAGCGAACTTTCTGAGGCAATGGGATACAACCGGCAGTACGCTTCATACCTATTGAGGAACATAGGGAGAAAGATTGTCCGGATGGTAAACGGTAAAAGGACAATAATCGAGATTGGAGATAACCGGTTCAAGACGAGGAGAAAACGGGGGAAGAAATACCATGGGACAGACCTCATCGAGAAGCTGCAGACGATATGGGCGATAATGGATATGGCATGCGGGAAAAGATTAAAGCCGATGATGGCAGAGATGATTTGCAAGCTGGAGAAGTTCGAGGAGATGACATTGTCACCAGAAATAAGAAAACAGCTTCTTGCGATGAGCGCGGCAACCATCGACAGACTACTAAGGGAGGAGAAAAGGAAGATCAACAAGCCGAGGTCCAAGACCAAACCAGGGACACTTATTAAGTCCCAGGTAGCCGTGAGAACCTTTGAAGACTGGGACGAGAAGGTTCCCGGATTTATCGAAATTGATTTGGTTTCACACGATGGAGGTAGTGCCAGCGGTGACTTCTGTCTCACTCTCAATGCTACTAATGTGGCTACAGGCTGGACCGAGGCAGGGGCTGTTATTAACAAGGCCCAGCGGTGGGTGTTTGAGGCACTCAAGTCCATAAGGGCACAACTCCCGTTTGAACTCAAAGGCATAGACTCTGATAACGGCTCAGAGTTCATAAACCACCACCTCATCAGATATACTGATCAAGGGAAGATCACTTTCACAAGATCCAGAGTTTACAAAAAGAACGACAATTGCTATATTGAGCAGAAAAATTATTCCGTTATAAGAAAACTTGTAGGTTACCAACGCTATGAAGGGTTATATCACCTTGAGTTACTTAACAAACTCTACATGTTAAATGGCATCTTCAATAATTCCCTTATGCCATCGACTAAACTTATTGAAAAAAAGAGAATTGGAAGTAAAATCTATAAAAAATATGATACTCCAAAAACCCCATTTCAAAGACTCATGGAAACAAATAGCATCAACGAAGATACAAAACAAAGGATTCAAGCAATTTATCAGTCTATTAATCCAGCTAAACTCAGAAGGGAAATCTTATGTCTACAAGACAAACTCATGGCTACTGCCAAGACAAAAACCAAAATAGTCTCATCGAGAAAATTAATTGAGGCAACGAATAAACTTTCATAGAGATTTTTACGTGAGGCATCACGGTTCTTGCAGCGGCTTCTTGATCGACTCCGGCAGCATTGTTACCCGGTCTTTCGCACCTTTGCCGTCGTGGCAAAGCACATAGAGGAACAGCAATGCCGAGAATGCTTGATTTTGCGTCGAGCTGCTTTCATGTTCTTTCAAGGCAAGATGTGACAGAAATGCGTTGATCTCCATCTTCCTCATCTCTGCGAGATGACGCACGCCATGGAAGAAGATCGAGCACCTGATCCAGTGAACATAGCTCTATCTGGTCCGCCTGCTGTAATAATGCGGGCGAATCACTTCTTGGATTTCATCCAAAGGCTTTGTTTGTGGGAGATTGGAGAGTTTGGGGGACATCTCCCAGGTTTCTTTATTTCACCACCATCATTTTTATTCTTTGAACCACGTTCCCAGCGTTCATCTGTGCAAAATACACACCGCTGGGCAGACCATCAGCTTCAAACACAACCGAATGCTCGCCCGCCTCCATCACACCATCCACCAGCGTCGCTACATCTCTGCCGAGCACGTCGAAGACTTTCAGCGTAACGTGCGAGTGTTTTGGAAGAGAGAAGCCTATTGTAGTTGTTGGATTGAATGGGTTGGG
>JBMFJZ010000039.1:0-2661 GCA_049973045.1 Bacteroidota bacterium | reverse complement strand
CAGATCCGAACTGTGGCTGTGCCAGAGCACTTCCCACTCTTGCAACTCAACAGAAGCGCTAATCACATACTCCGCTGGAGCACTGCCCCACTTAATGGAGATCCTTTCAATAATGTGGAGAAAGCCGGTATCCAATTGCAACCATTCCGTTCCCCCATCTTTACTCCTCCACTCGGTCTGTTCCATACCGTCAATAGCTGCAAAAGCCCAGGTAAAGTCATCATAGAATGACGATGCTTTTACATCGACAATTGCAATAGTAAACCGGTCATCTAACGATTTAGAGAGATTTTCCTTTTCGCTATATGCTTCAACGAGATTTACCAGAAAGCGCTGCGCAACTGGATCGGGCTTGCGAGCGTAAAGCTCTTCGTAGCAGTTCGGAGTTGCAAGAAGCCTCCCCCTCAGCTGGAGGCTCGTAAGAACAATAAATCCGGCGCCCAACGGGATCTCAACAGCTGCAAGACGACTCAGTTCCAATCCCGATCTTGCTAATACTCGGTAGGGGGCTAATGGTACAAGATTATGCTGAGAAACAACTTCTCCACCGAAAGCACCGTTGAACATCTGCAAATCTTCTTTTCGCAGTCCGTTCCATATAGGGTGATGGATATCCTGCGGTATAACATACGAGTCGTATCCTCCTTGATTCGTATCATTTCTATATCGCACCGCAAGAGTGAGTGAGCCAGGTAGACTGTATCGCGCTTCGCCAACAACTGAATATTCCGGCTCAATGAAAATTACCGTTCCGCCTTTTCGGGTGAAACGTTCAAGAGAAGTGAGCAAACCAAGATATCTTTCGCTTTTAATAAAATCTCCGACAATAAGCACAGAGGCAAAGTCCACCCTTGATGCTCCATCGTAAGGTTGAACGTTAAGCCCCACACTTTGCAGGAAGTTCATTACCTCATTGCCATTTTCAAGAACACCAATGGTTAATTGTCTCAAAAATTGATCAACTTTCACGGCATCGTAGACATGGGCAACTTTTTCACTAATAGCCACACGCTTACTAACGCTATCTGTCAATTCCGCACGGACTTTATAATCTCCAGTCTCGGCAGGGAAAAGAACCGTCATGCTTTCAATGTGGTGGTTCAATGGACCAACCTGCACAGGTATGATTTGTTCGGTCAACCACACATTTTCATCATTGACGACACCGAATCGAAGCACACCGCTCCGTTCTTCCGCGTAATCATTCATCACATAGAGCTTTACTTGACGCCTTTCGCTGCAGAAAAAATGTCTATCCCACAGTTCAATGCTAACACCGAATGGCTCGAAGACATTTTTCAAGGCTGCCATGATTGGCTTCGGCTCAAGATTCTCAATAGTCCCTTTAAACCAATGAGACGTTGGCCCATTATCTGCGCTTAAGTACGCAAAGGGCTGGATCGCTTTCACATTCAAACGGCGAAATAACTCTGTGAGCTCTGCCGCCAAAAATGCCTGATGACTAAGCAGATTCTCACTGTTATACTCCTCACCAAGCCATCGACTAATTACTTTCTTTGTGAGCTCAGAAGGCTTACCTTCTTTGTTAATCCACCACCAGATATATTCATTCACTTGAGAGGGATACTTTGAATCTCTCAACTCATCAATGGAGCGGCTGAAGCCGAACCTCTGGTTATGTAGCACAGGTCCAAGAGAATAGATATATGGATGATCTTCAAAAAAGTCGTACGACTCCCAGCAACGTGTCGGATCAAGAGTCTTCATAAGTGGGATAATCTCTTTCTGGACGACTTCACTTGTTGACTCATTCAATGCATCCCAGAGCACAATGCTTGGATGATTCCAGTTGTCCTGGAGCCACTCGGTGAACTCTTTGATAATCTGCTCCTTCGTTCCTGTGACTCCCCAGAATTGCCATTCATCCTGAATCATTATCCCCCCTTCATCAGCGATCTCGTACCACCTGTTGTACATGTGCCCTAAATGTGCTCTAAAAAAATTGAAGTTATGCTGCTTAGGTATCTCAACAAGAACCTTCCGAATCCACTTCTCGTCCCACGGAAGAAGACCCCTTTCTTTGTCAGATAAGAATCTGTGAAAAGCGATGCTGCTTCCACGCAGATGAATTTTCCTACCATTCAGATAGAAATCAGCTCCATCGATGGTGAACTCACGCATCCCAAATGTTGTAACGGACTCATCAAGGACTTCACCATCTTCACCAGTTAAAGAAACATGGAGTTCATACAGGAAAGGTGACTCTGGGGACCAGAGCTTGACATCCCTGATCGGAATGGTGAAGGAAATCTCCCTCTCACCGGTGTTGATGCCAGAGACCCTGAAGGCGCGGTGAACAGATGCCTTTGTCTGCGACGCTTTCTCCACAATAAAAGGATTTAATTCGATCCAAGTGCTCTTAGACTCTGCATACTGAACCCAGAGACGAACATTTGCGACACCCCCTGCTACATCCGGCAGAATCTGGACCAACCTTACCCTTGCTGAGCCGGTAAAGAGAATCTTTACATCACCCCAGAGGCCTGGAATGAAGGAGAGCCTTTCCATGTCATTCCCAACTGCACTTTCAGGAGGAAGCGTATGTTTTTGCCCAACACGTACAATCAGTTCATTGACATCGCCAATTCTCAAGAAAGGATCGATTCTGTATTCATGCGAGGTGTAACATGAAATTGAGCC
>JBMFJZ010000038.1:0-2873 GCA_049973045.1 Bacteroidota bacterium | reverse complement strand
ATTTGTATTAACCGCACGAACAAAGTAGTAGTAGGTTTGTCCATTTGAAACATTCAGGTCTGCAAAGCTTGGTGAGCTAACCGGAGATGGATTTATCTTCGTATACGTTCCGAGAAGAGCAAATGAACGGTAGATATTGTAACCAAGGAGATTTGACTCAGTATTTGGATCCCAATAGAGCATTGCGCTTTTATCCCCGGCAAGAGTTATCAGATTCTGTGGTACACGCGGAATGGTTGTGTCGATAACCGACACCTTAGCAACAACCCGTATATTGTCGATCCAGAGAGTGTTCAATGTGTTATCAGCTACTCCCTGGCTGAAGTTTACATCTTTAAAATTTGACAGTGAAAATCCACCGTACGGCTCGAACGCATTCAGAGGTATACTTACCCGCTGCCATGTTGTACTATCGTTATCAACACCACTCAGTAAGTAACTGCCCATGTTCACAGTTGGTGTGCTCACGTTTGTGCTGCTTTCCAATCCAACCTTTGGCAGATTTGCAGCGGATATTGCCGACGGACCATTTACAAAGATGATGACGCTATCGTAGCCGCTCACATCTTTTGTTGCCCAGCCGATGCTTGCCACAAAAATCTTCCAGTTTCCACCACTTACTGACTTCCACTGGAGCAAACCGCTGTTGTGCCCAGTGTAATAATGTGCTGTATCAATGATCAGTTTATCGTTACCTGGGCCTCGAAGAGTCAACGTGCTTCCACCTGATGCAAAGCCATAGGAGGCATCGTAGTATCCTTGACCAATTGGATCATCTTCATCGAAGACAACAACATCCGGTTTCCCCTGCGAAAACAATAGTGGCGATAACATAAACAAAAGCATCGGCAGCAACACTAATCCAAACCAATGAGTGCGCTTCATATCAAAGCCTCCTATGATACAAGTGAAAAAAATTCTACTCCTGATACGGACTAAGCCGCTCCTTATTTTTCAACAATATACCTTGAGTAATCATACACGTGAGAAAAGCCTTAGTGCTTGATGCCTGTTTTGTATGATCCCCCTTTGGAAAGTGAGAAACCCAGATTTCTTCTACGCTTACCTAAGATAACAACCAGTTCGTGATGGTCTCCGGCAAGAGGTTCGACTAAGAATCCACTGCCGAAAGCGCGCAAGTCCGTCTTGATAATCCCATCAATTCGTATTTCTACAACACCACAATTTACACGGCGAGGATTCTCAACTTTGATAAGGTACGTTGTTCCGCGGAATGTTCGCTTCACTGTAAAAGCAGACCATGAACTTGGAATATGAGGGTCAATAATTAATCCATCGAAATCTGCACGTATACCCAGAATCCAATCGAAGGCTGCACGATACAGCCATGCTGCTGAGCCAGTGTACCACGTCCAGCTTCCTCTTCCAAAAAACGGAGATGCCGGACCTTCAATATTGCCCGCAGTTACATAGGGTTCAGCGAAATATTCATCGGGCTTCATCGCACGATTGATAGGATTGATCTTCGAGAACAATCGATACGCTGCCTCACACCGACCAGCGATAACTTCAGCGATGATAGCCCAAACTGCGGCATGGGTATAGACACTGCTGTTCTCTCGCACTCCAGGCGCGTACCGGGTAAGGTACCCGATCGTTTCATCAGGAACGGTATAGGCGGGCGAGAACAGGACTGGTCCAAACTTTTTCTCAAGGTGTTCCTCAACAGCGTTCATCACAATTTGGCTGCGCTTATTCTCCGCAACGCCGCTGATAATTGCCCATGTTTGCGCATTCAAATAAATTTTCCCCTCGGCATTTGATTTGCTGCCGATGGGTTCGCCGGTATCTTTTGTCGCTCGGCGATACCATTTCCCATCCCAGCCATATGCATTCAAATTCTTTTTGAGTTTGTCCGCGCACTTGGAATACGTTTTCACTCGCTCTTTGTCATCATAGTAAATGCACACTCGAGTGAAATCCTTCAAAATTGCATACAGAAAATGCCCAAGCCAGACCGATTCACCTTGCATTTTTCGCCCGACGGCGTTTAAGCCGTCATTCCAATCGCCGGCGGCAATCAACGGTAACCCACGCTCACTGAAGTGTGAAAGGGCTCTATCAATTGCTAGAGTACAATGCTCGTAGAGAGTCGCCGGTTTTTGTTCATCAACAAAGGGCTCTTGCAGGTCAAGAATAGAATAATCACCCGTCTCCTGAACGTAGGATAAAACTGCATACGGCAACCACAGCATAGTGTCTGAAAGATCTGAAGGCAAACCCAATTCGGTCATTGGGTGCCACCAGTGATACACGTTCCCGTCTTTGAACTGGTGTCGTGTGTGGAGAAGAATTTGTTCCTTCGTCCGCTCAGGATCAATGCCAAGGAAAATTAAGCAGTCCTGCAGTTGATCACGAAAACCGTAGGCACCACCTATCTGATAATAAGCGCTTCTCCCCCAGAGTCGACCACTGATTGCTTGATACTTCAGCCACACATTGAGCAAAATGTCCAATGATAGATCAGGGGTCTCAACCATCGAAGTTCCCAGGATAGAACGCCAGCGAGAAGTAACCTGGCTAAAAGCCTGGATGACATTCGCTTTCCTTCTGTACTTTTTGATAAGCTCAACTGCTTGTGTTTTTTCTTCCGTTGCACCCAGTGTGAAAATCACGGTTTTTGTCTCACCAGGCTCCAGCACAATGTTAGCGAAGAGGCTGAAAATCGAGTCATACCATTTACCGCACCTTTTACTCCCCCTCCCCCTCACCACAGCCTTCGGTAGCATTACGTTTCCGTATCTGCCGAGGAAAGTTTCCTTGTCGCAATCAAAGCTTTCTATGGGAACACTGCAGGAATGAAATGCGACATATGGCCAATTCACATTCCAATGGCCATTTTCCCCGGGCAC
>JBMFJZ010000037.1:0-3027 GCA_049973045.1 Bacteroidota bacterium | reverse complement strand
GATGGCGGTTGTTATGCCAACAACTTGACCTTGAAGGTTTAGGAGTGGTCCTCCGGAATTGCCTGGGTTCAGCGGGGCAGTTGTTTGGATAACATTGGCTATTGGGTATGTACCTGTCTCTTCAGTTATTGTTCTTCCCAAAGCGCTTACTACGCCAACGCTCATGGACCCGGCTAGCCCATATGGGTTGCCAACAGCAACAACGATGTCGCCAACCTTTAATGTTGATGAGTTAGAAATTTCGAGAGGTTTAAACTCACTTTGCGGCGCATCGGTTGAAAGCACCGTTAAATCCGCGTAGGGGTCTGAGCCCAGCACTTTTGCCGCATATCCGTTTCCGTTTATAAACGTCACGGTTATGTTAATTGAATTTTGGATCACATGGTAGTTTGTGACGATCACCATTTCTCCCGTAAAGTTGTAGACGAAGCCCGAACCTTGCACTTGTGTATAGTATGGAACGTTCCAAAGGTTGTATTGCACTATTACCCCGCGTATGGTAACAACAGAGTCTCTGACTTGCTCGTATAATTTTGAAAGTGAAGTATTCCCCGCTAATATGTAGGTGTTATTCTGGTTTGTCACGTTCTGTGCAGACTGTAGACTTGACATTTGCTCTTGGAGAGCTGATAGTTGATTTTGCAGGTTACTGATCTCTTTCAAGCCAAATAAGTATCCTAAGACTCCTCCAGCAACTAAGCTGACGATTACTACTGTGACTATTAAAAGGGCAGTCACCATTGAAAATTGTGCCCTTGGTTTTTGTGGAATTTCCAATCTTATTTCACCCCCTTTTTATTTAGAGTTTTTTGCCGCAACTTGGACAAAATGCATCACCTGGTTGAATTTCTCTACCACAGTAAGGACACACATACTCTTTATTTAAAAGGTGCGTTCCACGCTTTTCTTTTGTAAGTAATTTCCCATCACTAAGAAAAAGCATTCTGCTGGCATTGCAGCTTTATGACTGTCATGTGTTACCATGATGATTGTGGTTCCCTGTTCAATTTTCCCAGCAATCCGATGATTTCATAACCAGTTTTAGAATCCAAGTTGCCTGTAGGTTCGTCTGCAAGAATAATGGCCGGATTGTTTGCTAGCGCACGTGCAATTGCCACTCTCTGCTGCTCCCCTGCACTTAATCTCAGCGGTTTGTGATTTTCTCTTTCAGCTAAGCCTACAATCTTAAGTAATTCTCGAGCCCTTTTTCGCATTTCCTCCTTTGATTTTCCTGTGCCCTCCATAGGGAGCTCAACGTTTTCAATTGCGCTTAAGTACGGTAGTAGATTAAAGGTTTGGAAGACGAATCCGATTTTGTATCGTCTTATTTTGTATAGCTCTTTTTCTAGTACGACTGTGACATCTGCGCCGTCAAGAATCACTTTTCCACTTCTTGGTCTGTCGAGGCAGCCAAGAATATTTAGCAGTGTTGTCTTGCCAGAACCTGACGGTCCCATTATCGAGACGAAATCGCCTCTTTTAACTTTGAGGTTTACGTCTGAAAGGGCGCGAATGCTTCGCCCTCCAAGTTTGTAAATCTTATCAAGTTTTTCTGTTTCTAAAACAAATTCACTCATACCTCAACGCCTCTATTGGCGAGATTCTGGATGCCCTCCAAGCTGGATACAGACTCCCAATTGCTCCGAGAAGAGCTGCCAGGCCCAGCACTAATAAAATGAACTGTGGACTTAAAGAAGTTACACTATAGCTCTGCGACCCGATTGCGTTTGCATACGATGTTTGGAATGAGCGTTGTCGAGTCCCACCGAACAAGTTTAGCTGGGGAAGTAAGAGTGATGAGAAGAATGGTGCGGCTACGCTTCCAATTACGATTCCTACTGCCCCTCCAATTAGACCTATTAATACACCTTCAATCACGAACTGGTTCATAACGTTCCAGTTGCTGAAACCTATCGCTTTCAGTATGCCAATCTCTCTTGTTCTCTCCCGAACAGAGTACAGCATAACGAAGAATATGATTAGGCTTGTTGCTGCAACTGCTATTATAATTAGCTGTGTGGCTGTAGCTTGTGCTTGAGTAATTGAGGACTCGGCATTGTTTAAAGTTTGTGAGTACATCGTTTGCATGTTTTGGAGACTTTCCAAACGGTCTTGATATGTTGTCACATAGATCTCTGGATAAGTTGCCTTTATTGCATCAGCTACCTGAGTTTCATAAGAAGTATCCACCACGTACACGTCTAACCTACTTAATTTCTCGATAAGGCCAGTAATTTTCTGAGCGTCAGAAATGTTCATGTAAACGGTCCTAGTCTGACTTGCCGACTCGAATATTCCTTTTACCCTGAAAGGTTCACCGTTAATTTCTACGCTGTCTCCAACATTAGCCTTAAAGTAATCTGTTAGGTTTGAGCTTATAAGTACGTAGTCGCTGTCACCTTCGGAAAGGTTTTCTCCTGCAGTTATGTTTTCCGGCAATATTGAAGAGCTCTGGATGAGGGATGAATTAAGGCAGACTCCCACGATCGTGTAGGCAGGCCTATAAATTGTGCGACTTCCAAAAGGGGTGTTTATAGTTTCAGAAATGTTTTCGCTGGAAGATGCTTCAAGGAACGGTATAACGTCCTTGACAGCCATAACGCCGCTAATATTAATAGAGCGTATCTCATCCACAACATTCTCATCTATAAAAGTTTCATTTGCACCGCCAAAGTAAACTCCCTGCCCAAACGTTTGCATACCTCTGTTTGGAGTGGTTGTACATTCTATCAATGTTGCTGTTTTATTGATTTCTTCCTGCATCGTGCTAATCGTGCTGTTGAAATTCTCAGCTATCCTCTGCATGGCTTCTTGGTTCGTTGTAACACCCACAGGTATGGAAACCATAACCGCAACCGAGAAACCTAAAGCGATAATTACCAAAAAGGTTCTAACTTTCCTCCTTGAAATGTTTCTCAAAGCCCTTGTAAATGTACCCAAATGGTACACCCCTGAAATGCCGCGTTTTCAGCAAAAACGCGGAGGGCTATTAAAGAGTTTTTCAGAATTACACCAAAATCATGCACG
>JBMFJZ010000036.1:0-3467 GCA_049973045.1 Bacteroidota bacterium | reverse complement strand
GGTATAGCTCTAATCTCCCTGTTAGTTCTCCTCGCTTTCTCAGGATGCATTGACGATAAGCCGATTGGTCCCGCGCAAGCGAAACCTGATCGAAGTCAGCAATCACCTTCACTGCAAGCTCCACAAACTACGCCACCAGCTTTAGCAAAGAATCGAATGTTGAAGGATACGGCAAGCCAGTCGACCCAGTCTTCGGTTAAACCCAGAACACCTCAAACGCTTAGAGAGGTTCAACCGGATGCTTATGAGTATATTCCGGGGGAATGCTATCCGTGGCGGAGTTACAATAGGGATACGTTCATCAAGTATGTTCCCGTCCCTGGTAAGCAGATTTTCATGTTGGGGTCTACCTCAACTGCATACAGCACGTATGTTGCCGCCAGAGATACCTACGGTATCTCAGGAGTTGTATGTTGGGGTGATGCTTGGGAGGGTACAACGTTGGAGCAGGTTGTCCAGATTTTTGGCGCGGATAATGTGATATATGCCCTATATAATTCTTCGCAAGGTGTTGAACATGCGTATGCCTTGGGCATCCGTAAATTTTGGTTCGAGGAACCCCTGCACGACACCGACTTAGTCCTTCAGTACACTAATGCCAGGTTACTCGCTTACGACCGAAGTAGGTTCCCAAACAGTGTTATCTATACAGCCGATTGGTCTGATGTGGGTGCTTGCGGGCTCGGCGCATATGATTGTTACGATGATCTCTATAACGAGTATGTTCTGCCATGGTCATACCAATATGGAGTCCCTATGTATATATCGTCGGACCAATACTGGGGTGGATACAGCTATCAGCATTATGGTTTCGGTGCCAAGTTCAAGGACCATATTGACTATGTGTATCATCTTCCGAATGGGGGCCATTTCCTGACTTTTTCGATAAACGATGGGCCAGAAAACGGATACAATTTCGAGTGGGCAAGCGCCGACTTCCCTGTTCCGCTTGTTTTTATGTGGACTGATTATCCGCCAAATTACACGGCCCCATTAGCATGGCACGAAAACGCCTTTCAGAACGGATGGTTGTGTAAGGTTGTGGATCGATATGTCTGGACAGAATGGCGTATCTATTTGGGAGGTGACCCGAATGTACCGGAGGCGTGGGGAAGAACGTGTAAGATGACCCGGGTTCATCTGGGCTGGATTAAGCTATGCAACTGAATCCAACTGGGACCGGGCTTTGTCAACGGACGTGATCGAATTGAGGGGTTTTCTTAACGGCTCGATACGTGGAGGTTGCGGTGAAAATAGGACTGATGCGGCTTCTACTTGCGGTCATTTTCTTCGTAACTTACTCGAGGGGCCATGGTAACTGTGCGTCATCAGGGCCCGGTGCCGACTCATCACTCACAGCTTATGACAACGCTGGTGCTTCGGCGCTATCGCTAGGTCTTGGTGTCAGCGGGGGTTTTCAGGGAGCGAGTGTTTATTTTCCTATCATAGTTGGTCAGAATTTTCGGGTTGAGCCTGAGCTGGGTTACTTCAGGTTGACTGAGCAGAACCATTTGGGAACTATAAGCGTTCGGCGTGGACTTGGGTTGAGCAAACTTGGAGTTGGAGTATTGTGCGTAGTTCCGTTATCGACCTCGAGCAGGGTCTATTTCGGTCCGAGAGTTGCTAGACTGGCAGGGGCAGGTAGTGAAGGTTACCTCCTCACACCGAGTGGTGGTTTTGAGCTCGGCTCTTCGCATTTTACCGTGGGCCTCGAACTGCGCTGGCACTACATCAGGCTCGAGTGTTACAACGATGAATCGCCAGTGCCGTCTCGTGAGGTCGTCACGCACAGCGGTTTTGTTGGCGAGGCCCATGTATTTCTACGTGCGTACCTTTGAGGGATGAGCTGGGGTGCATATCCCACCGCTAGCCGCTGTAATGCGGGGTTCCCGTGCACGCCGAGGGAGTATCCCTGCCATAATGCGATACGAATACCACTGAGGTCTTCCCCAGATGGCCAGCACCAGATAGCCATTGGCTGTACTGACCATACGGTTCGAAGCGCTAACTGAAATGGAGGTCCTGATGAAAAGAAAATTAATCCTGTTGACGTTTGCGGTGGCTTTGTGTATGTCTTTAGCAAATAGCCAGGGTGCTCAAGCGCCACCAATGCGTCATGGTGATTCAACAATCACGACGCCCGGCAGTCGTACTCCCTCAGGACACTTAAGGATAGGTGTCGGTGTTGGTGCGGCTTTCGGTGAAGCCTTTGGAGTAAATGTTTCTTTCCCTGTAATAGCCGGTGGCAACTTTCGCGTTGAACCTGAGTTAGGCCTTCTGAGTGTGAGCAATGCAGCAAGTGGGCGTCTGGGGGTGCAGGTCAACAAGTATTCGTACGTTTGGGGCAAACTCGGAATTGGGGTGTTCTATGCACTTCCATTGAGAGGTTCCAGCAATCTCTATTTCGGTCCGAGAGTTGCCAGACTTGCAACGGGGGATCTGTTCTCCGATAAAGTGGGTAAATGGCCGGAGAGAAAGGGTTTTCTCCTAGCGCTGAGTGGTGGCCTGGAACTTGGGTCTTCGCATCTTAGGCTCGGCGCCGAGCTGCGCTGGGACTATATCACGGTCAAATGTTATAACGACTTGTATTCCAGCCCCGGGCAAAATGCACCGCTGCCGTCCAAAGGTGTCGTCACGCGAAGCGGCTTTATTGTAGAAGCTCATGTGTCTCTCCGTGCGTACCTTTAAGAGATGAGGTGCAAATCCCGGGGTGCAAAACAACCAAGGGCTGCTACAATACGATTGAAGTTTTCCCCTGATGCTCGGCAGCGGATACTTGTTAGCACTATTCACTAGGGACTATCAACTGCCGACTAAAATGGGGGGTGCGATGAAAAGAAAACTAATCCCACTCATACTTACGGTGGTCTTGTTTGCGTCACACTCAAGCGGACAGGACAACAGAGTAAGATCGGGTATTGGCGTAGGCATCATTAGCTCTGGAGCAAGTATTTATTTTCCGATAATAACCGGTCGGAACTTTCGTATTGAACCTGAGCTGGGTCTGATGGGCTCGCCTGATGAAATATTGCCCGCCAGCAAAGATGCACCATTGCTCATCAGACTCGGAGTTGGATTATTCTATCCCTATCCATTGAGAGGTTACAACAACGCCTATTTCGGTCCAGGAGTTGCCAGAATTGCATCTTCCGTAGATAACCTCTTCTGGAGCGATGTTGGATCTAAAACACTCAGGACGGGTTATCTCATCGGAGTCTGCGGAGGTCTTGAAGTGGGCTCCTCACATTTTGCCATCGCCTTTGAACTCGGGTTAGAAAGTCAGAGGCTATAATGAGATAATATACGCACCGGGATGGGACCAACAGTATCTTCCGATGTCATTACTCGCAGCGGTTTTGCTGGCGAGGCTCAGATAGCTCTCCATTTGTATTTTTAGGGAGCCGATACGCTTACTCATATCTCCCTGCCTCAGTCGAGCAATTTCCTCAGCCTGAGGAATTTGTCAA
>JBMFJZ010000035.1:0-3522 GCA_049973045.1 Bacteroidota bacterium | reverse complement strand
CGTCGTGGCGCCTTCGGCGCCACTCCTCGCAATGACACATCCTGCTTACTGTCATTGCGAGTCCGCCGAAGGCGGACGAAGCAATCCCCTTGAAACACGTGCGACGAAGTCCGCCGAAGGCGGACGTAACCGAATGTCACGCTGAGCCCGTCGAAGCGTGACACAGCATCCAGTAACGCAAGAGGAAAAAGCCACAGCATCATTCCGTCCCCTGCAAGCGGTGCCACGAAGGGATTGCTTCGTCGTGGCGCCTTCGGCGCCACTCCTCGCAATGACACATCCTGCTTACTGTCATTGCGAGTCCGCCGAAGGCGGACGAAGCAATCCCCTTGAAACACGTGCGACGAAGTCCGCCGAAGGCGGACGTAACCGAACGTCACGCTGAGCCCGTCGAAGGGTGGCACAGCATCCGGTAACGCAAGAGGAAAAAGCGACGCCATCATTCCGTCCCCTGCAAGCGGTGCCACGAAGGGATTGCTTCGTCGTGGCGCCTTCGGCGCCACTCCTCGCAATGACACATCCTGCTTACTGTCATTGCGAGTCCGCCGAAGGCGGACACCAAATACCACAGCATGAATTGCTTTTTTGAAAAAATTTTATTTTTATATCCTTGCGGTCTAAGGACCTCAACATCAAAAAATAACTATCCAAAGGAGGGACCATGGGAAAACTTTACTCACGACGCAAGGGAGCTGGCGCTTCGGCATTAGTTCAGCGCTCATTCATTGCTCTTTTGTTCGCAACCGCAGTAGCTGCGGGACAACCGCTCAGCGGCGATTATTACATCCCGCAGGGAAGCCACCCACAGGGCTTCGACAGCTTAGCGGCAGCATTTGCCGCAATTAACACCAACGGCGTTTCAGGCACCGTGCGGCTCTTGATTGATGGAGACCTCAATGAAACAGGAGCAAACCTGAATCTCAATCGAACAGACCTCTCATCCGCTAACAACGTTGTCATCAAACCAGCACCCGGGAAAACCCCAACCATCTCAATTACCGGATGTACAGGTAGCTCAGGGGCAACCCAGTACGCTGGTTTAACGATCAATGGCACGAGCTATGTAACGATTGATGGCTCAAACACTGACGGAGGAACAACTCGGGACCTTACTTTCATTATGAATGATGGAACAAACGGATTTTACGCGATCAATCTTTACGCCAACACGGATTACATCTCCATCAAGAACATCAGCATCAAATGGGGAGCTTTGTCCTCTTCACCAAGCACCACCGGAATCTATGCCAACGGGCAGAGCAGTGGCAGCGCCGATAGCCTCATCATCGACAATTGCACGATCGGCGAGAATGATTCCACAAAAGCTTCTTACTATGCAGTACGCATCACGGGGTATAGCGGAGACTACGCATCCAAAGTGTATATCCGCAATAACACCCTTTATGGAAAAATGAGGAAGCTCTACTTCTACTATGTGGGCAAGTCAGGGACAACCTCTGAGATCAGTGGAAACTTCCTGGCCGGAGCAGGGAACATAACTGGCTATGTTATCTGGGGCATACTTCTCAATTACTATAATGGGACGATCAACGTATTTAACAATCAGTTGTACACTTTAAAGTCGGCGGCAGCGGGGAGTCAGGGACTATACCTCTTTGGCACCCTAAATGGTCAATCGGCGACAGTGTTGAATATCTACAATAACTTCTTTGGAGGGGACTTCCAGCATGTGGGGTCGGGAACACCAGCGTCGATTGATGTCATCTCATTTCAGGACGATGTTCCAAACGCAAGGGTTTATTACAACACCTTATACCTGAACAATCTATCCAAAACTGCCTCAGGGCGGATGACGTGCATCCGCCTTGGAGGCAGCGCCAATGTTGAGCTGAAAGATAACATCATCGCGAACTACAAGGACGCTGCTGTCGCCTATGGAATCTCCCGCTATGGGGGGACGCTGGTTTCAGATTATAACGACATCTACATTCCAACCGCAAGTGGAAACGTCGGATATTGGAGCGTAGCGCGCAAGACTCTCTCTGACTGGCAAACTGCTTCCGGTCAGGATGCTCATAGTGTGAGCGGGAATCCGCAATTCATTTCAACAGCACCACCAATTGATTTGCACATCAATGGCTCAGCTGTGCCAGCTTCGGCTGCATTAGGGATTGGAACACCTATAGCATGGATCATCAACGACTTTGATGGACAGCCAAGAGATGCAGTCCACCCCGATGCTGGCGCTGATGAGTACTACATCGCTCCTCCAGCACCCATCCTTGCCTACCCGGAAAACGGTGCCACCTGGGTCTCGAGGTCTCCAACACTGCGATGGTATGCACTGCCTGGGACTGATTCGTATAGTCTACAAGTCTCAGCAGATCCGTACTTTTCCAGTCCTGTTGTGAACGTCAGCGGGATCGTCGATACATTCTACACAGTACCGATCGTGCTGGCGAAGTACACTTTGTATTACTGGCGCGTCAATGCGACCAATCCCGGTGGTACAAGTCCATGGTCAAGCATATGGAATTTCAGAACAGAAGGTCTGTACGTTTGGCCCGGCGATGCTAACAACGATGGTAAGGTCGATCGCGCTGATTTCTATGTGGTGGTCAGGTATCGGTATCTAACTGGTCCGGCTCGCGATGGAGCAACCTACAAATGGGTCCCACAGCCTGCTATCCCGTGGAGCATCGAAGCTGCAACCTACGCCGACTGCAATGGGGATGGGAGGATCGACAACCGCGACCTTGCAATCGTTAGGCTGAACTTCAGGAAGACGCATTCCAGCAGCGCTGCAACTGTAGGAGCTGATGGAGATGACATACCAAATCTCGATGAGCTTGAGGCTTCTGTGCCTGACGAGTATGCACTTCATCAGAACTATCCAAATCCATTCAACCCAAGCACGACAATTGAATATGCACTGCCTGAGATCAGTCAGGTGAGCATCAAGATTTACAACGTGCTTGGTCAGGAGGTTGCAACGCTCTTCGAGGGGGAGGGCTTCCCCGGTCTTTATAAAGTCCAATGGCGTCCAGAGAATCTCTCCAGCGGACTCTATTTCTGCCAGATGGTTGCGCATTCAGAGGCGAGTGGACGCACATTCCGCGCCGTGAAGAAGCTCCTCTACGTGCGCTGAAGTCGTGTCCACTCAGTGGATTGAGGATGATTTAATCAGATCCTCCTCAGTCAACCCTCCCCCGGTCTTAGATGGGGGAGGGTTTTTATTTTGCCGCTTTAAATGGTGCTTGCAGTTGTGCACGTGCCGGTTGGCTCGCCGAGCCGAGCAAATGGAAGCGCGAGAGATGCAGGCTCTGCCTCACGCTCGACCACTATCCTTAATCACGCCGTTCTGACCACACCGTAGCCCTGCCACAGGCGAGTTCCACCAGGGGGTCCGCCGCAGGCGGATCCGCCGAAGGCGGACGTAACCGAATGTCACGCTGAGCCCGTCGAAGCGTGACACAGCATCCGGCAACGCAAGAGGAAAAAGCCACGCCATCATTCCGCGCCGCACAACCAGTATCACCAGGAGATTGCCACGCTCCCCCG
>JBMFJZ010000034.1:0-3979 GCA_049973045.1 Bacteroidota bacterium | reverse complement strand
TTGATATCGATATAATTATAGTGATCATCTGTCGCTGTTTTCCTTACTCCCTTGTCAACCCCATTAGAGGCAAAGACACCGTTGTTCAACAGGAACATAGCAGAAACAAAGGAAAGGTACCATCTTATATCCAACTTCATAATAACCACCGCCTTCCTGTCAGACAGTAAGTGACAGCAACGCTGCGCGTAATTCACGATCAATTCACGCGCACTCCTGTAGTCTGAGAGGACAAAATTAAAAAGGCTGTCCTACTAAAGCAGGACAGCCTTTCGGTCTCTCCAACACAAGAGATCCACTCCAGTCCGCACCTGGCGGACTCAGAACCCGACGATGAGGGTAATCACCTGGTTGGCAGCAAAGTATTTCAGAGCTTGATAAGCATAATCAACTGTCAGGTCAACTCCACCTGCCTTATAGTGCAAGCCTGCCCCGAAGCTTGGTCCATATAGGTACTGGTAATCAGTTGTGGACCCGGCTTGAGTCAGTGCATAAGAGCCGCGGAGGAAAAGAAGATTATTGTAGGAATATTCCGCTCCGAGGCGATACTCATCGTCAGAGAAGTTATTGTTCTGATACATACCAGCAAATGTGAGGCGATGCTCCTCTGCTGGACTGTAGTCATAGGACATTCCAACTTCAAGCAGCGATGGAAGCTGGAACGTAGCCGCCTCGATCTTCACGAGCTGACTCCCGCGAAGAGCGTCCTGGGTTGTCCCCTGGCGATAGAGGTCTGGACCATCGAACCTCATATCAAAGCCCAGGTTCTTCAACACAACCCCCAGTTTCAAGCCCGGAACACCCCCGACGCCATTATACTGGACACCGGCATTGAGGGCAACACCATTGGCGTTTGTGCTCATGATACCCTCATGAATCCAATTCACTGTCGCACCCACGGAAATTCGATCAGTGAGTTCACGAGAGTATGTAAGTCCAAGTGTTGTGAACACCGGAGAGTATGTTGCCCCTGTCCCATCTGGAGCAAGCTCAGTGGTCACCGGAATATCACCGAAAGAAATGGACTTCAGTGTGAGGGCGATTGATCCGAACCCAGCAAATTTCGCAGCAACTGCGCCATACTCAATGCCGATATCGGCGATATACGTAGAGTGGGAGAACATTGCTTGTGCGGAGTTGCCCATACGCGACAAGCCAGCCGGGTTGTAGTAGATTGCCTCAACGCCGGAGAATCCACCCACATACGTACCTCCCAGTGAGATCCCACGTGCTCCAACAGGAATGAGCAGTTCCTGAGCACCAGCCGTTCCGCTTCGGTTGCGGCCACTTGCTACTGCATCTGTCGCCGCAAGCACAAGCGTAAGGATGAGCAGAGCAATTATTGTACCTTTCACGCGCATATTTGAAACTCCTTGTGAATGTTGTGTAACATAGACACCCTTAGTAGGGGCTCGCTGGCAGCGAGCCCCTACGCAGCCATTAGATTCGATCTAAGAACTGAGCTTCCATGATAACACCCAGTTTCAGCACCTTTGTCTTCCCGAGATCGGGCATATCAATGTAGATGATATACATCCCACTTGCCACAGGAAGCTTATTAGAGTTCAGAAGATCCCATGTCGCAAACTGCGATCGATCGTTCTTCTCTATCGTCCTCACTGGAATACCTGCAAGTGTGTAAATCCGGATCGTCGCCCTCTGAGGCAGGTGGTTAAACGTCACAAAGCGCTGGTACTTGTTCAACTCCTGGGTGTTGAACCCAAAGTATGGGTTAGGCCAGACGTTGATCTTCTCAACCTCTGCCTTGGCAAGATTAACATCACCAACAGTCGGTGCCGTTGCGGTGAAAGTAAACACGTCGTTCACAGAGTTCACATGGTTCGCAATGATGAGGAATTCATCATTGCTACTGAATGCCACATTCCCTCTGCGACACGGTGTGCCCCACCACATCACTGGAAGAGGATTTGTGAGAATGTTCTGCTCCAAAGCTGGATCCGGGGTCTGGTCTGTGTATGGAGCGTTGAAAATGAAGAACCATTCCCGAGGCCCGTTGCTGGCAATATTATCTCCAGCGTCATAGCTTGGTGGCCAATACTTGCCATCCACCATGCCCTTAGGAGCATTGTTCTCAAGATAGCCAACTGCAAGTCTCTGCGGTGGACTCACATCAACATTATAGGCTGCAAATGGCATGCTCTTCGTGTAATCCTGGAATGAATAGCCACCCTGTTTATTCTTGATGTAAGGAGCAAACTCTGGCTTTGCAGGTGGATTTGCAAAGAGCCTTCCATATCGATAAGCATAGGAGGCATTAGGATCATTCGGGTCGAGCAAGTTACCATCAGTGTCTGTCGATGCGAACTTGATCAGCACGTTCGTGACCTTGTCAGCAGGGACAGCAGTGTTCGGTCCTCCAGTTGTGAACACATTATACGGCGACGCCCACCCGATAGCGCCTCCAAAGCCTTCGAAGCCAAAAGCTGCATTCGCCCAAGTCCACCTACGAGCACCCGAAGGGATCTCCCAGTCTTTCATTCCCGGCGGTGGCCCCAAGACCTCAACCAACATCCCGTTTATCATTGGATAATAGTTGTCGCTCCCAATCACACCTAAGCCACCGCTCTGGTTGAACGAGGTAAAGACAACCTGTCCTGTAGTTACGTCAGTGAGGACCCATTTAGTTCTTTGTTCGAATGTGGTGTCATGGTCGCTGACTACAGCCACAGTCACCGTATCAAATGTCACTTTGTACTGATGACCGGTTAATGCGCTTGGATCTACTACAATAGGATTGACCTGCCCATCACTTATCCCGGAACTATGGGTCACCTTGAGTGTGTCACCAGGGGCATTATAATACGCCACTCCTGGATTTGGACTGTGAGGCACGACCGTGAGTACTTGTGACTGGAGAGGATTCTCCAGATTATTCGGCACAGCATTCGGATCGGGGTTGTACGCATAGGATGTCACAGCTACATAATACTTGGTTCCGTTCACCAGAGCGCGATCCGTGAGATAGTCTCTATCAAGCACGAAGGACCGCTGAATACCATAGTCGTTTCCAAACTGAACTGGTTTCTGGATGATCGTGCCAGTAGCTGCATCAAACACATAATCCCAAACTTTCAACACCCCGTCTTTCTTATCATAGGTCGCCAGGAGCTTCGACTCTTCTCTCGAAGCAGATGGACTTGGCATCTGATACACGTTATATCCTTCAAAAGAGAAGCCTTTTCCGCTGAAGTGCTCCGTCGCAGCAACAGCCGCTACGTCCTCACCCCAGTCAAGGACCACTTTCTTGTCCAATTCAATTGCTCTTACATGCGGAGCTGGGGGAGGCGTAGGCAAACTGAAGAAGTTATCGTATGCCTGCTGCGCAACCTTGTCATAAAACTTCAGCACAGCAACACTGGAGAGTCGATCGCTACCTTGAGCAATGAGGATAGCCACAACGATCTCTTGTGTATCACCCGGTGCCATGGTAAACGGACCAGAAGACATCAGCATTCGGCGATCCCCTGGCTGAGCAACGATACCGTCAAGCCAGCCTTTCCCAGTTAACGGATCACCAGCAAGACAGAACTTCGTCGGCTGTCCAGTTAATGGATCAATGAACGGCTGTCCTGTATTGCCTACCAAACCGTTCATATACCGATACATCTGCGTGGCACCAACCGGGCTACCGAGTGTAGGATCAGTATAGACGGCGCTGCCATTGATATAAAATGTAAATGCGGTCATCGGCAGATTCTTATACCCGTAGCGATACTGGAAATCAAAGATCGCACTGTCAGCCGGATCCCCTCTCACAATCGGACCCTGGAAGAAATCGTACCCATCCGCTGGGGGAACTCCATAGGTCTCATCAAATGGGTCTCCGTTATATGTGTATCCAAGACTCAAAGCAGTATCGCATCCGCTGAAATCATCATTGCCATTGCCAAGATCAGTATCAGACCAGTAGGCAAGAAACATGCTGTCTACTGTATTCTGACTCTTATTGATGATCCGA
>JBMFJZ010000033.1:0-4286 GCA_049973045.1 Bacteroidota bacterium | reverse complement strand
CACTCTGGTGCGATTAAAACCAAACAACAGTCCCATCATTAACAGTACCCCCATTGGTATTTCAATTCCACTCTGGTGCGATTAAAACAGGACAAAATCTGACAGGTCAATACTCGCCAAAGTCCATTTCAATTCCACTCTGGTGCGATTAAAACGTTCGGGGTTTGATTATATTCCAGAACCCACAGGTAATTTCAATTCCACTCTGGTGCGATTAAAACACTCGTTGAAAGCGGAAGAAGTCATAGTCTGACTCGATTTCAATTCCACTCTGGTGCGATTAAAACGTATGCTTGAGGCGAATAATACTGTAGACAATCCATACATTTCAATTCCACTCTGGTGCGATTAAAACTAGAAGGCAAGGTTTTAGAGCAACGAGTTGCAACTCATTTCAATTCCACTCTGGTGCGATTAAAACGCGGGAAAATCTGGATTTTTATTTGACTGATGCAAGATTTCAATTCCACTCTGGTGCGATTAAAACCTCACTCACTCAAGTAGTATTAGTGCTCAAGCCTTTAATTTCAATTCCACTCTGGTGCGATTAAAACGCTTTATAATATATCCAATGTAGTCAATGATACAAGATTTCAATTCCACTCTGGTGCGATTAAAACACAGTTCGCATGACAATACCTTACGATGGGGGACTCCATTTCAATTCCACTCTGGTGCGATTAAAACAAAAGGTTATGTGGAAACCTTTGCTCCCACTAAACGATTTCAATTCCACTCTGGTGCGATTAAAACTCGAGGCGTTCGCTGCGGTCGGTCGGGGAGTTCGGCGATTTCAATTCCACTCTGGTGCGATTAAAACAATAGTGAGAGGACACGATGATCTGATGGATAGCGTGAATTTCAATTCCACTCTGGTGCGATTAAAACCACCTTGCCAAATCGATCCGAGTATGTTATCGTAATCTATTTCAATTCCACTCTGGTGCGATTAAAACCGAGGGATCACACGATTAACCGCCCAGTCGAGCGCTATTTCAATTCCACTCTGGTGCGATTAAAACCCCTTCGCGATGCACACTCCAGTCCCACGCAGACCGCATTTCAATTCCACTCTGGTGCGATTAAAACAGAGTAGCACCCTGAGTCGGGGAAAAAGATGTTCCCAATTTCAATTCCACTCTGGTGCGATTAAAACACGATGTGGGATACACAACGCTGGATATAACTAACACATTTCAATTCCACTCTGGTGCGATTAAAACCATCCTGGATTGCATTCATGATCCAGGATAGTTTTGATTTCAATTCCACTCTGGTGCGATTAAAACAATGACGGGGGTGTATTGAAAGCTGTAGCACCTGACCATTTCAATTCCACTCTGGTGCGATTAAAACTGCACTTTAGTTTTTCCATTGTCTCGCTCTCCTTCTTATTTCAATTCCACTCTGGTGCGATTAAAACATTGTAAAAGCGATCATTGACCATTTCCAGCCGAATTTCAATTCCACTCTGGTGCGATTAAAACTTGATTGCAGATAGTAAGGGTGGTAATATTGTTGTCATTTCAATTCCACTCTGGTGCGATTAAAACCCTGAATCATTCTTAAAAGCTCTATACATATCAAATTATTTCAATTCCACTCTGGTGCGATTAAAACCTCATATGTGCAAAAACATTCTGTGTACCGTTTACAATTTCAATTCCACTCTGGTGCGATTAAAACAAAACCCGCTTTAACAAAATCATCAAATATACTGATATTTCAATTCCACTCTGGTGCGATTAAAACATATAAAGATTCAATTGTTCTTGCAACCTCTTTTTCATTTCAATTCCACTCTGGTGCGATTAAAACATGCATTCGATTTTTACATTGGGGACATATAGTCCCAATATTTCAATTCCACTCTGGTGCGATTAAAACAAGCCCTGCTATTCCTTTCCTCGTATGATGCACAACAATTTCAATTCCACTCTGGTGCGATTAAAACCTATGCGAAATTCCCATCAAGGCAGCATGCCCACCTAAATTTCAATTCCACTCTGGTGCGATTAAAACCAGCGCAGCAAGGTGAATCGGACATCTTCGATGCTGCATTTCAATTCCACTCTGGTGCGATTAAAACACAGATGAGCTGTACTTATTTAATGGGAGCACTGTAAATTTCAATTCCACTCTGGTGCGATTAAAACCTACCTTGTAGCATACACGCTATCCTTCATATACGATTTCAATTCCACTCTGGTGCGATTAAAACTTACATCTACTACATCTACAGCTACATCTACTTGACTATTTCAATTCCACTCTGGTGCGATTAAAACACTTATGAAGATGCACTTGCTTTTTACAACACGCTACATTTCAATTCCACTCTGGTGCGATTAAAACCCCCTTAAGATGGAACCTACCCGCAATCTTCAACGAATTTCAATTCCACTCTGGTGCGATTAAAACGCAAGTGGTGGTGGATTGGAAGCAAGATTTTGGCACATTTCAATTCCACTCTGGTGCGATTAAAACTTACAAGCATATCGCACGAAGGCCTGTCCTGTACCAATTTCAATTCCACTCTGGTGCGATTAAAACTTTTTTCTTGCGTTTGGATATGGAAACGTGAAATTATTTCAATTCCACTCTGGTGCGATTAAAACGAGCGTTACAACATTCTATGTTGCGCTGACATGACTGATTTCAATTCCACTCTGGTGCGATTAAAACACCTCAAAATCTACACTTACACACCTCGCCCGTCCTCATTTCAATTCCACTCTGGTGCGATTAAAACGTGAGATCCCCATTAAGGCGGCGTGCCCACCTAACATTTCAATTCCACTCTGGTGCGATTAAAACTAACCTTCCTAATGATACCCTTTCTAACAGTGCTGAATTTCAATTCCACTCTGGTGCGATTAAAACCCTAACCGGGAAGGTAATACAGAGAAAGATAGAAAAATTTCAATTCCACTCTGGTGCGATTAAAACATGGATGGTGAGGATCGAATCAGGATTACTGGGAAATTTCAATTCCACTCTGGTGCGATTAAAACCTGTAGCACTCCTCTTGTCCGAACAAGTTTAGACCTGATTTCAATTCCACTCTGGTGCGATTAAAACCCCTAGGAACTAACTGGAAAATTATTTTTACAACTGATATTTCAATTCCACTCTGGTGCGATTAAAACTAGATTCCTGATGCAAGTGATCTCTGTCGAGCCGCTGAATTTCAATTCCACTCTGGTGCGATTAAAACTTGGCTTTAAAGTCCAATTTGGGAAAACCTCATTCAGATTTCAATTCCACTCTGGTGCGATTAAAACCTTCTGCGTTCCGTCATAAAAATACGGTATCCCACTATATTTCAATTCCACTCTGGTGCGATTAAAACAACCCAAATTGTCGTATACCCCTCACCCACACCTCTGATTTCAATTCCACTCTGGTGCGATTAAAACCACCTTGTGAAAACCTTCGAGCCAGCTATAAAGCCAAATTTCAATTCCACTCTGGTGCGATTAAAACATTCTACTTATTGCTCAACAATACTTAGCACAGATTGATTTCAATTCCACTCTGGTGCGATTAAAACACGGGGTCAAATAGTGGACTAATCATAGGTTATGCAGCATTTCAATTCCACTCTGGTGCGATTAAAACCGGTCTGAGATCACGATTACATATTCGGATCTGTTATTTCAATTCCACTCTGGTGCGATTAAAACCCACCTTCGAGGTGGAGGACATTATTAACCTTTTATCAATTTCAATTCCACTCTGGTGCGATTAAAACGATGCTAAGAGAAGAGAAAATTCTTTCTATAGCATATTTCAATTCCACTCTGGTGCGATTAAAACTAACACGGATCTGATCCGAAACTACAATAACATACTATTTCAATTCCACTCTGGTGCGATTAAAACTTACTTTGATCTGATCCGAAATTACGATTACAAACTATTTCAATTCCACTCTGGTGCGATTAAAACAAATACGTGCTAAATTTAAGCAACCTTATTTTTGAATTTCAATTCCACTCTGGTGCGATTAAAACATTAAATAAGAAGCCCCTCAGGTTTGGGCTTCCTGAATTTCAATTCCACTCTGGTGCGATTAAAACTTGCCAGATTTCAATCGTTGATGCTTCATCACACCCATTTCAATTCCACTCTGGTGCGATTAAAACAGTTCTCGTCCGGGAGCGGTTTGCCCCGCGCGGTGAAATTTCAATTCCACTCTGGTGCGATTAAAACAGCTCGGGATCATCAGAGCTAAGCTCACCCACATAGATTTCAATTCCACTCTGGTGCGATTAAAACGCCCT
>JBMFJZ010000032.1:0-4848 GCA_049973045.1 Bacteroidota bacterium | reverse complement strand
CTTAGAACATTTTGGCGGCAACCTCAGGGACCTGAGGCAACCGGGAAGATTGGATATAAAGGTTGGTTTTATCATTTTCTTAATATGGAAACGGCTGTGCGTGAAGGGTCCTCAGAGCTCTCCTCAATTGACACGGGGTTACTTTTAGCTGGCATTTTGTACGCAAAGCAGTACTTTGACGGCGCTGACTCAACTGAAGTTCAAATCCGTGCACTTGCTGATTCCATCTTTAATCGAGTTGACTGGACGTGGATGACCAACGGTGATTCTTCGTTGACGATGGGATGGTACCCTGAGTCCGGTTTTCTCGGTGCACGATGGATTGGTTATAATGAAGCTATGATTCTTAACCTCCTGGGTATTGGTGCCAGTATCAATCCATTACCTCCCAGCGTTTGGAACTCGTGGCTCAGAGGCTATAATTGGGCAACATATTACGGGTATTCCTTCGTGCCATTTCCGCCCTTGTTTGGTCACCAGTATTCTCATTGTTGGATAGACTTTCGAAGAATCGCAGACTCGTATATGAAGGACAAAGGCATCACCTATTTTGAAAATTCACGACGTGCAACGCTTGCTCAGCGAGAATATTGTATTGCGAACCCTGGAGGTTATCCCGGCTACGGATCAAATATTTGGGGGCTGACAGCCTGTGATGGACCGGGGTCAACGGGCTTCTACGGTTACATCGCAAGAGGTGCGCCTCCTCCGCAGAATGATGATGGTACAATTGCACCAACTGCCCCAGGTGGGTCTATTCCTTTTACACCTGAGTATTCGATTCCAGTTTTACGCTCCATGTACGATGTATATCGTGAATATATTTGGACGGCATATGGTTTCAGAGACGCTTTCAATCTCAAGGCGAATTGGTGGGGTCCTGATGTGATAGGAATTGATCAAGGTCCGATCATCATAATGGCTGAGAACTATCGGACCGAGCGTATCTGGCAGGTCTTCATGAGAAACACCGAAATCCAGCGGGGCCTTCAAAGGGCTGGGTTCAGCCCTGTTACTGAGGTCGCGGACTCCTATCACGTTCTCCCGAAGCACTATACGCTGGAACAGAACTACCCGAACCCCTTCAATCCTTCAACTGAGATTTGCTATGGCGTTCCAAAAGATGGTTGGGTAACAATCAGGGTGTTTGATCTGCTCGGTCGTTATGTGATGACACTTGTGAATGAATATAAGAAAGCTGGGAATCATTCCGTGCGACTCGATGGGAGCTCCCTTTCTAGTGGCGTTTATTTCTATCGGATGTCAGCGAATGGAACAACGCTCGTCAGGAAGATGATGGTTCTAAAATGAAAAGTAATTCAACAAATTTGTGTAGTCACCGGTCGGATTGGCTGTGAATGTTCGGGGTGACACCGTCATTCTGAGCAAGATGGTGTTGATATTTATCGCATTTGTTGTAATATTTTTGTTTGGCTGTGGATCAGCGAAACAGAGCGGGACTACAATTACCTTTTGGGCAATCGGTGCTGAGGGTGAGCGCGTCGCACCTTTTGTCCACGAGTTCGAGTCGCTGCATCCTGATATCCATGTGAATCTTGAAACCATCCCGTGGGGATCAGCGCACGACAAATTACTGACCGCTTATGCTGGCAATGCCACTCCGGATCTCTGTCAGCTTGGCAATACCTGGATTGCTGAGCTTCAAGCGATGAACGCAATCATTCCACTTGACAGCTTCATCTCAAAATCATCTGTCGTTAGGAGAGAAAAGTACTTCGATGGTATCTGGGAGACAAACGTCGTTGCGGGCAAAGTCTACGGCGTACCGTGGTACGTTGATACACGGGCACTTTTTTACCGAAAGGATTTACTTGCTCAAGCTGGGATGACTCACCCGCCTGATGACTGGGGCGAGCTGCTTGAAGCAGCCTCGTTGTTAACGGTCAAACACGATAAAGACAATAAAACAGTCAGTTATGGTCTTTATCTTCCTGTGAATCCAGGGCTTGAATGGATCGAAGTTTTCTTTGCATGGCAGAACGGTGGAGAGATCTTGAAAGAGAATGATTGCTACCCCAACGTTGAGTCGCCGGAGGTTCGAGAGGGTTTTGCGTACTACCTGAAGTTTTTTGAGAAGGGCTATAGTCCAAAGGAATCGAATATGACAACCAACCTTTACCAGGCTTTTGCAAGCGGGTACATTGGGATGTTCATCAGCGGGCCCTGGAATGTCTACGAAATAAGGCAGCGTTTCCCTTCTTTGAGTAATAGGTGGGCTGTTGCTCCTCTCCCGGCGAACAAGAATCGAGCATCCAATGCAGGGGGAAGCAGTTTAGTAATTTTTCGTAGCAGCAAGGATAAGGAAGCTGCATGGAAATTAATTGAATTTTTATCAACTGCGGAGATTCAGCGGCGCTTCTACAGAGCGAGCTTCGATTTGCCGGCGGTGAAAGAAGCGTGGGCGGATTCGAGTTTGCTTGGGGATCCCAACATCCGCGCATTCTATAAACAACTTGAGTCGGCAAAGCCGTTTCCACGTATCCCTGAATGGGAGCAGATCGCTGATAAAATGGGACAATGGATCGAATTTGCTGTGTGGGGTCGATATACACTTGATGAAGCGTTGGCTGAAATGACGAGGGACATCGATCGGATTCTGGAAAAGAGAAGATGGATGCTAAAGAATCAAAAAAACCTTCAGTAAGTATTCACCTCTATGTCGCGTGGGGTTCCCACCACGAGTGGAAAAACGGATGAAAAAAAGGATGTCCTCTTCCGTTGCTTATTTGTTCATCGCACCTTCCGTTATACTTCTTTTGCTATTTTTTGTCCTTCCAGTTCTGGCGGCGCTGTTGATGAGTTTCACAGATTTTGATATTTATGCACTGGGAAATATCGGAAACGCAAGGTTTGTCGGCATCATGAACTACACTCAATTGGTTTCTGACTCTTTGTTTTGGAAGTCAATGGCTAACACTCTCTACTTTCTCGTAGTTGGAGGGCCAGTTACGATTCTCGCTGCACTCGTTGCTGCGGTTTTGCTCAACTCTAAGCTTGTGCGCTTGAAGGCGCTATTTCGTCTTGGATTTTTTGCTCCGGTTGTTGCAACTGTAGTGGCTGTAGCAGTTGTTTGGCGGTATGTTTACCATCCTCACTTCGGACTTTTCAACTTCGTTATTGGTTTTCTCGGAATTTCAAGCCGGGATTGGCTCAGTGATCCCCTCTGGGCGATGCCTGCAATTATACTGTTTGCAGTGTGGAAGAATTTCGGTTACACGATGATGATTTTCTTGGCTGGATTGCAGACCATTCCGGAAACGCTGTACGAGGCTGCAAAGATTGACGGAGCGAACCACCGGCAGCAATTTTGGAAAATCACTGTTCCGATGCTTGCTCCAACTACGCTTTTTGTTACAGTCATTACACTCGTTGGATATTTTCAGGTGTTTGCCGAACCATACATCATGACGGGAGGTGGACCCTTGAATCGCACTCTCTCGGTTGTGCTTTTAATGTATCGCGAAGGCTTTCGATACTGGAAAATGGGTTATGCAGCGTCCATTGCATTCATTCTCTTCGCTGTGATTTTTGCGTTGACGATGATTCAACTCCGTTTGCAAAAAGAGAGGCTCTGAGTGTAGATTGTTGTGTCAGGCGAATGTTTATGCAGACGTAAAACTAAAGGGAAAGGAAATGCTTAGAAGCAAAGTGATAAAATCTGTCGTTCTTACATTGGTGCTGAGTATTGTCGTTCTCGTTGTCAGTGCCCCATTTTTTTGGATGGTGGCAATTTCATTTATGAAAACAGGGGAATCAAGTGCACTTCCTCTTAGATTCTTGCCGGAACAGCTAACCTTAGAACAATATGAGACACTTTTCCAGCGTCTTAATTTTATGAGAAATTTTCTTAACAGTTTGCTGGTTGCTATTTTCATCACTGTTGCAAGCCTCCTCGTCAATTCACTTGCCGGCTTCGGTTTTGCAAAGTATCGGTTCAAGGGGCGAGGAGCTCTCTTCACAGCACTTCTGGCTACTATGGTGATTCCGGGACAGGTCACGATGCTGCCCGTGTTTCTTCTTTTGCGTGAGCTGGGAATGCTTAATTCCTATTGGGGTTTGGTTATCCCCGGAACGGCGAGCGTGTTCAGCATCTTTTTCTTCAGGCAGTATATGAAAAGCATTCCCGATGATCTTATTGACTCAGCACGAATCGATGGTTGCAGTGACTTCAGGATTTATTGGCAGATAATTCTCCCTCTTGCGCGGCCTGCATTGGTCACCTTAGGGTTGTTCACATTTCTCGGCTCATGGAACGACTTTCTCTGGCCACTCATTGTTATGAACAAGAGTTCTATGTACACACTCCCTGTTGCTCTATCAAATCTAATGGGAGAGCATGCCCAGGATACTGAGCTTATGATGGCTGGTTCAGTTGTTACCACGGTTCCGGTGATGATTGTGTTCTTAGCTCTCCAAAAAAGTTATGTCAGTGGCTTATTTGCAGGGAGCCTACGCGAATAATGCAATTTCTCATTCCTTCTTGCCGCCGCAAAATGTGCACGCACACTCTTTGATGATGAGAGATAAAATTGTAAATGAAAAAGATTGCTATTGGACCCAGGCGAATTGAATTTTCGCTTAATGGCTTATGGGAAGTTGAGCCAGGAGAGAAAGACTTCATTCCATTAGAATGGAACCATACTGTTCCTGTCCCATCGCTTGTTGACTCTGCGAATCCGAACTATCCCTGGGAACGTTACGAATATCATTGGTATCGGAAGCGGTTCGTTCTTCCCCAGAATGCCGCATCCAAGAGAGCGTTCCTAAAGATTGAACAAAGTCAATTTGGCACTGAGGTATGGCTCAACGGTGAGCATATTGGCGGCT
>JBMFJZ010000031.1:0-5039 GCA_049973045.1 Bacteroidota bacterium | reverse complement strand
TGCGAGCTTTAAATTGAAATTTATTGCACTGTCAGCAATTATTTTAGTTGTATATTGTTGCTATTAAGTTCTTTCGGTGAAGCTTTCCTACCACAGTCCGCAGCAGTTTGCTGACCGTGATTCAAAGTTTATTGACGTGCTTGGCATAAGAATTCATTACAAGGATTTTGGGGAAAAGTTTTTCTGAGGGATCTCCGCCTTTTCTTTGCCACTGCATTTTTTGTCAAGCCAAAATCTCAACAAAGAAAGCCATACAGGGAAGTATTTATACGTATTTACGGGAGCATTTCGTATGACACGAGTAGTGGCCTTCCAAGAGTAGGTAATTTTGGATAGTATAAAAGTACCAAATGAGACGATTTTGCACGAAATAGCCCTATAAAACCTATGGACGAAAAACAAGGTATAATGCGACTTTCTGGCTAAAATACCTCAAAAGCAAGTATTTTTGAAAGTGGCAGAGTTACCCATATCGAAAGAAAGTGGCTTAAAATCATCATTCTCCAAAACGTGTTTTTGAGCAAAAAACTGTAAAAAAATGCAGAAAAAGTACTTGCGGTTTTATAAGGCTTATAGTTGTGGGTGGCCTCCTTGCCACCCTGAACCGTTTTTGCGAAGGGTCTATCGTTGATTGCCCTCTTACGGTGAAAAAGACTTAACGGCGAGATTGTCATCAAGCATTGCGCAGTGACGCCCCTTTCTGTCATCGCGAGGAGCCTGAAAGGCGACGTGGCGATCTCTCTTTGCTTTACTGAATCCTTAAAATGAGATTGCCACGGGCTTAAAAGGCAAGCCCTCGCAATGACAATGACATGGTCATCCCGAAAAGTTTTTCTGAGGGATCTCCGCCGTCTCTTTGTCAGTTGTTTCTTGTCATCTTGGAAGGCTTTAGCTAGAAGGATAGGCTTTCCCTTTTAGGGGGGACTAAAAGAGGAGATTCTTTTTGACATTAGCTCTTGGTCAAATCGTTTTTAATTTTGCCAGGATTTTCTTTGCAAAATAGTTGATTTTGTTGAATCTTTTAATCACGACTACAGCAGTAGAAAGGAAAACGTATGATTCAAACGTGTAATCCTGACTAATGTGTGCAAAGTAAAGAATTACAAGAAAGCCAACTACTTCTCATATCTCGAGAGCAGAGTAATTTGAATGCAATTTTGTCTTAATGATATACATAATGAGGATTAAAGTTAAAGCAAACACAAATACCTGAATGGCTAACGTTGTTGACATAAATAAAAGCCCTCCAATGAACGAGGAGATACCCGTCCCTCCTTTGAACTTGTGAAAAATCGGAAAATTGTGTCCAACAATTACAAAAGTCCCAATAATTGCTAATTGTCCTCCAGTAATACCATATCTCCCCGCAAACCAGAGCATGAGAAAGCTTTTTGACACATCGAGCAGGAAAACTATTATCCCGCTTAATCTGTTTACGTGTAAAAAAACATTAGTTGCTCCAGGGTTTCCGTCACCAAATTCTCTGATATCCCTTTTGAGATGAAAATAAGTAAAAAGTGTTGCAGGGTTTATAGAACCTACCAAATAAGCAATTATTGCAAATAGCAGAATTTTAGTGTCCATTGCTTTTTTAAATTGCCCAAAGAGCCTTCCTTTTTTCGGAAAAGCCTTTGGGCATAATTATCACTTCAGTGTCAGAATTCTCTTTCCTTAACGATTTTAATATCATTATCTTCAAGAATTCTGCGTATGGCGTCTATGTGCTCTGAAACATCTTCTTTGGATTTGGATGCAAGGACAAATGTTGCTTTAGATGGGAATTTTTTCTCGTCTGTGCTAAAGTTTAGCGAAGGAGTATAAACTTCAAGTTTGACAAGTTCATAATCGTACTTAGAAGCAAGCTCAGCTAGTTTTAACGGGATATTTTTCTCAAGGATATCTCCCAGAATATTGAACTCTACACGGTGCTTGGCTCCGGAAACAATTGTTTTGACTTCTGTCTCTCTAAGGTTGAATTCGTGGTTTAGTTCTTCTACGATGCTTTCTCCAATAAGCACTTCGCCTTCAGCCATCTTCCCAAGGTCTACTTTGACCGGCACGCCTTCCCATTTATCAAGGATAACTTCTCCCACAATCCCAATTACAATAGCAGTTGGAATGATCAACAGAGTTCTTATGATAGTGAATTTCCATCCCAAAAATTGGGCTTCAAGTGGTATCAAAGGAGCTTTTCCACTCCATGCTGTCAGAAATGCCAAAATTGCGCCATTGGACGCCCCTTTTTCCTTTAGGGATTTAGTAAGCGGAAGCATAGTGAAAAGGGAACCTCCAAGAAGTATTGGCACTGTTGATGCAAATGCAAACTTCTTCCAGCCAGCAGTTTTACCCAAATATTTGGACATCTGATCGGGAGTAACCCAAGCCTGGATCAAACCGATGAAAAAGAACACTGAGACTATAATCCAGAATGCGTTGGCGAAAGCTTTATATGCAATCTTTGCAACTTGTGTGCTTTTTGAAACCGAAAACACCGCAACAATTCCCCAAATAACCAGCCCAAGCACTATATACATCACTGCATCTTTTACTAATCTCTTCATATCTGTTCGCCTCCTACATCATTAATTTCCAGGTTAGGGCTATGAGAAATATCAAAACGAATGTCAGAATATTTCTCACAACAGTGAACTTTTTACCCATGAAGGTAATTTCAGCTGGAAGCGTCGCAATGCCAATAAGGACTGCAGTAGATGTGAATGCGTATATAACTCCATACGTTGCGCCTTTTGAAATAAGCGAGCCAGAGAAAGGAAACACAGCAGCTGGCTCAATTAGTGCGACAGCTCCCACTATTTCGCCAATGAGTATTCCCCATATTCCGCTCTCTGTACCAAGTAGTTTAGCTACCAACTCCTTTGTAACAAATATTTGTATGACACCCATTAGGATGAAGATAAAAAACAACACAGGCAAGACATTCAAAGCTATCTTTTCCAGTAGTCATCAAAGCTTTTTTAGTTTTATTCTTATCCTTGAAGTAAGAAAGTAACATTAGCGCTGCAGCAGCGGCAAGATAGATATAACCAATATAACTATTCATATTATCCTCCTAGACTATTTTTTAAAGTAATTATCTGTCCTTAGATAATTTAAGCCTACATTAACCCTTAGACCGCAGGTTTAGGAACACAGCAAAGTCCTGAAAGGACGTCTGCAACTTCCTCAAGCATTTCGCCAGGGATTCCAATAAGCATTTCCTCATTAGTGAACTGTGAACGCATTCTTGCCTGTTCCTGAGGTATTGTTGCTTCAGGCTTACCATACTTGAATGGCAATACTGTTGCATAAGCGCAGAAAGAAGTTAAAATCTGGAACCTCAGAGGAATTTCAAGACCATTTTTGTAATTAGTCGCATTGAGTATCACCAGTGATTGGTGAGGGTTGGCCGAAACAAGCACTACATCGGGGTCAAAAGTTGCTTCTTCAAGGGGAGTAAGTAAAATTGCTGCAGTTTTTCCCACTGGAATTTTTGGAGCCTAGTCGATAAGTCTTTTGCCGGCACGCGGTGTTTCCACCATATGGGATTTTGCATACATTTCTCCATTAACAACCGTTTCCGGAGGTTCTTTAACCCCCAACATGTAAGCTCCTCTGTCGCAGCCATGGTCTTCAGCAAGTAAAAGCAAAGTCTTTTCTTCGCTCATTACTTTTCCGACTGCACCACAATAATAGATCTTACTCTCTGGTCTCGGTAAACCTTCTGGGACCTTGCTTAAATCGTCAAAAAACTTTACTGCTACTAAATGTTTTGTGAGCCCAATTGGCTCTGAAATTGCCTTTGCAAGCTCTGTATAATTTCTACTCATTTTTCACCTCCTAAGCGAAAGCTCAATTCTGTTTAACCTACTAATCCAAATGAATCAACAAATATCCTGTCTTTTGGAAGACCTTTTAATTACTTTGTAGCTTTGGCAATTAAATCGTTAATGTAGGAAATCCTATTCTCGATATCGCGCTTTGCAAAGTTGAGGTCAGCATCATCTGGATGTGCTTCAAGTTATTTAGAAAGATATTCCAAACGAAGTTCAAGTTCCTTTTTCGCAAATTCAAGATGTGCTTTGTCGTCTTCGTAGAAATGCCTGTAACCATAACCTCTTCTCAAACCATAGCCATAACCTCTTCCACAATAGGGTTCCCAGCCGTAAGCATTATGCATTCTTCTGATATAAAACATATTATTTCACCTCCTCTCGTGTAATATTACTTAAAAAGTTTTTTACAAATTGTTCTGTTTGTTCAATGTATTTTACAATTGAGTTTAACTCTTTCTTACCGTGTTCAGTGATACTGTATATTCTCCTTGCAGGACCGCTTCCTGAAGTGTCCCATTCGGAGGTTATCAAGCCATCTCTCTCAAGCGCTCTTAAAATTCGATAATAATTTCCAGCAATACTTGAAGATTGCACTTCTGCAGCAGGCATAACCCTTGAAACGCTCTTCATTAGTTCATAACCATAGGTTTTGCCTTTCGAAAGTAATGCAAGAAACCAGGCTCTCGCCCAGAAATTCTGGCTAATTCCAATATCACTAAAGCAACTTCCTACTTCTCTTCTACAACTTCTTCTGTACATTTATATAATCTCCATATATATAATTTATTTACATATAAAGAATAACATTTAGAAATTTGTCAAGAGGGTAAAATAAGTTTTTGGAAAATCTTTTTGTTAAATCTTGCTGAGTGAAAAGCTTTGAATCCTCAACTAGACTTTATTAATAAAAAGGTGCGGGAGGCTTTTGTTTTCTTAGATAGTAGTTTTGACCTTGGTATTGAATTTTCTTTATCAAACCATTTCTAATGAGTTTTTCAATTACTTCAAAGCTTCCCTTATCTTTTTCTACAAGTTCCATAAGCGCATCTTCTCTCATTGGATGGACTGCAGTTATGCTTAAAACATCTTCCTCAAGATTTCCTGAATATGAGAAGGCATTTCCTTCATAACCTATAAGATACTCGACTTTTTTGGGTAGTTTGGTTTCAAAAATCTGAAATGCTTCGTTTACAGTTTCTTCCTTTG
>JBMFJZ010000030.1:0-5047 GCA_049973045.1 Bacteroidota bacterium | reverse complement strand
CAGAGTGGAATTGAAATTTTTAACTTGCGGATAATTCTCGTTATCAAATTCAGCTTGTTTTAATCGCACCAGAGTGGAATTGAAATATAGTGAAGCGTGGGGCTGAGAAGGCGAACGAAAGCGTTTTAATCGCACCAGAGTGGAATTGAAATTAATAAGGTGGGCTGGTAATGACGCAGTCAACGGACTCGTTTTAATCGCACCAGAGTGGAATTGAAATGAAACTTTGCGTGGCGATTGCGTCGCAGAAGCGACAGTTTTAATCGCACCAGAGTGGAATTGAAATCGGAGCTTAAATTATACCCCATCGAAGTCTATCGGTTTTAATCGCACCAGAGTGGAATTGAAATGACGAAAACTACGAAGCGATGCTGCGGATTCGCAACGTTTTAATCGCACCAGAGTGGAATTGAAATGAGCACGTCTCCAGTCGACCTGTTGCATAAGCTGGGTTTTAATCGCACCAGAGTGGAATTGAAATAAGTTGAGCTCTATTAAGGGTACGATTAACTGGTCTGGTTTTAATCGCACCAGAGTGGAATTGAAATGAAGAACTCTTCAAGGATTCTCTGCAGAAGCGCAGGTTTTAATCGCACCAGAGTGGAATTGAAATCAACATCCCGGGGGTCCCAAGCGGTTTGGACGTAAAGGTTTTAATCGCACCAGAGTGGAATTGAAATGATACAATTATCTCGTCCCGTGAAACTCTCGTCCGGTTTTAATCGCACCAGAGTGGAATTGAAATTAGACCGGGGCAATTTACGTCTTCATCACGTGGAGGTTTTAATCGCACCAGAGTGGAATTGAAATGAGTGACTCTGAAATCGAGGCGCTCAAGATGGACTTAAAGTTTTAATCGCACCAGAGTGGAATTGAAATTTGAATAAATCGATTGCAGGCACTTGTTGTAGTGTGTTTTAATCGCACCAGAGTGGAATTGAAATGACGGTGGGAATGTTTTTACCTAATGTGCTTATTGTTCGTTTTAATCGCACCAGAGTGGAATTGAAATGATTTTGGGGTCCGGTGCGGTCTGTGGGCTTGTTCGGGTTTTAATCGCACCAGAGTGGAATTGAAATTTGAACGTTTCAGACGAGTACAGATTGAACATTCAGGTTTTAATCGCACCAGAGTGGAATTGAAATTGCAAGTCGACAAGCTCGCTCCCCCAGCGGGTTTTACCGTTTTAATCGCACCAGAGTGGAATTGAAATATGCTACCTCTCTCAGCTGTTCCTTCTCATCAACAACAGTTTTAATCGCACCAGAGTGGAATTGAAATGCACGTTTGAAGTGTTTGACACTTTATACATTGAAGGTTTTAATCGCACCAGAGTGGAATTGAAATTTTGAGCAGCAGTGAAATCATCAAAATAAATCCATCGTTTTAATCGCACCAGAGTGGAATTGAAATAGAACAAATTCTAATAGGAAAAACTTTAATTAGTATAGTTTTAATCGCACCAGAGTGGAATTGAAATTTATTAATTTCTAAATAAAAGTCTTGACTAACTAATTGTTTTAATCGCACCAGAGTGGAATTGAAATAGAAATTCAGTTAAATGCCCAAACTTTATCTCAGTCCGTTTTAATCGCACCAGAGTGGAATTGAAATCAAAGGATTTTGCCTTTTTAAAGACAATGGGTGAAATGGTTTTAATCGCACCAGAGTGGAATTGAAATCGACAGGGCGGGACGATGAGCACGACGGGATAATCGTTTTAATCGCACCAGAGTGGAATTGAAATGAAAAAGAGGTTGCAAGAACAATTGAATCTTTATAGTTTTAATCGCACCAGAGTGGAATTGAAATGATAACCTCCTTGCTGCAATGAAATCGGCAAGAGAGTTTTAATCGCACCAGAGTGGAATTGAAATCAGGTCTAAACTTGTTCGGACAAGAGGAGTGCTACAGGTTTTAATCGCACCAGAGTGGAATTGAAATCATCGGTTTTGGAGTCCGATGCGGCGTGGGCTTGGCGGGTTTTAATCGCACCAGAGTGGAATTGAAATTGAAGGTTCTTTAGCAAACAATAGATTGGCAGCGCCGGTTTTAATCGCACCAGAGTGGAATTGAAATGAGGCAAATACAGGATTTTTTAATAAAGAGCCATACAAGTTTTAATCGCACCAGAGTGGAATTGAAATGGGGGGACTGATTATGCGCTAGCGCTCTTTGCTTTACGTTTTAATCGCACCAGAGTGGAATTGAAATTTCAGGCATTACTTTGATCTGATCCGAAATTACGATTAGTTTTAATCGCACCAGAGTGGAATTGAAATTGATTCGGTCGTCTTTTTAAGAATCCTTTTAATTTCAGCAGTTATCACCAGAGTGGAATTGAAATTGATTCGGTCTGAGATCACGATTACAAACTCAGACCGTTTTAATCGCACCAGAGTGGAATTGAAATTTAGGAGTAGTATCCGTAGACTGTAGGTGTAGCTCCTGTTTTAATCGCACCAGAGTGGAATTGAAATAAATCGTCTGGCCGCGGGATAACACTCAGGTGTCCCGTTTTAATCGCACCAGAGTGGAATTGAAATACCTAACGGGATAGTTTTAGACCCCTTTTGTGGTAGGTTTTAATCGCACCAGAGTGGAATTGAAATGAACGAATCTTCCCAATATTTCTCCGCAGTCATGTGTTTTAATCGCACCAGAGTGGAATTGAAATTTGTTGTCCTGTTGCTGCTCCTGTTGGCGTCTCCAGTTTTAATCGCACCAGAGTGGAATTGAAATTCGGACTCAGACCTTGCACTTAATTCAAGCATCAACAGTTTTAATCGCACCAGAGTGGAATTGAAATTTATATGCTTGAATTGCATTATCAATTGTAATAGTTTGTTTTAATCGCACCAGAGTGGAATTGAAATGCGATTAGTACTTGTAATACGCTTTGATTTTCAAGTTTTAATCGCACCAGAGTGGAATTGAAATGGAGTATGTCTTTGATTCGGAAGCGTATAAATTTAACGGTTTTAATCGCACCAGAGTGGAATTGAAATGTGTCGGTTTATGTGGACTGAGTATAAACAATTTGTTGTTTTAATCGCACCAGAGTGGAATTGAAATTTATCACATCTTTTACCAGCATCTTTCTCCCCTCTGTTTTAATCGCACCAGAGTGGAATTGAAATCGTCCAATCGTGTTCTGGAACAAGCCTGGATGCCTTTGTTTTAATCGCACCAGAGTGGAATTGAAATTCAGGATTAAAAACGATAAAAAGAACAGTCTACTTGGTTTTAATCGCACCAGAGTGGAATTGAAATATGCAAAGTCAACGGCATTTTTACGACTGGTACGGTAGTTTTAATCGCACCAGAGTGGAATTGAAATTTACATTGTCCTGATGGTAGTAGGTTATTAGTTCCTGTTTTAATCGCACCAGAGTGGAATTGAAATAAAAAGGAGAAGGGGGAGAAAGAAAGGGGGGAAAAAGGCGTTTTAATCGCACCAGAGTGGAATTGAAATCTTCAAACCATCTACCTGGTCAGCAACCCATTTCTTGTTTTAATCGCACCAGAGTGGAATTGAAATGAGGGATGTTTATGAATGAATACATTCCATCCCTCGAGTTTTAATCGCACCAGAGTGGAATTGAAATTGTTAAGTAAAGCTGAATTTGATAATGAGAATTATCGTTTTAATCGCACCAGAGTGGAATTGAAATATGCGGTTGTGTGGCTTGTTCGGCAGGCTGTTCGGGTTTTAATCGCACCAGAGTGGAATTGAAATTAATCACCTGAAAGCAGCTGTCCAGTCGCTGTCAAGTTTTAATCGCACCAGAGTGGAATTGAAATTTAGGTAAACCAGAAAGGAGATGGAAAAATGACATTGTTTTAATCGCACCAGAGTGGAATTGAAATGCACGCTTGCGGTATTTGACACTTGATACATAGACGGTTTTAATCGCACCAGAGTGGAATTGAAATCCTCAAAGGTGAAGATTCTCTCCTCACTGGTTGTTGGGTTTTAATCGCACCAGAGTGGAATTGAAATACTTGCACATAAGATGTAACCTTCTTTGAAGGAATTTGTTTTAATCGCACCAGAGTGGAATTGAAATACCGTATGTGAGCTTTCAGCATACCCACCACGCAAATGTTTTAATCGCACCAGAGTGGAATTGAAATTCGCTTACCCATTGTGTGTTACCTCCCTTGCTTCTGTTTTAATCGCACCAGAGTGGAATTGAAATGAACATTTTGCATGGACACAGCATTATATTGGTCCTGTTTTAATCGCACCAGAGTGGAATTGAAATGTGCACGTAAGGCATCAATCAAACTAATAATACGTGTGTTTTAATCGCACCAGAGTGGAATTGAAATCTAAGTATGCTGCAAAACTAAGTAAGAAAATCAACAGGTTTTAATCGCACCAGAGTGGAATTGAAATGAAATTAGCGATATTGGTGAAGAAAAAGGGAAAAAAGGTTTTAATCGCACCAGAGTGGAATTGAAATCGCTTGGGACATCCCGCTCATTAAGTTCACCCATTGGTTTTAATCGCACCAGAGTGGAATTGAAATTTTCAGCATGCTCATACTCGGTAAGAGCGAGCTGATGTGTTTTAATCGCACCAGAGTGGAATTGAAATTATCACTGGCGTCATCTTAGGATTTGGCTTAGCTGGTTTTAATCGCACCAGAGTGGAATTGAAATTTCGTTAGTCGCGACGTCAGCAACGTCAAGCCAGGAGGTTTTAATCGCACCAGAGTGGAATTGAAATGATAAGCAGTACGCAAAATGCTTTGGCATATATGAGGGTTTTAATCGCACCAGAGTGGAATTGAAATATTTCAGAATTTGCCATTTTTAAGCGTCGCTTATCAGTTTTAATCGCACCAGAGTGGAATTGAAATACGGATGCTAGGGAGCAGGATCGACATGGGAGATTCGTGTTTTAATCGCACCAGAGTGGAATTGAAATAACAACAGCATAAGTGGTGGCTACGCCGCCAGTGCGTTTTAATCGCACCAGAGTGGAATTGAAATGATTTTGGAGTCCGGTGCGGCATGAGGCTTCTTCGGGTTTTAATCG
>JBMFJZ010000029.1:0-5559 GCA_049973045.1 Bacteroidota bacterium | reverse complement strand
GGTTAAGATTATCAACCTCATTTTGATTGCCCTTCAAGACCTGCACGGTGTCCTGCGGCAATGGAGCATTCAGAAAATCGGCATACTCACTCTGAGGCTGCTTCCGTCTCGTCCTATCGTTTGGTCGCTGCTTCATCTTCTACTCCTTCCCTCGTGCTTCAGCAAATCGTTTGAGCCATACCAGATATGCCAATGCTTCGGCGGTCAGCTCACGATAGCGGTCGCTGTTCTTGTGTATAATTTCCTCGAGAAGATCTTTGCCTTCTTTGCCTCTTGCAGGATTTTCCCTATCTCCAAGAACCCACTCAGCAAGGTGACTTGTTAACCTTTGGTATTCGTTGTTGTTATTCGCCTTGGAAAGATAAAATGCAATTGTCTGCCCAAGCCCGCAGCCGAGGATCGTAGCGGAAGCTCCACGGACAAGAGATACATAATCTTTTGACGGGGAATCACCAACATGTTCCCATGCAGCAGCCGCACGTCTTTGCTCGAGTGTCTGTCGTGTGCTTACAGTTGTTCCAGTTGTATTCATTCTGAGTCCTCCTTCTGTTTCTGACCACTTGGATTTGGTGAATCAAGAAAACGAACGCACATTATACCTTTGCCGATACTCTCGTTGCCGCCAATTTGAATTCGCTTAGCATCAAGCTTCTTAACAAATCCCATTACCTCATCTTCCAATCCCCAACCATTCACTTTGTTTCCCAGGACTGGCTGTGCAAAGACGAGCGAGTACATCAGAGAATCTGAGGGAAGGTTTTCTTGGTAAAAGAGATTTCCACCCTTCTTGGTGTCAGACGATTTTCCCTCTCCTAACTTCACTCTCGCTTGCACCTCGGTGGAATGTTTAACAAAATCTTTGAAATCGTCGTCCGTGACGAGAAGAAGACGGGTATGGAGATTGTCCTTCCAGAACTTGTATTCATCTCCGTTTGGCATGGCATTGGTTTCCAACCATTTAGCAATTTGTGAGACGCTGTCATGCGATTCGAACGTAAACGTGAACTCTTCCAAGACTACCCTACCCTCGTTCGTCTTGTTCTGATTCTCGTTGGTACCAAGAACCTTATGCTGATCGACAGCCGGTACTGTCCAGTCGGTTTTCACACCGGCGACAGTAAGGTCCCGCTTGAATCGTTCCAGAACCAATGGACATGTTATCCATGCGAAGACGCCTTTAAGCGACTTCACAGGAAAAAGCAGAATCCGAGCGTCAGTAAAGCTTGCGGCACCTGCATGCTCGCTCGCCGAATCATTTTCCGGCCCAAATGTCAACGTAATCTTTTCACCCCAGTGATCATCGGCTTTGACGTTACGACTCTTGCCGAAATCTTCAAACCAATCCCTGACAGCACCCTTTATTCCCGATGAAGCACCCACAGGGAAATCAGTGTATCGTTCTCGCTGGATCGCCAGGTCGATGGCACCGAGTGACGCTCCACCCCCAAGGTGGACGCTTGTTTCTGCGTAGAGAAACACTACAGATGATTGTTTGAACATGGTTTTACCCTCCTATGTATGTGATACCAAGACCTTGTTTCTTCCAAGTCTCGTCTTGACAGATTGATTTTCCAAACGCGAACTCGAAGAGCGAATCTACATCACCATCAATCAGCTTGAAGAAGTACACACTACCAGCAGGTACAGCTCTCCAAGATTGTTTCGGTTTCCCTTTGATCATATCCCACCCTCCTATGATCTGATAACGTGAAATGGCCGCCGTAACAAGTTTCACTCGACAGCCGCCTAACTGACCAGAACCATCCGTACCTATGCAATCAGGCAACCACCCTTTTGTGAAAACTGCTGGAGTAACGAGCACAAGGCGAAAAGATTGCGTCTGAGAAATCACTGATTTGATGGGTTCAGCAGAAAGGTGTCGTATTGAAGCCGTTGTGTAGTACGCACTCCTTGCTTCTCCACCTAATCTCAGCAACCCGGAGTCAGCAAGTTCAGCACCTATATTGAGTCGCACAGCAAAGCCGACATTGCAGTTCATGCGAACAAATTCCACGGCGTAGAGCTTGCCCGTCTCTGCAGTTTTGGTCCCCTTCTGCAATGCGATCCCTGTTCGATTCTCCTTTTCAAATAGTTCTTTCTCAGGAATGAAACCTGTGGGCAACTCCCCCTCTAAATAACGTTGAAATGTGTTGTGGTCAAGAAAACCCCGGGCATATTCCAGACGATCAGTTTCATTGTGGAGAGCCCAGCCAAGCAGGATTCCATCCAGCGGCACATTCGCCTTGAATGCAGAACCAAACTGATTCGGTGTGAGGCGCATGAACTTTGAACTATGAAGCGCTGCGGTGGAGCTGGAAGCTTCAGCTCCCTTTGTAACCAAAAGATCATTGGGGATTGGAAACAGAAGCTCCAACCCTGTGTTGCTTCGTCTTGCAAGTGAAAAGTGTTCAATACACAGCGTACCCAATTCCTCAGGCGAACCAACAAGTGATGCTATCGAGTCACTTGTCCGGAAGGAATTCCCAGAAAACGTTGCGTTATGTTGACTTAGTAAAGCGGATCGAAATGCCCCATAGAAATTCGTAGGTGATGGCGGGAATACACCTAACGCAAGGTGATCGTCTCCAGCGGAAAATGCCCTGCCATCTCGAAAGATCAACACATCGTTGGGCTCAATGAAAATGTCTTTCATCGGGCACCTCCTTTTGCAAAAAATTGAGCCGTGGCAAATAGATTGTAAGCTTTCTCCATTCCGCAGGGGTTGATGAGTCTCGGAATAGTATCATCGAAGTTTTTTAGCTTTTCCGGTTGCTCTAAATTCGAAGAACTATGGCGCATGAAAATTCTCTTCAGCTCAGTAAGTTGCTCTTCTACATTTTTCAACCCCATAAGTCCGTCTAATTCATCTCGCCAGTCAACAATGAATGATGTAGCTAGCTTGCTTTCCCTAACAAGAGAGGCAAATTTTTTCATGACCTCAATTACATCGATATTGCTTTCCGAATAATACCACTTTGAGCCTGAGATTAATTGGTCTCCACTGCGTTTGAGAATTGATATAGCAAATGCATTCCTACCGTATTTTCCTTTTGCATCACGTTCTGCAATTCGCAAAGCAGCTAACACTTGCTGCAAAGGTTGTGTATGATGCGCCACTACCAACCCAGCGCTGGCACTGCTAGTCGGTCCCATAGTTAGGATTTTTCTTTTCACACCGTTGATGGTGAGTACAACGAATCCTGTTTGTTGAGTCCAATCAATGTCGAAGTTTTCATTGAGATACCCTGAGAAAGCGGCACGCAGCTTTCTGAGCATGGGGAGCGCATCTTCGAAACTAACAAATGCAAGAACGTCATCGCCGCCTGCGTAAACCAACTTTCCTAAGTACTCCTCCTCTACAATATGTCTAACGACCTGAAGGGAAAAGCCATTCAAGGCTCTACTAATTGCGATATGTTGTGATGGCGCATGCGGTCTGCGCACGTCATCGCCTAAGAGTTTTTTCCAGTTTTCATCGTTGGTATTCTCCAATTCATTCAGAACGCCACGATGCAATGCATCCCGGAACAGTGGTGAGCATTCTCCACTAAGCCACTTCCCCGTGTTGTCTCCATCCAGCATAACGATGGCATAGTACTTCGATGGTCGCGGGATACCGAGATCATCGGTTCGTTTCAAGAGTCTTTGTAAAGCGGATAAAGGCTCGGTTGTGTCCACCTCCACACCGTACTCCCGGCTCAATCTTTTCGGATCATATGACTCTGTAAAGAACCATTCCCCATCAAGGTCGGCGAATTCTCTAAAACTCCGGTAAGCCGGTGACAGCTTGACTTTTGGAACGGTCTCTGAAACAACCGTATCCTTCAGTTGATTTTTAAGGTCTGTGACTGCTCGCGTGAGATTCTGCAGAGCGTTCTTCAATTCCTCGTCCTGACTTGCTTTTCCTAAGACGGCCAGCTTAAAGTCCGCTGCCGCAACCTCGCTCGTAGAAGGAAAACTGGAAAAGTCCTGATCGGTTTTCTGTGCCGGCTTTAGCCTGATCTTGTTCAGATATTCCAGAAAGAACCGTTTCGAAGCCGCCACAGGCGAAAGACGCTCGCTGGCTTTGATCGAACCCGGGTTGTTCTGTGCAACATCGTGCCAAAATTCTTTTAATTCCCGAGGCTGACAATCAGGATGAGGGATCGCCGCAGCGAGTGATGGAATCAGCGAACAACGGTAACCCGGCTCAGGCAACTGTTTGAAATCACGGAGCACCTTCCGGGCGCCATGCATTTGTTCAATGATATTGTACAAGCGCCCATACAGCGCCCCAATGTTTAGCGGGAACTGAGCATTTCCAAAAGCTTGAAGAACAGATTCAGCACTCCGATTGTTCCAGATCAAAACGTCTCTGTACATCTGTTTGAATGCGTCAGCCAAAGTTTGCCCATCCTTGGCTACGATTCGGGGGATAGGCAGCACAACCCAGTAACACTCAAGGAAGTTGTTGATCTGATTCTCCCACTGCTGACGTTCACTTCGTATCTTGCCGTAAGCGTCATCAGAAATCTTCCCGAACTCGTTCAACACCTGGTCATGAGCCTTCTGTGCAAGTTCCTCAGCTATGTCGTTCGGGATGATAGCAAAAAACCTGTTCGGTAGAGACGCAACACTATTCAGGGCTGCTGACGGTTCTTCTACTAACTTTAGTCCTTGATCACGCAGCCAAATATCAACTAGTGGCTGGCCATACAGGTACGGGAATATGATTGCGTCAGGGCCACACTCCTCGCAGACTACTTTCATCGCTTGCCATGAGAGGAATGAGAGTAGATAACTCCCTGACCATAGGTCTACGGTTTTTCGTGACGCAGAAATGAATTCCTGGACGGGGCCAATCGAAAACAACAGAAGCGCTGCTCTGTTTTCGTGGATACCTGCACCAACCAGCGCCGAGGTAAGATACTTATGATCCCATATAGAATGATCCGGAATCCGAGTATCTGCAGGAAGCAAATCCCACAGTTCACCGAACTTCTCCCTGCCAAATTCCTCCTGCTTGAGCAACTCGGGCAATTCGCGCCACAGCGAGAGATACCGCAACCAGAGCCGTCGTGACTCATCAGCATCGTTGTATGTCTCAGCGACCTTTCGGATTGCGTTGGTCACGTTTTCCTGCAACGCATCGAGATTAGTCAGTTGCATAGGCTGCAATCCAATTGCGCTACCGGAAAGTGGATGTCTGATTTCCGGAGATGCCAAGAACCTCTGCGCGTAGTATTTTCCCTCCCGTGGAAAGTTGTACCGATCTGCAGCCGAAGCAATATGGTCGGCGGTAATTACAGCATGTGGTACCTCTTGCTCAGCCCCAAAAATGATTTTAATTTGCTCGCGTGCAACCTCCTCATGAGAATGCGCAGTTTGCATTAGGATCGCCGCCTTCTCTGCTGGGTCATGGAGAAGAGCTAGGAGTTTGAGTTTTAACGTGGTGATGTTCATAACCAACCTCAATGAAATGAAATGCCTTCTGTACGGAAGCTTTCCTTTATGAATTCCCGTGCCTTCTCCCATTCTTCTTCGGTTATTGTACCGGAAACGGTTCTTGTGAGGAAAAGG
>JBMFJZ010000028.1:0-5832 GCA_049973045.1 Bacteroidota bacterium | reverse complement strand
ATGGGATTCCCAAGGTGATGCGAGTATCGAAGCGTTACAGAGGCTTGAGAAGGATAGAAGGCATTGAAAGTTGCGCGGTAGAGGAGCGAAGGAGAAACATCAAAATTCAGGAGATAATTCGTGAAGAGACGCATCGAGAGGGAATTGTAGAAAACAGGCTTGTTGTATAACGAATCCCGAAGATAGTCAACCCCAATCTTCTCCGTCAACCAATTAGTCAAGCCTGCCAGCACACTTCCTTGAGCCAGCCACTGATTGCCTACCAAAGTTCTGCCGCCACTGAGAACATAATCAACCTCGCCAGCAGGAATCAATGTGAAAGGAATCTGAATCCGTTCGGATTCTTCCTCGTGTTCTCCCGAAGGCCCGTACTGTTTCAACTGGATGATAGAGGACCCATACACAAGCGGGATCTGGAAGCGATAAAACCCAAGGGCATCAGCTTTCGTGGATCCGACCAACTGACCGTTGAGGTACAGCTCCACCTCCCAATTCGGGTGTGTTTTCCGCTCAATGGTATAGCTTCCGAGGAACGTCCGAATTTGCACAGGCTCGTTTGAAATCTGCACCCCCAAGAAATCCCGCTGAAGAAGTCCATCAGAAACGATGTCCCCAGCCAAGCCCGCGGTGATGAACCTTGTCCCTTCAAAGACATACCGCCATCTCCACCTCCCATCAACGGTCGGTGGAGCTTTCGGTGCTACACTTCCGTATATACTCGCTTGGAAATCACCGCCAAGCACCTCAGCACCGCCACGCAGAGCATAGGTATGCGCAATATGCTGCTGATTCAGAAAGGTCGAGAGAGAGTAATCGAAGACACCACCGTTGAGGACCGATCGTTCTCGCGGATATAACAGTGGCGCTTGCACCAAGTACCGATATGGCCTCTCAGCAAGACTCCGAAGAACCTCTCTGCTATGCTTAGCAACAACAGGAAGCGTATATTCCGTCTTCAGGTAGAGCTCAAGCCGGTTCATATCAACTGAAAAATGGAGCCCGAAGAGAGCCTCAAGCAATGATGGGAGAACATAGAAATCAAGACTGGTTGCAATGTAGTCTGTTCTCAAGAAGGAGTAAAATTTCTTCCCGACCGTCCCATACAATTCGCGGAAATTGACTCGATAGAGCGTATCTTGATTCAAGTAAAATCCCGAGACCACCCCTGAGTCAACCATAACAACATGATTGATTTTCAATTCAGTGAAGAGTGCGTCAAAGGGGAGGTAGATTGAATCTCGAGAATAAAGCCCTAGAACAAGTGCGTTGACAACGCTGCCGTATCTGAACGTAAGATACACTTCCTGAGGGTTTGATGAGAGGGAATCAGCCAAAAGATATTTGTTCCCAGTTCGGGGCAAATCGGACCCGCGACCGTCTGCAAATGCTTCCTCAGTGCCCCCGAGGAACAAACCGAGGCAAAAAGCCAAAAGCACGGCGAACAAAACAGAACGCTTCATCTACGAATGGCAACGATTGTCCTTGCTGACACTGGTTCAATTTGTAAAAGCTCTTCCTTGGGAATGTCGGGACGTTCAGAAATAGCAGTGATCTCGGCACTATACTCACCGGGCACGAATTTACGGAGATCGAACAGAAAACGCTGAGTAAAATCGAAGTACACCGAAACAGCTCCAGCCGCCTGGTCAACTAGCTTACCAGACCTATCGTATATCTTGGCACTCACTGTTCCGAAAAAAGGCGAGTTTCCGGTGCGCACGATCCTTGCAAGAAGCTTTACATGCTCAGAGTCAATTTCCGCATGAACATTTTCGAGTCTAATTCCGGTTGAAACTGCCCCTTTCCTGTACACAACCGTCGTCACCTGCTGCACAATAAACGTGATGCGGGCTGTGACCCCATGTCTCACTGTATCAACGGCTGTCTGCTGGGGTGTCGCGCTCGTAATCAAGCGTGTCCAGTATGTTCCATCAGGAATATTTGGCGGAGCGATAACCATAAGACGAACAGTCTGCTGCTGCATCGGCATGAGAATAAACTTAAGTGGAAAAGCCCGAATCCACTGCGCACACGAATACCGCTTCGCAGACACGCTGTCGTCATACTGCATAAAAACGTTCCCAACTGAATCCGTTGCGGGATAGCCAAACTTAAATGAAATCGAAATCTCTTGAGGGACGTCCGACCGATTCACAAGAATAAAATTCCCAAATCGCTCAGCACTGTCGATGACAAGAGTCGGCGGGGCAACAACTACCTGTGCCTCCGCAACAGCAAGGGGAAAAAACAAGCAAATATTCAAAAGGAAATGTCTCATCTTGGACCTAAAAACTACTGAATAGGTGTCACGACTAGCGTTATTTGAGCTTCATACCTCCCCGGCTTCTGGGTGCTGGGCGATTGGCTCGTCCCACCAATCCAGATATACACCTGCCCATTGCCAGGTATTGTAATCAGCTGCGGCTGGTGAGGGTCAAAGAGATTCGGCGGGTTATTCCCCGTGTCGTTTTTGTCCCACCCTGCGCTTGTGGGGCTAAATGTAATTGGGTGCCGCTCCGTCACCCCGCCCCTTGTGAACACCAGCTCCGAAGGGAGAACGAAAGTTACTTGTATCTTTGTCTTCTTTTCGCCTTGAATGAAAAATTTTGCAGCCCCGGGATCAGTGGGTCGGACCGAGTCAACTGTACCAGCCCAGACTTTGCCAAAGTCTAACCCCTTTAACATCTGCACACTGAGCTGAGTCTGAGCTACAAGTAATTGCGAAGACTGAGTCAGAATGAGAAGCTGGCAAAAGAGTCCCGCTCTGATGAAGCTGAAAAGACAAGATGACCCTGCGAACGGCATGTAGCCAGATCCCCCCCCTTCAATAATAATAGGTGACTGTGAGCGTATACTGCCCTACATAATCCCCGGGAGGGACATTTCCGACATTGATCGTACCATAGACCCACACGTATGCTTCTCCCCACGAACCATCGATATTCCCCCTTAGATAAAAGGGCTCCTGCGGACCAGAGGGAGACTGCCACTCGAACGCAGTGGCAGGATTGTCCTGAATGTTATTATACGCTGCCTTTGGTGTATAGGGTATCGTTGCACTCCCATTCGATAAGTTCGAGGGAGGTGTAAGAGTGCACTGAACCTGAAGAAACCATAACCCTATGATCCGAAATTTTCCCGCCTGCGGAGAGGTTCTTTGAACCGTTACTGGACCGACACCCTGAACTACAGTTCCGAAATCAAGATCGGAAACCCAGAATACATTTAGCAAACCGTTGATCAGGTCTTCGGTTACCGGAGCAGTTGCAGAAACGGAAAATTGAGCACTCAGAGGGTCAGAAAAAAGAAGGCAAAGGCTTAGCATCAGCCATGCTAAGCCACACGAACTTTCTTTGCGCCTCCGGCGCCGTACAGACCTCACAATGAACTTCGAATCTACAATGTCTTAGAAATACGAGACGGTTAAAGTGAATGAGCCCTGGTAATCATCCGCGGCCTGGTTGGCATCCGTGTAAAGTTTCCCTCCGAGCCAGAAGTAGTATTTGCCACCAAGCCCCGGGAACGTTCCACTGAGCGTAACCCAATCTCCACTGTTGACGACCACCGCACTCGCTTGGGAATTTGTTTGACCTCCAACGAGTTTGGGTGTCCAGGGGATTGCTGGTGTCCCGCCGTGCGCCCCTGTCAAATTGGTGTTACTGTATGTAACCTTAATAGACACTCCCTGGATGCCGTCGGCGGTGAACGGAACGGCAGCGGTGCTTGAATTGGGATCCACAGTTGCGCTATCGCCTTTCGTTGTCGTCCCAAAGTTCAGCGTATTTGGGCTCCCGGTCGCAAGAGTCAAAGCCCAAAGGACCCTCACCTTTGCAGTCACATTCTGGGTGGATGTCCACCATTGCGCAAAAGAGGTTGACGCCGCGAGGACGAGCAGCATGGAGATGAAGAAGAGCTTTTTCATAGTTTACTCCTGTAGTTTGTTAATGGTATATGGTTATTTTATCGGTAGCCGCATATACTTGCAATTTAACTATAAATATACACTGCAAATTAACAAATGTCAATAGAAAAAATATTAGAATTTTCTAATGAAAATCCTTGCGAAAGATATTTCAAAATAGGGAGGAGTTCGCCGAATCGTGTGTAACTCTTCTGCCCGGTGCAATGAATATCACCAGTCCGCCGAAGGCGTGACACCACTGTCGTTGCGGATCTGCGGAAGGCGGATTGCGGCAGACATGACAAAGGGATTGCCACGCTCCCCCGCCCTTGGCGGGGGAGCTCGCAATGACACTTCCTGCTTTTGTCATTCCAAACGCGTACCGCCTCTGGCCGAATGTTCCTGTCATTGCAAGTCCGCCAGGGGCGGATCCGCCGAAGGCGGACCATCAGGGACTATGCCACCACCCCGCTCCCCCGCCTCTGGCGGATCGAAGGGAATGTCACGCTGAGCCTGTCGAAGCGTGACGGAGTTGCAGGCGGATATTGCCTTCTTGAGAATCGCAGATGATTGTGCCAACATGGCGCCGAAAACGCCGTGGCACTCCGTGTGACAGGGCGAGTTATTTAACTTTGCTCAACGCAGCGTCAAGTTTATGCTTTCTAATCTTTTTTCAACAAAACGAAATCAAGCCCCTCTACGTAATCCCCATCTTTCGTCATCCGCAAAGTGAAGACTCGTTTCACAGGATTAGAGTAAACGCGAAGCGAAGCAAGCTGGCTTGAATCCACAAAGGCTTCATACTCACCTGGCGGCACACCCATTTGGTAAAAACTCCCATCGTAGAAAACAGGGACCGACTTCTCGAAACCTCCGTCCAACTTCCGGATCCACACCCTCACCCCTTGTACAGGAAGCTTGGTCGAATCCACCTGTCTCATCACAGAACCAGCCACGATTCCAGATACGAAAAACGGGACGTCAATCGGTTTAAGCCTGTTTGGGTCGGTGACAAATGAAAATGACTTCTGATCAGGAATCCACAGCGGATTGGGGATTGAGCTCTCGTCAATATCGACACTGTATTGTGTGTATGGGAGAAGCTGTAGTGCACGGAAGATCCCAGTCGCATCTTTGGTTACTAATATCGCCTGCCGCAGATTGATTGAGCCACTGCGTATCACCTCCTCACCAGGGTCGTAGCGACGATTCCCGTTATAATCCACAAACAAACGCAGAGAGGCACCTGAATGGCCAACCCACTCCCTGTTGCTAAACTCGAAACTCTTATAGTGGCTGTCGAACGCTACCGAGCCTTGAATAATCTCGGTGGAGAAGCTGTGTGAACCCACACTTTGATATATTGTTGTCGAACGAGTGAAGGGGAAATCAAAGATCAATTGTAGAAAATAACTGCTGGCATTCGTCATCAAATTCTTTGTCATCCCAATCTCAAATCGTCCGAATTGGAGAAAGTTTTTTGACACTTGAACCGAGAGGTCATTGAACAAGCTCCGATCAGGATTGTAATTGGAGTTCACGGCGAGCAGAAGCCCATTGAGGATACTGAGGAGCCCTCTGGAGGCAACTGTGTAGATCAATCCCATTGAAACAGCAGATGAACCCACGAGCTTTGAAGCACTAAACCCAGTCGCATAGCTTCTATAGCCGAGGAATGCGTAGAATGATGGAAGACCTATATTCGCATCAATGCCGTAAGAATAGTTCTGAAGTCCAGTCCTGAACTTTTGCACGGTCGCAGTGGTGCGCACTCCCCAAAATAAGGAATTTCCTATGCGCGCCGGCAAATATACTTCAGCCCCCATCTCTTCACGGATGTTCATCGGATTGTATATGGGATTCCCAAGGTGATGCGAGTATCGAAGCGTTACAGAGGCTTGAGAAGGATAGAAGGCATTGAAAGTTGCGCG
>JBMFJZ010000027.1:0-6313 GCA_049973045.1 Bacteroidota bacterium | reverse complement strand
CTTCAGGAAATCATCATGCTCATAATAGAGCTTCGCCATTAAATAATGCGGATACATCCAGTGCGGCATCATTCGACTAGCTATCAAGTAGTTTTTCTCTGCTTCATTGTAATTGCCAAGCTTCTCATGCGCAACTCCAAGCGCAACGTAAATCTTCGGGTCATTGTAGTCACGCCTTGACCTCTCAAGCTCTTCTATTGCCTCCCTATACATACCGACAGTTGCGTACGTTCCACCGAGCATAAAATGAAATTTGCCACTGTCATCTAACCGATCATAGACTGATCTGTACTTATCAATAGCATCTCTGTAGTTACCCGAAAGGGATAACCCAAATGCTTCATCCCATATTTCGTATGCGGATATCTTTCGCGGTATATCGTAGACTATCAATATCAGGATGGCAACGAGCACGATTGCCGTCGCCCTGTTCAACAAGACTCCTTGCCACCGTTCAAATTTGTTCGCCGTGACCGCCGTTACTGCTGCGAACATAACAAAAAAGGTTACTGCAGTTGGTGCTATGTGGAACGGAAAAGTAAAAAACGAAATTACAATGAATGCCGTCATGCTTCCCATTGCCCCCATCAAGTAGTGCTCAGCTCTTTCAGAAAGCTCCTCAGACTGTAGCCTTTCATACGACCTGATATGGGTCGCCGCAAGCAAAACGACAAAAACGGTGGTCCCCACTATACCTAACTCTGCAAATATCTGTAGGAAATCGTTGTCTGCATATTTTACGTTCCCGGCTACCATTGAGTAAGTTCTCACATTCTCAGGTGACGCAAAGAATCGAGCCTGATAATCCATGTACCGAGTTGCATAATTACCGTAACCAATGCCAAGAGCCAGTTTATCCGTTATCATTTCCTTCGTCACCCGCCAAATCAAAAGCCTGGCTTCCGCAGAAGACGGTCGCAATCTCTAAAGAGCGCACATCGCCATGACAAGCAGAGCAACCAAACACACGGATGCTGCTAAAAGTCTAAGCCTCTGGGACGCAAAATAATCTCTCAACTTCTTTCTATGCCTCAGCGGCGCAAACACTCCGGTTCCTATGACGGTCCCAATCCACGAACCCCTCGCTAAAGTAACAGGCAAAATGAAGACAATGGTCAACGTCATAAACAGAGCTGCTTTCTTTTGAAAAAGCTCCTTCTCTGTAAGATAAAGAGCAAGACCTATAGGCACCAATGGCGAAATAAACGCCGCGTACTGGTTAGGATTATAGAAAGTACCTACAACTCTAAAATACCCAAAATTCCCAACCAGGTCAATTGAGTAGTTCTGCAATATCCCAATAGCTGCTTCAACAAATCCAACGCACAGCAGGCTCCAAAGGAGAAACCGTGAAACAGACTCAGCTGTCGCCGACCCATTGGTGCCAAGAAAACTCTTGGTCACGAAGTAAAAAACAACCAACGCGGACAGCAGCTTGACCCCTTCTTGATTTAGAAGATCATCACCGTTCGTCAACGCGGAAATCACTGAAACCAGCAAGAGCAGCACAACTAAGATGTCAAATTGCGAAAAGGAACATGTGGAATTGCTTCTCCAAAAATACGGAAGCCGTCCAGCCAAAGCCACAAGGACCGCAAGAACGAAATAAAAGAGCTGGAACTCGTACGGCTCATATACTGGGGACCAATAAAATACAAGTGGGGTAAAAAGGGGAAGGAGTAACAGGCACTTTTCAATTTGCGTGAGAGCACTCAAGCTTCATTCCCTATAGGCGTCCCGCACTCTTTTCTCTCCTGCCGCATCGCTTGCCACGTTCTAAAGTCATTATTGGCAAGGGAGCGTCGTTCCATCCGCGTACTTCCTCACTTTTTCCAGGAGGACGTTGATCCGATCTAAGTTCCCAAGAGATAATTCTTCTGCATAGAGAATCTTATGGGCATTCTTCACAAACATACATACTCCACTTTTCTTATTCTGCGCCACACTCCTAACAAAACCCGGATCTACCTCCGCTCTCACAATACTAGTAGAGGCTCTATACTCCAAGAAACCGATGAGGGCCGGGTCCTCAACTTCCATACAAACTACTGTCTCTATCCTTCTCAATCCCGTGTCGGACTGCAGCACCTGAATCCAATGGTCCAGCGCCATTTGAAGACACGAGCAGCACATTTCAGGTGGTTCGAAGAAAACGAATACTCCATCTTTGGATTTCTCTTCTCTGTTGCCATGGAAGTCAACGCATGAAATCCTTAATCCCTCCAACGAATCAATTCTGCGAAAAACAAAGCGGCTCCCAGGTTTTTCCACCCTCCTCAATCTTTCCTGCAGATTTATATTCATATAAGTAGTGACCAGGATGCCTAAGAACAAGACCAACGAAACAAAGTGTCTTCGGATACAACTTAGAACCACCGGTGCTGCCACTTACATCACCTCACAGACTAAGAAGCCAAAATGAGCAAGGTCACGAGCAACAAGATGCTTCAGTCCTTTATCTTGAACATCAACATTCTGACTCTGGGCTCAAGCGCTATCCCGAAAAACCTCTCTCCTCTGGTGTCAATCGCAAATTTGCCTACAGGGGGATCTAACATATAAGTTTTTAGAAAATCTCCATCCCAATTGTATACGTGGACATATCGAGAGTGCACATTGTGTTGAGCAAAAGGACGTCCGCAATAAAGTGCATATATTCTCTCGTCACTTACTGCTAAATGTACGTAACCGAACTGGGCACATCTCTCGTCCGGAGCCATCACAGGGATCTTGTTCACTGAAACCATGTCGTATCGTGGGGACACATTCAATGGTCCATGAAATCTCTTCACCAGCGTCCCATCAAGATTGTAGATTTCAATTATATCCGAGCACAGCGCATTCACGACAAATCTGCTGCCATGAGGCTTGAGTCTGATAGTTCCCTGGCTCGCCTGGTTGTGTATATGGACAGGCGTTTTTCGGTTCTTTCCCGGAAGCAAAACGCCAACTCTTTTCACCAGATTACCCGCCGAATCATAAACAGCCACGCGGTTGCTTGTAATACCAAATGCAAGATTCAGAATCATGGTATCGTTTACCATCACAGACCCATAGGGCATTCCGCCCTTTGGCGTTACTATCCGCTCTGCTTTGATTTGGCCGTATCTATCTAACCTGTAGACAGTAAAATGTTCTAAAGATAAGTGAGAGATGCTGAATTCCACCTCGTTGCGGCCGGCGGCATTCAGCCCTGTCGGGTCGCGAACCTCGCCTACACCTGCCCCGGTTCGGGCTGTTGAGCCTTCATATGAAAGGTCGGAGCAATCATATACTCTCATTTTGCCGCTGCCTTTTACAAGCGCGCAATCCAAAATGGCAATACGTTGACCAACGCACACTATTTCTGTTGGGAAACCAAACGGTTCATCCTTCATTATCTCTTGCCCAACAAGAAGAGGACCGGAGTAATACTTCGCTTTCTTTGAACGGTTAACCAGATAGAAGCTAAGATAAACAACTATGCTAACCGCCAAGAGACTTATAACTAGTACCGTGAGTTTCCGACGCAATCTGCTCATCGAGTTATCCATCCGTGCATTATACGACATCACTAAGCCGGCGTGTTTCCAAGTCGCAGCAAGATTTAAAGCACGCTGGCTGCATGCATATTTTCCCGTCCACGCTGAGCCTCGGCTGCAACAAACCTCACGGACAGGGACCTGTCCCTTTGTAGTAGTAATGGTCTACAACGACCGTACCGACCACACACTTCGCGGTCGTTTGCTGACAGCAGGTCCCTGCAGCATCGCCAGTTGACGCTACCGCCGTGGGACAGACAGCATATGAGAGCTCATCTTCATCGCTCATCTAGGTCCCGTGACAGAATACAAAAGCGCCAGCCTGTCCCAAAAAAGAGTCTCGCTTTCCGACGGGAATGGCTTAACACTTGTCGCAAACAACACCCGCTTTTTATTATCAGTGACTAACAACAAAGGTAAACAGACAAATCTATCTGCGTCTACACGGATTTTCAGGAGCGAGTAAAACGGCAATGACCGCAGAAAGATTGCATCCCATGCCGTTCGTTCTTGTGAAGAGTCTATATCCACCGCAATTATGTACGTTTCAAATCTATCGTTGCGACTTTTGCTAAGGATATCAACTACTCTTTCAATACAGCCATGGCAGCTTTTCTTGGAGAAAAAGAAAAGTACGGTAGGTTTTCTTAAAGAAGGATAAACGATCTTGTTTCGGTCCCATCTTTGTAGAACTAGGCTATCAATGTGGATGACTTTATTCTCAAATAGCCAATCCGGACAATCGCCATCGCTCGGTTGCGGTTTTGGACCGTAAAGCTTTCGAACCAAGGCTACGTCAAATATGACGAGAATCAAGTAGAATATTTTGCAGTCCCTCTTCATGCCACGGTGAAGGAGACAAAAAACTTATAGAGCCGAGCGCCGTCTGCTACAAACAACATGCATCACTTTCCTTAGGTTTACGCCACTGCATTTTAGTAAGATTACAATTTCCGACTATTTAGAAAATAGAAATTTTTTAAGCCTAAGAACCCTAATGACAGGGTTCTTAATCAGGTCTACCGAGGTTTTTGGAGAATACTTCTCATAAAAGATGAGCTGATAGAAAAATTGTCCATCGCTATAGCTAGGCACAAACCTTCTTTCGAATCCAGTCTGAAATACATCCGAATGCAGGTTGTATATTCCATAATAAAACCTTGCCTCATAATTCAAATGCTCGCGGTATCCTGTCATAGGAATCTCAACAACATATTGTACAACAAGAAGACTATCAGCAATCAGGAAAAGCCCGAATACATCCGTCCCCTCGCTGAAAGTCCTGGATTCTTCCTCATATACTGGCGGGGGGATTGGTTTGTAAAACCCCGGTTCAGGGTATTTTATTGGAATCGGCTGACATGTTGTTAAGTCAACCACATTCGGCTTGTATGAAAAGCTGTTGGCCTCATACAAGATGTGCCCATCACTGCCTGCAACCATCCCACCATTAAACATATTTCTGACAAAATATCCCTCATATTTTTTTTCCGTGGGAACGTACCCTTGTATGAATCTTCCACTCGTATCAACACAAATAATGTGGTATGGATGTTCATGCCAGTTCGGGATGTGAAGGTACAGTTTCCCGTCCCTGTAAACAACGGAGTGAATTGAAAAAACACCCGGTATTGCAATTTTTCGACTCCATTTATATCGTCCTTTAAAATCGAAAAATGTAAACCGAAATAGCTGCCTGTCGTAGACACCAAGTAAGTCATTATCAACTGGAAATAGACACGATATGCTCCTATATTCGCCGGGTCCTTCCCCCAATCTCCCGATAGATCGAACAAAATGCCCTGCTTCATCAAAGACCTTAATTTCCTCATTACGTGACGAGATGAAAAACAGTTTGCCGATCTTGCAGAGATCAAAGGGGAATGAAACAAGGGAGGAATCGCTTGTCTCGAGTTGAATCTCCTTCACAAGTTCAAAGACACTGTCGGCTTGAGCTTTATACTCTTCAGCATGATTCTCTGTTTTGTTGCTGCTCCGCCGCTGACAACTACTTACAGCAAGTAGCAGCAATGCTAACACAGCAAGGGGCACCTTCCGCATGGTAATCTCCGTTTTGTCAACACCAGCAGCAAAAAAATAAGCTTGCGTCCTTAATTACAAGGAAGAGCAGCAGGAGGCGTCTGATAATCGGGAGAGCATGGAGTATTGGGCACCCATCTCCAGAGTCCCGCGTTTAGGAGGCACTCAGCACCACCAACATCATGGCACTCCTGAGTCTCAACGCACTGCTGGTATTCGCTGTAGCAGTACACGCCAAATCCGCCCTCCTGCACGAAATTAAGCTTATAACATGTCCAAATGTTTGTGCCAACGGTAACCCATGAGCCGTACGTGGAGCCACCAGCCCCGCCCCCTCCCCCGGGGCCTGTGTAAGCCGTAGCCGTTGGAACAAACAGTCGTATAGCTAAACCTTGCAAGCCCCAATTCCCCTTGGTTGGATATTGGTTGAACACCACCCTAAGATTGACCACTGACAAAAACGCAAAAAGCACAAACAATAAACGTACCTGAGTAGTACCAACCAGCAATGATTCACAGAAATCTTCATCTTTCAATCCTCCTGATTGTTTGTGGTTTTTATTATTGTTACTACGAGTCCACCGATGAGCATAACATTCTCCGCAAAGAACTTCCAGTCAACTCCTCGGTGGATGAGTGTCCCAAAACATCCGCATTCAGATGTGTCGCCTGAGATATATCTAAGAAGAGTAAAAAGGGTAAACACTGAGACCATAAGCAATAACGTTAAGCTTGAAATCTTCGGCAGGTAA
>JBMFJZ010000026.1:0-6378 GCA_049973045.1 Bacteroidota bacterium | reverse complement strand
CGTTCTTTGGCTCGCCGACGAAACTTTTCGAATACATGGCTATGGGGAAAGCAATTGTGGCGAGCCGGGTCGGGCAGGTGGGCAAAGCAGTCGCCAGGGCGTGAACGGAACTCGCTACATGTAAGCCCTGGGAACCCCGTGTCGCTTGCTGCTCTGTCTTTAAAGGTCGCGTGCGAGGAGTTGCTCAGGGTGACATCCTGGGGGTCAGTCCGCATGAGATGTTGCGGAAGACGATACTTGGCGCGCCGATGAGAGGCCGATGCTGAATACGTCTCAGAGAGGGAGACTATGAGTGCGCGGAAGCTTGGGTTGTTGGTTATCAACGGCCCGCTGCCGCCCCCTTACGGTGGCGTGGCCACGTATCTCGCCCACGCACTGCCCCAACTGGTTGCCCGAGGGTTCGAGGTTCACACTATTATTGACATGCGCCCCCGCGACTCACGTCAATATGCGCAGTTTGAGCGGGCCGGGGTTACCATTCATTACGCTTGTGGTGGCGGCCCCCGACTCAAGAAAGCCTGGTATATTTTCAGGCGGCTTCCCACTTGGCTCTTCCGACTTCCGATTTGGATCTCCACCATGAAGAGCCGCGGCATCAACCTCCTTGCCTTTATGAAAGCTGTCAAGTCTATGGCGAACTGGACCGATGTGAGTGAGGAGGTTCTGCGAAGCGAGGCAATCGACATCATTCACGCATACGACAATCCGTGGGCGCAGGGATTTGTTGCGACGTATTTGGCAAAGAAGTACAGGAAGAGATACGTACAGACGATCTTCGGTGAAGTGGTGCCGCACAAAGCAGAGATGGTGCATCATGATCGATATGGAGAGAGGTTCAAAGAGCTTTCTCGTTACGTGCTTCAGGAAGCCGACCTAATTCTTTCGGTGAGCCAGCACTGTGCGCGGGAGGTAGCGTACCTCGGGCTCGACCCTGGGCTGGTCAGGGTCATCCGTTACGGTATTAATGTGGAGGAATTCTCACCGGCGGCCGACGCTGCTGCAATTCGCTCCCAGTACGGGCTCGAAGGAAAGCGCGTCGTGTTGTTTGCTGGACAGATTCGCTTGCGGAAAGGGCCACAAGTCCTTCTGGAGGCAGCCCCTGAGATACTGCGTCGAATTCCGCAGACAATCTTCCTCGTCGTTGGTCCTGACCATGGGATCGCGGCTGACCTGCAGAAGCGGTCGGTCGAGCTGGGCGTGGATTCGCAGTTCTTGTTGGTGGGGCCGGTACCCGATGAGAACCTGCCGGCGTTCTTTGGTGCTTGCGACGTCTTCGTGTTCCCGAGCTGTACCACGATTGAGTGTCTTGGGCTGTCAATTGTACAGGCTATGTCATGCGGCAAACCAGTTGTTGCCTCGAACATTGGAGGGGTTCCCGAGGTGGTTGTAGACGGCGTCACCGGTTTCCTGGTGAAGCCGAACGACCCACGGCAGCTGGCTCAGAAAATTATTCTGCTGCTGGAAAACGAGGAATTGCGTGTTAAGATGGGAAAGGCTGCCCGTGAGCATGCGATTCAGTATTTTGATCGGAACCACCTGGTGCAGGAACTGCTGGATGCTTATCAGGAGCTTATCCATTCTCCGCATGCGATTAACAATATCTCATAGGACGCGAAGCAGTTAGCGATGTATGCTTCATACCAGAAGTGGACTGAGTTTTACAGGCTTATGGAGCGAAAAGCGGATGGCCTCATCGACCCCGCAACAGGTCTTGTGTCCCGGCGCTTTGCGGAAACGATTGTATGCCCACTTTGCGGTTCTTCGTCATTCCGGCCGTGGGCCGGAAAGCACGGTTTCACGTATGTGCAATGTATCGACTGCGCCTTCGTATATATGAACCCGCAGCTAAAGCAAGATGCCATTGACCATGTCTACAACGACCGAGCTCTACGGGAATTTTTCTTTAAGGAATTGCTGCTGCCCTATGTCGAGCGTGACCAGCGGCGTGAATTCGAGGCACGCCTCCAACAGATCGAAATGCTCGTTCGCACTTCAAATCGCAGACTTCTTGATATTGGTTGCGCGGCTGGACTGTTTCTCTCTCTAGCGGAGGAGCATGGATTCCGGGGAGAGGGTTTGGAGTTGAATGAACTGTACATCGACTATGCGAGAATTCACCGGAACATCAAGGTTCACAGGAAGCCGCTCGAGGAGATGCACTACCCGGAATCCTCATTCGGTGTTGTGACCCTCTGGGATGTCCTTGAGCATCTGCCAAAACCCGTTGAGACCGTGCGGGAGATTAACCGGGTCCTTTCGCCTGGGGGTGTCCTTGCCTTTACGACGATCAATCATGCTTGTGTTAACGAGAGGTTGCTCAGGGAGAACTGGCGCTACTATATGCCGCCGGATCACTTGTGCTCATTCACCCCTGCCTTGGTTACGCAAATGCTGAATCGGTGCGGTTTCATTCCTGCAAAGGTTCGGCATCACTATATGTTTGAAGTATTGGCTGAGCGGTACTTCAGGTTTCTCATACCATCTAGCTCTTCTAGGTCAGGGAGGTCCCTAAACAAAGTTAAGAAGATTGCCTATCTTGCTTTCAGGCTGTCTTCGGAAGCCATCTTTCGCGTCCTTCGCAGTGGCGACCTTTTGACTGTCTATGCGTGGAAACCGTAAAACACAAAAGGTGCTTCCTAGTATTTTCCTGAGCCGGATGCTCCAACTGTGGCTCTGGAAGCCCGCCGTCAAGCAGCACGGCCAGCCCGGTCACGATGCGGGGTTCGCGGGCCCTTCCGACCCTACTATGATGGGGGAGTTCACTGGCATGATCAAGGTAAAGAGACACCTCATAGTCGTTTTGGTTGTTGCCTTTGCGGTTCGTCTTTCCTTTGTTATGTTTTATCCTGGAAGCAACTGGTACGGTGGCATTTCTAACATGTACTTAGATGTTGCCTCGAACGCTTTGCATGGGAAAGGATTCTCTGTTCTTGTTGACGCATCGCCTCTTGGCAGGAATACACCGGAATGGGTCTACACCCCTTTTATCCAGCGGCCTCTGGCGTATCCAGTTTTTATTGCGTTGATTCTTTTCTTGTTTGGTCGAACCAGTTTTATGGTGGTCCAGATTGTGCAAGCATTTCTCGGTGCCCTGAATGTACTGTTGGTGTACTCTATCGCAAAGCGGTTCCTGAGTTTGAACCTTGCACTTGCTTCCAGTTGGGTTGTTGCTCTGTGGCCTGTGACTGCACGGTTTGAAGTTGCACTTCTTCCGGAGTCCGTTGTTTCGTTTTTTGTGCTTGGGGGAGCACTCTTTCTTCTGAGAGGTGTAGAAGATCGCCATATTGCCGACTTTATTATCTCAGGTGTATTCTACGGGTTTTCGATTCTCTTTAGGCCTGATAATATCATTCTGCCCATCATTCTGGCCGGGGCACTGCTTTTCCAGCTTGGCTTCAAAGGCGGGCTGAAGAGAGGTATCATATTCCTCGTAGTAACAGGTGCTTTGTTAATTCCTCAAACGATTCGAAATTATAACGTCACCGGTGGATATATCTTACCACTTGGCATCGGTAGCGGCATTAGTTTATGGGAGGGGATCAGCCAATTTGGTGAGCGATATGGCACTGTTTACAGCGACGTGAAAACCGCCGAGGTAGAAGGCTACCGTTATTGGGACTATCCAAACGGGGTCGAACGCGACCGAAAGAGATTTAACGAAGCTATCAAGATTATCAAAGAGCATCCATTTTGGTATGCAGGTGTTATGCTGCGGCGAATTCCAGTGCTCTTCACCATTACTACTGGCATGTTTTCGCTTGGACCCGGATATGCAATAAACAGCTTTACAGATCTTGTGCAATACTTCCGCCAATATCCATTAGCATGTTCGTTGAATATGCTCATTGTATTCTTACAGTATTTGGTCGTGCTCTTTGGAGCAATCGGAATGTGGATAAGCCGGTCATATTGGAAAGCAACACTTCCCCTCGTTATGATTTTCTGGTATTATGTTTTTGTTCATATCCCGACAAACGCAGAGGTGCGTTATTTTTTGCCCACTACCCCATTGTTGATTCCATTTGCTGTTGGAGTTGCCCATCGAATACTCCGCCAGAAGGGAAGCTAGACATGAAATTGAATGTAACCATTCCGGTTTACAATGAAGAAAAAGCTCTACCCAAGAGCGTTCCTATCCTTCACCGGTTCCTGATGGAGCATTGCAGTAACTTTGACTGGGAGGTCGTTATTGCTGATAACGCATCAGTTGATAGGACGCTGGAGGTTGCAAAAGAACTCAGCCTCCAGTTCGACCATGTCACCTTTGTGCATCTTGACCAGAAGGGCAGAGGGAGAGCGCTCAAGAAAGTTTGGATGGAATCTTATGCAGATATTCTGAGTTATATGGATGTCGATCTCTCCACGAATCTTGAATCGTTTCCTCTTCTTGTTGATGCACTTGTGAAGGAAGGATATGACATCGCCATCGGCTCAAGGCTCATGAAAGGAGCTAACACAACACGGAGCTTCAAGCGGGAGTTTATTTCTCGCTCCTACAATATTCTTGTCAAGGCAATGTTCTTCACAAAATTTTCGGATGCACAATGTGGGTTTAAAGCCTTAACGCAGCGTGTTGTTCAAGAGATTGTTCCTTATTGTCAGGACAACGGATGGTTTTTTGATTCAGAGCTCCTCATTATAGCAGAACGCCTCGGTTACCGCATCAAAGATGTTCCCGTAAAATGGATCGAAGATCTCGACACGAGGGTGAAAATTGTGCAAACCGCTATTGACGATGTCAAAGGCCTAATGCGCGTGAGAAGGAACTTTTGGAAGGGAGTTTATGGAAGAAGAGCTTTATGAAACGTTCTACAGGATAGAGAATCATCACTGGTGGTTCCTCTCGCGTAAAAGGATCATCGCCTCATTACTTGACCGGTGGCTTCTACTGAATAAAGGGTCACTTGTCTGTGACATTGGATGCGGGACAGGCTCTATCCTTGAACACCTCTCCGCCAGATACAGTGCATGTGGTGTTGACAACTCGCGCCTTGCTGTAGAGTTCTGCTCCATGCGAGGTCTTACAAATGTCTTCAAAGGAACGATTGATGACCTTGCCAGCCAGAATCGTAGGTTTGACCTTATCACGTTCTTCGACGTTATTGAGCATATTGATGATGACGTGGGGGTCCTTAAAACGGCCTTTACTCTTTTGCGTAGTGGGGGATATGTTTTCATAACAGTGCCGGCATTTCAATTTCTCTGGAGCGAGCACGATAAGATAAACGGACACAAACGCCGGTATACGAAAAGGGAGCTTGTGCGGAAGCTTCAAAGCGTGGGTTTTGAAGTAACTAACATTTCCTACTACAACACGATTCTTTTCCCTGTTGCTGCATTCTCGCGGCTGGTCAGTAAGGCATTAGGACATCCAATGTCCGAACTCAAAGTTCCCCCCGATGTGGTGAACAAAATTTTGCTTACGCTATTCTCTTGCGAACGCTTTCTTTTGCGCTACATTTCATTTCCATTTGGTTTGTCGATTGTTTGCGCGGCAAGGAAACCCGCTTAGTGGCCGTAAGACGCCTTACTTACTCCTGAAACTATGAATGCTTCTAAAAACCTTCTGAGGAATGTCCAATTACTTCAAATCCTGTCCAACCCCAGCGGCAGCTTTCGCGCGCTCTATCGCCGTATGTTCCTACCCAAATTGTGGAGGGCGTTGCTTCGCTCCTGTAGATACAAAAGTAGCGTTGCTGAAGACGCATACGCATGTACATCAGTCTCTAAGCTTTCGTTTTTCTGCTCCTTTTTTAATCCAAGCCGTGTTCTGCTAAACCTTCTGGTGCGCTTAGCTTCAAAGAACGAAATTCTTGCCAATGCAACAGATACGGTTGAAGGCAAATTTGCTACGCTCGGCTCCTCTCTCACTTACCTTGGGGACCAGGTCAATTGGCAGTGGGATTTCAAATCTGGCAAGACGTGGCCTCTATTGTATTACAAGGACATTCCGTATTTTGATACTGCCGACAACTCCGATGTCAAAGTTCCTTGGGAATTGAGCCGTTTTCACCAAGCTGCCTGGCTTGGCAGAGCATATTGGCTGACAAATGATGAGAGCTATGCCGTAAAATTTCGCTCTCTCGTAGAGGACTGGATAACAAAGAATCCGCTTCCCTATGGCGTAAACTGGTTAAACGCGATGGAAGCGGCTATTCGTGCGGCGAACTGGATTCTGGCGTACCTCTACTTTGAGCGCTCGCCGGCGCTAAACGGTGAATTCCAGCTGAAATTGTTCGAATCGCTCTTGTGGCATGGGGAGTACATCTCATGGAATCTTGAGTATGGACGCCGCAATGGGAATCACCTCCTCTCCGATGCGACCGGACTGTTTGTTCTCGGGCTTTTCTTTCGAGATACAAAACGTGGCAGGAAATG
>JBMFJZ010000025.1:0-6480 GCA_049973045.1 Bacteroidota bacterium | reverse complement strand
CATGCACAGTACCTTTGTTGGGCAAATAACCTATTGGCTCGCTTTTAGTTAAAAGGACGAGAGGGAAGAATGCACAATTATCATTCGCGATGAGTCATGCGGCACCCTGGAAAGGCTCAAGAGCGAGCTGGAAAATGGCACTCTCCTAACTAGAAAAACTGGCACAGACATTGCGGTTATGATTTTTCGTTCACCTTTTCTTGCACACATGAGTATCAATAAAGCATAAGCCAAACACAGGAGGCTAGCATGGAACTGGAAAGACTAAGGGATGCGGTGCGAGAAGCGCATCTCAGTGACTTGTCTTCACATCAGATATCTGCAGAAAAAGGGGCGGAAGCATAGACACTCCCAACCTGTTCCTTAGGGGGATGCTTGACTTGCAGTTCTGGTTGTGCTGTAGGTTGCCAGAGTGGCTGCCTGTGGTCAAGCCAGAGCGGAGGATGACCGACTCACTTTCTGAGTTAGTAGTGCTCGGTGCGAAACTGGTGAACAGGGCGGCGGCAACCATACTCTGCCTGAGTATTTGCATCCAAATATTGGTTGTGTTTTGCACCGAGCACTGACGGTTGAGTCAATGTATGTTTGAACCAAGTGAACTTAAAAACAGAATAGCCCTTAATACAAGGGTAGTTCGGTTGCGAAGAGAAAGCAAGCGCGTCCTACTTTATACGATTGACCCCGATTACCATACGACTGAAAGAATGGGCTTCCTCCCACCTGCCTGGGCTATATTTCTGGCTCTGTTAGACGGTAGACGAACTCAGCTGGAAATTCTTGAAGCGTTGCGGTATACCTTTGATTTGCCGAGTATTGAAGTCGCGCGCCAGTCCGCCAAAGAAATGGCAGAAGTTTTGACTCAGAACTTTGGTGCGGATATTTTTTGTGACGCTCCAAGCACTGAAAATTATGTTCCTATTAAGGAATACGACCCGTTGAGCTTTGTAATAGAGGCTAAGGATGTAGACGTAAGAGGTACAAGGCTCGATGCCCCTCTAGATCTGAATTATATTGTTACGCAAGCCTGCTATAGAAGATGTATTTATTGTTATGCTGAGATTGACCGGGTGCCCATTTTTCAATTCCTCTCGGCTGAAAGGTTTGCAGAGTTAATGGATGAAGCTCGGGAGCTTCAAATTAATTCAGTTTTATTTGGAGGCGGGGAGCCTTTCTGCCGGAAGGACATAGTTGATTTGATCGGTGTTGCAATTGATGCAGGCATTTGGCCGTTTCTTTCTACGAAAGCTTATTTGTCAAAGGAAGTCTGTAAAAAACTGAAGGAAATAAATGTCCCCTTCATACAGGTGAGCATAGATTCCCACCGGGAAAATGTTGTTGACTTTCTAACCGGTAGTAAAGGATACTCACGTCAGATTATGAAGACTATCAAGAACTTGAAGGAAGTTGCAATTCCAATCAGGGCAAAAATGGTCGTTACACCTTTCAATGTGTTTGATATTCCGGATTTCTTGCAGCTTCTGTTCCGTTTGGGCATCATCAAATTTCATTTCGTTCGGTACGGCCGTTCCGCCTTTCGTCATCGTGACAATCTCTTTGTTGATGACGACGCCCTCCAGTATGCGAGGGATGAGATTGAGCTTTTTAAGGATGAGCATCCTGGGGTAAGGGTAGATTACAACTTCCACAAAAGCGATGTAACCGAAGAAGACGCTAAGGTCGATAAGGACAAAAGGTTTTCGAACCGCGCTATATGCGCAGTGGGGCGGCTTGGACTGACCATCCTACCGGACGGTCGTGCATTTGCCTGTGAACAACTGCCAACAGCGGATCAATTCTGCTTTGGAGACCTTAAAAGGCAGAGCATCAGAGAGGTATCGAATTCAGAGGAACTTCGGAAGGTGGTGATGCCGCCCCGAGATTATTTTCGAGGGCAAGCTTGCTTCGACTGTGAATCGTTTGAACACTGTCATACGAACAAAGGTCGGTGCATGCGGAACGCCTTCATACTCTATGGAAACGCCTATGCTCCTGATCCCTATTGTCCGAAGGCGCCGCCAGCCCCGAGGCAAGAATGAGGAGATTATTGCTCTGTGCCACGCAATAATGTAGCTCCAGCCATAGAGGTCAAGAATCTCATTGTCAGGTACAAAAGATTTGTAGCGGTTGATGGAGTCTCCTTTACTGTTAATCAAGGCGAAATTTTTGGTCTGTTAGGACCTAATGGTGCTGGGAAAACGTCCATCATAAGAGCGTTGAGTACACTGAAGGGCAGCTGCGCTGGAATAGCGAAAATACATGGACTAGACGTATTCAAAAAGCCTTTCCAGGTTAGAAGAATTATCTGTTTGGTCCCTCAGCATAACTCACTGGACCCACTTCTCAACGTCCACGACAATCTGTATTTTTACGCTTGGTTGCAGGGCGTGCATAGAAATATCAGAGAAGAAAAGGTAAATGTTCTCTTGGACGTTTTCGGTCTTTCTCAAAAACGAAGAGCCTTGGTTACTTCCCTTTCAGGTGGGCAATACAGAAGACTCCAGCTGGCCAAGATCTTTCTATCCGACGCGATGGTCTATTTCTTGGATGAACCTTCAATCGGTCTCGACTACCAAGCGAAAGAGATTTTCTGGAGGTTTCTAAAAAGGACATGCAAGCAAACTGGCATCACAATAGTAATTGCAACGAATGATCTCAGTGAAGCTGGTCGCCTGTGCGACCGCGTTGCTTTTTTGAATAATGGAAAAGTTATTAGGACCGGTACTCCAGATGAGCTGGAAAGCGCGCTCAACAAGAAAGTGGTACACGTTCAATTTGATCAGCTACACGGTTCTTTTCTTTCTCTCAGCGCTGAGATAGAGTCGCATCACGCCCAAGTTGAAAAGGTGCTTGATAACAGTGTAGAGTTTCGCTATCAAGGAAATGGAGGTCAACTTCCTGCATTTGTTCAAGAGCTTCAGAAGGTGGGCAGCATAAGAACATTTACTTTGCGACCACCAAGTCTGCAAGATGTTTTTCTAGAACTTTTGAGCAAGGAGAAAAATAAAAGCCAATGACAAACTTTGCCCCCATACTCTGGAGAGAATGTAAAGTTAACCTCACAAACAAGAGTAGGGTGGCTAATAATTTTTTGAATCCAGTGATTGCTCTTGTTCTTTTTGCAGCTATGTTTTCGGTCTACATAGCACGAGTCCCCTATGGTAACACGTCCTTAAGGTTTGTAGATTTCTTTATCCCAGGACTGCTTACTATGCAAGTCTTTGCGTTATTTTCAACAACGTTCTCACTCGTTCGGTTGGACAATGTTAGTGGCTTCTTGACAAATATAGCCATCTCGAAGACGGGGCTTCACTCATACTATGTTGGTTCTTTACTTGCGAATATGCTTGTGACTATCCTACGTATTATAATCCTAGTAGCGGTCGCCAGGCTCGCCGTTGGATCTCCCTTGCCGCCTAGTCTCTGGAATGTTGCGATTGTTCTTTTGGCCGTGTGCATCGGCTCAGTGCTGTGGTATTCGTTGGGTTTCGTGTGTGGCCTTCTGATTAAACGTGAAGACATTCGGGATATACTTTTCTCCCTCGTGACGTTGCCGATGACATTTGCTAGTTCCGTCTACTACAACGTAGACCGAGTTTCCCCGTCGCTTCGGAAAATTGCCTTACTTAATCCGCTGACATATAACTGTGATGTTATTCGAGAGGCGTTTTTCTTCGACAAGCCCCTCCCATGGTCCAGAGATATCGCCCTCCTTGCAACTCTGGCGGCGTTTCTACTGGTCGCCGCCCTCCTTTCGCTTTCAAAGGCACTCCGGTAAGTCTGCGCTTCCGTAGTTGGCTGCATTATTATCTGACATCATATCTCACGAATGCCCTCCATGCCAGGATCAAGAAAAGGAAAGTGTAAATCAGAATGAATACGGTGTGGATCGCAGAAGCTACAAGGCGGTACGAAATATTTTCTTCCCTATACCCAAAGCGTGGTCTATCCTGAATATCTAACTTTGTCATTTGTGTGTAATTCGGGTTTTTGCTTTTTGCTTCTTCTATCTTGCGGGGTAAATAGTCCCTGTACAGGATACCTAGATACCTTTGTGCCTTATCAACGAAATACAGCTGGTTCAAGGCTCCCGTGGCAGTCAGCTCTGCACCCGCCAAAGCATAGCTTGAAAAAGGGGACAGGAAATGGAGAAGCGCTGTTATGCCTTCCCGCACCGCGGATTTCCTGAGCGCCGACTGTTTCAGCTCATCAGCCTTCTTCTCGTATTCCGCCACTATTTTATCTACCTCGGGCTTGGTGATTTCCCTGATTTCGTTTTCGTTCATCCCTTTTGCCTTGTATGGTGCCCGTATTGCCTCTATGGCATTGTCTTCCTGTTGCTTGAGAGTGAAAAAGACCTCATATTGAACTTTTGCAGGGGATGGAGCTGGGGACATTGCCTCGGCAAGGTATGGGGGAATCGTCGGCAGGATAAGCGTGAGTAACACCCAAGAGAGCAATGAGATGATCATCGAGTCGGATGCGCTTGAGCTCTTGGCAGAGATGTAAAACCCAATTGAATGGAACGATGCGCAATAAAGAGCGCTAAGTACGAGGAGGGCTGCGAGTGCGCTCCATTCGGTCACTGTCCACGAGGATTGAGAAAGGGAATACGCAATTAGCACTGATCCTAAGACCGCAATTAGAAGAATTAGCAATACAGAAAGCAGACCACCAAGCCATTTCCCAAATAAGATTTTGCCACGCCCACACAACCCAATGACCAGCATTTTGAGCGTACCAAGTTCTTTTTCACCTGAGATGCTGTCGTACGATAGCGTGAGAGAAGCAATGCTAATAATGATGCCGATCACAAAGAGAATATCCATGAACGGGAAAAGTATCGGGACAGGATTTTCATCCAAAGATCCAAATCCCCAATCTTTCCGGACACCCCGGGCAAGGGATGACAGGATTGGTGGAGGCTTAGGAGGCATCATGAGAGAACCGTCCCAGCCTGCCATGTGAAAATAATCATCTATCATACGGTCTTGAAAGTTCACCCTCTGGTAATAATCGTTGACCTCCTCATTGTAGTTTTTGGTTAGGACGAACGTACTTGTCCACGAAATCAGAGTCACCAGTACAAGTGAGATCGCGAACCTTTGATTGAGTAGGTTTTCCAACAGTTCCTTTTTCACAATTGTCCAAATCATACTCACTCCTTTTGTGAATTGATGTTTGCGGCTTGATGCACGTGGGCTTCCTCCGGATATTTATACTAACGAACATCATAGCGAAGGAAGCTTGTGTAACACGTGGCAAAAAAGATGGCTGCAAAAAACAAGAGTGTTAGTACCTCTACCGTGACATTCTGGAAGCTTTCTGAAAGTGTGAGGGGATTGTATGTAAACCGTATTTCAGGGCCCTTTTCGGGATTTTGGAGCAGTGCACCCCGATATCGCAACACGAGCTGCTTGAGATGGCGCTCGTCTTCAAAGCCACTCTGGCATATGCTGGACGTGAAATACACATAGGAGGAAGCGGGTGATAGACGTGATACCTTCTTGGTCATTTCAACATAACGGTTCAACAAATTGCGATACTCATTCTCCATTTGTCGCACGCGTTCATGTACCTTATTCATGTCTGTTTCCCCCCTCGCTAAGAGAAAGCCCCCTTCCATAACATAGGTCAACATTTTTTCCTCTTCGAGCGTCTGTGAAGATGGAATCGCAGACATCGCTCGTGCTATGGTCCCGCTTACGTTCGGTATTCCAAACACTAGGATAGTCCAGAGGAATAAGCATATTACCAGACTGGTGCTCGGCAGCCTGGTGCGGGCAGAAACAGTGATAGCAAGAAAAACAAAAATTGACAGATACAAAACAGAGCCTACAGAAACGGCGCAGATTCTCGAAAGTTCTTCAGCGGTAATTGTCACCTTTCCCAAGAATATGATCAGCAGCAAGCCCAGAAGGAGTGAAAAGGTAAACGGTATTACCAAAGCTATTAGATTTCCGAGTATTTTTCCGAGCACCACGTGTGTCCGTGGCAAGCCGTTGGATAGCACAAGCCGAAGTGTTCCTCTTACCTTTTCACCACAAAAGGTATCAAAGACCGTAAGCATGGCGAGCAAACTTAGAACAACTTTAACTAGATAAGTTACATCAGGGACATGGAATCGTGAGGAGAAAAAATCCAGATTCAATATGGTTGCGCCGGGGAACGCGATTAGAGTGCCGGGTCTGATGTCGTAACCCCGCTCCATGTTTCTTCGCAACCCGCTGGCGTACAAACTTAGCACTGAAGGTTTGATGATTGCACGAGCTTCCCCCGATTTCGGCAGATTAAGGGAATAATCTTCCAATCTTCTTTTGTAGTCTTCGAGAAGAGTGACGTTGCTTACAAATACGATTAAAACGCACACTATCGCCACAATCCTGAATTTGAAGGAGTAGAAATCTTCAAGTAACTCCTTCTTCGCTATTGTCCAGATCATTTCATCTCCTGGTCAGTTAGTCTCCCATTTCTGAATTTTCG
>JBMFJZ010000024.1:0-6950 GCA_049973045.1 Bacteroidota bacterium | reverse complement strand
CGAAAATTCAGAAATGGGATACTAACTGACCAGGAGATGAAATGATCTGGACAATAGCGAAGAAGGAGTTACTTGAAAAGCTCCTTGACTTTCGAGTTGTAACGTCGTTCATCATCGGCTTGGCGCTTGCCCTGGTAACTGTCCTTGTGACAGGTGAAGATTATCGAGTTAAAAAGGCTGCATATGACATGGCTGTTGATGATGCCCAGGAGAAACTCAGAAACGTCAAAGTTTTCTCTCAGGCTCAGCCAGAGATTGTTTATCCGCCGAGTCCGCTCAGCGTGTTCAGCGGAGGCATTGATGTGCCTGCTCCGGTTGTAATAAGCATTACACTAGACCGAGTTCCCCGATATGAGGAGACCGAGGTGGCTTCTAATCCGTTGATGCGGATTTATGACCCGCTCGATTTGGAAATTGTTTTGCAGGTACTGTTTAGCTTGTTAGCAATCCTGCTCACTTACGACGTATTTGCTAGAGAGAAAGAGGATGGCACCTTACGCCTTATAATGTCGAGCTCAGTATCAAGACGGAAACTTCTGTATGGGAAAGCATTAGGGTCTCTCTTGATTGTGTCAACCGCTACTGTAATGCTTTTTGGAATCGTGCTGATTTTGATGCCGACGGTTTTAGGGATTACACTGAGCATAGATGATTACCTCAGAGTGCTTTTGATTGCTGTGGCAACGCTGTTGTATGTTTCAATCTTTGCGGCACTAGGCACTTTAGCCTCATTAATATTCCATCGGTCTTCAACTTCTCTCACTGCATCGCTGTTCATCTGGTTCTTCCTCAGCGTACTGCAGCCCAATCTTAATACGTACCTTGCTGCAGAATTCAGCCCAACACCGCGACTTGATGATATCCGCCCCGCACTGGATGAAGAATACAGGCTATTTTTTCTTAAGCTGAAACTACTGCAGGCTGAAGACAGTACCATACTTAACAATTCTGCGAAGCGGAAATTTATCGAAGGTAGCATACAATACGGTCCGGTAGTAATGTATACTCCTGTTGCTGATGCCGACTACGACGTTCTGAAGTCGCTGATCAGACAGGTGCAAGCTTACCGAGATATCGGTGAAGCTGCGGATAATGAGTGGTCGCTGTACAGGACAGTTTATCTGAGCAAGCTTGATAAGCAACTGCGCCATAAGCGAATGTTAGATCTTCTTTCGCCGGCGGCACTATTGGCACACGCAACTTCAGTCTTTGCCCGCACCGATATTGATAACTATGAGGACTTCTTGAGTCAGGCGCGGGAGTACAGAAAGAGGTGGGTGGAATACTTAGATAGCAAAGGCATATTTTCCACAAACGCTCAACTCTTTTTCTCTCGACTGACAAAAGACCAAATCGATGCTGCTGCAACGGCGCGTCGCATTGCCAAGTATGAAAAAGATCCAGATTCGGTACCGTGGACACAAAACATGGAACCCTTGGACCTACGTGATGCCCCCGCTTTCAAGCCAAAAGATACTGCAGATTTCAGCAATGCAATATTGCCTATTTTTGTACTGATCCTTTATTCCGCCATCTTGATTCAGCATGCAGAACGACGCTTGGGAACCTACGATGTTCGCTGATATTCTGTTGAGCGTCAACAACAACAGCCATGAGAGGTAAGTCATGTTACAGGAACTGATTGCCAAAGAGCTAAAAGACAGCTTAGTAAGTCTTCGTTTTGTAGTGGGCCTTTTATTTGTTATAACTATCTACGCCGCGGGCAGTGTGCTATTCTGCAAGAAATTTGATAACCAGATGCAGAGCTATCAGCAAAGCCTGAAACTTTATGCAACCGCACTCGAAAGCGCGAAATTGGGGATCAACCGGCTCTTTGATCAGGTTATTCCAATAACTATGGAACCTCACCTTGCGCAACTCTTTGCTTCAGGAAATGAAACACGGTATCCTAGAACCATTGAGATCAGAGCTTCGGCGCCGCAAAGAGGCCGATCGTACGCTGGAGTAAATCCTGAAGCACGTAGCGGTAATTATAAGCTCAGCAGGTACCGGGATTTTGATTGGGCATTTTTTGTCGGGGTGGTGCTCAGTTTTATCGCAATAGTAATGAGTTTTGATGCAATCTCACGAGAACGTGAAACGGGAACACTAAGACTTCAACTTTCAACTCGGGTGTTGAGAAGCCAAATCCTCTTTGCCAAATACATTTCTATACTCGTGCTTCTCTTTGTACCTATAGCCATAGGTTCATTGCTAAGCATTACAGTTGTCCTGCTTCTTTCCGGTCATAACATCCTCGTTATGTATCCCCTTGAATTTGTTTTTTGGGGTGCGCTTTCTTTTCTTTATCTCTCACTTTTCGTCTGGCTCGGGCTTTGGCTGTCTTCTTCAGTTTCAAGATCAGCAACAAGCCTTACGATTCTTTTCCTTCTCTGGATTTTCTTTGTAGACCTTGGGCCGTACTTGGGGGGCATGATTGCAGGAAGGTTCTATCCGGTAGCATCAAAAGAGGCTTTCGAAAGGCAATTTCTAGCGGCGCTTAATGAAATGCTAACGAAAGCTCCGAAAGAGTACTACGAGTTCTATGCGGGAAAAGAAAGCGAAGAAGGCTGGCAGGCTATTGAGGGGTTTTTTCAAAAAAGTGACCAAACTCTTGAAGCGCTTACGAACGCCCGTTTTGCCGATCTCTACAATCAGGCCCTGACAGCCGAGCGTTTCAATTTGCTGTCACCCTACTGGGCTTTCCGTACCATTGCAGAGACAGTCTCGAACACGGGATTGGTCAATTATAAAAAATTCTACGAGGATGTACGCCGCTACAGATATCAAATTAGAGAGTTCATCCGGGACCGAGATTTAGCAGACCCAGGAAGTAAGCACCGCTTGTACCCTCTCCCCAAAATGCGCTCCATCTCCAGCATGCCCGTGGATCCGAAATCGATTCCACTTTTTCTCGGTTCACATCCAGACGTGCCTCATCGTATTGAGCACGCACTGCCAGCAATTTGCGAACTGTTGATATTAAATATCATCACCTTCCTCTTTGCGCTCCATACGTTTTCACGAATGGATGTGCGATAAGGAGAGAATAGATTAATCGCAATTAAGGATTTGGATCCCATACCACTTATTCCGAAAACCAGGGCATCATTGAGCGTGCAATCGCGTTCCTTGTATGGTTTGAGTGAGAATTGCAAAAACATTCAGACACAAAAGGATGGATCTATGGCAGTCTCTTCTCGATGAGGCTTCAGCAGTTGATAGTTACAGAATTCCCGGTACATTTGGCAACTTGCGTATAGCTCCTCGTGCTTACCAACCCCCAAGACCCTCCCATGGTCAATAGCTACAATTTTGTCAGCATCGACAACCGTGGAGAGCCGATGTGCAATAACAAGGGCGAGTGCGCCGTCACTCACACGGCGACGTATTGTTCTTCTGACTAAATAATCTGATCTCGCATCAATCTGTGACGTAGCTTCGTCAAGAACAAATATTCGTGCATTTCGTAGAATCGCCCTCGCAAGGGCAATCAACTGTTTTTGACCACCTGAAAGTGGGACAGAAACGTCATCAAGTTGGGTGTCATAACCATCCGGGAGTGATTCAATGAATTCATGAATCCCTGCCTCTGTGCTGGCAGCAATAACCTCTTCGCGCGAAGCTCCGAGTCGTCCTATCATTATATTTTCCATTACAGAACCATGTAAAACGTATACATCTTGGGGAACTATTGAAATGAGACTTCTCAATTCGAACTTATCAAGCTCCTTAATGTCAACACCGTTCAGTCGAATTTCCCCGGTATATCCCTCGTAAAGACGAAGGAGGAGTTTGCACAAAGTGGACTTGCCTGAACCATTCGGACCCACGAGTGCCACTACCTCGCCTTGAGATGCTAAGAAGGATACAGATTGCAAGACCCGGCTCACCCCATTGTAGGAAAATCCGACATTCTCGAAACTGAGCAGAATGGACCGACTGGGCCGAGGAGAATAAACCAGATGATGACCTTCCCTCTCATCAGGTTGGCTCAACAACAGATGGACACGTTGAACAGATGCAAGGCCATTTTCAATCTCAAGATTTGTACCCGCCAGAAGTTGGGCTGCACTTAAGACTTGGTAAAGGATCAGGTTAAATCCTATCAGTTCTCCAATACTGAAGCCACCGCTCATGATCTCCTTACCAGCAATCCAAAAAATCAGTAAAGAGGGCACCGCAGCGAGAAAGCGTACCAGACCCCCAGAGCCTTGCCGCAAGGCTTGCAATTTGTATCCAAACCTGAATTGCTCATTTTGCAAAATCAGAAGTTTTTGTCGAATAAACTCCTCAATCGAGTACAATTTGATAAATGTAATCTTGAACAAAGATGTCATCAAATGAGTCGTGAATTTACCAACTGCGGAGTGGTACGGTGATGTCTTGACACGGATACTCCTGCCAACCGACGCTGAGATTGCAAATAGGCCAAGGAGAAAGGGCAGCACTGGAAGAGCCAGAAGCCAATTTAGACTACAAAGGAGAAAAGCACCTACAAGTAGAACCACAGTATGTTTAAGGGCAATGAGAATAGAATGGGCCAAGAGCCCTCTTAAGTTATAAACATCCTTGAGCAAATATGCAGAGATTTCCTCTCCCTTGATTTTCTCAAAGCTTTCCAGCGGGAGATATTCTACCTTTTCAAAAAGCCTCATCTGCAAATCAAGGAGGACCTTTTCCCGAAAATAGTGGAACAATAGGTTACTAGCCGATTCAGCCGCATTCACGATGACATAAAGTAGAAGAGCTGAAAGCAGTAGACTCGTAAGTAGGCTAACGTTTTTCGAGGGAAGAACTTCGTCGATCAGGATAATCGTTAAGTAGGGGAATACGTATTGGAGACAAGCGGTAACTAGCATCAAGAGTGCTGCCAGGACAAATTTTCCATAGTACCTCTTAAGAAGGGGATAAAGTAATCGATAAGTGAAAGCGAACCTATGGATTCCGCTGTTCCGCATATGCTTCCCTGAGACCCAAACAGCGCTGGACCCAGCCTCATGTGGCTACTGCTACCTGCATGGAATCAAACGCACGTGGGTTGCGCTCCATGACTTTACAGTAGTTAATCATGGCTTCCATTAAATTTCTTCTGCGAGCCTTGCAATGTTCTTTCTTCCGCTCCAAATTGAGACTGTTGCCCTTGCGTGCATGAACAAAGCATGAGCTGCACAGCCGGACTGCCCAACACCGAGTGCAAAGTTCTGAGCTCATTTGTACATAAGTTTGAATGAGCCTTTCGATGCTAAGCCGGTCGAACCCATCAGTGACGTCACCGATAATCCAGCTTTCTCCCATTTTCTCGCACAGCCCAAGCTTTCCGTCTGCACTTACGTAGAGCCTCCTCAGCCCTGGAATACATATCCCATTGGGATAGTAAAACTCACCTAAAGGGAAGACAGCTCAATTATGAATGTAAAAATATGGCTTGCCGAATAGCTCCATCAGCAACCGGAATCTCCTGGGTGAACATCCATTCCTTCGCGGATCACTCAGACAATCCAGAAATTCAGATTCCAGAGCTTTAACCTGTTGTCGATACTGTCTAATAATTTTCTGCTTATCAAACTGTTCAAAGAATGTTGTATCATTCGGGTCAACCAAACTAAAGAAAATCGGCCCCTCAGTATAGACCTTATCACTCGCAAAGAAACCAATTATTTCGTCTATGTGATATTCTGGAGCGAGTACAACTGAGAGGCCAACTTTTGTCATATAGTAACCCTCGTCAACTCTCCTGATCAAGTTGATGCTTTTTAAAACTGTATCGAAGGTTCCCGCATTCTTCGTGCTCCTTCTGTATCTGTCGTGCAAGTGCCTCGGGCCATCCAAGCTTATCGTCAAATAAAAATCATGCTCTATAAGAAACTTCAGGACCTCGCTGTTCAAAAGGCTGCCGTTCGTGGTAATAGAGAATATTATTGGCTTTTGCGTACTTTCCTTCACAGAAAGTACAAGTCTTCTTATCATAGGAAAGGTGAGCAAAGGCTCTCCTCCGTAAAAACCGATTCGCAGCCTTTGTGCCCGATCACTCCTTGCGAGAAGGAACTCGCAAGCTTTTCTCGCTACCTCTTCGGACATTTTTTTCACGTAACGATTAAGCCCATAGGTAGAGCCAAACTTACAGTACAAGCAACGCAGATTGCATTGTTCGGTAACATTCAGGATGATGTGATCGAGGTTTGTATTTAACTGCTCAATAACCTCGTCGATGCTTTGCGGAAACCTTAGTCCCCGAAGAGGCAGAGAAGCAAATAGATCCTTTTCCGTTTGTATCTGATGAATCCTAGCCAGCGACTTTTCGAGTTCTGCCCGGGGGATTTTTTCTGTAAGGTTCTGACTTCTGGCTTCTCTGACGGTAAGCCAAGTGAGCTTATCTACTCTCAATATGTGATTTGTGCCAATGTCGTAGATATACCAGCCTTTTTCCGTCTTGAAACGAAGAAGGTTCATTGCCTGCTCTCGTTACCGGTTTACTAGAGCTCTCGGGTGGAGTTATCTGAAATGAGAGCTCCCCAGGGAAAAAATGCGCTTCCTCGGAGAGCTCTACAAGCACTTAGTTCAGCACAACAGCCGCCAAACCATCGCTGTAACCATTCGTATAGCTTTCGTTGGTCTGGCATCCCGGGGAATAGCAGACGCAGACGCACGCCTCCCTCGTCGGGTCTACTAGATGTCCGCCAGGCAACAGCTCGATCATGTGAACACCTCCTGAGCATTACTTTGCATGAGATACTTCGTGTCCTTGAAATCAACAAGGATCGAGTAAAATAAATAGCAAACCCAATGCCACCCTTGGCACTGTCCAAGCGTTAATTTTGATGCATTTTTAAGAATAGATTAGCATCCTGAAGCAAATTCCTCCAGTTTCCCTTGTGCATTCTTCCCTCTCGTCCTTTTAACTAAAAGCGAGCCAATAGGTTATTTGCCCAACAAAGGTACTGTGCATG
>JBMFJZ010000023.1:0-7285 GCA_049973045.1 Bacteroidota bacterium | reverse complement strand
ATCCGCAGTCCCAGTCTCCCTCGTCCTCGCTGAGTTAGCGTTCTAATCGCACCAGAGTGGAATTGAAATTCCGCAACTGCGATGGACGATTTGTAAGCGGGACGAGTTCTAATCGCACCAGAGTGGAATTGAAATCCAGCACTTTCTGAGCCGCTGGAGGCTGAATTTGAAGGTTTTAATCGCACCAGAGTGGAATTGAAATAAGTTTGCGCATTGAGATTGACGCAATTGTAAAAGCGTTCTAATCGCACCAGAGTGGAATTGAAATCTCGAGTTCAAGCACACAATCGATCCAGCGTAGATTAGTTCTAATCGCACCAGAGTGGAATTGAAATCAGGTATAACGTGTCGTCAGCGTGGTCGAATGGAGTCAGTTCTAATCGCACCAGAGTGGAATTGAAATGATAAAAACAAGCACGTAATTCGCTTGGTCAGTAATCGTTCTAATCGCACCAGAGTGGAATTGAAATTTGGGCGCGAAGGATCGACGCTCTGCATCACAACAGTTCTAATCGCACCAGAGTGGAATTGAAATAGCATAACCTTCCAGGAAACCATCGCTTGCTCGTATGTTCTAATCGCACCAGAGTGGAATTGAAATGGAGATCGCAAAGACAAAAGATGTGAATCCAGGCAAGTTCTAATCGCACCAGAGTGGAATTGAAATGTTAGAGTCTGATGCTCAAAATCAATAACGAGATCAGTTCTAATCGCACCAGAGTGGAATTGAAATGTTGAGCCAGCAGCGACTGTGAACGAGTTCCCATTCGGTTCTAATCGCACCAGAGTGGAATTGAAATATGCTTTCATAGACAATCGCCTTGAAGGTTTTGTACAGGTTCTAATCGCACCAGAGTGGAATTGAAATATATCACCCGACACAGGAATAAGGGTCAAGTGTCCCTGTTCTAATCGCACCAGAGTGGAATTGAAATAAGACTTGATTTGGGAGACGCACTGAATCAAGGTCAAGTTCTAATCGCACCAGAGTGGAATTGAAATCTTTATTTTGTTTCTTAATATCCACCCCTGCTCATCGTTCTAATCGCACCAGAGTGGAATTGAAATCTTAATTTCAGCAGTTATTTCTAATAATCTATTCAAGTTCTAATCGCACCAGAGTGGAATTGAAATTAGATATTAGCCCATCTTATAGCTGAAGAACCAAGAGTTCTAATCGCACCAGAGTGGAATTGAAATAATTCTTTCTGGAAATTGTGCGGTTCGGGATTGATTGTTCTAATCGCACCAGAGTGGAATTGAAATTTATGTTACTGGTTCACTCAATGTTCCTATTGCTAGTTCTAATCGCACCAGAGTGGAATTGAAATGAAAGGAGAAAAAGAGCATGACTATAATCCACGTCAGTTCTAATCGCACCAGAGTGGAATTGAAATGCTTCAACGCGCTCCGCCAAAGATAAACTGCAATGGCGTTCTAATCGCACCAGAGTGGAATTGAAATGTAGCGTTGGTTAGATACGCGTAATACTTTGGGGGGCAGGTTCTAATCGCACCAGAGTGGAATTGAAATAACGAATAAAAGAGTTGAGCACGCAGAAAGAACCCCGTTCTAATCGCACCAGAGTGGAATTGAAATGCTTGTCTGAGCTCGTCGCGGCTTGCTGCAGAATCTCGTTCTAATCGCACCAGAGTGGAATTGAAATGGAAATCTCATCTTATTATAAATGGGCTACAGGGGCGTTCTAATCGCACCAGAGTGGAATTGAAATCACTTTACGAGGATTTTTTGATTGAGGTGACGATTGGTTCTAATCGCACCAGAGTGGAATTGAAATATCATTGCTGAGCTTGGGCGCAACGCTGCATTACAGGTTCTAATCGCACCAGAGTGGAATTGAAATCTGCCGCAGTAGCGAATTTGTTCATTAAGAACAAATGTTCTAATCGCACCAGAGTGGAATTGAAATATACAATTACAATTGTTCAACGAGATGGATGAGATTCTAGTTCTAATCGCACCAGAGTGGAATTGAAATACGCACATGCTCAGCGAGTTCCTTCAAGTTTAACTTGTTCTAATCGCACCAGAGTGGAATTGAAATGGCGGGGCTTTTAGCTTGCCAGCCCACGGGAAAAAACAAGTTCTAATCGCACCAGAGTGGAATTGAAATAGCTGCGTAAGCTTATGATACATTGTCATTCACCCTGTTCTAATCGCACCAGAGTGGAATTGAAATGGGAGGACTTTACAACGTTTTCGATCAGCGATTTTGGGTTCTAATCGCACCAGAGTGGAATTGAAATGTGGTGGAATATGGGGGACGCTTTCGGGGGAAGTAAGTTCTAATCGCACCAGAGTGGAATTGAAATCAATTAAGTTCGTCCTTACAGCGCGCATCACTTCACGTTCTAATCGCACCAGAGTGGAATTGAAATGTCACTGCGCATTTCCGCTTGCGTGACATCTTCACGGTTCTAATCGCACCAGAGTGGAATTGAAATATTATGTCTTTGCCATTGCTGGGACTGAGATAAAGGTTCTAATCGCACCAGAGTGGAATTGAAATCCTGCAGAAACTCGATGCGTGGTAGCCATCAAGCAGGTTCTAATCGCACCAGAGTGGAATTGAAATTTTTTTATTTTCGAGTGAACCAGAAAGGAGAAACTAGTTCTAATCGCACCAGAGTGGAATTGAAATTAGAATGCAAGTGCCTTTTCGTAAGTATCAAATACCGTTCTAATCGCACCAGAGTGGAATTGAAATCGACATCTGCGACAATTACTGGAGCGATACACACTGGGTTCTAATCGCACCAGAGTGGAATTGAAATGAATTTCTCGTAGATATGCACGGAGTTGGGATTGGCGCGTTCTAATCGCACCAGAGTGGAATTGAAATGTGACTCTGAAATCGAGGCGCTCAAGAGGGACTTAAGTTCTAATCGCACCAGAGTGGAATTGAAATTCATAATTGACTTCCAAACGGATATGTCGCTTCTGGTTCTAATCGCACCAGAGTGGAATTGAAATGTAGAGTATGGAATTCCTCCTTCATATATTCTCGCGTTCTAATCGCACCAGAGTGGAATTGAAATCCCCATTATCGATAGCACTAGCCGCGAATGAGCCGCGTTCTAATCGCACCAGAGTGGAATTGAAATAGCTCATTGACTGCAGAGAAAGCGTTTTATGCGCCAGGTTCTAATCGCACCAGAGTGGAATTGAAATCCGGGAATCTTACGGCGGACAATGCATCGATCAAGGTTCTAATCGCACCAGAGTGGAATTGAAATCGACGCAGGGTTGGATAACGACTGGCATGCAAGATGGTTCTAATCGCACCAGAGTGGAATTGAAATAATTCGCGCAGCTCAAAAACACGAGGGATCACACGATGTTCTAATCGCACCAGAGTGGAATTGAAATTGCTTACGGAAGTTAAGATACTCAGGGTTTACTGCAAGTTCTAATCGCACCAGAGTGGAATTGAAATGATTTTGGAGTCCGGTGCGGCGTGCGAGGACTATTTGGGTTCTAATCGCACCAGAGTGGAATTGAAATCCTTTACGGCGGGCTTTTTGATTTCGAGAACTCTATTCGTTCTAATCGCACCAGAGTGGAATTGAAATAACGCCATTCCTTATCATGTCCTTTCATCTTCTGCTCGTTCTAATCGCACCAGAGTGGAATTGAAATAATTACAATATAATAGTATGCATGTAGCTGAGGATGGTTCTAATCGCACCAGAGTGGAATTGAAATTACATTTGTATGGATGTTTTTAATAATGATTCTCCGGTTCTAATCGCACCAGAGTGGAATTGAAATATCCCCCACGGAAAGCGTACACTCCACGCACACCTCAGTTCTAATCGCACCAGAGTGGAATTGAAATAAATGTGTTCCCCTCGCAAGATAACCGCCCCCTTCGGGTTCTAATCGCACCAGAGTGGAATTGAAATATGGAGTAGTTTATGCGGGTAGTGTGTTTGGTATAAGTTCTAATCGCACCAGAGTGGAATTGAAATATCTCTGCGACGCTGATGTGCATGTAGCGCGGTTGTACGTTCTAATCGCACCAGAGTGGAATTGAAATCTCCTCCAGCGGCGGCTATGAAGTAAAGCGGTCGCGTTCTAATCGCACCAGAGTGGAATTGAAATCGTTTGGAATACAGCTTGGATATGGGGGTCTTTCTCAGTTCTAATCGCACCAGAGTGGAATTGAAATCGACGGCAGCTGCTCAATTGATGCAGGCTGCATTGTGCGTTCTAATCGCACCAGAGTGGAATTGAAATTTTAAGTGTCATAATTGTGATGGAAAGGGAGTGAAGTCCGTTCTAATCGCACCAGAGTGGAATTGAAATCCTCTCACATTCCCTGCGTTCGGGAAAGCGCGAAGCGTTCTAATCGCACCAGAGTGGAATTGAAATAAGACGCAATCATCGCGAAGGCGAAAGAGTTACTTGGTTCTAATCGCACCAGAGTGGAATTGAAATGCAGAAGATGTATATTGCTCTTTTTGACATTCGTTCTAATCGCACCAGAGTGGAATTGAAATTGCACCTTAGTTTTTCCATTGTCTCGCTCTCCTTCTTGTTCTAATCGCACCAGAGTGGAATTGAAATAACCGATCCGAGTATGTTATTGTATCTGATTCAAATGTTCTAATCGCACCAGAGTGGAATTGAAATTTTGGAGCACGCGCCATGTGAATTGCCGCCCATCGTGTTCTAATCGCACCAGAGTGGAATTGAAATTGTAGGTATCTGAATTGCAGTTGAACGCTCATGTGGGGTTCTAATCGCACCAGAGTGGAATTGAAATAACAGATCTGAGTTCGTAATTGTGATCTCAGATCAAGGTTCTAATCGCACCAGAGTGGAATTGAAATGACTGAAGCCCGGTACGGTGCGTGGCTGTTGGCAAGGTTCTAATCGCACCAGAGTGGAATTGAAATGGAGTAACATATACTTTGGTGTTTGAGCCAAACATGTTCTAATCGCACCAGAGTGGAATTGAAATTTAATCGCACCTTATAGGAATTGAAAAGCTCCCTCCGTTCTAATCGCACCAGAGTGGAATTGAAATCTCCACCTTCGAGCAAGCTCAGCCGTGATTCCGCTGGTTCTAATCGCACCAGAGTGGAATTGAAATTTGAGGAAGCTCATTGTGGGGGGACAGTTTATTTGTGTTCTAATCGCACCAGAGTGGAATTGAAATCGGTTGGTGTGTTGGGGGTAAACAGTACAGTGATTTGTTCTAATCGCACCAGAGTGGAATTGAAATTTAGCAGAAGAGGCAAGGAAATATAAAAGTGCAGAGGTTCTAATCGCACCAGAGTGGAATTGAAATGCGATCCAAAACGCTTTTTGCGTAAGCATCTTCACGTTCTAATCGCACCAGAGTGGAATTGAAATGAATTAGTTTCAATAAGAAAGGGGGAGAACGAATTTGTTCTAATCGCACCAGAGTGGAATTGAAATAAGGGGGACACCTCAGATGCCTCGCTATCCTTTGAGGTTCTAATCGCACCAGAGTGGAATTGAAATGCACTCAGTGAACTCATCAAAATTGCTGGCGCGCTTGGTTCTAATCGCACCAGAGTGGAATTGAAATGCGGACAGGACGGTGCGAAGTATGCGGAGAGCCCCTGTTCTAATCGCACCAGAGTGGAATTGAAATCTGTGGGGGGACAGTTTATTTGTGGTCGGTTTTGGAGGGTTCTAATCGCACCAGAGTGGAATTGAAATGCCCTCCTGGTTGGCTTTCAGGCAATGTGCGTATGACGTTCTAATCGCACCAGAGTGGAATTGAAATGGATATAGAGCTTTGCTCTTTGCACTTCGGGCATAGTTCTAATCGCACCAGAGTGGAATTGAAATAAAAAAGAGAAAGGAAAGAGAGAAAGGGGGAAAAGGGTTCTAATCGCACCAGAGTGGAATTGAAATACAAACAGCGAGGCGAGTAGAACAGGTGGAATCACGTTCTAATCGCACCAGAGTGGAATTGAAATTGTAAAGTGATGCAAGCATTTTGACATCGTCTTTCGGTTCTAATCGCACCAGAGTGGAATTGAAATAAGCCCCCGCTGGGGCTTATGTTGGGGAATGGGTTGGTTCTAATCGCACCAGAGTGGAATTGAAATAAACTTATTACGCTTGAGAAATTTGGGATACTCGAGTTCTAATCGCACCAGAGTGGAATTGAAATTTTTTATTTCGGAGGAAACATGATGGATGACACCTCACGTTCTAATCGCACCAGAGTGGAATTGAAATTTTTGCTTGGCGCTAAACTTAGAGTATTTTTTGGCTTGTTCTAATCGCACCAGAGTGGAATTGAAATTACCATTGAGGGCGGCATGCGATGGGCGAACTGCGCGTTCTAATCGCACCAGAGTGGAATTGAAATGCGGGCCAAAGTTGAGGTCTATTAAGGGTACGATCAGGTTCTAATCGCACCAGAGTGGAATTGAAATACAGTGGAGCTCTCGCTGGGATCAAGGATGTGTTGAGTTCTAATCGCACCAGAGTGGAATTGAAATCAATGCTAAATGGTTTATATTGTCTCAGCATATCATTGTTCTAATCGCACCAGAGTGGAATTGAAATCGTATATGAAGGATAACGTGTACGCTATAAGGTAGATGTTCTAATCGCACCAGAGTGGAATTGAAATAGTATCAAATACTGCAAGCGTGCACGTATTTGATACGTTCTAATCGCACCAGAGTGGAATTGAAATGCGGGGTAGCAGGTAGGGCAGTAAAGGTGAGCGTTCGTTCTAATCGCACCAGAGTGGAATTGAAATTTACACTGGGTAGGGGCGGGTAAAACACGTCCCTACGTTCTAATCGCACCAGAGTGGAATTGAAATTAGGATAATCTCACCCAGGGCACGGGCTTTATTCAACCGTTCTAATCGCACCAGAGTGGAATTGAAATTGAGACGTGCTTGTAATGCCGTTCCGGCATCACCGTTCTAATCGCACCAGAGTGGAATTGAAATTGGTACAGTACCGGGCGTCGTGAGACGTGCTTATAGTTCTAATCGCACCAGAGTGGAATTGAAATGTACGGTGTGTGGGGGGCTGTTGGCAGGCTTATTTGGGTTCTAATCGCACCAGAGTGGAATTGAAATAGTGACATGCTTATAATGTCGTTCAGGCATTACTCGAGTTCTAATCGCACCAGAGTGGAATTGAAATGAGAAATCGATCTGCAGTGCCCTTGCGAGCGCTGCAGGTTCTAATCGCACCAGAGTGGAATTGAAATAAATATGCCTTGCTTTTAATTAAGTACCCAGAAAGGGTTCTAATCG
>JBMFJZ010000022.1:0-8390 GCA_049973045.1 Bacteroidota bacterium | reverse complement strand
GAGTACGCTACCCGGATTCAAGTAACCCTGGGTGTCTGGACGGGAATGAACATAGAGGTTGTGAGCAAGCGTGGTAGTCAGATTGATTTTTTTAGCTTGCCCTATGAAGTCATTCAGCTTCTTTCTGACCGGCGCATCGCGAGCCTCTTGAGCCAGATTGGAGAGTTCGAGATTCTGAATCGGGTTCTGAACCAGGACTTCTCCCGGCTCATGGAAATGGGCTATCGTCTTCTACGGATTGGACTAAAGCCTTATAATGAACGGTCTGAGTCGGAAAACGACTTCGTCAACCAGACCCTTCGCCTGGAGAAGAACCGTCGAAATCCTGCTGGCGCCGCAGAGCAAATCTTTAAGCTCTGCGCCCTTATCGAAGAAAAACGAAAAAGGAGGGAATATGAACACATTCGTTTCGCAAGAACTTAGTCTGGAGCAGAAGATGGAAGAGCTGAAGGAACAGTTTCAAGCAGGGAATCCAAACCTGGAAGCCTTCCAGAAGGCTTACCAGGATCTGCGAAGGCTCCAGCGTGATTTTCAGAACCTGCTCCAGTGGGCTGCCGAGGACCGGCGCGGGAAAGAAAAAGAGAAAGAATTCCAGAGGCTTTATCAGCAGGTTGCCGGCGGGAATGCTTCGGAGTTGATGGAGGATTTGAAGGAAGAAAGCTCTCGTCTCAAAAAAAATAGTGATCTTAAAAAGGCATTTGACCAACAGGGGTATCGTATTTTAGAGCTTGTCCGGGCAGGCAAGCGGGACGAAGCCTTCCATGCCATTTTGCGTATCTTTGTCTCGGCGAAGAAGGAGTTTCCATCCAAACTCGTGGAAGCCTTCAAGCCGGTCTACTCGGATGATCTTTTCAAGGTCTTTCTCTTCTCATTCCTGAGCGGTATATTGGGTAAGGAAGAAACTGAAAATGAAACTAAATAATCAAAAGGAGGAAGCCATGGGAAATGAAATCAAGAACATTACGGTCACAATTATCTTTGACGGTTCCGCCCTCAATCGGGACGAGAAGATTGGCGGCAACATCCTTTCAATCAAAAAGCTCAATGTGAACGGCGAGGTCCGCTCCTTCATCGGTAAGCCGGCGATACGACATTATTTGTTTCAGACGCTACATCGTGGTTATAACTGGACTCCTGCTAAGGTCACAGGACAAGGTCAGGTTGTTCAGTTTGACCTCACACAAAACGACATTCTCTCAAGCTCTGAACTTGATGTTTTTGGCTACATGTTCACGATAGGTCGTCAAGCCATTACCCGAAAATCTACATTAGGTATTACTAAAGCGGTAGCTCTTTCCCCTTATGAAGCTGATCTGGCGTTCTATGCGAACCATGACTTAGTAGCACGTGGCAAGCGAGAAGGTCTTAGTGTAAATCCCAGTCCTGTAAACAAAGAAGAACATAACTCGTTCTACAAAGTCAGCTTCACTCTTGACGCCGAAATGATAGGCAAGGATATCTGGATAGTTGAAGATCGTAAGTACGAAAATGGCAAACTCAGTCTTCTCATTGCCAAGCCACAGTCAATCGAGCTTGAAAATGTGGAAGAAAAAACGGACGAAGAAGGACGTTCGTATTACGAAGTAATAAATGGCAAAAAAAAGATATACGTGGATGGATTAACACTAACTGTTGACGAGGACCTAATGAAGAAAAATCCAGCAAAGAAAAATGTTGAGGAACACCTTGTATTTAAGGACAACGAAAGAAAATTCCGCATTTTTGACTTTACCTATGACGAGGATGCCAAAACTTATACATTTTCTTTAAGCAAGGAACCCAAATATGATGCCAGTAGCAAGAAATTGACCTTAGAGATCGGTGCGATAAGAGAAATCCCATGCACAAAAGAGCCGGATACATCAGAAAACGGAGAAGAGATTTATTCTTTCAAAGAGAACGGAAATGAAACGGCTAAGATTTATGTGAAAGAGCTTAAACCATCGGGACCCTACAGGATCAAGTTTGAGCTTACAAAGGAAAAGAGGAGCCAAAGAATCCGGGAAGTAATTTGTGCCATCGCGGATGGCCTCTATGCCCAATCCAGTGGGGAAGCCAACACCATTGTTCCGCTCTTCCTCATTGCAGGGGCGGTAAAAGTGCCATCTCCGATCTTCCATCCTTACATTGATGTTCGCAAGGAAGACGGCCAGTGGAAGGTCATCGGAGTTGAAGATGCACTTAAAAACTCATGGATAGACGGAAAAGTTTACATCCAGGGTTGTGAGAGATTGAGAGTAGATGATCGTTTGAAAGATAAAAATAAAGATAAACCCATCTTTGGATGGGACGAAGTATGGGACAAATTTTTAAAGGAAATCGGAATAAAAACTGAAAATGAAAAAGAACCAAAATGACTTGGAAATTCTGAAACCCTTATTCTGGGAGTACGATTGGGGCTCGGTGGAGGAGAATCTGGCAAGTTCCTTCGTGATTGCCCGGGTACTGGAGCTGGGAGATCCCAAGCAGTTTCGCCTTTTTGCCGAGTTGGTGGGCGAGGATTCTATTAAGATATTTTTGCGTGAGAAAGGGGAGAAACTACTATCTCCTCAATCACTCAACTTTTGGAAGCTATATTATCGGATATGATGAAGCTACAACCTCAGCATAAATGCGCTATAGAAGCCGCAAGGGCATTCATTGAGCAAGGAGAATTCTACCTTGCGGGTGGCACTGCTGTGTATTATTATCTGAACCATCGCGAGTCTATGGACCTTGACTTTTTTACACAAAAGGATTTTGATTTCTCTCAATACGAATACCTGCTCAAATCCCAGCTCATCCTTTTCCAAACCAACAACACGATTCACGCTGAAATAGAGAAGGTAAAAATATCGTTCTTTCGCTACCCCTATAATCTGCTCAGGCCTTTGAATCGGCTCGATACTATCTCCATAGCACATCTTGAGGATATACTGTGCATGAAAATAAATGCAATTATAAATCGTGGAAGTCGCAAGGATTTTACTGATGTTTATTTCATTATGCAGGAATTGTCCATATCACGCGACAAATGTATAGAACTTTTTCAAGCCAAATTTGGCTCTTACAATCCCCTGATTATTAATAAAGCAATGACCTATTTTGGAGATGCAGATAATGAGCCGGAGCTCAAAATGCTTAAGCCCGTTAGATGGGAAGAGATCAAAAAATTTTTTATCAGAACATTTACAGAACTATGAGTGAACTGAAGGTATTAAGACTCAGAATCTACCAGCCGCAGGCACACTATCGTGTGCCCTTCACCTATCAGAGGCGGCACACCTATCCCATCCCCCCTTACTCAACAGTAATCGGCTTTTTGTGTAATGTGCTTGGCTATGATGGGATGCCTTCTGAGCATAATGATTTAAAAAATATCAAAATTTCCATCGCAGGACGTTTTGAAAGTAAGACTACTGAATACATTTGGTTTCGGAATCTTGCCAAATCTGCCCATGTGAACCGTTTTGGAGCTATAAAGAACCGCAGCGTCGGCGGTCATGTTGAACACATCGGAGGCCAATCTCCCATTTCCATCGATATCCTCAACGATGTCCACCTGGTGATTCATATGGCACACGAGGATCCCTTATTTCTTGAAAAAATTCGCTCTTCGCTGGAGAATCCCGTCCGCCGGCTGGAAATCCTTCATCTTGGGCGCGCTGAGGATTGGATCGTTATTGAAGAGCTATCCGAAGTGCTCGAATTATCCAATTTCGAGATTTGCAGGGTAGATGCTGACTTTAGGCATTTCTTCTGGATTCCAGAGCGCCTTTACCTGCCAGAAGCAAAAGATGGTGCCTCTAACTTTAATGAGTATGAAGGTCTTCTCTATCGGCTTCCGACTTTCTGGACCGTCGAGGACTATGCAACGACCCGGAATCGTCACGGTAGGCGGATTTTCGAATACATGACCGTAAAACTCAGCGACGGACTTTTGAAGGAGAAAAAATTTCTATTTGACGAAGAATGCGCTCTTCCTGTGTTTTTAGCAAATCTTGGAGGAAGCCATGAGTAGCACTTCGTTCATCTGGGCAAAAAGCGTTGAAAAGAGGGAAGAGACCCCAGTACGTCTTTCCGAACACATTAAGGATGCTCTGGGTGTTTTCGACAAAATCAAGCAGCGGTTCGAGGAAATCTGGGCCAAGGGCGTTGAAAAGATGGCAAAGAAGGCACCTTTGTGGGAGATCATCCGCCTTGCTATTGTCTGCCACGACTTTGGGAAGGTGCTTCCCGCTTTCCAGATTCGCACAGTAAAAAACAAGAGCTATTCTCCTTCCTCTCCAATAATCAATGTTCCTCATTCACTCTTTTCTCTATTGTGGATTAACCAAGAAAATCTAAAAAAGTGTTTGAGAGAATTGTTTTCAGATGACGCCGATACCTATCGGGAATTTGTGCTATCTGCCATCGCCTATCATCACTGGAGAGATGATTTTTTTGAGCTCATCAGTGCTTTTCACCCGGAAATGGCTGACCTCATAGATGTGCTGGACAAAGCCGGGAAAGAAGCTCTTCAGAAGAATCTGAAGGAAGAGATAAAGCTGCTCGGTGAAGACTGGCAAAAGTTAATTGCCTTCAACGAAGGCATAGCACAGGGCTTGCGTAACGGCGTGCCCTTTTCGGAATATGCTCGTCCACCTTACCAACTCTACTTCCTTCCCAAACGAGTAGGAATGGATGAGCAAAAGTTGCTGGAATGGATTCTCATCGCTGGATTTCTCCAGCGTGCAGACCACTTTGCTTCCTTCTGTGAAGAGGAGGGAGAAGATACGATTGAACCTGAGATACAACCTGTCAGCTACAACACTGTAGAAGAAAGAGTGAAAGAGAAAATTAAGGCAAGCGATGAAAGTTCTATTTGGCAGTTGAGCAAACTCAAAGAGTATCGGGACAAAAATATTATCCTGGTTGCGCCCACCGGGTATGGAAAAACCGAGTTTGCTTTTCTCTGGGGCAGTGGCGAGAAGTTCTTCTATACGCTCCCCCTGCGGGCGGCGGTCAACCAGATCTATGAACGGGCAAAAGCCATCTTTGGTGATGATAAGGCAGGGTTGCTTCATTCCGATGCGGATGTCTTTCTGTTGGGAGACGGTGGGGAAGGGCAGGCTAACCTAAAGGCGTATGACCTAGCTAGGCAATTAGCATTTCCTACCATTATATCCACAGGGGACCAGTTCTTCCCCTACGCCTTGCGTCCGCCGGGGTATGAGAAAATCTACGCCACCTTCTCTTACTCGCGGCTTGTGATTGACGAGGTGCAGGTCTACGACCCCCGAGCCGCCGCTATTGTGGTCAAGTTCATCGAGGATACCGTGCGTATTGGCGGAAAATTCCTCCTGATGACCGCAACGCTTCCGAAGTTCGTCGAAGACGAGATAGTTCGAATTATCGGGGAAGGAAACTACAAACCCCTGAACCTCTACGGGGAAGAAAATGAAAAGGACAAGTTTGAGCGTATCAAGAAACACAGGATCAAGGTCGAGTTGATTGAGAAGAATAGCAAAGACGAAGACAAGAAAGATTTTTCTGTTCCTGAAGAAAAACTAAACGTAATCTTAGCCAAAGCAAATGAGGGTAAGCGTGTATTGGTTATTGCCAATACAGTTAAGCAGGCACAGGCGATTTTTGACAAGTTGCAGCAACAAATAGAGTCTGACGGAAACCATGCTGACTTAAAGAACAAGATATGGCTTCTTCACTCGCGGTTTACACTAGATGACAGGAAGAATCACGAAAAAACTCTTGTCTCTGAATTCAGTAATCCCAAACCTCAAAATGAATCTGAAGGCAAAATCCTTGTAGCCACCCAGGTGGTGGAAGCGTCGCTCGATATTGACGCAGATGTATTGTTCACTGAGATTGCACCGCTGGATGCCCTGATTCAGCGAATGGGAAGAGTGCTGCGAAGGTACGGACCGATGACATCACCAGATAACATTCTTTCACCCACTGAACCCAATGTGTTCGTGTGGGTCTTTAAAGATGACATCGAATCTGGAAATGGGAAAGTTTATGACAAGGAACTTTTAAGACTTTCTTTAGCCTGGCTTTTGAGAAAAGAAAAAGGAAATATACCTGAGGTGCCCGATGACAAAGCAAACAGAGGAAAAGAAAAACTTTCAGAGTTCTTTAACCAAGAATTTTCTGATCTGATAGAGATTCAAGAACATACTCAGGAACAAGTAAAAGGACGAAAAAGCAAAAAACAAAAACAGACAGGGACTCGGCAAGATCAAGATGTGATTACTAAGATCCTGGGCGACAACAGTTGGTTTAAAGAAACTGAACTTGAGCTAAGTGAGTATGAGAAGTATGAACTTGTTTCTAACTTTTATAAGTCCTTACCTGAGGATAGTAGCTATCTAACAAAATTCCGCAAGACCAAAGGCATCCTCGATGCTGGCTATATGTCAGACCGCAAGGAAGAAGCAGAGAAACTCTTCAGAGAAATTTATACTGTGTCTATAATCCCAACTCAGAAGGAAGAGGAATTTCTTAATGCTATTAATAACTTTTTTAATAAACACAAAGACAGCAAGAAACTCTATACCTATTTTAAGCAAGAGGTACTCTCAAAATTTGTGGTCCAGGTGCCGGCTAATAGTAAGCAACTTAAAAATTTGAATGATAAGAAATTAGAGTTTTGGCTTATGGAGAATGAAGAGAAACTTCCACAGGATGATAATCTCAGAAAGCGATTGATGGGCTGGTGTAGAGACATCTATTTTGCCGAATATAAGTACGACCCAGAGCGCGGTATTAATGTAGATATGCGATTGAAACATCTTGACCCTGTGATTATTTGACAAATATGCATAAATCTTTTGCTAAGCGGGTGCGATCGATTATACTCTATGCGCATCACAGGTAATCTTGTAAATGCCTATTTTATTTGTAAGAGAAAGTTCTGGCTTTATGCGAGGCAGTTTAATCCTGACCCTGAAATGGATTTGCTTCTACTTGGAAGGTTAATATCAGAAAACACATATCAGAGGGAAAGGAAGGAAATTTTTTTTGATGAAGTAAAAATAGATTTAGTCAAAAAGTTAAATGAAAATATCGTTGTATGTGAAGTCAAGAAAAGCTCTAAGGGGCTTGAGGCAGCAAAAATGCAGCTTGCTTTTTATCTTCTAAAACTTAAAAGAAATGGAATAAATGCAAAAGGAGAAATTTTGTTACCAAAGGAGAAAAAGATTATTGCTTTTGAACTGGACGAAGAAACCGAGAAAATTCTAAACAACGCAATTCAGGAGATGAAAGTTATTGCTGAGCATGAACTTCCCCCACCATTAGTAAAAACCTCCTTTTGTAAAAAATGCGCATTTATGGAGTTTTGCTGGGCATGAAAAGGACGATTTACATATTCTCTGATGGAGAACTCAAGAGAAAGGAAAACACCCTCTATTTTGAAACAAATGAAGGAAAGAAATTTATTCCCGTTGAAAACACAGCAGAGATATTCATATTTGGAGAGGTTACCATAAACAAGCGTTTGCTGGAATTTCTAACCGAGTCAGAGATAATTCTTCACTTTTTCAACTACTATGGATACTATACGGGCTCATACTATCCGAGGGAACATTTGAATTCTGGATATATGATTCTAAAGCAGGCTGAGCATTATCTTGATCCATCAAAACGGCTCATCCTTGCCAGAAAATTTGTAGAGGGTGCTGTGGAGAACATAAAAAAGGTTCTTGCTTATTATAACAACAGAGGAAAAGAACTGGGAGGTTATATTCAGAAAATAGAATCAATTTCTCAATCGCTACAAGCCTGTAATGACACAGAGGGATTGATGGCGATTGAGGGAAACATAAGGGAACAATATTACTATGCCTTTGACAAGATTCTTGATAATGAGCATTTTATATTTGAAAGTAGAACAAGAAGACCACCAAAGAATCGGCTAAATGCCCTTATTAGTTTTGCAAATTCTATTCTTTATACAGTTTGTCTTAGCGAAATATACCATACCCATCTTGACCCGAGGATTGGTTTTCTGCATGCCACAAATTTCAGGAGGTTTTCACTTAATCTTGATGTAGCAGAGGTCTTTAAGCCGATTATAGCAGATAGGGTTATTTTTTCAATCATAAACAAAGGGATGATTAAGACTCAGCATTTTGAGTCAAAGATTGGTGGAATTGTTTTGAATGAGAAGGGGAGAGAGGTTTTTGTAAGAGAGATGAATGAGCGGCTCAAGGCAACTTTTGAGCACAGGGGGCTCGGCAGACATGTGTCTTACAGACAATTGATAAGGCTTGAACTCTATAAGATAGAGAAGCATCTTATGGGTGAGGAAGAATACAAACCTTTTATAACCAGTTGGTAAGATGAATGTGATACTTGTTTATGATGTCAGAGAGAGGCGGGTTCAGAAGGTTTTGAAAGCATGCAGGAAG
>JBMFJZ010000021.1:0-8502 GCA_049973045.1 Bacteroidota bacterium | reverse complement strand
CAACGCAAGAGGAAAAAGCCACGCCATCATTTCGCGCCGCAAAACCAGTATCACCAGGAGATTGCCACGCTCCCCCGGCTGCCGCGGGGGAGCTCGCAATGACACATCCTGCTTACTGTCATTGCGAATCCGCCAAAGGCGCACACCGGATACCACCAAGAGATTGCTTCGTCGTGGCGCCTTCGGCGCCACTCCTCGCAACGACACTTTCTGCTTTCCCGCCACTCCTGGCAATGATATCGCACCTGCAAGATTGGAACTCCCACGTCGATAGAGAACTTTTCCTTTCGGCGCTGCTACTTTTTCTGCTATCGTGCTGTTTTACTGCTCAAAGCCTTTGCGACGGCTTCTGCACGGGAGTGGACATGAAGCTTTTCATAAATGTTCTTGATATGCTGCCGTACCGTCTCAATGCTTATGGACAGTTGCGTTGCGATCGTCCGCCCGGTGGCACCTTCCACAAGGAGTGCGAGAATCTGTTGTTCACGCTTTGTAAGCTCCTCCCTCGGCACAACCCGGGACGGTGCTGCAAATGACTGTACAACCTTACGGGCAATTTTCATCGACATTGGGGCTCCGCCGGCAGCAACTTCACGAACAGCTTCAATGAGACGTTGCGGCGGTGTTGATTTCAAAAGGTACCCACAGGCACCAGCACAGAGCGATTCAAAAATCTTTTCGTCATCTTCATAGACTGTGAGCATAACTACGTCAATTGCCGGGTAACGGTGCTTAAGGACACCCACTCCCTCAATCCCGCTCATTCCGGGAAGATTAATATCCATAAGCACCACGGTAGGAAGTTCATCATCGATCTTGGGAAAAGCTTCTTCGCACGACGCTGCCGTTCCAACAACTTCAAAATCAGGTGCCTCGGAGAAGAGCCTTGTTAACATCTCCTTGGTTCCTTCGTGGTCTTCAATAATGAAAAGGCGAATCACTGTTTTCTCTTTCTTGCAAGTTCCGGAGAGACAACCCACCCGCCGCTTAGTTTGGTGGACCAGTAATTCTTAAGCTACGACATTTATCCTATCAATGTCAATACCGCAAATGGGGGATTTTCAGTTGGATGGCGATAACCGTTCCGCCTCCTTCACGAGGTAGGATCGTCAACGAGCCTCCAAGCGACTCCGCACGGCGCTGCATGTTTTTCAACCCACGACCTTCAGATCTGGTAATTGCTGGAACTCCAATTCCATTGTCCGAAATCTTTAATTCTAAGACGGAATCACTAATTCTCCCCTCTATCCAAAGATCGGTCCCGCCGGAATGCAGCACAGCATTGTGAACCGCTTCCTTCATCAGCAAGAGCAAATTCCTACGATGCTGAGGAGAAACATGCATCTCTCGACACTCGGGTGGAAAGGAGCAATGAAACGCCATCCCCTGCATCTCACACAGTTCTGAGGCGAAATCGCAGATCCGCAATACCACGTTCTCCAGTAGATCACTCTTCGCATCAATCACCCAGATAATATCACCAATTCCCTCGACCAAAGAGCGGGCTGATTCGCTGATACGAGCAAGGAGCTCAGCAGCCCCTGAAAGGTTCTTCGATATCTCTCCTCGAGCAATTTCGCTCATCATTGCAATGTGCGAAAGCCCTGCTCCAATTTCATCGTGGAGATCGCTCGCAATAGCAGCGCGCATGCGCTGGATGGCAAGAAGATGACGCACACGATAGAAAACCAGCCCGCCAATGGCTGATAGAACAGCAGCAACAATAAGAGCGATGAACCATGGTTCCCGCGCTAAAGGTCGAGCAATGCTGAAACGGAACTCGGCGTGATGTTCACTCCACACCCCTCGCGCACTCTGAGCACGAACTTTGAATGCATACGTGCCCGGGGCAAGATTTGAGTAACGAACAAACGTTTCAGTTGTGGGTGCACTCCAGGATTGATCAAGTCCTGCAAGCATATAGGAGTATCGAATTGCTCCTCGATTGCGGAAACTTAACGCGGTGAAATGGAAACCAACGGAATTTTCTCGCGGTTCAAGATGCATCTCCCGATTTTTCGGGAGAGGAAGCTCTCGCCCTGCAACAGCAATCTCTTTTATCAGGACACGAAGCGGACGAATTGCCATGGAATGCAAAGACTGTTCACGTGCAGAAGCTTCGGATTGAAAACGGAGCAGACCAACAGATGTTCCAAACCAGATAGTCCCATTTTGATCAACGAAACTGCAATGGGTGAAATCACCAACAATGCCGTTGGAAAAATGACGGATAGCAGCACCATCCCACCAATCAACCCCACGAGTCGTCCCAATCCAGATATTTCCAGATCGATCCTCAGACAAAGCAAACACACTATTGCTCGAAAGACCGTCTCTTTCAGTAAAACGAGTAGCTTTGAAGCTCTCCTTCGAAGTCCGTTCAACGTAGTACGCACCTTCATAGCGTGTTCCAAACCAGATTCTCCCTCTCCGATCTTCAAGAATCGCACGTATATCTGGAAAAAATCCGTGCGACTGATCGAAATTGGAAATCACATTTGCTTTGCCGGGAGAAGTGATTGAGTTACTATGAATCCGAACAACCTCGGAATGTGTCCCAATCCATATGCCTCCTCCACGATCAAAGAACACCCGCTGGGGTGTGCCTTTGAATTCTTTCCCAACTGCAAATCGTCTAACTGTGTGCAAGTGATAATCCGGAGTCAACCTTGCAACCTGAATTCCTGAGGGGTAGACAAGCCAGATGTTACCATTTTTATCAACATTGATGCTCGTCACCCATTCTACGTCCATGCCTTCGTTCTGCGAGAAGGTATGAATCTGCGGCGGATGACTGTTCTCAACCTTCATAAAGGCGGCACCGTGCATGCCTGCAAACCAAACTCCATCATGCACAGAGTCAAAAGCTGCGAACCAGATAGGCAAGATCCTCGTAAGCTTCAGATCAACAAATGGGGTGAAGTGGCCATCTTCAAAGACCCCGATGCCCTCTGGTCCGCCGATCCACAGTCGCCCTTTTCGATCACCAGCGATCGCTTGCACGATGACGGGGTTACCCGGCATATTGGTTGCATAAAGCACAAAGTACTCTGGCTCCAATTTGCACAATCCTCCGAATGTGCCAACCCAGAGGTCACCTTCCGAATCCCTCAGGAGAGCTGTCACGTAGTCATCGACAAGCCCATTCTCTCGCCCGTAGACATGGAGAATTTTTCCACTCGGCGATAAGTGACATAGCCCCGCGCTTGTGCCGCACCAAAGTGTCCCATCAGGATTGCGCAAAAGCGCTGTGACTGCGTTCGACGGCAATCCATCATTCGCTGTGAAATGAGAAACTTTCTTTCTATCAACGACGAGAAACAAACCACGATCTGTTCCAACCCACAACGTATCCGCTGAAACGAAAAGCATGGCAAAAGCTGAATACCGCCGCGGGAACCTATGCGTAAAAGGAGGCTTCCGGGCTTCCCCTCGTTCAGTGATTTCAAAGAGACCTCGCGAAAACGTCATAGCATATACACACCCCGACGAATCCTCAGCGAAGGCATAGACGCCATCTCCAAGCTGCGGTTGATCTGGGAGCATCTGAATTGCACTGCCTCGGAAAATGCAAAGAACTGAGCTATCGCTTCCAAGCACAATGGTCTTACTTTTTAGGCCAACATGAATTGCATTGACAGCATCAAGAGCATGACGTCCCGTTCTGAAAAGAGAAGGGGGTGCATCAAACCTTCCCTCAGGAAATAGTGCTACACCAACACCGTTCGTCGCGACCAGAACATTCCCCTCAGCGTCCTCAGCAATGCTGTTGATCACGTCATTTGGAAGCCCATTCTGTGTTGTAAGATTTGTGAACCCGTCGCCATCAAAGATACTCAAGCCATCCAGTGTCCCTATCCACAAAAAACCCCGGGAGTCTTGATAAAGATAACGGATTGAATTTTGCACTAGTCCGTTTACAGTTGTGTAAGTCTCGAAGGGAAGATGCTGAGCAAAAAGACCAGCAGTGGAAATTGGAAAGATAAGAAGAGAAATGAGCACCGCTGCAAGGAATCGAATCGAAAATCTCATCCTCTCCCCATTAAGGAAGCATTATGCGAGCTGAGGGTGATTCACTCACCTTCCGCCAATCGGCTGATGGCTTTTGATAATTCTATTAATGTGAAAGGTTTTCGGAGAAACGGAAGCCGACCATCAACGAAAAGCTGCTCCATCGAAGCGTCTGCAGCAAATCCACTTATGAAAAGAACCTTTGCCTGCGGATTAATTTCACGGATACGCCGAAACGCCTCGATACCATTCATCCGCGGCATGATGATATCGAGCACAACAACATCGATCTCATTTCGATGCTCTTCATAAAGCGCAACCGCTTCCACACCATCGTTAGCAGTGAATACCTGGTATCCAAGGTCCCGAAGTCCAATAGAGAATATTTCGCGGTTCGCTTCCTCATCGTCGACAAGGAGTACAGTCTCACGAGCTGAAACATGTGGTATACTCTCGCGAAATGGTACGGTGGTTTTCGCTTCTTCTTCCACCGCCGGGAAATAAAGGCGGAACGTCGTCCCTTCCCCTTCTGCGCTCTCAACCTCAATGTCGCCGCCATGAGCGCGGACAATGCCATACGCCACTGATAATCCCAGACCCGTTCCCTTCCCTCGATCCTTCGTTGTGAAAAATGGCTCGAATATTCTCTGTAGATGCTCCTTAGCGATTCCAAGCCCGGTGTCCGTCACATCAAGCTCGACATACCGCCCCGGTTTCAATACAAATCGTTGACGCACCGCAGCTTCGTCAAGGGTGACGTTCCTTGTTTGAAAACGAAGAACGCCACCTGCAGGCATAGCATCCCGCGCATTGATCGCAAGATTCATGAGCACTTGCTGAATCTGCGCTTCGTTCCCTTTGATCGGGAGGAGGTTTTCATCAAGTATCTTTTCAAATATAATGTCCTTTGGGATCGATCGGCTGAGAAGTTGAATCGTCTCTTGAATTGTTCTGTTTAAGTTAAATACCCGGGGCTCAGCAATGCTGCGCCGTGCAAAGCTGAGAAGCTGTTGCGTCAATTCCGAGCCACGATGCGCAGCTTGCTCGATGATGTTAAGATACCTCTCCAATCCTGGTGTTTGCGTAATGAATTTCCGCCGGACAATTTGAATCGCTGGCAGAATTGCTGCCAGGATATTATTAAAGTCGTGAGCAATGCCTCCGGTAAGCGTGCCGAGTGTTTCGAGCTTCTGCGCTTCAACCAGCTCCGCCTGGAGCCTATTCCGCTCTTGCTCAATTCGCATCCGCTCGATGTCAACAGCAGCGCGCCGGGCAAAGATCTCCAGCATACGAAGTGAGTGCTGCGTGTACTGCCTCGGCTCTCTGCTGAAAGCGGCAAAAATTCCTATCACATTCCCCTCCGAATCGAGAAGAGGCGCCCCAATGTATGACCGAATCCCTTGCTGGACAATGAAATCATTGGAAAATTGTTGATTCACGCCGTCATTGTAAAAGGCACTCCGCTTATCTGCAAAAACAGTACCACATGGTGTCCCCTCAAGAGTATACTCCATACCTCGACTTAAATTGCCATGGTCAACCATTGCAAGTGTACGCACTCTGTTCTCTTCGCCAGCTCCAATAAGCGCCCACTCTGCATCGAAGATTGTCGCAGCATGCTGGACTAAAATATCGAACACATCCTGTGGTTCTCCAGCCACTGTGGTAATGGCATCGTAAATACGCCGAAGCTCATCTTCAGCTTTCCTCTGCGCCGTGATATCTCTGGTAATTCCAACAAATCCAACACGTCTACCCTGACTGTCCTTCAGCACGGTGAGGAGAGCTTCAACGTCAACAAGCGTGCCATCTTTCTTTGGCTGCTTTAGAATAAGATGAAAGCTACCTCGCTCTGCAATGCTTCTTAAGAACCTCCTTCGATCAACAGCACTAACTAATTCCATGGTACGGAAGACATCATAAACGTACCTTCCAACAACTTCATCAGCTCTCCAACCATAGAGAGACTCGGAAGCCTTATTCCAAGTGAGGATGCGATAGAAACGATCGGTCGAAATGATGGAATCATAGACATTGTCAAGAACACTGGCATGGAAAGAAAGTTCATCTTCGTAACGTTTCTGCTCCGTTACATCCTGCACAAGCCCTTCGAAATAGACTCTGCCGCGCTCGTCTTGCAGCTTTCGAGAAGTCTCACGCACAACAATCACGCTTCCATCCTTCCGCCGCAACCTCTGCTCAAAGTTCACGACACGATACGTTTTTTCAATAGCCTGAAGAAAACGGATTCGATCTGATGGCACAAGGTAAACATCTCTGGCAATATCAAGTTGATACATCTCATCAGCTGAATCATATCCGAGCATTCGAACAAAGGCAGGGTTTACCATGAGGAACTTCCCCTCAAGGGTACTTTGGTAGATCCCAATCATTGCATTCTCTACGAGACTTCGATATTTCTGTTCCGATGCCTGTAGTGCTCCCTCAAGCTGCACACGCTCTGTAATATCACGACCGATACCCATAACGCCGAGTGCACGGTTTTCTTTCCAGAGAACATCCACAGTGTAGTCAATGAATCGTATCTCACCTGATTTCGTGATGATTCGAAACCCATATCGATGCGGAGCCTCTTCGCCCCGAGTGCGGCGCTGAAATCGCTCTTTCGCAATGGGAAGGTCTTCCGGATGGAAAATAAAATCAAATTTGCGGCCAAGAACTTCGTCGGGAGTGTAACCTGAAATGCGCGTGAATTCGTCGTTCACATAAATGAATTCGCCTTTCAGATTCATAATGACAATAGCATCATGAGCACTTTCAACAAGGAGCTTGTAGAAGTCTTCGGGGAATGCATATGATTTTTCGCTCATCCTACCCACCAGAGCTCTGCCCGTCCCATGCAACAAAAGGGTTCAGAGGGAAGAAATTTATCGCTGCTGAGTGTAACCTATGATAAAGAAAAATAAAAATCAAGTTTCCGTTCCCGATAAATCGGGGTCAGAGGTAAGCGCTGCGTTCAGCTCCTCAACGATCTTCTCGACGTTCTTTCCTTTTTCGAGGATTGCATCTCCGAGTGTCCCCCAAATAGGCTCGCCACACGCAATGCATTTGATCCCGCGGTCCATAAGGAACTTCACCGACTTGGGATATGTCGTTACAAGCTCCTCAATTGTAATGTCTTTCGTTACACGTGCCATAGAGAACCTTCTCCTGAAGATAAACTGCATCTGAGGCGGAAATCCGTCCGCTGGAGGTAGAGACCAAAGGGTAAGCAGAGCCAGGCGCAAACATTTGCCGCTTCGCTCCATTGCAGAATGAAAAATGTAAATTGCAAATCTTGAATCGCCTATCTCTTTGTCTTTCATTTCCCGCAATCTTGAATTTACAATTCGACGGCGCTTATGGCGTGTTTCCCATAACGCGGCGATCAATGGTCGGAGAAAGTGACAAGATCCGCTTCAAATGGCAAGTCCGATCAAGCTTTATCAAGACGACATTTGTATGGCTTATCATGGATTTAAAATACAAATCCTCACTGAATATTGAAAACAAGAGTCGTCATTGAGGAACTTCTATTACCTGGTAACAAGAAGGGCTGAGATGTGGGTGCGGGGAATATGTTCTTCCTCAGCTTCAGGGGAGGTCGCCCTGGTGACCTATGCTATGCACAGAGGGATACTTGTGTCATTGTAAAGTCCGGCGCAGGCGGGTCCGCCGAAGGCGGACACCGGATACCACCAAGAGATTGCTTCGTCGTGGCGCCTTCGGCGCCACTCCTCGCAATGACAGCTCCAGCGAAGGCGCACCGCCAGCCAGGACCCCAGTGCCGCCAAAAACGGATTGCCACGCTCCCCCGCCTGACGGCGGGGGAGCTCGCAATGACAGCTACGCTCTATCCATCCCTCTACCTCACGTAAGCAAGCTTCTTCACACTGCTGAATGTTCTGCTACTTGCCTCAGACTTTGCCACCATGCGATAAAAGTAAATACCGCTGGAAAGTCTTTCGGGATTCCACTGAACTTTGTGAAAACCCGCAGGCTCAACACCCTCAACAAGCGTCGCTACTTCTTCCCCAAGCACATTGTAGAGCTTGATGCTCACCTGGGACTGCTCAGGAAGTGCAAACTCAATCACAGTGCTCGGATTGAATGGGTTCGGGTAGTTCTGCTCAAGCTGATATTCCGTTGGCAGTGCCTCCACTGGCTTCTCATTAACGGAAGTGAGTAGATAGCGCTGCACATGCCAGAAGCCAGCAATCTGCCTGTTGGATGCACCGCTCATTGCACCGACAAAGGGCTGTCCGAGCGTGCCGACAAGCTTGTTGGCACTGGAGCTGAGCGAAGCTCCTCCACTTCCGAAGACGCTTCTTGGGATCGCATACTGAGCTGAGGCGCTCTGGAAGAAGAGGATCAGGGAAATGACAATCCCCAAAGGCAAACATTTAGAATGATATCTCATTTCTCCATCTCCTTCTGCATATTGAGAGGCTCAGCCTTAATCTTCTCCTGTTCCGCTTTCATCCTTGCCTG
>JBMFJZ010000020.1:0-9468 GCA_049973045.1 Bacteroidota bacterium | reverse complement strand
AGACATTTGGCGATAGCAAAGAAGGATACATAGCTGGGGCAAGTGACATTGCAGTTGATGAAGAGGGAACGGTATATATAGCCGATAGGCTACTTCACCAGGTTATCGTGTACGATCGAATGGGCAAATTTATCAGAACATTTGGAAGGCGAGGGAAGGGCCCAGGCGAATTTGAAAATCCAACGTATATCTCCTATTGGAACGGAAGAATAGCTGTAGGAACTTCTCCTTCTCCACGTGTACAGATTTTTGATAAGAGCTTCAAGTATTTGACATCTTTTTATGTGCCGTCACCAATAACCGGGCTGAGGTTCGGGCTCGATGGGTCTCTATGGATCACTACGGCTGGTCCTGATAGAAACAGAATTCTTACCAGATATGATCAAAAAGGGAAACCTGTGTCAAGCATCGGTCCCCAAGGTGTACCGAGCACTGGCAATTACGTGTCTGATCAGTGGTATATGTTCTTCTGGATGGATATCTCACATCAAGGGGTAGTTGCACTGGCAAGTGCTGTAAAGAATGATGTACAGTTGTACAGTGCGCAAGGTCAGCTTATTGGAAGGTTTTCTGTTCCGGGTCTGCCAAAAGAGGTCGACTGGGGAAAACTCGAGGGAATAGATTGGAATATTCCTTCAGGAGTTATGTTTTTCAGAATCTGTTTTGATAGAACGGGAAAAATCTTCCTCTTATCCGAATCGAGCCAGTCGGGCAACAGGGCGGTATACGTGATGGAACAGGATGGCACCTTTATCACGCAGTTCCTGTTACCTGAACCCACACGGGTACTTTATGTGGATGCAGATAATAACCTATATCTGACAGCCAACAAGGGGATCCTTCTTAAGAAGTACAAGATAATCTACAACTGATTTGATTACTTAAAGCGGTTCAATGAGCCATGAAAAAGATTTCTTTTAGACTTGCTAACTATGCAGCAATCTTGCTTGGGTCCTTCTTTATTGTAAGCGGGGCATCCAAGATTTTCACTTATAGCTCCTTTCTATCAACTATTTCTTCTGTCATTTCAATAGGGGTTTCCAAAGCAAAGGTTCTTGCTGCCATTGTAATAGCTGGCGAAATAATTCTCGGCAGCCTTTTTGTGATGAGAAGGAGAGTCCTGATAGCGGCTGGGTTGATATGCCTGACTATTTCGGTCTACATCGTGGTACTCTATTCGTCTGTTATGACAGGCAAATTGATCAACTGTAATTGCTTTGGGATATTCAAGTTGGCATTGCCAAACTATCTGGAGATTGCTCTTGATTTCTTACTTTTCGATTTAACGGCGCTGATAGCGATAATCATAAACAGTGAGCGGGCGGCGTCAAAGAGCCTGTCACCAGCATTGGGGATTGTTACGTTTATAGTGCTGTTGGTCTTCGAGCTGCAAATAGTCCAATCGGCGTATGATAGGTCAAAATCCTTCCTTCATTCAGGCTCAGCTGCCTCAGGGTTGGATGTTCTGCTCAGTATCGCTCGACAAGCTGGTTATTTTCAGTCTCAGGATGATCAGCGTGCGTACCTACTTTTCATGCTTAAGTATTACGATTTTACTTGTGCGATTTGTTACGATGATTTTATCTCTCTTTCCGACTCAGTAGCAAAAAACTATTCTCGATTTCGAGGACAAGTAGCAGCTTTGATTGAACAGGGAGGAATTGTTGACTCTATGGACTTGCATAAGCTTTCCATGTGGGCAGAGGCAAATGGGATAGTTTATCCGATTCATGTCGTGCCAGCAGGAATTTTTGGAAAATACGGGGTTATGAGAAGCACTGTAGCCCTTTTTAATAATAAAGGAAGTTTGATATATTCTCATGAGATTCCAATCGGAGTAAAGGACAGGGAGAGGATTTTAAGTATGTTGACCGGAGAACGTCATCAATGAGTGATATAGTAATCGAAGTTGAAAATGTTACCAAGGTCTACCAGCAAAACAGGTCGACCCCGACAGTTGCTTTAGATGGTGTTTCTCTTTCAGTAAGAAGTGGTGAAGTATTTGCCCTCCTTGGTCTCAACGGTGCAGGGAAAACAACGTTAGTAAAAATATTACTCGGTTTGAGGTTCCCAACCGGGGGCAGTGCGTTGGTGATGGGGGAGGCTCCTTTAAATAGAGCCGTAAAAAGAAATATTGGTTACCTTCCAGAAACTGTTGAGTTCCCGGGAGAAATGAGCGGAAAAGATGTTTTAAAGCTCTATGGATCAGTTTCGGGATTAAGTGGCAAAGAGTTGAAAAAGAGAATTGGAGAAGTAATTGACCTATTGGATTTGGGAGATGCGGGGGGAAGGAAAGTGAAAACTTACTCAAAAGGGATGTTGATCAGGCTTGGATTGGCGCAAGCTGTGATTCATAAGCCAAAGTTGTTGTTTCTGGATGAACCAACTGAAGGACTTGACCCATCGGGGAGAAGGAAAGTCAGAAACTTGATAAGGCAGTTTGCAGCAGACTCGTGCACGGTTTTTTTGAATTCTCACACTCTATCTGAAGTTGAGATGGTCGCTGACCGCGTCGGAATACTGCACAAAGGTAAGCTTGTGGCGAGCGGGAAATTAACCGAACTGATGCCTGATAATGAGCAATACCTTGTCCTTGTCGGGCAAGAGCCCGAGCTTGCTAACAATTACGTAATAGAAAAGCGACCTGATGGATGGGAATTCGCAGTGAGAGACGGAAAGGAACTTGCCATGTTGTTGGATGAGCTGGCAAAAGCACAAATTAGTGTTCAATCGATACGTCCTGCCAGGACCACTCTGGAAGAGGTTTTCTTCAAATACATTAGCGAGGACAGTGATGCCTAATACTGCTTTGCTGATATACGTCGTTAGAAGAAATTTTACATCGGTGGCTATGCTGTTTCTGATCATCCTTGAGCTAAGTATAGTTGGGGTTATTGTCTTTGGCGTTCGCGTAAACTGCGCTGATGGAGTGTTAACGGAATTTCGATTCTTTAATCATGATGTGATGGAGTTCGGTTATGCCAATTTTGTCGGCATGATCTTGAGAAGCTTTGCAAATGTCATTCATTACTTCGTTGTGTTCTTTTTTCTCGCTGGATTCTCGAATCTGGCATATGACTTTTTGGAAAGTCGCAAGACGGAGCTTTTACTGGTTAGACCAGTTACAAGAACTGGGCTCTTTGCATCAACCCTAAGCGGAACAGCAGTTGCGGTAACGTTGAACCTTTTGCTGTTTGCAATGATTTTGTCAGGAATAGTGTCAGCAAAAACCGGTTGTGTTGTTATCGGCCCTGCCGTTTATGGGTCGACACTGTTTTCACTGGAGCTTATTGCGTATGCAGGCATCACATGGTCGCTGGTGCTTCTCCTTAAAAGTTCAACGTGGTCGACAGGAATAATGATGGCCTATTATCTACTTGTAAGTGGAATGCTCAGTAGTAAGGCTTCTCCTGAGCTTTTCGGTGGAGTGGTAGCCCGTTTAGTTTCGGTATTGCGAACTATCTTACCTCACTCTGCTCAATTGACCAGCTTATCGACTGATGCATTTTTCGACCTAATGCCTCCATTTTCAGATGTTGGTTTGGAATTTGGGCGTGCCTTAATCTTTTCTGTTTTGGTGGTTGCCCTCAGTATCCAAGCATTCGGAAAGAGAGAATTTTGAACATAAATGTGAGCAAGTTGTTTGACTTTATTTGATTAGAGGGAAAACTTAGGTTCTGGCTCAATATTAAATTAATCAAACTGACTCTGAAAGCGCCACCCGCTAGAGTGAAGGGCGGAGATCTTTGGTGAGGTCTCCGAGAAAGTTGTAGAGGACGCCATTCGATCATTAACTGCGGACAGATGATGAGGCGAAAGAAAATTATAGCAACTGCGGCATTGACAGGCCTTGCTGTTGTAATTTTTGGAGTCGCGGGAGTCGCGCAGATTTTCATTTCGCCTGAGTCATTCCGTAGAATTTCCGCCATGTGGATGGGTGCAGAGTACCTTGGAACAGAAGGGGTAGTTATGCAAACCAGGAGGAACAACTGTGGGTCTGCGGCACTAAAAATGGTGTTTGACCATTTTGACATTCCATCCACCATAGTCCAGATTGATACAAGTCTAGGGCTGTCAGTAAGAGGAGCAAGCATGCTGTCATTGAAGGAGCTGGCAGAAAAGAAGGGACTTGGGGTCGAGGGTTGGAAATACACGATTGGTGATTTTGTTAAAGCTCCGATGCCGGCAATAGTATTCGTACATGGGGACCACTTCGCTGTGGCAGACAGTGTTACATCAGATGGATATATTATACTCTCCGACCCAGCTCTAGGCAAGCTTAGAATGACCCTTGGCAGTTTTCAGAAGATTTGGAAAGGTGAAACACTTGTGTTTAATAAACCTGATTCAGATGAAGCTAAATGAGTTTTGCGCGCAAAGTCGGGTGGACATCCATAGGCTCGAGGATGTGCGCCCAAATAACGTCCCGCTGAGCGGGATGTTTTACCTCGCTTGCTGGTCTGTTGGTTATGGCAAGGGATAACGTGTTTCGATTGGGCCGTCGGGCATGCTATCCTGGCCCATCACCTGCAGGCAGGCCCCTGCAAGCGAGAAGAAATAAAACACAAAAACAGACAAGAAAACAAATGGAGGTAGCGATGAAAAAGGTGATGTCAGGTATTTTAGTCTTGGCACTGCTTTTGACTGTCGTGGTCCCATTGGCTGCAGGGCAAAATGAGGCGGAACAGTCGTACCAATTCAGCGAAGAACAACTGTCTTATGCTGTTGGCGAGGGCCTGGTTGGATGCCTTATCGGAATCGCTGTAGGAGTTGGCGCTGTCGCGTGCGCTGGAAGTGCAGCTAATCCTGTGACTTTCTGGTATGCCGCGGGGTGCGTATCGGCTGGATTCGCTGCTGGTTTGCAAATTGGGTCGGAATGCTTTTCCAAGTAATGTCAGAATTGCATCCCATCTGTAAAGGTGGGATGCATTCTGTTTTTGAGAAGCTCAGTTAACAAGATCTTTCAGCTCGAAGTAGGTATTTCTATTGGACTTAAACGTAATATGCAAAACGAGCCATATAATCTCCTTCCGACAGGGAAGGGGTGCCCTATCATTGTTCTTACTGTTCTTCGAAGCCATATTCCTTTCAGTAGTTCTTGGCACTGCCCTGATTTTGACGAAAGTCAGCACAGTACCTAATACTTACACCAGTCAGTTAGTTGATATTAGCACCTGGGGCTTGTTCACTCTCGAGTTTTTTCTACTGAATCGTCTACTAAGGCGAAGGAATTTTTTTGCCAGAGGCGCGTTCTCGATCTTTCCAATTAGCCGGTTTGGTATATTTCTATTAAGGCTCTTGCTTTTTATTATTGATTATAGATGGATACTTTATGCTCTACCGCTGGTACTGTTTGTCGCGTATTTTCTGACAGGTGGATACTCAGGCATGGCGCTTGCAGCCGTGTTCTCTTATCTTATGGTGTACATATGGATGTCTGCACTATTTTTTACTATTCTGATCTTCCTTAAGTCCATCTTTGCTCGCTTCGGCGAAGTGAATGCGACTATGGTTGTTGCATTTTTCTCTATCCTTCTTTTTTCCATCATCATAAATGCGCGGCTCCTTCCCTATTTTACAGGCTTTCCTTTAGTGGCACTGACTCGGGATGTTTTGCTATGTTTATGCGGGGGAAATTTAGCGTGCTCAATAAATGGCGCCTTTGGCATACTGGTGGCTATGCTTGGCTATGGCTTTATGGCGTTTCTAGTCACCAGGATTCGCTTGCGTATTGGGAGGCGCGATGTTGTTGATTAAACTGGTATGCTTTGATTTGAAAATTCTTCAGCGAGAGGAAAAGTTGTTAATAACCATTCTCGCAACCCCCTTCCTTGTAGTTGGGGTGAACATACTTCTTGGGAAAGTAGCAAACTTTGCTTTTGAGTCAGGTCTACCATTTGTCTTTGGCAATACGTTAATGTGGGGGATTCTCTTTCAGGCTTTGTACACTGGGCATGGGTTGCGTCTGAGCACTGCAGTTTTATTTCCATTGTCCTCAATTGAAATCGTTACTGTCAAGAACGTTTCGAGTATCTGCACACTGATGCTGTCCAATTTCTGGGTCTCCGTCTTCACCTGTGGCTACCTTCACCTCACCGCAGAGAACATGCTTTCAACTTTGCTTTTCTCTGTTTACCTCCCCATAATCGTTGTAGAGGTTTGCAACCTGCTTGGGTTCTGGATAGGGGATCCGTCATACCATGCTGAGCTATGGTTACTCTTGTATGCGCTGTTGCTTTCTATTGCAACAGGTATTTTCGTCCTACTCCAAACACGCAACTTGTGGCTGGTCGTGGCACTTACGGGAGTGACAGCATGTGCGTTTTGGGTTTCGCTTCGCCTCTGGGCTTTCATGTTTAGTAAGAAGAAATTTTGGTTGTTAGAGGAATGGAGAAGGGGTCGATGAATTGTATCGAGATTAAAAGGCTAAGGAAAACATATAAGCGAAATGTTGTTGCGTTGTGGGATCTCGACCTTAAGGTGCCAGCTGGATGCATATTTGGATTTGTCGGTCCAAACGGAGCCGGTAAGTCGACTACGATAAACATTCTTGCTGGCATTATACCCAAAGATTCTGGTGAGGTATTCATACTTGGGAGGAAAATAAATGAAGATGATTACGAATACAAGCGAAATGTTGGATTCATTCTCGAAGAGCCTCATTTTATCGAGAAACTTACGGCGAAGGAATACTTGGAATTTGTCGCGTCCATGTACAAAATGGCTAAGGGCGAAGCTCAAAAACGCGTCAACGAGCTATTGGAATTTTTTGAACTTCAAGAAAAGGGCAGCAACTGGATCGAAACCTATTCATCTGGCATGAAGAAGAAGGTGTCCCTTGCTGCAGCGATTATTCATCGTCCGCAATTGTTAATCCTGGATGAGCCGTTAGAAGGTATTGATCCTGTTTCAGCTAAAGTGATTAAGGATATTCTCAGGGATATGGTTCAAAGAGGGGCGAGTGTCTTTATAAGTTCCCAGAATCTGGATACGGTTGAGAAGCTTTGCGATGAGGTTGCGATTATTAATAGGGGGAGGTTACTCTTTCAATGTAAGACTGAGGAGATTCGGAAGAAAATTAAGGACGAGTTGAGTCAGGAGACATACCAATCGTTGGAAGAGATTTTTCTTGATGTTGTTTCACAGGATGGGGGGCAGAGAGACAAAAAGAGGCTGTCATGGTTGTAAGTATTTGTTCTGGTTCTAATGGAAATGGACAATTTTCAATTTGAGAGAAAAAGGACGAATTATAGAGCAGAATACAACTAAGAGCAGTACAACGGAGGCAATATGGTCCTCAGGAGAAGCTGAAGGTAATCCTGGAACACCCGGAGAATCAGGTATCACTGAGCAATGCTTCAGGGAGATACGGGATAAACATCTGTTTTTGTTCATCTGGAATCAGGGTTTGCAATTGGAATCGTGGTGTCGCAACTTTCAAATACTTTCCGTTATCAGTCAGTTAGCATTTCTACTTGACATTGTTGTTCTTTTGTACATTAACGCCGAAGTAGTGAGTATAAAACTTTTTGTGGTAGATAAAGGAGGAATTAGAAGTGGCGCGCAAGGGGTGCTTGGCTCGAGTATTTGAAAAATGGGCATATTTGGCTATTCGATCCCTGCGTAGCTCTGACATTGAAGAGATGGTTCCGGGATACTTCTCGGATTTTTGTCAGAACCAATGAAGCTCGAGGGTGACCACTTTAGAAGGTGGCCGCCGTTCAAAGATAAGGACTAACTGTATGCGCTTAGACTATAGCAAACAAGGTTGATTGAGATGGTAAAGAAGATTTATATGCCCGTTCTGGTTCTGTTGATAGTCACTGGTATTGTCATAAAGAAAGATTTTCCAGTTAGAGTTTCTATTTCAAATCATGCGATCCAAGATGCTCAGGTAACAGAATTGGCGCTCTTGGTCGAACCGAGAGAGCAGAGGACCAGGGAAAGGATATGGAAGGCAGTTGATTTCGACCTCAAGAGAAAGATTTCCTTAGAAGATGAGAGGGTCTTCAGACCGACGACGGTAAAGTCGGACGGAAAAGGGGATATCTATATACTTGACTTCTCGGCTCCTGATATTGTAAGGTTTTCGAGTTCCGGCCAGTTCAGTATGCGGTTTGGAATGGGTAAGGGGAAAGGACCTGGAGAGCTGATCAATCCTACCGATTTTTGTATAGACAACAGGGGGAACGTCTTTGTCGTTGACCCGGTGAATTACATGATTACGAAATTTAGCGGCGAAGGTAAAGTTGTGTCAACTTTCAGACCGAAAAGCATGCCTCAAAGAGTTGGCGCTCTTCCTGATGGTGATGTGGCTGTGGTGAGCGCTATTGGAACCAATTTGGTTGCCATCTATAGGAATGGGCAGCTTGTCAGAGAGTTCGGTCACCTATCTGAGCAGCAACAAAGATACGCTCTTGCATTCGACGGATACCTTACAACCGATAGCGAAGGCAATTTATACTACGCTTTCACGCGCGCAGGCTTGCTAATTTCCTACAGTAAAATTGGTTCTCGTATATTTTTTGTGAAAACTATCGATGCCACTCCATTGCCAAAATTGTCAGTGTCGGGGGTAAACGGCGGTGTTATCACGCGATTTGCAGACCCATCAAGTTTCACTACTCTGAGCGTTTCTGTAGACAAAGGGAGAGTTTACGTCTTAAACTATAAGGGTGCAAGAGGATCACCAGGGGTACCGCTGGACATCTATAATTCGTCAGATGGCAAATATATCTGCACAGTCATGACGCCCGGGAAATTTTCCGCTTGCGACGTAAGGGGGAACATGGTGTACGCTATCAATGACACAGCTCTTTTTATCTTCTCTTCAAAAGGCCTTCCCTATGTCAAATAATAATCGAGTTGAAGCAAAATGGTTGACTGAAGAACTAAGTAACGGTAACTGAAATATGGGGGCAAGATTGATAAACTTGCGGACATGTTGGTGGCAGACTGCCAGGGCATTTTTTTATTAGCGAGTTCGGAGAGACTTTTATTTGATACATCGTGTCGAAATCGTAGTGATTATCTTTAAGTTAACTTGCAGTCCCACAATTGGTTAAAAGTGCTACAAGATTATCCAGAACTATGAAATGTAAATCGATAGGCTCAGTTCATTTTTTACTTGACATTCTCTTTTTTGCATATCACGAATTTGATACGTTAACGGTAAAAAATGCTGGCAGAGGACCGTAAGAGGAGTTAATAAGTCAAGGATGAACTGAAGGGGAATTATATCTGACGTAAGAAAATCCGTAAACCATGAACAGAAGTTCTCAACTGATGATTGTCCTTGCCGTTGTTTCTGGGGCAGTTATCGGGCATTTCATGTCGATTAAATCACCCAAGCCTGAAGTCATTTATCCCGGCAGAAGCGATTTCGCTAATCCATGCACTCAGAAATCTAAAGGAAGGATATGGAAAGAGGTCAAGCTCGATACGGTCGTATCGATTTCGAATTATAAG
>JBMFJZ010000019.1:0-11959 GCA_049973045.1 Bacteroidota bacterium | reverse complement strand
GGGCACTTCCCAGAGGCTTTTCGTTGCAAACAGTGCACAAAGTTCAGCATCGTACTCCGTTTCGATGAACAACTTGTGGAACTCTCGGTGCCAATCAGGAGCATTGCCTAAGCAAAGTTCAAGAAAAGAAGTTATTGTGAGCTTTCTGATCTTCTGTGTGCTATTTTTCAAGGTGAGATACCATAGCTCGAGTGGTTCCTCATTCGGAATGAACACTGTCAATGAGCTTGTGATGCCAAAGTTGGAAGATTCAATTGTTGTATACCCAATGCCATGACGGCACCTGTATGAGTCAGGCGGTGCACAAACTGGTTTCCATCCAGCAGACCAAATTGCACCGCTCTCTCTGTCTTTGACATAAATATACTTCCCCCACTCATCCTTGACGAGATCCTGTTCCCACCGGTTAATTCGATTCAAGCTCGCATGGGTTCGCCAGCTATACCCACTCCCTGTCTGAGAAATGACTAAACCGTAATCACCATTAGAAATAACATTCACCCAAGGTCGAGGGGTATCAGGTTTTGTGATCACATATTCAAAACCACCCTCAGAAAAGTAGCCGTACTTTGTTCGGAAATGCCTCACCGTTTTCCCCTATCAACTTAGAATTGAATGCCGATAGAAAACCGCTGAACCTTTTGCAGAACACCGAAATCGTTCCAGGCATAATCAGCTTTCAGTCGAGCACCTGCAATATCGTACGCTACCCCAACACCTAACGAGAGCCCCCCTTGGCGATCTCGTTGAAAAAGCGATCTGTACCCACCTCTAATAAAGAGAATGTCACGAAAGATGTACTCCGCCCCCACGTTGAGGCTCTCCGTGTTGTCATTCGGGTGAAGTGCATCAACATCGACGATCAATCGGTGCCCCTCTGTTCTAAAAGGCTGCATAGAAACACCAACTCTGAACAAGAGTGGAATGGGCCACTCGTCGGTTCTCAGGTCAGCCACTATAGTCTGGTTGCTCCCAAAGTGCCCGGGGTTAACGTTATAGTAGATGATTGCATCGTCGCCAGCGTACTTCATCTTTGTCCCAAAGTTCGAGATACTCATCCCAATGGTGAAATCATGAAATCCAGTTCGATACAGGGTCCCTAAATCCAGCGCAAAAGATGAGGCGCTCATATGCCAGATGTGTTCGTTAATGTACTTTGCAGTAACCCCTATTGAAAACGCATCGGTCAGATTCCTTGCATATGAGACACCAGCCGCAAAGCTTCCAGCACTGAATTTTTCTCCTGTTCCCTCAGGGAAGTCAATGGTGCGAACCTCCATGTCTCCCATGGTCAGCGAGGTGATACTTGCTCCAATGGCATTGTTTTCATCCAGCGATACGACAACTGCGCCGTAGTTAAAGCCTATGTCGACGATCCAATTAGTGTGCGCAAAGAGAACATCGTTCTGTCCAAGTCGAGAGATCCCTGCAACGTTCCAGTAAAGAGCTGATGCATCATTCGCAATGGCAACAAACGCTCCACCAATTGCTGCTCCCCTTGGACTCACATCGATCTTCAGGAATTGAGCTGCAGTTGTCCCCACTTTCGTAACCTCTCCTTTCTCCTGCGCACTGAGCGAGGCAACCAGAAGAAGGGAGCTTGATACTGCTATGGCTGTCACAATATGATGTGCAATTACTTTTGAGCTGTCAGTCAATTTCGTCATGAGAACACCTGTTGATAGTGCTTTGAGATCATTTGATGATTGCAAATTTTCCGATTTTGGTTCCATTTCCAGGTGCATCAACATAATATACATAGATACCTGGAGCGACGTCCATTCCATCTTTTGTTCTGAGATCCCAGAATTCTGCACCATCGGTCATCGGAGCATCATGCTCCAGCATCTTCACCAAGTCGCCGCTGACGGTGAAAATCTGGATTGTACATCGAGCAGGGAGATGTATAAATTCCAAAAGTCGCTCTCCTCGACCCGATTGAGTGAGACGCTGTGGCTCCCACTTTGCTGCAATGGTATAAGGATTCGGAACAACAGCGATTCGATCGAGAGATTCACGGGCAAGTACTGTATCAATCGTCGCAGCTACGGTTGTAAATTCGAAAATATCATTTGAGCGGAACGGCGCCCGTATCGTTATAATCGCCGTATCACCGTCAGTAGGATTAATTACGGAACCTTCAGCCGGAGCGATGAGTTCAATTCGCCAAAAGCGGATCCACACGTTGGGCCCAAGCGAATACCACAAATCGATATAGTCACCAGCACTGAGTTTCCCATCTTCTTTACCTGCTGGTTCCTTCAGGTAATATCGCATCTTGTGATTTTCGGTGACGTCCCACACTTGAAAATTCGTAGTCTGCTGGAAGCTGTTATATAGCCACGAGGTATCGGGAATGCCGACTCGAATTTCATAACTATCCGGGTAACCGGGCTTTGGATGCTGAAAATACGTTCGCCGAGTTACCTCATCCAGCGATACAATAAATTGAGTATTGGATTGCCCGCTAATCCATTTTGTGTTCACAGGATCCCACCCAGCTGAATCATTCTGAACGTAAAGTCGCATCCCATCAAAAAGAGGGTTAGAATCTTCACCTCTCACATAAGTGGAGTTCTTGAAAACAGGAAAAGGACTCGATGGATTCGTTATCTCATATAGAGAGTAAAGAAGCGTGTCAACCTTAGAGGTGTCATCAAAAAGAAGGCGATAGGATGCTCGATTTCGCACCTTCAATGGATCCAGGAAATTGAGCCACACAGCCCCGGTTCCAAAACCTGAGACGTGACGAATTACCCCACCATCGAGATGTGCATCCCGGAAACCTGCACAGGCGGCATTTGGAGTCGCTTTCCCAGTGTTAATGTCAAATGCAAGAGAACCAAATCGGTCACGCGAAATCACTTTCGTGCATTCAGAAGGAAATATGCCTCTCGCTACATCTCCCCGGTCATATGAAACTACCGCATAATAATACGTCTGGCCGTTCACAACATTGGTATCGACCCAAGAATGTTTGATCCCCTTATCATCCCCCAGATAAAATTGCACGCCATGATCAGCAATTGGAAAGAAACCGCTCACTCCATCGCGAATATCAAACTGGGCAACAGGTTGAAACAGAACTTTATCACCGAAGCCATTGGTAATTGTCAACGGGTCGTTGAACGCAGGATCTGTGCTTTTGTAGATTTTGTAACCTTCAAAATCATACGGAGGACTCGAAAATGGATCGTATGAGCGCTCAGCCACATCGTCCCAGTACAGCGTAACCTTCCTATCTCCGGCAACGACTCTCAGATGCGGTTTATCAGGTGGACGTGCAAAGTTGTAGTTATTATTGTAAATCTGCTCCACAGTGACCTTGTGTCGAACAAGGTCGTCAAGATTTTGTCCAAAAACCAAGGCAAGCGAGAAGCGCTGCGTTTTTCCCGGAGGAAGTGGAAAAGGTCCGGATCCGTAAAGGAATGCAATATTACCATTCTGGAGCCTTGTATCAAAATGGCTATTAGCAATTCGCTGCCATATACCCTCGTCATCATAGAAGGCAACTCCGGAACCAATGTAAAAGACATCGAAAGCTGTTAAGCCGATCTGATCCGACTCATTTTTGTCTGTCTGGTCAAAATGGGGCTCTCCTGGGGTTGGTTTCGCATCCCCCTCGCCGATATCCCCCGTTCCTGGAACACCATCAGCACCTACATCATCTGTCTCTGGATCCCAGTCACCATTTTCGTCCCCAGACCAGTGCTGCTTGTAGATACCTCTGTACTTTCCCCTTGAATCGGGTCCGCTTTTGTAGTCCGGAACCCAACTGTAAACTAACTGACCGGGTCCACTATCTCGTTGTTCATCGATCAGCAGATCGTTTAAGCCCTCACTAGTAATATAGTTCCTATACGCAAGACCAAGATGAACCATGAGGCTTTCGTCGATAAGCCCATTCAAATTATCATCAAGATTGTTGCCAGGAATTTCCTGCAAAACAATACCGGGGTGTAAATGATATTCATGCCCTAACGAAACAACAGTTGTATCTCTATCTGGCATTATTACGACTGTCCGTTTGTACGTGATCGATTCAATGACGACAAACTTATCCCCTGCGTTGATAGCTCTCGGCAGAAAATCTGTATCTTTGAGATGCGGGCTGTTCGGGTCAACACTGTCGTCGTCATCATCAATTCCGTTATAGGGATTTCCAGGGCTTTCAAGGAAAGCATAGCCTGCAATCCCTGTGGGACCCCAGCCTCCCTCCCCAAGTCCATTTGTATCCCATGTGTAAGTAATGTTTAAGGACTTATCATAGGAAGCATTGTCATCATTTGAGTCGTATTGGCCTCCAACTCCCGAGTCGCAATACATCCCGAAAACGACTTTAGTGTAATCAGCTGCAGCTTCGTTTGTGACCTCATAGTGCCAGAAGATATTATCCTGTGCCAAGGTGTTTGACCATTGCAAGCCCCTTACTTCCATTCTCAAGCCAAGACCACGTCGAGTCAGATCAGTTGAATCGGGGTAATAGTCCTGTCCATCGTCGCTGTTATCGTCCATCACAAAGTAACTTTCTTGATCAGCATTTGTGCGCTGTCCAAAGTACCCGTTCCATTTCCCGTTCCAGCTCGATGGACGATTGGGCCACGAATCGGGCCAGGTAATTGGCTGGTCGCTCATAGCAAGGTTGTCTTGATTCGGATTAAAATATCCAGGTCTTGGCTGCCACCCACGTTCGACGCCGGCAGGGGAAATGTCCATTAACTCTCGATACCCTGCCTCGATGATATGGATGAGTTTGCCATGAGTGCTTGTCACTTCTGCGGCTGCAATCGGCGTTATACCATCCATATAAGAGTGGAGCGTCCCTTTGGGCCAAACACCACTTGGTTGTTTTCCCCACCAGGCAACCTCTCCGAAATTCCAGAATAATGTTTCCACAAGATTACCATTATGGAGTCCAACCCTTCGATACTTACGGTCGCCCCGCATCTCTGGAGGAACATGGATCTGGGCATATGTGGAACTCACTATGAAGGCATTCAGCGCTACAATCGCACATATCGTTATTCCGCCGTATCGCATGGAACCTCCACACTCAAAAATTTAAGGATATCCCAAACAGCGCCTTCCGCGGCGGTGAATAGAAATCCGGTCTGTTGATAAACTCAGCCAGCGTGTTCACGCCGCTAACATCTCCCGCATACCTTGAAACAAGTGTGTAACCCGCTCGGCCGGTATCCAGATACACGTTTTTCTCGTTCAGTCGGTCAAACAAGTTGTACACCTTCAAGAACATAATCCAATCGAGAGCAAAGATACGGAAAGCTTTCTGTAGCTTCAGGTCAAATGTATACTGAGGAGGTTTTCGACCACTGTTTTCAAACTCAACTCGAATGTTCTGGATCTCCGGTGTGTATGGGAGACCACTCTCAATTCGACCTATAATACCTATCAGCCAGTTCGCTGGGTCACCAACGTTGAGAGAAAAATTGAGTGTGTGTGTCTGATCCCAGTTCAGAGGAACAACCTGGATTTCATCTGCCCTTGGCGGTTGACTCTGTCGATTGTAAAATTGGGCATTTGGATCAGAAGCATTCCCTTCGGCGACCTGATACGTGTAGTCTATCATTGCACTCAATAATCCCGTCGGACGAATTTGAATTGAAGCAGTGATTCCACGAACGTTACCATAATCTAAGTTGACATACCGTGCGTACACATCACCAAGTGTGTAAAGTTCGAATACTTCTGTCCCAACCAGTCCTCGAATATCTTTGTAAAATCCAGTCACATCAAGTCCAATGTTGTTAGACAACTGCTGCTGAAGCCCAATTTCATAGATGACAGTCTTTTGAGGATTAAGGTCAGCATTTCCCATCACAGTTGAAAGACTTCCCGGGATGACCTCAAATTCTGGGTCAGCGTAAAGATACTGGTATGCCGGGATTTGGAAGAAGTGCCCATAGGAGAAGTGAATCACTCCACGATCAGTAATTGGGAATGCAATCCCGAGCCGTGGGCTGATCTGATGCTTGGGGGTTGCCTTCCTATGCCAGTTCGGGTTATTCGTGAGCCTCCCATTCGGATCACGTGGATCAACAGGCACGATTCCGTTGGAATTGAAGTAATCGTAGCGCGCCCCAATGTTGAGCACGATACTTTGTAGCTCAATCTTGTCCTGGATGTATCCGGAAACCTGAATGGGCTTATGAGTATATTCATTGTTATTGTACGAGGTAATTGGAGGCACTGCCGGCTTCCAGTCTGATTGCTGGTCAAGTTGGATTTGAAATTCATGGAGCCACAATTTATTCCACTGAAATTCAAAACCCGCTTTCAGAAGATTGTATCTGCCAACCTGACTGGTGAAGTCTCCTTTTATAATATAGCCATCGGTTGTGTGGTAAAAGTGCCCCATTGCAGCTCCCCCGGTATGGAAACTGAAAGCCCCTTTGGTGAAGAGTCGACGTGGATCAACGTATCGACTGTCATACGGATCAGCGAAGACATATTGCTTATAATTGTTACGGAAATTGGAGAATTTGAGTGAGTAGTACATTGAGGGAGTAAGCATATGCGTAAGCGAGAAAATACTCGTGTAACCGTAACTGTGATACTGATAGCTGCCATCTGGATCATACTTAAATAAATGATCGTACACATGATAATCACTTCGGCTGTAGAGCCCTTCATAGGAGAGTTTTATTCCACCCTCGAAGGCATAGCTTAGTTTCCCTTGTAGATTTAATGCTCTTACATTGTTCATTGGAATTATCTTCCCATCGCCGGTCTTTTCGATGTGCCAGAGAGCCGGGTCAGGATTGCTGAAATACGAAGAATCATAAATATTGAATACCCTTTTCCCGTAAAGCCATCCCTCATCATAGTCACGGCGGACGGAAAAGAAAAAGCGAAGATTGTCCGAGAGCGGTGATACAGGTCCTCCAACACTTCCTTGAAGACTATAAGTGCTGATAGGACTTAGATGGTTGACATTCAGGAAAATATCATTGTGGGTGCTTGCGTAATCCCCTGTATAGACCGTCAGCTGTCCACCAAACTTCGCTCCGCCTTCTTTGGTGACAATATCAACGACGCCAGACATCGCCTGACCGTATTCAGCGTTGAATGTTCCGCTGACAAGCTTTAGTTCCTGAATGCCTTCGCTCCCAATTTGTATAGAAGAGCTCCACGAATACGGGTCGCTCACAGGAATACCGTCAATCAGATACGAGACCTCCCCAGCACGTCCTCCCCGAACATGCATATCTCCGCCGGGACCAATCACCACTCCAGCCTGTAGCTGCAGGATATCCTGATATGATTCAACGGGCATTGCCTGAATCTGTTCCGCACTCACCGTTGCAGAGGAAGATGTTAAATCCTTTCGGATCAAGGGTCGCTCTGCAACAATCGTAATTGCCTCTGCCTGAACCGCACTTGGCTCTAATGCAACATCAAGCTTTGTTGTAAAATCTACGGAGACCTTGACATTCGTGACACGGGTTTCTGCATACCCCACCATCGATACTTTCAGAGTGTAGTTGCCGGGAGGAACATTCAGTAACGTGTAATACCCATCAATATCAGTTGCTGCTCCTAACCGCGTCCCTTCGAGAAGGACCGTTGCTCCCACAAGCGGCTCGCCTGTTGATTTGTCTGTCACACGCCCTGTAATTTTCCCTGTTGTTCCAGCGATTGATGGAGGATGAAGAATTGCTCCGACAAGAAACACCCAGATTGACATCGGTGCAACAAAACGTGAATATAACATACAAATCCTCGCCAAGCCTCTATGGATTACAAACCGAGGAGGCAGCCAAAAGTGAAAAAGGCTGCCCCCATTTTGAAACTGAAGTTTGCTACTTGAGCATTACCATCTTCCGGACCATGACGTTGGCACCCGCTTCAAGCCTGTAGAAATACACGCCACTTGCCACAAAGCGACCTTTGTTGTCTTTGCCATCCCAGCTAACCTGATAGTTGCCCGCGCTTTGAACCTTATCAACAAGTGTCGCGACTTCTTGACCGTACACATTATAGATCTTCAGCGTCACATGGGCTACCTGAGCGATCCCGTACTGAATGAGCGTTGTCGGGTTGAATGGGTTCGGGTAGTTCTGGCTCAGTGAGAATGAGTTCGGCATTACTGTAGACTCCTCCTTTACGCTAACAAGCCTTGGAGAAAGGTAGACGCCGCGGTACATGTAGTACTTGTCAAAGTTGATGTCTGCCCATTCACTACCCCACCAGCTCTTCGCATAGATACGTTGATGAGGATCAGAAACATCTGCTGATGAACGATCCATGTCCCACATGACAATAGCCAACAATATAGTATCACCGTCTACGTAACCCCACTTATCGCCATAGATGATAACTTCGCCTGAGTACCCTTTGTCCTTCCCATTTGTTTCGGTCCTGGCTACTGTGCCGGGAAATTCGTAATCCTTTCCCTCAGCCCCACCAGTGGGTACATTGTTGTTCACCTCAAATTTCGCTGGCCCTCCGACGGAGTCCCCAAAGAACATCAATTTTACTTCCTGTCTATTGGCAGGGCCTGGTAAAGTGAACTTGTCGCGCATCCAAATGAACATTCCGTCAGCTTCCCATCCTGTTGACCATTGGCACACGGAGGAATCGTTTGAGATGAAACCGATGTAAAGATCGGTCCCTTTGTGCAAGAATTTTACAACTGTGTAACTCGGATCGTCGTAACTTGCAAGAGTATCGCCCCACTGCATGTACCACCAGTTAGTGGCGTCCTTACTGTTAGGTCCAATGATCATGGTTGGTGCACCGTTCCATTGAGGTTCATCGAGCCTTCCGTCGAGCGTGATCGCGGCGCTCGTTGCATATGCGTCCATTACAGGTACATCTGCCAGGACGATCTGCCTATAATCGGATGGTTGATTGCTCCCTCCCCATTCTGTCCCCCACCAACTCTTGTAGAACTGCACAATTCCGGGCTGAGAGGACTCAGTAGTATCCCTGGTATAAAAATCGGGATCCATAATTGTTATATCAGCAAGGACTGTGTCGGATGCTGAATATCCCAGCTTACTAAGATGGATAACCAATTCGAGAGAGTACCCACGATCCGGTGCAGAGTTGTTATTCACAATCGTCCCGGGGAATTCATACGAAGCACCTTCAGCCGATTGGGCAGGCGCATTCCCACTAGTTTCAAGAACAGCATGGGAACTTGTCTCACTGTTGTACATTAACTTGTACTCTATTACCTGCGTGCCGCTCTTGCTTCTGAACTTAGTGAACAGTCCATCGCCCTCCCATGCTCCCCAGCGCTTGCACACTGAAGAGTCAGTCGAACGAAGCCCGATGTAAAGGTCCGTCCCATAATGCATGAAATAAACAACGGTGCTCGAGGTATCAGTGTAGCCCTTTGTTCCTGGGAGATTTTTTGTGGGGAGGTCCGAACCCGAAACGCCGTAAGAGGCATCATCAGGTTTATAGTTGGCACGAAAGTTCAAGAAGAAAAAGTGGCGGGTCCAATCAGGTTCATCCAGTTTTCCATCAACTGTTATAGGTGCCGATGCACTTACAGCTACCATAGATGGTGGATCCCTATGGAGCTTCTGCGCTTTGGCTACCATAGCCATGCTTGCTATCAGCAAGCACACTGCGATCGAAGCACTTGTTCTCATTTTTCTTCCTCCTTCTAATTTGATGTTGACAAAGACAACTATTTCTCACTGAATTCGCGTCCGCCTTGGGATCACCTCCCTTCAGAGACAGTAAATGAAATGAACATTTTATTTTACGCTTTAGCGTGACAACAAGATTCTCGAGGGATAGGCTCAACATCCAGCAGAATTCTCTGTTTCGGATTTTTGTTCTTTGCTTCAATTGAAATAAAAAGGCGTTCAACAGCCTTTGCCCCAAGTTCGAAGATTGGTACATGCACTGAACTGAGAGGGGGTGTGAGATACCGCGACATTGGAATGTCATCAAACCCAGCGATGGCTACGTCTTCAGGTATTCCTAAACCAGCTTCATGTAAAGCACGGATGGCGCCAATTGCCATCGCATCGTTTGACGCAAAGATCGCTGTCGGCCTTGGATGAACATTGAGTAACAATCTCGTCGCAGCGAAACCGGACTCCTCTGTGAAGTTCCCAGTAACTTCAAGCTGCGATAGAATAGGCAATCCGTGTTCTTGCAGTGCAGCCCTGTACCCACGATAACGCTCGAGGGCATCATAGTTATTTTCCTGTCCCTTTACGATGGCAATGTGTTCATGTCCATGACCAATCAGGTGCTTCACCATTTTGTAAGCGCCGGCAAAGTTATTAATCTGGACGGTATCAAAAAGAGCATGCTGTGCACAGCAGTTTAAAAGAACAACAGGGAGACTTCTCGGTATGATGCCATGAAGTTCGAGTGAGCCAACATGCGGCGACATGATGATAATTCCATCTACTCTACCACCGCGCATGTGCTTCAGCATAGATTCTATTTCGCTTTTCTCGCTGTGAGTGCTGGATATCATAATGTGGTAATTCCTTGTACGAGCAGCTTGATCAATGCCCCTCATTAATTCGGAGAAAAACTCCCCGTGAACATCAGGGAGGATCACACCGAGGGTTTCCGTCTTGCTTGTCGCTAAGCCGCGGCCCATGGCGTTCGGCGAATAGTTAAGTTCGCGTATAGCTGAGACGATCCTGCTGCGAGTTTCTTCCCTTAGGGGACCTATGTTATTGATGGCACGCGAAACCGTGGCTATTGAAACTCCTGCACGGCGAGCAACATCCTTGATGGTAACTTTCATACATAATTTCGAATATGGCTGACTAGGGAGAAAGTAAACGTTTACATCGAAAATCTTTGGTGCAAGGCGTCTTGTGTAAACGTTTACATAAATATAATAAACCTTTTCGTAGATGTCAAGTGACGCACACTATCTGAGGGCTTGATTCGTCGGAAACGTTGAAAAATCGTTAATTTTTAACAATAGCGCAGCTTCCACATGCTTTACATAACTACCAGACAGCGTAGCATGACAGCCATCCGTGTCGGATGACAGAAAAACGCCTCAATTAGCGGATACTTAAAAATGGTAAAGAGCTTGGAAGGAGAACTTCCAGTAACCAAGAATCATAAACGGATTTGCCGACTCTATGCATAAAGGAAGCGGCAAAGAAACCTAACGGTGGCGCCTCAGAAAAGCTTTGCCAGGCGCCACCGAAGGCGAACTCAACAGTACAGATAAAAAGCTAACGGGTTACTGCAACGGTCCGCGAGTACACCGTCACCCAACTAGTGAAGATGTTCAGGAGGAAATCCATCGGAGAGATTTCTGTCTTAATTGTGTAATCCTTTGCTCCCGCTGCCATTGTGCGCGTGTCCACATTGTTCAGCGGCACAAGACCCCAAAGGATATACCACTGCCGCGCCTGCTCCATGGTTCCACCTTTCGCCCCCGCCCCAATAACATGAACGTGGGTCATACAACCTGTCATCACAAGTATCGCGAACAGCAAAACAACAGCTACAAGTTTTTTCATGATACCCTCCTTCCAATTCTGTGATCGATTAGTTGATTCTGACTGAGCCAGCTACTGACTCAATCGTCTTAATAAATTTCGGATAAGCCGTGCGTCTAAACCAAAAATCGAACTGGACCGCATGTTGAAGTTTCGGCTGTGTAAACACCATTTTGAACAAGACATGTTTAGAATCGAAGAAAAGAAGCTGGTGAATTTTAAATCCATTGGAGTAGAAGACCGCTATTTGAACATTAGCAGAAGTATCTTCATCAGTATAGCTCTTTCGATACGACTCCATTGTGGCACTTGAGTCGTATGAATCAAATGGAAAAACCTGAGAGATGATGATCATTCCTCCCGTACCCGGTTCAATAAATCCATCACGCATCCTGATACCACGGAGCGGCCATTGATTAGGGTTGCCCAGTTTCTCCTTCGCTGAGAGCTCAGCAGCTATGAGAACAATATCGGGGATTCTTGTCCACCCCTTAGGG
>JBMFJZ010000018.1:0-23879 GCA_049973045.1 Bacteroidota bacterium | reverse complement strand
CAAAACTTGATCCTCAAAATCCTTCGCAATTCTTACCTCTGAAGCAGCAAATTTAAATAGCCGCTCAGTTCCCTCCACCTGCTTGTTATGATATCTCATAACTTTACTTTGCATGTTGCGGTCCGAAGGCTTGGTGAAAGCCTCAATTGTTCTGAGCGTTGGCGGTGCTTGAAACCCAAACTCAGTGACAAAGCGAGGATTTATATTTTCATATTCTCGATAAGACCTGTATCCGCTCCAAACGGTCCACTGATGGTGATTCCCGTTTTGTTCGCCGTTTGGATCTTTGCCACCAGATGGAGAGGAACGCCAGTAAGGAATTCCGGGGGCTTCACTCTTGACTATTTCAGGCAATATCTCTTTGAATATACGAAATCCTGTCATGGTATCAACCGGGTTACCCGTTTTCAAATTCCAAAGCCATTCCGATTCGTTGTTGCCGCAGAATATTGCAATGCATGGATGAGCCGCCAATCGACGTACATTTTGCAGTGCTTCAACTTTCACATTCTCAATAAAATCCTGGCGTGCTGGATAAGAGGCACAGGCAAACATAAAATCCTGCCAGACTAACAACCCGTTTCTATCGCATGAACGATAGAATTCCTCCCTCTCGTAGATGCCACCGCCCCATACTCTTAACATATTCAGATTGGCGGCCTTCGCAGCCTCCAAAAGCGTATCGTAATCCGCAGAGCTAGGCCTCGTAAGGAAAGAATCCATTGGAATCCAGTTAGCGCCTCTCACGAACACCCTTTCATCATTTAAGCGGAACAGAAAGCTTTCTCCAGTCGAATTTCCCTTTCGCTCCAAAACTATTTCTTTGAAACCAACCTGTATGGTGCGAGAGTCGATGGTGTTACCGTTCTCGTCTGAGATTGACAATATCGCTTCGTATAGATTTTGACTCCCTAAATCATGTGTCCACCAAAGCTCGGCGTTAGCCAGTTTGATTAGAGAGCGCGCAAGCACCATTCCTTTTTGCCTCTTGCAAGATGCTTTCCTAAAGGGTATCTCGTAAGCGAGATCCACTGATTCGCCCTTGAGAGTGAGTAACCATTTCAGCTCCTTCTCATACGGACCGCTTGCAAGTGAAGCAGCCCTTAACTCTGCAATCACTCCGCTTGTGAGAATGCGTGCAGTATGCAGAGAAAAATGATCAACTATCGCTGAATCGGAGAAGACAATGTATAGACTCTTCCAAATACCACTTGTCGCTAAACGTGGTCCCCAATCCCAGCCAAATGAGTACTGTGCTTTCCTGATGTGGACTCTATATGAATCGAGCTCTGCAAAAATTTTGCCATACCTTCGCTCTTGTTTTATTGCGTAATTTTTAGGAGACCTGAGAACTACTCTGATCCTGTTTTTCCCAGCTCTCAAAAGGTGTTTAATCCTAATCTTGTAGGTCACGAACATGTTCGTCGTCCTGACCATGAAGATCCCGTTCAAAAACACATCTGCGACGGTATCGACCCCCTCGAATATCAGGAATGCCATCTTGTAGCTCATATGTTCTTTTGTTAGCTCAAATTCTCTCATGTACTCCCAATCACAATCTTCGATCCATTGTACATCTCTTTCATTATCCCTAAAGAATGGATCAGGTATTACCCGATTTGCCATAAGGTCTGTGTGAATTGTTCCTGGAACGGTCCCCTCATATTTGCTACTCCCACTAGGGTAACGACTCGCATTCCTCGAAGCATTCCTAAATAGCCATCTGCCATCCAAGCCAATAGAGGCGTTGCTTCTCATGGTTTGCTGCTCTCTTTTTTATGAAGTAAGTTTTAGTTTTGCCGCGAGGATCACACTATCTGCACCAGCATAGGGAAAAAATATCTCGTCACATAGCTGATACGCTCCGCAGACGAAGACAGTGTTGTTCACCCCAAGCTCTGGGTCGCCATAAGTTTCATAGTGAGTAGTCGGAGTCAACATATTTTCTACTCTATCGGTTATCATGAAAGCATTGCGATAGCACACATGACAAAGTCCAAGGTTGTACTGTTTTGTATCATCCCATTTGTAATGCCCGGTGTGGTATATCATTAAGTATTCTCCGAAGCCAACAGTTATCGGAGGTGCGCCAGCACCTATCCAGGATTTTTTAAAATTTGGGTTCTGCTCCGCCTCCATGAATAACCCAAGGCTTTCCCATTCTCCATCCAGTTTATCGCAGCGAGCGAGGTGGATGGACATGCTGTTGTCACCAGCCATTGGCCTATGGAGCATATAGTAACTACCCTGTATCTGATCTGGGAAAAGGGCGCCGTTCTTGTTACTTACGCGGTTGATATCGCCTTTAACCGGACCGAGTTTTGTCCACGTAATCAGGTTAGAGGAAATTGCCATGCATATACTTGTTTTACCAGATGCCTCTGTCGACAAAGCCTCCGACCCACAAAGATTTGAATACCCAGTATAGAGCATGATGTAGTTGCTCCCGATCCTAGACACTCTGGGATCCTCCACACCTAAGTTTTCGAATTCATATTCGGGGACGACAACAGGCGATGGATGGCGATACAACAACTTCAGATCATGAGAGAGAATCGCCAGGCCTAAGCGGGATTTGCTGAATTGTCCTTGCCCTTGGGCACGATAGATGAGAACCGAAATCCCAGCATTATCCCCCAATGGCCTTTTGCGAAAATCTCGCAGCTGGAGTAGATCACTAATCATGGAGATTTCGTCTTCAGAATCAACATATACGCAAGCCGGATTCAAGACCACGCGACTCTCCCAGCTGTTCGTGCTTTCTGGTAGTAAAATTGGTTTAGCGTCATTCAGTCTTTGTACAACAAATTTCATTCCGCACCCCGATATTTATGTCATCTGTTACCTGTTCACAGTTCATTAACTGGATTTCAGCGGCCAATGATAACTCGAAAGCCGTCCTTTGTCATCTGCAGCACAACCTTCTTCCCATTTATGTTGAAGAGAAATCGTTTTGCGGCAAGAAATGGGGGAGAAAGGCTCTTTATGTTACAAGCTGAAGCATCTGCCTGTTTAAGAAGCAACATTGAGAATAGAGCTTCTATCGTAGATTCAGCTCCAGAGTTTATGTTTACATGAATTGAGTCCTCGATACCATCAAAACATCTTCCAGTAGCGCTGTCATACATTTTTGTTTTTGCAATGTTGTTTCCGAAGAACCATGAAGAAATCAAGAGTGCCAATGTTCTATACTTTTCTAACTTTGTTATCTGATAAGCCTTCACGGATGAAAAAAGAGCCGGTCTTATGTTGTAGGCGATTTGCGCATAGTAGTTCAAGTGGGTGGAACCTGAATGGAATTCGCGGAAGAACCACGTGCCGACCCATCTGGGTAAGAAACAATCCACTTCTCTCAATGCAGCCCTTAAGAACTTTGTGTTCGGCTTAATGGTATAAAAATCTAATAGTGCAGCAGACTGTGAGTTAGCCCAAGCGTGCCATTCCTGTTTGTTGGACAAAAATGCGAAGAAGGGAAACTCTTTACAAGTACCTCTTTGTAGCTTGAGCAATCCATAACAGAACTCTTCGGAAAATTTGAGATAGGCTGAATCTTTCGTCGCGCGGTAAGCTTCGTTCAATCCGAGGACCAGCTCAGAACTAGCGTCAGCACCGTCGCCAAAGAGTAGCCACGTCGGAGCTCCAGAACTATCTTCGACATTGAATTTTGAAAGCACTGAATCTATTTGGGGTTTGGTTCGACCGAGAGATTCTACTACTTGAGCGTAGAGTAACGAATCGGTGTCTTTTAAGTACAAGGCTGAAGTACCAAGTGCCCATATTGCTCTTGCCGCCCACCATCCAAAGCTCGCCCTGCTCGTTTCACCCGTGCGATTTATAAGTACTCTCCCATTTGTTTTTTGCAAGAAATTGTAAAATCTTCCATCTTCCGTTTGCATTTTCAAAATAAACTTCACCAGCCCAGAAATCATCTCCCTATCAGCTTGTGTATTGAGCATCTCATCATATTTCGCAAGGAACACAACAGCTCGAGCTGCATCATCAACGCATGCGAAGCCTTCGCCTTTTGCCTCTACTGGAGCGTACTTCGGAAAATCTGAATAAATGTCAACCACGTACACCGAGTCTCCATCCAAATACACTTTCTCGAGCAGAGATAGTAAGTGAGACTTGTTCATGAGCGAGCAACGCTCAGCTCCAGCCATAGATGTGAGTGTGAATGATGCGATCCAAAGAGCAAAAAGCAACCGCTTAAGCTTTGCTCGAATCATACAGCTTTGTAATTCTGCATTTAGAAAATTCGTCGAAAATGAAGCTCCTTTTCTCTGAGAATTCTGCATCTGAACTGGCAGAGGAGATGGAAAAGACAAAGATTCCGTTGGAGTCTTGAAAGGACCAAATCCTTTCATGTCGATCATCCTGCAGTTCTTGGAATTGCCCTATCCTTACCTTTAGATTCGAGACTATTTCAACATTGGTGTAAACTACCCCATCGTAGATTAAAAAGTTTGCAAATGATCCGTGGATCGGCACATTGAAAGCACAGAGGAAGTCCCAGCCTTTTGGGATTGATGGTTCGATCCTCAATGAACCGTCTTGAGCTTTAAGTCCAAGAAGGCCTTCAACTGCAAGCCATAAGTAGGTTGGCGGCATCCATGGACTGAGCGACATGCCGCTGCTTTCGAAAGTATCTCCGTTCAGTCGTTCCGGGAATTCGCCGGGCACAAGATTCCTAAATTTAGAGGGTTCATCAGCTTCGCAGTATTTCCATATCTTGTAAAGTGTTTCAGCAACAACATTTTCATGGTATTCCTTTGCAGCCATCGCTATCCACGCCGTAAGATTATGCCAAATACCGCCCAGAAGTTGCTTACCATCCTCTGGATGGTACGTAGGGTCGGACTTGGAAACCGTCCTTGCTCCAGCTTCCGTCCAAATATCCGGTCGCAGGAGACGATCTATTAGTGTTCTCTTGTCTTCATCATCAGTCACTTCAAAGAGCGCAGGAAAAACCATGTCTCCTGTCACATCTGCATGCGCCCGCCCATGTTTGTCTACGTTCAGATAAAATAATCCAGTTTGTTCATCCCTTAGCTCAGACAACATTTTAGCTCTTAATTTCTCAGCCGCAGTTTCGTATCTCTCAGCCATAGGAAGATCATCAACCTTCCTTGCAATTCTTGCAGCAGCCTTAAAAGCAGCGAAACATTCAGAGTTAATCTCGGTTACGAACCCGCTCAGATTGTAACTTTCGATTATGTTCCTCCAGCCGGCAATACCCCATACACCAACTCCGTTTGAGTCTGCATAGACCAATCCCTGTCGGATCTGAGTCAAAATGTAGTTGGCTGCCTTGACTACGATAGGATAGAACGACTCCAGAAAAGTCGAGTCGTCAGTAGTATTCAAATGATGTTCGACTGCCAAGATGAATAGCGGAGTGTTATCGTTTACGTTGAGATTGTAATCGTGTAGTTCGGGTGTAGGTTGTGCTGCATGAACATATTCAGTTAGCTTTCCATCTTTGTGCACGCAATATTTTCTCGCAAAATCGAGTAGGCTTCGCGATAATGAAGGCAGGAAGTAGTCGCAGCCAAAAACAAACCAAGTTACGTCCCTCACCACGACGATGTCTTGAGGAGGGTCGTTGGTAAATGCATCGCCAAGGAAATAATGATGCCATACCCTGAGTATGTTAACCTTCGCCCAATATATTCCTCGATTGATAGTGTCATTAGGTGTCAAGATCTCAGCGATTCCTAAGTAGCGGTCATAGACACTTTTCGCTGATTGTTCTACCTGGTCGAAGTCGGTTGAGAAGGTTTCCGATGACTGTCTGCCGGCTACAATTACTAGAGAACTTTCCAGAGATGGGGCTATATCAGCTTCAAACACCATAAAGGCTCCCCGGTCAGTGAGTCTTAAATTTGTAGGTCTCAAATTGTAGTAGACAAAGGCACGAGCGCCGTCTTCTAAGTCCGAGGCTACAATCCTATAGCCTTCTTCTGTAACTTTAAATGTTCTACAGGCTTCCTTCCGGTCAACTTTTTTGGGGAAAAAAGGTGAGTCTACACCGTGAAATATAATTTCTACTTCGATTCTAAACTTTCTATCCTCGGCGGATTGATTTTGAATAGTGATCCGTTGGTAAAATGATTCCAGTGACGCGCTGCATTCATTACTATCGGAAATCGGCAAGACAATCTCCTTCCTCAGGACAACGCCATCTTTTGAGAAAGCCGTTGACTGCTTATGGGGTTCAAAGATTGTCTCCTGCGGGTTAGCAGGCAACCCGTCGACATATAACATTGTTCTAAGTCTTCCTACGATAAATTTGTTACTGACGGAAGACCACAGGCCTTCAATATCGGAACTTGGGCTAAGCCTTAGAAAAGCATTGCGGTTTCCGTAACTATGGCCAGCAAAAAGTTTTTCGGGATTATACTTATAGTACAATCTGCCGATCTCCTTAAAAAATGATTTTGTTCCAAATCTGTTCAATTGTGGGAAAAGCTTTTCGTGGGAATGTCCCACCGGTCTTGTAGTATTCTACCTCTATCGGTTGGCTGCGAATTTGATCCGGCAGTGCCAGCTTATCTACGACCGAATAATATTTCCTTACGGGATACCTTCTTGACAGGAGTATTACAGTGTGGAGCAGTCGTTCTCTTTCCGAATAGTCAAGGTAGTCGCGTTGGAGGTCGTCGTATTTTTGCCGAAAATCTGATATGGTATCCCCGGTTATCTTATAGTGGGCATAGTGTCTAACGAAGTAATTAAACATACTGGATGTATCAAGCTTGATTTCAGAGACCAGCTTTTCAATCATCGCCAAAGCTGATAACTTTCTGTTCCACCTCTCCGTCTGGCGCCTCACGACTGGATCTGAGTACATCCCTTCTCGCTCAGCTTGCCTTACGAGCAGTTGATCGCGGAGCATTCTCCATACGTAGCTCTCCACGTCCCGGAGGAATGAATTCTTATTACTTTGAGAAAACTTAAAATTGAAACTTCTCAGCTCAAACCAATCCAAGAATTGCCCGAGCGTTATTTCACCCGAGTTGAATTTTATCAGAGGAAGACCCCTCATGCGTAAGACGCCGCTGGCGTTTATTGGTCCGGACTCAGTCATTAGGAATTTCGAGATTTCCAATTCGTTGAGTTTCTCCGAGCTCAAAAACATGCTACCAATGTACCCAGCTAGTAAACTGAAAGCATTTCTCTTGATAATAGGGTTTTCAGATTTAAGCAAATTGTCAACATACTCATCAGAGGCACGATCCGCCTTGTATTGAAGTAGTTCCCTTTTGATCTCACCTGATTTGTTTTGGCGATCTGTTTGACTGATGATTGGTGAGTAAAGTATCTGGTCAATCTTAAAGATGTAATAGCCATCAGGACCTCTAATAGGCTTAGAAACATCGCCCTCCTTAGCGGAAGTAGCCATCGAGTAAATCTCAGGGGAAGATATTTTCAGGTGGAAGAAATCCGTCGACCTTGAATGGGAGCTATCGGGATTGTTCCTTTTATAAACCTGATCAAAGCCAATGCGAGCTATTTGGTGAGAGAGAGAGTCTATGCCTGACAGATCCGAAGAATAAATCCATCTGAAGTTGATGGTTTTCAAGCTTTGCTTTAATGCCTCATCAATTTCGTCCTCAGTGACCCTTAAAGTATCCCAGATCTTTTTTCTATAAAGTTGCTCTGTTGAAATATCATCCTCGATAGCATCGACAATCTTTTCTGTTCGCTCTGTCAATCCGTGGATACTGTCATTGGCAGCTAACGAGAGGAGAGCTTCGTCAACCATGGCGTCCAGAAGCGCGTGTCGTGGATTCTTCGCCTTGAATATGAAGGCAGGGCCAAATATATAATTCAACACATACTCCTTTGCAGTCAACTTCACGTTCCCAACGCGAGCGACGATTATTGTATCAAGGACAGAATCATAGGTTGATCGGAAACTGATCAGAGATGTAGTACTGTCTGAAATGTTCGCTTCAGCTTTCCGAGAAACCGATAGAAAAACAAACACCCCGGTTATCAAGATAGGATTAAACAAAGACTTCATGCCTTTATCCCGGAAGTAATAAAGCTTTGAATGAGGTATTTTTGGAAGAAGGCATACAAGAGAATAATAGGAAGGGCTAAAATTGTCGAGGCTGCGAATTCCGCTCCAAGATGCGTCTCAGCTTCACCTCCAAGGACGAAAACTGTGACTAGCTGCGGTAGAGTCATTAGATATCGCTCCCTTATCACGATTAAAGGCCACAATACATCGTTCCATGAAGTTAAAAAAGTAAGTATAGCCACGGTGATCATTGCTGGTCTGGATAATGGAAATACAATTCTAAATATAATTCCGAGTTCACTACATCCGTCAATTCTGGCAGCCTCTAATAGTGAGTCCGGTATCGAAAGGAAAAACTGTCTAAACATTATAATCGACACAGCGGTAAGCGCATTGGGCATTATTAACCCCAGCAAGTTATCTGTCAATCCAAGCTTAACGATAACCAGATAAGTTGGTATTAATGTCAATTGAAACGGTATTAACATTGTGAAGACGATGAAGCCGGTCAAGTATTTCGATCCGCTCCATTTGATTTTCGAAAGCGAATATCCAACTATCCCCCCGAATATCACTACTGAGGATGTAACGGATATTGAAACTATAGTGCTATTAAGTAGAGCCCGCATTACAGGAACTCTTTGAAAAACCAGCAGGTAATTATTTAAAGTAATGTAAGATGGAATAATATTTAAACTCATCACCTCAAAATCAGATTTTAGCGTGCCTGAAATCATCCAGACAAATGGGTATGCAAAAGCAATTGCAAATACAGAAAGAAGAACGTACGCAAAAAGGTTTTTGAGACTGTTCTTCATTCTTCCTTTAGAACTTTTCTTTGAAGAACTACCACCGCGAAGATAACAACCGCGTAAAACAAACCGAGTGCTGCAGCGTACCCGAAATGTCCGAAATAGAATGCCTGATTATAGATATATAGCAGAGTGGACATTGTAGAATTCATCGGTCCGCCGCCCGTCATTATGTAAGGTTCAACAAAAAGCGAGAAACCATTTATGGTGGAAAGAATCACGACCAGGACCATAGTCGGACCGAGAATTGGTAAGGTTATCTTAAAAAATCTTTTCCAGGCGTTTGCTCCATCGATGACAGAAGCCTCATAAAGCTCTTGGGGAACTTCCTGTAGTCCAACCAGGAAAAGCACTGTGAATAAGCCGACATTTTTCCAGGTCGCCATAACTGCTATTGATGGCATTGCCAGACTTGGGCTTGTAAGCCAAGGAATCCTGTGCAGCCCTAAACTGGACAAGAGTGTATTCAGCACACCATAATCATATGAGTAAAGTTGCTGCCATATAATCGTAACCACAACACCTGAAACAACTACTGGAGCAAAGTAGATTGCACGGAGTATACCTCTGAATGTTCTAACACTATTCAATAGTACTGCGAAGAGAAGAGCAAAAGCTATTTGAAATGGAACATTGATTAGTAAAAAGATCAAAGTATTAAAAATGGAACGGTAGAAGAGTTCATCCCGGATCAAACGGGCGAGATTTTTGAATCCGACGAAGATAGGTGAGGACATTCCATCCCATCTATGTAAAACCAGATAGGCGGAAAAAACAAGAGGAAAAACGACGAAAATCGACGCAAAGATCAGGTACGGCAGGCTGAGGGTAATACCCTGAAACGTTGCTCTGTTCTTCATTTGTCCCAGTCTATGATTAGTTTAATTCTCTTGAGCAAGTTCCTTGCTGCATTAGCCGATGTCTCTTTCCCGTAAACCGAGCATTTCTCAAATTCCTGTGCGATCGAGTCAAATATTTCCTTTTGGTCATATGACTGGTCGACCTCTTTTGCATAAGCTGACTGCTCAGCAAAAGCCCTTATATCCTTATTTTCTTTAAAAAAATTGTTGAACTCAGGCGACGTTAAAAGATCTCTCCTGACAGGAATTTGACTCGCAATTTTCAGGAGCATCAGGTCAGCTTTCGTGCTCAGCAGATACTTTACAAATTTCCATGACTCCGCGGGGTGTTTGCTAGTACTGAATATCACGATGCTTTTGTGGTCACCGTATGTATAAACAGGTCCGACTAAAGAATCTGGTACGGGTACTGGCGCAATTCCATAATCAAGCTTTCCAGGGAAATTCTGTTTGATGTACGAAATAGTCCAGGGGCCAACAAACTCTGTAGCAACAGTTCCTGCTACAAAGGGATCATATTGGTATGTGGAGCGGGGGAAATACCCTCTCACAAAGCACCTTTGGAAAAAGTCATATACTTTCTCAACTGCGGATTCATCAGCGACGACCTCTCCGTTGCTAACAATAGGGTGTCCCTGGGAGGCAGCACAATAAAGAGTAAAAAAATCGAAATACCTTTGCCACCAAATTGGACGGATATCACGATAACCAATCCAATGATCAATCACACCATCTCCATCTGAGTCGTAGGTAAGCTTTCTTGCATCTGAGAAGAATTCCGAATAGGTTCTCGGGGGGTGGTTTATGCCAGCGGATTTAAAAAGATTTTTATTATAGACCATCATTACAGGGTTGGTCTTCCATGGGATTTGGTAATAATTTCCGTCAGCCGACCTGAACTGAGCCATACGGTCCCATCCTACTCGTGCATCGACTAGTGAATCAAAATCGGGAAACTGTGATAGTCTGATAAGAGCGCTCGCTCGGACGTATTCTGGTACCGTGCCTGGCCAAATATTCGAACAAACATCGGGCGTAGTCTTAGCTGCAATCGCAGCCATCAACACTTCCTCTGTTGATTGGTTAGCCGGGAGCGCTTGCAACTTCACAAATGTATTGGGGTTCTCCCTATTCCATTCAGTGACGAGTTGATTTGCGAGCGCCATCTCCTGTTGATTAGGTGCAGCCCAATAGGTAAGGACTATTCTATGGTCGCCCGACCCTTCTTGCGTTTTTGATACGCATCCAGAAATAAATGCTGACAGCAGCAACAAAAGTGATTTAGACCTGACCGGAGGCATTTCTAAAAACTCAACTGCAAAGTAAACGCATGCGTGCCATTTAGTCTTCCAAAGTCGTTATATGAATAGTCAAATGATATTGTCACATTCGTAAATGGAAGCTCGTGCTTCAACCCAACACCAAGTGAAGCTCCTCCTTCTCCGTCTTTGAGGAAGAGTGATTGATATCCTGCACGAGCAAAAAAGAACTCTTTATAGCTGTATTCAGCACCAACGTTAAGGCTCTCGAAATTATCACTTGGATATTGAGCATCAACGGCTAAAGTAAGCCGGTTCTCGCTTGCTTTTATCGCTTCCGTTGCAAGTCCAAACTGGAAATTCAAAGGAAGTGGCCAGCTGGCCGTTTCAATAACTTCTGGTATATTTTGATTTGTGCCGAGCTTTGTTGGGTCGATAGGATGGAATTGGCGTAGGTCAGCTCCTGTCATATGCATGTCAGTCCCAAAGTTGTAAATGGAAGCTCCTATCCTTAAGCCTCCGATGAAATCGGTTTGAAAAATAGTTCCTATGTCTATTGCGAATCCTGATGCTCTTTCATGCCAAATTGATTGTTGGATGTACTTCGCATTGAAACCAATTGAAAATCTATCTGTCAGTGCTCGTGCATAGGAAATTGAAATGGCTACATCAGATGCATTGAAATAGATTCCAGTACCGTCGGGGAAGTTTTCGTTTCTGACCTCCATGTCGCCAGAATTAAAAGCTGTCACAGAAGCTCCGACGGTGCCCAATTCTCCTAAACGAATGGCAAGAGCTGCGTAATCAAAGGTAGTTCCTGCTAACCAGTTCGAATGCTGTATCAGGACCTGTCCGGATGATACGTTTGTAATTCCAGCGGGGTTCCAGTAAACGCCTGACACGTCAAGAGCACTGGCAACATAGGCATTGCCCATTCCCATTGCCCTTGAACTAACTGGTATCTCCAAGAAGGCAGCTGCCGTTGTCCCAGCTTTCGAAACTCCGGGTTGAGCGAAGGCACAGGGCCGAAATAATAGAGCATTTGCCAGCAGGGTTACTAATCTCAGCTTCATATTGGTGCTCCCATTCATTTTACTACCGCGAACTTGCCAATTTTGTTACCAATCCCGGGGGCGTCTACTTCATAAATGTACACCCCGTAGGCTACATCCATTCCGTCCTTTGTGAGAAGATTCCAAGACTCTTTACCATCGTCAGCTGAGCTGTTATGGTAGAGAGTCTGAACGAGATAGCCTCTAATTGTATAAATTCTTATTGTACACACTCTTGGCAAGTGAGTGAAATAGATTCTTCTTTCACCCCGGCCTGTTTGGAATAGTAACGGTGGCTCCCAAGATGCAGCACCTAAATATGGATTAGGGACCACCGCAATTTTATCCAGGGATGACCTTGCGAGAGATGTGTCAATAAAAGCCCCCTTCGTAGTAAAAGTAAAGCTTTCATTAGTACGGAAGGGCTTAGTTGTTCCTATGAAGTAAATATCGCCTGCCGATGGGGCTATTTGCGTCGGTGTTGTGGTGTCGGAGTAAAAAGTTATACTCCAGGTAGTTCTGTAAGGACTGCCGCTCACTGGCATTTTCGCTGCAGAATCACCATAAACAATGACGATTTCATCTCCAGCATCGAATTGGTCGTTGTTGTTTCGATCGAAAAATAGGAACGGCGCTTTTATCCCCTCGGTCAGATTAAAAACGGTAAAGTTTACAGGTTTTGCAGGAGGGCTGCCGAAATAAAGATGCTGTGACGTATCCACGACGTGATCATAGAATCTTATTTCGAAATCTGCAGGGTAGTTCACATTTGTGGTGGCGAATCTCGTGTCAAAACCAACCTTTACAGTGTAATTACAATTCCCTTTTTTCCATGCAGTCGAATCGACTACTGCCACACTGTCGTTGTAAATGTATCCGATAACACCGTTAAAAACTGGAATTTCTTGTCCATAGTAAGAAACAGGCACATCAGATTGAATCGTGACATTCTCGGTTAAATTCTGAAGCGAGTAAGTAGGTCGAGGCGAATCATTGAAGCGGCCATTGTTGTTAAATGTTATTTGATACGTCTCATTGTCTTTCACAGCCTCAGGGTTAAGTACCGTTAATTGGACGGTTCCGGTGCCTGGACCATTGTGACGAATCTGCCCAGCTATTTCTGCTGGCACAAATCCCGCAGAAGGAGCTCGAGGAACAACGACTGCCGTATTAACATCAACAAACTTGACGTTTCCATTAGCATCAACTTTTATGTTCGTTGTGCACTCGGAGGGCGGTATTCCCTCCAGTTGGCCCGCAACGTTAGTGCGGATGTATCCATAATCATACGATGCTACCGCATAGTAATACGTTTGTCCGTTCTGGACATCGGTATCGACATACGAGTGCCTCAGTCCGTGGTCGTTGCCAAGATAGAACTCAGCCCCGTTAATGCTTATTGGAAAGAAACCCTCGATCCCATCGATCTTGTCGTATTGTGCTATGGGCTTTCTGAATGTTGGCTTACCAAAAGCATCGGTGATCACTTGAGCTTCAAGGAAGTTTGGATCGGTAGACTTATAAATCTTGTAACCTTCAAAGTCGTATTCCTGCAAAAATCTATCAAACGTCTTTTCCGCCCCGTCGTCCCAGTATAAAGTTACCTTCCTGTCGCCTGGAATTGCTGTAAGTATGGGCTTGTCTGGGGGCTTGGCGAATTGGTAGTTGGCATTATAAATCTGCTGTATGGTTTTCTTGCGCCGGGCAAGGTCGTCCCGATCCATTCCAAACAGAAGTGCCATGGAAAACCGTTCAGTCTGAGCCTGATAAAGTGGGAATAAACCTGACGCAAACATATTAGCAAGGTTGACACCTCTCAGGACCTGCTCAGATGGAGGGGTCAAGGTCGTCAGAATAGCCCAATTCTGTTCGTCGTCATGCAGCTCATAGACATGCACCGGAAAAATATTGAAGCCAGTCAATCCCAGTTGATCAGATTCGTCTTTATCGAGGATTCCGAAATTAGGTTCGCCTTGCTCGGGCCTGCCATCTCCTTCCGATCCATCGGGATCAGGTCCTTTATAACCCATATCGCCTGGTCCAATACCATCAGTGCCAACATCATCATTCAAAGGTTCCCCGGGGTCCCATCTTCCGTTGTGGTTTAAATCTGTAAACGACCTCCAATTTTGGTTCTCATCCCCGGACCAATGGGGCTTCCAGTAATGTCCATACCAACGGTAAAACTTGTTTGCATCAGTATAAAATCTATCTTGAGTTGAGTCAGTCAAGAAGACACCTGCGTCATTATCCCTCCGCTCATCGGTTAATCCATCATCATCGTTATCAATTTCATCGTCGGAGATACCCGGACTCTCCAAAAATGCGTAGCCTGCATAACCTACCGGGCTCCAGTTGCCAGGCTGTCCCGTTTTCAGCTCGCTCCATGAATATGAGATATCCAGTTGTAGATCATATGCGCCGCTATTAAAGTCACTTCCTCCGACTCCACCAATTCCCCAATCAACGTACTGTGCAAAAAGAGTTTTAGGATAATTTTGTTGACTAATATTCTGGATTTCGTAGTACCAGAAAATGTTATCCTCAGCGAGCACCTGAGACCATTGGAACCCTCTGTTTCTCACCTGTAGACCAAGTCCGCCGCGAGTAGTATCGGAGGGTATGGGATAGTAACCATATTGAGTAGCGTATTGTTTATCCTGGCTATCATCAAATACGAAGTAAGTTTCGAGGTCAGCGTTTTGAACCCCTTTTCCGAAAAAGCCATTCCAGTAGCCGTCCCAGTCGCTTGGTCTATCCGGCCAATGAGATGGCCATGTTGCCGGGTTATTACTCATCGCCGGTGAGCTCTGAGTCATATTTGCATAGTTTGGCAATGGCTCCCAACCCCAAGGTGTTCCATCGGGGGCATATCTCATAAATTCCCTGTATCTCGTTTCCAGAGGGTGAAAGATATGCCCGTTATATCTAACCTCAGTTTGCGCTATCATCGCAACTCCATCAACGTAAGAGTGACCAGAACCTTTAGGCCATTCTCCGCTCGGTTGATCTGGCCAATGTGCGACCTCCCCGTGATTGAAGAAGATCGTCCTTACAAGGTTGCCGTCCATAATACCCTTTTTTGTGTACAGTATGTTGCCCTTGTTCATATCAAGAATCTGCTGGCTGTGCGCCATATTAACCGACAGCAGAGCTATACTGCTAACAAAAGCTAATAACTTCTCCATCTTTTCACATACCTCCCAGATTGATTGTTATACCGGCTATAACCTGCCGTGGTGGAGAATAAAAGTCGGGACGTGTGAAATATTCTGCAAGTGTGTTTATCGCTGGTGGGGGCGGATCGTATATCAACGATGTCGTATACCCTGCGCGCCCGGTGTCGGTGAACACGTTCAACTCGTTCAAGGTATCTAATAAATTGTAAACTTTTACAAATACCGAAAGCGACTGTCCTCCAATCCTAAAATATTTGTTTGCGTAAAGGTCTACATCAAAAAAGGCCGGCTTGTTCTCACTGTTAACGCCGGCTGATCGATAGCTGGATTGCGACGGGGTATATGGTAAGCCGGAACCGGCCCGGCCTACAATGCTAATGTCATAGTCATTGTCCTTGCCGTAAGTGAAAGTCAAGTTTAACGAATGTCGTCGGTCCCAATCCAGAGGCACGAGCGACTTTGGACTTTCCCTCGGAGGATTGGTTTGATTATCGAGATAAACCGACAAAGGGTCTGAGGCATTCCCCCTGGCAACCTGAAAGGTATAATCGATGTTAGCTGAAAAGCCATTTGAAAATCGCTTTTCGAAGCTGATGACTATCCCCTTCACATTGCCATAGTCACGATTAACGAACATCGCATATTGTGCTGCTCCATTTAAATAATCGTGAATTTCTGTATCTATCAGGTTACGGATGTCCTTGTAATAAAGTGTCAAATCCATTGCTAAAACCTCGCTCAGTTGCTGTTGGAGGCCAACTTCATAAGCAGCTGTTCTTTGCGGCTTCAAATTGGCATTCCCGACCACCGTTTGAACTTGACCTGAAACCATCACTTTGTAATCCGGGTTTTGATATAAATATTGAAAAGGGGGGATTTGAAAGAATTCTCCATAGCTTAAATGAATCACTCCGCGATCCGTGATTGGATATGCTAATCCAAGCCTCGGGCTTACCTGGCTTTTGGGACTTGCATCCACAAAAGAACTGTTTGGTAGCGCGTCAGGGTTAAGAGGCACCGAATAAGCCGGCTTGAAATAATCATATCTGACACCAGCGTTGACGATCAGGTGGTCGAACTCCATCTTGTCTTGCAGATAACAGGAGAGTTGCATCGGACGCATTGAATACTCTATGTTATCAGTTGCGTCTGGGGGAGGGAGGGCAGGTTTGTAACCCGTGGTTGCATCCAATCTCACTTGATAATCATGCGACCAAAGTCTGTATAGTTGCAACTCCGCTCCAGTTTTAAAAAGATGTTGTTTGCTTATTTGACTGATCAGATCGACTTTCACAATGTAAGTTCTGGTATCGTGATTGTAATGCCACATCTCCGTTCCACCGGTGTAGAAAGTATCAATGGGCCTTTGTTGGAGTCTTACGGGATTCACGTATCTTTGATCAAATGGATCTGAATATACATATTGGTAACTCCTCGTATCCATTAGTGAGCCACGAGTAACGAGAAACGTGTTTTTGCCGAACACATGCGTGTATTCTATATTGGAACCAAAGCTGTTCTCGTAATTCCTGTATGCCCCATCCGGATTGAGCCGGAAATTATGCTCATAGTTTCTGAAGAATCGCCATTGGTATAAGCCAGAAAGATTCAATCGGTCCGCGCGAAAAGTATTAAGGGATAGTTTTGCCATGAGAGTCCATCGGCGATCTGGATTCATCGGAACATATTTTCCATCTCCTGTGGATTGGATGTACCAGGGTGTGTAACTAAAGTTTGATGAATCCTGTGGATTGTAAACCCTCTTCCCATAAATGGGTCCATCGTTGTTGTATAATCTTGAATTTACAAAGAATGTAGACCCTTCCAGGAAAGGGATGGGGCCGCTTAGGACGCCCTCAAGATTATATATGCTCGACAACTTGGAATTTCCATCGTTCCAGAAGATGTTGCTATGTGAAGTCCAATACCGCCCGACATAAGAAGAGAGCTGTCCCACAAACTTACCGCCACCATCTTTTGTTACAACATTGACGACTCCTGACATGGCTTGTCCATATTCAGCGTTGAAGGTTCCGCTTATCACTTGAATCTCCTGGACGGCTGAATTCTCAACTTGTAGAGCGGGCTGGCCGCTATAGGCGTCGTTCACTAGGATACCATCGACCATGTAAGCTACTTCACCCGTTCTGCCCCCTCGAAAATGTCCGTTCACCACTCCGGCCTGAAGATTGACAATTCCCTGTACATCTTCCACCGGTAATTTCTGAATTGTGCTTGATTCTATCCGCGACTCAGATGAAGTAAGGTCCTTCTGAACAAGCGGTCGTTGAGCTGTCACAACAACTTCTTTTACTTGTATATTTGCTTCAGTCAACCTGAAGTCGATATTTGTGGTCAAGTCAGCTGAAACTGTTACATTTCTCACAACCATCGGCGTAAATCCCACCGCACTGGCCCTGACAGAATAAGTAGCTGGGGGCAAATCTATTATAACATACTTGCCATCTAAATCGGTTGCCGCACCATAATGCGTTCCTTCAATCATCACTGACGCGCCGATTACAGGGTCACCTGTGGAAGCGCTAACGACTTTGCCAGCAATCTTACCCTTGGTTCCTGCAGGTGCAAACGATGGCGCAAATACAATCAACAAAGCAAATAACAACATCAGGCGCTGGTTGTTCATTTTTCAACCCTTCCTCCAAGAAATTTTTACTCGTGTCATTTCACCAACAACATTTTGATCGTTGATATATAATTAGCAGCTTCGAATTTACAAATGTACACTCCAGAAGATAGTCTGGAGCCGTCGAAGCTCACGGTGTATTTCCCAGGTTGAACTTCCCGGTCCAGCAAGATGCTAACTGTTCTGCCAAGTATGTCATCAACCTCCAAGAATACATGTGACTTTTTGTAAATGGAAAACCTTATAACTGTGGATGCGTTAAATGGGTTTGGATAATTTTGCTCGAGCGAATATGAATTAGGAAGATTTGAGGGTCCCTGAGTTGTAGACGGGGCCCCGGCGAAAAGGGAACGGATATCTGGAGGCGACAGAGGATAATCGTAGACCCTAATGTCATCAAGCGTTCCTCTGAAATTGTAGTCGAAAACATTAGGCAGTTGCTGCCCGATCATAAGCGGATAAGATGTCTGAAGAATATCTCCAGTCCACGGAGAATAAGCATCAAGGTCACCATTCAGATATATCTCCATGCCGAGACCGTCATAAAGTAACGTAACATTGTACAGCGTTGCAGGACTAATTCTGTGGTCGGAATCCACATCATTTATTCCGTTGTTGAAAGGGTTGTTTGTCCTGATGGTAAATCGAATTTTCGAGTCGGTAGTCAGCGATACCTTCCACCGGTTCTGCCAGCTCCCATGAGATATGATATATTCCTCATGAGAAATAGGCCCGTCTTTTACCATCCAGAAGTTCACTGTCATTGCTCGTGTAAAATTCAGCGACGGGGTTGAAGGGACCGTTATATTGCTGCTTCCGCCGTCAAAAAAGAAAGCCGCATTGGCTTTTCCAAAGCGGTCTGTGTCGGGTATAACACGATAAAGAACACCATTGTTCCCTGTGCCACTGGCATCATTTGCGTTCCCGTCAAATGGATAAAACGCGATAAGCTTGCCACTTCCAGGTGAAGAAAAATCCTTCACGAGAATTCCGATGCTATCTTTTGCCGATCCTCCGTATGGGTCCATGACCTTGCACAGGATATAGTAATAGCCGCGAAAATCAGGGGCAGTCCATGTCGCCAATGAGTCATAAGCTGATATTACTCCGTTATCAGATGACCAAAAATACGATAATTTATCACTATCAGGGTCCGATGCCAGGCATTTCAGACTTAACCTTCCGCCTAAGTTTACCACCCTTGGGGGACCAAGGATGCTTTTGATAACAGGTGAATGATTTACGTGCTTCACAACATTTAGAACTATACTGGTAGAATCTGACAACCCGTGAGGGTCGGTTACAATGCACTCTATAAAAACATTTCCTGCAGAATCTGGTGAAGTGAAAACAGCGCTGTCTGCATAGGAGACAAGCAAACCTCCTGATGCCTTCCACCTGTAGTTGATGAAATCACCATCGATATCTTCAGCAGAACAAAAAAGGCGGGTTGTTCCATTAATCAAAATAGTGCTATCGATAGCAGCAAGAGATTTAATCCGCGGAGAGTGACCAGACAAAATTGTACCATTGTTATAATCAACGATAATTCCATTAACAATCGTTTTGTTCCCGGCAAAACTTATTGCGCCTCCAGACGGGATGATTACAACTATAATCGCCTGTTTCGAAGTTATGTGTACTTGAGTGGTACCCGTAACACCTGAAGCAATAAATTGGTGTGCAACTGCATCATATAAGTCATGCGTACCAGAGCCTATATCAATATTTACATCATGAGCTATAGAATCTGGATTATAAAGAAGAAAGGAAGGATAAGCAGCCCTATGGAAGTAATCTGTTTTGAGCAGATCAAGCTTTAAAATTCCAGGTACGTTTGTGGTGTCTATAATCGCACCAAGTATTCCCACATGAGAAGAAGAATAAAGCGTTAGGTTTGTTTTCCCCCACCCGCCGGTAACAGCATCACCTGAAGCATAAGGAGAAACAGAGAATGACTGTGGAGAAAACTGATGAATGGCCTCATGGGCGATACACGAAAGCGTGTCATACTGCATTGACCAGAGATAACTGGATTGATCTTGATTATCTTGAGGAAGGTATCTGGGATAGAAAAGTCTAAGCGCATTTGCAGCATTTAAAACCCACTTGCCAATAGCTTGAGCAAATCGGCTGTCATATCTAACTAATGGGACAAGTGCACCAATTTGTTCAACCGTATTCATAAAAAAAGCATAGTCATTACTCCCATTTACCTCGCCAATTAGACCGGAGCAGTCGTACAACCCCCATCTGCCAACAATAGCCCCCCAGTTTCTCAATGGACCAATGTCAAAGCACCAGTTAATCATCTTTTCAACGTCATAATTTGTACCTAATTCAGCATTCATTCGAGCAGCAGCGTATACACCATAAGACAGCTGCAGTTCATATGCGGGATTTACTGTCTGGTTGTTAAGGAATTCCATCGCCTGTTCTGCGCCAACTCTGTACTTTTGCATTCCTGTTTTGATATAGGCATTGTACAGGATACATGCAACAGCTCCTGCAGCTTCTGGTTCAAATGGGGTCTTCCCGTCGTACGGAGACATGGTTGAAAAATCAAATCCTCTGTGGTTGAAATTGGGCTTCTTCCATGGGGTGGTGCTCCCGCCAAGTATCTTAACCACTTCGAGCCAGCGGTCAGCAACAGAGAGAAATTGCTCCTCAAAAACGGGTATCGATGGGCAAAGCCAATATAATTGGTAGAAAAAAAACATTTGGCATAGTTTCGTACCACATATCATCGTTTGTGTTGTCCACCCAGTGATTTCTATAAATGTTCTGGTGCGTACTCTTGTTGAACCACTCCTGACACATTCTGACCCAGTTGACACCATTTTGATCACTCTTGTCGATGCCAACGAGGGTTGCTCCAATTACTGCCGGCAGGCAGTTTATCGCTTCGGCTGAAAAAAGGTGTGTTGTTCCCACCACAGTATGTAAACCAAATGTTGGCTCTCCCGGATAATTGACCGTATTAGGATTTAGCCAAATGAGCGGAAGATAGGTACCAGTCCTGTATAAATCGAAAACCAAGGAGTCATAGCTACGTGTTACTTTCTTCCAATCTCTCATCTCATACGGTGATGGAAAATCAGGCATCTCGGAGATTCTTCTAACGGTCAATTGCTGACCCAATGTTAGAACCTCACTGCTTAAGGTAATCGATAGGACTAGACACATTCGTATCCATCCTGGCATTGTAGTTCGTCACCCCGTTCTCAGTTCTACCCAATGGCCATATTAAGGGCCTGATAAAACATTGCTTGTAGAATGAGAAAGGGGTGCAACTTCGTAAGGTTGCACCCCCAATATCTGTTATTTCAACAGCAACATTTTTCGACCGATTCGGGTATCGCCGGATTGCAGAATATAGATATAGACGCCACTTGCCAGTTTACTGGCATCAAAAACAGTAAGGTACCTTCCGGGCTGGCGTTCACCGTCGAAGAGGGTAGCCACTTCCTGCCCAACGATGTTGTATACTTTCAGCGAGACATGAGAACGTTTCGGTATGTCATATGAAATCACCGTTGAGGGATTAAATGGATTCGGATAGTTCTGAGACAAACTGAATTCCGTAGGTACGTCACCTCTCGACAGCGGAGTGCCTTCCCCAACGCCTGTTAAGATGATCGCAGGCAGAGAGCCAAGCTGGAAGTCATCGAAATAAGCGACGCCTGTGAATTGTGGCCATGACCTGGCTCTGACAGATACGCTTGTGACGCTGTTATCGGGAACAGTAATAATCGTGGCATACTGTGTCCAGTCAGTTGCTGTATCTGCGGGAGGCAGTGTGAACTGGTAGTCCTCTGCTTTGTACTCATTCCAGCCTGTGGCGGTGTCGTTAACTCCCTTCATCCATGTCCAGGTAAAGCCTATCCTGTAAGCAGAATTGCTCTTCAGCGAATCCAGGTTTATACCTCTGGTCTTCACCCACGCACTTAATACATATTTTTTACCCGCACTGTTTGGCGGAATAGGTATGAACTTCGATATCCACACTATCTCCCCAGGCTGACGTCCAACAGGAGCATTAAGCTTAAACGAATAACTGCCTGTATGTGCAGCCTCGTTCGTCACGCCTGAACCGGGGAATACAGCTGATGGCCAGTATACAGGTCCTGCGACCAGACCGTTCGGCTCCCAGTAAAACCATCCATCATCTGCTTCAAGCGCTTGGTTGAACATCTCACCCGCCCATTGGTTGTTCCGTCCTAAGAACATGAAGTCGTCTACCCAAACAGTACCTGTGGCGTTCTTACCTCCAACTACAGACACTACCAAACTCCATGCATCCTTCGGAAGTATCACTGTTCCCACTCCGTTTGTGTCAGCTACCCATCCTCCAGTGCTTGCGCTACTCTGCGGTATCGGAAGTATAAACGGCTGTCCTCCTATCATCGCTCCAGCTGAATCAAGAAATGTGTACTGTATGTACCACCGTTCATCCTGATTCGCCGGATTTGTATTCACATTCTGCGTCATCACATATGCACCAAGCTTGATGTCTATACCAGCGTATATGCGCGCAGTCCAGTATCTCACCATATTATCACTCTGCCACATCGCAGCACCTGTGCCGGTGCTCGTCTTGACTATCTTTAACGAATGACTCGCACTGTGATACTGATCCGTCGCCCAACTTAATGTCGCTCCGCTATTCCCTGCCACAGGATGCCATAATGCAGGCTTACCACTCTCAAAACCTCCGTTGTACACCATGTTCGTTTGGGCAACTGCGGCATGAGGCGATAATGACATAGCCAGCACGAAGCCGACGAAAATAAGCATAACATGCAACCTCATGGTTTTTCCTCCTGTTCCTTATGGGTTAATTGAAGTTGAAAACAAGATGCGCTATAAACAAGACTTAGAATATCCGGTAACCACCTCACTTTCCATTATTATTTAAAAAGACTTTAGAACTTCTGTACTCATGGGCATCGATTCAACAGGTTCCTGACCTTAACGGACAGAGGGACTCGCCCTGACTGTGATTTTACTACATGACATCAGCAAACTCTTCATTGCTCCTTTGGCTACCAACTAGGCTTTGCTGTTGAATCTCGCACAATGAGCTCAGGCTCAATCAGCGTTGAACTGATTACTCTCCTCTCGGTCTTCAAAGATTGCGCAAGGATTCTTAAAGCTGTAGCGCCTAATTCCTCCTTTTGCACTCTGAGGGTTGTAAGCTTGGGGTCGATGTGGGATGAAAGTTCAACGTCGTCAAAGCCCACAACGGAGACGTCTTTTGGCACCTCAAGACCGTGTTCCTTTAAAGCACGAATCGCGCCTATTGCAACCGCATCATTACAAGCAAAAAGCGCAGTGAATTTAGTTTTGGATTTTAGCACACCAGCCGTTGCCCGATAACCATCGTCCGGCCCAGTGCCAGGCTCATTTACAGATACAAGTTTCTCGCGGTATTTTAAACCGCCAATCTCAAGGGCTTTCCTATATCCTTCGTGACGCTGGCTGATCGATGGATGAGAGAAATCTCCTCCGACAAAAGCTATATTTTTGTGTCCAAGATTAATCAAATGCTCGACGGCAATCATACCTCCTTGAACATTGTCGATGTTAACGGTAGGGACCTTGGACCTAGGATAGCGGTAATCAATAACAACAACTAAGATATCATTATTAAGTGCTGCATGGACATATCCTTCACTCAGCTTACCGGCAAATACAACCCCATCGACACTTTTCTCTCTTATGAAGCGTGGGACGCAGCTCGATTTATAATTCTTTGGGACCGTAGTCAAAAGGATATAATAGTCGTATTGCCTTGCCTCAAACTCGGTACCCAAGAAGACTTTTGTGTAAAATGGTTCGACCTTTGAGAAATGTTCTTCAGCCACAACGAACCCGATGTTCCCGGTGGAATTTCTTGCTAATGCTCTTGCGTGGCGGTTAGGCTGATAACGCAGCTCTTCCACAGCATTCAGTACCCGTTTTCTGACCTCTGCGCTTACGTAACCTTTTTTATTCACAACGAGCGAAGCAGTGCTCACAGCTGTCCCCGCTCGCCTAGC
>JBMFJZ010000017.1:0-24835 GCA_049973045.1 Bacteroidota bacterium | reverse complement strand
ATCCCTGAACATCTTGCAGCCTGCGATATCCTTGTTTCGCCACATGTGTGGGACGAGAATCCTGCTATTACTGAGAGCATGACGCCGTTCTTTGGCTCGCCGACGAAACTTTTCGAATACATGGCTATGGGGAAAGCAATTGTGGCGAGCCGGGTCGGGCAGATTTCAGAGATTTTTTCACCGGGCAGAGATGCAATTCTGGTTGAGCCGGGGAATGTGGCGCAAATATCGGAAGCCATTCAGAAGCTTGCTGCTCATCCTCGCACTCGAAAGGCACTTGGTAGAAATGCTCGAAGAAAAGTTATTGAAAATTTCACATGGCTCGAGAATGCGAAACGGTTGACGCGTAGCCTTGACATCCAGCTTAGCCTAGAATCGAGATAAACCCGATGGACATGGAAAAGCATACGCCAGCCATACCAGCAGAGTACAACCGCATGTTCTATGAACAGCAGGCTCGTAGAACAATTGATCCCACCACACGCCTGATGATGCGCTACAGGTTCCTCATGATGCGTAAGCATATTCCAAGGAGTGCGAACGATATTCTTGAAATCGGGCCCGGGGACGGTGAGTTCAGTCGCCTATTCGGCGGCCTTCTTGGCTGTGAGGGCTTCCATTACACCGCTGTGGATATTGCTGCTGAGCGCCTCGCAAGCTGGGGGAACAGAAACCGGAGCGACATTAATAAGGTTGCAGTGGATGTGACGAGAGGGTTTCCTTTTGCCGATAATGCATTTGATGTCGTTCTCTGTGGCGAAGTGATCGAACACTTGCCGAACTATAGGGAGGTCCTTCAAGACATTTACCGCATTCTGAAGCCGGCGGGGAGTTGATCATCACGGTCCCGTTTGAAGAAACTCTGAAGTATGTCGTATGTCCTCATTGCGGTCATCTATTTGAAATGAACGGGCACGTTAATACTTTTTCTGTTAAGAGCCTCTCCCGTGACTTCAAGGATGCAAAACTTACTCCGGGCAGACATCACATAGGACATACGAAGATTTCGCGTGAGCTATGGAAGATGGCTCATAAGGTCCGCCTCCCGGGATCCAAGCCTGCCGTAGACGTCAATAGGGGCTTGTTGTCGTTCATCGCTTTTCATACCTGTCGCATCGTTGATAATCTAACCCACTTTTTGCTCCGAGCGAGTGATACGTGGCTCCTGATGAGTGGGCGAAAATTATCTTGAACCACAAAGCACACAAAGAGCACAAAGGAAGAATAATGGATTTAGAGACGTCTTTGTTTACCTTGTGGTCTTTGTGGCAAACATGGAAGGCTTTAAGCTGTATACACAATGAGATTTTCAGGCCTTTTGCGGGACGTTAGCAGTGCTTCATTTCTCATTGGCTTAGGTTTCCTTGCCCAAAGTGGTGCGGACATTTACCTTGGCAGAGTGCTCCCTAAATCAGACTACGGTTTTTTCACGCTGATTTTCAGGGACTCGGTTAACCTGATCAGTGTTCTCGCTCTCCTTGGTTTTGACAGTGCCCTCGTCCGATTTCTTGGTGAAGAGGGCTTGAGAAATGTTCAGTGGAAACGCTCGCTGATGAGCCAAATGCTTATCATTAGCGCTGCTGGCTTTCTCATGTGCGTTTTGATCTGGGTTCTCTATAAGATTCCTCTCGTATCGTTTACTCAGCTTGCGGTGGTTGTTGTGCTTATTGCTGCACTGAACCTTGGTAGCAGCGTGCTCCGTGTTGCCGGTCGGTATCTCACTGCGCAATTCTTTGGTTCAATCTGGAAGATTATTTTCCTCGTCGTGGTCATTTTTCTGTTCATCGTTGGGACGCACTCTGTCACTATGGTTACGAATGGCCTTGTTGTCTCCATTGCCATTACTACAGTGGGTCTTGTTGTTCTGCTTGAGGCTCTTCCTTCAGGTGAAAAGCCCGTTCAGCTATCAAGGTTGCTGCGTGATGGTATTTTGTTTTTCGGTTTGAATACTTCATCTCTTATGTTAACCAAGGTCGAGCGATTCTTTCTCGGCGGGATTGAAGGGTTTAAGGAGGTCGGAAGCTACTATGCTGTTTACGTGCTTACCGTAACAGCGTTCACAATTCTTTCCTCAGGGATTTCGTTTGTGCTGTTTCCACATTTTGCACGAGGAGGGAGACTCAATTTACGGAAGGCGTTCGCGGTGCTCGCCGGTGTGACGCTTTTCGCTGCCATTGGCTATCTTCTCTTCGGAACGGAGATATTACATCTGTTCTACCGAGGGAAATATGATAGTGCCTCGTTCTTGATTCCATTATTGTTGTGTCTTGGGGCGCTGCAGCTTTTCTATGTAATTCCGAGTTCGTATATTGGAGCAAAGGCGTCAGCGGGAATATTGACAGAGTTCCTGGTCGCTGCCTTGCTTGCACTTGGTGTGAATGTGCTGTTAAGCATAGTGTTAATTCCTCGTCTCTCTATTCTTGGAGCTGCTATCGCAGCAATTTCTGCATGGGGAGTGCGAGTAATTGCGGGCTACATTTATTTTTTCAGGGTTAGGCTGAGTGAAACGAAATCCGCCTCCGGCGGGCCGGCAAAATCCAATGTTGAATGAAATGGAACTCACTGAGGGAATGTTGGACGTAGCGCGCTCCAACAAGAACCCAAGCCTGACGATCTTTTTCCCATGCTACAACGATGCCGGGACCATTGCTTCGATGGTGGTCGCTGCTGATGCCGTTGCGCGTGAACTTACTGATGATTATGAGATTCTTGTTATTGATGATGGGAGCACCGACGGAAGCAGAGCGATTCTAACTGAGCTTCAGAAAAGCTATTCAGCATTGCGAGTTATTTTTCACGAGACGAACAAGGGATACGGCGGAGCTCTCCGATCCGGGTTTTATAATGCGAGCAAGGATCTGATTTTTTATACTGACGGTGATGCCCAATACGATGTGCGGGAGTTGAAAAATCTTTTGCCGCTAATGACTGATAACGTTGACGTCGTTAACGGCTTCAAGATTAAAAGGCATGATCCTCTACACCGAATCATCATTGGGAAAATATATCAGTACCTCATGAAATTTCTCTTCGGCTTGAAAATTAAAGATGTGGATTGTGATTTTCGGTTGATTCGCCGTGATGTTTTCAGGAAGGTTAAGCTGACACGCAATAGCGGCGTCATTTGCATCGAATTAGTGAGGAAGATTCAAGATGCTGGCTTTCGCTTTGCGGAAGTTGGTGTTCATCATTACTTTCGGATTTATGGGAAGTCTCAGTTTTTCAATATACGTCGGCTTTTTCGTGTTGGAATAGACATAATAAAACTGTGGGTTGAACTCAATATACTGTCTTACAAGGAGGATTGATAATGCTGAGAGTTCTGAGGGATACAGGTAAACGACTCCTTAACGTTGGCCCTCGCTGGCTTTGTAAGTATGAATATAAGCATCAGTCTTTCATCCGTTTCAACGAGAGGCCGGTAGAATATGCTTTTGTTTTCAAACATTTAGGCCGCATATACCCACGCAGCATCCTCGATGTTGGGACTGGAGAATCAGCGTTACCGCATCTACTCCGGAGCTGCGGAGCACTGGTCACAGCTGTCGACAATGTGAGAGACTATTGGCCTCAAGGTATGTTCAATCGACACTATCACATTATCGACGATGATATTACTAATCCGCGACTAATCCGCGACACATTCGACTTGATCACCTGCATAAGCGTCCTAGAGCATATTAAACAATCGGATGTAGCGGTATCCAACATGTTTAAACTTCTAAATCCAGCTGGTTATTTAATCCTCACATTTCCCTACACGGAGAGCAATTATATTGAAAATGTCTACAGGTTACCCGATTCACGTTATGGTCAGGATTTCGCGTTTGTGTGTCAGTCCTATTCACGTAATGAGCTGGATAGATGGCTTAGTAGGAATAACGGTATAGTCCGCGACCAGGAATACTGGCAGTTCTGGGAAGGACAGTATTGGACCTGCGGCAATCAAGTGATACCTCCGAAAAAAGTAGATGCTAAAGACAGACACCAGCTGACATGCATTTTGATTCAAAAGCAGTAAATTGCGGCGAAGGTAAAAGTTTGGATGAGAAGACAAAGAAATTTCACCATGAGCACACTTGATCTTGCTTCGTACTATAAGGACAAGGAGGTGATGATCACAGGCGGCTTGGGGTTCATCGGAAGCACCCTCGCGTATCGATTGGTTGAATTTGGTTCACACGTGCTCTTAGTTGATTCTCTAATTCCTGAATATGGTGGGAATGTTTTTAATATTCATGGCATTGAAGATAAGGTTACCGTCAACATCTCGGATGTTCGCGACCGATCAAGCATGAACTATCTTGTGCAGGGAAAGGATTGCATTTTCAATCTCGCCGGCACTCTTAGCCATGTCGACAGTATGAAAGACCCGTTTACCGACTTGGAGATTAATTGTGTAGCTCAGCTCTCCATCTTGGAGTCGTGTCGGAAATACAACCCGAAGGTGAAACTTGTTTTTGCTGGCACACGAGGACAATATGGGAAAGCGAAATATCTACCAGTTGATGAAAACCACCCCATGGAGCCAACAGATGTGAACGGCATAAATAACATTGCGGGGGAATGGTACCATATTCTTTATAACAATGTCTATGGAATTCGTGCCACATCGCTGCGTCTGACAAACACCTATGGACCTCGTCATCAGATGAAACACCCGCGGCAGGGAATTATCAACTGGTTTATCAGACAGCTCATTGACGGGAATGTTGTCAAGATTTACGGGGACGGAAAACAAGTGCGCGATATCAATTACGTCGACGATGTTGTTGAGGCTCTTCTGATTGCCATGGCAATGGAGCAAACGAACGGACAGGTGTTCAATCTTGGCGGCATTGCTATTTCGCTTGTTGAACTTGTTGAAACTATGATTAAGGTATATGGGAAGGGCTCTTATGAGCTGGTTCCTTATCCACCTGAAAGCAAGGCTATCGAAATAGGAAACTACCAAGCAGATTATCGAAAATTTTCCTCACTCACAGGCTGGAAACCCCTTGTTGACCTTGATGCTGGTTTGCAACGGACCTTCGAATATTACGAAAAATATAAGGAGTACTACTGGTGACTCACATCCCGTTTGGGGATCTGCGGCGACAGTTCGGTAATTATCGAGCGGAGATTCAGGGAGCCATCGGTCGCGTTCTCGAACGAGGTTGGTTCATTCTTGGTGAGGAAGTGGAGCAATTCGAGAAGGAATTTGCCGAATATCTTGGGTGCGAGTATGCCGTGGGGTGCGCATCGGGAACTGAGGCTATTACACTCGCATTACTTGCATTGGGTATCAGACAGGGAGATGAGGTTATCACAGTTCCAAATACCGCTGTCCCCACGGTGGCAGCCATTACGGCTACCGGTGCAACTCCCGTGCTGGTTGATATCGAAGACGGATTTTACAACATGGATCCAGAAGCTCTTGCGTCCGCAGTTAGTCCTCGAACCAAAGCTATTGTTCCTGTTCACCTTTATGGCCACCCTGCGAATCTTGATGGCATACGGGAAGTAGCAAGGAAGCACGGAATCCCTATAGTTGAGGATTGTGCTCAGGCGCACGGAGCCATGTGGCGAGATCAGAAAGTCGGCACATTTGGTGAGCTTGGGTGCTTTAGTTTTTATCCAAGCAAAAACTTAGGAGCGTTTGGAGACGGAGGTGCAGTTGTGACCAACGATGCAACACTCGCAGAGAGATTGAGGTTGCTCCGCAACTATGGGCAGCGCGAACGCTATGTCCATGTGATGAAAGGATTGAATTCACGTCTTGATGAAATACAAGCGGCTATTCTTCGAGCGAAGCTTCCGCATCTTGAGATGTGGAACGAACGTCGGCGAGCAATTGCACACTTATATGCGCAGTATCTTCAGAATGTCGATGTCCGCCTGCCAGGCGAATTTTCGTGCGCGAAGCACGTCTACCATATCTATGCCCTTCGATGTTCGTCGAGGGATCTTCTACAGGATTTTCTGCAAGAACGTGGCATCGGCACTCTGATTCATTACCCGATTCCGATTCATCTGCAAAAGGCTTACTCCGAACTGGGCGATGGTCCCGGCTCCTACCCCAGAGCTGAACGTCATGCGAAAGAGGAACTGTCGTTACCTATGTTTCCTGAGCTGACTGATCAAGAGGTGAAAAGCGTGACGGAAGCTATCCTTGAGTTTTACCATAAGAATGTTCGATGAGAGCCGAAGAATACCAACGACTTTTTGAGCTTGAGGGTTCGTACTGGTGGTTCGTTGGACTCCATGAACTGGTTTCGCGCATTCTGCTGTCTGCCGTGCTAAAAACCGGCGCGACGGGGCGTGCGCTCGATGCTGAATGTGGTACCGGCAAGATGCTCACTTGCCTCAGCGCGTTCCAGACTGCTATTGGCGTTGACCGTTCTCCGATTGCTCTCGCACGAGCTTTGCGTCGTCTGCAAAATAGTGCACTTTCCGGTAACGTATGCTCTCTTGTGCAGTCAAGTGTAACGAAGCTACCCTTTAACAGTGAAACATTTGACGTTGTCATCTCGCTTGATGTCCTTTACCACCAGTGGGTCCAGGATGATGTGGAGGCGCTAAAAGAATTCAGGCGTGTTCTGAAACCTCAAGGTATGTGCATTATCAATCTTCCTGCTTTTGAGTGGCTTCGAGGTTCGCATGACATCGCTGTGCAGACGCGTGAGCGATATACAATTTCGAAGCTTCGCAAGAGGCTCCTACAAGCCGGTTTTCAGATCGAGTTTCTCGCATACAGGAACATCGTCCTTTTCCCTCTTCTTTTAATTCGTAGAATCATTTCTCGGATATTTAAGAGAAGTGACTCAGATGTGAAACCGTTGCATCCTGCTCTCAATGCTCTTTTCCTTACCTTTCTGCGGTTCGAAAACATAATTCTCACGTTTTGCTGGAAAAATCGGTTTCCGACTCTGCCTCTTGCTGGACTTCCCGGTTCATCTGTCTTTGTCATAGCGCGAAAGGGGACTAATGAAGTACTCTGCTGAAACTTTCGGATTATTTTGTGCATCTGTTCTTTCCGGTGTGATAGGTCAACTCGCTGTAAAGAACGCTTCTCGTTCATTTCCTTCTATTCACTCAATTGTTGGAGACCCACTTGAGCTTCTCACGTTCTTGAAAAACCTATATCTCTGGATATGGATCGTCTTTGCCAGCCTGAGTGCTGTAACCTGGATTGGTGTTGTCAAGCAAGTTCCTCTGAGTCTTGCTTACCCTGTGACAATGACGGTAAGTTTCTTGTTGGTTATAGTGGCATCGAATTTCTTATTTGGGGAGCATCTAACAACCATACAATGGATCGGCATTGTGAGTATGGTCATCGGAGTCTGGCTGGCGGTCTCATAAAGATGCGTTATACTGTTTGCCTTTTATTGGTTTTATCCCTTGCTGCTGTTCTTGGACTTGCATGCCTTACGGCCTATCCGCGTCCGTGGGTTGATGAACCATGGGAAGCAATTACAGGTTACAATCTTGCAACAACCGGTCGTCTTGCAAATCCTGTTCTCGAAGGTCGAGATGGATATGACCGACATTTTTTAGAACCCCGGATTTTCCAGAGTCTTGTTCTTGCCGTTGTATTTAGGCTGGGTGGCGTTGGGCTTCTTCAGGCGCGCCTTGCTTCGATTGTCTTTAGTATTCTGAGCCTTGTAGTTTTTTATTTCCTCATGCGTCGGATTAGCTCGGAATGGGGAGCTATTCTTTCGACATTGCTTCTATCTGTTGATAATCTTTTCTTCATCGCATCTCGCCAGGTAAGACCTGAGATTTATCTGGTCATGTTCTCTATCGGAACTCTGTGGATTTTGGCTGAAGCCATAGTTCACCAGCGCCTATTGCTAATATTTCTGGCAGGGATTCTTGCGGGCGTTTCTGTTTGGGTTCATCCAAATGGCTTAGCTGTTCCACTTGCCGGCGTCCTTATTCTGCTCGGGCTATATAGCAATGTAAGAAAGGTATTTCAAAAATTTGCTTTCTTCACTGTAGGAGGCTTTCTTGGTTTCCTTCCTTATGCTATTTATGTAATTTATCAGGATTTTGGGAATCATTTCCAGGACTGGTGGGCTCAGCTTGCTGGACGACCTCAGCAGCTTATGCAATCGTTTTGGCTAATTATGAGTGCACGAGGGGAATGGCAGCGATTTCTTCAGTACGTAGCATTTCCATACAGGGTAGTCATCGTCGCCGTTAGTTTTCTCGCAGTGGTTACGTTAATTTTTTATCACAAGAGATACAATCAGCTTACGCGATGGTTTCTCATTACTCCATTAGTTGCGTATATGGTAATTTTCTTTTTTCTTAATTCGAATAAAACAATTCATTACATGGTGCTATTATCGCCATGGCTTGCTGGAGCAATAGCTGCGGTAGCCGGGTCAGCGCTGGGTTCTTTCACGGCTTGGCGAGGCTCAACCCTCCATAGTTTCATCGTCATTGCTATGTGCGCCGCATTTCTTAATAGTGCGGCAGGCGATGTCGCATTAATTTACCGCAATCGCAATTGCGATTATGAACAGACCCTTGCTGCTCTTCGTGCTGCAATCCCGTTCAATGCACGTGTATGGGGCTCAATGACCTTCTGGTTTGCTTTTTACAATCAGCCTTACCGTACCCAGTATACGTATGTACGCGATCTCTCATCTTTCAAGCCGGATTACGTCATTGCCAATAGCGTCGACATTTGGGGTAAATCTGCATATGATTATGAGCACTGGGCAGGAGTCCGTCAGGCGATTGATTCACTTCTTTTACACCAAGGATCATTGAATCAGCGAATATACACGCAATGTTATGGAACACTGGATGTTTACTCGATTTCGTGGCATACTTCAACATCCCGTTAGCATCCGGCAATTCGTGAGGCTGCTACGCTATCGTATAATCCATCCATGGCTTTCGCAACTCCTCCGAGGCGCGCTCTGGCACAGTGCTTACACCCAGGGGAAGAGAGTTATGTCAAAATCTTGTTATGAGCGATTGATTTCCTCTCGATTCTTTTTCACACCCCGCAATCGGAAAGAATTTTTTCTTGATCTTCTCAACCGCCAAGCGCCATCTAAGGCAATCGTCAGAGGCACTGATGCTGAGATCGACAATACATTTTCAGTTTTTGGTTCAGATCCTGTCAAGCTTTCTTTACCGTTTCCATGGCACGAGGATGTCAAAACAGGTGGGACATGGGAGCTTGGGTACTATACAAGAGTAAGACTTCACGAACGTGAAAAGCATTCCGACATCAAGGTGCCTTGGGAAATGAGCAGATTCCATTTCGCACTCTGGCTTGGATGTGCATACTGGATCACGGGAAATGAAGCCTATGCCACTAAGTTTGCAGACATGGTAGAGGATTGGATTCGAGCAAATCCATTTCCTTATGGCGTGAACTGGATGACAAGCATGGAGGTAGCCTTTCGTGCAATTAACTGGACCTTGGGATGTGCTTATTTCGTGAATTCCAAATCGTTCTCCCAAAGTCTGCAAGAATCTCTTCTGCTTTATCTTTATCTACACGGGGCGTTCATTGAATTCAATCTCGAATTTGCTTTGCGCAACCATAATCACCTCCTCTCCGATGCGACCGGACTGTTTGTTCTCGGGCTTTTCTTTCGAGATACAAAACGTGGCAGGAAATGGCTCAGGCTTGGCAAACGTCTCCTTGAAGAGGAAATAAGAAATCAAATCCGCCCCGACGGCGTTGACTATGAACAGTCCATCGCCTACCATCGGCTCGTCACTGAGCTACTCGTTGTCCCATATATCCTTGCAGAGCGAAATCACATCCCATTTTCACCCGTCTATCGGCAGCGACTTGAGAAAATGTTCGAGTTCATTATGCATTACACAAAGCCTGATGGCTCGGTCCCGCTTATCGGCGATGCGGATGATGGACGTCTGTTCCGGTTCTCTCCGTCTCAGCCGATCAATGACCATCGATACCTTCTTTCCATTGGGGCGGTGCTGTTCAACCGCGCCGATTTTAAGAAGGCTGCCGGCTCCTACAGCGAGGACGCTTTGTGGCTCCTCGGAACAGAGGGCTTTGAACAATTTTTGAAAATTCCCGACGATGCTCCTCACCCGACATCAAAGGCTTTTCCCCACGGTGGATTCTACATCATGCGCTACAAGGATGCCTATCTTATCGTCGACGCTGGCGAAATTGGAATGGATGGTCTCGGAGGCCATGGCCACAATGATACCTTCAGCTTCGAACTCTTCTTTGGCGGAGAAACGTTCATCACTGATTCCGGAACATACTGCTACACCTGCGACGTCAATGAGCGACAGAAATTCCGCAGCACCTACGCGCACAATACAATCGTAATTGATGAACAGGAGCTTGCAGAGTTCGCCTCAATCTGGCATATTAAAGAAGACCGAACTCACCCTCGCGTGCTTGAGTGGTATACATCGGGTGAATACGATGCTTTCGAAGCTGAGCATTATGGATACACTCGCCTGAGGCAATCTGTGATCCACCGCCGGCGAGTTGAGTTCAACAAGGAGCAAGCGACGTGGTTGATCAAGGATATTGTTGACGGCGATGGAGACCATACAGTGGAGTTTCTTCTGCATCTTGCGCCTGGCGTGCAAGTTGAACAGATCAGCGAATGGTTGTTTCTTCTTAAAGGCGAAAAAGCATCACTGGTATTAAAGATGCCTCGCACCACTGTTCGTATCGAGCCATGGGAAATCTCCCCGAGCTACGGCGTTAAGATTCCATCAAAGAGGCTACGCATTGCTGAGCGGGGAAAACTCCCCATTTCTTTCGAGACAGCATTTATTGGGATAAGGAGCGAAAGTGAACTGAAGGATGCACTCTCAAGGGCTTAGAGTTGTCCTTATCGCTTAGCATGCGGCAATTGTACCGCACGCGGCTCGGAAACGCAGGAGGAATTTTACCAATGGAATTTCATGAGGGGACAATTAATGGGGTCCTGATTAAACCCATTACTAAACATCATGATGAACGCGGCTGGCTCGCTGAGCTCTTTCGGCAAGATGAGATCGATAAATCGATTTATCCTGTGATGGCATATCTCTCAGTTACATACCCTGGTGTTACTCGTGGCCCCCACGCTCATGAGTCTCAAACAGACTATTTCGTTTTCCTTGGTCCCTCCGACTTTCTTATTGTGATGTGGGACAACCGGGAGGATTCACCGACATTCGGCTGCAAGATGAGCATTGTAGCGGGCGAAAGTAATCCCGCGGCAGTAGCAATTCCCCCAGGCATCGCACACGGATACAAAAACATCGGCACGACGCCCGGGGTGGTCATTAACTTGCCAAATCGTCTGTACGGAGGAAGGGGAAAGCGCGAGAAGGTGGATGAGATACGGTATGAGGATGATCCAGATACGCCGTTCAAAATCATCTGAGCTACTACCCTAAGCCTGTGGCTGAAAAATCGTTCCAACTTATTGTTGAAAAACCCAAGATTCAGGCAGCCACTTTTTGGCAAAGAGCGCAGCGGCGCCGATATAGATGCGCTCACACAGGATGACAAAAGGATGAGGAAACGGATTGCTATCTTTCGTGCAAAGGCTTGCGAAATCATTGGTCCGCCTTTGGCGTCGACCGCAGGCGCAGTGCGTTACGATTTCGTATGTTCTCCCCGCAACAATAGAGATCCAGAAAGAGCAGGATCCCGCGAAGCCGGGCTTTTGGTTACTTTCTCTTCTATAATCACTGAAAAGCTTTTTCCTTTTGTCACCGTTTTCAGTACGGGCAAAGACCAGGAATCATGAGGCGCGCATTGTACACAGAGACTGCAAATCCAAAGAGGATGCGTAGGTATCCTGTGATTATCACGACAACGCTCTTTGCGCTATTCTTGTGGCTGTCTGTCACTATGAATGCGCAATATACCTGGACGTTTACTCTTCCAATCAAGATTGCCGAGTTACCCCAAAATATGGCATTGAGTTCGCCGCCTCCGCACGCAGTTGGGCTTGTTGCCCGAGGTTCAGGATGGGAGCTCGTAGGAATGTCGTTGCTAAGTCATCCGAGGGCTCAGATTTATCTTTCAGAAGCCCCGGCTACGACCACGCGAATCATCCTTGGGAGAGATCCATTCGTGCACGTTGAAATTCCGAGTGGAGTTCAAATTCTCTCGATAGTACCGGACACTCTCTCCCTGAACCTCGAACCAATGGTGCAGAAACGAGTTCCTTTAGTTCCGCAGCTCTCTCTCAAATTTCGAAAGGGCTTCGGAATTGCAGGTATAGTGACGGTTGATCCAGAGAGCGTGACGATCAGTGGAAGCAGAACGGTTCTCCAGAACATAGCGGAGTGGAAGACAAATCGGATTGAACTCAACGATGTTCACACGAACGTTTCCGTCGATGTAGCGCCTTCTGATCCTGCCAGCGGCGGGATTTCACTGGTGTCAGTTTCCCCCCATCGGGCACACATCATGGTGCCGGTGGATTTAATAGCAGAGAAAGAATGGAAGGATGTCCCAGTGGAAGTGGTTGGGGTACCTCCGGGGAGGGAGGTCCTCCTCTATCCGCCAACGCTACAGGTTATTCTTCGTGGAGGAGCAACAAGGATAGGTAGTATTTCCTCGGATGAATTGATTGCGCAGGTGCTCTATAGTGCACTTCTCCGTGACACCGTTGGACTCGTCGAACCTACACTTCGCTATCCCTCAGATGTGCAGCTTGTGAGTTTCAAACCGCAACAGCTCCAGTTTGTGATTCGACTAAAAGTCCTGAAAGGCTCTTCTCAGCCAAACCGGTAAGTGTCAGCCGCATCGTAAAGGGCTCAGAATGTCTGGCTGAAGCGGAGGAATATCTTTGGTGGAGATGGTAAGTCTGTTCTCCACGCAAAAAGAAGACGCATGTTTCCGGATCGCGTTCCTACTCCGAACCCGAGGTCGCTTTTCCAACCACGAGTCGGATTCATGATGAAGGAAGTGTCTTCACGAACAGTGGGGTGTACGAGGTCGTTCCCGCCTGATATTGTGGCAGCGTCAGCAAAGAGAATAAGTGATAACGAATGGGAGAACCAGGACATAACTGGCACCTCATCGAGCAAATCGCCACGCAACAATAGTTCACCATTGAGAAGAAGCATTTTTGTGCCAGAGAATTCCTTAAATCTATAGGCAGGCAGTGACCCGAGCCCGCCAATTTCAAATGACTTCTGTCGCGGCGTGCCGCTTGAGGCTAGTCCTGCGCGGGCGCGCAGGCGTATCTGCGATTTCTCGCTAATTGGTTGGTATTGACGAACATCGAGAAGGTATTGAGAGAACGAGAAATCTCCCCCTAACTGATTTCCAGTTGCGTTTCCTGCAAATTCTGCTTGGCCGTGAATTCGCCACCCTCCTTTGTTGGGTCGATTGCTGTTGTACGTGACGATGTCGGTTGAGAATACGATGCTCCGCATTAAGCCGTCCTCAATAGATGGATTCGGTCGGAAGAGTCTGCTTGGATAAAAAAGCGACCAGTTTGTCTGCTTTGACAATGACTCATAGCGGTCGGCGCCGTACGTAACCTGAAGCCGAATCTGTGGAGAGAGATACTGTGCGGCATGAAATGAAAATCCATTTCTGAAGAAGTAATCACGATAATCAAGTCGGACGAAAAGCGCGGCTGTGGTATTTTCCATTTCATCGATGATCCATGAATCTTTCGTATCAGTGCCGCTGTGAATTTCAGCGCCGAATTCAGTTCGATGCATGTTCCCGAACCAGAAATCCCAACCCAAAAGATACTGCCATCGGTGAAGAGCGAACGCATAGCCGATGAGACCGGACGGGGAGTGACGTTGAGTCCCATCCCAGTAGTATTTCTTCTCATGACCGATTCCAACAAAGAAGCCTTCAACTCTGTTGTAGCGGAAGAGAGCATCTGTACCATACGACATAGTGTGAACCCAATTGAGGTCGTACCGAGGGAATGAAGCGATCCATTGGCGTTCATGATAAAGTCTTTTTTGCTTACGGCCGCGTTCGACGACGACGCCACTGATTGATGTTGAGTCGGAGCGGTGGAACTGTGCATCGATCAGGATGATATTTCCTTCGACGCGGCTTCCCGGCTTCATTGAAAATGTGCCATCAATCACAACGATGTCGCCGGTCACTTGTCCGAAAAGAGCAAGTCGACATCCATCCACAATGATGGTTCCAGCGAGCGTATCGCCTGATGCGATCGATGTGTCAGCGGAGAAGATGGTTGTTTTTTCAGAAGCAAGTTTACGCTTAATGAGGGTATCTGCGTAAGAACGACGAATCGAATCAGACTCCCATTTTCCCATGAGATATTCCTGAATTTCAATTTGTACATTCGAGAAGATTCTGTCAACCAGCCTGTCGATTCGTTTTGAAAACTCATCAGTAGTATCACGAGATGATTGTCCTCGTGTACCTGTGGTGATAGCGAATGCAAATAGAAGTGGACATAATGCGTGAATTATCTTCGCTCCTTGCCATCTGTTCATGGTCGACCTCCTTGAGCTGTTGCTTCAAAAGTGTTCTTTACAAAAATACGAAATTCCTTTCAAAAAGTTGTGCTACAACTTCTCTTTTATTTTTCATTTGCCTATATTTTAGAGGAAAACAGAAAAGAGGAAAATATGCGTCTTTCTGTAAATATTGACCATGTAGCGACGCTTCGCGAAGCCCGGGGTGGATTGGAGCCAGATCCCGTGACCGCTGCACATCTTGCTGAACTTGCTGGCGCAGAAGGGATTGTTTGTCACCTGCGTGAAGATCGTCGGCATATCAACGACCGAGATGTCCGTTTGCTTCGCGAGACAGTGAAGACAAAACTTGATTTGGAGATGGCAGCTACGGAAGAGATTATTCGGATTGCCATTGAAACGCTTCCTGACATGGTGACCCTTGTTCCAGAACGACGTCAGGAATTGACGACAGAACGGGGGCTCAATGTCAGTGACAATCAGCGATACTTAAAGGATGTCATCAAGGAATTCCATAAACATGAGATCGAGGTGAGTCTGTTTATTGATCCTGAACCCGATCAAGTTCATGCAGCCGCTGAAATTGATGCAGATATGATCGAGATTCACACTGGTGAGTATGCAAATGCAGCTTCACATGAAGACAGGGAGCATCATCTTGAGAAGATTCGTAGCATGGCTGCTCTTGGGAAAGAATTAAAACTTGGTGTGAACGCGGGTCATGGGCTGAACTATGTCAATGTCCTTCCTATAGCTGGCATAGCAGACATCGATGAGCTCAGTATTGGTCACGCGATCATTTCACGAGCAGTTTTTGTCGGGATCACTGAGGCAGTAAAAGAGATGATACGTCTTGTGAAAGTCCCGCACCGATAGTCCGCCAGAGGCGAGGGCGAACGGAGTGAAAAGCCCCGGTGCGCCCGGGGCTTTGTCTACTTCATTTCCTCTTCAAAAATATTGTCAATGTCTTTGTAGAAAAGCACAGGCTTTTCTTCTTTCTTCTCCTTTTTGCGCTGGCTGAGGAGAATGAGAACCGGGATCGCCACTATAGCAGCGATGCCCACCCATTTGAGAATCCGCATCAGATCTTTCCCGTTCATTAAAATCCCCACTTACTATGCAACCGTTGTGCAATAGAAATATACAAAATTTCACGAGGGCCAGCAACGAGAATACCATTAAATAGCGATTAAAAGATGTTAATCCAACGCTCTTAATAGACGAGTCACACTTTAGATGCATTCGATAGGGCGGGGATTCGCGTTCTCTTCTTGTCGACCCGCCGATGGCGGACTTTTCAGTCCGCCTTTGGCGGAGTTCGCTTTGCGTCGATGTACATATAGATCATTAGCGCAATGAACATGACAACGCTAAGAACTTCACCTCCATGTTGCTCAGCGAATCCAACGCTGAGGTTGACATTGTAGTACCGCAGGATTGCTCCGATCACCCCCATGAGTGCTCCGCCTGCGATGAATCCTGATGCAATTAACGTTCCGCGTTCGCGGCGGCGACGGCTGGTCTCTTCGTTCTCGCTACTTTTTGCAACCAGGTGAGCAATAAGACCACCAAAAAGTATCGGCGTGTTGAGTTCAAGTGGAATATACATCCCAAGGGCAAATGCAAGAGGTGAGATTTTCAACGATTCTGCAATGAGGGCAACGAACATCCCGACTCCGTATAAGAGCCACGGTACAGGTTGGTTCGACATGAGGGTTTGTATCACCGCGCTCATTGCATTTGCTTGCGGCGCCGGCAACGCTGTTGGTCCAGTAAACCCATACACTTTGTTGAGCAACATGATTACCAAACCTACGCTTGTGGCGGCAAATACCGTTCCTAAGAACTTCCATCGCTGCTGATTCATAGGAGTTGCCCCGGTCCAGTATCCGATCTTTAAGTCTGTGATGAAACCGCCAGCCATTGAGAGCGCAGTGCAGACGACTCCGCCAGCCAAAAGTACTGCGAGCATTCCCTTCGGTCCTGACACGCCAACGCTCACGAGGATCAAGCTTGAAATTATAAGCGTCATCAACGTCATCCCGGAGACCGGATTCGTGCCCACAATCGCAATTGCTTGTGCGGCAACTGTAGTGAACAAGAATGCAATGATGAGCGCGATTGCTAAACTTAACAGACTTAACCCAATGGAATTGCTGAAACTCGAGAAAACCGAGAATCGAAAGAAGATAACAAGAGCAACTGCTACGAGAATTAACAACCCAACAACAATTCCCATTGGTAAATCGCGATCTGTACGCTCAACTTGTGTTTCGCTTATCCTTCCACGCTTCCCGAAAATTTCATGCGCTGCTGTTGAGACAGCCCCTCCGATGATCTTTGACGATTTCAGAATGCCAATGATGCCTGCCGTTGCAATGCCTCCGATCCCGATGAGCCTCACGTAGTTGCTGAAGATTTGTTCTGCGGTCATGGCGCTGATAAGCATCCCATTTGTGACAGGTGGAAGAGTTACCATGAGGTCTTTTCCAAAATGATAGACAAGCGGCACAAGCACGAACCATGACAAAAAACTTCCCGCGGCAATCATTGTTGCGTAGCGTAATCCAACGATGTAGCCAAGTCCGAGTACCGAGGCGAGAACATCGACTTTGAAAACCATTTTCAAATTGTTCGCAATAGTTTCTCCGATTGGGATGACGCGCGTTGTGAATACTTCGCGCCAGGCTTCAACAGTTAGAACTAAAAAATCGTAAAGCCCCCCAATGGCTGCCGAAATTGCAAGTACCTTCGCCTGCTGACCTCCAGCCTCACCAGCGATGATGACCTCTGTTGTTGCAGTTGCCTCCGGGAAGGGGAACTTGCCGTGCATTTCCTTCACGAAATATCGACGGAATGGGATGAGAAAAAGAATCCCCAGAGCTCCCCCGAAGAAAGCTACTAAGAACACTTGGAGCAAATTCACTCGCAAGTCGAGAATGAAAAGTGCAGGAATAGTGAAAATTGCTCCCGCTACGACAACTCCTGATGCTGCACCAATGGATTGGATGATCACATTTTCCAGCACAGTGGATTTTCGTCGAAAGAGTGGAGCGATCCCAACTGCTATGATAGCAATCGGAATTGCTGCTTCAAAAACCTGCCCTATTTTCAAACCGAGGAAAGCTGCAGCCGCAGAGAACAAGATTGACATGATGACTCCAACCACGACTGAACGCACTGTGACTTCCGGGATGCGGACGTCAGCTGGAATAAACGGGATGTACTTTTCCCCCGGTTGTAGCTCTGTGTACGCATTTGCAGGAAGCGATTTTCGTTCAGATTCCATTGGAAGTTCCTTTCTTATCTGAGGTACGTGGCGTAAGATGTGATTTCAGCAACTCAACTACTTTTGATAACCCCGGTTATAAGGCGGGGTGAGAATGACTGAAAAACTTCGGTTAAATTAGCAAGGTAAGAGATAGAATGCAAGTCGAACATAGCATGTCAATGCGTTTGAGCGAAGAACGCCCAATTCTCATTTGACAGAGCGAACCGCATTCTCGTTCCCCACCAGAAAAGCAAGCTGCCTTCAACAAAATAGACGCGATCGTTTTTCACTGCCGTTGTTTCGGCCAGCAATGATCGGACGCGAGCAGAGTTCTCTTGACCGAAAGGATAAGGCTCGGATGGGAGAAGGAGAACCTCAGGATCGGCAGCAAGAATTTCTTCCGTGCTTATTCGGGGATAGCGTTGTGCGCTTGTAGACTCCGATAAACTTTCGGTTTGCGATGGGAATGAGAGGTCCTCACATAGGCTTCTTCTGCGCCGGCGACCACTGAAGACATTCTCCACACCAAGCAGAGCAAGAAGATCATCTGCATATGTTCCTGTGCTGAAGGTCATCCACGGATCCATCCAGATCGGGACGAAGACGCGTGGGCGGTGGGGGTGGAGCACCGAACGAAGTTCATTGTACCTATTGCGAATTCCATGAATGAGCACTTCTGCTGAGTTCTTGGAAATCAACGGCGACAGCAGGAGAAAGATCGTCTCAAGAAGAGCAATTGCCTCGACAACGCTCTGCGGGTGAGTAACAAAGACTGTGATTCCGAGCTGTTCTAAGGCATCTACATCCTGCTTACGGTTCTCATCAATATCTGCAAAGACAAGCTCTGGTCGGAGACCGGCAACTGAATCGATATCCGGATTCTTTGTCCCACCGACGCTCTCGATAAGGAGCGCATCTGCAGGATGAACGCAATAGTCCGTTCTCCCAACTACGTATTCGCCGATGCCAAAATCAAATAGAGTTTCGGTGAGGCTTGGGACAAGAGAGACTATGCGGCGGTAGGGTCTAACGGCAAACAGTGTTCGGCGAGCGTCGTGAACGAACATGCTACACATATGTTCTCCTGGCAGAGGGCATCAATCTCGTATGACATTGAGGATGCAGCTTCTCCTCGCGACGTTCTTTCGGCTTTCTCATGTTCCGGCAGAGTAATCGCGGATGTATGCCTGCTGCTCCGGGGTAAGTTGGTCAATGCGGATCCCCATTGTTTCGAGCTTCAGGCGGGCGATCTCTTCATCTTGTTCCTCTGGAATGTTGTAAACTTTGTTCTCAAGCCGTCTTCCTTGCTTGAAAAGGTCAGCCAGATAGATCTGTGCCATGAACTGATTTGCAAAGGACATATCCATAACCTCGGAGGGATGACCCTCAGCAGCAGCTAAGTTGACGAGCCTCCCTTTGGCAAGAAGATAAATACGCCGTCCATCTTTCAGGATGTGCTCTTCGTTATTGGGGCGGATCTCACGTACTTGCTTTGAGAGTTTCTTAAGATCGTCGAGATTAAGTTCACAATCGTAGTGACCTGTATTGGCAACGATGGCGCCATCTTTCATTTTCCGGAAGTGGCGTTCAACAATCACATCTTTTACTCCTGTTGCAGTTACGAAGATGTCACCAAGCTTTGCAGCCTCATCCATTGTCATGACAGCAAAGCCATCAAGCGTTGCTTTGAGGGCTTGGATTGGTTTGACCTCCGTGACAATGACGTGGGCTCCCATTCCACGGGCACGGAAAGCAACTCCCCTTCCGCAGTGACCGTAGCCGGCGACGACGAAGGTTTTTCCAGCCAATAAAATGCTCGTCGAGCGAAGAATGCCGTCGATTGTCGATTGCCCGGTCCCATAAACATTATCAAAGTCCCATTTTGTCTCGGCATCATTGACTGCAATGATTGGATATTTCAATTTACCATCAGCAGCCATTGCGCGAAGTCGATGAACCCCAGTTGTTGTTTCCTCTGTCCCTCCGATCACATTGGAAAGAATATCGGGGTGTTTTGAGTGAAGAGTGAAAATAAGGTCAGCGCCATCATCGAGTGTGAGGTGCGGCTCAATCGTTAGCGTTTGCTCAAGAGCCCAGTAGTATTCCTCTCGGCTCATTCCATGCCAAGCATAGATGGAAATGCCCTCGCTTGCCAGTGCGGCTGCGACATCGTCCTGCGTCGAGAGCGGGTTACAGCCGCTCCAGCTTACATTCGCGCCAGCCGCTACAAAGGTCCGAACCAACACCGCTGTCTCCTTTGTCACATGGAGTGAGCCTGCGATACGGAAGCCTTTCAGTGGCTTGGTTTTTGAATACTTTTTTCGGAGCGCCATCAGGACGGGCATCCGAGATTCTGCCCAGGCAATCCTTTTTTGCCCTAATTCGGCAAGTTCAAGGTCACGAACTTTGTATACATTTTTCTTTGAATCCATAAGTGGACGATTACTCCTTTCGTCTGTTCTCTATCTGATGAATTGCTGAACTATAAAAGGCTTCGGAATAAATCAACGAGATCAAGCTTTTCCCATGTGAACTCTTTTTCATTCCGACCAAAATGACCATATGCTGCCGTCGCTCGATAGATTGGTCTGAGAAGGTCGAGGCGTTTGATAATCCCGTTTGGTGTGAGGTCAACTTCTTTTCGGATGAACTTTGCGAGCTCACCGTTCGGGATTTTGCCTGTGCCCATGGTATCAACATAAACAGCCACAGGTTGAGCGACACCAATGGCGTAGGCTACCTGGATGAGAACTTCCTTAGCAAGACCAGCGGCAACAATGTTTTTTGCAAGATGGCGAACTGCATAGGCGGCGCTTCGGTCAACCTTTGTTGGATCTTTTCCTGAGAACGACCCGCCACCGTGCGGAGCTCGACTACCGTACGTGTCGACAATGATTTTTCTCCCGGTGAGTCCGCTGTCTCCGTGGGGACCGCCGATCTCGAACCGTCCTGTTGGATTCACATGGTATGTAACGTTGTTATCGAGAAGTTCTTCCGGGATGACCGCCTTAATGACATGCTCAATAACGTCCTCTCGAATGCGTTCTTGTGTGATGTCGGGATCATGTTGAGTTGAAACAACGATGGTATCAACTCGCACAGGCTTACGTCCCTCATATTCAACGGTGACCTGCGATTTTGCATCAGGTCGCAGATAGGGCATGAGCTCTGAGTAACTTTTCCGAATCTCGGCTAGCCGCTTGACAATTTTGTGAGCGAACATAATTGGAGCCGGCATGTACTCAGGGGTCTCATCTGTTGCATACCCAAACATCATTCCCTGGTCGCCTGCGCCCCCTGTGTCGACTCCCTGGGCAATGTCAGGGGATTGCTGATGAATTGCCGAGATGACCGCACAGGAGTCAGCATCAAAGCGGTACTCTGCTTTTGTGTATCCAATATCGCGTATGATGCCGCGTACGACAGCCTGGACATCAAGTACCCCTTTGGTTGTGATCTCTCCGCCTACCACTACAAGGCCTGTCGTTACAAAAGCTTCGCATGCAACTCGTGAATATGGGTCTTGGCGCAACAATTCGTCAAGGATCCCATCAGAGATCTGATCACAGATTTTATCTGGATGTCCTTCAGAAACGGATTCAGACGTAAACAGATGAGACATACATGTTGCTCCTCTCTTTAAAGTAATTGCGTCAGTGATTTTTAAGTGAGATAAAGAATAATCGGGCTAATAGAAATCTATCTCCGACGAATCGCCAATGTTGATTCGCTTATAACTCCCATTGACAACAGCGTTGTTGCCGACAATAGAACTGTCAAGCAATGCTCGTACCACGCGAGCATCTTCACTCACAATTGAATTTCGAATGATGGAGTGGTGGACCTTTGCGCCATCGGCAATAGTTGCATAAGGACCGATCACCGAGTGTACGATCTCACTTTTTGGTGATATGAAAACAGGTGGCACAATAACCACCCCCTCCAAAGGCTGGTAAAGAGACTTTTTCTCCAAAAGAAACCGATTTGTTTCTAGCAAGGTCTCCGGCTTGCCACAATCGTACCAACCTTCGACCAGAAATGGGACCAGCACCTCCCCCTTTTCGATCATTCTTTGAAGACCATCCGTGAGCTGGTACTCTCCACGTGTCTTCACACCGCGCTGAATGATCTCTTTCAGACTTTCCATAAGCTGCTGCGGATTCCGGATGAAGTAGAGTCCAACGAGAGCAAGGTTTGTTGCTGGCTTCTCGGGCTTTTCGATGACCTTGGTGATAACGCCATCAATAACTTCCGCAACGCCAAAACGACGCGGGTCGTCCACTTCCTTAACCCCGATAGCATTCGTCTGAAGCGACACAAGTGCTGACAGATCAACGTCAAAGATGGTATCGCCAAGGATGATCAGAATAGGTTCATCATTTTTGATTGTCTCATGCGCCGAGTAGACTGCATGTCCGAGGCCTCTTCGTTCCTCCTGCTCTATGAAATCAACATGGAGCTTGTAGTTCGCCTCAATGTATTCGCGGATTTTGTCTCCAAGGTAACCTATGATAATTGTTGCTTCTGTAAAGCCTCCTTCGACAAGCTTATCCATAATGTGGCCAATGATTGGCTTGCCGGCAACATTGAGGAGAACCTTCGGAAGCGTGTACGTATGTGGACGAAGACGGCTGCCGACGCCGGCAACGGGGATTATCGCGCGCATAGAATTTCCAGCACCCAATTGAAACTCAGTGAAAGCTCGTATTGTCTATTGTCCGCCATGTTGCAAACATTCAATTTAACGAAGGATGCAAAGAGAAGCAAATGGTGCTGAGGCGCCTTGGCAGCAGTTTACTACTGGGCTCGTCTTTCTCGAACAGCGCATTCAAGTGGAAGAGAAAGGTAAGCGCTATGGATGCAAAGTGCAGAATGTCCGTTTGCGGTTGCCTGAAGGTATTGGCTTGTTCTGACTTTATTTTTGACGAGTGAACCTTTATTGATGGCTTGACTTTGAAAGAGGTTGTGTGTATATTGTATAGCTCCATGAGGTGCCTTTGTTGCCATGGTGCTTTGGCACCTACAAGTGGAGGCTGAAATTGCTAACTTGACAAAAGAGTTCTGATTTAGTATATTTATTAAGCCCATGAGTAATGGGCTTTTCTATCTGTTCTTTGGAAATAGTGTGCATTGGTGAAGTGAACGAGCGGAGTTTCAGCCTGCGAGTACCACACGTAGGTGTGAGCTCGCTTCAAGCTCGAAGTTGTCTACCCATGCTTAGCGGGAATGCTAAAAGCGGAGCGGGGTAGAAAGGATTTTAGAGATTCAACGGAGAGTTTGATCCTGGCTCAGGACGAACGCTGGCGGCGTGCTTAACACATGCAAGCCGAGGGGAACGGGGTAGCAATATCCCGGGACACTGGCGAACGGGTGAGTAACACGTAGGTAACCTACCTCCTGGAGAGGGATAACCTGCCGAAAGGTGGGCTAATACCAAATGATGCAGCGGCACCGCATGGTGATGTTGTTAAAGGTGGCGTGAACAGCGCCATGCCAGGAGATGGGCCTGCGGCCTATCAGGTAGTTGGTGAGGTAACGGCTCACCAAGCCGACGACGGGTAGCTGGTCTGAGAGGACGGCCAGCCACACTGGAACTGAGACACGGTCCAGACTCCTACGGGAGGCAGCAGTGAGGAATATTGGGCAATGGGTGAAAGCCTGACCCAGCAACGCCGCGTGGAGGATGAAGGCCCTATGGGTTGTAAACTCCTGTGAGAGGGGAAGAATGTGGCGCCTCAGGCGCCATTGACGGTACCCTCAGAGGAAGGTCCGGCCAACTACGTGCCAGCAGCCGCGGTAATACGTAGGGACCGAGCGTTGTCCGGAATCATTGGGTGTAAAGGGTCCGCAGGCGGATGTGTAAGTCGGAGGTGAAATCTCACGGCTCAACCGTGAAGCTGCTTTCGATACTGCACGTCTTGAGTACGGGAGAGGGTGGTGGAATTCCTGGTGTAGCGGTGAAATGCGTAGATATCAGGAAGAACACCGGCAGCGAAGGCGGCCACCTGGCCCGTTACTGACGCTCAGGGACGAAAGCGTGGGGAGCAAACAGGATTAGATACCCTGGTAGTCCACGCCCTAAACGATGGGTACTCGGTGTTGGCCCGCAAGGGTCAGTGCCTAAGCTAACGCATTAAGTACCCCACCTGGGGAGTACGATCGCAAGGTTGAAACTCAAAGGAATTGACGGGGGCCCGCACAAGCAGTGGAGCATGTGGTTCAATTCGATGCAACGCGAAGAACCTTACCTGGGCTTGAAAGGCCGGTAGTAGGACCCTGAAAGGGGAACGAGTCCGTCGAAAGGCGGAAAGCCGGTACAGGTGCTGCATGGCTGTCGTCAGCTCGTGCCGTGAGGTGTTGGGTTAAGTCCCGCAACGAGCGCAACCCCTGCCCTTAGTTGCCATCAGGTCATGCTGGGCACTCTAAGGGGACTGCCTACGCAAGTAGTGAGGAAGGTGGGGATGACGTCAAGTCCTCATGGCCCTTACGTCCAGGGCTACACACGTGCTACAATGGCCGCTACAACGGGTCGCAATACCGCGAGGTGGAGCCAATCCCTGAAAAGCGGCCTCAGTTCGGATTGCAGTCTGCAACTCGACTGCATGAAGCTGGAATTGCTAGTAATCGCGCATCAGCACGGCGCGGTGAATACGTTCCCGGGCCTTGTACACACCGCCCGTCACGCCATGGAAGCCGGGAGCACCCGAAGTCGCTGAGCTAATCCGCCGCAAGGCGGAAAGCAGGTGCCTAAGGTGAAACCGGTGACTGGGGCGAAGTCGTAACAAGGTAGCCGTACCGGAAGGTGCGGCTGGATCACCTCCTTTCTAAGGAGCTAAGGCTTCTTAACAACTCCGTCTGTTCCTTCACTATGCACACTATTTTCTATGTTCTTTGAAGCCGCTGTCGATGAACCAAGCGGGCCTGTAGCTCAGGTGGTTAGAGCGTACGCCTGATAAGCGTAAGGTCAGTGGTTCAACTCCACTCAGGCCCACACAGTTGTCGGTTTGACGATGCAGGTTGTGGAACTGAGAATTGGGAAGTAGTTGAGCGTGGCGCCTTTGGCGCCAAGGTCAGTGGTTGAACTCCAGTCGGGGCCACGTTAGGCAAGTAAGTAAAATCGGAATTTATCACTTGCGCCGCGGG
>JBMFJZ010000016.1:0-29935 GCA_049973045.1 Bacteroidota bacterium | reverse complement strand
GCAAGTGTATCAATTGTCCATCTGTACTCACGTGGATTTTTCTCCACAGGTGGCTCTAAGACGTGCTTACAACCTGACAGTGCCAGAAAAAAACTTAACAAAACAATCTGCTTGCTGACTTCCATACATCCCCTACTCTTGAGCTATTTACCATGAAGCACAATCGTTCTCTGTGGATAATCTGCCGTGTAACCAACTATGATCGCTTCTTTCCCATCTGTCCATACCCCCCAAAAGACCGCATTCGGGTCCTTAAACTGCTGGAACTGATACCAATCTACTCCGTTGTAATGCAACACTGTCCCAAAATGTCCAACCACAAAAATATTATTATCATCTGTCCCAGCTATCCTTGAAAGATAACTCGGATTGTCCACCATAAGCTCCCATTTCGCCCCGTTCCACCTCCATACTCCTGCTCCGCATGAATAGACTGTCCCCGATGGACTCACCCATAGATCCGCATACCCCCATTTGATCTCGATCTTATCACGACCTACCACAGCACTATCTTCAAGAATCCACTGATTGGCTTCCCGCCGAAAAAAGTAGTATGTTGTTCTCGCAATCTCATTCTCATGAACGTATCCAATCAGAAAAACTTCCTCCGCACTTCTCGGCTCAATTGCTGAAAGAACATAAAACCGACCAGTGGCAACTACTAACGGCACAGAATCCTTCCTCCACACATGCCCATCATAGTGATACAACGTCCCACCCCAGCCACAGGTCCAAACATCACCGGCGTATCTCCCTGACACCGCTTCTAAGTTCCTCCCTCCACTCACCTTATATTCACTCCACTTCACTCCATCATAATGAATAATCAAACTCGAATCTAAAAAATTAGGCGGCGGATTCGGATTGTAGAAAAACCTATTGCCCACTGCCCAGATGTCATTACGCGCAAATCCATAAATAGCGCTCAGGTCAAATGCTCCAAAAGCCAGATCCACCGGACTCCAACCGCTTCCATCGTAATGATACATCTTACCATAACCCCCGGCATCATTATGCCCAACCACATAGACATCACTTGCTGAACTACCCCAGATATCCCTCATCGATGTCTGAAAGCTACCCGGATAGGCAAGTGTATCAATTGTCCATCTGTACTCACGTGGATTTTTCTCCACAGGTGGCTCTGAGACGTGCTTACAACCTGACAGTGCCAGAAGAAAACTTAACAAAAGAACCCTGCTATTGAACCAGCCCACTCTATATAGCTTTCGCCTCATGACCAATTGAAAGCAATTGCTCCATGCGGCGCTTATTGTTTGCATAGTTCATCGCATTTTCAAGTGAAATTTTTCTCGAAAGATAGAGGCGCTTCAAATCCTGCTCCATCGTGATCATCCCTTGCTCGCCCCCCTCAGAGATCATCTGGTAAATTTCCTGTGTGTTGTTGTTCTTAATTGCCGCCTTCACCGATGGAGTCCCAAGCATCACTTCCTTTGCCAGAACAACTTTCCCGTCGAGACTTGGCACCAGTTTCTGGGAGACAACGCACTTGAGCACATCAGCAAGTCGATTCCGAACGCGCTCCTGTTCAATAGGAGGAACCTCAGCAATGATACGGTCGATGCTTTCCACTGCTGACGAAGTGTGCAACGTTGAGAAGACTTTGTGACCGCTATCGGTAACCTCCAACGCCGTCATGATAGTGTCCGGGTCACGCATTTCACCAATTATAATGATATCAGGGTTCTGACGAAGTGCTTGAATGGTCCCCTCTTTGAAAGAAAGCACATCACGTCCGACCTCTCGATGACGGATAATGCAGCGCTCAGACCGATGCACATATTCTACAGGCTCAGCAATAATGACAATGTGCCCATCAACAGAGTGGTTGTTTAAGTCCACAATACTGTCAAGTGTCGAGCTCTTGCCGGAACCGGTGATCCCTGTGATCAGAATAAGCCCCGATTTTGTATGAACGAGGCTCATGATCTTTGTCACGTTAGGATGAAAGCCTAACTCTTTATAAGGACGAATAAACGGCTGAACAAAACGGATGGCAATGGCAAGATGATCAAGGTCGAGATAGGCATCGCAGCGAAACCGATGGAGAACATCATTTCTCATTAGTGAGTACGAAAAATCAAGATTCCGCTTCTCGTAAAGCTGTTCACGCTGTTGATCCATGAGGACACTTTGAATGAGAAAGCTTGCCTGATCAGCGTCAAAGTCCCCCATCTCCGGAGCCGGCCGCATAGCCCCGTATGTCCGATACCATACTTTCCCCTGCCCACCAAAGCCACCAAAGGCTAAGTCAGCAGCATTAAGCTCAATCATCCGCTCAAGAAGTCGATCAAAGATAAAACGAAGGGCAATGCGCTCAGCCGCCGTGGCGCGACGAAGGATCTTCCCAATCTCCATCTGCCGCTCAACACCAAATGCCGTATCAGGAACCTGAGCTGAGAGAAGATGAAGCGTATGTAAGGCTCTTTCAATATCTGCTGTCATGGTAAATGACCTCTCATACTGAAGATTCACGAAGGACTGAAATCGTGCTTTTAGCTCTCATACCAGCTCTGGAGAGCATACAGTCGGAGACGCTGGATTTTTCGGAGATTATCAATCGCCTGGCTACTATAGTAAAACGTGGCGGTCCCGGTCATGGAAAATGTGCTATGTGCCGGACCTGCCATGATCAGTCCGCCATAAAGATCAGCTGTCCCAGCAGCATCTACACTAATGGAAACCTGATCGTTGTATGCGATCATTATCCCATAGAATTTCACCGTCCCAGTGATTTTGAGATTCCCCTTGACAACGACAATCCCGTAAATGACAGAATTGCCGCTCAAGGTAACATCCCCTTCACAGTAGATAATCACTGGTTTATCTCGCGTTCCGAAGTTCCCTGAAGGAATATCGCCAGTAAACTTGTAGTCTGCATTTGCAATCAACTCATCTACGTAGCTTATCGGAGACTTCAGGGTTGTATCCTTGCCGATAGGCTGTGGCACACCGGTGATTTGACTTACATAAGCTGCCGCCTGTGTGCTGTCGTAATCGGAAATAGCGACAATCCCTGGCTTGTCCCCGGTCCCAACGGGGTTCCCGTTCAGATCATGGTTATGTCCATCGATCGCGTACCGACCGGGGGTTCCCTTAATTGTCACATCAATAATATCAGAGGCAAGGGAAACCGTCGCTTTCACGTCAGGGACACCTTTAATAGTTTTCCAGAATGTCGCAATAACTCTGCTCTCCTTATTCGCGTACTTTCCCACCGCCGTGATGTGAACAGTATCCGGGGCAACGGTCTGCATAGAAGCACTGTATGTCCCTTTCAAAAGAGGTGCATCCACTACGTAAACTGTGTCTGTAGTTTCAAGCGTCCTCCATGCCACATGTGCGCCGGTTGATGCAACTAACCGAGCGGTTGATTTCGCATAATGCCCGACTGCCGTCTCCGTAGCTAAGGCACCTGAGCGGTGCATATTGTACAATAAAAGCCCAAAGATAATCAAAAATCCAACGATTATAATAAGCGCCATCCGTCCCATTGCCGACCTCCGTTCCTTGTGTCGAGAATCACATCTCTCATTTCAAACTTAAATTCACAGGAAAATATCGCTTCTCCCAATAGGCGTCTACATAAGTTGAATCAATCGGATACGTGCTTTGAACCCTCAGCTTCACGAGAAACGATCGAACGCTCGCTGGATCACTTGTCACCGTACCTGATTTGTCGTAGTACACTATTGAGAAGTTTACCACACCAAGACTTGATCCTACTTTCGGACCGCTGTTGAGCTGACGGTAGAGAATCCGGTCATTCGGATTGGTTGTTCCACTCAGCCCTGATATCCCACCAAGACTATACTTCACAGTATCGACAATTCCATTACGGTCAACATCAGCCCTGAACTCAATCGCATCGGAATCAGCACGAAGAATAATTGGCGGCTGTGCACGGTATCCGACTTTCTGGAGATCAAAGTCAAACACCTCCACAATGCTTGCCAGATTTGATAGTGTCGTTGATTCTGAGCTTTTCTCGTACATTGTAGAAGTGGTATTCGATGTCAGCGTGATAACAGCAAGGATAACAACCCCTGCGATAACTACCGATCCGAGCACATCAATGAGTGTCGACATTTTAGCTCCTTCGCCCTTTGTTCAGTTCGCTGCGACTCCATGAATCAGTAAGAGCAGATTAGTGATGTTTCACCGCAATGCGCCGCAATGTAATCGGTGTCCTGAGATTCGGATGACTCACTGTCGCTGTCACAATTTTGAAATGCGTCCGGACACCACTCACCGGCTGATCGGGTTTCGTTTCGCTCCCATACGAGACTGACATCACCACATGAAATTTCCCCATCGTCGATGTTGAATCGTCGATCTGGAAGCCATTGAAATCATCCACATCGTCATAAGCAGGATATGTTTCCCCCTCAGGTCCGAGGGTTGTTGAGAAATATGAGGGATCATCATAGTTAGGTTTCGGAGGGACCACATTCTCATCGAAGGCTTTGCTGCATGCTTCATTGAGATAGCTCTCAGCAATGGAAGTTGCGATGATCTCAGCTTGTGTCTCAAGCGCATCGATAGTCTTGTTCAGAATGATGCTGTTCACTCCCAGAGCAAGGATGCCGAGCAACACGACCGCAATAATCGCTGCAAGAATCTGTCCAGTGCCCATTTCTGGTCTCCCCGTCTCTGTCCATTTAGTTTTCGCATTTTTGTCCGCCCCAGGCGGATAATTTTCATTTTATCTATAACAAGTTTTGAAAAAGACACAAAACCTCTTAATCCTCTATTGTCGTAGCCGCGACTTCCTCAAGTGTAGTTAAGCCTTCCTTCATACGCTCACGACCAGCAGCGCGAAGTGTCAACATCCCCTCTTTGATCGCTTGCTCGCGAATTGCCTCTTCATCTATATCCTCACCTGAGCGCATGATGATGTGCTGAATCGCTTTCGTGAAAGGAAGAGCCTCAAAGATTGCTATCCGCCCCTTGTATCCCACGCCGTTACACTTTTCACATCCGACCGGCTCATAGAATGTGGACGAATGAATTTCTTCCTCTGTAAACCCAAATCTCAAGAATGCATCCTCATCAATCTCACTCATGGGCCTTTTGCAATAGGGACATAGTGTCCGCACCAAACGCTGCGCCACAACAATGTTGATAGCGTATGCAATCAGGAATGGCTCAATTCCCATCTTGTAAAGTCGTGTGACAGCGCTGGGAGCATCATTCGTGTGCAGCGTTGTAAAGGTCAGATGCCCGGTGTTCGCTAACTTCACAGCAATATCAGCGGTGATCCTGTCGCGAATTTCACCAACGAGAACGATATCAGGATCATGCCTGAGAATGGATCGAAGGGCTTGCTCGAAATCCATCTTCGGTCCGATCTTCAACTGTCGCGCGCCATAGATGATGTACTCCACCGGATCCTCAACAGTGAGAACATTCACTGTCGGATCTATCACTCGGTTCAGTGCCGCAACGAGCGTTGTGCTCTTGCCGCTCCCCGTTGGACCTGTGATGATCACAATCCCTTGCGGCTTCGAGATCGCATGCTCAAATGCCTCCCGTGCTTTACCTGACAAACCAAGCCGATCAAGATCAGTGATCACCTTCCGGTCGTCAAGCACACGAATGACAATGCTCTCGTGCTTCAGACGCGGATCTTTATTCACAATAGGAAGAATTGAAACACGATAGCGGATCAAATGATTGTCAATCCGCCGCGTGATGAATCCGTCCTGTGCTGCATCACGCTCAAACCGATCAACGTTTTTCGACCTATCTTTGACAACCGCCGAGATCGCTTCTGGATACGTGTTCTCCTGTGTATGCCAGAGCTGCAAATTTCCATCGATGCGAAAATAGAAATCAGTTCGACGCGCATCACGTGGAACAATGTGAATATCGCTCGCATCGCGCCGAACGGCTTCGACAAGAGCTCCCTCAATCAGATTTACAAGTGCACTCCGACTGATCTCCGCCTCAAGCTCCTCCTCATCGAGCGCTTCGGTTTCCTCTTCCTCAACTGCGGCTTCAATTGGACTTTCACTCTCACGAAGCATTCTCAGAAATTCATTCTCCGGCGGCAGAACCTGAGCAATAAGCGACTCCATCTCCTTCAACCGCACATACGCAACCTCGTAGCGCTTCACGTTTAACGCACGTGCAACCGCAGGTATGTTTCTGTCAGTTGGATCAGCAGCAAGTATGATTAGCTTGTCCGGCTGACGTTCATCGTATTTGTACGGCAGAATCTTCTGCTGCGTAAGCAAATCACGAACTGAATCCGGCAAAGAATTCGTCAGAGCTTGAAGAGCAGCAATTGTCTCCTTTGTTATCTTTTCGTCGACAAGTCGTATCTCACGGAATGCATAGATATGCGCAACTTCCCGGTACACAGCATCGTGATCAACACCAAAATCGTTCACGAGTATCTGCGCAAGATTACGGCGTAGCCGCCTGCTCTCCTCGGTTTCTTTGACCTGGAGCGCTTTCTCTAAGGTTTCGTAATCAACTATTCCTTTCTTGAGAAGGGTGTAGCCAAGACGGTCGGTGATATCAATCTCGATAGGCTCTGCTGAGGAAGGAACTCCGATCGAATTAAGTGTAGCCGCATCTCCGCCCGGACGGACTGCGACATCTTTTTGTGTGCGAGAAAAAGATCCTTTGGTCGTGTTCATATAACATAAAATCCATGTTAGTGAGATTGTTTTTCTGTTTTTCGCTCGACTGTGAACGTAAATGGTCCTCAACTACAAAGCCCACAAACAACACCAAGAAAGAACGACGAACTTAAAAGTGCCTTCGCGTATTTTGCAGCGAATGGTAGATCTAAGTATTCCGTTTTGTGGTTCTCAAGTTTCATTTTCCAATTCTCGGCGTAGACGAGTTGGCCACTCGCAGTGCCGGCTGCGGAAGTTCCACTTCAATCTCCTGATTGTGCGCTGATTACAACTACCTACCCAAACCACTTCATCACCTCCGTCACAACCATGCTTACACCTGGCATCTTTGGATGCAAAAGCGCCGTCTCTGACGAAACAAGCGTCAAAAGTGTCAGCACAATCATGATGATCATCGAAATCCCAAGCTGAATGAAGTCGATCGCGTTTTTCATTTTGTACACAGTCTCCCTCTCATAGAAATCCGCTATCTGCTGCGCTGTGTACTTGATCGTCCCTGACTCCGCTCCAGAATGATACCGCGCAAGGGCGGTCTTCGTGAAAACCCCAGTCGCCTCAAATGCTTCCACAACACCGGTCCCCCGCTCGATCATCATCGGAATAGCAACGGTCTTGATTTGATGCTCCATATACTTGTTGCCACAAGCCTCGGCTGCCAGACGGATCACATCGATATTTTCACCTGCCCCGGTGTACAGCGCATGGAAAACACGACTGAAAATCTCAATGTTCTGCTTATGAATTAATGGACCGAGCACCGGAAGGCGGATGATATACTTGTCGCGATAATAAGCTCCCTTCTCTGTTGTGATAAAACGCAAGAATAGAAGAAGCGGCACAACCGTGATGAACAGGATGAACAGAATATGCTCCGAAAGAAAATCGCTCATCTTTAAAGTAAACGCCGTCATCGGTGGAAGCTCAACACCGAACTTCGTGAAGAGTCTTGCGGTTGCCGGGAAAAGATCAATCACATACCAGACACATGCGCCGAACAGAGCGATAAGAGTCGCTACAGGCATGATGAGCGCGCTGCGAAGATTTTTCTTAAACTCTGCTTGCCGCTCCAAAAACTTCGCCGTTGCCTCATAAATGTCCGCCATGCTCCCGCTCTTCGACGCAAGGCCGAGCATGTGCGCAGTGAATTTCCCTAAGACGTCTTCATGTGCAAGAAACGCCTGTTCACTATCTTTCCCCTGCCTGAGGTCAGCAAGAATATCTTTGAGTGTTTCGCGCAGCGTTTTGTTCTGAGTGTCGCTGATCAAAAGCTGCATCACCTCGTTGAAGGGGAGCTTCTGGCGAATCAAATCGGCGCTGACACGGACAAACGTAACAATTTCCCGGGAGGGGGGCTTGAGCTTGAGGTCAAAAAGCTTCCTCTCGACCCGTATGACTCGGTAACCCATCTTCGTGAGAGCCTCAGCTACCTCCTCTTTCGTGAAGGCTTTCTGCTCCCCGGTGACAGGTTCCTCGTTTCCGCGCTGGACCTTGTAGCGAAACGTGCTCCGAGACCGAACGCCCGTGACCTTTATCCTTCGATCACGGGCGATCTGCTCAGCTTTTCGCCTCGCAACTCGTGCGTTCTCAGCTTCAATGACCCCGCTGACAGCCCTCCCCGCCAGCGTCATACCTTCAATGCGGAACTCGGGCATAACATCAAGCGGCTAATTGACCACCAGCGTCCTAACACTGTCCGGATAAACCGTGGCCTGTACCTTGACAGGGTTTTTCCCATTTCGACCCGTCTCAATCCCCCAACCGATGATATACAGAGGGTTAGGATTGCCACTGATCGAAAGGGTATCCGCACCTGTAGGTGCCGCATCCGCCGTCGTGCTCGCGCTCGTACTGAGACGGTATACGCCGTTCGCATTGACGCTGGAGCGTGTGTCAAGATGGAAACCGTTAAAGGTGCGGTTTCCTCCCCCCATCTCCACAGGTTTCCGCCACCACTGCTGTGCCTGCGCAGCAAGATTATTAAGGTCGTTAATCACCGCATCACGATTTGCGTTCGAGGCGCTCGTCGTGAACATGTTGATCCCCACGGCGATGGCTATCCCGACGATGATCACGCCGAGAACGATTAAGAGAAGTTGCTGCTGACCCATTGTTGATCCTCCATCATTTTATTGTTGTTGAAAATTCTGTCCGCTCTTTAAACGGAACAGAGTTAATTAAAACTCTCTCTCATTAACCATCCTCCCCACCCGACCCGCTTCAGACATATTAGGGTGAGGCCTGGAAGGGTTCTTCATGCGACCCCACCCTAACAAAGGAGGAGGGAAAGCTATGAAAACGCCTCTACGCTCAGAGGCATAAAGTCATCATTCAAACCTCGTGCCAGAAAAAGGCGAATGAAAATGCTGGACAAAAGTCTTGCAAAAAAGCCCGATTTGCGGCACAGAGTAGGGACAATTCGTGAGTCGCCTCCCATCTGCCACATAATTACCATGTTATTTTTACCCGGTGCTTATAAAAATTGCAAAGCGGTACTCACCCACTCAACGGCGAACGGATCGGAACCACAGAGCACACCCCGCCTGTTGGCGCAATAAACTGCAGCCGAAACTCACAAGTGGGCTGCCATCTTTTGTGCCCGACTTCCGAAATCGTCGCCGGTACACACCGGTAAAGGAATCAATCGAACGGTTTTGCGCCTGAAACAGGCCCCGACCTCAGTCGGGAAAATTCCGGTGCACATGCAGAAGCCCTTTCCAACTCTGCTACAAATAACAACTCACAATAGCCACACACCCGGCGCACCTGTCACGGTATGCCTGTCATGGTGAGTCCGCCAGAGGGGGATCGAACCATGAAAGTATTGCAACCGCCTCGGCTTACCTGCTTATCCCGCCTTTGGGTCGGATAAACCGCAGTGGAGACCCAGAATTATTCGAAATTGATCCCATTACTCAGTATCTTTCATTAAACCAGTTGAATGCTGATTACGTCTATAATATGTAAGCAAATGCATGGCTTCGGCACGAAATCTCAGCACAGATTCAGAGCTTCTTGAGCAGTTTCTGCAAGGTCCACCTTTATCGGACCAAGCATTTAACAGCATTGTTCTGAAATACCAGGAGCGAATTTACTACCTTGCCAGGCGTTTCGTGAAAACACATGATGAAGCAGATGATATTGTTCAGGAGACATTTGTGAAGGCGTACAGTGCTCTCAGAGAATTCCATGGCAATTCGAGTCTATATACATGGCTTTACCGCATTGCCACGAATATAGCACTGAATTATCTCCGTCGGAAGTCCGCTGCGGGCAGACAGCGCTTTGTGCGACTTGATGGCTTGCTCAGCGGTGGGAGAGAGGATTTTCATCTCGCTGGCTCTGATGATGCTTCTACACAGAGTGAGACAAATGAAACAGAGGCACTTATTCAGCGAGCGATTGAGAAATTGCCGCCGAAGCAGAGGCTGGTCTTTACACTCCGCTATTTTGAGGGAATGCCATACGATGAGATGTCGAGGGTTCTTAAAACATCGACAGGCTCGCTGAAGGCAAGCTACTTTCACGCAGTGAAGAAAATTGGGAAGGAACTAAAAAAGGCGATGACTGGACATTGAAAATGGCGCTGAAGGCCATATTGAACCGAGCCTCAGGCTGAAAAAGAAGCAAAGGCATGAACATGAAGTGCACCGATATTAAACTTCTCCTCACCGATTTTGCGACAGAGAAACTGTCTCAGGCAGAATCGGATCTTGTGCGCTCACACATTGAGGCATGTCCTGGGTGTCGTGCCGAGCTTGAAGAGATAAAACGCATATTTGCCTCGTTGAGTTCTTTGCCGCCAGTTCATGATCCTGGTGAAGCATACTGGGCAAGCATTCTCCCACGCATTAGTCAAGCGATTTCACATCCGGCGCCAGAGCGCCAGCCACTTAGCGCCTCCTATAGCAGGCATCTGCGTCTTGTCCCCGAATTCCGATTTGCGCTTGCTGCAGCAGTAGCCCTTGTAGTTGCAGCCATTGCTTTCAATATCCTTATTCACCGTAGCAGAACCCCCGTCCGCTCTGACTGGGCTCGCCAGTTGGAAGCAACACTTACCTCACTGGATGACAGCACACTGGTGCGGATTCAGGATTCATTAAGACTTGCCCCCATGGAGATTCCAATCGGAACACAAAGCGTCACATCTTTAGAACCCATAGTGTTGTCAGGGGAAGATGTACAACTTCTTCACCAGGAGGTCACTGATACGGGATTGCTGCGTGTGGTGATTACGAATGTCGTGGAACAGAGCCCGCCTGCAGCGGACTTGACCAGTGCTGAGATCGAAACTGATCTCGGGTCCACCGTAGTGGGCGGAGACTTATTGGCAAGGAACGTACTTGAGACCGCGCAGTTGAACAAACAGGAGGAAGAGCAACTCATTGCTGAACTTAAGTCTGCCACGGCGGGCTCAGAAAAGTGAGGTACTGCTCCTCCGAACAACACATGATATCAGTTTAACACTCAGAGAATAGACTTTTGGAGAAGGAAATGAATCAGGAGAAACGTCATCTACACACCCCTTGGTGCTTTCAGCGCCATTTTCAATTTGGAACAATTGGATTGGCTATCCTTTTCATAGCAATGTCCGTGCATGCGCAGTCCGTTTTGGATGGACACCACGGCGACGTCATGCGGCGAATCGAGGAACTACGGAAGGTTCGCATCATGGATGCGCTGAAAATGAACGACACCACAGCCGTCAAATTTCTTAACAGATGGAATGAATTTCATCTCCGCATGCAGGAGCTAATGGAGCGCAGGAATGCCCTCGTTGACCATCTCCAGGAGATTATCAACAAATCAAGTGAACAGGATGAACTTGCTCCAGCTGTTGAGCAGCTTCTCACTGTCGACAGAGAGCTGGCTCAATTACGTATCAAGTTTTATGAAAATCTCAAGAGCATCCTCACGGCTCGACAAATTGCGGAGATGATCGTCGTGGACAGAAAATTTAATCAAGAAGTAAGAAAAATCATAGGCGAGATCCAGCGGCAAAGGATGCGGCGACACATGAGAGAGAAAGAATGACGAGGGCAATTGGCGCTGAGTGTCTGTCTCGCGCCTGCGGCAGAAAGTAGCATAAGTGCTTGAGCTTATCTATGCACTCCGTCCCCATCATTCCCGCGAATGCAGGAATCCAGAAGCCGATGTCTGTTGCAAAGACACTGGACGCCGTGTCGAAGTGAGCTATCTGTATGCAACATTGAGGTTTTTTCTTCGTATTTCAATACCAGATTTACCCCTACTCCATTTGGGATGAGAAGCTGGCTTTTTTTCTTTTTCTTGCATATGTTTTTACAGTGCCATGATAATCTGACAGAAGCGGATTGATAAATCAATCGGCGAACATTCACCTTCTTCTCACTTGAGGCTTACATGCTTTTCCCCTGGGAACTGAGAGAAAGTTCATCCATGGCATGGGCAGCGATCAAGAGTAACAAGCTTCGATCGTCACTCACACTTCTTGGAATTGTTGTTGGAGTTTTCAGCATTATTGCTGTCATGACCGCAATGAGGGTCTTGCAGAACAGCATTGAAAAAGGACTTTCATTTCTCGGCACAAATACATTTCAGGTGCAAAAGTACCCTGTTGTGATGATGGGCGGACCGGGCCATTACGAAAAGTATCGGAACCGGAAAGACATCACTCTTCGACAGGGGGAGTATGTTCGTGAGCACGCCAGGTTGCCCATACGCGTTGGGTTCGAGATATGGTCCTGGGGAAAAGTTGTGAAATCCGACTACGCTGAAACCAATCCCAATGTCGGTGTAGGGGGAGAAACGCCTGACGCTACCATAGCAAACAACTGGATTGTTGCTGAAGGGAGAGGAATAACAGAAGAAGATCTGGAGCTTGCAAGAAACGTTGCTTTTCTCGGAAACGCGGTGGCAAAAAAACTTTTCCCCACCACATATCCCGTTGGTCAAGCAATCAAAATTGACGGTAGGCGATATCTTGTTGGTGGCGTGTATCAGGAGCAAGGCTCACTGCTCGGAGGAAACCAGGATAATTTCATAGCCGTTCCTTTAACTACTTTTATTCACACCTACGGACAAGAACGGTCGATTAATATCCTCGTGCAAGCAAGGAGTCCTGAGCTTTATCAAGAGACGATTGACGAGGTTCGCTCCCTTCTTCGCGTTGCCCGCAACGTTCCCCCAGGAACCGAGGATGATTTTGCCATCTTTTCCAATGACTCTCTGATCAAGCAATTCAATGATCTCACATTTTATGTGAAAGTCGGGATTGGATTCATCAGCTTCATTGCTCTTTTGGCTGCGGGGGTTGGAATTATGAACATTATGCTTGTCTCAGTCACAGAGCGTACACGTGAGATTGGAATTCGAAAAGCTGTTGGTGCCCGTCGTGGAAACATCCTTGCGCAGTTCATTATTGAGTCGGTATTTCTGAGCGAGATCGGCGGAGTCGTCGGCGTCATACTTGGAATTGTTAGTGGAAACATCGCTGCCCTGGTGTTTCATATACCTCCCACTGTACCATATGATTGGGCGCTCATTGGTTTGTTGGTCTGCTCATTTGTTGGAATTGTCTTCGGTGTGTATCCCGCCTGGAAAGCAGCTACACTAAATCCTATCGAAGCGCTGCGATACGAGTGATACCTGCCTTTCAACGGCGAGGGGAGATAACAGCCCTGCGAAGCCGTAACTAAAAAGGTTGAGGCTCGAGATTCGCAGTTCAATCATTTGAATTCCGGCGCCCGAACTTATCTGAGTCTCCTACTCATCTTTTTCGATTCTTGAAATGCCTTTCAACATTACGTATATTGTCTCAAGGTAGGGTTTCAAAACCCTGAACCGCTACCTGGGGATTTAGATGAAAAAGCCGTTTCGTGATCGATTGCGCGATGGTCCCATTCTCTGTGATGGAGCAATGGGGACATTGCTTGATATGTATGGATACCGTGAGCTTCCTCACGAGATGGAAGTTCTCCGCCACCCAGAGATTGTTGAGCAGATTCATCGCGAGTATCGCGATGCAGGAGCAGAGATTCTCGAGACTAACACATTTGGTGCTAATGCTCTTCGACTTGCTGAATACCACCTTGAAGATCATGTTCGAGAAATAAACCTCAGGGCAGTAGAGATCGCTCGGGGTGTTGCTGAAGATTCACTGTACGTTGCTGGTGCCGTCGGACCTACAGGGAAATTTCTTGAGCCAATAGGACCCTTGAAAAAGGCAGATGCACGTGCTGTGTTTCGGGAGCAGATCGAAGTCCTTGTGGAAAGCGGTGTTGATCTCATCATGCTGGAGACTTTTGTGAGTCTGGACGAACTCGATGAAGCTATCGCAGCCGTCAAAGAGGTCGCCGATATCCCTATTGTAGCCCAGCGGGCTTTCCCCGAAGATGGGTCTGTCCTGGCGACGAATTTCCCTGCTGAAGTTCTGGAGCATATCTGGAAGCGGGGTGTTGATGTTGTTGGCTCAAACTGTACCGTTGGTCCGCAGCGAATGTTCACCATTATGAGAACCATGCACAACAGTGGAGTATATCTTTCTGCGCAACCGGCGGCTGGCGTCCCAACACTGGTCGACGGCAGGGCGGTGTATCATGCGACTCCAGAATATCTTGCCATTTATGCTCGTGAACTGCTCAAGACAGGTGTCACCATAATTGGAGCTTGCTGTGGCTCAACGCCGGACCACATCCGATCAATTGCGAAGGTGGTCAAGGAATTTCGGGAAACCAGCAGCTCAACAGAAGAAGTCAGAATCACTGAGGCAACGGACCGCATCCGTTCACAAGGACAACCCCAGTCCCGCCCGAATGAGCGGGACACTTCCGCAGCATCGTTTGTGAACGAACCTGCCACTGTTCGCCTGCGGGAGGAAAAGAGAGAGTCCGCCCCGGGAGAACAACTCAAAAATCGCTCAGTCTTTGCAAGCAACATTGGCAAGAAATTTCTCACATCGGTCGAGCTTGATGTGCCCCGAGGAATTGACCTCAGCTCCATATTTGAAGGCGCCACTTATTTGAAGCAGCAGGGCATAGATGCCATCAACATCACTGATGGCGCTCGTGCACGACTGCGTATGAGCCCAATTGCGATCTCCCATTTGGTGCAGCAGCGCATTGGCATCGAAGCTATAACGCACATGGCTTGTCGTGATCGAAATCTCTTAGGGCTGCAGTCAGATCTTCTCGCCGCTCATGCACTTGGCATCCGCAATATCCTTGCGGTCACCGGCGACCCAACCAGCATCGGTGATTACCCACAGGCTACATCCGTATTCGACATTGATTCCATTGGATTGATTCGTGCTATCAATGCGATGAATCATGGTCAGGATATTATGGGAAATTCTCTTGGAGACCGCACCTCGTTCCTGATTGCTTGTGCGGTAAACCCACTTGCTGATAACCCGGAGCGAGAGATCGAGCGCCTCACAAAGAAAATCGAATCCGGTGCGGAAATCGCCTTCACGCAACCGATCTACGAATTGCAGACCCTGGAACATTTTCTTCTGAAGATTGAGCATCTCCGTATTCCGCTCATGGTTGGGATCCTTCCTTTGCGGAGCTACCGGCACGCCGAGTTCCTTCATAACGAGGTTCCCGGCATCTCGATCCCGGAAAGAATCAGAGAGCGCTTACGAAACGCAAGGGATCGTGCGCCTGTAATCGGGGTTGAAATTGCAGGTGAATTTCTCCATGAAATCCGTACCATGGTCCAGGGAGCTTACCTGATGCCGCCGTTCCGGAAATATCATATTGTCATCGACATTTTGGGTATGATGTGATGAACGAAGCCTCCATAGCGATCATCAAGAGCGAGATTGTGGAGGTATGCCATAAGCTTTACTCCCGCGGGTTGGTTGCAGGGACAGACGGAAATGTGAGTGCAAGGCTCCAGAATGGAAATATTCTCATCACTCCAACCTCGCTTAACAAAGGAGATGTTCAAGCACAGAACCTCATCCTTTTAGCTCCCGATGGGAAACTAATTGAAGGCTCTGGCAAACCTTCGACCGAAGTGAAAATGCATCTCTTCATTTACACTTCAAGACCTGACGTAAGTGCTATAGTTCATGCACATCCGCCTTACGCCACAGCATTTGCAGCAGCTCGTGTGCCAATTGATGCGCACGTGCTCCCTGAGATTTCCCTTATGTTTGGGACTATTCCTCTTGCTCCCTATGCAACACCATCAACAGAGGAGGTCCCGCAGTCCATTGCTCCTTTCGTCGCATCGTCTAATGCTCTCCTTTTGTCTAACCACGGGGCTGTTACATTCGCATCGAGCGTGCATGAAGCTTATCTCCTCATGGAAAAGTTGGAGCAAGCCGCCCACATTTTATTCCTCGCCCATTTACTTGGCGGAGCCAAGGCATTAACAGAAAACGAGCTTAATCATCTACGCTCGGTGGGAAAAGAATTCTACAGAAAAGAGTTGTTCTCAATACAAGAGGATTTATCTCAATGAACGTCGCTGTTTTTCTTGGTGGTACATCGCCTGAGCGTGAAGTCTCACTTGCCTCCGGCTTGGCATGCGCTCAAGCGCTCAAGGAAGCTGGTTATAAGGTTCGACTCATTGATCCTGCGTTTGGGGCAGCACAACCTGAGTCATTCAATGGATTTCTTGCAAATGGAATTCACGAAGTTCCTCCTGATGTCCGTGAGCTATCAAAGTTTTCAAATGCTCGCATCGTTGAAACTGTGAGCAGTCATCTTCTCGACGATATCGACGTTGTCTTTCTTGCTTTGCATGGAAAATGGGGAGAGGATGGAACAGTCCAGGCGCTCCTCGAATTGCGCGGAATCCCATATACCGGGTCAAGGGTCTTGGCTAGTGCACTGGCAATGAATAAGGAAATGGCAAAGCATATGTTTTTGCGTCATGGGGTGAGGACACCGCCGTGGCAATCATGGCGGACCCCGCCACATGGCGAGCCACTCGATTCCGATACAATCTATGGCCATGTTGCTCGCGAGCTCGGCTTCCCTGTCGTCATTAAACCAAATGACCAGGGATCGACTGTTGGGGTTTCAATTGTTCACTCAGACGATCTCCCGGAATTTAAAAAAGCGCTTCAGCAAGCCGCAATGTTCTCTGATACAATTCTGATTGAGCAGTATATCCCGGGCAGGGAGGTCACAGTAGGAATACTTGGAAACGAAGCTCTCCCTGTAGTTGAGGTTCGACCAAAGGATGGGTTTTACGACTATCAGCACAAGTATACGAAAGGAATGACTGAGTACATTGTCCCAGCCCAGCTTCCAGAGGCTGTTGCGCTTGAGCTTCAACAGCAAGCCCTCATGGCATTTCAATCGCTTGGCTGTAGCGGTTTCGGGAGGATTGATTTTCGGCTTTCACCTGAAAACATACCTTATTGCCTTGAAGTAAACACAATTCCGGGAATGACAGCTCTGAGTCTTGTTCCAAAAGCTGCTCGTGCTGCCGGAATTTCCTTCCCCGAGCTCTGCGAGCGAATTATCTCCCTGGCTCTGCTCACCAAAACCGAGATGAGTGCAAATACACTGGCATCTCAGCCAAAAGTTTCCGGCAGAAGCGGAGATGAGCCCCGGGCTCAAAGGCGCTAAAAGCGTCATTTGATTTCTCTGTGAACTTCACTACATTTCTACCGTGGAAGGTGACTTCTATCGTAAAGAAGATCGGGAACGCTACCGGTTCGGGTCTTCGGTACGCCGCTTTGTCAAGCGTCTGCTGAAGAACAAACGGCTCATGGCTGCACTAATATTTGGGCTGGTATTTCTCACGTATGCAACATTCAGCTCACATGGTATTATCCAGCGCATCCGGTTGGAGACCCAGCGACGAGCCATGATTCAGGCAATCCGCGAAGCGAACGCTGAACAAGACAGCCTCAAGAAGATGCTCCTACGCCTTCAAAACGATCCGGCATTGATCGAGAAGATTGCGCGGGAACGGTACGGGATGGTTCGAGAAGGTGAGCAAGTGTATCGGATCCAGCGCGAAAAATAATATGGGCGAGTTGTTCAAAAAACGGGATATAGTGCGGCGACCGCGAATGGGAAGCGAAGTCCCGCTCGCCGAGCGAATCCGACCAACATCGCTCGACGATTTTGTCGGACAGGAACATCTGCTTGGTGAAGGCAAGCCCATTCGGATCATGATTGAAAGCGGTGAACTTGCTTCAATGATCTTCTGGGGTCCACCCGGATCAGGGAAAACAACCTTAGCGCGCATTATAGCCGATGCATCGGAAGCAGAGTTTTATCAACTCAACGCTGTTGCAGCAGGGGTGAAGGATGTCCGCAGCGTCATTGCTCGTGCTGAAATCAACGAGAAGCAGTACAAAAAGCGCACAATCTTATTCATTGATGAAATTCATCGCTTCAACAAAGCTCAGCAAGATGCTCTGCTCCACAGCGTTGAAGACGGAACTATTGTTCTGATCGGGGCAACGACAGAAAATCCATCATTTGAAGTTATCTCCCCTCTTCTTTCGCGCTGCCGGGTCTACGTCCTTGAACCATTAGCACCTGCACACCTTCGGCGTATTCTTGACCGCGCACTGGCACTCGATCCAATTCTGCAAAACCAAAAACTTGTTGTCGAAAGCTTCGATGCATTGATTCATTATGCAGGTGGAGATGCGAGGGTCATGCTTAACGGGCTTGAGCTTGCAATCCAACTTGCAAAACCTGACCGGGAGGGAATCAAACATATCACAAAATCAATCCTCGATGAGGCATTTCAGAGGAAATACGTGCTTTACGACAAAGGTGGGGAGGAACACTACAACACAATCTCGGCATTCATCAAAAGTCTTCGAGGCAGCGATCCCGACGCTGCGGTCTATTGGTTAGCCCGGATGTTGGAAGGAGGAGAGGACCCGAAGTTCATCGCACGTCGGATGATCATCCTTGCCTCAGAAGATATTGGCAACGCCGACCCTTATGCTCTCACGCTCGCAACAAGTGCTTTCACGGCAGTTGACTCTGTTGGAATGCCAGAGGCACGGATCATACTGAGCCAAGCAGCAACTTATCTTGCCTCTGCCCCGAAGAGCAACGCATCCTATTTAGCAATCGAGCGTGCACTCCACGATGTCAAAAACCTCCCGGCTGAGGCAGTTCCGCTCCACCTTCGCAATGCACCAACACGGCTTATGCAAGAACTTGGCTATGGTGAAGATTACAAATATGCTCACGATTATGAGGAGCATTTTGTTGAGCAGTCGTATCTACCGGATGGGTTAGTTGATAAAATCTACTACGAACCTACTGAACAAGGTGCAGAGAAAAAATTGAAAGAGCGCCTTGAGCAACTCTGGAAGAAACGTCAAAAAAATTCGCACCGTTGAACTGGAGCTATTCCATGAACGAAGAACTTGCTATTGGGATTGATCTTGGTGGCACTACAGTTAAAGCCGGAATTGTAACAGCGAGGGGGAATATCCTTCAAACGAAAGCTGTATCAACACACGCTGAAGATGGTCCGTCAGTCGTGATTGAACGAATTGAAAAGCTGATCTCCGAACTCCTCAGAGAACAACGCAACGAAGTTGCTGGCATAGGGATAGGCAGTCCGGGAGTTGTCACACTCGACGGCGGGATGGTGAAATATCCTCCCAATCTTCCCGGATGGACTGAGATACCACTCGGCGACATCCTTGCGAAGAAATTTGACATGCCCGTCGCTGTAGAAAACGATGCGAATGCAGCTGCCATTGCAGAATCCCGTTTCGGCGCTGGAAAGGGCGAACCAAATTTCCTGTTCATAATCTGGGGAACAGGAGTTGGCGGAGGGATTATAATGGATGGCAAAATTTATCGCGGTCCCTCCGGGGGTGCTGGCGAGATCGGACACATGACAATTGACCCAGATGGGCCGCTCTGCAACTGCGGTAACCGCGGATGCGTGGAAGCCTTTGTTGGGCAACGGTACCTCTCCCAACGTGCTATCGAACGGATCGGCAAAGCCAAACAGCAAGAAAAGATCCTCGATCTTGTCAACGGGAAGCTTGACAAGATCGAGCCGGCAATCCTCTCCGCTGCTGCTGAAGCCGGAGATATCCTGGCGCGTGAGATCCTTATTGAAGCTGGAGTCAAACTTGGCATAGCTATAGCTTCTGCCTTGAATCTCCTGGACTTCCGGTTGGTGATCATAGGCGGGGGGATTTCCGCAGCCCCTGAGTTTGTTTACGAAGCAATTCGCACATCGGTCCGCGACCGAGTATTGACGCCGCTGAAACCTGAGGTGCGCATCATTCGCGCTTCGCTTGGAAACATGGCCGGAATCCTCGGCGCGGCAGCTCTGATCCTTGATCCAACGGTCTCACCCTCAGGAAGAGTCAAAACGTGAGATGGCTCGCAGCCTTCTCCTCATACCAGTTATCCTCGGAGAACTACTTTGGCACGAACCGCTTGTGTCACAGGTGACTCCAGCCAAAATAATCCCACAAGCTAAGGATACTCTCCAGACAATTCCGCAGGATACAACACGGCAACCGAGCGGCATCGACACTGTTGTTCTCTACAGTGCGAAAGACTCCATTGTCTACTCTCTGTTGTCTCGTACAATGACGTTGTACGGCGATGCCAATCTCAAATACCGACATCAAGAATTGAAAGCGGCGCAAATCGACATCAACTGGGACACTGCAACGCTGACATCTCAGGGAATGGCTGATTCAGCGGGGAAGATCTACGGTCAGCCGGAATTCAACGACGCTGGTGAAGTCTACCACGGGAAAACCATCGCGTACAATTTCCGAACGCGGAAAGGTCGCGTTGTATATGGAACAACAGAAATTGATAAAGGTTATTATGCCGGACATGAAATTAAAAAAGTTGACAAGGATATTCTTTACGTTGCCGGAGGTCGTTACACAACTTGCGATAACATCGAAGATCCGCATTACTACTTCTACAGCCCGAAGATGAAGCTCATAATGGGGGATAAGGTTATCGCTGAACCTATTTTCCTGTACATTGCCGACGTTCCCGTTTTTGCCCTCCCCTTTGGCGTCTTCCCAAGCAAGAGTGGTCGCAGATCCGGACTTATTGCACCGGCGTTTGGCGAGGATATACGTCGCGGTAAATACCTCACTCACTTCGGCTACTTCTGGGCAATAAACGACTACATGGACCTAACCACCACAATGGATTGGTATACAAAAGGAGGATGGGTGCTGCATGGAAGCTATCGCTATGCTCTCCGATACTATTTCGGTGGATCAATCAGCGGCAGTTTCACAAACACGCACTTCGGCGAGCAAATCGACCCAACTTACTCCAAGCAACGTGAATACAACATCAGCATACAGCACCATCAAGATTTCACCCCGTCGATGCGTGCAGATGTGAATTTCACATTTCTGTCTGGTTCCTATTACCAAGCTACGAGCACAAATCTCAACGACCTCCTTCGGCAAAATGTTGTCTCGAATGCAACCCTCTATAAATCATGGGAAGGTACAAACAACAGTTTCAGCATCTACTTTTATCGCGATCAGAACTTGCTTTCCGGTGAATTGAATCAGCAGATCCCGTCGATCATGTTCTCACATACGCAGAGCTATCCCTTCCGCACTGCACAAAAGGGGCGAGGCATCACGACGCCAACCACCGAAGAATTGAAATGGTATGAACTCATCGGAATAAGTTACACCGGTCGATTTCTTAACTCAATGACAAAAAGGCTCGCCCCGCAGCTGGCGGGGTTTGATTCACTTCAAACAAAACAATATGTCACCGAGTATAGATATGGTGTGCAGCACTCCGCATCTATCAATTTTGCTCCGCGCCTCGGATATTTTACCCTCACTCCTTTCTTCTCCTACACGGAGCTATGGTATCCATATAGGATCGACAAGCATTTTGATCGAGCGACGAAGAACGTTATCACAGATAAGGTAAGGAAATTTTCCGTAGTTCGCTTTTTCAATGGTGGACTCACTGCAAGCACAAAATTCTACGGCATCATGCAAGTGAACGCCTTTGGCATCAGTGGATTCCGCCATACGGTGATGCCAAGCCTGTCCTATACACTTCAACCCGATTTTTCAAAACCGTTCTGGGGATACTACGGATCGTACTCCGACAGCACGGGGGCTCTCGTCACATACAATCGTTACGAGCAAGGCATATTCGGTGGTCCACCACGCGGCGAACAGCAATCTCTTTCACTGAGCGTAAATAACCTCTTCGAGATGAAAACGCTCCCGCACGACACAGCATCTGAAGGGAAGAAAATACAACTACTTTATCTCTCACTCGGAACATCCTATAACTTCGCCGCCGACAGCATGCGTCTTTCTCCTATCTTTCTAAGCTATCGTACCAGCGTCGGTGACCTTCTCACATTCAGCGGCAGCAGCACATTGAATCCGTATCTGTTCGATGAGACCCTGGGGAGACGCGTCGATCGCTATCTCTGGAAAGAGAAGCGGATCCCATTTCAAATGACCAGCATCTCATTAAGCATATCAACATCGCTCCGGGGAGAAGGGAAAAGCCCGTCAGAATCTCCAAGATCAACGGAGAACAAAACCGAATCTATCCGCCAGGAAGATGAGACAAGAAAAAGTGGAACGTACGGAATCTATGACAGAGAGCAACCAAACCTCAGAATTCCCTGGAGCATTTCGCTCGGATACAATTTCTCATTGAGCCGGGACGACCCTCGATACACATTCCGAACTTCGAATTTAAGTGCGAATCTGGAATTCAAACTGACTGAGAACTGGCGGTTCTCGATGAGTGGAAGCTACGATTTCATCCAGAAGAGGATCGCTGCACCGTCGATTAACATCTACCGTGACCTTCACTGCTGGGAAATGCTGTTCTACTGGATTCCATCAGGTCCTTATTCATTTTACCGATTTGAAATTCGACTTAAGGCTCCCCAGCTACATGACATCAGGGTAACAAAACAGGGAAGCGTGAGAGGGGTGTATTGAAAAATCAAAATTGTAAACTGCACCGCCCTGCTCAATCAAAACTCTAAACCTGAAGGATATCTTCCCCCGCTTTACATTTTTCCCCTCTGGCGGACGCCCAATTTGATGCAGTTTAAGCCTCGCTGAGATTGATATTCCCATCTCCTTTCACTAAATTCTTACATCTAAAATGCACCGACAACCGACTGACACGTCTGAACTCGCCCAGCGTCTCGGCTTATGGACTGCCGTGAGCATTGTCGTGGGATCGATGATCGGATCAGGCATCTTCCTTAAACCTGCCTCAATGGCAGCGAAGCTTGGATCCCCGGGATTAATTGTCATTGTATGGATTCTGGCGGGATTCATGACTCTTTTTGGAGCCCTTACAAATGCCGAAATCGCTGGGATGATCTATGCACCGGGTGGCCAGTATATTTTCTTCAGAAAAATTTATAATGACTTCATTGGCTTTATCTACGGCTGGGCAGTTTTCCTTGTCATTCAGACTGGCTCAATTGCCTCAATTGCTGTAGCGTTCGGGAAATACTTTGGCTATTTCTTCCCCCTGCCTCACCTCAGTCCTCCTTTTGAAATGTACACAATTCATATTCCTTACGTTGGGGACGTTCTTCCTCTCGCTGATATTGGAGTGAAACTCACCGCAATTGTTGTTATTCTTTTCCTGACTACTGTCAATTATTTCGGAGTTGTTTTTGGAGGTTTCATCCAGAATCTCTTCACAACGTTGAAACTCTTAGCCATTGGCTTCATTGTGATCTTGGGATTTACCTTCGGAGGGGGCAGCGCAACTCATTTCATTCCTCTGTTCGATGGGCTCAGGGCAGGCCTCTGGGCAACAACGGCTGGCACAGGAATCATCGGTGCTCTGACCCTTTCCATGGCAGATGCCTTCTGGGCGTATGATGGTTGGAATAACGTCACCTACGTTGCGGGAGAAATAAGAAATCCACAAAGAAACGTCCCGCGAGCGCTTGCCACTGGCGTCCTGATTGTAATCGCTGTCTACGTGATCACGAACCTCGCTTACCTGTATGTTCTCCCGATAAGCAAAATCGCAACGTCTCAACTTGTTGCTGCCGATGTAGCGGAAGCCTTTCTTGGCAAACATGGAGGGGCTTTCATTGCGGCAGCTGTGCTCATCTCAACATTTGGAACGGTCAACGGAACAACCCTGGCAAGCGCACGTGTGTACTATGCAATGGCGAAGGACAGACTTTTCTTCCATAAACTTGCTGATGTTCACCCACAATATCGCACCCCTGGACCATCACTTATCGTTCAAGGTTTGTGGGCATCACTCCTTACACTTACAGGGACATTTGACCAGCTCACCACATCCGTCATTTTCGCAAGCTGGGTATTTTATGCTATGGGAGCAGCGGGTGTATTTATACTTCGAAAGAAAATGCCGAATGCGCCGAGACCTTACAAGGTCTGGGGGTATCCATACGTTCCAGCTATTTTCATTCTTTTTGCAATCGTGTTTGTCATCATCACATTAAAAGAGGATCCACGTGATTCGCTCCTTGGTTTAATTCTCATCGCCCTCGGTATCCCGGGTTACCTTTTCTGGAAGCGCAGGCAACGTGCTACCAACACGCCGCTAAAGTCCTGACCAATGGTACGCCCATGCGCACTGGCTTGCAATTGAAAAAATTTCCTCTTCACACAAAAATTCTCCTTGGCCTCATCTTAGGAGCAATCTTTGGCGGAATCTTCTCAGTCCCGAGAACAACGCTTATCATCACATCTCAGCCAAAGGCTGATGAGACTCAGATAAGATCTGATGTAAAAAAACAGAGAACGGTTGTAAAGGATTGGCACGAGTTCATTGTGATAAATGCAACCACTGGGGAACAACTGGCGCGCTTCTCCGCTACGGAGCAGTCAAAAATTCTCAGTTACGCCCGGACTTCCGCTTCGTTCACAGAAGGCTCGCCGGCAGTACGTGTTATTAATGCCATTGTAAACGGTCATGCTCAGCCTGAAGTCACATTCAAAGACGTCCTTTCCATCGAAAAGCCTTCGACAATTGCTACCACGATCAAGCCCGTCGGGACACTTTTCGTTCGCCTACTCACATTCATCGCTATCCCGCTTGTTCTTGCCTCTCTTACTGTCGGAGCTGCAAGCCTCAAAGACATTAAGAAGATAGGAAGGATTGGAGGGAAAACCCTTCTGTACTACTGCATGACAATTGTATTTGCAATCACCATCGGGCTGTTGTCAGTAAATCTTGTAAAACCGGGGACGCGTCTATCACCTGATGCCCGAGAGCGCCTGTCGACAGAATACCAGGAAGAGATCAGCAAGAAAATCCATGAAAAGGAATCTGTGAATCTGATCGATACCATTATCAATATCGTTCCAACGAACCCAATTCGTGCACTTGCAAATGGCGACATGCTTGCCATTGTATTTTTCGCGATCACACTTGGTATCACGTTGACAATGGTATCAGAGGCTCGCGCCGCACCTGTTATTTCGTTCTTCAGCGGATTAAGTGATGCAATGATTGCACTCGTGGAGCTTGTTATGAAGCTCGCTCCCTATGGGGTGTTTGCTCTCATCGCCGCAGTTGTTGCCGATTTCGGATTTGATATCCTTCAAACCCTTGCCTGGTACGCGGGCACTGTCGTCGTTGCTCTTTTTGTTCACCAGTTCTTTGTTCTTGGGAGCATTGTGAGGGTCTTTTCAAGGATCAGTCCGTTTAAATTCTTCAAAGCAATGCAGGACCCAATGCTCATTGCATTTACCACCAGTAGCAGTGCAGCAACGCTCCCAGTGAACATGGAAACCTGTGAGAAAAAACTTGGCGTTCCGAAGGAGATCACAAGCTTTGTTCTGCCACTTGGCGCTACAATCAACATGGATGGTACAGCCCTTTATCAGTCAGTGGCTGCGATTTTCATTGCACAGGTCTACGGCATTGATGTTGGTATCTCGGGTCAACTTACAATTCTTCTCACATCTCTCTTAGCCTCCATCGGAACAGCACCTGTCCCCGGCGTAGGGATTATTATGCTTGTCATTGTACTACGTTCGGTTGGTATTCCAGAAGAAGGTGTTGCGCTTATACTTGGGATTGACCGGTTTCTGGATATGTGCCGAACAGTTCCAAATATCACCGGCGATGCGGTTGTCTCAACTATCATTGCGCGATCGGAAGGAATGCTACAACCGGTGAGTGAACAATAAAAAACCCGCCTGCGGCGGACTGGATGCTGTGGCAAGCCGCACTAATTCGGCACTCAGAAATCCTAAGTAAACGCCTTCGACGTTACCATCGGGGCCAGACTTTTGACGACCCTTTAAATCTTTAAGAAAATCAGAAGTCCCCAGCAAGGGAAAAGTAGTACCGTGGCGGTGAAAACGTATTGTAGTCGTACGCCCATGCCACATCAAATCGAAGAGGGAAGTAAAAGAGGAAAATTCGCACACCCAGTCCGATGCCCGTCAGTAGGTCACGTGCTCGAACACTACCGGAGGCATCCCGTTCAAAGGCTTTGTATTCTTTCCATGCGCTCCAAGCCGATCCGACATCAACGAAGAAAACACCCGTGATGTTCTGAAAGCTGATTGGCAACGGACCAGCAACGAGATACCGAATGAGCGGGTAGCGGAATTCCAAATTCAAAAGCGCCGCCTTTGTTCCAATCTGCTGATTATAATCATATCCTCGAAGTGGCAACACTGGTGTGAGGAAAACAAAATCCTCAACAGTCTGAATTGGAATTTCACCGCCGGCGAACTGTCGATTTATCCAACCCTCAACCCCGCCAATGAAAAATTTCTGTGCGTTTGCACCAAAACTTCCGCCACCAAAGAATCGAGCAGCCAATACATATGGTTGAGTCGGACCACCAAAATTAACATAGGTACGATAATCCAACGTAACAGTCGCAAACTGAATGCCCTGGTGGGAGCCGAGCTTCGGCGTACCGTAGATGGAAAGATCTGACCGAGATCCGTTGATCGGCGAGGTAAATCCCCACAGCGTATTATCATGAACATAGCTGAGCGTTGGAAGTAGAAGCGAGCGATGCTCACCAGGCTCCAAAGTATTATCAAGATTTTCGCGCAAAAGATTCAGCCACATTAATCCGAAATCGATTCGCCGGAAACGACTAAAAGGATACGAGGCGGATATCCCACCGCCGTACATCCTGAATCGATATAAACTATAGCCTGTGTACGACAATGGATCGAAAAGCAGAAGAAAGCGAGCCGTGTGGAATGCCTGAAATCCCCAGTTTATGCGAGTTGGAAGATACAAATACTGAATCGCGTAGTCGCTGTTCTTGAGGTCTATCAGGAGATTAGTGAGAAGATAAATCTGATGGTCTCCCAGCATGTCGCTGAACGCCATGATGGTTGACCCCTGGATCCCATAGAACGTCGTATAGGCAGCGTTACCGTATATGATGTCGGGTGAAAAATTCAGCTTATACTTGTAGATGCGGTAATTTCCGCTGCTATCACGATTCCCGGCTGGATGGAACATTTCTTTGCGTAGCAAGGCTTCCGTCGTATCCCGTCGGATCGGCTGACCAAATACATAGTTTTGCAGGTCAATCCGGGCTGATTCCATCGTGGCCTGGGAAGTATCTTTCGGAGATGCAATGGCCACAAGTTTATCAGCTACAGAAATCGGTTTTGACGCCGCAACCTTTGAAGAAACTGTAGCCACCTCCGCTCCTTCCTTCTTTCGAGCAAGTTCCTGCAAGCGGAATTGTGTAAGTGCAAGCTCCTTCACTGAGCCCGCAAGGTGGGGTTCAAACGGCGATCGGAGCAAAAAGAGATCGAATCCGCCGTTGATCATCGACGTGAAAGCTAATTTACTTCCATCCTGAGAAAGGGAAAGCTGGAATACTCCTGTAAGTGAATTCGTGATTGGACGTGAGGCACCTGTGGAAAGATCAAGCTCATAAAGATTATTGATACCATTGGCATCAGAAACATAGAGAAGCTTTTTCCCATCGGGAGACGCTACAGGGGATGTCTCATCGCTTTCAGGAAGGTCTGTAAGGCGCTGGATACGACGAGTGGCAACGTCTACAGAATAAAGATCCAGTTGTCCATAATGGAACTCCCACATTTCAAAATCTTTGGGAACACGCTGAGGATCTATTTCATCACGGCGATCCGAAGCAAAGTAGATAACACTGCCATCTGGTGACCAGGAGGGCTCTGCATCGCTGAAGAGATCGTCCGTGAGATTAGTGAGCTGCTTCGTATCAAGATCGTACACATAAATATCCGACTGCTGAAGCTTCTGTCCAACAAAGGTAAGCTTATCCCCCTTTGGAGACCAGCTAACGGAGTAGATCCCATCCAGATCAAAGGTAAGCTCCTCTTCCTCACCCGAATTAACATCGATCAGGAAGATGGCATCATGAGGACCTGCTTTCACTGCAATAGCAATGCGCTTCCCATCAGGCGACCACGTAAGACCCGGGGTAAGAAGATGAAGTTCCTCAAAATTGTTAGTCCGGTTCCCTTTAACCAGCCGTTTGATGATCTTCCCGTCGATCGTGGACATGAGGTAGACATCAAAGTACCCACTTCGATCGGATATAAAGGCGAGTTTGTCTCCTTGAGGGGAAAGTGCCGGACTGGAATTGTAGAAGTTTCCTTCTTCCACATGGTTGGTTAATCGACGAGCGTAATCGGAAGGGCTTTCACGATTTGCGACATCAGGCCAGTAGATTTTCTTCAGCTCCTTCATCCAACGCTCACCAAGCTCTTTGGTACTTAAGCCGAGAGCTCCCCTGAATCCTTGCTCAACACTCCGCGACCCTTTAATCCGATTGAGAATCTCTCCAATTTTTTGCGCACCATATTTCTGAGAGATGTACCACCAGATAGATTGTCCCCCTCGATAGGCATAGTAGCCATCAAGGTATTGGATTGGAGGGAGATGCTCATGGACGGTCACATCCCGCATGAACATATCTTCGCTGGTATTCATGCCCCCCGTTGATTCGTATTCAGCGAGTCCCTCCGTGAACCATAACGGGAACTGAAGCTGAATGTTGTTTGCAATTATCGACTGTAACGAACCGCCGTAGAACATTTCGTTCATCACGGCGTGAACAAGTTCGTGATGGATCACGTGCCGGAATTGACTATAACTACCTTCAAAGGGGATTACCACACGATTTTTGAAAAGCTCGGTAACCCCGCCTACTCCTTCCGGGAGGTACTCAGAAACGACATTCGTTTGCTGAAAATCGTTATGCGAATTATATACTATGATTGGGATTCGCGCATCAATCTGATAACGGAAACTCTTCTGAATAGATGCAAGGGAAGATTCAGCTACTGAAGCCGTGAAATTAGCCAGATATTCTCCCCCTCTAGTAAAGTAGATATCGAAGTGATCCGACTGAATAAAATACCAGTCAAAGTGCTTGTAGTGCACCTTGTTCTGACCAAATTCTTGAGCGCCGGCTTCTGCCCAGAGAACCATCAAAGCGAGGAGTAGGAAAAGTTGTCTTCTCATAACCTCTATTCTCTTCAACCTATTTTTAACTTACGGCGAGGTCTCAAAAAATGCAACGATGGATTATCTGCTGGAGTTCCTTGAATCTGGATGAAGGTACTGTTTAGGCCGGGATTGTCTCAGCATGAATGGCAGCTCAGAAGAAGTGCATCTACTGACTCAAGGTTAGGGTGAAAGTGGCATCTCAATCTAAATTGAGCTGGTATCAAAAAAAATTTCTGGCAACGACCTACTCTCCCGTGCCGTCGCCAGCACAGTACCATCGGCCCTGAGGGGCTTAACTACTCTGTTCGGAATGGGAAGAGGTGTTTCACCCTCGGTATCGTTGCCAGAAGATAGACAAGCAAAGGGAAGGGTTCCTGTCAGTGATTAGGCAGGAGTAGAGGCAATTTTTCCAGTTTCGATATTGATGCACCCTGACTTAGTGCGTCAACAAATTTATGGTTAAGTCTCACGACTGATTAGTACCGCTCGGCTGAGTGCATTACTGCACGTACACCTGCGGCCTATCAACCTCGTAGTCTCCGAGGAGTCTTCAGTGGCGCCTTTCGGCGCCAAGGGATACCTCATCTTGAAGTGGGCTTCGTGCTTAGATGCTTTCAGCGCTTATCCCATCCGGACATAGCTACCCAGCGGTGCCACTGGCGTGACAGCTGGTACACTAGAGGTCCGTTCACTCCGGTCCTCTCGTACTGGGAGCGAGACTTCTCAAGTATCCTGCGCCCGCATAGGATAGGGACCGAACTGTCTCACGACGTTCTGAACCCAGCTCACGTACCGCTTTAATTGGCGAACAGCCAAACCCTTGGGACCTTCTCCAGCCCCAGGATGCGATGAGCCGAC
>JBMFJZ010000015.1:0-30190 GCA_049973045.1 Bacteroidota bacterium | reverse complement strand
CACGCGCTTTCAAGTGGACAGCCAGCAGTGGAATGCAAGACCTGGGCACTCCAGCCGGTGTTGACAATTCTGAAGCATACGATGTTACTAATGATGGCTCAGTCATCGTTGGTTGGTCACAAGGTCGTGCTGTTCTCTGGACATCATTAGGAGGTTGGCAACTCCTCGACAGCATCTGTTCTCGCCAATTGACTGATGGCTCATTCCTCCAATCCGCTCGTGCAGTGTCACCGGATGGGCGCTACATTGTGGGAGCAGGTACCCACTACGTTGGTGATGGTCGGGGGGAAGCATTTTTATTGGATACACGGAGCCCAACATCTGTTGAGCAAGGTTTGAATGCAGAAAAACTTAATTATCGACTTAACCAAAATTGTCCCAACCCATTCAATCCAACAACTACAATAGGCTTCTCTCTTCCAAAACACTCGCACGTTACGCTGAAAGTCTTCGATGTGCTCGGTAGAGAAGTGGCATCGCTGGTGGATGGTGAATTAAACGCAGGTGAACATTCGGTGGTGTTCAATGCAGGCGGCTTGTCGAGTGGGGTCTATTTTTATCGGCTGAGCAGTTCGCGCGGGACTTATGTGAAATCCGCACTTTTATTAAAATGACAGACATCTTGCACATCACCGCCTGTGGAGAGCTTGCCGCACGTTGAGCCTAAATCGCTGGTCTGCCCAACTTCAGCGCAGAATCCCTGAACTGTTACAAAATGAGATGAGTCGTTCCTGAACAGTCATTCATATCGCAGCGCCTCTACTGGATCGAGTTTTGAGGCACGATAGGCAGGAAGCAAACCAGAAATGATACCGACAGCAAGCGAGACAAAAATCGCAATGGCCACAATTGAAACCGGCATTGCTGTTGGGAGCACCCATTTGTCAATCAGAATGGACATAGGAAATGCAATCGCTAAGCCAATCAATCCACCGAAAAGGCAAATAGCCGCTGATTCAATCAAGAACTGCACAAGAATAGTGATACGTCGGGCACCAAGAGCTTTCCGAATCCCAATCTCCCTTGTCCGCTCTGTCACGGAGACGAACATGATGTTCATGATTCCAATGCCGCCAACGGTGAGAGCCAGTCCAGTGATGAATAAGCCAACTGCCGCGATGATAACTCCAATGGAATTGAAGGTGTTAATGAGGAGCTCCTGTTGATTGATGGCAAAATCATCTGGGGCACCGGGAGGAACATGCCTCACCTTCCGCATGATGCCGCGCAGTTCTTCCCTGGCATCCTCAAGACTATTGACATCTCGAATCTTCACCCCAATGTCAATGCTGCTGTGGTAGCTTTTAAAATGCTGGAAATACTGGGAAATGGGAATAACAACGCGAGTGTCGAGACTGAAAAGTCCGAGGAAGTTTCCCATTTTTTCAAGAACCCCAACGACCCGGAAGCTATGCCCGCCCACTTTCACAAGCTTGCCGAGCGACCCACCGCGGGGAAAGAGTTTCTGCGCAACTTCCGAGCCAAGGACAACCACAGGCCGTGCACCGGCAACCTCCGCCTCGGTGAGAAATCGACCTTCCGCCACCGAAGCACCTTGAAGCAGAGCATAGTTCTGGTTCGACCCAACGACAACAACTCCTGTGGCAGATTGATCTTCGTATTTCACGCTTGCCATTGAGCCTGTAAAAGGCGCGACCGCCACTGCGTAAGTCGACTGTTCCTCAACAGCTTTTTCCTCAGAAAGCGTTATGTCCTTTCGATTGCGATATCGCCACCATTCCTCACCAACAATCCATGGAAATTTCTGAATGTACAGCACATCCGCGCCAATATAGGCAATGCTCGTCATAAATGCACGATTAAGTCCTTCGATAGCCGTCCCCATGAGTGTCACCGAGACAATCCCGATGACAATCCCGAGTGTGGTTAACGTCGATCGCATCAAATTGGAGCGGAGCGATTGAAGCGCCATGAAGAGGTCTTCTCGAATTTCAGTCAGCGTGATCATTTTGTGTTATAGCGCAGTAGTCTCTGAATAAGAATTCAACACTTTCCTATTGCTAACACGTTCATCATGCTCAATCATGCCGTCACGAATACGGATGATCCGTTTCGCATGCTCGGCTATGTATTCTTCATGCGTCACAAGAATGATGGTGTTTCCTTTCTCATGGATCAACTCAAAGAGCGCCATGATTTCGTCACCCGTTTTCGTATCGAGATTGCCTGTCGGTTCATCTGCAAGAATGAGCGAGGGCTCTGTCACAAGAGCGCGGGCAATGGCAACCCGCTGGCGCTGTCCGCCGGAAAGTTCATTAGGCTTGTGGTGAATCCGATCGGCGAGACCAACCTGCTCCAGTGCATGCAATGCCCGGCGCCTCCGCTCGGCGGCCGGTACCCCTCCATAGATCAGGGGAAGCTCTACGTTGTGGAGAGCATCTGACCGAGGAAGTAGATTGAAGGTCTGAAAGACAAAGCCAATTTCCTTATTGCGAATGCGAGCAAGCTCATTATCGCTCATCTGGCTCACATTCACACCGTTAAACTCATATAGACCCGATGTAGGTGTATCAAGACAGCCAACGATGTTCATCAAAGTCGATTTTCCAGAACCAGACGGACCCATCACAGCAACATATTCGTTCCGATCGATCTCGACCGTGATGTTTCGGAGCGCGTGCACCTCCTCCGCCTCATTCACGTTGTAAATTTTCGAAATATTCTGCAACCGTATAAGTGGCATACAATCGTTCCTCCGAATTACGAACCACGAGCTGGAGCACGGGTCTTTTCAATTTTAACAGTGACACCGTTTTCGAGATCTCGATTAATTGCTTTATAGGATCCAACAACAACTTCCTCCCCACCCTGAAGACCTTTCGTAATTTCCACATACGAATCATCACTGATGCCGCGCTCAACGGGAACGGCTTTCGCCTTCCCATTTTCCACCACAAACACAACTTCCTTCGGCTTTTCCACATGTCTTCCGCTGTTGATAGAACTTGTCGTATCGGAGCTGGCTTCATTACGGACCGATGCACCAGCTGAGTCCAGCATCCGGGTAGTAACACACTGAATCGGTACAGCAATGACATCGTTTTTCGTCTCTGTACGAATATCTGCGGTCACAGACATACCAGGTCGAAGTTCCTCAATATGGTCAAGCACCTTTATTTTCACTGGAAAATTTACAATCTCTTGCTGCGTGCCGAGTCCTGTAGTTGTGGCAGTGTTTGCAATCTCTTTTACAATTCCTTTAAGCTTCTTCCCTGGCAGTGCATCAACCTCGATGGTCGCTGTATCACCGATTTCGACAAGGACAACGTCATTTTCTGAAACATCGACGATCGCTTCCATCTTGGTCAAATCTGCAACCGTCATGATCACTGTTCCACCCATAAGGCCGGTTCCTACGACACGTTCACCGAGCTCGGAATTAAGTTTGCTGACCGTCCCATCAAGCGGGGAGTAGATCGAGGTTTTCGCAAGATCTTCCTTCGCCCTTTCGAGAGCAGCTTTGAACTGATCAGCTTGGGCTTTTGCTACATCGTAAGCAGTTTTAGCAGCCTGTAGATCGGACTCAGAGACAAGCTTTTTTGCGTATAGTTGCCGCACACGCTCGTAGTCGGATTGAGCTTTTTCCAAGGATGCTTTCGCAGAGTTATATGATGCCGATGCCTGATTAACTGCTGCAACATAAAGATCTGGTTTAATACGAACGAGGAGGTCACCTTTGCGTACCTTTACTCCCTCTTTCACCGGCAGCGTAATGATTTCACCACTTACTTCAGCGCTGATGTTGACCGAAACTTCAGGCTGAATCTTCCCCGAGGCTGTCACAATCTGAGTGATTGTTCGTCGTTGAACTTTCTCGACCTGAACAGGAACAATTGTTTCTCGCTTGCTGCCAAAAATGACCAGAACAACCAGTGCGAGAACGAGGATTCCTATTCCAGAGAAGACGATAATTCGTTTTTTTGATCGCTGGAGAGCTGTCATAAAAACCTCTGCGTAATCAATTAATAGTGATTGATCCCCAGAACAAAATCAAGCTTGTTTTTCGCATCGATATACGTATAAGCTGCATTAATTTTGTTCGTGAGTGCAAGAACGTAGTTTGCATTTGCTGTCGTAAGATCGAGAATGGTTCCTGCGCCAAGGATATATCGTTCCTCTGCGGTCTTTCTGTCAAGCGACGCCGACTGTACTCCTTTGACGCTGGCGACGTATTGCTTCTCAGCTGCGTCAAGATCAAGAAGAGCTTTTTTTAAGTCGCTCTGAATTTGCCTCTGTGTCTGAGCGAGTTGTTCCTCTGCTATGCCGAGCGATGCCTTAGCCGACTGAATTTGATTATTCGTTTGCAGCCGGTCGAAAAGGCTCCACTGGATTGAAAGACCCCAAAAGAGCGATCGGTTATCTGTGAGACCTGCGATAGAAAAGACGTCGCTATTCAAACCCTGCTGAACAAATGCGCTGACAGAAGGGAAATAACCACTCCGCGCAATTGTTACGGACGAGGAGGCAGCATTCACAGATTCTATAGCCCCCTTGTAGTCCGGGCGATTGCTCAGCGCTTGTTCATAGAGCCGAGAGAAATCTTGATACCGGGCGTTCGTCGCAGCAAACTCAGATGTATCGATATCGATAACAATTGAAGAATCAAGAATTATATAGTTTGCTGTGACATCAAGAGAAAGTAATGCAAGTAGGTCTGCTTTCGCCTTTGCATAGTTGTTTTGCGCCTGCACAAGGTTATATTGGTCGTTTGCAACCTGGACTTCCCATCTATACACATCGGCGATTGCGACTGAGCCCACACGATTTGCCTCCTGGCTACGAACCAATTGAACGGAATCACGTGTGAGATTCTCTGCATTGACACGAACAAGTTGCTCTGTCCGAAGAACATTCAGATACGCTGCTTGAACTTGATAGACAACTGATTGCTTGGTACGTTCCAGGGTGTACTGAGATGCAAGGCTGTTTGCTGCAGCGCGAGAGACCGTGGCAGTATTTGCAAACCCGTTGAACAAGAGGATCGAAGAAGACGCTCCCGCTGTATATGAGTTGGTAATAGACTTGGTCGGGATCGGTAGATAACCGACATTCGGGATGTACGTAAAAGCTCGGTCGACCTGGTTTCGATTCCATCCCATTGAGAGATTTACATTTGGAAGCAAATTTCCATATGCAGCAATCACTCCCGCTTCGGTGGCGCGAACATTGTACTGGGTTTGGAGAATGGAGGTATTTTGTTCAACGGCAATGCGGATGGCTTGCTGCAAAGTGAGAGTGTTCCCCTTGTTTGCCTGAGCAAGCATTGGTAAGAACGCTGCGCTGAGAAGGCAGAGAGATTCTCTCCAGACACGGCGAAAAATATTTCGTTTCATAGGATCAACCTCAATATGTCAAACATAACTAAACACATACATTAGACACATTATCATACGAAAAAGTTTCATCAGGGTTTCATCATGACGTAGATTTCCCTGTTGAGGAGAGGTTCTTCTGGACCTTCGGAGGACTCCTACGATGTTCATGCTCAGAAGCGCTCGCAATAACCTCATCTTTTATCGAAAGGAGATACTGAAGGGCGGCGTCGTGTTCATGTGGTATTTTTCCATCAAGAATTGCTTCCTCAATCATTTTTTTTAATTTTCCAACAAGCGGACCCGGTTCCAAACCGCACGCTTCCATAATTTCATTCCCATTGATCGGTGGGCGCCATGCCCGGATGCGGTCCTTCTCCTCAACTTCACGCATTCGTTCAACTACACGATCATAGTTGCGCGTGAATTGATTAACAAGAGATGGATTCTGTGAGGTAATATCGGCACGGCAGAGAACCATGAGATCATCGATTTCTTCACCGGCATCAAAAAGAAGTCTCCGCACGGCAGAATCTGTCACCCCTTCATCGACAAGCGCCATCGGTCGGAGGTGAAGGCGAATAAGTTTCTCAACATATTTGAGCGGCTCCATAGGTAGGCGAAGCCGATGAAAGAGCCCTTTCATCATTCTTGCACCGAGTTCCTCATGGCCATAGAACGTCCATCCAATCCCTTCGCGAAATGATTTCGTGCGCGGTTTCGCAATGTCATGCATAAGTGCTGCAAAACGAAGCCATAGCGAATCGCTCACCTCGGCTACGTTGTCAACAACCTTCAATGTATGAAAGAAGACATCCTTATGATGGTAATCCTTCCGCTGCTCGACGCCAGCAAGCTCAGAAACTTCCGGCAGGACAATATCCATCACGCCGGTGTTGTACATGAGCTTCAATCCCACAGACGGTTTCGGCGACATGAGAATTTTAAGGAACTCATCAGTGATCCTTTCTTGAGAAACGATGTTCAACCGTTCCCTCATGCGACGCATAGCAGCGAGCGTTACAGAAGCTATAGAGAATTGAAGTTGGCTGGCGAACCGAATCGCTCGCATGATGCGAAGCGGATCATCGCTAAAAGTCCGCTCTGGATCAAGTGGCGTACGGATGAGCCTTCTTTGAAGGTCTCCTTCACCATCAAATGGATCGACGAGTGTTCCCCAATGATCAGCGTTGAGCGATACAGCCATAGCATTTATAGTGAAATCTCGTCGCGCCAAATCATCCCTGAGGGTCCCACGATTAACCTCGGGCTTCCGCGAGTCATCATGGTAGCTTTCCTTCCGCGCACCAACGAACTCCACCTTTGTCCCTTCAAACTGAACCATTGCTGTACCGAACCGCTCGTATGTCACAATGTGTTCTCGATGAAAGGCTTCAGCAACAAGTTTTGCAAAAGCAACCCCATCTCCGATCACTACCACATCCAGATCAGTGACAGGCTTCTGGAGGAGTTTATTTCGCACATAGCCACCGACGGCATATACTTCGATCCCGTGCCTATCAGCCAAAGCACCGATAGCTGAGAGAATTGGCTCCGCAATGTCGATGGTTCGCGTACGGCTCATGGAGCAATTCCTTGGTCCTCGATACGATGGATGATCTCCTCAACAACTGCCAACGCCGCACGAGCTTCTTCCGCCGTCACAGGTGGACGACGATTATCCTGCACAGCAGCAACAAATTGTTCTATTTCATATTTCAATGGATTTACTTCGGGCTGTTCTGGTTGCTCATATACAATATTTCGTTTCACAGCACCTCGTTCAATGTGCCCGAGCAGAACAGCTGGCTGATCATGTGGTTCGAGAACGTCAACAAGACGAAAGACCTCTGTCAAACCTTCTAGAAAATCGATGGAGATATATGCATCGCGTTGAAAAAGGCGCATCTTTCTCATCTTCCGTTGTGAAATACGACTTGCCGTCACATTTGCAACGCATCCATTAGAAAACTGGATACGAGCATTTGCAATGTCCACTGTCTGTGATACAACTGCAACACCGTTGGCATCGATGTGAGCAATTGGAGAGTGAACAAGGCTTAAAATTAAATCAATATCGTGAATCATCAGATCAAGTACAACAGCCACATCTGTCCCGCGCGGATTGAACTGCGCTAATCTATGAGATTCGATAAACATTGGATCCAATCGGTAACCCTCCAAAGCTAAAATCGCCGGGTTGAATCGCTCCACATGCCCAACCATGATCCGAACACCTGCTTCATTTGCCAAAGCAATCAGCTCATCAGCCTCAGCAACAGTGGCGGTCATCGGCTTTTCAATAAATAGATGCCGATGTGCAGAAAGAACATTTCTTGCTATCTCTGTATGTGTGCTCGTCGGTGTTGCAATAGTGAGAGCATCACAAGCCTCGATGAGATCATCAAGAGATGGAAAAGCACGCGTTCCTACATGGCGTGCAACTGCAGCAGCACGCTCACAATCAAGGTCGTACACACCAACCAAGATTGTCCTCTCGATTTCCGAAAGGAATTTTGCATGGAGTGAGCCCAGGTGCCCCACCCCGATGACGCCAACACGAAGAGATCCATCCATCAGTTCACCTCAAGGAATCACGGCGTTGCTTGACGCGACTCCAATTCCAACAATCCGATCAAACCCGCCAAATCGAGGATCGTTGTAATATACAACCACAGTATATTCATCGATAGTTCGCCAGTCATTCCCCTCAAGCGCCACCCAGTTCTGCTTGACTACTTCCCCTCTGGCGGAATCCCAGCTGCCAAGGATGTATTGATAATCATATATTCCACGTTTGACCCATTTCCAGACCGTGTACAGTTGCCGCGTCGAGTCATATGCACAAAGGTCTGAAAGATTTGGGTGCCACTGGTTAAATGCTCCGACAAGAAAGATGCTGGTTGACGGTTTCTGCGCTAACTGTAGACGAAATTCCACATTGAGGTAGTCAGACCGAATCCCCGTAAATTCAGTAACACGTGAGCCGCCGCCGAGGTCTTTTCCACCTTCCCAATAAAACCGCGACTGGTCAGGCCCACCAAGAAGCTGCACCGGTTGACCATTAGGATAAGCAGTGAGGCTACTTAGGTCGAGTTTTCGGTACTCATTTCCGGGCTCAACGTTATTCACAATGAAACGTTTCCTTGAGGAAGTAATTCCCTCAACGAAGGTGTAAGGATCTCGATCATTTACGTCGATACGCCGAGGATTATACAGGCGCCAATTCTGATATACATCAGCCGTTGTGACAAAAGCCTGGTTCAGCTCCTCCGGAACAATCACTGAGGCGAGTACACGATTAACCTGGTTCAGTGGCGAAGGCACTTCTGTAAAGTAATCATTAATCACATTGACATGAACACTACACTGCATATCAACAACAATAAAACGTCCTTCAGCAAGCACTGTGCCCGGGTTATCGCTGTTAAAAATCTGAAACACCCAGTTGCCGGAATAGTTAAAGCGTATAATCTCATAGGGATCAGGAAACTGATTTGTGTAATGGTACGTGTAGTACTTCACACCATCGGGGGCAGACTTGTAATTCAAATACGAAGTTGTGTTATGATATTCATCAATCAGGAAAATGTTTTGGTCAATTACCCAATCACGGTTGCAGTGGAAGAATTTGATTTGAAGATCGGGGGGAAGCTTGGTATGCACATCAAACTCAATTGTGATAAAATCGTTGAGAATATTCGGTCCGCCATCGACAAGAGTGTCTCCCCGGAGGATAATTGGGGGAAGAAGTTCACCTGCACTGCTGTAAACACGCAATCCTTCGATAAAGGGTAGTTCGTTGGTCTGTGAGAAGCTAAAAGCAGGTGTGAGAAGGCTTAGACCCAATGCAAGGACAAACAAGCGGACTTCCTTCATTTTCTCACCTTGTAGACTGTGTAGAACACAATTCCACGCTTTGAAATCCCGAGGCTGGGGAATTGCTGTGTGAAGAGGGGTAAAAGATCCGGGCTGCTCAACCGATCAGGGTGAGCTGCTCGGTCAACAATGTAATCAGGAGCGATAAGCCCACGATACATCCGCCTGGTCATGATTTCGTCATAGCTGAATCCTTTCTTCCGAAGGGCAAACATCTCCGGCGTCACCAATCCAGCAACATCGTAGACAGTACGATCAGAGTAATAACCAATTGCTCCGAGGTCCGGAGTGAGAATTATTGTCTGGTGTGGAGTGTTGTCACGAAACCACAGGGCTATAGGAAGAATTGCCTCTTTCATCCCGACTGCAAATTCTCGCATGTGCGGTAGAACAGTTCGATGATAGACAAGTTGATTTTCCACAAGGAGGAGTCCTGCGAATAGCACCAAGCCATTGAACCCAAGTTTACGGAGAGCCCCCCACTGCGCCTGAATTTGCAGGAATCCCCAAAATCCATACACGATGAGGAAAGGAATCACCAAAACAAAGTATCGAGAGACGACGTCTACTCCAAACACAATATATGTTGAGAGCAAACCAATAATCCAAAGGAAGCCGAAAATGTGCGGGTAGAGGCGGTTCCTATCATCATAACTTTGAGCTCTAGGACTACGAGAAATTGTAACCAATGCAACTCCAATGACGAGCGCTGCCATATCAAAAAGGTCAGATGCGAGGAAAATTTTTGCCTCCTGGGTGAGCGCCCACCATCTCATGCTCCAAAAGTCCCGAAGCGCAGACTTTGCCGTTGCAGTTGCCGGAATAACCGTCCCAAACTGATAGAGGGCAAAGAGCAACCACGGTGAGAGAATTGCAACGTAGACAACAAGGTAGACCGGCATGTTCTTGAGCGCACGGGTTTTCTTCACCGAATTCACAACCAGATCGGCCATCAGGATAACAAAGAAAAGGAGCCCTTCAGGTCGCGTCAGTGTCAAAAGAGCTGATAAAACAACCGCCAGTAGGTAATCATTACGCATTGCGGCATACGCAGCAGAAACAACAAGAAGAAGCGCGAGGGAGGTCTCCATCCCGGTCCCGCTCCAGCGCAACACCCACACATTCACCGAGAGAGCAAAACCCGCAACAACGGCAGCAAGATGATCGCGTAACACTTCGAGCGCAAAGAGAACAAAAAGGATAATAGCCGCACTTGCCAACACAAGATCAAGGATCTTCGCAACAACGAAAAGGTTCAAGTGAAGCAGGCTTCCAATCGAAATCAAAAGACTCCAGAGCGGTCCAGTGACTCCGTACGCAGGCTGGCCGGGGTTAAACGCAAATCCATTGCCTTCAGCGATGTTGCGGGCAAATCGCAAGTAAATGTACGTATCGTCGGGGGTGTAGTTGAAATGGAGAGCAACCGTCACATAGAATAATGCAATGATGAATGCGATACCGTACCGCATCACCATTTTCGAGAATCGGGACCTTTCATCAACGGCGACACTCATCCGAATACTCTCTATCTACCTGCGATAGAAGCCAACGGCGGAGCCCAGCAACACTTTGAAACGATAGCTCTACTTTCATTTCCCTCAGTTTTTCAATTGAGTATGAATCCCACTGAGCAGAGGCTATTCGAACCCCGGCTTCACAGGCAGCTTTGACATCGGACACTGAATCCCCAACCATAAGGGTTTCTTCAGGACTGCACTTGAGCTTTATCAGAATTTGCCTTATTCCTTCTCCAGAAGGCTTATGATCTGTCACGTCATCACCCGTCACGAGAAGATCAAAGTAGTGGGCAATGTTAAGTCCCTCAAGGGTCATAAGAGTTGTTCTTCGCCCTTTCCCGGTGAAGATCGCTAATCTGATGTTCCGCCCCTTCAGTTCCTTTAACAGCTCATCGATCCCGGGATACAATCGTGCCATCTCAGGCAGATGGGTGTAATAATACTCATAGAATTCAGCAACAGCCCGCCTGAGGCGGGGGAGTTGTCCCTCCCCAAGGAGTCGAGCAATGGCAACTTCCTCTGGTGGACCAAAAAAGGCAATGATCTGCTCAGGAGAAAACCTCTTCCCGACAAACCGTTCAGCAACATAATTAAATGTGGAGAAAATTAAATCGTTCGTCTGTGCCAATGTCCCGTCAACATCGAAAATGACGCACCGGATCGGTCGCTCAGGTTTCTGTCTCATCGCCTCATTCATTGCTCAAACCCACAATGAGAACCACAACACCATCCATGTTTGCTGCGACCACATGATCCCGGTCAACTGGCGCAACTGTGTTCACATAGGCGCAGGAACTATCGCTGACAGCTTGTCGCCACAGAATCTCTCCATGCTGCGGATCAAGCGCGTAAACCATCCCCCTCTTTGTGCCGAAGAAAAGAACCCCCACCTTATCTCTCGCGGCAGCCTCCTGTCTCCCTCTGGCGGACACTGGCATTGATAGGGCTGTGTCAAATCCATATCCACATCTGACTTGCCAGAGGATCTTAGGTTCGAGCGCATTAGCTATGGAAATTGCTGTCACCGTATCCTGGAGTCCACGAATATACAAAATAGAGGAATCAGCAGAAATGCCAATAGACTCCCATGCGTTCGTGATACCAGTTCTCCAGAGCGTTTCGCCTGTAGCGGCATTTACAGCCGAAATATGTTTGTCGGGAGTTGTCACATAGACGACTCCTTGAGCCACAACAGGGAAACACGCCGCCGGAGAATAGTAAAAATTGTCGTTCTCCGTCCACCGCCACCTCACAGCACCCGTCGTTGTTGAAACTCCGTATAGATGTCCATCCCAGGCACCCGCAATCCAGAGGCTGTCAGCTATAGCTGGGCGGGTCTCAACATGACCGACCGTCGGTTGCGAAACCCATATCGTATGACCGGTAACGCGATCAACAGCACGCAGTGTTCGGTCGCTTGAAACAAAAAAGACTCGGTCATGCCAGCACACTGGTGATGAAATGATAGAGGATGAACGCGTAGTCTTCCCTTGCCAGAGGATTTTCCCTGAATATACATCAAGAGCAGCAAACACACCATCAGTTGAGCCTACGTAGACAAGCGAATCGCATCGTGCTGGTGTCCCTACGATGAAGCCGCCCACATATGTCTTCCAACGAACTTCTCCTCCGCATAGCGAAAGAGCATATACATTCCCATCGAAAGCACCAACGATCACAAGACTATCGGCAACGACAGGTGAGCCGGTAACAGTAGATGCAAGATTTGTCCGCCAAGAAATCCTTGCGCGCTCACTCAATGAATCGTTGCTTTTGCTCCCCTGCACAGCATCGCGCGCAGAACGCACCTGAATTCCATGCGACGCTATCGCATGCCACTGGTATTCCGCGGTTCCGGGTTTCTTCTCACTGAAGATAACACTATCAGTTCGAACCGTTACAATTGTATATCCGGGGGTGCTATTACGGCTCAAAGTAGATCGAACCATGATACCTGGGACACCGTTGTCACCGAATGTGTATGATTTATTAGCGTGACCATGTCCTACACCAATGAACATCACCCGGTAGCCATTGAGATGTTCAAAAAGTTTAGCGCTGTTATCAAGCTCCGTTTCTACAGGCGGGTGGTGAAAAAATAGAATAATTGGTGTGCTGGTCCGAGTTACAGCAAGAACTGAGTCAAGATACCTGAGCTCTTCGGGGCTGAAATGCCCGCCGCTGCGAAGTGGGATGCCGGAATTCAGACAGATGAACCGTATCCCAGCTTCTTCAAATGTGCAGTGAGAATAGCCAAAGAGTTTCGGAAATGTTGTCGTACCAGACTCCGACCATTTCGTATCATGGTTTCCGGGAACAGCAAAAACTGGAACGCGGGATTCGGAGAGGACTTTCTTTGCCAAAACAAGCTCAGAGTCCAATCCCTTTTCTGTGACGTCGCCTGAAACAATTAAGAATCTCAATTGCCGATGCAAGCTATTCGCATCAGCAATGATCTCTCGTAAATCTCGTTCAGTGGCTGGGAAACCAATATGAGTATCGGTAAGCCACCCAAACTGGAGAACTGCTTGCTGCGCCCGGATCGATAAGGAGAAAAAGAAAGAGAGCCCCACCAAAAGGATAACAGACTGCTTCCAGCGTTTTAGAACGCCTTTACAAATGTAGAAATGTCTCGAGATATTTTCCATACGAGGGTTTCCTTTGAGCTTGCTCATGGAGAGAAGGATACATATTCTAACAGAAGCAGACTTTTAATTATCCGGAAAAACAGTTGCCGAAGCTTCTTGAAAAAGCATTCCTCAAGCACCCTGGGGCACAGCGCGGATTGTCACATCAACAACGTTCTCCATGGACGAGTAAATTGATCGTTCAATTGCGGTCAGCGTCTTATCCACTTCTCTGAGCGGCAGCCTACCATCAAAGTAACATATCATCGACACCCGAATTTTCCCATGTGAATCGAGGAGACGAATGTCCTCACATCCAAGCACACCGGGTTCACTGAGAGCACGAGCACGCATCATCTCAACTGTATCGGCTTTTGAAGCAGTCAGATCGGTCGCATCCATAACAGCATTGCTCCTCTCATCAATGCGGATTGCGATAGAGGCGATTTCTGGCAGCTCCGCCTTGACCTTCTTCTCGATTGCTCCGGAAAGAGCATGCGCCTCAGGGAAATCAATATTGCTATCGCACTCAACATGAAGTGTTGCGTGATACCTTGCTTTTTCTTCACTTCCAAGTTCACCCTGCGCGGAATCATTGAGCCGATAGACGTGGACATGGTGTACTCTTGCATGAATCATGCTATCTATGTGCTTTGTCCGCCACGGGATCGAGAGCGCAGCATTTCGAGCAACAACGCGTACGCGGTCAACCAAAGTTTCTTCTTCAGATGGGACTGGTTCCATGTGGACGATAACATCACTGTTAGGAACAACAGCATGAATTCGATCCTCAACACCGTCAACGAGTTCATCAGCTGCCTGAAAGGGGAGGCTTCGCGGAACATTCACCACCATGTCAACAAACATTCGAGTCCCAGACTGTCGAACGCGTATATTCTCGACACCAGCAATTCCTTTGATACCCAGAACCTCTTTGCGGATCGTCTCCACAAGTCCCTCCGGTGCACGGTCCATCAGTGCATCTACAGTTCGTTTACCAAGACGAAGGCTCACCAGCACAATAATTCCAGCAACAATCATTGCAGCGATTGCATCCGCCATCTGTATATGAAGCAGAGAAAATAACAAACCGAGGAGAACAACTGAAGAACTCCATATATCAGTGCGGAAATGGAGGGCATCGGCTTCAAGAGCCTGGCTATTGTACTTCTTAGCAATCCGTCCAAGGGCTCGAGAGCGGGAGAAATCCACTACAATTGCAGTTATAATAACGAAGAAGCTCCAAAAATTGACTTCGATCTCAACACGAGCGAAGAAAAGTCGGCGCAGGGCTTCATAGAAAATCCAGCCGCAGGTGAATAGCAGGAGAATCGTTTCGATCAGCGCCGAAAAGTTTTCAACTTTCCCATGCCCATACATATGGTCGCGATCAGCAGGTTTATCAGAAACACGGAGAGCAAAATAAGTAATAAGCGCCGCAGCAAAATCAAGTCCCGAATGTGCTGCCTCTGAGATGATCCCAAGGCTCCCTGTCCAAAGTCCTATTCCAAGCTTGAATCCCGTGAGAAAAATACCAGCAGCAACTGAGCTCAGGGCTACTCGTTGCTTCTCACCGCTGACTGCTTCAAGACTAAATTGTGGAGATGTTGTATTCATGACTTTCTTACAGATGATGGACCAGCAGAATCAGCCATCCTCACTGAAAACAAAGGACTCTGTGCTGCTACGAATCTTAGCACAGAGTCAACGAACCCATTTTCCAATGCCTCAATTGCAACTGGGTTAGATTCTCACATATTTCTGGACTACCTCAGCGGTGTTCGCCACATTGAGCTTGGTGAAGAGAAATTCAAACTTCTTTCGAAGCTCTTCTCTAACATTCTGCCGAACATCCTCCGGCAAATCCCAAAATTGCTGCTTGAACGGACCGAATCCCTTCTTTCTCGTCTTGTAGATGAACTGCTCCTCTGTTTCACCGACCTTTCTTTCCCCAGATAAGTTCGCTCTAATCCACGCATAGATGTCTTCACGGAGTTCCGAAGGAATAAGCGCATAGATCATGTTCTGGAATTCAGTGGCAAGATGTATCTCCGATGCACCAACCTGTGGAAACTTGTCAAACAGTTCCGGAGGCAATGTTGATGCCCCATGCTGTACAGCACCGGACATTCCGTAGTCCTTCCGGGCTATCTCTGAGAGAACTCTCAGTGTGTCAAAGTCCAATTTCACTTTAGCAATACTTCCATCTGGAAGGACAACCCCGCCGTGACTTGTCCCGGTCTGGACGCTGATCTTGCTGATCCCTTTATGTCCATTGAGATTCGAGAGATAGCCTTTCATGAAAGCATGGAGGTCCTCAGGAGTGCTGTTCTTCCCACCGACTTCACCGATTTCTCCTCCAACGGAAATCGTGACCCCCTGAGGTTGATGCTCTCGAATAAACTGCGTCAGTTTTGCTGCATTTTCATAATTTGCTCGCTGTTGTTCATCAAGCGTTGGAAGGGAAAGGTCAACCAGCGTGGATGTATCAACGTCGATGTTGTAGAACCTGGCATTGATTTCTTCCAGTATAACCTTTTTGAGGCTCTCAATTTCTTGCTCTGGATCAGTTGAGTATCTCTTCGCATTCGCTTGAACATGATCGCCTTGGATGAATAGCGGACCACGATATCCTTCCTTTATCGCCGCTGCAAGAATTACAGTTGCGTACTCTGCCGGCTTCTGGTCGGTATAACCAATTTCTGTCTTCGCAATTTCAAAGATAAATGCCCCGCTTTCAAGGTGATGTACAGTTTGGAAGACTGCTCGGGCTGTGTCGTAAGTTAGCCCACGTATATTGATCGCTGGCACTGTGAAGCCTTTGACCTCGTACCGCCCCATTGCTTCGTAGAGGGGCTGAATAGAAGCTGGCTTGACCCCAAGCACATCTGCAGCGGATTGGATAACCCCCCTTGCAGCATCCTTGAGTTCGTTGCTTGGAGCAAAAACTGCGGTATAAACAAGCTCATCAATTGCCTCCGACCGCAGCTGGCTCTCATTAAGGATGGTGATTGTTCCCGTACCAATGCCAGTAAGAATCCCTGCAAGCCGGTGTTTCATATTATCAATAGAAGTATACATTAGTTTTCTCCTACTCCATTTTGAAATCGAAAAATCTCCTCAGTTAGGCTCCATTTGCACCTCGAAACATCCTTTTACAAGCTGAACTATACCAGAGTTTAATATACGAAGCAAGCCACGGTCTTGCAAACCACTGCCACGGCGATCAAATTAGAGGTTCTACGAGAAATCTAACTGTTATCCGCCAGAGACGACCTCTTTTGCATTCGGACGGAGTGCTCAGTAACCTATTGTTGCTATGTACGGAACACTGCGGAGGGTATGCTCATCTAATTACCGTAACAGCCTCCCCAACACTTTTGCAAATAGGTAGAGTTGGTAATTCATTGAGAATGGAAAGATAGTGGTATGCTCGTTTAGCTCCTCAAGTGATTAGTGCGGATGTTTATGATACTTGCGGTAAAGAGCAGCTCCTTATCTGTGAGATTCCAGCCAGTCCCGCAGGTATTCTAAATTATACTTCACCAGCGCATATGCCTCTGTATAAGGTCATACCCGGACTTGTCCTCCACGTTCAGACGATCCCTGAGATACTCAGCATTATATCTCAGTAAGGCATACCCCTCGCTGCTGAGTCCGCCGTAGGCGAACTTCTCCTCCTCGCCTTCCTGCTCACGATGCTGGCTCTCCTTGTAGAGCTCCTCAACTTTAGTGATGAACTTCTCAAGCTCTCCCCTTGCCTTTGAAGAGTCGCCTTTCACAAGTGCCTCACGTGCTCTATTCAGTCTTCGATCAAGTCTCTTTACTACACCCTCACCAATTTCATCGCCATCTTCATCTTTCTCATGCTGAGGCTTATCTATAAGCCAGCCGAGGGTAAGACATTGATGTTTGTACGAAATAAGGGTGTCAAGAAAATTCACGGGAGTCAATAACGATGGGAGTGGAACAGGTCCAACTGTCTTACCCACAACACCCGGACCATATGGAGTTAAATCATCGTAACCTGGAATTGAATCAGGAGCCATTCCTGGCTCAAAACTAGGTGGAGGTGCATAGCCTTCTGCATAGTAGGTAACAATCCCCGGTATCGACTTAGTTGTCGCAAAGGAAAATCCACCAAGGGAGCTGCCAGGTGAAATGTCAACTTCATCAGCGGAACCCCACGATATTACGAAGCAATTTTTGTACTCCCAAATCCCGTAAGACGGATCCCACCCTTCAGGTGCCCTCTGATCGCTCACCTGAACGGTTTCCGGTATGATAAGCCGAAATCCCCATATACTCTGCTCTGCTCCTGCGCCATTTCTCACAGTGTAGCTGTACGTGTAAGTTTCACCTCGCTTATTAATCGCTGCAGATACTTGCTCAGCTATTTTGTTGCGGGGTATCACAGAGTCCTGAGCTGCAATAAACCCCGGGATAAATGTTGACAACATCTGGAAGATGAAAATCCATCTCGGATTCATTTTACGGTCCTCCTGCTTACAATTCATCGAAAAGTAACATGATAATGATTCTTCTCGTCTAGGAAGCCACCTCCGAGACCCCGTACTTTCCTCCGCAAGTAGCTCCTTGGAATATGTCGGCCGTCTGCACTCATATCATCAATGTCCGCATCAATGCCTTCGCGATGCGTTTCATGCGGTGTATTCCAGTTGTTCTCGATATCAAACGGTCCGCCATAAATTAGGCTCATGTCATTGATTCTGAGAACGTAGCCAGAACGCGCATACACGGTGTCTGCAAGCGCCTTGAGCTTTTTGACAAGTGTGGCAGTCCCGTAGTGATTTATGCTGTGCCGGGAGTTAACTCCGGGCTGACCGTAGGCTCCAATAAGTCTATAATGTTCCCCTCGAGTGAGGAGTTCAAAATCCCCCATCTTTAGGTGCACTGTTGCGCTTGCAGTATCTCTTGGAGTTGACCCTTGCACAAAGATAGAGTCTATTCCTCCGTAGCCGCTGCTACGGTATGTAAGTCTCGCCTTCCCATCACTACCTGTCTTCCCGCGATAAACTGACACGGTGTCTCCTTCGGGGGTAATGAATCGCCCTGTAGGACGAGTGTCTGTGTGGTCGTGGCCACCTGAGGCTCCTTTAACCAATGCCCGAATCAAAAAGGGATATCCTGGCCTGCCACGATTTTTTGCATCTGTAACAGCGATGGTTATTGTGGTCTCCTTCACCTTTGAAGTGTCGATGATTCTTCGCCTTCTATCAGGCCCATTTGGATTGTAGTTTGGATTAGGTTTATTATGTGCGTTCGCAAGGGGGCGCAAAATTTTCTTCCCGAGATCCAATCTGATCCTGATGGTAGGCGGGACCACCCATACCACTCCGCTCCCCCTTTTATTGTAGTACCCACTTCGCACTACCCCGATGGCGACGATCTGCGGGATGGTGTCCGGGGGTTCCCCATCCGCAATGTATCTTATTCTCCCAGAGCGGGCATCAGCATATGCAATCCCGTCAAGTGCTACTCCCCTATTCCCATCTGGCGCCATCAGACCTCCATAGCGCTCTCCATTTGCGTCAAGCCGGAAATACAGCGGAGTTGCTCCACTCACGGCAATGCTGTTATCATTTCTGTCTTTAGCTCGGACAATGATACTTGCCGTATCTGAATGGGAAATCGTATCGGGAACCACTTGAACCTCGAAGTGGTCAATTGTATCCTGGTTTACATAGAGGCATGTGTGACCGCTGGCTGGTAACTGAAGCACGCTATCCCAACCAGTTACAGTCAGCATCGCATTCTCACATGCGGAGACTAACTTAATCTCCCTTCACTTGTTCCGCACGAGATCTTCTCGTGATAACAGTAGTACCAATATACATCGCAAATTTCCTTTTGTCAATACCTCAAACCTACCGTTTTTCGCGGGAAAAATCCGCCGGAAATATCTGACGGAAAATGCGGGGCAACACCGCTGACTGAGCACTCCGCAGAGACGCCCCCAGTTCTGCAATCGCTTCCCTGCATCTCTCATCGTTCTCATGCAGCAACCTCATACACTCGCTTGGACTCATCCCAAGCCGCCTCTTGAAAGCTTCTCTGAAAGTCCTCGCACTAAGGTATCCAACCGTCTTTGATATCTCATAAAGCGTCTGACCTTTAGCATCCATCATCAGATCAACTGCATGCGCCAACCTCACGGTTTCAATTAGCATTCCGAGACTGATGCCGCAGTTCATGCGAACAACCTCCCGGAGATATGAATTGCTTATGCCAAGTCGCCGTGTTAATGTCTTCACACACAACTGGGCGTCAGCGATCCTCTGCTCTATTTCTGCTACCAGCAGTGCAGCTCTTACACATCCTCCCCAGCCCTGTTGGATATCTGATTTTGAACCCATCCTCGCGTCCTCTTAATATTGCCTTAAAGCTTGAACACGAATCTTCGATTGATGTGCCAGATTGTAGTTGCCCCCAACTATAAGAGTGTCTCCCGCTACGATGCCTTCCTGTATTTCATAGTAATCATCGTTGCTGCGACCAAGTTGCACATACTTCCACTGCGACATACCGCCTTCAGCTGTGAAGACAAGAGGTCGGTTATCTCTAACAAGGACCGCCGAACGAGGAACAATAACAACATTACGAAGAACCTCGCCCCCGATGCGAACACTTGCAAACATGCCCGGCTCGATGAGCGATCCACTATTTCCGACTTGAACCGTGACAAGTGCGGTACGCTTCTGACTGTCAATAACGGGATTAATCTCAACCACGTTGCCGTAGAACTTTCTGTTTGGAATAGCGACAAACTCCGCTATTGCAGGATCACCAACTTTCAGCTTGAGGAGGTCGGCTTCTGTTATCTCACACAAAATTCTCACAGCGTTTATATCGATGACCTTCATGCACGTCATGCCGCTTTGAACATAGCCGCCTTCACGAACAAAACAATCAGCAATTATTCCATCGAAGGGAGCAAAAAGCTCGGTGTAGCTGAGATTCAGCTTCGCCTTCTCATACTCATGAAGAGCGTCACTTAATCCAGTCTTTACCGCAACAACGTCTTCAGGATTCACCGATGTGTACACAAGGAGCGACTCATAATCTCTCTTGATCCGCGCGAATTCGTCCCGTGTGATCATGCCGTCCTTGAACTTCTCTTTTGCTGCTTGATATGTGGCGCGGAGACTATCAAGCTGTTGGTTATATTTTGATACATCTCGTCCCCCTGGCGCACCGGCTTTCGCAAGAGTGTATTCGACACGCGCATTCAATAATCGACTTTCAGCCTGCTCAAGCGCAAGCTGATACTCTGTGTCATCAAGTTTCATCAAGACTTCTCCCCTGCGAACATGCATCCCGTTCTGTACACTTAATTTCATTATCTGTCCGCTCAGTTTTGGCTTCACCTCAAACTCGCGCAGAGCCTGTGCATAGCCATTAGCACTGATCCATGATATCAACTCCCCCTTCCTTACAACCGCAATTTCGACAGGGAACGTTATATCCGACGGAGAAACCTTGATCTCCTCCTGCTTACCTTCGCGTTTACCCCCATTCAGAAGAAGGATCAGAGAAATTACAAAGAGTGCTAATGGTGCTCCAACAAAGATGAGCAATTTCTTTTGCAAACTAAATCTTACGTGCGTCATTTCGCATACCTCCGCTTGTGCGATGTCACTAAATCATAAAAGGCTGGCGTGAACAGAAGTATCATGATTGTTGAAACTGCGATGCCTCCGATAATCCCTACAGAAAAAGGATACCAAAATGAATAAACATTTGACGTGAATAGAAACGGTGCGAAACCTGCAACAGCAACGAGGGCTGTGATCAATATGGGCCTAAGCCGAGTGGCTGCCGCACTGGCAATACTTGATGCGCCTTCTAAGCCCACGCCCTTGATCAAGTTACCACCCGCATGCGAGATTCGGTCTACAAGTAGAATCCCGTTGTTAACGGATATGCCGATGAGGAAAAGGACTGCCGCATAGCCCCCGCGACCGAAATTAACATCGAAGAAATAAAATGAGGCAAGTAGTCCAATTAGAGACATCGGCGCAGATAGAATAATCACAAAGGGTTTCCGATATGACTCGTACAACGATGCTGTCACCATAAAAACAACAAGAAGAGAAAGCAAGCTGAGCAAAATGAGCGGGACAGCATGCTTCTTCTCGAATTCAAAGAACCACATTGGTCGTTTTATTTCATACCCCGGCGGAACCGGTACCGATTTCACAACTCCATCTACACACCGCTCACCGAACTCATAAGGTCCTTTAAAATCAAATGTAACATATCGGATGTATTGTTGATTTTCCCTTTCAATCACGGGCATTACCGGGTCAACTCTCAAGGTGAGAAGGTCTGATATTTTTACCTTTTTACTGCCTGAAGTTTGTGGTCCTTCAGTCAAAATTGAGAAAATCTTCTCCCCGAGGTTGTCAATTGAACTTAGCTGAAAATCATTGTACTTCACAACCAGCCTCACAGGTTCATTTGCAATATCAAGTGCACCGCGACTCAACTCGGAAGAAACATTTGCCGCGAAGTAGTTAAGGAACGTGGAGACATCGACTCCTATTTTGTTCAGTTCCTCCCGTCGTATTGCCGCAACTGCCCCGTAGTTCTCAGATTGCCACGGAAGGCGGTCGATCCTGATATTGTCAACTCGGGGGTTGCGAGTGAGCATCTCGCTAACGTTCTGAGCGATCTCCTTGACCTTCTCATAATTATAGCCGGTCACCTCAACTGTATAGTTTGGGACTGCTCCACCCCCAGACCAGAACCCGGGACCAAATCCGACAACGGAGACACTGAATCCACCTGTTTGAGCAACAAGACTTGTCAAATTGTCTTTGATGATAAACGGGATGGCAGTTCTGGCAACCTGATCACTGAAGTCAACGCGGATTGAGGCAAACTCTGGGGAAACCCGCGTGGTGACTTTGTCAATTGCCTTGAGATTTGGGGCAAGCGCGTTTTCAATTTGCCTGGCAAACTCATCTGTTCTCTCAACCGGCGTCCCCTGTGGCGCATCAATATATACAACGAGGTATGTTTCCATACCAAATTTCCACAGCTCACCTTTGTAGACATGCTGGAAAAACAACTGCGTGGCACCTCCCAGCGAATAATCCAGATAAGGACGGATGCTGGAGTAAAATTCACTTCCAACAGTGCTGTTGTAGATAGCCGCAAATCCATTCACCAACTGCCTTAGAACCGCATTCGCTGTAGGAAGCTTTTGCTCACCAAGCGATCGTCCCGCTGTTTTCTCCAGAGGTTCAATCCTTTCAGGAAGAAGCCAGATCGGAAACCCAATCAGCCAGATTACCAATAAAACAGCCGCTCGACGGTGTAGAACCATCCACTTCACAGCGGGAATATATCCTTTTTTCAGCCAGTGGATAATCCTTCCTTCTCCATGAAAGCCATACAATTTGAACCGCATTAAAATCAGTATGCCCACGGGTACAAGTGTGAATGCGACAACAACTGAAGAAATCAACACAACTGCACTTGTCTCTGCGAATTGAAGAAAATATGGTCTGAGATCTTCCGGAAGGAAGAACACCGGAGCCAGTGCACCAATGGTGGTCAATGTCGCAGCAAGGAGGGGAATCCAAACTTCGCGTGAAGCCGTCGAAATCAGTTGGACCGGGGAGTACCTATCAGGCTTGGAGAAAACGTCAGGTTGATGTTCAACCATGCGGTGGACATTCTCCACAACGACCACATTGTTATCGATGGCGATACCAAGCGATAGAGCTAATGCTGCGAGCGTGATCACATTGAGGCCTATGCCCGTGAAGCCAAGAAAGATGATACCTCCAGCAACCGAAAATCCAACTGAGAGAACCATCAGAAGTGAAACAAAGAAATTTCTGAAGAATAGAACGATAACGAGAAAAATTGCAAGCCCTGAAAGAGCTGCCTTATTACCGAGTTCCTCGATCTCCATCCTCATGTCTCTGCTCTTATCGGCAATCTTCACAAGGGAAAGCGAAGAGGGGAGCGTTTTTCTTAGCGCATCGATTTTTGTCTCTACCTCTGAAGCAACACTCAGCGTATTGCTACCCGGTTGCCTATCAATCTCCAGGGTGACAGAAGGGGTACCATTGATCCTGACTATGCTTCTCGGCGCTGCGATCGAGTCAACGACCCGGGCAACTTCCTTCAGTTTGAAAAGCGCCCCACTCTGATTTCTAATGAAAATTTCATTCAGCTCATGTGCATTGTCTAACACATTTCCAACAAATACGTATTCCCTTTTTTCACTTGCTTCTATCGTGCCTGCAGGCACCTTTCGTTGAGCGCTGTTAATTGCGTTCAGAACCCCACCGATGCTGATCCCCATACTCTCCATTCTTTGCCTATCAAGCAGGACGTAAATTTGTCGCTCAGCGCCACCAAGGATTCTCACCGCTCCCACACCATTGATGGCGATCAGCGCAGGTTTAATATGCTCTTCTGCATAAGCTTGAATTTCAGCAAGGCCCATGTTCCCGTAGAGATTATAGCTGAGAAATCCTTGAAGCTCACGAAAATCTTGTGGTACGTATTTCTGCAAAGCGGGGAAAGAAGCTCCCGGAGGGAGTCGTTCTGCAAGAGCGGAAAGTTTTTCCATGAGTTCCAATCGCACAAAATCAACATTTACGTTCTTCTGCAGCTCTACGTCCACGATAGATTGCCCTTCTGAGGAGCGCGACGAAATTCTTTTTACCCCTTCCAATGAAGACACAGTTTCTTCCACAGGAAGTGTGATGCTTCGAGCGACCATCTCACTGGAAGCACCTTGCCACATTGTGATAATGGAAAGACGGGGGAAATCCATCTCGGGCGCAAGCTCAACAGGCACACGGGTAAGAGCAAACACGGCAAGAGCAAGCACCGTAAGATGAAGCACAAGCACGCTTACCGGACGATTAAGAATAGAATGCATGCTTCACACACTTACTTACATCATCCCAACTACAGAAACAGTTTTCTCATCTCTCCCTGTGAGAGATGCTATCGAAGAACTTGTATACAACAGGAATCAAGAACAAGGTGAATAGCGTCGAGCCGATCAATCCGCCAATGATCGGATAGCTTAGGGCTGCAGCGAGTTCCAGTCCAGCTCCAATCCCAAGAATCAACGGAATCATCCCAAGAATTGAAGTCAATGTTGTCATCACAATTGGTCGAAATCGCTTACGCATACCATCCAGCACCGCATCAACAAGCGGCATCCCACTCCGCCGATTCGATATGATCATGTCAACAGCAATCACCGCATCATTGTCGATTGCCCCAAGCATAATCACGATGCCGATGATGGACATGAGGTTGTAACTTTGATGAAAGAGAAACATTGTGATGAATGCACCGACAAGAGCGAGAGGACTCGTGGTGAGGATCACCAGTGGATAAATGATAGATTCGTATTCCGAAGCAAGGATAACATAGACAAGGAAAATCGAAAGCAAGATAATTATGATCAATCCTTTCAGCATAATCTGGATATCTTCAATTTGCCCGCCGACCTTCACATGATATCCTGACGGGAGATGCAACGTATTAACGATGTCTTGAATCTTCCCGACAGCTTGAAGGATCCCCAGCCCGTGCGTGTTGGCATGAATGATAAAAACCCTCTGCTGATTCTCGTGGGCAATGCTTGAATATCCCTGTCTCTCTTCCACTTTCACAATTTCTCTTAAGGGGATCGAACCAAAGCTAAAGAGCCGATTCGAAGTCGCCGCTCCCTGCTCCCTGTTAGAAAAAGCGGTTCCTGCATTTACATTCCGGATCTGATAATCCAGAACTGCCTGTATATTGTTGTCCCTTTCATTGTTAGCGGGTATGACTCTGATGGCTGTTTTCCTGTCGAACTCATTGAAATAGGTAGCTATCTTTCCCTGAAACAAATGAGAGATCTCGTTCACCAATGAGGCTTTATCAAGTCCAAGAGAATTAATTTTCTCATCGTCAAGAATCAACCAAACCTGTCGACTTGTTTGTTCACTCTCCATCCCGAGATCGGTGAGGTAGGTTGCTCTCTTCAGTCTGGAGAGAAGCGTATCTGTGATTCGTTGGGAAATTGCCAGGTCATTTCCGAATACCTGAATTTCGATCTCACTCTTGCGTGGCTGAAGAATACGCTCAAATGTAGTTGCTGGCCTGGCGATAAGAATGCTAACATCCGACGTTGCAAGGGCGTTGTTCATCATCATGTGCATTGAGCTACTCATCTGCCGGGGAGTTAGTTGCTGTGCTTGCCCAAGGCGGTCACGCAAATCGGCAATTGCACTCTGTACTTTGTAGCCGTGTTTTACCCGGCAGTCGATCGTTGCCTTATTGACTGAAGAATACAAAACGCTGTAATAGTCTTCTCGATTAGAGATACCTATGTCGGAAACCACAGCCTCAATTTCAGGCATTGACAAGAGAACTGACTCTACTCTGGAAACAGCAAGTGAGGTAGCCTCCAGAGTCGATGACGGAGGAAGCGCAAGTTCAACGACAAAGCGACTCTGATCGATATCTGGTGCCTCTTCTGTTCTGATGAGAAACGCCATCCCACATGAGACCACAGTGATAGCTGCGGTTGCAATTAAGACAGGTTTCGGATTTTCAAGGAATCTTCGCAAAAGGCGAAGGTACCAACTCATAAAATCCTGATACAGCTTCCTGACAACAATGGTAACCAGCATCAATTTCGAGCGCCCGAGCTTTTCACTTGACTCCTCGTTGGCTTGTGCTACTTGATTTCGCTTCCGCGCAAGCAGCGAAGGTACGAGAGTAACCGCGACTAACAAAGAGGCAAGCAGAGAAAACGTCATCGTCAAGCCTATGTCGAGAAAAAGCTTTTGGGCGATGCCTTTGACAAGTACCACCGGGAGAAAAATTGCAACGTTTGTGAAAGTTGAAGCTGCAACGGAAAGATTTATTTCTTTGGATCCGTCAATAACCGCATCCTTAACTGAGTAACCCTGCTCTCTCAATCTTGAGAAATTCTCGACAATTATGATAGCGTTATCGCCTATCATTCCGATGCCGAGCGCAAGACCGGTCAGCGAGATGATGTTGAAATTTACTTTGAAGAAATACATAAGAACTACAGTCAGCAGGATAGAGAACGGCGTTGCAATTCCAACAAGGAGAGGATAACGAGGATTTCTCAAGAAGAGGAACAGGACTAGAAATGCCAGGAGAGCTCCGACAAGAATTGCTTGTTCGATGTCGCTGATCGACTTACTGATGAATTCAGCCTGATCAAAAATCACGCTTGAGTGAACATCGGGATATTCATTGTTCATCTCAGCAAGGGCTTCTCGCACTTTCCTGCTGACGCTGACAGTATTTGCCTGTGCTTCTTTCTTGATATAGATAACAATAGCCTCTCTGCCATTAACTCGTGTAAACCCTTCCCGCTCCGCGAAACCTTGCACGACAGAGGCAAGCTGCTTTAACGGAATTGACACCAAACCCCTCTGCACCGGTACATTCGCAATGTCACTCAGGCTCTTAAACTCACCAATAGTCCGCAATGAGTAACGAAACACGCCTTTCCGAATTGAACCCCCTTCGAGATTTAAATTGGCATGTTCCAGTGCACGGGTGACATCCTCATATGTCAAGCCAAACGACTGCAGTTTCTCCGGATCAACCTCAACCAGGATTTCCCGTTCCGCACCACCAGCCACAACTGCTTGCGCAACACCCTCAAGTTGCTCCAGTCTCTTCTTGATCACCGCCTCGCTAAATATCTTAAGCTCGGATAAGCGTGATTCCATTGCTGAATTGCGGGAGAGAAAATTCGAATCACCAGGACCACGCTCAGCGCCAGCAACATCCGTTGTCTTCTGATCCATCCCTACATAATTCACGCCTATTGTCATGATCGATTCTGTCGAAGGATCAATTCGAAGAATAGTTGGCCGGCCGGCATTCTGTGGAAGAAGGGAACGGATCTCGTCTAATTTCTCACGCACCTCGAGCATCGCGTAATCAACATTTGTTCCCCAATAAAAGCTCACGTTCACAAGCGATCGAGCCCCACTGGAAATGCTCCACACTCTATTCACACCGCCAACTGTGCTCACAACCGACTCGATGGGCTTTGTGACAGTTTTCTCAATCTCTTCAGGTGGAGCATCCTTCAGGGAGGTCTCTATAAGAAGTTCAGGAATTTGAACCGGCGGAAGGAAATCTATGCTCATCTGCGTGAAGGCGATCACCCCAATCAATGCTATGCCAAGGAAGAACATCGCTGTCGTTACAGGCCGAGAAACGGAGGTGATGGTCAGTGACATATCAACCTCTACGGTTGCGGGATGAAAATATGAGGCGGCTTTGAAAAATAGAAGCCACAGAAAACGTCCATAAGAGCGATTCTACTATCTGCGAAACACCTGCTACACGTATTTGAGGAGAGAACAATAGGTGATACATCAAAATGTAACTATACGGAATTAGATTGGCAAGTGAGGTAAGTAACTCATCAAGGCTTTATTACCCGAACCGTGAGATTCGTGGCTGAAGGCTTTGTTATGATACTCCGAGGCAGCATTCCAGTTCAAACGTTAAGAGGCGCGCCTTTTATCTTTATACCAAAGCTGTAAAATAAGAAGCTCCTGCTGGGGGATTGTGCCGCAACTAAAAACGGTCCTTTACTGCAACCACTGAATCGATGAACGCCTCCGTCGCCTCATATTGGCCTGGGATTACAATCCGGGCTGCGGTAACCAATCCACGCTTGTCAGCAACAATAATGCACGGACTACCCAGGCCAAAAAGAAGTGCGTTTGCTTGACTTCGGGCTGCCCAGTAAATCGGAAAAACAGTGTTGTACCGCATCCTCAGATGCTTATAGAACTCGCCATCATGAGCTATCAATACACAACTCGGCTTCTTGCCATTAATTTGCAAAGAGAGTCTGTTAAATTCCGATACGACTAACTCGACACAAGATTGGCAATCAACTTCCCTTACAAAAGCTATAAGAACAGGAGCTTGCAGCTGAGAAAAATCAAGAGGTCTCTCGTTGCCTGAGGAGTCAACTATTCGAAGGTTTGCAAGGCTTGTCCCCTTTTTAGGAATTAGCTCTTCAATGCCTGATTGCGATGGCTTCTGTCTATGGCTAAGGAGCCAAACCGAGAAAAACAAAGCAGCAATGGCTATTGCAGCCGGTACCATGTAGGACGCAACTAATTTCTTTGGCTGCTGCATATCTTCTCTTCTGGCACTCTCGTTGAACATAGCCTCACCGCATTATTGAGCTTTGCAAAGTTACTAAAGAAGGTGCTGAAGCAAGCGTCAAAACCTTCTTTCCTTGTAAAGTATAATGTCGTATGGAATGCGCTGCTCCACGTCCCCATATTTAGGGCTTCCATATTTAGGATACAAACCAAGCAAGTAGCCGCCGGATTCCGCCTGAAAAAGGTGGTTAGCCCTAACAGTACCGAGATAAATCCCAGAGGTATCGTAAACCTGATGCAACAGTGTTAGCTTCTCTTCCCAAGGATTTAACACTTCTTGCAGAAGTAAACCTGAGGATTGCAGCAAGAATGGTTGCAAGATAAGTGTAACTTTTGATGTTGCCCTCTCGAACTCCTCTATCTTTTCGAAGGAGGGGCGATATCTGGGGAGAGGACGATAATCAGGAGGTTCTTCTCCGAAAGAAGTTTCTACCCAATTCGGATATACCTTCGAGACACGATAGGAGTAAGCATTGGTCTCGAATAGTACTCCATCCGGAGATATTTGAATACCTCCGTCCAAGAATCCACGCTCAAGGTAGCCGCGGTATTTGTCATCCGAAGGCTTCAAGAGAATTTTCTTGAGGCTACCCGTCGAATCCCATACTGATACAAATCCGGGAACTCCCTCCGATGGCACATGGTGCAAGAAAATCAATCCAGTAGGACCAACTGCCATGTCCCTGACCAAGTGGAACGGTACCCCAACTAATTGCAAAGTAGATTTGAGGATGCCTTCAGCATTGAATATCGACACCCTTCCCAACTGGTCATCGTATATATAGATTCGGTCCGCCGCATCAATGGCGACACACCATACGCCCTGAAACTCACCAGGTCCTGAACCTCTTCGCCCTATTGTCCTGATGAACTTCCCATCTCGAGAGAATAGCACAACGTTCCTTTCCATCCTGTTCCCGATGGCAATGAGATTACCTGAGAATGCCACAGAAATGTCAACGCCATAGTCAAGCAATACCGTGTCGGGTGCCGATAGCTCGACGGTATCCGTCTCAGCAATGAAGCAATCATCAGACCACACTCGCTCAATCGACTGAGCGATCGACTGTTGCCGCGGAGTCAGCGCCTTCGGGCGAGTGCCACAGCCTTCCAATGACGAAGCAGCGAGAAGAACAATAGTAGCGCAGAGAAGAACCTCTGGCAAACAAGCTCTTCCTAAGGCTCGCTTAAGACGCGCTGCAACAACTACCGTGGACTCATCTCTGCGCTTCTTCATGGGTCTATCTAGCTCAGCTTGCTGGCTAACATCCACCGCTTACGTACCACTGTCGCTCCGTGCCAATTGTGCAGTCATTCCCCTTTCCTCCGCACCTCTCTACTCTCCACACGATGTCGCGCTCGACTTTGGTGATTCTGATGTACCATCTTAGCGAAATCGGGTCAAAGTAGCTGTCGTAAGTCGTGCAGTAGACTGTTTCCCTTCTGTCTCCATACCGGACCCCACGTTCCGTAAGCCCCGCCACCTCCCCCATTCCCTGGCTCTGACTGTAGTGCCACAACCCCTGAATGGCTTGCAAAAAGGATAGAGGCAAATGCCGCGATCCAGATCAGATAACGCAACGCCGTCATAGTTGTTCCTCCTGTTT
>JBMFJZ010000014.1:0-34376 GCA_049973045.1 Bacteroidota bacterium | reverse complement strand
CATTTCACTTCAGCAAATCCAACCTCCTGAAGAACCTTGACAAATTCCTCAGGCTGAGGAAATTGCTCGACTGAGGCAGGGAGATATGAGTAAGCGTATCGGCTCCCTGAAAAGAACCTGCCAATAGATGGGAGAAGTTTGCCAAAGTAGAATAAATACAACTGGCGAATGACCGGGAATTTGGGCAATGAAAATTCAATGACGAGAAATCTTCCACCGGGTTTCAACACTCGATGGATTTCTCTGAGTCCCTGTTGGAGGTCGGCAAAGTTCCTGACGCCGTAGGCAACCATCGCTGCATCAAAGATTTCTGAGGGAATTGGAAGATGTTCAACTGCAGCCTGGACAAAAAATCCAGACGAAGTCAGCACAGAGTAACGAAAGAATTTTTTTTGTGCAAGTGACAGCATCTCACGTGAAACATCAATTCCCACCAGCAGCGGCGGTTTCATTTGCAACGCTGCGATTGCTAAATCGCCGGTTCCGGTAGCAACATCGAGGATGCTTGCCCCGGCTCTGCCTACAGCCGACTGCAGCGCTTTCACTCCTTGCACTCGCCAGCGCCTATCCATTCCCAGGCTTAACAAGTGATTCAGGAAGTCATACCGGTGTGCAATGGTGTCGAACATTGCCCCGATGCCTTGGCGGGGTTGTTTCGCAAAGGTGTAAGTGGATGGTAACTTATCCCCTTTCTTCGCACTCACTGTCTTGAAAAATCCGTTCTGATGTTTATCACCTATCTGCCAAGAAACACGTAAAAATTTCAAGGGGCTCTGCTACGAGAGCCCCATGTTATATTTTGAGAGCATTGTTCCGCCGTGAAATGCCGCGGATTACTTCTCGTGGCGAAGAAGCCAATTGCCAAGAATAGGTACCACCACGATCTGCAGTATAACACCTGGGAATCCGGCAGCGATAGCTGCGAGTGTTATAAATCCGGGTGTGGCAATCGTCACAAACAGTGCCATTCCGATGCGGTCAACAAGCATCACGAATGGGATGATGAGCCATGGGCTCCATCGCATGTGATGAGAAAGAACAGATGTTAGAGCAGCGGTAAGACTCAGCTCAACCGCGAGCACAGCCGCTATCGGTGGCACGACGGTTGGCATACCCGTCACAGCAAAGGAAAAAAACGGTGACAATGCGCCAACGATGAAGGCTGTAAAAGGCGACACAGCTAATGCAGCGGTAAGCACAGGGACAAACATCGGTAAGAAGGTGCTTCCAAGCTGGAAGAAGTGGAACACAATAGGGAACAACACAGCGAGTGCAACTCCCCAGATAGCGTAAAGGATTTCCCGGGTAATAGAGACAGCGCTATTTTGTTGCAGTACGAGTTCACGTGATTGCATAATTAACCTCCGAAATGAAAACGTTCAGAAATGTGGTCCATTCAGGTTTCATGGGTTCTATCGGAGCGTAAACGATGCTCCTAAGGTTAGTACAGGCTGATTTGCAAATGTATAGTCAATGTTGGCACTTGCAATGAGAAGTCGCGCAGTGATTCCAACAGTCCACCGAAACTTATTCTCTCCTGCAAAATTGTATTTGAGCGGTATGCGTTCTGGTGGCAGCGGAGAACTTGTCACATAGGTATATGTGATTGTCATGTTTGAGTGTTCGTAACCGATTCCACCGTACAATGTTACAAGTGTAATAGTTTTGCTGGCGATGAGATTAAATGCAATTGCATCTGCAGTGAGCAACGGACCACCGGTGCTGTCCTGCAGGGTGAACCGTTGATATGCAGCCTGCGCTGCAATATCCAGAGGGATCAGCGGAATGTACTGGCTGAGGCTATGTTTAATACCAGCGCCATAGAATGTCACGTCCCCGACACTTGAATTCAGGCGAATCGGAGGTATATAACGAAGAAGAACCTCCGTGCCGAAAGGGAATCCAATGCTTGCTTGAGGGACTGCAAGGGCAAGAGTGCTCATATCCAGTCCATCTGGGAAAGTGAAATCAGGGACGGCAGGGGAGTAAGGGTACCCGCTGCTCTTGACTGTTGTCCCTTTTGCTCCAAAGATCGTTGCCGTTATTGCGCTGGATGGATAGCCCGTCGGAACAGTATCGGGCAGCCCGTAAGGGTTTGGCATTTTTTGAGGCGGTACACCTGAGTACGTTAAGCTTCTTGAAGGTATGATTGCGAACATAACTCTAACACCGACGTCGATTCCGAGCAGGTTATGGACATCGGCTGTGTGGTAAAGACCCGAATTTAGATTTGCGCCAAACGCATCAGCTAACGGCTGGACGTATCCTGCGTTCTCTTGCGCAATGTTCGCAACGTACTTTCCGAGGATTTGTGCATGAGATGGCAGGATCAAGAGCAGCCAGGACCAGATACTGATGATCAACCGTTTCATTGTGCACCCCTTCGGTTTTTTATCGAAGATTGCGTGATCTCATCACCTGAATTGCCACATCAGGGGCATTAGAGACCACTGCATCAATGCCAAGGTTAAGCGCGCGAGCAATTTGCCTTGGTGTATCAAGCGTATAAACAGCCACGCGCAGTTCATTCTCATGTGCATTGTCTACAAGGCGCTGTGTAACTTCGCGTCTGTTGCAGATGAAAATCTCCGCACCCACTCGTTTTGCAAGTTCCGATGGACGTTTCCCAAAGTCACGTGGGAAGGCATAGAGAACTCCAATGTGAATTTCGGGAAAACTGTCCTTGAGCAATTTCAGCACACCGTGATGAAACGATGAAACAACTACCCGATGTTCAAGACGGCGCTCGGTGATAAATTCACCTACGCGTTTTTCTATTCCGTTATTGCTGTCGCGAACAGCTTCCGGCTTTATTTCAATGTTGATGAGCATCGTTTCCGGTAGAGCAGTAACGACCTCAGCGAGCGTTGGAATGGGTTCTGCTTTAAATGCTTCTCCGAACCAAAAGCCCGCGTCAAACTGCTTTAATTCTTGAACAGTGTATTCTGCAACAGAACCATTGCCATTAGTTGTTCGATCAAGTGTCGCATCATGGATCACAATAAGTTGCTCATCTTTTGAAAGATGGACGTCGAGTTCTACCATATCGACGGGAACTTCGGCGGCGATACGAAATGAGGCTAAGGTATTTTCTGGCGCTTTTGTTGGGAAGCCGCGGTGGCCAACGAGCAGCACCCCTCGATCGCTATATAGTCCCATCTGGATCATCGTCCTCTCTGAAGAACATTCACCCTCTGTTTGGTGGAAGCGAATTCAAGATGCGTTGTTGAACATCTGCGATTGTTCCCATTCCATCGACGCTTTGAAGAAGACCCTGTTGTGCATAATACGTGCGCACCGGCGCTGTTGTCTCATGGTACACACGCAGCCGATTCCGTACAACCTCTGGCTTATCATCATCCCGTTGGTAGAGCTCACCGCCGCACCTCGGACATCTATTATCTTGTGGCAGACTATTGGTTGCAAGATTATAAACCGCACCACACTGTCGACACGTTAACCGGTTGCTCAGACGACGCACAACCTCATCTTCGTCTGCGGCAAGATCGATGACAACATCAAGTTTGATATGAAGGTCTCTCAGTATGGCATCAAGGGCTTTTGCTTGAGCGACTGTGCGAGGGAATCCATCAAGGATGAATCCATTCGCACATTTGTCAGAAGCGATGGTCTCCCGGATGATCTCAATCATGACCTGATCGGGAACTAATGCCCCTCGATCCATATACAATTTCGCCTTGAGTCCGAGAGGCGTTTTGTTATGAACAGCTTCACGCAAGATGTCGCCTGTGGAAATTTGTGGTATGTGAAATTTCTCTGCAAGGAGATTTGCCTGTGTTCCTTTTCCAACTCCTGGAGGTCCAAACAGAATAATTCGCATGTGTTCCCCATGAACCATTGTTCGGAGTCCCACCGTCATTACTAGCGAGATGACCGTGTTGATTCCTTGATCAATATTATTGCATTTTGTGCGGCTCTTTTTGCGCGGCCGTCAAGCTCGTCTTTTTCCGCTTGCTCCAGTGGTGCAATAGCTCTTGTGTCTTTTAGCATTGCAAGTGCTTCCATAGCACTGGTACGAGTCCAGATATAGGGATCATGGAGCAACGAAACAAGTTGCTCGAATATTTTTTCGTTCCCTGCGCCTTGGACAGCAAGGAGATGAACCGCCAGCGTGCGGAGGTTGTTGGGCTTCCCATATGCTGTGTATGATTCAATTATAGGCAAAACGCGGGTATCATGCAATTCAGCTAATCCCTGAAGTGCCGCAGAGCGAATGACATCCTGATGCGAATCCCGTGAAAGCCCTTGTGAGAGAATCTCAAAGGCGTGACTTGTGTCGATTTTAGCCAGTGATTTCATGGCTTCCGCTGCCACAAAGTAACTTGAGTCACCTAAGAATGCGGAGCGGAGTGTTTCAACGACATCAGGTCCTGTGCAATTAGCGAGTGCCGCCATGGCTGCGCGGCGGACCTGGGCATTTTGATCTCGCGCTAAGCGAAGGAGCGTCATCTTTTCATCGCTTGAGACGGGAAGCTGAGCCAGAGCGTTTATCGCTTCGGCACGGAGGACAGGGAGTGGATCATTTTCAGCCGAAAACCGAAGCGCATCAAGAACGTCCCTTTCTTCGCGGTGGAGGGCAAGATATTTTCTCAGGGCACGGATCGCGTCAACGCGTTCTATGGCTGTGCCGTGAGCAAGTTGATAGAGCCACTCGTTTTTCGGTTTCTCAAATGTGAGCTTTTTCAATATCCATCCACCTTTGTCGAAGATTACATTCAGCGGCTTTGCTGCACAGGTAAAGACGAACTCTTCCTCTGCTTTGCTGACGAGAATCCGGTGGATGGAAGTACCTGCCTCAGTTGCAATCTCAACGTCGATCGGCATTATGAAGAGTGGGGTCTGTTCATCGAGCTTCTGAATCTGTTTGACGATGAGGTGGAGTTTCTTTTCGCTCGGATCCCACCGCTTTGTCACTTCGTACTCAGGGTAGCCAGCCTTAGAAAGCCATTCATCGAAAAACCAGAAGAGGTTTTCTCCGGTTGCCTCTTCAATAGCAATTTTGAGATCATTTGTCTCGACGTTGCGAAAAGCATTTTTGTGCGCGTAGTAGTTTAAAGCTTTCCAGAAAAGTTCATCGCCAAGCACGAAGCGAAGCATGTGGAGCACCGAGGCCCCCTTCTGGTAGCTGTGGACATCAAAAATCTCTGTAGGATCGGAATATCCGTGCCACACAATGGGTCGGCGATTCTTTCCAGCATCCGCGGCGATAACGCCATCCATCATGTTCATAAGCTGAAGCCGGAATACATCTTCTCCTTGATCGTGTTCTGTATACAGTGCTGCAAAGTATGTAGCGAATCCTTCATTGAGCCACGTATGTGCCCAACTGCGGCAGGTGAGCAGGTCGCCCCACCATTGATGTGCAAGCTCGTGGGCAACTAATCCATCGCTGCTTACATCGAGTGCTGCTCGTGCATCGTGAATTGTTCCATCGGTGAGTGTCGTTGCTGTGACGTTTTCCATTCCTCCGTAAATGAAATCAGCAACGATGACCTGGTCGTATTTATCCCATGGATAATCATAGCCGATCTTATCAGAGAAAAATCTGATCATGTCTGGCGTTTTACGAAATGAACGCAAAGCATCAGCAGCATTTGACCTGTAGACAAGATAGTCGACAGGTTTTCCCATGCACGAGTCTTTCAGGATTACGTAGTCTCCAGCCGCCACGGAGATCAAGTACGAAGAAATAGGTTTGTCCTGTATCCAATGGAATGTTCTTTTATGCTCGCCTGGGTGTTCTGTGATACGGAGAAGTCGTCCGTTCGAGAGGGCATATTGCGTATCAGGGACTGTGATGCTGACTTCACTCGTTGCCTTGTCGTTAGGATAATCGTAGCATGGAAACCAATAATGGTTATCTTCCATTTCGCCTTGCGACCACACCTGCCACGGCTTGTTCGGATATGCTGAATCGGGCTGGATGAAGTAGAGACCTTTTCGGGGCTTTGCCGAGTAAAAAATTGTGACGCTCACAGTGTCGTGGAGGGAATACGGCTTGTCAAGTTCAATTGCGAGCTTTTCTTTCTCAGGTTCAATATTGAATTTCAAGGGAACGCCGGCAGAAGTCGTGGCTTTGGCAATAGAAAGTTCCGCTGCGTCAAGTATCAGCGTGGTGAATTTCTCTCTCAGAGGAACGAATGTGATTTCTATGTTGCCAGTAATTGTCCTCGCATGTTCATCCGGGATGAGGTTCAGTTTGTAGTGGACGACATCATATGTTCGTGTCCGTGCGTGATGCTCTTCACTAAATGAAGACCCGGAGAGAACAAGGAGAGAAGCGATAAGAACTAATCCTTGTAAGTAATGCGGATGTAAGGTCTTTAATGTAGAGGACAAGATTTTTCTACGCTTCATGTGGACTCCTCCATAGTAGCGATCTCCTGGTAAAGTACTTGTCCGCCAGATGCGGATTGTTTTTCCTGCACAGCCAGTTGGCCACAAGCGGCAGCGATATCTTTGCCAGCGCTGGTGCGAATCATAACGGTTAGTCCCGCTGCTCTTAAGCGCTCTGCAAATTGTTCCATACGCTCATGGGAAGGGGTTCGTAGTTGGGCGGCGGGAGTCGCCGTCGCCATGAAATCAAAAGAGTGAAAAGGGATCAAGTTGATTTTGCTTGGTACACTTCTGGCGAAGGCGATCAGTGCCCGTGCATCTTCCTCATGATCGTTTAATTCATTAAAGACAACATACTCCAGTGTTATTCGACGCCGTGTGCGGTGATAGTATTCTTGAATAGCTTCTTGCAATTTGGCTACAGGATATTTTTTATTCAGTGGCATAAGATAGGAGCGGAGGCGATCGTTAGCACTGTGGAGCGAAAGCGCAAGCTTTACCTTTGTTGGTTCCAGGGCAAGCTTCTTGATGCGGTTCGGATAACCGGCTGTTGAAATGGTGATGTGGCGTGCGCTGATGCCGAGAGAATTTTCTCCGGTGATGATGTTGATCGATTTTAGCACATTTTCGTAGTTCAGGAGTGGTTCCCCCATGCCCATGTAGACTACATTGGTCATGCGTCGTTTTGCAACGCGCTCCGCTTCGATGATTTGTCCGATGATTTCTCCTGTGCTGAGATTTCGATAAAATCCCATCGAACCTGTTGCACAGAAAATACATCCAACTGGGCATCCCACCTGCGTGCTCACGCAGACAGTTAGTCGCTTCTGTTCGTCTTCATTGCGTGCAGTGCCACTGTGGAATGCTGAATTTGGAGGGATGACAACGCTTTCAATGAGTAGCCCATCACGAAGCTCCAGGAGAAGTTTCATTGTCCCATCAGCGGTGCTTTTTTGAACAGAGCGAAGTTTGAGGGCTTCCAGGGTAGATACTTGCCGGAGTTTTTCCCGGAACGCTCGCGGAAGATTTTTCATCTCTTCGATCGAGGAGCTACGATGGGCGTAGACCCATGCGAAGAGTTGCTGTCCGCGGTAGCGAGGCTCGCCCAGTTCTTCAGCGAGTTCCGTCATTTCCTGAAGCGTCAATCCAACAAGTGGAGTAATGTTTAACTTTTTCACGAAAATGAATCTAAAAAAATTGCTTCTGCGGAGCAAGGATAGCCACGGTGGACAAGGACAATGCAGAAATTGCTCCGCAGTCAACTGTTTCGCTTGAGCAGTGCGACATTCTCGACATGAAAGGTGTGTGGGAACAGATCAATAGGCTGGAGGACTTCAATGTGATAGCCTCTCTCTGTAAGAGCTTTTATGTCCCGTGCTTGCGTCGTTGGATTGCACGCGACGTAAACGATCCGACTTGCACCAATCTGAGCAACGTGTTTGACAACATCGGGGTGCATTCCGCTTCGAGGAGGGTCAATGATCAGAACGGTGGGTTTTGGGAACGATGGCATCCATTCTGCTGAATGCTTCAAACGATGGAGCAGATCCCCCTCAAGGAAGTCACAATTTGTGATTCCATTGAGCTGAGCATTGTACTTCGCATCTCTGATAGCACTCGAAGCAAGCTCAATCCCAACCACGCGCGAAACTGACTGTGCAATGAATATTCCGATACTTCCAGTGCCTGCATAGAGATCGTAGACAACATCCTGGGGTGCAAGCTCAGCTAATTTCATCACCGTTTGATAGAGCACCTCAGTCTGCGCAGTGTTGGTCTGAAAAAATGAATTTGGGGAGATCCGAAATCGCAATTTCCCTAGTTGTTCAGTAATGTAGCCAGGTCCTGTAATAATTTTTTCGCGCTCGCCAAGGGCAACTTGTGCGCGACGAGAATTGATTGTGTTCACAATTGTTGTGACCTCAGGTACTTCTCTGATGAGCGCTTCTGCGTAGGCAAGGACCAACCCGGGGTTGTCATTGAATGTAACAAGGTTGACCATGCGTTCGCCTGTATTTTTTCCTTCGCGTAGCACAAGGTGTCGAAGATACCCCTCGTGCGTTTTATTGCAATAAATAGAGGTCCCTTGCCTGTAGAAGAAACTTTTTGTGAACCGAAGGATATCGTTGTTTGTCTGGGACTGGAGGAAACATTTATCTATGTCGATGACCTTGTTAAAATGTTTCGCCGGATGGAGGCCCAGTGCAAATGAAAGGTCTTGAGATTTATCATGAGCGGTTTCTTTTACCATTTGCCATGGTTGAGCAGAAAAGGAGAATTCCATCTTGTTCCGATAGAAGTATTGTTCCTTTGCTCCAATGACTGGGGAAACCGTAATCCCCTGGAAACCTCCAATTCGCTCAAATGCGTCAACGACATTTTGATGTTTCAAAGCTAATTGTGCATCGTAGCTGAGATGTTGCCACCGGCAGCCGCCGCATACTCCAAAGTGTGGACACAGAGGTTGGACTCTCAGTGGAGAAGCTTTAAGGACTTCTATAGTTTCGGCTTCACCGTATGTTTTCTTAATCTTGATGATGCGTGCACGGACAGTGTCACCCGGTACAGCCCCATGTACAAAAAGAACAAAACCGTTGCTGCGTGCGATGCTTTTTCCTTCGAAAGCGAACGATTCAATGGTGAGTTCTCGTTCTTCACCTTTTTGTCCCGCCTTGGCGGTGATTTGAGGAAGCAACTCTGCCATTATTCTCGTTCCTGGCCGGTGTCAAGGTAGATGGTCTGTTCGTCTGCATTGTATCCGATCAGTTCGGCGTATCGACCCCATGCGACAATTGTGTCGAAGAGCGTCTCAGGATTTTCGTTTGGTAATACAAGGGCAAGTTCCTCCAGTACGATTTCTTCATCAAGTTCTTGTTGCTCTGCATTTGACAACATGGTGAGAAGTATCTGAAAGATGCGTAAATTGCGTAGCTGCTGGTTAAAAATCCGTTTCCGCTCGTTGATATCAGATTTCACGAACTTTCTGCCGAGGTCTGTGAAGATCACTGTATGTTTCGGGGTATCAACAAGATCGAGCATCTCCGCTGCCTTTGCGACGCCGATCACTGTCCCGAAATCTTTTCCGATGCGCACGGCAAGGTCAAAGATATCGACCTGCCCATTTTGGTCATCAAGGATTTCTAAGAGTCCGACAATCTCGCTGACACCTGTGTTGGGCAATGGCTCAACACGGACAGGGATGCGATGAATCTCTGCGCTTGGGGCTTCAACTTCATCTGGCAAGATGGCATTTGTGATGATATCGTGGATACGGTCGACCATCGAAAGGAATCCAAGCGATCGAGTATCGCGGGGGTAGGGAAGATCATTATTTATTATCACGCGCACGCGCCCGGGATTGGTTCCGAGGATCACAATGCGATTTGCAAGGAAGACAGCTTCACTGATGTTGTGCGTGACAATGAGGATGCTTTTCGTATCTGTCTTGTGATCAAGCCAAAGGTTAATTACTTCGCCTCGGAGGTTTTCAGCTGTGAGGACATCCAGTCCGCTGAAAGGCTCATCCATACAGAGCAACTCAGGTTGAACCACAAGGGCGCGAGCAATCCCAACTCGCTGCTTCATCCCTCCGGAGAGTTCCTTTGGGTAAGCCTCTTCATATCCCTCAAGTCCAATTGTGTCAATTGCTTTCTTTACCCGATCAACAACTTCTTCATCGTCGAAATTGCTTGATTGAAGACCAATGGCAATATTTTCGTATACCGTCAACCAGGGGAGAAGCGCAAAGTTTTGAAATACCATTGCCGTGTTCGGGTTTATCCCAAGAAGAGGCTCTCCCTTAAAGATCACCTGACCGGTTGATGGAGGAATGAGCCCTGTGATAATTCTCAGAAGCGTTGATTTGCCACAGCCAGAAGGACCAAGAACTGCAAGTACTTCCCCTTCCTTTACCTCAAGGTTAATGGAGTCAAGAATTTCTACCGATTTGCCAGATGGCAGCGTAAAATATTTGCTGACGTTTACTAATTCGCCCAGTACACCATTTACAGTTGGCATAGGTTCATCCCTCACGCGTTCAAACTGAATCTTTCTTCTGCTACACGGTATAACCTCTTCCAGACGAGGCGGTTAAATCCAACAACGACAACCGACATAAGGGCAATGCTTGCCGCAAGGAGAGCAAAATGGCTCTGCTCGGTTGCTGTGCTGATGGTCGATCCCAGGCCATGTGCAATCAGAGTCTTGCCGCCGTACTGGACATATTCGGCAACGATGCTCGCATTCCATGCTCCGCCGGTGGCTGTTACCCATCCAGTTACCAATGCCGGGAAGATACCCGGGAGGATTATGGTTTTCCATTGCCTCCACTTCGGGAAACGGAACAACAACGAAACATCACGGAGCTCACTTGGAATTGACATTGCCCCTGCAATCACGTTGAATAAGATATACCATTGCGTGCCAAGAAGCATCAACACGATGGCACCAAATTCTATGCTGACCCCTGCTGCTCCAAGTCCCATGATAACCAAAGGGAAGAGCATAGGAGCCGGAAACGATGCTATGACCTGTATAACTGGCTGCAAGAATCGAGAGATTTTTGGATTCAGTCCAATGGCAACACCTGCAGGGATTGTCCACAGAGAACCTAACATCACCGCTACAGCGACTCGCAAGAACGTTAGGGCAGCCTGCACAAAAAGCCTCAGCCAGTCCTGGATGTTAAGCTGACTTACAAGTAGAAAGAATTTTAGCACTACATATCCAACGGTGAAAAGGGTGGTAATAAGCAAGAGCAACATGAGAACTCTTTGTGTGGAGCGTGGAGCCATTCGTCGCTCAAGTCGTTCTAAGAAAGAGGTGGAGTACGAAGAATGTATCCGCCGAGAAATCATCGCGACCAGTGGAGTCATTATTTGCTCACGAAGGAAAGCTAAAAGCCGTGAGCGCTGCAGTAAATCGAGAATTGGTGAATGAGGGACAATCTCTGATTCTATTTCCTCGAATTTAAATTTTTGAGCCCAAGCAACAATCGGACGCCAAAATAACTGGTCAACAGCAACAATCATCGCGGTCATAGCAATAATGGCTGAAATTATCGCTGGCACATTCCCCTTACTGATGGCTACACTCATGTAAGCACCAATGCCAGGCAAACGAAAATCGTGTGCGCCAAGCACGAATGCTTCGCTCACTGTAAGGAAAAACCACCCTCCTGCCATAGACATCATGCTGTTCCATACAAGACCAATAGCAGCATACGGAAGCTCGAGCTTAGTGAATCGACGCCACCAGCCAAACCGGTACAGCGAGGCAACATCGCGAAGCTCCGATGGAATTGTCTTCAAAGAATTGTAGAAGCTGAATGTCATATTCCAGACCTGTCCTGTGAAAACCATAAGAACTGAAGCAAGCTCAAGTCCGAAGTTGCTGTGAGGGAAAATTGCTATAAGTGTCAGGACAAGTCCGGGAAGAAACCCTAAGACCGGGATGCTCTGGAGAATATCAAGTAGTGGAACTAACACTCGGTCAGCCTTAGGGACATAAGCAGCGATGTAACCGTACACGAGAGTGAAAACCAGAGAAATGCCGTAGGCTGCAAAGCCTCGGAACAGAGAAAAGAGAGTATACCTCGGAAGTGCTGTTGGACTGAGATCAATTTGCACCACAGGTTGGAGCGTGCCGCTCCATTCTCTCCCCACACTTACAAGCCCATATATGAATGCGAAAAGTGAGAGGAGGATAAGGAGATCAACTGCACCGAAAAGCGATCGCAGGCGAATATGAGGAGCAAACAAGCTCATCTCCTTAACCTGGAGCAAAGTCCACCAACGAATTCCACTCCGCCATTCCTCTTAGGAAGGTTAACGACGGATTGAACTATCTCAAAATCAATTTAGATAAATTGTTCAAAAGAGGAAAGGTATATTACCTTAGGTAATACTTAAGTGGATTTGGAGTAATGTGACATTCCTCAGCGATGCAAATACCGTTCAGGACCCCTGCAGCTCGAAGTTCAAACAATCGCGGGACAATCTTGTCACGCAGATCAATAGGTGTCATCGGGTTAATAAAGATACTTGTTCCTCCTTCAAATCCAGCTGGGACGTTTATTCGCCATTTGATGAGCACGTGCCAGGGCATTTTGTACACAGCATCAACTGGAGTATAGTACCACTCCTCGTTACAAGAAATCTGGCTTCCTATAGCAGCATGACATGCGTGGACAAGATCACTCACACCGCGGAGTTCTTCATCAGTGTGATCGTAAGGGCGGCTTGCATACGACTTCGAGTAGATTTCTATTGTTGGGTGACGGTGTCCAATGCCAACAAAGGCAATAGCGTAATCATTTTCTGCAAAAATGAGATTGTTCTGAGCCGCGAAATTCGCTGCAAATTCATTGAATGCGTTGGGATTTTCTTGCACCATCTTTATCTGATTTTGAATCGATGAACCCCACTCATCGAGGGCAACAAGTTGTTTGTGCAAATGGTCAAATGAGGCTCCTGCAGGTCGCAACCAGTTTTGAAAAACGCTGATGTATCGGACATAGCGATTGTGCGCAATTATATCCTTCATTGCTTCGATGGTGAATTTGAAATACCAGAAGTGTTCCTCCGGTGTCATTTCCCCTGAGGAAAAGAGTTGAGAATCCCACTCAGCGTTCTCTTTGTAATGCCTGTTGGCTATGATTAATTCATGCCCGCCACCGAAAAATGCATCTGCCATCGATAACTTTTCCTCAAGCGGGATCTTCTCTATTTGCTCATCGCTTTTTCCGGACATACGAAGCTTGTAGTTCAAAACGTCGAGAACGTGTTTCATCCCGGCAGGATTGCTCAGATAATCGGCTCGCCATTTCAGGAGATCGGCAGGGATCCGATAGTCATAGTTCTTGCGCCAGTACTCGATAGTGACTATTTCAAAGAGGTTGGCAACCCGGCGAAATGTTGGTTGAGTCTCATAATATTTATCGGCAGGGAGATGATCGAATCTGACGTATTTACCATCTTGATAAACAAGGCGTGATTTCTCAGGCGGAGTTTCATAGAGCCGGGCGGCACAAAAGCTGCAGTAGTCCTCAGGATTGTGCCGTTCAATTCTCTTCGCCGTCACAGGAATTTCATTGGTGATCGGCTTACTACTTCGTCCAGGTACAGACCATACCTCTGTACCGGTAAATGGGTTAATCTGTTTGACCGTCCCATCCGGCATTATGTGATAAAATAGATGATATTGCATTGAATTCAATTCTGTCACCTCAATCTATACCTGTTCTTCATCTAAAATAGCAAAAGCTATGCCAAATTACAATGGAATCGTTTCCAGTAACGCATTAAGTTCCGCTTGATCGTTTATCTCAATCAGCGGCTAACTTTTTTCAAGTCGAGAGATTAGACGCGACCCCTTCCGTGGCATCTTTAAGAAGCGACTTTACAAGCTCTGGAGTTGAAGCCTCGGCATAGAACCGTACAAGAGGCTCGGTACCCGATGCACGGACCAACAGCCAACCAGACCCCGGAGGGTCAAAAAAGAACTTATGTCCGTCGAGCGTCTGGATATCACGGACGTTCATTCCTCCTATGACGGATGGTTTCTTGCTGAACCTTTTCAAGATCGCTTGCTTCTCTTTTTCAGTAACATGAACATCTATCCGATCATAGTATCTGGGTCCGAATTCATCGAAAAGCTCTTGCACAAGTTCACTGAGCTTTTTCTTTCTTACTGCCATGATCTCCGCTAAGAGAAGTCCAACATATATTCCATCTCGTTCAGGAATATGTCCCCGTAGACCAATCCCACCACTTTCTTCGGCGGCAATTAGAATGTTCCGTTCAATCATGAGACGGCAGAGATACTTGAAGCCAATTGGCGTTGTGTGAAGTTTCAATCTGTATTTTGCAGCCATCTGATCGATCATGTCGCTGACGGAGAACGACTTTGCCAGCTCTCCTTTCCATCCTTTTACTTCGACGAGATATTTTATGAGTATTCCGAAGACACGATGGGGATCCACAAACGTTCCGTTTTCATCGATGGCACCAACGCGATCTGCGTCGCCATCTGTGGCAATGCCAAGATCATACTTCTCATCGCGAATTGTTTGTGACAGTTCAACGAGGTTTTGGGGGAGCGGTTCCGGATGTATACCACCAAAAGAGGGGTTATAGCTGTTGCGAAGAAGCTTCACCTCGGGCAATAGAAGCTCCATCACTCCTTGTCCAGCACCGTGCATAGCGTCATATGCAATCTTTAGCCCGGCTTGCTCAATGAGGTCAAGATTGATCTTACGTTTGATCTCGTTCAGATAAAGTTTCCCGAGGTTTTCATATCTGACGATTCTCTTTTCTATAAGCTCGCTCAGGGAGCGTCTTTTAGCTTTGCGGCGGTTCCTAAAAATGCTAGCCAGCTCGCGCTCAACTTTTGCTACCATTTCCGGATGGGCTGGTCCTCCAAAATATCCCTTGAGCTTAAAGCCATTGTACTCTGCTGTATTATGACTTGCTGTGATGACAACTCCCCCAGCCGCACGCAGTTTCTTTATCCCAAACGATACCATCGGTGTGGTGACGATGCTTGGTGCCAGATGGACAAAGATGCCTTCGCTTGCGACGACTTCCGCAGTTCGTATTGCGAACTCCTTGGAAAGAAAGCGAGCATCGTATCCAACCACGATGCCGTTCTTGATGTTTGGCTGACGCTTGAAGAACCGCGCCGAAGCAAGGGCAACGTTTTCAACATTCTCAAAGGTGAAATCATCAGCAATGACCCCTCGCCATCCATCCGTGCCAAAAGTTATGGGCATATAGCTCTCCTTACTTGATGTTCATCAGTTGTGAAGAGATTTTTGACAGAACGTATTTTTCTCAATCAGCGTTTTTGCCGTCGGAACGCTGAGATGCCGGCGAACACTGCATCCGTGTCAAGCTCTTCTTCTATGCGGAGAAGCTGGTTGTATTTTGCAATCCGATCTGTTCGACTCACGGAGCCAGTTTTGATTTGCCCGACGTTTGTCGCTACCGCAAGGTCAGCTATTGTTGTATCTTCCGTTTCGCCGGAGCGGTGACTTACAACTGCTGTGTAACCAGCGCGTTTTGCCATCTCGATACAGTCAAGCGTCTCTGTTACAGTGCCGATTTGATTCAATTTAATAAGAATGCTGTTCGCTATCCCTTGCTCGATACCACGCGCAAAGATTTCTGTATTGGTAACAAAGATATCATCACCGACAAGCTGAACTTTTTCTCCAAGCTCTTCGGTCAAGATCTTCCAGCCTTCCCAATCATTCTCAGCAAGTCCATCTTCAAGGGAGATAATTGGATACTGCTTTATCCATGATTCATAAAACTTCACCATCTCCTCAGAACTTCGAATTGAGCCATCGGATTTCCTGAAGACGTACTTACCATTTTCGTAAAACTCGCTGGAAGCTGGATCAAGTGCGATATAGACATCCTCGCCTGGCTTGTAGTTTGCTTTTTCAATCGATTCAAGGATGATCTCAACAGCCTCTTCGTTTGATTTGAGGTTTGGCGCAAATCCACCCTCATCGCCAACAGAGGTTGTGTATCCTTTTTTGTGGAGCACTGATTTCAAGGTGTGAAACACCTCAGCCCCCATCCGAAGAGCCTCTGCAAAAGAAATAGCGTTCACGGGAACAATCATGAATTCCTGGATATCAACATTATTGTCAGCATGCTTACCGCCATTGAGGACGTTCATCATCGGCACAGGTAAGACTTTGGCGTTGACACCTCCGAGGTAGCGGTAAAGAGGCAAGCCAAGAGATGTCGCAGCGGCTTTCGCTACCGCAAGGGAGACGCCAAGAATGGCATTCGCACCAAGTTTGCTTTTGGTGGGCGTCCCATCAAGTTCAAGCATCTTCTGATCGATGCCGACTTGATCGAGAGCATCGAAGCCCTCAAGTTCTTCTGCCAAAGTTGTGGTAACATTTTCCACAGCTTTAAGAACCCCCTTTCCTTTATATCGGGATGGATCGCCATCTCGAAGCTCGAGCGCCTCCCTTTCCCCGGTCGAGGCGCCGCTGGGGATCGCTGCCCGACCCATAACGCCGTTCTCGAGAACTACTTCAACCTCAATTGTAGGATTACCCCGAGAGTCAAGTATCTCTCGAGCCCAGATATTTGAAATGGTCGTCACTTTTTCTCTCCTTTCAGTGAAAATTTGCTTCGCTCAATTCCGCCGCAGAGGGAATGAGTTCCTTAGAGTAAAAATCATCCAGCATAACAATAGAATCGTCGTTTAATTAACACAATTGAACTCACAAAATCAATTTATTTACCAGCTTGTGAAAGACGTTCTGAAATTAGTGAAAAGACATGCTGAGTCGATACTCCTTTCATGCAAGCCATGTGGTCTTCATCAGTTTTGTTGCAAACATTAAGGTGACATGGGTGACATGGGACATTGTGCCGCACTGCGATATGACCTTGCAAAGGATCATAAGGGAACCAGATGTCGTCCTCCCCCGGTCCAAAGATTCCTATAGTCGTTGTACCAACTGCCGCAGCAATATGCATAGGTCCGCTATCATTTGCTACAAAGACTGTACATTGCGACAATATAGCTGCAAGCTCTCGAAGTGATAGAACAGGCAAAATCTTCGCATGGTTACCAAGGTTGGGTCTAATTTCATGCATCAAGTTAGAATCATTCGGTCCTTGCGTGAATATGACCTCAAGACCTAATTTCTGATGAAGTGCTGCCGCAAGTTCAATAAATCGATTCTTCAGCCACATCTTTGCAGGCCATGTTGCCCCTGCGTGAAGTCCAACAACAGGGCGAGTGATATCGATCCCCTGAGAAAGAAGAAAGTCTCGGGCTTGAGACCGTTCCTCGGGCGACAGAAACAGTTCTGGTGAATGTGGCTTCACATGAATTCCAAGAGGCTCAAGATACCGCAGATGGAATTCAACGGCGGTTCGGCGAAGACCGTCGTCATGTATGCGAGTTGTGTAGAGATTCCTTCTTCCGCGAAAGTCACCGCCAATGCGAATTGACGCGCCGCTGAGATATGTGAGTATAGCACTCCGAGGATTTCCAAGAAAGTCAATGGCTACATCAAAGTGTCGCCGGCGCAACAATCGGACAACATGCATCTGCTCCAGGAGAGTGGGTCGGGTGAAGTCAAATGGGATAATCTCGTCGAGGAATGGATTTTGCTCCAAGAGCGATACAGCTCGTTTGTCTCCAAGATATGCGATGAATGCCTCAGGGAATGCTTCACGAAGTGCTCGAATGGCTGGCGTTGTGAGGACGATATCCCCTATGTAGAACAACCGTGATAGAAGGAACCGCCTCAGAGATTTGGTTGCACCTTTTGAAGACGCTTTCGAAAGTGAACTCATAAAAATTATGATGAGGGAATTTCTGTGTCGGAATTCAAATCTATTTGAACTTACTCTAATCAATATATTGCAAAGTGCTTAGGAGTGCAATCCGAGATTCATCGAGCGGCGAGCCTCTTCCGTCTGCGGATAGCGCATAAACAGGCTGTCCTAAAATCCTCTTGCCTTCTGATTGCATCTTGTCGCGAACTGAGTAGAGTTAATAACCTTTTTACGAAATGCTATCTATCCTGACGGCTCGTTTTGTATATTAATTTAGAGGTTCTCAATTGCCTCTCTGCCGATTTGACAATTGCCAAATAAGCGGTATTTGAGTAAACCTGAAATTCTGAGGATTAAAACAAGATTAATAATCGTTAATTCCTTGATTGACTGCCACATTGTCGGTATATTAAATTACTATCAGTTATGCTCTTTCAGTAGGTGTAACAAAGGGGGATGAAGAGAAAAGTTTACATAGAGACATACGGCTGCCAGATGAACGTAGCCGATTCGGAGGTGGTCTTAGGGATCCTCAGCCGGAACGGATATGTTCTGACCACAGAGGCTGAAAAGGCTGACCTTATCCTTGTGAACACCTGCAGTGTTCGTGATCATGCTGAGCAGCGGGTGCTGGGCCGGCTCGGGGAATTACGCAGGATCAAGAAGCGAAACCCAAATACCCTTGTTGGGATTTTGGGATGCATGGCTGAACGGCTTCGGTCACGCTTATTGCATGACCACAGTATCGTTGACTTTGTGGTGGGTCCTGATGAATATCGGAAGCTTCCGCAACTTATCGAACAAGCCTCGGAGGGAGAAAGAGGCATAGCTGTTCGACTTTCTCGCGTGGAGACCTACGATGACATAGTTCCACTTCGAACTGACGGCATCAGTGCATGGATCGCTGTCATGCGGGGATGCGATAAATTTTGTTCATTCTGTATTGTACCTTTTACTCGTGGACGTGAACGGAGTCGGGGACTTGAAAGCATCATCCGCGAAGTGGAGATGCTCTCGGCGCAGGGCTTTAAAGAAGTAACCCTTCTCGGGCAAAATGTGAACTCTTATCGAGATGGTGACCATGATTTTGCGGATCTCCTGGCGGCGGTGGCAAGTGTTGATTCTTCGATCCGTGTTCGATTCATGACATCGCATCCACAGGACTTGTCGCCGAAGCTTATCGAGACGATCGCAGCACATAGGAATATATGCAAGTATGTCCACCTACCAGTGCAATCTGGTTCGAATCGCATTTTGCAGTTGATGAATCGGACCTACACTCGTGAAGCCTATCTTAAACTTGTCAACATGATTCGCTCGACCATTCCGGGTGTGGGGCTATCGACAGACGTCATCGCTGGATTTCCAACGGAAACTGAATTTGACCACCAGATGACGTTAGAACTCTTGCAAGAGGTGCGGTTTGACGGGGCTTTTATGTTTAAGTACTCTCCGCGAGAGGGGACTCCGGCGTATAGAATGGGAGATGATGTTCCCGATGAAACGAAAGTGGAGCGTTTGAATGAGATTATTGCTGTGCAAAAGCAGATATCTCTTGAAATCAATCGTATGCTCATAGGTACGACCGAAGAGATTCTCGTCGAAGGGGCGAGTAAACGATCAGCGGCATATCTTACCGGTCGAACTGACACCAACAAAGTTGTTGTGTTTCCTCGGGGCGACGAGAAAATAGGTCAGTACATACAGGTTACTATCCGGGCAGCAACATCAGCGACGCTTTTTGGCGAACGGGCTGCGGAGCCATCTTCTCAACATCGATTGAGGGTTCATCATTGTGAAAACGCAGTTTGAGCATACATACGTGGCTCTGTGGTTTATTTTGGTGCTTTCAATGCTGTGTCGCGGCACACTTCTTGGTCAAGAAGAACTACCATCTCGTGATGTCGAACGGCGTCTTGCGCTTATCGAGCAGGGGAAAGCTGAGGAGGTGCGATCTGAGCTTCCATCACTTCTAACGAGATATCAGAAGGACCCAGGGGTTCTTTACCTTCAAGCTCGTCTTACTGAGGACGCCACGAAGGCTGTGAAGCTTTATCAAACTATTGTTGACAACTTTGGGACTTCGCCGTGGGCGGATGATGCTCTCTATCAAATATATCGATTTTATTACGCTGTTGGGCTTTACAAAACCGCTGAGCAGAAGCTTGCGGAGCTTCGGAAACGATTTCCCTCCTCACCGTATCTTCAAGCAGCGCAGCGAACTCAACTCCATGCAGATGAAGAAACATCTTCTGCCACTGTTGATTCAACACTCAGAAAAGGAGGATACGCTATCCAAGTTGGGGCGTTTTCAAATCCCAAGAATGCAGACCGTCAGCGGGTTTTGTTTGTAGAGGAAGGATATCCAGTTCGTGTGCTTAATGTTGTAAGAGGTGGCAAAAGTTATTTCCTTGTGTGGGTTGGAGAGCCAAAGACGTATGAGGAGGCAAAGGTTCTCTCTTCAGAGATTGAGAAGAAGTATCACATTGAGACAATGATTGTTTCGCATTAATGGCAGAGCAAGCACTACAACGAACATCTTCGCTTGATGTCTCTTCCCTTGCATCGACGGGTCAATCAACTCAAGGGTCTTTATTGATGGATCGGGAGACGTTCCAAAAAGTTCATGGCATCATTGGACAATCTCTTGAAATTAAAGAGATTGTCGGTGTCATCATGCAGGTTGCTCCGACTGACATCACTGTTCTTCTTACGGGGGAGAGTGGTACGGGGAAGGAGGTTTTTGCATCCGCAATTCATAAAGCGAGCACACGAGCCAATATGCCAATGATTACAGTAAACTGTGGAGCTATTCCGGAAGGGATTATTGAAAGCGAGCTCTTTGGACATGAGAAAGGAGCATTTACCGGAGCAACTGAAACTCGGAAAGGATATTTTGAGCTTGCCGACGGAGGAACGATTTTCCTTGATGAGATTGGTGAGCTTCCGCTTGGTACCCAGGTAAAGTTTCTTCGTGTTCTTGAGAACGGGGAATTTATGCGCGTTGGCTCAGCGATTGCTCGAAAGGTAAATGTGCGTGTAATTGCAGCGACAAACAAAGATCTGGACTACGAAGTCCGTGCAAAGCGATTTCGTCCTGACTTGTATTACCGACTCCGTTCTGTTGACCTGCATATTCCCCCGCTGCGTGAGCGCCGGGAAGACATACCTCTGTTCTTCCAGAAGTTTGCTGATGATTTCTGTGAACGAAATAAAATCTCGTTCACTGGTGTCACCGATGAGGCGATGTCGGTTTTGATGAACTATCATTGGCCCGGCAACGTCCGCGAGCTCAAGAATACAGTCGAGAGCATGCTCGTGCTTGAAGCAAATAAGAAAATCGATGCGGAAACTGTGCGAAAGTACCTTCGTGAATACCAGCAGGGATCATTGGAACGGAATCTCCCGGTGTACGTAAGCAGACCATCAGACCAGGCGGAACGCGAGCTTATCTACCGTGCGTTGGTTGACCTGAAAGGCGATATACTGGAACTGAAGAATCTCCTTCTCCACCGATCGGCTGTCCGTCCGCCAGTGGCTCCTTTTGAGGTTGCAGAGGCCCATGATGTGTCTGGCATTTCTGCTCAAGGAGGTGAAGAGGAAAATCTTTCCTTGCAAGAAATGGAGCGACGGTTAATCACTGAGGCATTAGAAAAATATCGCGGCAATCGACGCCTTGCGGCAAAAGCTCTCAAGATCAGTGAACGTACTCTCTATCGGAAGATCAAGGAGTATGGACTTGGGGGACGCTATTAAGCGGTAAGTCTCCCAATAGCGCAGAAGGATACCTTTCTTGAATTTGAAATTGGAAAATATAGCAATTCTCGTGATTGTGACAGGAACCATGCTTATCTCCGGCTGTCACTACTCTTTCACAGGGGCGTCGGTGCCGCCGCACATCAAATCCGTTGCTATTCCGCTTATCCGGGATCAGAGTGGATTTGGCGATCCCAAGCTTCCTGAAGAATTTACCTCCTCCTTGGTTCAAGAGTTTTTACGCGATAATACGCTCGAAGTGACAAACCGGGAGACAGCCGATTCAATGCTTGAGGGGACGATCATCTCAGTTCGTGACGAACCTGTTGTCGTTGAGCCAGGGGAGCAGGTAAGAAAACGCCGTATCACTATAACCGCAGCTATGAGATACGAAGATCTGAAAATGCGTAAGACGGTATGGCAGAAAGATTTCTCGAACTGGGGTGATTACGAATCTGGAGCCGGTCTCACACAGCGAGATACCGGAATCAAAGAAGCGATCCGCAAACTGTGTGAAGACATTCTTATACAGACTGTCTCAAATTGGTGAAACTACAGGATTGCTTATTAGCACAGGAAATTACTTCACAGGTATTCATAACAACATAAGGTGGTACAAAAAACTATGGATACGACCATTTTGCTTCTTTATTTCTCTTCTCTGATGATCCTTTTTTTGTTTGGATCCCATGGTTTTATCATGATTTACTACTACTTAAAGTACAGAGATAAAAAACGGTCTACGCCGCAATTGTTGCGTTCCATTGCCAATGCCCCTACAGTCACTATCCAGCTACCGGTCTATAATGAACTGTACGTTGTGAAGCGACTTCTTCAAGCTGCCAGCCGTATTGAGTATCCGAAAGAGAAATTAGAAATCCAGGTTCTTGACGACTCCACAGATGAAACGACTCAAATCATAGCTGAGGTTGTTCAGGAGATGCAAGCTCGAGGATACGATATCAAGCATATACGACGTGGGAGCCGAGAGGGGTACAAAGCAGGGGCTCTTCGGTACGGCTTGAACTTTGCGCGTGGGGAGTTCATTGCAATTTTTGACGCTGATTTTGTGCCGAAGCGAGAATTTCTTCTACGCACCCTTCCCTATTTCGAGGACCCGCGGGTTGGTATGGTACAAACACGATGGGAGCATCTTAATGGCAATTATTCATTTCTTACCCGGACACAAGCGATGGCACTTGATGGCCATTTTGTTATCGAGCAGAACGTGCGCAACAAAGCAGGATTCTTCATCAACTTTAATGGTACCGGCGGCGTCTGGCGAAAGGAATGCATCCTCGATGCGGGTAACTGGGAGGCGGACACGCTTACTGAAGATCTTGATTTGAGCTACCGCGCGCAACTACGGGGATGGAAGTTTGTGTTCCTTCCCGATGTCACTTCGCCAGCGGAACTTCCATCGGAGATCAATGCACTAAAGAGCCAGCAATTTCGCTGGACGAAAGGAGCTATTGAGACAGCGCGGAAGATTCTCCCTAAGCTCTGGAGCTCGAGTGTCCCGTTGCGTGTTAAACTCCAGGGAACAATCCATTTGACGAACAACCTCGTCTTTCCGTTCATCCTCATTGCTGGAATTCTTAATGTCCCGCTTGTCTTCATTAAAGCAAGTGGCCATTACGAGGTTTACTTCACTGTGATGTCAATATTCGTCTTTGCATTTATTGGCTCTTTTCTGTTTTACCTTTTTTCACAAAAAGAGGTTTACAGTGATTGGAAGCGGAGGGTTCTCCTTTTTCCTCTGTTTATGGCAGGTAGCATGGGACTGGCGGTTAACAATACGAAAGCAGTGATTGAAGGGCTCCTTCGGAAGAGGTCGGAATTCGGGAGGACGCCAAAATATGGCATAGTTGGCAAGAGGGATTCTTGGACGGATAAAAAATATGTACCGGTGAAGTTGAGCATGACGGTTGTTATTGAGTTCATCTTGGCTCTTTACTGCCTTGTCGGTGTTATTGCTTCGCTATATTTCCTTGAACTTGCAGCCGTGCCATTTCAATTGATGTTCTTCTTCGGTTATGCTTTCGTCTCGGTTCTTTCGATAAAACATGCATGGCTTGCTCGTAGACTTCAGCATAGCCGTGCGTAACCTGTATGCAATTTGATCCGCAGGAAACGTTCCGGGCGAAGTGAGGTACAACTGGGACAAATCTTTGAATTGCTTCTGTATTTCCTAAAAAGCTGTGGGCTCTTACCGGAATTACGAGGCTGTGAGGATTTCGTTTCTGACGCACCGCGGAGACAAATGTGGTTGACGTTCCCAGCATGAGACAGGTTCCGCCGAGAGCGGAGTTTGGGCAAAGCCCCGCAAAACAGGGCGAAGCCTTGTATTTGCTGATATATGATCTGCAGATACGGCACGCGGAGATCTGAGCATAGAGCAATGGAAACCGAACTCTCGAAAATAACTGAACCCCTGAAAATGACCCTGAGGTCTTGCTCGTCTATCTATTCGCTATTCGGGTCCACTGCCTCAGGCACTTCACATGCGCTGAGCGATGTGGACATTGCTGTGTTCCTTCTGCCGGGGAGATACGAAGCACTATCTCTCAAAAGAACGGGAACTTTTCATTCGGTTGACCGGACTGGGCGTCGGAGATGTTGATGTTGTTATACTCGATGCTGCCGGTGTTGAACTCGGCTATAATGTGATTGCTACCGGTCAATTGCTGTTTGCCCGCATTGTGAACAAGAGCATGCGCTGTTTGAAGAGCACGATCTCCTTGATTACTTTCACAACAAACCTTTCCTTGATGAATACAAAGCCCTTGTTTCCCGCCGCCTCAGGACAGTTCTATCCAGGCCGTGATCGACAAAAAGAAAGTCACTAAATACCTGGATAATATTCAACGGCAGTTAGAAGACTTAGAGGAAATGCCTGTGCAAAACGTCGAGTTTTTTCTTCAGCGGTGGGATTTGGGGTAACGTTCGAGCAACCACGCAGCGGTTTTGCGAGCTATCAAATGACCAATTCTCTTGCGAGCAAAGCTGTTGAACGAGCACAATAATTCTCTTTCAACAGCGGGAGCGTCGTGCTTTTGGTTGTTAAGCGCAGTGCCCACAGTCTACTCACTGCTGTTTTTTCGAGAACGGCATTGATGCTTGTTTGGTCTAGATAGTACCAGGCTCCCGTTGCCGCATCGATGATAACCGGTATCAGACCGCCAAGTATGTCAAGCACAACCCAACCAGCCCCAGCGGAGTTTGAAATCCGGCAACTCTTGCTCTGGTATCCTTCCTTTCTGAATTCAATTGTGTACTTGTCCTCCGACTTGAGCTGGACTCAGCAAGGAGTAACGCCGACCTTTGCGCCATTGAGATAGACCTCTGCAGCTCCAGGGCCGGAATCAAAGCTGACTTCTTCTCTCGTTCCCTTGAAAATACTGGCACAGCCGTTGGCAATCAGTGCGGCAATGGCGATCGAGCAGAAAATCGTTCCGATACTGTGGATTTGTTTCATCGTGTTGCTCCTCGTATGTTGTTTGTGGTTAACTTGGCCACACTAACTCTTAAGCAACGGCGTTGCGGCTAACTCCTGTTTATACGCTGTTGGTCGTCTTTTGTCATTGGCAAAATTCTCTTCTCTTTATTTAAATCTTGAAAAATATTCATCTATTTCTGGCCTCAATTCTATTCCTACCCTTTCAAAACAATTCAAAAGTTCTTCATAAGCACCTTCTCCTCCAAGAAAATCCCAAAATTCCTCCGCAACCTTTAATTCATTATCTAAATCCAACATCCCTTTCAGTGTCCATCTTTCATAAGGTTTAGGCTCATAAGGATTATAAGGAATGGCAATATAAGAATGGACATTTGCATCTGGGTATTTTAATAAATAGATTGCTACCCATTCTAAAAGAGTCCTTTTGAAATCCTTGAAATTACTAATATTCGGTTTGGCTGTTTTTAAATCAAATAAATGAACACTTCCGTCATTGCTCATAACAAATAAGTCTACCTTTACAGTTTTTAATCTATTCACTCTGCCTGTAGTAGCCACCTTTCTTATTCTTTCAATTTCTTCCATTTTATTTGGATTTCTTCCTATTGTGAGTTCATTCATAATGTGCTGAATTTCAATCTGAGCTTGTTCAGTTATTTCATCTCCTATCACCAATTGTTTTTGTGCCACTGGAAATCTCAAACTTGCCAATGTTTCAGCTACGGGCTCAAAAATAGAGGTGCCAAAAGTGGTGTTTAAAGAATGAATAAAGGAAAATAGTGCCATTCTATCCTTACCGAGCAGGCGATAGTGAAATGGCATATTATTTGTTTCTGGTTTATATGCCAAAAATTTATTTCTTAGACTTTCTCTAATAGTGTTTTCAACTCTTTCTATTTGTTCTTTTGTGAGAACCATTATTTATGCCTCCTTTAGGTGAAATATTGATTCAGAATAAGGTGTTTCCCTGTCTTTTTCCACGCGGCACAAAACTGGTCGTCTAAACTCATTAACAATCTTCATCCCAGCCAATTCTGCAATTTTAGGATAAAGATTAAATTTATCATTAGCTACCAGAAATACATCATAATTATTATGAAGATATTTTTTGCAATTTATAAGCACTTCAGATATTCCTTTAATGTAAGAATTCCTTTGCTCTTCCCCTTGACCTTTGGATAGAGGCCCTATCTCTAATTCATCATTACGTTCAAATCCAAATATCTCATATGCATACGCATGCTGTTCGTGGTAATCAATAAGCCCAACATAAGGTGGACTTGAAAATATTCCTTTTATCTTTTGCCTTAATAACAATTCTCCAAACTCCGGATTTGCTTTTTTAATTTCTTCATAAATATCTATGGTTCTACTATCCCCGGTTAAACAGATTTGAAATGTATTGGTCCTTAACTTATCAAATTCTTTAAGCCGAGCGAGTGTATCTCTTGTATAAAAATCCCACCATTTTTTAATAGAAAATATTGGTTTACAGATTTTCCCGTGTTTTTTACAGTAGTAGGTAGTAGCCACAGGTTCTTTTAAAGTTGCCAAGTCTGCATGTGTAGTTGCTCTACATGAACGGGCAGTTCTACTTAGAATGATTATTAGAACATTTTTTACACCGATATCTTCTATTTTCTTAATTTCTTCCGATAAAAAATTTATCTCTTTTCTCACAGGATCTAAAAACCATTTATCTAAAAAAGTTTCACTTTTATCCTGTTTTATCTTGATTTGATACTTTTGTACCAACTCATTATAAATAGTAAGAAATTCTTTTTCTTTATCTTTTGCATATTCATTTTCTTTTATTGTTCCATTAGCAACTTTTCTTTTATATTCCGGTGAGGGGAAATATTTATTATTGAATTTCGCAAGTTCTGACAGTAAATGTTCTTCAAAAATAATATTATTTTTGTGCTTCTGAAATTCTTTTAGTCTTGAATTCAATTTACGAATTGTATCTTCAATTAAAACTAAATTGTGCTTTTCAACTTTTACATTTGAAATCAAGCTATTGAAGAAAGAAATATCTATTCCAATGGCATGCATTCCTAATTCATTTGCCTGGACCAACGTTGTTCCGCTACCACAAAATGGATCCAATACTATATCGCCTTTATGAAAATATACCTCCTTTTTAAACTCATCCGTATGTGAATCAAGGAAATATTCAACCAATTGAGGGATAAATTTTCCTTTGTATGGATGTAATCTATGAACATGTTTTGTCCTTTCCGCTTCCGTATATTGAGCAAATGATAAATGCCAATTGATATCCCTTCCTAATACCTTTCGCCAGTTTTTTTCTTTTGAAAAAGAATCATAATAATTTTTTAGTTCCTCTATATTTACAAGAGGATTTCGATCGTTACCGTATTTTTTTATTCTACCATATTGAAGTAGATATGATATATTTGAAATGGTTACTTTACGATTCAGGTATCGAGAAGCCCAGACACTTGCCTCATTCAAATTAACTAAATTCTTGCCTTCTTCTCTAAAAAATGTAAGTTGGCTCATTGTTTAACATCTCCTTTTTGTCTTTTTCTATTAAATTTTGCCAATGACATCTTATTAAACTTTCCTTCCTTTTGCAAGCCACCAATTGCGTATAACGTCTCGCCGCACCACGCAGTGGTTTTTGGTGCTATGAAAGAAATCCACAGATCAAACTTCGCTTACCAACCCGCACCAAAAACCATTGAGCGACCTCTTTAATCCTTTCCAACAAAGGGGGGCGTCGGTGTTTTGCTTGTTATGTGCCGTTGACCCCATTTTGTTCCTTCCTTGGTAAAAGTTCTTCACTGGTGAGACGAATTTTCGCTTGGGGTTTCAGAGCGACGAAGAGGCATGCAATGATCATGACCGCAATAGAAAGAATGAACAGCATTGCAGAGCCTTCTTTCGGCTCAATCACAAAATCTTGAGCAAATTTCAGGAAGTTTGGAGTAAGTTTTGGATGAGCAGTAAGATAGTACACGCCTATGAAGAACGAGATGACCATAAACATTGGAAAACAGATGAGACGCAGAAGGCATGCGAGAGCCTGATGACCTTGAAGATTAAATATGCTGGTGTGGGCACGGGTGGCTCGTAACCATTGTTCCCGATTGAGAGGCCCAGTGAGAGATAGAACGTGTGGAAAGTTGAGATAAAAAATTTAAAAGACAAAATCAACTTTTTAAAATGTGTACCCAATTGAAATGCCACCCCATCTCCACCACGGTAGATCGTCTTCCCCCGTGAAAATAGGCGTCCAGGCGAGGCGGAAGAAAAGTCCGCCATTTTTGCGCTGAAACCTGTATCCAAAATTTGCAGTCGGGACAAAACCATCCCCAACGATAATAACTCCACCACCAAGTTCAAAATGATGAGAAGATTCAGCCCCCGCCAAAAAGTTTACTGTTGCCGGAAAACTATAAGCCCATATAGCACTCCCAACTCCCACCCTGAAACTAAAATTCGGATGAAACCTGTAATCCTGATTAAACGAAAGATAAAGCCCCTGCCCAAGAAACTCAACAAATAAGCTATGCTTTGAATACTTATCTTTCTTCTCCACGGTTTGCTCATAAACCGATAAATAATCTCTCTGCTCATCTTCAGCCAGCTCCCCAACTTTAAACAATTTCTTCAACACCATTTCAATCTTTACCGCTTCATCTTCATCACCATATCTTGAAATGTAAACCTGCTCCTTACCCCCGGATTTAAACCTCAAGCTAATTTCCTTCTTTTTCCTTTTCACTTCCACATCCTTAACATCGCCATATGAATAAATTCGCTTCACCTCGCTTTTTATCCCACTTTTGCCAAGCACGACTGATATTGAATTGATTAAACTTTGCACGCTCGGCTTATCACCAGCCAGCTTGATTATCTCTCTGAATTGATTTTTCAACTTTTCATCCGGAGAGCCAAAAATTTTTTCTAAAATCAAGCCGAAAGCCAGATCTGGATCCGTTAAAATTGCATCATCATAAACAGCGCTCACCGAATAACCCGGGACAGCGGAAGTTTGATTTGTCTCAATATCAACGATGTTTGACTCCGTAAAAAGCAAAATATGTCTGATATAGCCCCCTCCCAGAGTTTTCCATCCGAAGTTATACTTCCAGCAATCAAGCGCAGATTTCACATCTTCTTTTAAGACATCCTGTGAAAAACCCAAATTGAGAAATAGAAATGCAGATAAGACAAATGCCTTCCCCTGCATTTTGAAAATAACCTTTTGTTTTTCCGAAACTCTCACTTTACAAATACAACATCAGAAACATTATTTAATTTCCCCCTGCGCAGTTTATCTTCTATTTCTTCAACTTCGTTTAAATTCCACACTGGTTCAACTATATAAAAAGTCAAGCAAAAATTTGAAGGCAAGATGTTTTGCAGATAAAAGAAGTTTGCCGACAGGCGAATTTGGAGAAATCGTGATTTCCCTTTTATCCGCTATTAGGCGGCGTTAATTCTTATCGTATCATTTTGTCAAAAACCATTATTCTGACCATCCTGCACTACACGTTGAAGTTCGCTTAAGTATAGGTGGCAAAGCTGAAAGACATCCTCAGTCCCAGACCAACCAGGAAAAGTGAATCGATGCATGACCTTAGGGGGAATTTCGGGTGCTGCTGGTGGTTTGGACGGTTCAGATGAATACTCATCAATGAGCCGACCAGTTCGATCGAATTGTTTGATATGGATACTTTCTGAGAGGTGCAGAACTTCCGTCAATTGGACAGAAGCATGCTGATTCACTTGAATTGGGTGCACATGTACATTGATATCGCGCTTATCCTTGAAAAAAGCCAGCACTTCGCTAGATTTCATGTGATTATCATACCATTGCTGACCACCAGATTTGGTTTGAGCCTCGTTAAGGGCATACTGTAAAACAGATCGGGCGGCTGATAGAAATGCACTTAGATCAAAAAGGAGATTGTCGCGATTGTCTGTCTCTGAAGCCATTCTTGAGTAGAAGTACCCGGCTTCCTTGAGTTTTGACTGTTCGTACATTGCCCATCTCCTCGTATATTATGTGTGTTAATTTCACATAACGTTCCCAACATAAAAGAAGTTTTGCTTGGCGGTGATTCTTATTTTCACGTTACCTTCTTTGTTATCACCTTTCGTTGCGCCAGCCATTGCATAACTTCATTAACAATTCCATCCTTTGAAACTTTAGTTATGTCCACAGGTAAACTGTTAGCCTTGCAAAAAGCCTTCAAATAACTCTTGCTTTTACCTTTAATAAACTCCTCTATAGCCTTAGAGTTTCCAACAATAAATTGCTCGTATAACTTTTCATACTCGCCTCGGAGTTCTTCTTCTAAAGGCAAAGACTCCTCTGTACGTGCTTTCTTGGGTTTGCCCTTGTCCTCTTTGCTAAGAGTATCCAATTCACCTTTTATTGCAGCAAGGAGGCTTTCTATTTGTTCTATCTTTGTTTTGATGCTGTTAATCCTATTCATTACTGTCACCCCAAAATTCTTTCTATGTTATTCCATAAGCTCGAAAAGTGTTCCTCAAACTCAGAAGGAAAATATCTGCCAGCGATAGCCCTCTTGATGTCTACCCTTTCCGGGATATACGAGTCCCAGGATTGGATAGCCACACCATCTCGTCGCTTATCATCACAAACAACCTTTGACTCTGTCCAGTATCTTTCTGTTTCTCTCGTTAGATTACCCCTATACAATTTGGCTTTATTCATAAAAATGGCAATTTGGGGGTCAGGCCACGGTTGGATTCTATACCGAAGTCCATCTATCATCAGTCCGATACCACGTGAAGCAAACACATCTGGATTCACTGGTATGAGAATAAGACTTGAGCAACTTAGGACGGAGTAAGATAACGCTGTGAAGTTAGGTGGACAATCAAAGAAAACATAATCATAATTAAAAGTTCTTGAGTGCTCAATCTTACCAAGCAAAGCCCTTATAAAATGTTTTACTTTTTCCCTGTCAAAAACCTCAAGTTCAAGCCAATAAAGGTCAACGACCGATGGAACAAAATGAAGGTTGGGACTCATCTGGTAGATAAAAGAAGAATCAATCGGAAAATCAAAATGTCCTCCTTCCATTCGGTCATATTTTTCTAATGCGTTGAGAATCGTTTTGTTTTTATTTCGATGGTGACTTTCATACCAATTTTCGAAATCGCCATACATAGCACCACTTTCTTGAAGTTGGATAGCCAATGTCAAGCTCATTTGAGCGTCCGTGTCCACGACTAAAACCCTTTTTCTTTTCTTTTCTGCCGCATATTTGGCAAGAAGCCAAGTAACAGTTGTCTTTCCGACGCCGCCCTTAAAATTGACAGTTGCTATACTTTTCATTTGGTACCTCCAATTATTAATTTTGGTCTTTTAACGCGCCAAGCAAAATGTCGCCTAACGGTTAGCAAAACACCGCCGTTGAGCGAGCCGCTATCAAATGATTCATTCAATGCGGCGAGCGAAATGGAGCGACCACTATAATTCCTTTTCAACAAAGGGAGCGTCGGTGTTTTGCTTGTTATGTGAAGTGCGCCGCCACAACATGCTCTCGTGAGCATTTTACCTGTTCAGACCTCAAACTCCTTGCTCGTAAGCTGTGACTGACGGATGATCGATTTCAGTGTCCCTATTCGTATCTCCTTGTGGTTGGGGACAGGGACCGTGATGGTGGAAGATTCCGTTCTCTTCTGCATGACTATGTGACTACCGCGCTGACGAACCGCTTGGAATCCGTGCTTTGCGAGAATGTCGCACACTTGCTTGCCGGAGAGGATTTTAAGTTTAGCCAACAGCTACCTCCAGCCGGGTGATGAAAACCTCGCTGTGAAGGCGTTCACGGATCTCCTCCCGGGAAGCCGTTTCGAAGAACAACTCGAGGGCCTCCTGGAGATTCTTGCGAGCTTCTTCGACGGTATCACCCTGACTGGCGATGTCAAGTTCGGGACAGAGAGCGACGTACTGGTTCTCCTCCCGTTCGATGATGGCGGTGAATTGCTGGACTTTTTCCATTCTAGACTCCTTTTGGGTCATACTTGCTACAGTCTACGAAACTTCACGGTCTGAAACAAACCCTTACAGTTAGCGGAAACCTGTGTGGCGGCGCATTTTCACATAACGTTCGAGCAACCACGCCGTTGCTTTTGGCGCTATGAACGACCAATTGCCTCGCGCCAAAAGCAATGGAGTGAGCACAATTATGTCATACAAAAAGCGAACGCTGTGGTTGCGCTTGTTAGTTGCAGTTGCCAACTCCTGTGCGAGTGTCTGTCTGGTTCACGAACACGGCAGAGCGACGAGCGTAGATTTGACGCGCTAAGAAATAGAGATTTATTGGTAGACAGCTATTTCTTAATGCCAAGAAACGCTCGTCTCTCGCAACTATTTACGAAGATAACCGTTTATGCCCTCGAAGATGAGCTGATATGCTCTCGTAGCATCACTCTCACTCGTGTATACACCATCAGCCCAGTCTCCATCGCTACGGACTTGAAGCGTCATAGTGGCAATGACCTTTGTCTCATTCTGGCTGAGTTGTTGAAAAGTCAGAGTAATTTTAGTGCGGCTACTAGTGTAAATATCTCTTACTGTACGAAAGTCAGTATTGATAATACCGGCTTGATTGTTTGCTTCAATGTTTGGATAACCTTCAGAGCTCAAGTAGGACACTGCGGCCTGCATAGTTTTAGGCAAATCAGCTTGGAAAATATGAGTTCGAAGACTTACTGGTAGCCTGTGAGGCGCTGTACCACCACAGGCTTGAATAAGAATGAGGAAGCCAGCGATCAGCAGAGTTGCTGAACAATTTTTTGGCGATAAGATATTGCTAGTGCGTTCGAGCATTGTGGTATTCTCCTATATTTTTGTTGGGTTGAATGGGCAATTGCAAGTAACGTTTTCGAAAACTACGCCGCCCCGTTGCGAACTACAAATAAAGCGAAGCAACCAAATTTGAGCAACGGGGTGGAGTGAACTCTATAGTTTTCATATCAGCAAAGTGAACATCGTAGTTTTTCGGTGTTGGCCGCAGCGCCCGTTACTGTGATTTTGTCCAAACAGTTGTATATTTCTCGTACCACGTTTGGTAATACGGTGGGTAATCAGTCCACCAATATCTCGGTATATAGAGATTGATCGTAAGTTCGTTCCCGCTTATGGAGAAATCAGCAAGAGCCCAGAGATCATACGGTTCACTGAAAAGGTTCTGTGGTGACCAAGTGCGCAGCTCAAACTCTACGTAGTTCTGCGGCAAAATGATAATGTATCGGCCCGATGCGTTTCCGGCAAGCCCACTGGGGAAGAAGCTTGCAAGGGTTGGGCTCAGAGAAGCACTAACAGTGAAATCCCTTTCAGAACAGTTAAGGGTTGCAGTTCCGAAGGTTGTTAGAATACCGCTGTTCATGAGAAATGTTCGCCACGCCGGACGTGAATAGCCAGAAGGGGCAGCAGTTTCATCGACAAGACGGATTGACTTAGCTTGCCAGGTTCCTTGAAGTGGATTCGTTAAAGAAACGACTTGCGTAATGTTCTCTTCCTTCTTACAGCCGGATTGTAAGAAGAAAAGCGCAATCACGAGAACCAGTGGTGCGATGATTCCGAGAGATGTTTTCATTTGATTTCTCCTCGTATGTTGTTTGTGGTTAACTTGGCCGCACTGACTCCTAATAAGCGAGGGCGTTGCGGCTAACGTCCGCACAAACCACGCCGTTGTTTTTGACGCTATGAAACGACCAATCCTCTTGCGGCAAAAACAATGGAAGGAATACAATAATTCTTATCGACAAAATGACTGTCGTGGTTTGTGCTGTTAGGCGAAGTGCCACGTTTCTACTCATTCAGTGTATCTGATGACGTCTCCCTCAACAGTGTACGTTCGCACACCAATAAGGCTGGAAGCATAGAAGCCCCAAGGTGGCGCAACAAGTGCACCGATTGTACCGAGAGCAACAGGAATAAATCCGTCAAGAAAAGTAGTTTGCCCCTGAATCTTAATGTTTATGACAGCGTCTCCTTGACTTGCAACGAGTTCATTGCGTATCACCTCATCAACTTTTGGATTAGAGATGGTCACGAGGTTGAAAATTGTGAACCACCCTTTGAGGTCACGACTGAAGTGTTTAACAATCGTAAACTTCTTGTTGACATTGCTGGTCATTGACGCTGGTTTGTCGACTCCTTCAGAGGTCAATTGGACTGTCATACAGCCCACGAAGGAGAGTAGAGAGAGCGTGATGATAGATAACATTATGACTTTTTTCATGATGATTCCTCCTTATATTGATTGTTTAGTCAAGCGCATACTGGTTGTTTAGTAAACGTGGCATTTCGCCTAACTCCTGTATAACCGAACCCTCATTGCGTATATCCAACCGTCTCCGGTACGTTATACGCAATATTGCGTTTATTTTATGACTTGGTCGAGAGGGCTCACAATCCGACCAAGCACTGTTGTACTGACATGAGTATACACTTCAGTTGTTTTAGAGCT
>JBMFJZ010000013.1:0-34556 GCA_049973045.1 Bacteroidota bacterium | reverse complement strand
AATCCGAATCCGCCGCCTAATTTTTTAGATTCGAGTTTGATTATTCATTATGATGGAGTGAAGTGGAGTGAATATAAAGTAAGTGGAGGAGCTTTAGCGTCAGTATGGGGGAGCTCACCGAGAGATATCTGGGTTGGAGGCAGAGATGGTGCTATTCATCATTTTAACGGCTCAACCTGGGAGTCGGCACTGTTGGATAGTAGCTTGCGGCTTCTGGGGCGTCCTTTACAGATTATCAGCATTTGCGGGTTTTCTGAAGCCGATGTATATGTAACAGCAACGAAACCGGATCAAGTTTCTCCTATTGACACGACGTTCATTTACCTTTATCATTTCGACGGTGAGCGCTGGCAAAGGGAAGATTCTCTTTTGCTGACTGCTGGATTTAAGCGCTGGGACTTCGGGCCAAAGCTGCGAGTGATCGGTTCTGCATTATACAGCGCTGGTGGAGGAGTGTTTCGGAGACAGACAGGTAGCTGGATGAGATTACTTGATGACAAAGACATTGGCAGTGTGGCAGGAGTTTCAGAAGACAATTTATTTGCTGCAGGTGCTCATGGTAAGGTCTACCACTACAACGGGATAGACTGGTATCTTTACAGAGAGCTTCCGGGTTTCGATGCATTCAATAGTGCCGTTTGGACAGACGGGAGAGAAGTTTTCGTGGTAGAAGAGATCGTTGGAGCTGGATATCAGACCATCAGCCTTATTTTACATGGTAGATGAGAGGAACATAACACAAACGAAAGGAGTATAAAGTTATGAGACTGATGAAATGGCTCTTGGTGTACTACGATGCTCGAGCCTATTACCGAGAGGGTTCATGTTATAGTAAAGCTTTATCATATTCTTGGCAGAGAAATCATGACATTGATTGATAAGGAGAAGGAACCAAGGGAACACCAGATGGTTTTTGATCGTACTAAGATATCATCCGGAGTCTATCTCTGCTGGTTTCAAGTGGTGCTCGAGCGCCATGGCGATTTGGCACTCAGCGAGATCTATAAGTCAGTGGAAAAGAACCGATAATGAAGTAATAAAGAAAGGAGAAGTATGCAATGGCTGTCACACCTGTCGATCTTGAGTTACTTATTGAGAAAGCGGGAAATCTTTATGAAGCAGCAATAATTCTCGCAAAGCGTTCGCGGCAAGTGAACGAGGAATTAAAAAATGCCTTCACGGAACGTCTCAATTCTGTGCAACCACCGGAGACCCCGCTCGGGGGAGCGGCAGAACCTTTCGATGAAGAAACAGAGCGTAATCCAGACCAGGAACTCATCAGCATAGAATTTGAGAAAAAGCCAAAGCCACCGGAGATCGCCCTTGCTGAGCTCGAAAATGACGAGCTTGACGTACGTTATCGCTCCGAGACGCCTGAGCCAGAATCTCCGTCCTAAGAAGAGATTCCGGCAGAATGCCTGATCTTATCCGCGGGTAAAGCAGCATTGCCCTCGGATTTTTTGTTACATTGTAATTTATTACATTGTTAGATAGTATTATGCTGCAGGGCAAACATATCGTCGTCGGAATCACGGGTGGCATCGCTGCCTATAAAATGGCATACGGCGTACGAGAGTTGCGCCGGGCAGGGGCAGAAGTCCGAGTTGTTATGACTCCTTCAGCAACACAGTTTGTCTCACCACTGACATTTGCTACGTTATCGCAGAACAAAGTTTATGTAAATATGTTTCCGTTGGATTCATCTACAAACACAGAGCACCGAACGGAACACGTTAATCTCGCAGTATGGGCAGATGCAATGCTAATTGCTCCAGCATCAGCGAACACAATCGCTAAGATCGCTAACGGTATTGCAGACAATTTCTTAACGACACTTGTCCTGGCACTTCGAGCACCTTTGATTCTTGCACCAGCAATGGATGCTGATATGTATACAAATGAAGTAACTCAACTTAATCTTGCGCGTCTGAAAGAACGGGGTTGTTTTATCATCGAACCAAAGGAAGGAGAATTAGCGAGCGGCTTAGTGGGACCAGGGCGACTTCCAGAAGTAGAGGAAATTATCAATGAACTCGATCGCATCCTTTCAGGAACAAAGAGAGATCTCGGAGGCATGCGAATTCTCGTCACCGCTGGTCCTACGCAAGAGCCAATTGACCCTGTACGATTCATCGGGAATCGATCATCAGGAAAGATGGGTTTTGCTATTGCCCACGCTGCATCCCTTCGAGGCGCCTCCGTTACCCTGGTTACCGGCCCGACACATTTAGAGACACCGCGAAACGTTGTGCGGGTCAACGTGACAACTGCAGAAGAGATGCACGATGCTGTGTTGAATCATTTCGAAAAGCATGATGCCCTTGTGATGGCTGCCGCCGTCGCTGATTTCACACCTGCGAAGGTCTCATCTTCGAAAATTAAGAAAACGGATGCCGCTGAAGAAGGGCTTACCCTCAGGCTCCAACCGACGCATGATATTCTATCTGCGGTTGCCACTGCAAAACAACATCAAATAGTAGTCGGATTTGCCATTGAAACGGAAAACGAACTTGAGAATGCACGTAAGAAGCTTGCGAGCAAGAAACTTGATTTCATAGTCATCAATAATCCACTTCAGAAAGGAGCTGGCTTCGGGACAGACACAAACCTCGTCACAATTCTACACGCCGACGGGCGCACGGAATCACTCCCTCTCATGCCAAAGTTTGATGTTGCAATGATCATCCTTGATCGCATTGCTGCACTTTATGAATCGCTAAAAAAAGATGGAAGTTAAAAAAAAATCGCCGGCAGGAGCGACACCTGTGGTGTGGAATCAAACAATTTCAACATTCTTGAAAGACGCCATGGAGTATCTTATGGAACAGGAAGATTTGTTCGGAAACATTGTCTATACGAGTAAAAAGGGGCTGTCGCATATACCGAAACCAGCGGAACAGCTTGCCTTGATCAAAGAACCCTGGGTCGCTGCTGAAACGCTTGACGATCTTTATAGCATGACCAAGGACTGCTTGAAATGTCCATTAGGAGCAACTCGAACTCACTTCGTCTTCGGCGTCGGCAGCCCCCACGCAGATGTGATGTTCATTGGCGAAGCGCCTGGCTTTGACGAAGACATGCAAGGTGAACCTTTTGTTGGGCGCGCCGGACAGCTTCTCAACAAAATCCTGGAAGCAGTTCATCTGCGACGCGAGGATGTCTATATTGCAAACATCTTAAAGTGTCGTCCGCCGGGGAATCGAGACCCGCTCCTTTCTGAGATGGAAACTTGTAGCCCTTATCTTTTGAAGCAAATTGAGCTCATTCGACCGAAAATCATCATCGCACTGGGTCGCATCGCTGCCCAAGCTCTTCTACACACAAACGAATCTCTAACAGAGCTCAGGGAAAAAGTATATGACTTCAACGGTATAAAAGTTCTCGTGACCTATCACCCAGCGGCGCTTTTACGCAACCCGGGCTGGAAACGGCCTGCATGGGAAGATATGAAGAAATTTCGAAAGCTTTACGACCAGATCCTTGAATCAGCTCAAGTTGCTCACGAGAGCAAACCAGATGAAACTGGTCCGCATCTGCCAGACAAACACTCCATGAAAAGTTAGTGAGCAAGCTCAGCTATGATTAACATACAACCATCTGGTGCTTCTGAAGGGCGACTGCCACCACAAGCAGTTGACGTCGAAGCGGCACTGCTTGGTGCGATGCTCCTGGAAAAAGAAGCAATCTCAAAAGTAATTGAAATCTTAGAGCCAGAAAGCTTCTACCGTGATGCCCACAGGAAGATCTATCAAGCCATTATCTCCCTTTTCGAGAAAAGCGAACCTGTAGACCTTGTTACTCTCACAGAGGAACTTCGTCGCCGGGGGCAGCTTGATGAAATTGGTGGGCCTGTCTACCTTGCCGAGCTCTCCTCCAGCGTCGCTTCCGCGGCAAACATTGAATTCCATGCCCGGATTGTTCTGGAGAAAGCGATTATGCGCCAGCTCATCTCCGCATCCACCGAAGTCGCCAGCCGCGCCTACAGCGAAACAGAGGATGCCCTTGATCTCCTCGACGAGGCAGAACAAAAGATATTCCAGATCTCCGAATCCCGAATGAAGAAAAGCTTTCGTCCTATCCGAGATGTTGTTTCAGACACGCTGGAGATCCTCGAAAGCATCCACGGAACTCGCAGCGGCGTGACAGGAGTGCCATCAGGTTTCACAGACCTTGACAATCTAACTGGCGGATTTCAGAAGTCAGACCTAATCATTATAGCGGGACGACCAAGTCAAGGTAAGACCGCCCTTGCTCTTTCTGCCGCAAGAAATGCGGCTGTTGATCACCGCATTCCTGTAGGGGTTTTCAGTCTTGAAATGTCTGCAACGCAATTAGCACTCCGATTGATTTGTGCCGAAGCACGTGTTGATGCGCATCGAGTTCGAACAGGGCGGCTTAATGAGGAAGAATGGAAGAAGCTCAGTACGCGCGTTGGACGCCTCGCCGAATCTAAGATTTTCATAGATGACACGCCTTCACTTAGCATACTTGAACTTCGTGCAAAAGCCCGCCGCCTGAAAGCAGAACATGGCGTTGGACTGTTCATAGTCGATTATCTGCAACTTATGCAAGGTCCGAAAAATGCCGAAACGCGCGAACGGGAAATTTCTGCAATCAGCCGTTCGTTGAAAGCCCTCGCGAAGGAACTTAGCGTTCCAGTAATTGCACTTTCGCAACTCAGCCGCCAGGTGGAAGCCCGAAGCGGTAAAAGACCGGTCCTTTCGGATCTGCGCGAATCAGGAGCTATTGAACAGGACGCCGACGTGGTCCTCTTCATTCATCGCCCAGAAACTTACGGTGATCAGTATCTCTTCGATAACAAAACCTCAAGTCAAAATACAGCTGAGCTGATCATCGGAAAACAGCGCAACGGACCCGCGGGAGAAACTGTCGTCCTCACCTTCGTGAAAGAATATGCTCGGTTCGAAAACTACGAATACCGTTTCGAAGAAGAACCAGCTCCACCTGCAATGGAACTCAGAGAACCGTATGAGGAAAATCCGCCGTTCTGAACGTAAACAGTCGCTATGATATGCCACCTGCCACTACTTCAAACGGAGAGGTTCCGCCAGAAAAGGTCCGCCGAAGGCGGCGACCTCTGGCGCAGCATCCGGATCTGGCGCAAAAGAGAACGGACAACCACACAGCGACGAAGATGGAGACATTTTTGCGGCGTTGTTTTCTTCCTAACCTCCTCTCTCATTCAAGCGCAAGAACATCAATGGGCTATTGGAATTGGAGCTGGCTATACACAGTTTCGCATGCGCGCAATTAATGAAGACGCAGCGAAGGACGTTGCAGCGTTTCGTGAGCTCGGATTCCCTGTTGAGCCACTGCCCCAGGTGAAAGGTGCAACGCTCTATGACATACAGGGAGAATTCCGCTACGAGCGAGATTGGGCACTCCGCATAGAAACAAATTTCGGTTCCACAGGCGTTTCCACACAGGTCGACGGTAGCGATAAAGCTCTTAGCATGAAACGCAACTTCAGCTTAACAGACATCGAGGTCGGGATCATCTATTTCGTGCCAAGCATGTATAGATGGTTTCAACCATACACCGGGCTAATGGCAGGCTTCGCAGAGGGACGAGCACATGTCGAAACCGATTATCGAGCGAAGGATGTGAGTCCGCCTTCATCTTCAACGCGTGCGGATTACGCACGCATTGGAGTCACCGCAAAAGGACTTCTTGGACTGCGAACAAACATTATCTCTCCTCTTTTCGCTGCAGTTGAAATTGGATATCGGTTCGCAAACATGGGACAACTTGAAGGGAAGGTAACAGTTAATGGAGTCTCTCATGAGGAGTCAAGCCAAAACCCTGTTGATTATTCTGGATTCTATGGCTTGATAACAATTGGGTTCGGATTCTAAAATTTATCACTGGTCTAACTAAATTGCAAAACATATAAGGGGAACGTACAGTGGAAAACAAGAAAAGAACCATTGCGCTCATCGCCCATGACGGAAAGAAGGCGGACATCATAATGTTCGTTAACCAGAACAAGAAGAAATTACGGGAATTTAATTTAGTCGGAACTGGACATACAGCTACTCTTATAACGGAGAAAACAGGGATTTTTGTAAAACCTATGCTGTCTGGACCGCTGGGAGGCGATGCACAAATCGCAGCGATGATCGCAAGTGGTGAATGTCATGGCGTCATTTTCTTACGAGACCCCTTAGGCATGCATCCTCATGATCCCGACATCAACACACTGCTTCGCGTCTGCGACGTGCACAATGTACCTTTGGCAACGAATCTCGCAACCGCTGAGCTGCTCGTTTCGCAATCGAGCTTGCTGGAAACGAGCAAATTTCTTGGAAAGGTGAAGACACGCCTTCGCCGAGGGAAACCATAAATGCTCGGGTAAATCACCCCATGCCTGAGTGAACTAAACTTCTAAGCACCCTGAGATTTTCAATGTCTTCTTTCATGTCAACTCCTTTGGGGGTTTCAAGAATTTTGGGAATCGCAGCGAAACGAAGATCGTTCATAATGAATCGGAACGCGTCAAGTCCAAGAAGCCCTTTACCGATATGCTCATGGCGATCAATACGAGAACCCAAAGGTCGCTTTGAGTCATTCACATGAATAACTGCGAGACGCTCAATACCAAGCAACATATCGAACTCGTTTAACATCCGAGTAAATCCGAGAGGGGTATTAATTTCGTATCCCGCAGCAAAAAGATGAGCAGTATCAATGCAAATAGCGATGCGTTGTGGTTCCTCAATTTCATCAATGATCGATCGGAAATGTTCAAGTCGGTACCCGATACTCGTCCCCTGACCTGCTGTGGTCTCAAGCGTTGTGAATACATGAAGATTTTTTGTTTCTTCATGAACAATGTTGAGCGATTCCACGATGCGCTTGATTCCCTCATTTTCTCCCGCTCCACCGTGGGCTCCGGGATGTAGAACAAGATGAGAAATGCCAAGGGCTTCACATCGGAGAAGTTCATCCTTCAAAGCGTTGCGCGAACGGTGGAGAGTTGATACATCACGTGCGGCAAGATTGATAAGATACGCGCTGTGAGCAACAATGGGAGAAATTGCAGTAAGTGCAGCGAGTTTTTGAAACCGCTGAATCTCATCCTCGGACAATAGGGGAGCATACCATTGATTGTTGTTCTTCGTGAAAAGTTGAATTGTTCGGCAACCGATCTGCGCACCGCGCTCCAGAGCATTGTGAACACCGCCCGCAATGGACATATGAGCTCCGATGAGCGGCTCAGCTATCTTTTTCTCACCGCTATGAGGTGATGCTCTCGACATCTAATTAAACTCAAATCTGATAACACAGCAACTAACACCAGGATAAACAGTGCGGAGAACATTTAAATGCTAACTCAACTCAGCAAGCTCCAGCGAAAACCAGTTAAACGCGTTATTGGACTGATGTCAGGCACATCCGTTGATGGCATTGATGCTGTCCTTGTTGAAGTCCGCGGTCATGGGATGAATCTTCATTTTCGGCAAATTGCATTTGTCACAGTTCCATTTGATCCGATGCTCCGCGAACTGATCCTGCGAAACTCTATCCCCGAAACAAGTCGAGTTGACGACATCACAAGATTGAACATGCTCCTCGCTCACCTCTATGCCGATGCTGTTCGAAAAGTCGCCAGACGGGCAAAACTCTCACTTAGCGACGTCGATCTCATTGGCTCACACGGTCAGACAATCCAGCATGTCCCGGAACCGCAGGCTATGTTTCGCCACACCGTTCGTGCAACGCTCCAAATAGGCGATCCCTCAGCACTTGCAAAACTCACAGGAATTCCAACCGTTGGCGATTTCCGTATTGCCGACATGGCAGTTGGAGGTGAGGGGGCTCCTCTCATTCCATTTTTTGATTTCATCACATTTCGCTCAACAAAGCTTAATCGCGCATTGTTGAACATCGGTGGCATCGCAAACATAACTGTGCTTCCGAAGGCATGCTCAGTTGAAGACGTGGTGGCTTTCGATACAGGTCCGGGTAACATGGTCATTGATGCGCTAATGAGGAAATTCTTCCATCGACCATACGATAGAAACGGTGCAACGGCACGACGAGGAAAAGTTTCAACAGCACTGCTCAATAAACTTCTCAGCCATCCTTTCATCCGCCGTCGACCCCCAAAGTCCACTGGCAGAGAAACTTTCGGGAACAAGTTCATGGAAACTATGATTCGCCACGGCAGAAAACTTTCCTGTACATCGCCAGCTGATCTTGTCAGAACAGCAACGGAGCTCACCGCACGAGCAGTTTATGAGAACTATCAGCGATTTATTTCCTCGGCAACAAAGATCGATGAACTTGTTGTCAGCGGTGGGGGTGCTCACAACCGCATGATCATGGATCGTCTGAGAGAGTTGTTCAGCGATGTTCATGTAAAGAAAGCTGAGGCAATCGGAATCTCCGCTGATGCCAAAGAAGCAATCTGTTTCGCTCTCCTTGCAGTAGCAACGATTGAAGGAACGCCGGGGAACCTTCCGAGTGTCACTGGGGCTCAGCGCCCTGTTATTCTGGGAAAAATCTGTTTTTAATCCGCCGAGGTCGGACTATTTTCTCAGCTTTCCTTTTGTGGAGTATAAAAGCCGCTCCAAGGAAAAGACTCACTGCACCAAAAACGACGACCAGAAGCGGCTCGTTCAAAAAAGAACCTCTAATTAACGGTTTGCCAAGTCGACCAACCGAGTAACCGATAGCACCATAAACAATTGTCCAGAGAGCAGCCCCAAGAAGATTAAAAACCGCGAATGCCCTACCATTCATGCGTGATGCAGCCATCATGACAAGCAATGGATTGCGGATGCCATACATGAAGCGGAGGAAAAGCACGCCGAGGACCCCGTATTCCGCGATGAAGCGATTTGCACGTTCAATCACAGTAACTTTTGCACTCCAGCGGTCAAGGAAGGTTTGTCCCTTCCACCGCACCATAGAAAAGAGCACCTGTTCACCAATTGCTGTCCCTAAGAATGCTGAGAGCGCTGCTCCCACCGCAGAGAGTGAGCCATTAGCGGCGAGAGCAGTCCCAGCCACCAGCACCACTTCACCTTGAAGCATTGTTCCAAAGAAAATTGCAAGATATCCGTACGTGCATGTACTCCTGTGTTAGTCCCTTGAACGAGCGCCAAATCTCAAAATGCCTTCTCTTCCTTGATTCACAACGATCCCATGACGCAGTTGATCGCGGTGACGTTCACAATATCGCTCACACTGCAACCGCGGGAGAGATCAAACGCAGGCTTTCGCAGTCCTTGAACAATTGGTCCTATTGCCTCTGCGCCAGCCATTCTCTGAGCCATCTTGTATCCGATATTTCCGGCATCAAGATTAGGAAAGACCAAAACGTTCGCTTTCCCTTCAACTGGGCTGTTTGGTGCTTTCCGAGCAGCGATTTCGGGAACAATTGCAGCGTCAAGCTGCAGTTCACCATCAACGATGAGGCTCGGGCGTTTCGCCTTTACAATTTGCGTTGCCTGAACGACTTTGTCAACCAAGGGATGAGTAGCGCTCCCCTTTGTTGAAAAGGATAGCATTGCAACGCGCGGTTCCTCGCCAACCAGTCTCTGATGATTGTCTGCAGAGGCAATAGCAATATCAGCAAGCTGCTCAGCAGTTGGATCAGGCACAACGGCTCCGTCTGCAAACGTGTAGACCTTCGATGGAAAGACGATCAAGAAGAAACTTGAGACAATGCTTATTCCCTCAGCCATGCCGATGATTTGAATACCCGCGCGTAGAACATCTGCCGTCGTGGAAATTGATCCGGCAACGCTGCCGTCAGCGAGCCCCTGTCGAACCATCATGGCACCGAAGAAAATTGGTTTCCGCATCGTTGTTTCAGCTTCTTCTTCTGAGATACCTTTCTCCCGCCGAAGTTCGTAGTATATCCTGACAAAGTCCTTAAGTTCGGATGACGTGAGCGGGTCCACAATATTGATTCCGCTCAATTGAACGTTTAACTCGCCAGCTTTTGAGTAGATTTCACCTGAGTGACCAATGAGAATTGGCTTGGCAATTCCTTCATCTGCGATGATCCGAGCGGCACGAATTGTCCGCTCATCAAGTGAATCGGGCAAAACGATTGTTTTCTTCAATGATTTGGCTTTTGATCGAATTGATTCGAGCAAATTCAATGATGACATGAGTATCTCCTGTCTTTGTATAGAACCATAACAACTGGAATTTACCTGAGCGTGATCTTCATCACATTCAGGTCAGTTTCAATATAAAAATAAGAAAAGAGGGAATCAAAATCGTTTATAATAGGCCCTGGCTATCAAGGATTCCAAATATCACTTGTCATAAAATGAAAAGGCCCGCTATCAGCGGGCCCCTCTTTAAGAACCGAACACGCAATTGAACTACTACCAATTGAACTGAATGGTTGCAAAGTAGTTAGCTGGAGGCGCGGGGAGATACACGGGGGTGGTCGAAGTAATTGTCTTGGTGCTTGCGCTGTAGATATCACTTGCACGTCCAAATACAAAGTACTTTGAGTTTGTGATGTTGTTCAGATTCAATGTTAGGTCAATGGACTTAGCGCCAAGAATACCATGAAAGGAATACCCGAGGATGGCATTCACCACCGTGTACGCATTAACTTTGTCCGCAAGATTCAGGTTATCCACATACTGAGGACCAATCCTGCTGAGAGCAAGATTTATATAAGCCCCTTCATACGTGTACGTTGCCCCGAGATTTGCCATGTACGTTGGGAAATAGGGTAACTTCTTCTTTGCATAATCAAAAGTAACGATGTCGCCGTTTGGTTGCTTGGAGACGTCTTTCCAATCAATGAACTTGTTGTTGGAAAGTGTGAAGTTGGCGTTGATCTGGAGGTTGCTCACCAGAGATGCTGTCGCATCAAACTCCACTCCTGAGTGAAGCGTATGTCCCGCACTCTTCACCGTGTTACCACGGCTGTCAGCGCTTGGGTTCGTCGGATCGTAAACGGTGACAAGTTCGTTTGTGAAGTCCATGTAGAAGTAATTGAGCTTCGCATTCACCTTCTTGCTAACGTAGCCAGCACCAAGCTCAACGTCTGCCCGCAAGAACTCTGGCTTCAGGTCCTTGCGGATAAGTCCTGCATTGTAGATAGCACCCTGAGCTGGTTCTTGTTTTGCTTGGCTGAAGTTAGCAAATATATTGATCTCGGGGGTGAAATTGTAGTTTATTCCCAGTCGAGGAGTCACAAAAGAATACGGGGTTTTCGTATCAAGTAAGGTGCTCCGTGGCTGAACTCCAGGTGGCACGTTCGTGGCATTGGAACCTATAAATTTCTCCTTAAGGTAGTACGTTGGAGCAGCATATTGCAGGTCTCCCATCAAACTGAGGGCGCCGAATCTCCAAAGGGTATGAACAAAACCGGCAAAAACGAATTTGTCGCCGTCATAATCATAGAAGTGGGATATATCAGCAGTAGGGTTGAAATTTGCTGGTGTCAATGCTGCATAATCAATGATTCCGTAGTGGCGGGCATGCCATTTCCTTAACTCTATTCCTGCTGTAAGATCATGTCGTCCAAATTTATAGTTTAACCTGGACAACAGCCCATATTGGAAATTATCCGTAACCCATCTGTACGCAACATCTGAGTTACGCACAGTGTCACCAGTGCTCGTAAGGAAGAAATATTTCCCATTGCTATCCCTTGCAACATAGTTAGGGAAGTAGCTGTTCACCGCTCCATTTCGCGTGAAGTGAGATCCGAAACCGTTCCCACGAATGTAGAAGAGGCTTGTTGTCAGCTTAGCCTCCGGAGAGATATCGTAATCAGCGTGGAGCTCGTAGTGTGGTTGGTTGTATTGATTGTACTCATATCTGATTCCTTGCGGGTTCGTGATTTCGTTCGCTTGTGGATTGTATGTTCTCCCATACTGATCCATCTGAGCAAGCGTGGGATAAAAGTACGAATAATGGTTTATCTCTGGCGACTGATAGAAATTCATTTTCAGACTTAATCTCTCGAAGTAGACTGCACCACCGATGAAATATCCCCAGTAGTCAGCCCAAGAATAATCACGGTAGCCGTCTCCCTGCAGATGTGAAACGCGGGCATATGCAGCGTATCTCCCACCGATCAATCCTGTGTTGGCACTGACAGAGATTTTCCGAAGTCTATAGCTACCGTATCCAGCTGTGACGCTTAAGGCGGGCGCCGCCGAATAATCTGCTGTTTGTATGTTTATGCTCCCACCGAGAGCGCTCGTTCCATAAAGAGAATTCCCAACACCACGTTGTACCTGGATGCTGCTGACGTTTGCAAGCAAATCTGGAAAATCATTCCAGTAGATTCTTCTTGATTCAGGATCATTCTCAGGAATATCATTAATCATGGTTTGAACGCGATCTTGAGAAAAACCACGAAGCCACAAACTGGCGTCTCCTAAGCCAATCCCCCCATCCGCATACGCATATAGCCCGGGGAGATTCTTGAAAAGCATGGGAACGTCTTGAACAGTATAGGATTTTTGTATTGTAGCCTTAGTGACATTAGCGAAGGCAACTGGGGTCTCTCTTTCCACAGCTCTCAAAGCAGTAACAACTACGGGTGATGTCTGTATTGGATTCGGCTGAAGCACCATCTCTACACTCACTTCACCTCCTGGTGGCACTTCAACGCTTTTAGACTGAGCGGTGTAACCAACTGCAGCCGCTCTGATAGAATGTCGCCCTGCAGGAACACCCGAGATCGTAAATTTTCCGTCGTTATCCGTTGGAGCTCCGAGAACCGTCCCCTCAACAATAACAGTGACACCACTAAGCGGCTCATTAGTCTCAGCATCCTTAATCGTGCCTTTGACCTTGCCTGGCTGTCCGAGCAGTACAGAAGGTATCTACATTGATACCATCAGAATCAAAATCAATCTGTACATGTTTGTCTCCTTTCTTTGATGTGTGCCTCGATATAAAATAACGGTCATTTCTTACATAAGTATTGCCATCATGTTACAGAACTGTTAATCCAAACAAACTGGCACAAAGGTGGACTATGAATGCGGGGCTCAATTAGCACTGTGGAATAGCCTATCCATTGTTAAGGTAAAAGGCAATTGCAAATCATTGAGCAAATCGAAGGCTCAGCATAGAGGATCTTTTAGCCTGAAAGAAAATACAAAGGCGAAGTAGCTTCTGCAACTACCTCGCCCTCCATTTTTCTTCGTCAACACCCTTTTTCAGGTTAACCCAACGTGAAAGAACAAATAGGAGATCCGAAAGACGATTCAGATATTTGATAGCCAATTCTCCGTTTCCTTCGGTTCTGAAATGCGCAACGGCAGATCGCTCAGCACGGCGACAGATAGTCCGTGCCAAGTGAAGATGCGCTGCAACAGGATGTCCACCGGGAAGAAGAAAATTCCGCAGCGGAGGGAGCTCCCCTTCAAGCGAATCAATAAAACGCTCGAGCTGGCTAATATCTTCTTCCGTAACCCGTGGGACATCCGCCGCGATGCCTTTCGGCGCTGCAAGGTCAGCCCCAAGAACGAACAATTGACGCTGAATTTGCCCAATCATTTCCTCAACACGTACTTCGTCCGTTAACGACCGAACTATTCCAAGCGATGCGTTAAGCTCATCAACATCACCGCAGGCACAAATGCGTTGATCATCCTTGGATACACGCTTGCCACCAAAAAGTGAGGTCTCTCCCTTATCTCCAGTCTTTGTATAGAGTTTTGTCATTGCGCCTATATTGCTCCTTCCAGACAAAGGAAACCGTCATCACAATTGAGGAAGAGCTATGCATTTCTCAGCGAACCCCCTATGGATGTCGCTCCGCAAGCTCGTTGAAGAAGTAGACAGATGTTTCGATTCCTTTGAAGAAGTTCTTCAAATTCAGCCGCTCGTTTGGCGCATGGGCATTTTCATCCGGCAAGCCAAATCCCACAAGCACTGTTGGCGCTTTCAGCGTGCGTTGAAACTCAACAACAATAGGTATCGAGCCACCTTCTCGGATGTAGACAGGGTTCTTTCCCCAAGCTTTCCTCAGTGCCTCATATGCTGCTTTCACCGCAGGACTATCGATCGGTGTAATTGCTGGCTTCCCACCATGCAACGCTTCAACCTTCACGGTTACAGTCTTAGGTGCAATTGCTTTCAAATGTCGCTCGAAAAGCTTCGCAATCTTCTCAGGATCCTGATCCGGCACAAGTCGCATGCTGATCTTGGCGAAGGCTTTTGATGGCAACACAGTCTTCGCACCCTCTCCTGTAAATCCACCCCACATCCCGTTCACCTCAAGAGTCGGTCGTGCCCACACGCGCTCAAGGGTTGTGTATCCTTTCTCGCCCCAGAGTTGTTTCACGCCAAGACTTTTTGCATAGTCACGGTCTTTGTGTGGCAGACGTTTAAATGCAGCACGCTCTTTCTGTGTCAATGGCTTAACATCATCGTAAAATCCCTTCACCTTCACTTTACCATTTTTATCGTGAAGTGATGCAATCATTTCAGCAAGAGCTTGCAAAGGATTGTGAACTGTCCCTCCAAATGAACCAGAATGCAAATCGCGGTTCGGACCCGTGACCTCAACTTGCAGATAAGCTAACCCACGTAGCCCATAACAAATGGACGGAAGATCATAGGCAAACATCGGAGAATCGGAAATAAGAACATAGTCCGTCTTTAAAAGATCTTTTTTCTCCCGAACAAACCCTTCAAGATTCGCGCTCCCAATTTCCTCTTCTCCTTCGAAGATAAACTTGATGTTCACAGGGAGAGGCTCGCCATTCTTAAGATATGCTTCGACCCCTTTCAAGTGAACGAAGAGCTGCCCCTTGTCATCGGTCGCACCCCGAGCGTAAAGATTATCTTCACGAACAGCGGGTTCGAACGGGGGAGATGTCCACAATTCTAACGGATCAACAGGTTGCACATCGTAGTGGCCATAAACCAGCACAGTCGGCTTGCCGTCGGCATGAAGCCAATCGCCGTAAACCATCGGATTCCCGGCTGTAGGATAAAGCTCAACATGTTCCAGACCGATGCTCCGCATCTGATCGGCAAGCCAGTTGGCGGCTCTAAGCAGGTCCTCTTTCCGAGCGGGGTCACTACTGATGCTTGGAATACGTAGGAACTCCGATAGCTCGCTCAAATAACGCTCATGATTTTGTTGGACATAATCAATCAAATTGTTCATAGAAGATTTCTCCTGTAGTTTAATGAGCAATTGTCTGCAAACTCTTGCTCGAAAATATACACAATCCTTATATGCAGTTCAACAAAATAATAGAAAATAAGAGATTGATAAATTGCCTTAGTCCTTGCTTTTTTCTGCCTTCTTTTCTAAAATTGAACTGACTGGTCAGTACAGTTTTGAGTGGCGTTAACATGGCATCTGTGGAATTTCTGAAGGTTCTTGTTCCGATTCTGTACCTCGCTACGGTAATTGACTACGGCCTTGCGTTTCTAAGAGCGAAATGGTTTGCAAAGGAAACAAGAACACAGTTGCTTCTGATTACAATTGTGGCACATTTGGTGTATCTATTCCTTCGGTACGTCGTCTTCGGGCATGTTCCGATTACAAACCTCTTCGAAGTCATGACGCTCTTAGCGTTCGCCATTGCCGTCTCATATCTTCTCATAGAGCAGATCACAAGAGTCAAGGAAACTGGATTTTTTATTCTCGGCATCGCCGCACTTTTCCAGATTATTTCATCTATTTTTATCAGATGCTGCGTTGACATCAATCCAGTGCTCCGGAGTCCGCTTCTCGGTTTCCATGTGACAAGTGCTCTGCTCGGCTACGCAGCTATTACCCTCTCAGCGGCTTTCGGATTTCTCTACTTGATGCTTTACCACGACATCAAATCATCGCGATTAGGAACTATATATCGTCGGTTGCCGAGCCTTGAAGTACTCGAATCCATGAGCTTCCGATCCACCATTCTTGGGTTCATTTTCCTGAGCATTGCGATCATCGTCGGAATTCTCTGGCTCCCGAGGGCGTTTACAGATTTCTCTTACATGGATCCTAAGCTCCTTGTGACCATTGGAATATGGCTCTTGTACGGAATCGGATTTTCAGCGCGGACACTTGGTCATTGGCAGGGAAGAAAAGTTGTCATTCTTACATTATGCGGCTTTGCTATTGTTTTTTTGTCAATGACCATCGTGAATGTTTTCTTCAGCAGCTTCCACAGATTTTTTTGAAAATGGTATGTGGCTGTGCCTGAAGGAGATCAACGTGTGATGGAACTTCTCGCTGTCAGTGTGAATCACCGAACCGCACCAATTGATGTTCGGGAAAAGCTCTGGCTTTCCGAGGATGAGATTCGTCCAGCGCTCCAGGAAATAAGAAACATGGGATTTGCTGAATGCGCAATCCTTTCCACGTGCAATCGGACAGAAATCTACGCAGCCACAGAGATGTCGACACCCCGCGGTGAAACTCTGAGCAATTTCCTTACTGAATTCAAAGGGGTCAATGGACTGGCTGCTCCCCAGCACTTCTCTTTTTATTTTTCCTGCGGCGCAGCAAATCATCTTTTCCGTGTAGCTGCAGGTATCGACTCAATGATCATAGGAGATGTCCAGATTCTCTCGCAAGTGAAGAGCGCCTTTGATATTGCTTTAAGTGAGAAGGCAGCAGGGTTTTACCTTTCCCGATTATCGCAGATAGCATTTCGAGTTGGCAAAAGGGTTCGCAGTGAAAGCGAAATCGGTGAAGGGGCTGTTTCCGTGAGCTATGCTGCTGTGGAGCTTGCGGGCAAGATTTTTGCTGACCTGAAAAAGAGATCTGCTCTTCTCATCGGTGCTGGAGAAACTGGTGAACTCACTGCAACACACTTGAGAGCGAAAGGAATTGGAGCGCTTTTCATCACAAATCGGACTCGAGCGCGCGCTGAAGAGCTGACAAACAAGCTTGGGGGCTACGTTGTTGACTATGAGCGCTTCCTCGATGTACTTCCATCTGTGGATATAGTCGTATCATCTATCAACGCTCCTGAATTTGTGCTGACAACTGGAGAACTCCACCAAGTGATGAAGCGCCGCGGACCAAATCCTCTGTTCATCATTGACCTTGGTGTGCCACGGAATATCGATCCCGGCGTGAACCGCGTTGGGAACGTTTTCCTCTACGACATTGATGCACTCAATACAATGGTGGATAAGAATCTCGCCAAACGCATGGCGGAGATCCCAAAAGTTGAACGCATCATAATGGAGGAATTGATCGAGTTTTACACCTGGGTAAATTCACTCCAGGTAAACCCGACAATCCAGGACCTTCGGAATCTCTTCGAAGAAATCCGCCGACACGAGGTCGAAAACAACCTCAATCGGTTCGCAAAAGAGGATCGCGAGCTCCTCGACCTCGTGACAAAACGCATTATCAACAAAATCCTTCATGCTCCTCTGACCAATCTCAAAAACGACACGGTAACTGAATCAGCGGAGGAAACGATGCATCGTGTTCATACATTGCGCCACCTTTTTGGACTCGGACGTCGCCATCATGAATGAAATTTTTAGAATCGGCACACGGGGAAGTCAGCTGGCTCTCTGGCAGGCGGAGTTCATCAAGCGCACGCTTGAAGAGCGATACCCCACTGTCAATGTCGAGATCATCATAATCAGGACAACTGGCGACAAGATTCTTGACTCTTCGCTTTCCTCCATTGCGAACAAAGGGATATTTACCCGTGAGATCGAACAAGCTCTCCTCAACAAGAGGATCGACGCAGCTGTGCACAGTCTTAAGGACTTGCCAACAGAATTGCCAGCAGGCTTGATGATCGCAGCCGTCACAAAGAGGGAGGATGTCAGGGATGCCTTTGTGCCTCACCCCAAAGCACCAGGGAAGCGCTTTGCAGAGATTCGCCACGGAGGAACAATTGCAACCGGAAGTCTACGGCGGAAAAGCCAGATTCTGAACCTACGGCGTGATCTGCGCATCGTTGACCTCCGAGGCAATGTCAACACGCGGCTGCGAAAGCTTGCAGAGTCCAACTGGGACGGGATTGTTGCTGCCTATGCAGGTCTATTGCGACTCGGCTTTTCCGAGCTTGCAACAGAAATCTTCCCAACACAGCAAGTCCTTCCAGCCGTTGGTCAAGGTGCTATTGCTGTGGAAATCCGAGAGGATGATAGAAGAACGCGTGAACGCATTGTACCATTGAACCATGAGGAAAGCTTCATTGCAGTGATGGCAGAGCGTGCGTTCCTGCGGAGATTAGAAGGTGGATGCCAAATCCCGATTGGTGCCTTCGGCGAAGTGCACGATGATCTCTTCATTATCTCAGGATATGTCGGAAGTCTCGATGGCGTCGTAGCCTACCGAGGGACAAAACATGGGACACGCCATGAAGCGGAGTCCATTGCTGTGAAACTTGCAGAAGAATTGCTGATTTCAGGTGCCGAGGAAATTCTCCGAGAAATACGAGGAACGCCAAATGCACGCCAACAATCATTCAGGAGTTGAGCTGTCTACCACAATGAACGAAGAACTCTCCCAACAGGGACAGATAAGTTCAAAGCGAGAACGAATCCTCGCAGCAGCTTCTCAACTCTTTGCTCAGCAGGATTTCCATGCTGTAAGTGTTGACGACGTTGCAAAGCTTGCTGAGATTGCAAAGGGAACATTGTACAATTATTTTGAGTCGAAAGAAGCTCTCTACCTATCAATCATCGAAACAAGAATGGAGAATCTCATTGCGCAGCTTCGCCATCGACTCGAAGAACAACACGACCCACTGGAAGACCTTCGAAGATTTCTTATCCACCTTTACCGCTTCATGACGAAGTATCCGGAATTTTTTCTTGTATGGAAAAAAGAGGAGCATACAAAACGGCTCATGTCCAATTCGCGCTGCATAGAGATGCGCAAGGAGCTTGAGCAGATGCTCCAAAAAATTCTTTCCCGCGGAGTGAAAGAGCACCAGCTGCGTCCAATTCCGATTCAACTTGTCACCGATATGCTCTTCGGAATTGTCGACGCTGTTGTTGCCCGCGCGCTTAGAATGAGCCTTTCGACGGATGAACAGAAAGCCGAGAGCAACGATATTTTTGAATTTGTCATTCGAGGACTAAAAGCGCAATGAGCCTTCATGGTGAAACCATCCTCCTGACACGACCGAAAGAGCAAGCGGAAGAAACCGCAAAGCTCATTCGTCAGCGCGGTGGCGTGCCAATCATCGCTCCACTGATCGCTATTGCGCCTCCCGAACAATGGGATGAACTTGATAAATGCCTTCAGCAAATCGAGAACTACGATGCCATCATCTTCACAAGCGCTAATGCTGTTCGATTCACTCTTCAGCGTGCAAGCGATTTACTCAACGGCATGGAGCGATTGCGAAAAATACCCGCAATTCCTGTAGGGGAGAAAACAGCCGCAGCCTTAGAAGAATTTGGGCTGCGAGCCGCCTTCATACCGAGCGAGTTCGCAGCAGAGGCGCTGGTTCAGGAAATCCTCCTCAGGTATAAGCAAGGCAATTTCCTTTTCCCCAGAGGAAATCTCCGCAAAGACACAGTACCTCACTCCCTTCGAGGCGCAGGTCTGGGTGTCGATGAACCTGTAGTCTATCGCACCGTTCAGGCTTCTACTGAAGAAGTACGGAAAGTTCGCTACCTTCTCCAGCATGGGAAGATCAACGTCATTACTTTTGCAAGTCCATCTGCAGTTGAAAACTTTGCCAAGCTTATTGGCGTGGAGATTCTCTCCGAGCCCTCCGAAGGGAGGATCATAATTGCCACAATCGGGAAAGTGACTGCTCGGTGCGCTATAGAACTTGGCTTTAATGTTGATATCGTCTCACAGGAGGCTACTTTTGAATCGCTTCTGGAAAGCGTCGAACATGAACTTGACAAAAGACGTGCTGCCGGGCACACTGCAACATAGGCTCGAGAATGACTTAATCCTTCGGGCTGCCCGTCGACAGTCAGTTGAACGAACCCCGGTCTGGATCATGCGCCAGGCGGGGCGGTACCTGCCGGAGTATCAGAAAGTTCGAGCACATGTGGATTTTCTCACGCTCTGCAAAACGCCGGAACTTGCCTCCGAGGTGACGATTCAACCTGTCAACAGACTCGGCGTTGACGCCGCCATCATCTTCTCAGACATCCTTGTTGTACCAGAGGCAATGGGTATGAATCTCGCCGTTGATGAGGGGAGGGGACCATTTTTCCAATCGCCACTCCGTTCTTCAACCGATATTGAGAAGCTTCACCTCCCAAACTTTGAATCCATACACGGCGGACTCCGCTTCGTCCCCGATGCAATCAGTTTGACAAAGCGAGACCTACAGGGACGTGTCCCTATCATTGGCTTCGCCGGCTCACCATGGACACTTGCCGTCTACATGATTGAGGGGCAAATCCCCGCGACATTCAAAGCGAGCAAAGAACTGATCTACAATCGTCCCATTGATGCGTACCGACTTCTGGAAAAACTCTCCCAATCTGTAGCGCTCTTTCTCACGGCTCAAATCGAAGCTGGCGCCGACCTCGTTCAAATCTTTGACACATGGGGTGGAATCCTATCGCCAGCAGCATTCCGAGAATTTTCACTACGGTTCATCCGTGATGTCATCCAGCGAGTTAGAGAGTCTTCAAAGCGAGGATACGAAACACCTATCATCCTGTTTGCCAAGGGAGTTCATCATTCATTCGCAGAAATTGCCAATTCAGGCATAGATGTCTTTAGCGTCGATTGGACAATCGATCTTGGACATGTGAGAGCTTCCATCGGAGACCAAATCGCCCTCCAGGGTAACCTTGATCCGATGGTATTGCACACTTCCCCAGAGGTCATCGTCACTGAAGTCGAGAAAGTCCTCAGATCATTTGGAAAAGGACCAGGGCATATTTTTAATCTCGGTCACGGCATCTTGCCTGATACGCCGGTAGAACATGCAAAGCTCCTTGTGGATGCCGTGAAGGAAGAAAGCAGAATTTTTCACAGGACAGGAGTTCACAGTTGATAGCTGGCAGTGCCCAGCACAACAAATCTACACTTCTGACCACTATCAACTACCAACTACACACTGAAGATGGAATGTTGCCATGAAACAGTTTGATGATATCGATATAGGGATCTTACGCAGATACGATAAGCCAGGTCCACGATACACGAGTTACCCAACGGCGCCAGTTTTCTCAAGTGATTTCGGACCCGAGCAGTTCCGCAATGAAATTATTCAAACAAACCGGGCTGCAAGAAAATCCGACCTCTCGCTCTACTTCCATCTTCCATTCTGCGACTCGCTTTGCTACTTCTGTGGTTGCACAATGCTTGTGACGCGCAATCGATCTCGCATCAAAGAGTACAACGAATATATGAAGCGCGAAATCGACATGATCGCACCTCTGATTGCATCTGATCGGAATGTCGTGCAACTCCACTGGGGAGGTGGTACACCGTCGTATCTCGATCCTGAAGAAATTCTTGATCTGGCATCGTACATTCATAGCCGATTTAACTTCGCAAGCGATGTAGAAGCCGGCGTTGAAATTGACCCACGTGGACTAACCTTCGAGCACATGGAAGCATTCAAGCAGGCAGGGTTCAATCGTATCAGCATGGGAGTACAGGACTTCAACCCGCAGGTGCAGGTTGCCGTCAATCGCATCCAACCTGAGGCAATGACACGAGAGGTTATTGATTGGTGCAGAAAACTCGGATTCATGAGCGTCAATCTCGATCTCATCTATGGACTACCATTCCAGACTGAAAAATCTTTTGAGGAAACGATCGACCGCATTATCGACATCTCGCCTGACCGTATCGCTGTGTTCAACTTTGCCTATGTCCCCTGGCTCAAACCCCACCAAAAACTTATTCGCCAGGAGACTTTACCATCACCAGAGACAAAGCTACGAATTCTGAAAATGACCATTGAAAAACTCACCGGCGCAGGATATTGGTACATCGGCATGGACCACTTTGCAAAGCCGACGAACGAACTCGCAATTGCGCAGAAATCAAAAACACTCTATCGAAATTTCCAGGGATATTCAACAAAGGCTGGATGCGACCTCTACGCCTTCGGCATGTCAAGCATAAGCCAGCTTCAGAACATCTATGCGCAAAATTATAAAACACTTCCTGAGTATTACAAAGCCATTGCCGCCGGGAGACTTCCAACACACATCGGATACAGACTAACCGAAGATGATCACCTGCGGCGATATGTCATCATGCGGCTCATGTGTGATATGGAGCTTACACGGACAGATGTCGAACAGCGATTCGGTATCAATTTCAATGAGACGTTTGCAAGCTCGCTTAAGGCACTCCAGGAATTCATTGACCAGGGATTGCTCATCGATACAGGAGACAAGATCGCTGTCCACGGGATGGGACGTTTAATCATTCGAAACATTGCTATGGCATTTGATGCATACTATGAGAAAATGATGCGCGAGAAGCCGATATTCTCACGGACCGTGTAATTCTCATGAAACAAACAAACCACTCCATAGGGGTTGTTCTTTTTCAGCTCGGCGGACCGGATTCGCTTGAAGCGGTCGGGCCATTTCTCGAAAACCTCTTCTCCGACCCCGACATCATAGACTTCCCCTTCGCCTGGATTGCACGAAAAACGCTGGCAAAGGCTATTGCACGGCGTAGAGCACAGATAGTCCGAGAGAATCTTCGAGCGATCGGCGGAAAATCCCCTATACTAGAGATCACACAGCGGCAAGCCTCTGCCCTTGAGAAAACCTTAAATAAACAATTTCCTGTGAAGGTGGTTGTTGCTATGAGGTATTCATCCCCCTTCACCGAAACAGCTATCAATGAGCTTCTTAAAGAAGAAATCTCCCGCATAATCCTTCTTCCTCTCTATCCTCAATATTCACAGGTCACGACTGGCTCCGCTATGAATGAATGGAACCGAGTTATCTCTCGGCAAGGTATAAATCATTTTGATATTTCACTTATCCATGACTATCCCACTCATCCGCTTTATCTTAAGGCTCTTTCTCAGCGAATCGATGAGGCTCTACAGAGATTCCCTTCGTCTGACCGTCAGGCTGTCCATTTCCTTTTCAGTGCTCACAGCATCCCGGCTTATCTTTTGACAAAAGGGGATCCATACAAATATCAAATCGAAGCGACGATGAACGCCGTCATGGAACTCCGTAACTTTGACCATCCATTCCATCTTTCGTTTCAGAGTCGGGTTGGACCTGTGAAATGGCTTGAGCCTTCGACAATCGACATGGTTCAGTATCTTGCCCGTGGCGATGTCCGTAATCTTATTGTAATCCCCATCGCCTTCACCTCTGACCATATTGAAACACTCTACGAATTGAACATACAGGTGCGGAAAATTGCTCACGAAGCAGGAATAAAGCAATACGAAGTTGCAGAGGCGCTGAACGATTCCCCCTTTTTCATTCAGGCCATGGCTGATCTCGTTCTCACAACAATTGCTAACTCTCAGGGTGCACAACAATGAAGAATTCACAACCTATTGTGGTTATAGGAGCAGGAATTTCTGGACTTGCGGCTGCATGGTTCTTACAGAGAGCCAATCATGATGTTCTCGTCTTGGAGAAAAACAAGTACCCGGGCGGGACTATGCAGAGCATTTCACGAGAAGGGTACGTTATTGATCTTGGGCCGAATAGCGCACTGGAAACAACCCCACTCTTTGATACAATCCTAACAGAACTCAGCATCAAGTCGCAGCGAGTCTATGCAAACCGTAATAGCTCTAAGCGATACATCCTCCGAGACGGGAAGCTTCATGCCCTCCCTATGACACCTCAGGCTGTTCTCGCAACCCGTCTTTGGTCGTTTCGAGGGAAACTGAGGCTACTTGGCGAACTTTTCGCTGGCAGGGCTGATCACGAAGAATCAATTGCAGAATTTGTAAAACGAAGGCTGGGACAGGAATTTCTGGACTACGCCATCGATCCGTTCGTCGCCGGAGTTTATGCTGGTAATCCAGAGCAACTGAGTGTGCGAGTTGCTTTTCCAAAGCTCTACGCTCTTGAAGAAAGGTACGGTGGACTGATCAAAGGGACTATCAAAGGCGCTCGTGAAAGAAAACGCCGAGCCGAGAAGGCAAAAGCGACTGCACAAATGTTCTCCTTCATTCAGGGAATGAATACATTCCCAGTAGCGATTGCCGAAGCTCTGGGTAAGCGCGTCAAATACAATTCATCCGTCATCGGTGTGTCGCCGTCACGTCGACATCGGAGGAACAAGGCTTGGAACGTGGTCTATAAACACAGGAACGCTAAGGAATCTGTGGAAGCATCAGCAGTTATCATCGCAGCTCCGGCGTATGCAGCTTCTTCAATAGTTCGCGAAATCGACCCGGCATGCGCCGATGCCCTAAGCCGCATTTATTATCCCCCTGTAGCAATGGTTTTTGCCGGTTTTCCGCTAAAGCAGATCCGCCAACAGCTCGATGGATTTGGCTATCTTGTTCCATCTAAGGAATCGCGCAGCATCCTCGGGACTATCTGGAGTTCGGCGATTTTTCCCAATCGCGCTCCCGAAGGCTATGCAGCATTCACAACATTTGTCGGCGGTTCCCGGCAGCCGGAAATGGTGGAACTCGCCGACGGTCAGTTGCTCGATCACGTCCTCTCAGACCTTCGATCAATCATGAAGATCCAGGGCGATCCATCATTCACGTTGATTCAACGATGGGAAAGAGCAATTCCACAGTACAACCTTGGCTACGGAGAAATTCTAAACCAGCTCGACCTATTTGAAGAAAGCCATAAGGGACTTTTTTTCTGCAGCAATTACCGCGGGGGAATTGCTGTCGGAGATTGTCTAATTAGTGCAGAGAAAACAGCACAAAAGGTAGAAGAGCACCTTACAAAGCAATGACATCAAACAACTCTAACTCAGAAGAACTGAGCATGTGCAGGCTCAACACTGGCTCTCAGGAAATCAAAGTGTAAAACAGGAGATAGCCATGGAACATCTTTTTCTTGCCACATCAACTTTTCCCACAGTGCGGATGCGTCGCTTGCGAATGACCGAGACACTCCGCTCGATGGTGCGAGAAACTTCACTGTCAAAGGATGATCTGATCTATCCGCTTTTCGTAGTTCCAGGAGAAAAATTCAAGCGCGAAGTTCCATCAATGCCAAATGTGTATCAGATGTCTATTGATGAAATCGTCAGAGAGTGCATTGAGGTAAAGGCTCTCGGCATCCCTGCTGTGATTTTATTTGGGATCCCGGAGCACAAGGACGAAGTTGGCTCTGAAGCCTACAGCAAGCACGGCATCATCCAGCGTGCAATTCGTGCGATCAAACGAGAAATACCAGATCTTCTCATCATCACCGACGTTTGTCTCTGCGAGTATACATCGCACGGACATTGCGGCCTCGTTCGCGATAATGAAATCCTTAACGATGAGACCGTTGAGCTGCTTGCTCGGGAGGCGCTCACCCATGCCGAAGCAGGCGCTGACATGGTTGCTCCATCCGACATGATGGATGGCAGAGTGAAAGCAATCCGAGAGAAGCTCGACGAAAATGGATTTGCAAACATCCCAATTATGTCATATGCTGCAAAATATGCCTCCGGCTTTTACGGACCGTTCCGTGATGCTGCCGAGAGCACGCCAAAATTCGGCGATCGTCGTTCACATCAAATGGACCCAGCGAACTCCGATGAGGCTCTCCGTGAAGTTGAGCTTGACATCCTTGAAGGGGCTGACATCGTTATGGTGAAACCCGCAATGGCATATTTAGATGTGATTCGGCGTGTCAAGGATACATTTCACATGCCGACCGCAGCATACAACGTAAGCGGAGAATATTCGATGGTCAAAGCAGCTGCCCGAAATGGTTGGATTGACGAGCAACGCGTGATGATGGAGGTACTCACGGGCATCAAACGCGCTGGAGCTGATCTCATACTCACTTACTTTGCAAAAGATGTTGCAAGGATTCTTTCATGAACACAACGCAATCAGACCGGCTCTTCGCTCGAGCCAAGAACCATATCCCCGGTGGGGTAAATTCACCCGTTCGTGCTTTTCGAGCTGTAAACCGTACACCCCTTTTCATCCACCATGCCTCAGGCTCGCATATCACTGATGTGGATGGAAATGAATTCATCGACTACGTTGGCTCATGGGGTCCACTCATCCTCGGGCACGCCCACCCAAGAATCATTGAAGCCTTGCAACGCACAGCAGAGCGAGGCACAAGCTACGGCGCACCAACTGAACTTGAAATCGAACTGGCGGAGATGGTGAAGTCATTCATGCCGAACATCGAATTGGTGCGGATGGTCAATTCAGGAACAGAGGCGACAATGAGCGCTGTTCGCCTTGCGCGGGCTTACACAGGGAAAACGAGGATCATCAAATTCGCCGGCTGCTACCACGGTCATGCCGATGGATTCCTCATCAAGGCGGGCTCAGGTGCTACAACACTTGGCGTTCCCGACTCCCCTGGAGTGCCCCCAGCCTATGCTGCTGAGACACTCATTGCAACTTTCAATGATCTCGACTCAGTAGAAACTATCATCAGGCACTACGGAGGTGATACCGTCGCAGCCATCATCGTTGAACCTGTTGCAGGGAACATGGGTGTTGTCCCGCCAGCTGACGGATTTCTTTCAGGGCTTCGTTCAATTGCCGACCGCGAGAAGATCTTGCTCATCTTCGATGAGGTCATGACAGGATTCAGAGTAGCACGCGGGGGTGCTCAGGAGCTGTACAATGTCAAGCCGGACCTCACAACACTCGGGAAAATCATCGGCGGTGGACTCCCTGTTGGCGCTTACGGAGGCAAGAAAGAAATCATGGAGCTCTCTGCCCCGAAAGGACCTGTCTATCAAGCCGGGACACTCTCTGGAAACCCGTTAGCAATGGCAGCGGGACTGGAGACACTCCGCATTATTTCGGAAGAAAGCGATTTCTACAAGAAACTTGAGGGTATCTCCGCAACCCTTGCTGAAGGCTTCCTCGAAGAAGCAAAAAAGGTAGGAATCCCTGTTCAACTCAATCGGGTTGGTTCAATGATGACGCTCTTCTTCACAGCAGAAAATGTGCTCGACTACAACACAGCATTGAAGAGCGATACAAATCGATTTGCTGCTTATTTTCAAGAAATGCTCAAACAAAGAATTTACCTCCCCCCATCTCAATTCGAAGCCTTCTTCATCTCCCTTGCCCATACTCCCCCCGACATTGAGAAAACCATTGAAGCGCATAGAGAAGCCCTAAAACAGCTCATAGCAATCTGATAACTCATGCCATGCAAGCAAACCATATTAGTGCATTTTACGGGTTCATCTCTATGTTGTTACTTTCTGCTTGAATCCGCCGGAGGCGCATACCTCTGGCGGACGAAATCGTAACGTACGAATCAATTCCCGCCCCGCACGCACTAAATTTCGGTCCACATAATGTACTTGCACTTCCGCCGTGCTGAGCCTCTATCACAATGTCATCGCGAAGGAAGAAGTGACCGAAGCAATCTCAAAATTTCTGGAAAAATATAAGATCGTCACGCCCTCGGGGCTGTGGCAATAACAAAGCTGGATTATGACACAACCTCTGATGTAGAGATGCGCTCGCAGTTCCGACAAGCTCTTCCCGCAACAATAAAAAATCTACAAAGAGCAGGCTCAAGTAAACTGTGGCTTTGGAGCCTCAAGCTTATCAGCTTTTACAATTTTCTCAACTTCTCAAGGACATTCATCCGAGGGTGTTTTATAACCGCCTGGGGAACATCAACTGATGAGTACCTCATCGATTCAGAGTGCGTTCGATCGTGGCAATAACATCATCGAGATCGTACGGCTTGCTGATCAAATCCGAAGCGCCGAGGTGGAGAGATTCGATCGCATTTCGGACATCCCCGTAGGCGGTAAGCATGATGACTCGCGTTTCAGGAGAATTTGCTTTCACGTACTTTAAGACATCAAATCCATCAACGCGTTTCATCTTGATGTCGAGCAATACTACATCGAAGCGCCTCATCTTGAGCAGTTCAATGGCTTCATCGCCGTCAGAGACGGTTTCTACCTCATACCCAAGAGAAGAGAGTTCATCTCCGAGAAGAAATCGCACTGCTTCATCATCATCTGCGATGAGAATCTTGGCTCTGTTAGTGATCTCAGCGATGATTTTCTATCTCCTTTGTTATTTGGTGAGCAGTTTGAACGAACGTAAGCGAATCGTTGAACGAAAGAAATACGCACCGCCGATGTCCTTCATTAGCGGTCCCGACCATACCCAGGCAAAACGCAGGGTTCATATCACATGCAACGCATGCTCACGTGTTGTAGCTTTCTCAATATGCAACATATCCTGTGATTGAGACGCTTCGCGTTCCGTTTGGTCCCGTGACAGAGACAGTGATTGCAACGTTGCCAGACTTCGCACCGAGAGCTGCCTGGTTCCGCATCACTTTGAGTGAGAACGTTGTCCATGATGTATCCTGTGTATCGGGAAGAAGCACGTTTACATCGCCCGATAGGATAACAGGTGCACCCGCAGCCGAAACTGTTATAGTTGTTCCAGCAGCCATCGGATGTCCAAATCGATCAGCGACACGATAGGTGAAGTTCATTCCTGTTGTATCATTGGCGGGGAGATAAAACGTTGAGGGCGAAACAGTCATGTCAGTTGGAAAACCTGAAAAGAGAATCAGGACGCTATCTTGCACCGAAACTCCATTCTCCCCGACTGTCCGTGCTTTCACCCACGCGAAACCAGGCCCATAGACAGGATCATTTCCAACAGGGTTCCCGGAGCGTAGCGTAGCTTGTGCCAAGCCTGATGCATTTGTATAACCTGAGGCATCGATCACCCCGCCTGTTGTACTGAAGTACACCGCAGTGCCAGGTTGAACAGGGTTGCTGTATTTGTCACCAACGAGAACCATGATATTGTCAGTGCGATTCACCCAATCAAGTCCTGGGAAATTCAACATTTGCGCTGCGATGGAAAAATGGGCTTGATCTGGTAATCCGCCGAAAATTGTCATACGAACTGGCTCTGACTGGATTATCTTATTCCCAACTTGCGCCGTAGCAAGGATCTGTGCGACACCAGCCTTTGTTCCCGCGTTCAGTGAAACTGTCACCATGCCAGTTTTTGGATCGGTACGCGCTGAGGAGGGGAAAACATATTCACCTCCGTTCGGTCCGTTCGTAATGGAGAAGGTGACTGTCACCTGGTGGAATGAATCAACAGGAACACCATGAGCGTCGCGGACCTGGAATGTAAGCTGCGCAACATCGTTGGCACCCGTTCCCTTTACGCTGATATAGCTGGGTGTAAATCCGACAAGATAAATGTTCGCAGCTTCACCCGATTGTCCGGGAGTAATGGGGCTTGTCGAATCGGCTTTAAGATACAAATCAACTTTTGTGGTTTGCTGGGGAACAACAGCAACCTGCTGTGTATCGTTCCGAAAGCCCGGCATCATGGCAACAATTTGAGTGATATACGTTGAATCAACAGTCACGACTAGAGAATAAGCTCCTCCTTCTCCTGCTGTTGCCACGGCTGGCGGACTCTGGAGGTAGACCGTTGCCCCCGGCACAGGGGTGCGGGTGTCATTTCGATAGACTGTCCCTTGAATTGTTGCTTCATTTCGTTTCGGACCTGTTGGAGCAGCGCACGATGCGAGCGCAAGCACTCCAAGAAAAATCCCCGCAATTGCAAGGGATACATTAAGAGCAGACCTATATCGCATCATTGTTTGCCCCTCCATCGTTCAATATTTTGTTCGTGCTCTCTCCGAGCTTTTTCCATTGGGTTTTCCACTCTCCCCGTTTTCATCATCTCCTCCCGCTGCGCAAGTGACGGAACAAGATTGGCTCTGAGAAGGAGAACTAATTCCTTCTTCGACATATCAACTTTGTCATATCCAAAAAGATACCGTAAACCCAAAAACCACCATGGGAGATCTTTCAAAATCGGGATCCCAACGCGAACCTTTTGTTCCTGCCGGGTGATGAGTCCACCAATCGCAACTTCTTCACCGTTAAGAAGAAGCGAGGAGGTGTTCGCCTGACTCTTGTTGATGATGATGGTGAGAGGGTTTGGTTGCACAGAGCTCCGTTCCACCATCACCTTCAGGTAGATGAAATCGGTTGTATCATGATGTAGAACAATTGGCTTCACCTCGATGATGGTTCCCGTTGAGTAGAATCTGTCGATAATGTTCCCTGCAAAGTCACGAGTCTTCGTAGAGAAATCCTGACCAATCTGGATTCGCCCGGTTTCACCAGAGCGAACGGTGATCTCAGGGCTGGCAAGAATTTCTCCATAATTGTTCGATTGGAAAAATTTGATGATTGCATCAATGCTCCCGAAGGCGACATTTGCGGTGCTTCTGAGCGTCGTTGTAAAGATATCGCTGCTGACGGTTTTCTCCCCCTGAAACGATGTCGTCACATCAACTTTGTCTTGCGGAAATCCAACTCGGTAGAAATCCCAGCTGATCCCTGCTTCGTTCAGTTTCCCGATATCGACCTCGAGGAAGACTGCTGAGATGCGCACCTCGCGAGAGTCAAATGTTGGAAGCTCCACCCCCTCCGGAGCCCCGGGTGCAGCGATTCCTGCCTCAGCTTTCTGCTCCTTCGTTAGCGGGAAAACTCTAATGTAATCCTTAAACTCATCATACCACATGAGGTTCTTTCGGAGGATGGTCTCAAGGGCATCGCGCCACGGCATCGCTTGAATATCAACACCGATAGCTTGCTTATGCTGCTCAGGGTCGATGATTACTTTCCCGGCATATTTCTTGCTCAATTCGCTGAGCACCGAAAGTGCCTGATCAAAAGGCGTATCTTTCGATAGTGAGACAATTTCACCCGGCGCAGTGTACTCTTTCACAGCCTTCCGTTCTTCACCTACCTGGGCTTGCAATTGGCCCGGTGGGTTTGCAAATAAGCAAGCAAAAAGGAACAAGACGTATAAAATGGAGAACCGTTGCTTCTTCATAGAATGCCTCGTTTATTTATTGGTCGTATGGAATGGTATTCGTAGTTCAGCTCGTTCAATGATGCCACCTTTGTTTAGCATGAATTCCACAGCGCCTTTCTCCGGGTCGATGCGCGTCACATATCCAAGGTATACCTCGTCTCCCTCTTCCAACGTTACTATACGTCCCTTCTGATCGGCAACAAATGCTTTCCCGGGGATCACCGCTCGCAACTCCGATCGGTCAACCTCAACAAGGTCACGGGTATTAGGAGGTATTTCCGTCGTGATGAGTGGTATAAAGGGATTGAATGACAGGAATGCCGGTACCACAGTTGGTGCGTTCTCCGCCGTAGCCAGCCCCTTTAGCGATGTGTAGTATGCGCGGAGCTCCATATCAAATGCAACAAGGTACTGCGTTTCGACATCTTCCTTCTCGCGAACTTCAATACCTCGAAGTGATATGCTACGCACTTTGTAAAGCCGACGACCGTTCTCAATGTACCAGAGAAAGCGATAGAAATTTTGGAAGAGAGCTTCCCCCTTCAAACTGTACGTGTTGTACCCGTAGTCCTTCATCTGTGTTGACCCAAGGTAAACCATATCGAGTTTCAAAAAACCACTCCAATCAATGATCCGGTTAAGGTACGCGTAAGTTCCAGAGGAATAGTCAACCTCAGGGATATCTTTTGCGCGACGAGTCCATCGAGCAACAATGTCATTAACCTCTTTCGACGTGATGTTTAATTGCTCAATGAGCGAAGCTGTCCGTTGGAGTTCTGCTTCAACAGCACGCGTTTCCTGGTCGATTTTCTTCTCCTTGCTTACCTGGTAGATTCCTCGGTAGTATCCACCAATTAACACCACAAGGAGAAGAATGGTACCAAGAACCAGTGTATTCCGAATAACGTATGACACAGAAGAACCCTCCCAATGAGTGGTCAATCTTCGAGTTTTTCAACATCGAATTCATATTTATAGACGATCTTGTCCCGAATCTTCTGGACGGTGACTTGCTTCAACGTCGATCGTTCAAAAAGATTGGAGATACGGGGAATGCGACTCCGGTAAATTGAAAAACCATTCACAACCATCCCGTCTTGCGGTGTGGAATGAAGGTCTGTCAGCCAGAGTGAGTTAACATCTTCCACCCCACGGGTCAGATGCGAAATAGCTTTTGACCATCGATTTGCACCAGGTGAAAGTGAGTCATAAAGCGCTAAGGCAGCCTGATATTTCACACGAACTGCGTTGAGGCTATCAATCCGCATCTGTATACGCTGGGTTTCAATAAGCTGAGCTTGCTTCACTGCCAGGAACGACTGCTTGTCTTTGATTTTCTGAGCCTTCGAAGCAATCTGTACTGTGAAAAACAGGGTGACAACAAAAAGCAAAAGCAGAAGCAAATACCCATGCCAGCCAAGCTTGAATGTCTTTTGGCCTTCTCTGATGTAGGTGGGTAGAAGGTCAAGGGTGTAAAACTTTTCGTAGCTCGGTTGGAGAGCTCTCCATGCGCTCGCAATGGGGACTGCGTATTCAGAAAGCTGAGGTCCGACGTCTGGAGGAAATCTGGACAGATCAAGTTTCCTCGGTACAAGATAATCGATTTCTACCTCGCGGAACTGGCGGAGGAAAAATTCACGAGCGCCAAGTTTTGCAGACTCACCGGCAAAAAGAATCCGATTCACCTTTGACACAGCAAGGTTATCCTGCTCAAGCAAGATACGGCTATAAATGGTGTTAAGAATTGCTGGTGAATCCGCCCCCTCGCTGATCATTGGCGCAATGTGCCAGAGATGGTTCCCCTTCAGGAAGATGAGTCGGCTTGTTTCAAGCCCGATATAAGCGATGACGGTAACTTCATCAAATGCGAAGGTGTAGTTCGCCCGAACGAGATTAGCAAGAGCAACATCAGCGGGTTCATAGGTTGCGATCCTCGGGATGCGCTTCCCGATAGAGGGTCGAGCTGACTCCAGCATTCGAATCAACCCCATCCCGTCTTCTCGCACAGCGCACAAAATACCCCCCTCTTCAAGCTTCAGATAATCAACGGCATCCGATGCAAGTTCTACCGTGCGGATTGTCTTAAGCTCAGCCATAATTCGCTTGCGGAGCTTTTCCCCTTTCAAACCGAAATCAGATTCAAGGACATGGTAGTAAATATTCGGCTCAGCAAGAGCATGAGCAATCACGTACCGTTTTTCCCTCGCGAGAAGATCAGCGATAATTGCACTGTCCGACTCTTGTTCGTGCCCGAATTCCGGAGCTCCCGCAGCTGCTGTGAAATCAAAACTGCCCGTGGGAACCTCTCCACCTGCGAAAGAAGGCTCATGCACAGGAACCTCCTCCAGCTTCCGCGTAAGTGTAACGGTCTTGAAGCTTTTCAAGACAATTCGGTGTCGCGATGCTACGAGCTCAACGAACTTCAGCTCATGGCTATCAATGAAGATGCCAAATGCACGCTTACCTTTCAACTCCTTTGCTGCCATACGTCACCTTGAAATTGTTTCTGATAAACATTTATCCCTCGCAGTAGTGGCGCTTTATTTTTACAAGAATACTGCATTCTTTCCACATTTCCTAATCACTTCGCCCATGTGAAAAACCGATGCTAAGTAACGACAACAGGTTTGCCTGCATAATGCGCCCGAGCAGCAGAGAGAAAATCAGTGCTCAAGGCATGGAAAAGAAAAACAACCCCCGTAAGCAAAGAAAATCTTATATCAAGCATCGCTTTCACCTCCCATGAAGTATGTACGTGATGTAGCCATTATGGCCCACCAAAAAGGCTTCCTTCCCGTCAGTCCAGATACCAAGGATGTCACCGCTAAATCCTGACGCAGGAGTGATCCTCTGCCAATCAGTGCCATTGTAATGATAGATCGTTCCCCGGCCACCAGCAGCAAATAAATTGTCCTCCCGATCCCCTCTTACACGCCAAACGTGGGGATCATCCAGCATCTTGACCCACACAGAACCAACACGTCTATAAACACCACCGCCTGCAGAAAAAAGGGTATTCCCAACTGCGAAAAGGGCAAATCCAAACTTAGGCGGCGGAGAATTCACTGTCTCAATCACTGAGTCAACGGTACTCCAGGAATTCCCATCAAAACGGTAAAGAACGTACACAGTAGAATCAATTGGAGGCACAATATCATTTTTGAAACCTACAACATAAACCTCATTAATTGCAACTGCAGCAATCCAGGCAAACTGCATACCTTCTGGGGGAATCTCAATTGGGTAGCTCCTCCAGTTCCTTCCATCAAAATGGAAAAGTGTATTTATACCCCCCGCCCATACATCATTAGGAGCTCTCCCGCATACCGATTGTAGCTCATGCCCACTCGGTGCCTTAATCTCCTCCCACTTCACTCCATCATAATGAATAATCAAACTCGAATCTAAAAAATTAGGCGGCGGATTCGGATTGTAGAAGATCTTCTCTCCCACTGCCCATATGTCGTTCGCTGAGAAACCATAAATAGCACTCAGATCAATTGGACCAGCAATTGTACCACCTTGCGTCGTGCTCAGTTTCACATCTTTCCAGCTCACGCCATCATAATGCCACATTAAACCGCGGTTCTGGTCATTATGCCCAACAACATAGACATCACTTGCTGAACTACCCCAGATATCCCTCATCGATGTCTGAAAGCTACCCGGATAGGCAAGTGTATC
>JBMFJZ010000012.1:0-35986 GCA_049973045.1 Bacteroidota bacterium | reverse complement strand
CTCTCAGTAATAGCAGGATTCTCGTCCCACACATGTGGCGAAACAAGGATATCGCAGGCTGCAAGATGTTCAGGGATTTTTTCATGAGCTACGAGACCCGCAAAAGTAAAATGCCTATCCAATCCTCCACCTTCGGCAGACTTCACTTCTTCTTCCAATTCTCCACGCATCGGACCATCGCCTATGAGCAGAAAGTGCAGGTTCGGTTTTTCTTTGAGCGCCTCTCTGCCCGCTTCAACCAGCACATGCACGCCATGCCAGCGTGTAAATGTTCCGACAAACCCCACGACAATCCGATCTTTCTTGATGCCAAACTGTTTTCGCACTCCGCTGCCGTCGATATCCGGGCGAAATTCCTCTAAGTCAACGCCGTTTGGATTAACAAGAATCTTTTGCTCCGGCACACCAAGCTTGATAAGCTGCTCCCTCAAGGCTTCCGAAACCACCACAATCAGATGGGCAGCTGAAAATGCTATCTGCTCATACGCACGCGCAATGCCCTTCAGCACAAGCCGACTCCAATGTTCCTTCACCCAGACCTCCGAGCTGTTCACTTCGAGCACAAGTGGAGCTCCCCACCATTGAGAGAGGAGCGCACCTGAGAAATTCAGCACAGAATGACGCTGGTAAATCAGATCGGGCTTCTCCTTACGAAAAATCCTACGTGACTTGCGTGCCAGACGAAAATTGAAATCCAGAAGAAGAGCTTCGTCGAACCAATCGACGAGGGAGAGTTCGCGAACTTCGTAGCTCGGACCAATATCTTCAGTGGAAGCAAGGGGGCGATTTGCAACAAAGAAAACAGGGTGACCCAGTTGACTCAGCGCCTTTGTCACGCCACGGATGTGCGTCACCGAGCCCCCTATTTTCAGCTCCCCGGCGAGGTCCGTTCTAAGAAACGCTATGCGAGGATATTCTCCCCATCCCCGCGGGACGGGGCGGCGAACTTTCGGCGGCTTGCGAAATTGCCATCGATACCACGGAAGAGAAACATAGGCGAATAGAATCAGGGCAAGGATGCCAAGTCCCCCAACAGCAAGTCGAGGAAGAAGATGGAACCAGAGACCAACAGGAGAATACCGATATGCGACCCCTTCCTCGTCGATTACGATCTTCGTTCGCGCTTTGCCAAAAGCTGCAAGAAGTTTCAGAGAGGTCATAGGTCGCAGAACCTGTCGGGATCGATTAGAAGCAATAAGCAAGTCGTAACGTCTTGCCCGCAATAAGGGGAGAATCGCTTTCGGAGATCGCCCGGCAAGTGAGTTCTTTGTGATAACATCGATCTTCGCTCTTGCCCCCAGTGCCGAGCGCATCTCATCCACAAGCTCATGGTCATCAAAAGGGACAAGAAGCGCGCTGATTGCATCACTTTCAATCTTGCTATGCGCGGCTGCCAGTATCTCCACGACATTTGATCCCGACTGCATTCGGGATTCCGCTGTCACACGCAGATACATGTTCAAATCCGTCTTTTCCTTTGTGCCCCGCCATGGCGTCCGCCTTTGGCGGATCTCTGGCTAAAGATGATTTATGTTCACAATTTTATTTTCTTCATTAGCAAGGGCTGCTTGAATAGACCCTCCCGATGCGGCGGCTGACGCTCATAATGAGGTTATTGGACAAGCTCGCAATGCTTGGGCGTGTCTCCCCCGAGCATATCTAGAAAGAACAATCAAGCACTCAAAGATACCCTTGGAAAAGTAGGAAGCCTTCATCAAAATCCACATTTGGTTTTACAACATCTCTTGCTTTCCTCCACATAAGGAATTTTATTTCCATGGGCACGCCATCTCAGCCACCGAGCTACTTTCTGACGCTCTTCGACTGACATTTTTCTCTGCTGGAGAATATCATAGAACAGTGCGTCGTCAAAGTTATTCGTTTTACGAACCAGATCTCTTAGGACAGGAATATCACCACAACCAATCGTTCAGCCTCGTTTTGTGCGGCTTCCATCATCGAAGACCCTTTCTCTCGTAAATCACAACACCTTCTTTTAAGGCTTGCTTTACAAACGGATTCTTTTCTCGAATCATCTGTTCTAACTCGGCCTGAGTATACGCGAACACTTCCACACCAGTGCCGCATCCATAGGGAACGTATTGTGGGTGCCGATTCAGAAACGGCACATTGCTTTTACTCAAAACGATAAGTAAATCGGCGTCACTACCGGGAACAGCATCGCCGCGCGCCAGCGACCCGAAGAGAGTGATTCGCTCAATTTCCGGGTGCGTTTGGCCAAGCGTTGCTGCAGCCCGCTTGATCCTTTTTCGAATGCCTGCGCGGTCAAGATAGGTGACTTTCACAGAAAGCGATGATTGTCTGAGCGGTCTTGATGGCACGTTCAGCTTCCTTTTTCGTATAAAATTCGTAGGGAGCACCCGCCGCGTGTGCGTTGGGATACCGCGGCGGTATGTAAAATTTTTCCAGTTCCCTGGCGCGATCCAGCAGTGTGTCGCTTACTTTCACTGTCCTTCGGAGCTCCACCAATAGCTCCAACATCGAACGACCCCACGCATTTGCTCCTATGTTTTGAAACACCGCTTTGACAGCCTTCTCCGCCGCTTGCTGCGCGGCAAAGCACGTCCACTCAAAGTATCCGCTCTTGAGAGAGTTTCTTGCCTGCTCGAGGTCTCGTTTTGCCTGCCGTATCCGATCTTTATGACGAGAAGCCATTAGATATCTTTCCGTTCAATCCAGTACTCGTACCATAAACTCAGGTTCAGCAGGTTCCACAAATTCTGCCCTACATTAGCCTTACCATCGCGATGACGATGAAGCATTGCCTTGACAAAATCGAGGTTGAAGTATCCACTTCTCATGAGTGAAGAGTTCAGAAGCTTGTCCTCAGCAAAGGGATACCATACATCGCGCAGCCATTCGTTCATTGGAGCTGCAAAGCCTTGCTTCTTGCGATAAATAATCTCGTTGGGGATAAGACCTTCTACCGCTCTTTTCAATATATATTTTGTGGTTGAATTTTTCACGCGCAGCGACTGTGGGAGCCGCATTACAAACTCAACAAGTCGATGATCAAGAAATGGCTCACGCCCTTCAACCTTCGTTGCCATTGTCATTTTATCAACCCGCATGAGGAGAAGCTCGGGCAATCGGTTGCGGAGCTCGACATAGACCATTCGCTGAAGATAATCGGCATTTCCATCTCGCCGTAAGGCATCTTCATGGAACTGCTTTGCGACATGATATGAACTCTCTAACTGTGCGAAAAAGGATGGTGAGAGGAGATGAGGCTTATGAATCTCTGTGAAATTGATTGCACCCCCCCAGAAGAGCTCCTCACCAAATGTTCCCTTCCGGAGATACTCCAGGGGGAGATAATCACCACGGGCATTGAGCACAACAGCTGCAGGGACATAAACAGCTTGTCGAATGAACCGGGGCAGGAGTCGATAAAACTTCCAGTACGTGTTGTGAAATTTTAATTCACGCAACATCCAGGGATAGCCAGCAAAAATCTCATCGCTCCCCTCACCAATCTGGATGACGATCGTCCCGTTTTCCCGTGCTAAGCGCGAAACGAAATACAAGGGGATGCAAACGGGATCCGCCAGCGGCTCGTCCTGATAGTATGGGAGCTCCGGAATGAAATCCATAGCGAGCTTTGAGTCAATGATCACCTCGTGGTGATTTGTCTGAAACTGCTTCGCGATAAGACGAGCATACTGAAGCTCATTGTACTTCTCGAGATCACGGAAGCCAACGGAGAATGTATCAACAGGTCTATCCATCAGTTGTGCCATCAGGGCGACGTTTGTGCTCGAATCAATTCCGCCACTCAGAAATACCCCGAATGGAACATCGCTCATCATCCGATCCCTAACGGAACGGCTGAGGATAGCTCTGACAGTTTCGACCGCAAATGATTCTCGCTCTGTAACCTTTTGCGCCATTTTCAATTTGTCTGAATCACCCCGCCGAAGGTGCGCTGACTCGAATTCATCGATGTATGCTGACCGAGCTACGGGATTGCCGTCGATATCAATTGTCGGTTGGGATCCATTCAGGCTGAGAGGATCCCAATAGCGCTCCGTTTGCAGATTGCCAAGCCGATCGACGATGCCTCGTGTCCCGGGCTGAAGTTTGTAGATGTTTTTAAACAAGGTCCTTGGAGCTGGGGAAACAAGATATGTCAGGTAATGGACGAAAGCTCTTTCATCCATCTCACGGATGACCTCAGGGTGCTGAACAATAGCTTTGATCTCGGAGGCAAAGATGAATTTCCCCGAGGCGGTTTGTGTGTAATAGAGGGGTTTGACTCCGATCCGATCACGAGCAAAAAACAGTTGGCGCCGATTTTCGTCCCAGATGGCGAAGGCAAACATGCCGAGCAGCTTGTGAACAACTTCCGGACCCCATTCTTCGTACCCATGGAGAATCGATTCAGTATCACTCCGTGAGCGGTACCTATGACCCCTTTGCTCAAGCTGGCGACGGAGCACTGCGTGGTTGTAGATCTCCCCGTTGAAGACAATCCTGATGCTCCCATCCTCATTTGCCATAGGCTGGTTCGCAAGAGGTGATAGATCGATGATAGCAAGTCGGCGGAACCCAAGTCCAACCCGTCTATCAGGTGAGATGTATACACCGGCGTCATCGGGACCGCGATGAATCATCGTATCGCGCATGCGAACGAGAATATCTTCTGTAATTTCGCTTCCGCCTGACCCAAAATTCAATATGCCGACGATGCCACACATGGAATTGTCTTTAACGCACTCCGCCTGCGGCGGACGCCACAGCAGGATACGAGGGAGAGTAAAAAATTTAGAAATATCTTTGCATTCCTCTTGCTCTTTGTGGTTTAACTCTGTATCCGATTATTGATTTTCTAACAACTGTTCAGCCGGCACATCGCGGAGTTCTTTAGCCGGGTTGCCCACAAAAATTTTTCGTGGCGGAACATCATTCGTGACAACGGCTCCCGCTCCAATAAGTGCGTCCTCACCAATGATTTTCCCCGGGAGGATTGTGGCATTCGTCCCGATTCGTCCCCCCTTTTTCAGCGTCACTCCTTTGAAGTGTTTGAAACGCTCCTTAGTGCGTCCGACATAATTATCGTTGCTCGTTGCAACACACGGTGCGATGAAGCATCGGTCTTCAACAGACGAGTGAGCTGTCAGATACACGTTGGTTTCTATCTTACAGTAGGCGCCGACAACGCAATGATTTTCAATTGCTACACCGCGACCAACAATGGTCCCCTCCCCGATTGTCACGTCCTCCCGGATTGTCGACAGATCGGCAACAAGGACTTTCGGGGCAAGCTGGCTTCCAGCGTAAATGACGACAGAGGTACCGATGATGCAATCGTCGCCAATGACGCTGGGCGGGAACTGCTTGTCATTTGTCATCACGCTGATCGTTGCCTTCATTGGTTGCTTGCCAATGACCGTGTTATCATCGATGCGCACCCGTGACCCAATCTTCACACCGGAGTGGATGACGACGTTGTGACCTATGCGACAGTTATCACCGATGATCACGCCGTCTCCAACCACGGTGTTCAAGCCTATGGTCGTATCTTTCCCGATGGTTGCTGTCGGACTGATGTGCTGACTCATAGTTACACCCATAATGAATTTAAACTTCTAACCTCGATCTCAGTCGGGGCTTCACTTCATAATATTTCCATTGGTTTGCCATGTTCCTTTAAAGATCGGGAAGCAGCTTCCAGTATCTTCACAACAGCCAGCCCCGATTCAACGTTGCTCTTTGGCTGCGCACCGGTCTCAACACATTTCACAAAATGCTCGAGCTCAAGCCTCAGCGGTTCCTTCATTGGAATGTACGGGATATGGACGTCGCCATTTCGAATGCTCATCGCCTCGCCGTACGTCTCGTAGGTCTTCGGACCATTCACCCCCTTGTCATAGATCCGCACCTTCTCCGCTGACTCCATATCGTCAATGACGACCATTTTCGTGCTTCCCACGACAGTCATTTGCCGAATCTTGTGCGGGTCGAGCCAGCTCACATGCAGATGTGCCATTTTATTATGCTCAAATTCAATTTCAAGAAACGCAACGTCCTCAATTCCGCTACGAAGGTAGCTGCGTCCAGTTGAGGAGACAGCAACCGGCTTTTCCTTGATAAATCGCAGTGCCACTGAGACATCGTGGGGTGCTAAACTCCAGAGCGCATTCTCCTTCTCACGAAAAATCCCAAGATTCACACGTGTCGAATAAAGGTAATACACATCACCAATCTCCCCGCGCACAATGAGCTGCTCAACATACTCGTACGCCGGGTGGTATTCAAGAATATGCCCGACCATGAGAATCAGCCCTGTCCGATGGACGATGCTGCGAAGCTCGTGTGCCTCAATGGAAGTTAATGCAAGAGGCTTTTCGACAAAGACATGTTTTCCCGATTCAAGCGCTCTCTGCGCAAGAGATGCATGGGTCTGCGACTCTGTCGCAATTACAATTGCATCAAGCTGATCATCTTTGAAGAGCTCTTCCGGAGCAGAGAGAAGTTTTATTTCATGGACTTCCTTAGAGAGACGATGCAAGGTGGATGGATCGGCATCGCAGAGAGAGGAGACTCTCACACCATCCATCGCCAGCAAATTACGGAGGAGATTTCTTCCCCAGTAGCCGACACCAATTTGACCGATCCGAATCATCGTTTTGAATGCGCTTTTGTGATAAAGCTCTTTTTTACAACAAAGAGCACGAAGGACACATTGAGAATCCCGTACTTGTCCAATGAGAAAGACATTTTTAAATCTTATTCTGCCTTCGTGTCCCGCCGTGGCGTCCGCCCTGGCGGATTTGTCCTTAGGATATTTCTCTTCCCAACTTCAATCACAATCACGCCAGCAAGGAGAACAAGAACACCAATGTTCACCCATAGCGAGAGATTTTTCCCGAGGTAGAAACTCTGTGGTGCAAATTCAAAGCGGATTTTATGATCACCGGGAGGAACAATGATCGCTCTAAATAGATAGTTAGCTTTCAGGATCGGAACTTCCGTATTATCAATTGTTGCCTTCCATCCAGCCGGATAATAGACTTCGCTCAAGAAGAGTATGTTTTTGCCACTCGCATGAGCATTGATGGTGAAATCCTGAATGCCATATTGAACAACTTCAGCACGAGCAGTCGTATCTGGAGGATCAACGGCATCTTTCAGGGGCTCTTCGAGATAAACAACTTCTTTAGGATTGAACCCCGCTCGTTTCATGTTCTCCAGGATTTCCAGTGGCTTGGCGACTTCGTAACGCTTCACAAAGAACACCCGTGGGAGAACGGAGACATTCTCCATCACTTTAGGATTTTTATCTTGTGGATTTCCGTACACAAGGCGGAGCTGAGGATCGCTGTAAACTCTGTCGCTGATGAGGTACTTCATGTTGAGTAGATTCCACATGAATGGATTCCCGATTCCTGAAACATCCATCATGTCCTGATACACACGAAGCTTGGCAGCACTGTAGCCGTAAATATTCTGAAGGAGGTAATAAGCAAGCGTATTATCTGTTGGTGGCTGATTGTTCTGAAGCAGAAGAACCCGATAGATAGAGGAATCTTGCTTGATGAAACTTACATATTCTGGTCTGGCAAAGAATTGGGCTTCCTCAGACTTAGGCCGTGCCTCCATCGGCTTGTAATCAACTCTCCACAAATCAAAAAGGAGGACAACAGCAAGCCCACCTTTTGCAACAACGCCAGGAAGTTTGTTCAACACGTACAGGTGCACAAGAGCCAGGGTTATTAAGGCAATGCCAAGAGAAATTTCCACATCATTCCACATCTGGTCGAACATCCATCCATAGAGTTGCTGAGGGATTTGCTTCCCACTTTCTGCAATCATGCCTGTGTATGATGATTCGAATGCCCCTTTCAACAGAAATGAAAGGACAAAGAGAGTTCCCACGGCATAGAGCGCATAGCTTAGCCTTTCCTTCGCAACAGTTGAAAGACCCCCTTTTCGCCACTTATCGATTGCAGCTATCCCATAACCAGCGAGAACCGCAACTGAGAACTGGAGCAAGGAGAGGATAAGACTTGGCACACGAAACTTGTTGAAGAAAGGAAAATATTTGAACATCAGATCGAACAGCACGGGGAAATTGCGTCCAAATGAAATGAGAAGCGCAACGAAACCGAGAACAACAAGAAACTGCACGAATTTCTCCTTACGGAACGCAATGATTCCAAGTATAGCCAGAACCAACGTTATCACCCCCATGTACTCAGGGGCATCAGTAAAAGGCATCTGTCCAAAATATGTGTTCACGCGAACCGGCTCATTGTTTGACAATGGACCTACGTATTCATGCCAGCCGAACCCAAAGTATGAGGGGATGAAAAATGTGATCACTTCAGCGGGGCTAAACGACCAATTGGTTGCATACTCATAATCAAGTCCACCAGCCTGTGTTTTCGATTGTGGCGAGGCAACATCTGTTAAAATTGGTGGTGAACCGCGTATAGAATATTTATTGTACTGATAAGTGGAAAAATATCGATCGGCGGACATAACGAGTGCAACTATACCTGCGGCGGCAAGAAGCAGCGCGCCCCGCACAACCCCAAGGATGTTCTCGCGCTTCAACGCTCTAACTACGAACAAGTAAAAGAGATAAAGACCAAGAGCAAAAAAGATGTAAAAGTTCATCTGAACATGAGTCGATTCAACTTCGAGGTGAACAAAAACGACTAACAGGAGTGCAATAAGCCATCGCATCCTCTCCGTCAATTCATCGACCAGGAGGAATAGAAGAGGCCAGAAAGCAACAGAAACAACCTTCGTGTTATGCCCCACCATGATCCAGATGATAATGAATGTTGAAAAGACTCCAGCGAGAGCTGAGAGGAATGCCGCGAACTTGTTATTCGTTTTCCTTAAGACCAACAAGTAGAGTGCTACGCCGAAGACAAAGTAGTTCAGAACAACCCAGAACACTTCACGATTCGGAAAGAAAAACTCAACAACTTTCTGTGCTGTCCACCAGAGCTCAGCGGTAAAGTCCCACCACCGTTCGCCTCCTGCCATCAGACTCGCATAGACAGGCATGCCGCTGAAGACATACGGAATCCAGAGAGGGAAAACCCCCTCCTTTTTTGCCTCCTCAAGATAGGGATGCAAACTCAGCGAAGCTATATTATCAGGACCCTGAAATGTTTTTTCCTGGAAAATCGGATCAGCAAAAAAAATCAGGAGGGCGGCAAAAATGAGGAGCACGTATACTGGGGTATGGTACTTTGGTTTCAGAAGTTCCTTTTCAATCGGAGGCGACGCCTTCGCCTCCTTCTTCCGCTGGGCGGATCTTGCCATTTCAATCTACCGTTCTGTATTGTTGCTGGAAGATTTATCCACAAGTCGGTCGAGAAGTTCAGCTAAATTCCTTGTTATGTTTCTGCGCTCGTACCGAGCGATTGCTTCCTGATTTGAAGCAGAACGCAAATCATTATAGACAAAGTGGCGGTAATATTCAAGGAATGCTTTTGCAACTGAATCGACATCATCGGAACGTGCAACTATGCCGGCTTTGGTCTCGTGGATCAAAGCACTCACAGCTCCCTCAGGAGCAAGAGCGAGAATCGGACGGCGCGAGCCCAAATATTCAAAGACCTTCCCCGGGACGATTTCCTCCTTCCCCTCAGCTTCATCAACAATGAGAAGAAGCATATCGGATTGAAGAAGATGCCTGATGCTTTCACTGTGAGGAAGATAGGGGAGAACTCGAAGAGCGTTTTGATATCTGAAGGTTCTAAATATCTCATGTACCTCCGATCCGAAACGCCCGATGAACCGCAGCTCAATCTTCGACGGATCAATTTCTCCTGAAGCTGCAAGACGCTCCACAGCCTGAAGAAGCACCGAAGGATTCCGCTTCCCATACATCGATCCGGTGTAAGTTACAGTGAACCGTTCATTTCGAGGAGGGGAAAGAGGGGGGTAATCTGCGCTATCGAACCCATTCGGCAGATGAAAGAATTTGGATTCCGGAAGTCCAGGATACTTCCGCAGCGCATCTTTCATGATGCCAATCCATGCGACCTCAATTGCATTGGCTGTTCGAAACACGCTAACTTCGAAGTGACGATCGATGAGCCGTGGAAGGAACCATCGCTGCGGCGTTGAGAGAAAGCCAGTCCACGGATCACGGAATCCAGCGACCCATGGCTTTCCACTCCACCGATGCAGATGCTTAGCAATCAGCGCTGTCGTGTATGGCGGCGACGATGAGTAGATTGCGTCGATACGTTCTTCTTCAATGATCTTTTTCCCGGCACGGACTGCATAGCGATACCAACCGATGCGAGCGTCCGGAATGAAAAACGTCGCACGGACCAGCTCCGCAATTCGTTCTGTAAGTCTTCTCCGCTCACCTTCCCTGCGGATAACATTCACATCGATTGGTGTATCTGCTCGCTTACCGGTGAGTTTACGGTAGATTTCGTAAGGTTCGAAAATTTTCGTCCGATATACCTTCACAGTCGGTGGAATTTCTTCAACAAGCGATTCATCGCGTGCTGGGAAGTTTGCCGATTCATTGACGGTAAGGATAACAGGATGCCAACCGAATTCAGGTAAGTACTTCGCAAACTTGAGGGCTCGCTGAACACCAGGACCACCGGATGGGGGGAAGTAATATGCGACGATGAGGAGTCTTTTCATTGCTAAGGCACTATCAGTTCCTCAATTGCTTTCACCAGGCGATCCCATGAGTATTTCTTTTTCTCTTCACGCACGTGGGCAGTATATTCGGAAAGCCGTCCGCTCTGGAAAAACTCAACGATCGCTTTTGCAAGGGCTTGAGGGTCACCGGGCGGTACGATAAGTCCAGTTCGTTGGTGAATGACCACCTCAGGAAGACCACCCACGTTCGTCACTATAACTGGCTTGTCGAAATTGTAAGCAATCTGAACGATACCGCTCTGCGTTGCAGATAGATAGGGCAGCACAACAACATCCGCAGCGGAGAAATACAGCGCCACATCCTCATTAGGAACGTATTCCGAGACAACTCTGAGCCGGTCGCCGAGGGCAAGGGAAGCAACTTTTTCTCGGTACGGTTTTTCATCTTCATAGAACTCACCAACAACAAGCGTGGTGAGGTCCATTTCTCTGGCAACAATTGGGAGTGCATCCAGCAACGTCATAAGTCCTTTATATGGACGTATGTAGCCGAAGAAAAGAATCGTCGGTTTTTCAGCTGGAATCCCAAGCTTCATTCTCGCCTCATGTTGAGACATCGGTTCACCAAAGATTTCATACACCGGATGTGGAACTTTCCGATAGTGCGCATCTGGCTTCAGCAGAAGGAGATCGCGTTCCACTTGATCCGATTGCACAATGTAAGCATCAGCGAAATGAAATGCGAAACGTGTAAGAAGCTTATCGCCCGGGCGATGTTCATGCGGGACAACGTTGTCGCAGATGAAGAGGACCTTCGTCTTCGTGCGCCATCGAGCAATCGCTGAGATGGTTCCAAAACATGCTCCGAAAAATGGTAGCCAATATTTGAAGATAAGAAGGTCAGGCTGATGCCGGCGCACAATCAATCCGACACGTATCCAGTTGAAAGGATTGATAGAATCCAGAAGCTGTGTTGTCTCAATGGGGATTCCCGGCGAGCCTGCCTCCTGTTGCGACTTTCCCGGGAAAAGGAGCTTCGGATATTGTCGCTTGAATGTGATTACATTGACGTGATGGCGAGTTTTTAGATGTTGAACAAGAATTGCATTGTAATGTGCAATACCGCCTCTGAGAGGGTAAGCGGTGCCGATGAGCGTGATTTTCATGTGAGAGTTTACTTTATCGGGAGGAGGTTCCGAATTGTTTCGAACACGCGTTTTGGAGTAATCGATTTCATACATTCCTCGGGGCATTCCTGAGCGTAGAAGCAGTTACAAGGAACGGCTGGCTCAAGTATTTCGCCTAAGCCGTAAAGTTCGAACTCGTGTCTATTGAAGATATTGTTGAAAAGGACGATTTTTTTCTCCAGTCCGATTGTGACGTGCATTGCCATGGTGACAGCAGTAACTACAAGGTCACATTGGTTGATGAGATTGATAAATTGTTTCAACGGGAAGTAACCAAGATAGCGAGCGCCGGAGGTTTCTGCAAGTCGAAGATTCTTTTTATGTTCCTCTTCGCCTCCGAGGAGCAACGGAAGATATCCGGCACGCTTCAACATTTTCGCCAGAGCGATCCAGTGCTGCTCAGGCCAGAGCCGGGAACGCCATCTGCTACCGCAACCTGTATTGAGTCCAACAATCTTCTTGTTCTTAGGCAATCGCCAATGATACCCTGCATCCTCAAAGGTATCAAGAATATATTTCTCACCTGAGAATGTAAATCCGCAGAGCTCGAAAATCTCTTGTGGATAGCTTTTCGTATTTGCCTTGTTCAGATCATCAAAAATCCCGGTCAAGTACTTGTGCTCGGCATCGTGGTCTACCGGAGCGATTTTCCCATTGCGGAGAATAAACCCCTTGATAACTCTCGCGGGCACGCTCATTGCCAGCGCGCATGCTTCACGGTCTTTGTCAAGACTTAAGAGAAGATCGAATTCAGTTCGCTGGACAGTGAGAATGTTCCCGGCATCCCATGGCAAAACCACATCCACAACGGAAGGGATCACTTCAGGCGACTGAGTTATCCACCAGATTTGGCTGTGAGGGTAAACCTCCCTGAGTTTGCGGAGGATCGGGGTTGTTCGGATAACATCGCCTGTGGCTCCAAGCTTTATAATGAGAATCCGCTCCTTAATCGGCTCATAATAGGGGCAATTCTCACAGTGGACTCCATGGATTTTATGGGGCTTGCATGGAATGTCTCCGCGAAAAAATCGACAGTCGGTCTTCAGCAGCTCCATTGCACTGGGAACGGTGCTCACATCAAAATTTCTCGGATTGAATATTCTGCCTCGCTATGCTCAGCTTTCGTTATCATCTCGCCAATGAGGCCAATGGAGATAAGCTGTACACCAACTATGATGAAGAGAATACCGACCAGAAATAATGGCCTGTTGCTGATCGCTGTTTCGCCGAGGAGTTTGAGAATAACCAGATAAATGTCAATAGCTACTCCAACTATTGCAAACAGAACGCCGATGCCGCCGAAGAGATGAAGAGGCCTACGAATATAGCGCGTTGTGAACAAGACGGTAAGAAGATCAAGAAATCCTTTGAGAAATCGGTCGGGACCAAACTTTGATTTCCCGAATCTCCGTGGATGGTGCTGCACGGGGATCTCTGTGACACGAAAGCCATTCCAGTGAGCCAGAGCTGGAATATACCGATGAAGCTCGCCGTAAATGCGAAGCTGTTTCACAACTTCATTGCGATAAATCTTAAGCCCGGAGTTGAAATCGTGGAGTTTCAGTCCAGTCATTACCGACGTCACAAAATTGAAGAAACGCGAAGGAAGTGTCTTAGAAATTGGATCATATCGCTTCTTTTTCCAACCCGAGACAAGATCATAGCCCTCCTTGAGTTTCTTGAGAAGGTTGGGAATCTCGTGAGGGTCGTCCTGCAAATCTGAATCCATAGTAACCACATACGTGCCACGGGCATGTGTAAAGCCTACCGAGAGCGCAGCGGATTTTCCAAAGTTTCTTCGGAACTGGATTGCCTTAATACGAGGATTCATCCGATGAAACCTACGGAGAATGTTGAATGAACCATCAGTGCTCCCATCATCCACGAAGATAATTTCGTAGCTCATATGAAGAACAGCAAGGGTCTCTCTAATTCTGCGGAGGAGTTCATCAAGGGATTGCTCTTCATTATAAACCGGGATAACGATTGATAGGTCGGGTGGACGGGGTGCCCCGGGTTGCCCTGCGGGTTGCGGGGTTCGTTGTTCCTCTGCTACCTGAGCTTGCCCAGCAGCATGGTGCGGGCGACGGCGACGAGGAAAGTGCCTTCGCTGAGTCCCCTGCGATACCTGGGAGACCGTTTGCTCAGAAGGCTGCCCGCCAGAGGCAGGTTGAATCTCTTCTTGAATCATGGTTATATGTCCCGCTGGTTAATATGTCCATTCTAAAAGCACGAAATCGTTCCAAAGCACCTGTCCTGAGCTTGCCAAAGGACCGTTAAAGCTTTAAGGCAAATTAGACAATCATTCACTAAAAATCAACAGAACTTATCTCATCTTCCCCGCTACGACCACAACCGCCTTGGAGGCATCAACCAGATTGCCGCTTTCATCGACAGCCTCAAGAAAAACAATATATCGTCCAATTCGCACGCGCTGACGTTCATCATCCCGACCATCCCATACGATCTCTCCACGGGCTCCGCTCGGTTCGTTGTTCACAAGGGTACGAACAAGCCTGCCAAGCACATCAAAGATCCGAACTCGGATGCGGGCAACACGGTATGGAAGATCGTACTGAATGATTGTGAAGTCTTCAAACCCGTCAGCGTCGGGAGAAAACGGATTCGGGGTGAAGGTAAGTTTCAAGTCTGTGGGCTGAAATGAGGTGAAAATGCTGTTCTGGGCTCCTGGGGTCCCTCCTCGACGATCGGCACAGGAACTCCATGTTCTCGAATCATTGCTCGGCAGCGATGGATGGATTCGTTCAAGGCTCACCCCCCGCCTGTCGCTTACGGCCGAATTGTGCCATGTCGGGGAATAGCGTACACTGTCAATCACTCTTCCAGTAGGATCTGTGAGGATTATGCGATCACCCTCGTTATTAAGACTCAATGTCTTGACGATGAAGATAAGAGACTTAGACTGGAACAGCTCAGGGAAGAACTGGAAGATGCTGGAATCACTTGCAACTACAGCAAATGCTCCCGGCGCAAGTAAGACATGGCTCCCTGCAATCGTCGCACGTGAGGAAGCACCATCAGAGATTGCCCAGCGATATAGGTCGACTGCAGAATCTCCTCGGTTGTAAAACTCAACATACTCGGACTCCCCTGTTAGAGGCTCATACATGATTTCATTAACAACTACGGAAGCCTGCTGAAAACCCGCAACAATATCTTGCCATCTAATGTTGTTGGAAGTTCGCTCATCGAGAGGGTAAAAAATCTTCACGGCAATTGAAGTCACCCCAGAGTGAGGAATCCATTGAAATCGCACATGAAGGCTATCGTTTGGGAGAAGAGTTTGAGTCACAGATTGCTCCTCAATGCGCTCCGATTCTTCCAACACGGAATCGCGGTTTGCATCGTTATATAAAGCCACCGAGAACCCGGTGGCTGGAGACCGACCAACGTTTTCTATAACTGCATCGACAGGTGCACTTGAAACAATGCACTTTATGCGAAGGTCGTGTTCGAGCCGCGCTATGCTATTCCGCCGACCGGGAGTTGAGAGCTCGGAATCGATGGAAGATGCCCAGTTCAGTGAATCGGTGGATGGTCGCTCCGTGTCAACCCGTTCCAGAGAGACGCCATTACCTCCACCCCAAGATGGGAGATACGCAATGCTGTCGATGGTCTGAATGGATCCATCAGAAAGCTTCACCACGTCGCCGCTATTTGATAGAAAATAAAACGGCATTGTGCGGACAACCACGAGTGGCGATGGTATGCTTGCATGGTAAGTCAAAACTGAAGAATCTTTTGTGACAACAGCAAAACCTCGTCGCGGTACAAATAGCGGCGTTTTTGTCAAGATGTAGCGAGTGTTCGTGTGGTTTGCAATTCCAAAGTCCTGGAGGTTAACGGAAAAAGGTGAACGATTGAAAAGCTCTATCCATTCAGGCTCTCCTCCCCGAGGGCCGTATTGAAGCTCATTGATGACAAAAGCCTCCGGAGGGACTCTAACGAAAAGATCGAGCATTGCTCGATCATTCGAACTATTCCCATCGTTTTGCGCCACGACTGTTGCCATGCACCGGAGCAATCCAGCCGGCATGGTATCAATGGAAGCTTCGACCCAGGTCGAATCTCCGGGAGCTAAAGAAGGGATTGAGATCGAGGCGAACCGCTCAACTGCTGCCCCGATTGAATCCCCGTTCAAGTCAATAAAAAATTCGATCGATCCCCCTGTTACAACTGTGGTGCCGTGATTCTGTATAAGTGCCCGAAGTCTTGCTGCGTCCCCTGCCATTGGTTGAGTTGGATCCATCGCCATACGGGAAATCCCAAGGTCAGTAGCAGCAAGGACAGTAATGCTGACATCATCAATTCGGAGTGTGCCGGTGCTTCCGGTCCCATCTCCGACAACTCGAAATCGAAATCGGACGCTCTGCTTTCCATCCAGTGCCCGTGGCAGAAGAAACTCGCGGTAGACATAGGAAGTGGTCCCGGGATTTTTCAGCGTATCGCCGATGACAATTGAGTAAGTTGCTCCATTATCAATCGATGCTTCAAGAAGAAGACTGGAGTTGTGGGTAGATGAGCGCCGTTCCCAAAACGAAAATTTTTCAGCCTTACGATACGTGAAATCAAATGCCGGCGTTTGCACCCACTGCGGAACTCTGCTATCACTGCAAAGAAGCGCATTGGGCGAGGAATGAGCCAGGCTTGTAGTTGTAATGAAATCTCCAGCAGAATTCTTATTGGTTGAGCTTGTCCAGCCCTCAGGAAGAGAGGGAGAGACAGTGGCATCGAAGTCCTCCATATACGGGAATGTAGAAATCTGCGCTACGGATTTCAGCACAGTTAGGGTGAAGGTCAGGCAACAGATGAGGAAGACTCTTTGACGCACTTTTGCTTTTTAGATCGCTATTTGGTATTAACCGCCTTCAAAAAGCTCTGCAGAGCAAGGCTCTGAAAATATAACCGAGATCATAGAAAATACCAAACTTGCTTCTTTTGCTATCCGTCCTTAATTTGCTTTTAGAATCAATGCAAGAAATGTGATAAGGAGCAATTCACAAAAATATCAGCAAGACGGAGCAAGTTTCTCTCCGGCCGCAATATATGCTTCTCATAAGAACTTAGTTGAAGCGGAGATACAGCGTTTCGTACCTGAGGGTTACCCTGTCTCATTGTATCAGCCGATTCGCTATGCGCTTAAGGCTGGAGGGAAACGGGTTCGGCCTGTTTTAGTTCTCTTAGCAACGGAAGCTGTAGGGGGGACCACTGCACGAGCTCTCCCCGCCGCTGTAGCAATAGAACTGCTCCATACGTTTACGCTCATTCACGATGATATCATAGATCAAGCAGATTTGCGCCGCGGGCATCCGACCATACACGTTAAGTGGAATACCAATACTGCTCTTCTTACAGGCGATGCTCTGATTGCTCTTGCTTATAAGTCGCTCCTAAAGACAGCAACACCACGATTGTCTGAAATTGCCGGTGTTTTCACCAAGGCATTGTCCGAAGTGTGCGAAGGACAGGCATCTGACACTGAATTTGAAGAACGCATGAGAGTTTCATTTGATGACTACATAAGTATGATCAACAAAAAAACAGGAGCGTTCATCGTTGCTTCACTGTGGATAGGAGCGCTCATTGGTAATGGAAGTGATGATGAGATAGCAGCTCTCAAGCGCTACGGAGAAGCGTTAGGTCGGGCATTCCAACTTCAGGACGATCTTCTCGATATCACAGGTAACCAAGCCACTCTCGGGAAACCTGTAGGTGCAGACCTCCTCGAGGGGAAAAAAACAGCACCTCTGATCATGGCGCTAAGGCGGGCTCGTGGAAAAGAGAAGGATCTTCTACAATCGATTGTGCGACGTGGAAAAGCATATCCTCGTGAGATCTCTCGAGTGAAACATCTCTACGAGCACCTTGGCGTTTTGGAGGACATACAGCACATCATCGATGAATCAGTCAGAGAAGCTAACAGCGAGCTCCTCTTTCTTCATGAATCAAATGCACGGCGCACACTGCGATGGCTTGCTGAGACCCTTGCCCGGAGAACGTGCTGAACGATGATTGAGCGTGAAGTGACAATTAGGAATCGAGCTGGGCTTCACACGCGGCCAGCAGCCACACTTGTGAAGTTAGCAGCAAAGTATAAATCTGATTTTTTTATCTACAAGGATGGTGTTGAAATTAACGGAAAGAGTATTATCGGAGTGATGACTTTGGCAGCTGAACAAGGTTCGAAGATGCTGCTTCGATTTGAGGGGGAAGATGAAGAGGAAGCAGCGGCAGCTATTGTGGCATTGTTTGAGGAAGGATTCGGAGAGCCGATCTGATGGATGCGGAGGTGTTTCATAAAGAAGAGGTCGTGCTTCGTGGCGTTGCTGCAGCGCCGGGTATCGCCATCGGGAAAGCGTACTTGTACGACAAGCAGACCCCGAAAGTTGTCGAACGCCGTCTCAGTCCTGCAGAAGTTGACAGTGAGATCGAACGTCTGAAGCATGCCCTGCAACGTTCCACAAAGGAATTAGAAAAGATTCTTTCGTTTGCTGAACAGAAGATCGGCGACCGCAAGGCGAAAATTTTCGAAGCACAAATTATGATCCTACACGATGAACTCCTTTTCAGGGAGATCGAACGCAGAATCCGCGATGAGGCGAAAAGCGCTGATTTCATCGTGAGCGATGAAATTGGAAAATATCAGCGACTCATGCTCTCTGCGGAAGATGAATACATGCGTGAGCGAGCCTTTGAAGTAGAGGATGTGAAAAATCGCATCATCCGGAATATCCATCAGGATCGTCTCTTCTCAAAACTTGAGGGGGCTTCAGTTATCGTCTCTGAAACGTTGACCGCTGCTGACACGGTCCTCTTCAGCAGAAACGAGGTGCTCGGCTATGCTACAGATTTCGGGGGTGTCACTTCTCACGCCGCAATCCTCTCACGTTCGCTGAGAATCCCTGCAGTCGTTGGACTGCATAAGGCATCAAAAATTGTCTCATCAGGGGACCTTGTTATCATTGACGGCTTTCGGGGATTGCTCATCATCCATCCTTCTCAGGAACGCCTGCAAGAGTACGAAGAGAAACTGACTCAATACCACCGATTTGAAGCTGAACTTGAACGACTTCACGATCTTCCTGCAGAGACTCTCGATAATCATCGCGTTCGCATGCTCGCAAATTTGGAATTCGCAGATGAAGTCAGTTCAGCAAAACAACAGGGTGCTGAAGGGATAGGATTGTTTCGAACAGAGAGTCTTCTGATTAACCGCGGTGACTTCCCCGGCGAAGATGAACAAGCTCTCATATATGATTCCGTGGCTGCAACAGCATTCCCGGATATAGTTGTTATACGAACATTCGATATCGGTGGCGACAAAGTGATGCTCGATAGCGCTGCCCCGGAAAGCAATCCCTTCCTTGGATGGCGTGGAATTCGCATTGGGCTGGATCGCACCGACCTTCTTCTGACACAGCTTCGGGCAATCCTTCGTGCAAGCGCACGAAAGAATGTGGCTATTATGCTTCCGATGGTAGCAACACTCAGAGAGGTGCGGCGAGTGAAACGGTTCCTCGAACAAGCGAAGGAGGAACTCCGTTCAGCATCAATCCCATTCGATGATGCGATTCCACTCGGAGTGATGATCGAGGTACCATCCGCAGCGGTCATGGCAGAGCAAATCGCCAAGGAAGTTGATTTTCTCAGCATCGGCACAAATGATCTCATTCAGTACACCCTTGCTGTTGACCGAGGCAACGATAATGTGGCAAAGCTCTACTCGGAATTCGATCCAAGCATTCTATGGACACTGAAACACATTATTGACTCCGCTCACCGTGCCGGCAGAAAGGTCAGCATATGCGGGGAAATGGCTGGCAATCCTATCGCAACAATCTTGCTCCTTGGCTTCGGGCTGGATGAATTCAGCATGGTACCATCTTTGATCCCCGGAGTAAAGAAAGTCATCCGCAGCGTTACATTGAAGGAGGCACAGCGAATTGCGAAAGCTGCCCTTGAGTTCACAACAGTTGAAGAGGTCGAGGAGTTTCTCCGTGAAGGAGTGAAAACTTATGTATCTCCTTTACTTTTGCTTGACCGGGAAGAGTAATTAGCTGATGTTACGAAGATGATATATTTTTGACCGCGGCTCGATGCGTCGGCGAAATCCGCGTCTGGCTTATACAGAGAAGGCAACGTCCGTGACTGTGGTAACTCTCCTCAACTCCGGCAGCGTTCAGCTCAACGTCTTCATTAACATTAATAGAAAAATCGGTATAAAAAGTGAAAAGATGGAATGGTTGGGGAAGCGACCAGGTTGATTTTCCGATTAAAGTAACAGCCAAAAATTATCTCTCAGGTGAAATCGGACAAGCAGCACCGGGTCCTTCTGCTCGTTTTGAAGACGTGCTGGCTTCTGTCCCTCCTTCGCGCCTTTCTTCCCATCCTCTCATCAGCCGCGATCCCTGTTTAAGGTTGCGTCATGCCCGTGGTCAATCTCTTCCTGATTGGATTTCTCTGCGCTTTGGCACCATCGATCTATTCCCTGATGGGGTGGCTCGACCGGCATCCGAAGAAGAGGTGAGAGAACTTATATCCTTTGCCCGAAAAACAGGCGCTATTCTCATTCCTTATGGCGGAGGCACCAGTGTCGTTGGTCAAATCAATCCACCTGCGAGTGACCGACCTGCCATTACTGTGGATATGGGCAGGATGTTCAAAATGACTCGGCTCGATGAAAGGAGTCACTTAGCAACCTTTGATGCCGGCGTCACTGGACCTCACTTAGAGGCGCAGCTACGCGCTCATGGCTTTACCCTGGGTCATTTTCCCCAATCCTTCGAATACTCGACACTGGGAGGGTGGATCGCTACCAGATCAAGTGGGCAGCAATCTCTTTATTATGGCCGTATTGAAGACCTCTTTGCAGGAGGAAGAATCATCACGCCCGAAGGAGTGCTTGAGCTTCCACCCTTCCCTGCCAGCGCTGCAGGGCCTGACTTGCGTCAAGTTGTTTTAGGCTCTGAAGGAAGGTTAGGCATCATAACACAAGCCACTGTTCGTATCACACCCTTAGCGGAAAAAGAACGGTTTCATGCTATCTTCTTCCCTGATTGGAATCATGGAGTGGAAGCGATTAGGCAAATGGTACGAAATTCCCTCCCACTTTCTATGATTCGCCTCAGCGATGCTACCGAAACGAAGACAACCATCATCCTTGCTGGCAGAGAAAGGCTCACTAAATCTATGGAACGACTCCTTCAGGCTCGCGGCCTGGGGTATGACAAGTGTCTCCTCTTCATTGGCTTAACGGAAACAAACGCGCTCGCCCGCAAAGCACTAAGCTTAGCTCTCGATGTTGCCCGCTCGTACAATGGAGTACATGTTGGACAGATAATGGGAAATGAGTGGCGGAAGAGCCGTTTCCACACCCCCTATCTCAGAAATACACTCTGGGACCTGGGCTATGCCGTGGATACGTTAGAAACTGCTTTTATTTGGAAGAGTCTCCCTGCAGCTCAAGAAGCCATTCTCCAAAGCCTTCGTAAAGGACTTGAACCATGGGGCGAGAATGTTCTCGCATTTTCACATATCTCTAATGTCTACAAGTCGGGTGCGAATCTTTACTTTACCTATATTTTCCGTATAGCAAAGAATGCAGAAGAAACTCTTAGCCACTGGCAAGTTCTCAAAGACGCTGCCAGCAGAATGATCCTTGCTCACGGTGGAACGATCAGCCACCAGCACGGGGTGGGTACTGACCATCTGTTCTATCTCGAACAAGAAAAGGGGAAATTAGGGGTCGCCTCCTTGAGAAGTATTTTCCAGACACTTGACCCAACGGGTATCATGAATCCCGGGAAACTCATCGATACAAGGAAAGAGAAAAATGGATTCGCGCGCTGAAATTTGGGGAAGACTTCACAAAGACTGGGACATCATTGTTATCGGAGGTGGCGTTATCGGTGCGGGTATTCTCGCTGTGGCAGTCCGCTTAGGGCTCACGGTTTTGCTTGTCGAAAAAGGGGATTTTGGCTCAGGCACTTCAAGCCGCTCATCAAAGCTTGTCCATGGGGGACTGCGCTACCTTAAGAACATGCAGGTTCAGCTCACAAGGGAGAGCGTCATGGAACGTGAGCACCTGCTCAATGTCGCACCAGGATTGGTCAAACCCCTCGGGTTTATTTATCCCATCTACAAGAGCAACAAAACAAACCCGTGGCTAGTACAGTTAGGCTTGGAAATATATACCCATCTTGCTCCAGATGTGGGGAAATATCGTCGGCTCGATAAAATTGACCTGGGATTAATAGCTCCAGGTCTGAGGGTGAGGGATTTGGAGCGATGTTTCTATTACACTGATGCCCAGACTGATGACGCTCGACTTGTTCTACGCTTGCTCCAGGATGCTCTTTCAGAAGCAAGAGAGAACGCTTTAGCTCTAAACTATTGTAAAGTAACAGGCTTTCTCAAAGAAAAAGAACGAGTGAACGGAGTTCAAATTGAAGACACGATGACAGGAGAAAAGGCTGAAGTACATGGAAAGATTATTATGAATGCCACGGGCGTATGGGCAGATGAGTTGCGAAGCAGAGTTGGTGGTGATAAGAGATTGCGGCCGCTGCGAGGCAGCCACCTTTTCTTTAAGTTCGAACGCCTACCTGTGTATCAAGCCATCGCTTTCAGTCATCCCGATGACTGCCGACCTGTTTTTGTCTATCCTTGGGAAGGGGTGACGCTGGCTGGCACGACAGACGTGGATCATCTCTTCCCTCTTGATGATGAACCTTCTATTTCCATGGAAGAAGCAGATTATCTTCTCCGAGGAGTGCAGTATGTTTTTCCTGAACTGGAGCTTACCAAAGAAGACGTCATCTCTACGCAAGCGGGTGTTAGGCCGGTTATTTCTAAAGGGAAAAAGGACCCCTCTGCTGAAAGCCGTGATCATGCAGTCTGGAACGAGCACGGATTGCTCACAGTTACAGGGGGCAAGCTCACAACCTTCAGGCTTATCGCCTTAGACGCATTGCGGAAAGCCCACAAGATGGATAAGAGAATCCCTGCCCCTGAGGATAGTGTGCATATTTTCGAGAAACCAGAACTCAACCCTTCTTTCTTATCAGAATTAGAGCCGACTCTTCGCCGTCGCTTATTAGGTCGCTACGGTAAGAAGGCTTACGAGATTTTCTTGCTTCTTAGGGATTTCCCATCACCGATAGAAGAAACTCCGTATTTCTGGGCGGAAATCATCTGGTCAGCCAAGAATGAAGCCATATGTCACCTTGACGATCTTCTTTTACGCAGGTTTCGTATCGGGATTCTTCTGCCTGATGGCGGAATTGGACTTATCCCCCAGCTAAAATCCCAAATCCAGGGCTCTCTTGGTTGGAACGATGAGCAGTGGTCTAAAGAGGTAGAAAGGTACGAGCAACTCCTTGAAGTAGCTCATGGATTACCACCGCAGTGGAAGAAAAGCGCCAGAAGCTAAAAATGAGGTAGAAAATGGACACGCTCATTATAGTTAACCCCAGAGCTGCCGGCGGCCGAGCAAAGCAAATTTTTCAGGAGATCAAAAAAGACATCGATTCTTTTTTCGGTTCTGCACGGGTAGCCGTCGCCGAAAAGCCGGAAGATGTGGCTAAGGAACTTGATGCCGCCGCAAAGGAAAACATATCTCGTCTTATTGTTATTGGAGGCGACGGGACAAATCACAACGTCGTCAATGCCCTGGCTCATCGTCCCGGGCTTAAAATTGCCTTGGGCTTTATTCCTGTAGGTACCGGTTGTGATTGGTCGCGCACCTTAGGGATGCCCCGAAAGCCTCAACAATCTGTGGCGTGGCTTGCCAGAGCTCAGCCTCATACATGTGATGTAGGAAAAGTTGAGTACATAGACACGGATTCAGGAGGGGAGATGGCAAGCTATTTCTTTCTCAATATTGCCAGCGCTGGCGTAAGTGGCGAGGTAGATTCGCGTGTGAACCGAGCAAAGCGCCGCACTTCTTTCACTTTTCTCAGGGCAACTGTTACCACTCTGCTGAAATACAAGCCGCAGCACATCGCTGTAGAATGCGATGGAGAAATTTTCTACACGGGAAAGAGCTTTTTACTTGTTGTTGCCAACGGGCGCTATTTCGGCCGGGGCATGTGGATCGCTCCCCATGCTCTTATCGATGATGGACTCTTTGATGTGCTTCTCATAGAAGGAGTATCAAGGTTGAAAATCCTTTTCGCACTTCAGAGCGTTTACAGCGGAAAGCACATCAGTCGAAATGATGTCCGAAAGACCCGTGCCCGAACTGTTTACGTCCACTCTGATGATGGAGCTTTAGGGCTTGATTTAGACGGCGAAGAGGGAAAAGGCGAGGAACTGCGTTTCACAGTCATACCTGAAGCGGTGAATATACTCCTTCACCCTACACTTGCCGCCATTAGGGAGAAAAATTAGAAGTAATCTGACAGCAATTGCAGCAAACCCGCACCTTATACAAGAACCTCACCCAAGCAAGTTGCTTCTTTATCAATTGATCAGTAATTTGCATGCAGAAACTAAAGGATGTGTCAAGGAGTACTTGCATGCTACTGCCGATGGTTCTAACTATCCCGTCACGAAGGAGTGAAAACGTATTTATCTCCTTTACTTCTGCTTGACGCAGGAGACTAATTGATGTTCACCAACAAACAATCTAAGTCTATGATACAAGAAGATGAAATTCGCCGTATTGATGCAGCAAACATGCGCGAGCTAATTGTGCGCTTACCTGAACAAATTCTTGATGCCCTACGTATCGTCCGGTCCACAGAGATCACCATTCAAGCTCGTCGGATTCGAAACATCGTGGTAACTGGACTTGGCGGCTCAGCAATCGGAGGAGACCTGCTGCGCTCGTACTCTGCGGGGGAAATCCGAATGCCAATGGTGATCAATCGCAATTACACACTCCCGCGCTTCGTTAATGAACACACCCTTGTCATCGTTTCAAGTTATTCTGGAAATACGGAAGAGACAATCGCTGCGCACCGCGAAGCTGCACGACGAAAAGCCCAAGTTGTGGCAATGAGCTCAAACGGAGAAATAGCCCGCATCGCCACTCGTCTCCACCACCCGCTGATTTCAATTCCGAAGGGACTCCCCCCGAGAGCAGCTCTTGCCTATTCTTTTTTCCCTCCCCTTGCTCTTTTCACACGATGGGGCTTCCTACGCTCAAAAACCCGTGAAATTAACGAGACGGTGGACCTTTTGAAAACAAAAGCGGCAGAATATGCAGTCCTCGATCCTGACCTCAATCCTGCCCTACGGCTGGCAGAAAGACTCAAAGGAACATTGCCTATAATATACGCAGCAAGTGACCATTTTGACGCAGTGGAGCTTCGCTGGAGAGGACAACTGGAAGAGAATGCGAAAGTATTAGCGTATGGAAATGTTTTCCCCGAATTGACCCATAACGAAATTGTCGGCTGGCGTATGCTCCCATCTTTGTTGGAAAACACAACGGTCATTTTTCTCCGCGACCCCCACGACCACGCGAGAGTGAAACTCAGAATGGATATCACAAAATCGATTATCAACAAATACACACCGCGCGTCATCGAGGTTCAAAGCGAAGGGACCTCACTGCTTGCACGCATTTTCTCTCTTCTCTATCTTGCAGATTGGGTGAGTTTTTACTTAGCAATCCTCAATGGAGTCGATCCAACGCCTGTAGAAGTTATTGACCATCTGAAAGAAAAACTTGCGGAGACGTGAGGGGTGAGAAGTCACAGTAGAGCGGGGGATTAGCAATGCGACGATGGCTTTGGGTGGTATTCGCTCTCCTGTTTACAACTAATGCTCTTGCCCAATTTTATTACTTCGGCAGGAACAAGGTCCAGTACACAAACTTCCAGTGGCATGTTCTCAAGACAAAGCATTTCAACATCTACTACTATCCTGAGATGCGTGAACTTGCCGAACGGGGTGCCGCCTTTGCTGAAGCCAGCTACAGTGTCCTTGAGGAACGGTTTAATCACACAATCACAAGGCGCATACCGCTGATTTTTTATAGCTCCCATCTTCATTTCGAGCAAACCAATGTCGCCCCCGGATTAATCCCAGAAGGGGTTGGAGGATTCTTCGAGTTTCTCAAGGGACGCGTTGTCATTCCAGCAGAGGGATCGACTACCCAGTTCAAACATGTCATCCAGCACGAACTCGTGCACGTGTTCATGGAGAGCAAGATCACTCGCGTGCTTATGGATCATCGTCTCCCAACAGATCGCACACCCCCTCTCTGGTTCTCCGAGGGATTAGCAGAATACTGGTCAACAGAGTGGGACGACCAAGCAGAAATGGTGATGCGGGACGCTGTGCTCAATGGATACGTGGTTCCTCTCTCAGAGATGGACCGAATCTACGGCACATTCCTTATGTATAAAGAAGGGCAAAACATACTGCAATTTATCGCACAGCGTTACGGCAGAGAAAAAATTCTCCTTCTTATGGAGAATTTCTGGCGAGCAAATTCGTTCAGCGAGGTAATGAAATTCACCATCGGTAAGACGTACGAGGAGTTCGACAAAGAATGGCTCTACGCATTGAAAAAGCAGTACTATCCTCTCCTTGAAAACTCAGACCAACCGAGCCAGGTCTCGTCCCCGCTCGTGACACAAGGTTTTAATAGCAAGCCGGTGTATTATAAAGAAAACGATAAACGGTGGATATACTACATCGGGAATATCACCGGGTACACGAATGTTTATCGAATCAATCTTGCAGATGCACTCCGCGATTCTGAGCATGTCAAACCGCACAGCGTCATCGAAGGGGAACGGACAAATGAGTTTGAAGCATTCCATCTCTTCCAGAGCAAGATGAGCATCTCCCAGAACGGAGAACTTGCCTTTGTCACCAAGAGCGGCGAGAACGATGCCCTACACATCTACGATGTCCACAGTGGCAAACAAGCAGAGGCATTTCAATTTCGAGACCTCGTCATGATCATGTCCCCCTCTTGGTCACCGGATGGCTCAAAGCTTGTCTTCTCATCCATAGATAAGTCGGGTAATAATGATTTATACATCTTTAATCTCCGCAGCCATGCGTTGACACGACTGACGGACGATTTTTACGACGACCGAGACCCTGTGTGGTCTCCGCGGGGGGATCTAATCGCTTTCAGTTCGGACCGCACATCGTTTGGTTCTCGAGGAAAATACAATCTGTTTGTGTATAATTTGACATCGGGGCTGATTTCGTATCTCACAGTTGGCGATGAGAATGATTTCGCTCCTGCATGGTCGCCCGATGGTTCAAAGCTTGCTTTTGTCTCCGATCGAGACGGCGCTCAGAACATCTGGGTTATGGATTTTCTATCCCCCCGTGTAGATACATCTGCAGTAATCAGCAGCTCCGATCCCGACGTGCGACTACCTATTGCAATGCGTCGTATAACGAACTTCACTACAGCGGCGTTTGATCCTGTGTGGACTGACAACGATGAATTGGTTTTTTCTGCCTTTGAAAATTTTCAATTTCAGCTCCGGCTAATAGACAACGTCTCCAGCCGCTTTGATTCATCTCGCAACATAGCTCTGGTGAATACTACCTCTATCGGCCCGCACTGGTCACCACCGACGATCGAGTCTGCATCTTCTGCAGAAAACTCAATACGATACACTCCGGAGTATTCTCTGGATATAGCACAGAGTCAGATTGCGACTGATCCCGTCTTCGGCACAGCAGGCGGCGCAGCAATAGCGATGAGCGACGTTCTCGGCAACGACTATTACTATTTTCTAATTTACAACACCGCACAGTCCCGGGAAGAATTCCTGGAAAGTTTCAATATTGCAATGTCGCGTATTTCGCTGTCACAGCGAACGAACTATGCCTATGGAATTTATCATTTCTCCGGTCGCAGATATGATCTTACTGACCCCGATCTATTTTTCTACGAGCGCGTCTTCGGTGGATACTTTGCCTTCACCTATCCTCTTTCAAAGTTTGACCGTTTTGAGGCAAGCACGTCATTAAGTCGATCGAGCAAAGATCTGTATATAGGAACGTATGAACGTAAGGCGCTCCTCCTTTCCAATGCGGTCTCGTATGTCCACGACAATTCTCTCTGGGGTCCTACAGGTCCAATTGACGGCGAGCGTTATATTCTCACCCTCGCATATACAACTGACATCCAATATTCCAACGTGGATTACTACACGGTGATTGGGGATGTGCGCAAGTATTTTCGACTTGGTATAAGAAGTGCCTACGCCATTCGTGCTGCGCTTTTCTATAATGATGGTAGAGAAGCGCGTCGGTATTTCATGGGCGGCAGCTGGGACCTCCGCGGCTACCCGCGATGGGGAATACGAGGAAAGAAACTCTGGCTCCTCAGTCAGGAGCTACGCGTTCCTCTAATCGATGCCCTTGCTGTAAGATTTCCGTTTGGAACTGTTATGATTGGACCCATTCGCGGCGCTGCTTTCTTTGATGCGGGGAGCGCCTGGGACAACGTGTACTCTGAGACGCTTGGAAGTATCGGTGTCGGGCTCAGACTCAGTATCGGAGGTATCATCGTCTTGCGCTACGACATTGGAAAACGTATCGAGGAGAACTTTTCCACGTTACAGCCGGGACTTTTTTACCAGTTCTTCTTTGGCTGGGATTTCTAAGATGGATATTCGCCCTGCTTCAGTCATACTTATTGCCGCCTTAGTTAGTTTGCTTAGCAACTGCAGCGGTATTCGACTTCGGCAGCCCCTCCGTTCAACAGAATATGATTGGACAGTCTTTGGAGGTTCTGAAACACGAACTAATGCTGCACCTCAATTTCTCGAACCCCCTCTAAAACTTGTGTGGTCCTACGACGCTTCTGCCGGATTTGGTCCCAGCGCACTTTCTGCAAAGGACAGCATATTGTTCATCGCAACTCTCCAGGGGGAACTCCAGGTTGTCTCCATCAAAGATGGAGAACGTCTCGGCTGGGTTTCACTCGGATCAGCCATTGCCGGTGCTCCAGTTGTCGATGGAACCACAGTGATTGTTGCTACTGCAGACGAAAAGAATAATGTCATCTCCTACGATTTCAGTTCAGCACGCAAATACTGGAAACGTAGCGCTGGACCAGTGGAGAGCGCCCCGCTATCAGTTGGCGGATTAATCATTATTGCGACTCTGAATGGAAGGCTTCTTGCTCTCGATAGGGATACCGGTGAGGAGCGATGGAGTATCCAGGTGGGCGAACCTATACGATCATCCCCTGCAAGTGATGGTGAACGCGTTTTCTTCGGTTGCGATGATGGAGCGGTGCGAGGAGTGAATGCAATCACAGGGAATCTTCTCTGGACAGCGCAAACAGGTGCCGCAGTCTTTGCAAGCCCAATTGTTATCGATAGTCTCGTTATTGTCGGTTCATTGGACAGCACCGTCTACGCTTTCCATGTCCAATCAGGTGAAATTGTCTGGAAACACCACACTCCGGGAATGGTTTACGCCCCGGCAGCAGGATTTGAACACCGCATCATCGTTGGTACCGCCCATGGGGACGTACTTTGCTTTGATACAAAAACCGGGAGATTATTGTGGTCCGCCCTTGGCAGAGACGCAGGTGGAGTTATTAACGCCGCCCCACTGATTGTGGGCAACATAGTATATGTAGGGACACTTGACAAGCAACTCTATGCACTTGAACTCAGCGATGGAGCTCTGCGATGGCAGACGGAACTTCCAGGTCGGATGAAAACATCACCAGCAGTTTTTGGAAAAAGTCTCTTTATCCCAGTGGAAAATCGGATAGTCTTATGTTACCGCAGCACATCCGGAGAAGAGTAGTGCCGAGAACTATTTTTCTGTCGTGTTTCCTTTTGCTTCAATTCGCTGCAGCGCAGATTCCAGACAGCGCTTTGCCGACCCAAAACTACCTGCCCGCGATATCTGACTCTTCAACGCGCCGGATTGGATGGCTACGCCTTGAAACTGAACCGCCAGGATGTTTCGCTCGCATCGATAGCATCACTGTAAGAACTCCAGCGGTTGTTCGGTTGACGCCCGGCAGGCATCCTTTGATCATCACCTCTCCTGATGGCCGCCTCTGGGCGTTGCCTCCGAAAGTTGATTCTATTTCTGTAAGTCAAGCGGAGACAACGGTAGTAACATTTTCCTACCCGAAGCTTATTTCGTTATTTTCTTCACCCTCAGGAGCAACTGTTCGGGCACGTGGCATGCTGTTAGGGAGAACACCGATAATCTTGTGCGATTCATCTCATGCTGGTGTCGGATTGTCGTCTCTTATTGTAGAGAAAGAAGGCTTTCTGCCTGACTCGGTGTTTCTTGAAACTGTGCCTGAAGTTTCCCCGCTTTACACGATACAATCCGGACGCGCCATATTCCTTTCGCTGAAGCCCTCGGCTGGCATTCAACCAGATGAACTACTGCTTAAACCACCGGATATATTCCCTAAACGAAACAGTGTCATCCTGCTCAGTGCTACTACACTTGCCAGCGGGATCGCTGCCGTTGTATTGAAACAAAAGGCGAATAGATACTTCGATTCATATCTGAGTTCACGAGACCCAATGCTTCTGACACAAACCCGACGCTATGATACTTATTCCGGGGTCGCCTTGGCTGCAATGGAGATCGGCATCGCGGCAATTGTAATGGTTCTTTTAACACAATAAACCTTTTATGAAGAGCCAACTGGATGCTAAATCACCACGACGACAAAAGTTGGAGATTCCATATTGTCCCCCTTCACCGGACTGTATCTTGATTTTTACACTGCTTCGCAGTAAATTCGGTACTACCATGTGCGTCAATTTACTTCTCAATACCGCTGAGTAAGTTCAGTTGGCAACCTACAGCAATAGAATGGAACTGAGAGCAGACCTGCATCTTCACTCAAACTATTCAGATGGTGCCTTCGCACCAGAGCTTGTTTTGAAGAAGGTTGCTGAGCGAAGGCTTTCTGTCGTAAGCCTCACTGATCATGACACTATGTATGGAGTCGATGAGGCAATTGAAACTGGAAAAACCTTAGGCATCGAAGTGATCCCGGGCGTTGAACTCAGCGCTACCATAGGCGATCAAGAGATTCACATCCTTGGATATTTTGTTGATCAACACGATAGAGAGTTTCAAGAGTACCTTTCCTTTTTCCGCACTCAGCGGTTGAAACGTGCAGCACGCATTGTGCAAAAATTAAATGCATTGCAAGTGCCCATCAAGCTCGATTCAATAATTGAGCGAGCTGGAAAAGCCTCACTGGGTCGTCCTCACATTGCCCATATGCTCGTAGAAGAAGGTTACGCCGATAGTTATTATGAAGCATTTGATCAATTTATTGGGAATGGGCGTCCAGCATACGAGCGGAAATATCATCTCTCCCCTCGAGACGCCATCGAACTTATTGCACGCGCCGGTGGATTCGCTTTTCTTGCTCATCCCGGCAATCATATCTCGGAAACATTGTTGATCCAACTCATCAAATTAGGTCTTGACGGAATTGAAGTGATACATCCGTCGCATACACCTGAGATGGTGAAGTACTATCGCGGAATTGTGAGCGAGTACTTTCTACTCGAAAGTGGTGGCTCCGATTTCCATGGCGGCTTACGAGACGACGATAATGCGCTTGGAAGATACACTGTGACTGAACAATGCGTCGAGGATATGAAACGACGTCTCTTTGATCTCCATCGCTAATGAATGCCTGTATACCAAGGTTACGTCTTACGTGGCGCTGTGGAGCGCCGAAAGTGCACTATATCAGATAGCTAAAAAGGAAATCTATATGCCGACAATTGTTGAAGGCAAGCTCTCAGCCGAAGGTTGTCGATTCGGCATTGTTGTCAGTCGCTTTCACTCGATTATCACGAATCGCTTGCTCGAAGGGGCACTTGATTGTCTCCGCCGACATGGCGCAAGTGATTCCGACATTGTGGTGTACTATTGCCCCGGGGCGTTCGAGATCCCTCAGGTTGCATCCTCACTGGCGACCTCAAAGCAATATGATGCGCTCATTTGCCTTGGAGCAGTGATCCGCGGTGAAACGCCTCATTACAATTACATAGCTACTGAGGTTACGAAAGGTATTGCACAGGTCGCGCTTCAGACAGGAATTCCTGTAGGTCTTGGCGTTCTCACAACCGACACAATAGAACAAGCCATAGAGCGCGCCGGAAGCAAACAGGGCAACAAAGGATGGGATGCAGCCCTGACTGCGATCGAAATGGTGAATCTATTACGCACAATGAAAAAATGATCCTGCGTAATTTCGCCAGTCGGCTGAATGCCATTTTCAGTGTGCTCTTGATCACAGGCACCTCAGGTGCTGTTGCATCACCGTTCGGGATATGGAAAAACTACACCTCGATGCGTGATGTAAACGCTGTTATTTGGTCCGGCGATACTATCTGGGCGGCAACAAGCGGAGGAACATTCCGTTTCACAGCTCCGGACAGTTCTTATCTACTCATAACCAATTCCGAAGGGCTATCCTCAAACAATCTGACTGCGATCAGCCTCGACCCACAAGGAGATATATGGTTTGGCTCATCGACAGGAACCATCGACCTTTACAATCCGAGCAACCATTCCTGGAAAACGATCCGGGATATCTCACTTAGCAGCCAACCGAGCAAGGGGATCCGTGCATTTTTCGCACTCGGAGACACAATGCTAATCGGCACGGATTTCGGGATAAGCGTTTTCAGAAAGAGCCGATGGGAATTTAAAGACACGTTTCTCAAGATTGGGGCTCTGCCCGCACAGATCCCCGTAACGCGCATCACATTGATCCGTGATACACTTTGGGTCGGGACAACTCAGGGAATAGCTTGCGCATGGAGATACAGTGCGCTTTTCTCTCCGAGCTCATGGAAAACCTACCAACTGGCAGATGGATTGCCGAGCATTGTGATCCGCGACCTTGCCGATTCTCCGCGAGGGGTTGTAGCCGCAACGTCACAAGGTGCAGCAGTTTTCAATGGCTCGATGTGGATACCGCTTGTTCCAGAATTGGCTAACGTCGACGTAGTCCATCTTGCATCAGGAACAAATGAACTTCTTGCTGCGACAGCAACCGGTTTCATTTACAGCATCACCACAGCTCAACATGGGGAGCTACTTGTTTCAGGGATTCCTTCAGCACCAACAGCGCTCGCCGCAGATGCTGCCGGACACCCGATAGTAGGTGTGGCTAAAGAAGGGTTGCGCTGGTATAACACTACGACAAGCTGGAAAAGCATCCTCCCAAATGGCCCGACATCAAATTTATTCTCGAGCTTGGCGGTGGATTATAATGGGACACTCTGGGTTGCAACAGGGTCAAACGGGCGTGGTACAGGTTTTTTCAGCTTCGATCACTCAAAGTGGACATCATATACAGTGGAGCAATATCCTCAGCTCCGGACAAATGACTACTATCATGTCTCCATTGGGGCAGCAAATTCAAAATGGTTCAGCTCCTGGGGATATGGAGTTGCCCTCCTTGATGCACACGGGCATATCACAGTATATACAGATTCCTCTGCCGGCTTTGTAGGTATTCCAAATGATCCAAAGTATATTGTGATCGGAGGTGTTGCTGCGGACAGAGATGGAAATACCTGGATGACGGTGCGAAGTGCTGCCAATGGCGATGTTATTGCTGTTCACCGCCGAGACTCGACATGGAAATTCTTCCAAAATGGCTATAGACGCTCGACAACCCTTCTCACAAAGCTAATCATTGATCCTTACGGAACGAAGTGGATTGTTTCAGAGGACCCTCAACAGCAAGGATTAATTTACTTCAATGAGCGCGGGACAATTGACGACACTGCAGATGACCTTTGGGGCATGCTCACAACAGCTAACGGTCTTATCAGCAATGTTATCCAAGCCTTAGCAGTTGACCAATACGGTGATCTCTGGGTCGGAACTGATCTTGGGATCAACCTCATCATCAATCCGGCAGACCCAGCCGCTCCAGGTGCCATTTCGCCCTATGTATTTTTGCTCGGAATTCCAGTCTCGAGCATCGCCGTTGATGCACTAAATCATAAATGGGTTGCAACACCTAATGGGATAGTTGAACTTTCGTCAGATGGAACTGCAGTGTTGAATCAATACAGCGTTGCCTCCACCAACGGGAAGCTTATCAGCAATGCTGTAAAGGACATTGCAGTTGACAATGCACGGGGGATCATCTACTTCGGGACGGAGCAAGGGCTCTCGACGCTCACGACAACTGCTGTCGCTCCGGTTTCTCGCGCTGGTTCACTTGTCATCTCACCAAATCCCTTTTTCCTCCCATCATCGTCAAAGCTGGTGATTGACGGATTAGCTGCTGGAAGTTCAATTAAAATTCTCACAGTTGATGGTAAAGTTCTTAAAGAGTTCGATACACCCGGAGGTCGGATAGCTTTCTGGGATGGAACTGACTCAAATGGCTCACTTGTGCCGACTGGTGTGTATTTCGTTGTTGCCTATACACATGATGGAGAACAGATTGCAAATGGAAAAGTAGCAGTGATAAGGAGGTGATGGAACGAAAAAGTATTTATCTTCTGGCGATTTCAGCGTGGCGCTCTGAGCGCCACAAGGCATTCACAGGATAACACAAAAAATCAACACTAACATTGAAAACCATGATCTATTTATTTCATTGAAAATGGAGGGATACCGTGGAGATTGAGTACAAAGACGAGTTGTACACAAAACGCGTTCGCGCAGGGAAGCGCACCTATTTCTTCGACGTCAAAGCGACGAAATCCGACCGCGACTTCTACATCACGATCACTGAGAGCAAACGGGTTGGGGAAGAAGAATACGAGAAACACAAAATCTTCCTTTACAAGGAGGACTTTGAAAAATTCCTCGGTGCGCTCTCAGAAGTTGTCGGCTTCGTGAAGGGAGAACTTCTTAGTAAAGTAGAAGTGCCGGAACAAGAAACGTCGTAAGACAAGTTCGGATACCATTAAGCACTATGAAAGTCCGCCTTTGGCGGACTTTCATCGTTTTTAGAGAGAGCCTGAGCTTTCAATACAGCAAGTCTTGTCATGATATCGTGACGGTGTTCAGGCTTTGTTGCGAGCAAGTATTCATAAATCCGAATTGCTTCATGGAGTTTCCCCTGCTGCACGTAAATCTCAGCAAGGGTAGGACTGGCAAGATAGCGCTCAGCATCTGATGGAGATGATTCCCCAGAGGATGTGGACTGACTCTGGTCAACTGAAGAAGGCCTATCATGGGAAGGAGACGTTGCCGATATGTCCGCATCACGGCGCTTTAGCATCAAAAATTCGGAGTCGATTGTCGTTGCATCTGGCACAAGTTGACGAACGATTGCAAGCTCAGCCATAGCTTCATCCAGGCGATTCAAAGTTTGCAGAATCCGCGCACGTACAAGATGAGCTGTGGGATAAAACGGATACATGGCAAGTCCCTGGTCACAGAGCGCAAGTGCATCCTCGAGTCGATTCTCACCAAGATAGAGCTCTGCAATCCGTGCAAAAAGCGGGGAGTTGGGATGCTCCCGCAGCCGTCGCTCAAGAATGTCAAATGCAGGGTTTACCATGTTAGATTCGACCTTCGTGCATATGTTTTATTAACGAAGCCCCACTAAGTAACTTCGCGTCATATTACATCCTTCGTGTATGCGAATAGATCGACATTCAGGGCAAAGGCTCGTTCTCCTGTGGTCTCGCTTGCCGCGGCGACAATCTCTTAAGAAATTTACTGCGAGAACTTGACTTTCACAAGTTAACTGGCTATATTGGGGAAAAAGCGTGGAGGAATCTTGCCTGCTTCCAAGCAAAGGGAAGGCTCATCTGACTCAGGGCAATCAAAACCTCGGCTCTTTAAAGTCTTGCAGGATGAACTACAGCTAAGAAATTATAGTTACAAAACCATCAAGGCTTACAGGAGTTGTCTCCGCTCTTTCGTTCGGCATTTCGCCCCGCGGCATCCACGTGAACTTACGGAAAGAGATATCCGGGGATATTTATTGGCGCGGAAGGACGGGAGCACATCTCTGAGCGAAGTGTACAGACAGTGTTTGAGCGAGCTGTTAAAGCAGTCGGAATTCGAAAGGAAGTTTCTGTTCATAGTTTAAGGCATTCGTTTGCGACACATTTACTGGAAAGCGGAGTTGATCTACGATATATCCAGGAGCTTCTAGGACACAATAGCTCTAAAACAACTGAAGTGTATACTCATGTCAGTACAACAGTGCTTGGTCGGATTGTGAGCCCTCTCGACCAAGT
>JBMFJZ010000011.1:0-42099 GCA_049973045.1 Bacteroidota bacterium | reverse complement strand
AATTGAAATGGCGAAGTCCCGACTGAGATTCAGATCTTGCCAGTCGGGTTTTAATCGCACCAGAGTGGAATTGAAATCTCTTGGTCTTGGGGGCGAAGCAACGCTCGAAGAGGTTTTAATCGCACCAGAGTGGAATTGAAATACAGACGAGAGCGTATTCGAGCGCCGCGAGTATGAGTGTTTTAATCGCACCAGAGTGGAATTGAAATAAATATTTCGAGATAGCTGTTAAGAATAATACCGGGGGTTTTAATCGCACCAGAGTGGAATTGAAATTGCGCTGCAGGCTGCGATTACTGCCGTGCGGGACGCGTTTTAATCGCACCAGAGTGGAATTGAAATTCATCATCACCACCGACAAACACAATCGCATCAACTGTTTTAATCGCACCAGAGTGGAATTGAAATATCTACCCGCCAGCACTTTCTGAGCCGTTGCAGGCTGGTTTTAATCGCACCAGAGTGGAATTGAAATAACGGCGTGGAGTACGACCCGCTTTCTGAGACGTACTGTTTTAATCGCACCAGAGTGGAATTGAAATAGCGCCGCGGCGTTGGCACGAGCAATTGAGATCGAGTTTTAATCGCACCAGAGTGGAATTGAAATCTTTGCGTCTCCTGCCTTCGAGACGCCCTTTTCAAACGTTTTAATCGCACCAGAGTGGAATTGAAATATGCACGAGCAAGCGACGCTGCAGATGGATACACTTGTTTTAATCGCACCAGAGTGGAATTGAAATAAAACACTCGCTACATAGCCTGGATTTGAACCGATACGTTTTAATCGCACCAGAGTGGAATTGAAATCGGGGTTATGGTGGGATGTGGTGAGTATACAACAATGTTTTAATCGCACCAGAGTGGAATTGAAATGTCGGAACAGGGATGCTCAGAAATCCTTTTGCCCACGTTTTAATCGCACCAGAGTGGAATTGAAATAGATCCTCCTCGTAGTCACACGAGGAAGGTGTTACCCGTTTTAATCGCACCAGAGTGGAATTGAAATCCCCCCCCGCATCCTACGATGGCGACGGAGTGAGGAACAGTTTTAATCGCACCAGAGTGGAATTGAAATTAGGAGTGAGCACGGGAACTGGTGAAGGGAAGCTTGGTTTTAATCGCACCAGAGTGGAATTGAAATGATCAAGTAGATGTAGTTGTAGTAATCGTAAATAAAAGTTTTAATCGCACCAGAGTGGAATTGAAATTTCGGGGGGGGCATGCTGCCTTGATAGGGATTTGGCATAGGTTTTAATCGCACCAGAGTGGAATTGAAATTCATCTCGAGGTTCCATCCAGACTTGAGGAGACCTGTTTTAATCGCACCAGAGTGGAATTGAAATACAGGTGGAGCGGCAACAGGACAACCAATAACTACCGTTTTAATCGCACCAGAGTGGAATTGAAATATGTTACGGCAACCACGGAGGCACAGGTATCTAATTTGTTTTAATCGCACCAGAGTGGAATTGAAATATAGACATGCCAGGATATACCTATACTGGTTTACAAGTTTTAATCGCACCAAAGTGGAATTGAAATCTTACTGAGAGCCGCCTTGTTTGGAACACGGCTTGGAGTTTTAATCGCACCAGAGTGGAATTGAAATGGGCGCCACGCGAACGAAAGGACTGGCGGTGAGTATGTTTTAATCGCACCAGAGTGGAATTGAAATCGAAATGAAATAGCAATTGAGCAACAGCTTTACCGGTTTTAATCGCACCAGACTGGAATTGAAATTTCGATTCTTGATATATAATAGCAGCGATGAGTTTCCGTTTTAATCGCACCAGAGTGGAATTGAAATATTTGGACTGCGTTTTGAGTTATTCGTCCCTTAACGCGTTTTAATCGCACCAGAGTGGAATTGAAATTCTCGTTAGCCATGTTCCTGCGTGAGCTTTATCCTGGTTTTAATCGCACCAAAGTGGAATGAGTTCAGTAAACAGTAGGTAGTTGATGGTTGATAGTGAGGGAGGCTGGTGGGTTTGTGTAGGGAATTGCTTGTATTGGTTCTACCGCGGGCTAGCGACTAAGAACTATCAGATTTCGTTTTAATCGCAGTAATGGGTAGGGTAATTTGGCTATGGCAAAGATTACACGGTTTGAAGACATCATAGCATGGCGAAAGGCGAGAGACCTGGTGGGGAAGATATATGGAGTGAGTTTTACTAAGGCGGGTTCAACTGACTACTCACTACAGGATCAGATCAGACGTGCGTCTGTCTCGGTGATGAGCAACATTGCTGAAGGATATGGTAGGCAGACGGGCAAAGATTTTATCAAGTTTTTGTATTTTGCACTCGGATCGGCTGCTGAGGTGCAGAGTCAGTTGTACATTGCCTACGACTTAGGGTACCTGGATGAGCAAAGGTTCAAAGAGCTGTACGAGTTGACTTCTGAATGTGCTAAAATAATTCGTGGTCTGATCAAATCTCTTTAAAACTATTGACTACTGACTGCCTGCTATTAACTATTTTCGTTTTAATCGCACCAGAGTGGAATTGAAATTTTCTTAAACACAAATGGGAGCCCTTCTCATCGTAAACTCGACCACTTTGGCTGTTTGATTCAATATCTGTGGAATCTCGACATCGACCCGCCTTTCATCGATCGGGGGCTTTTCATAATATCCCATTGGCATTTTGAAATGAAAAGGGACTGACGATACGATGCTTCGATGAGTTACTGTTACCAAACTAGAGAGCGAACAAATAGCCCAGTTCCTTGTACCATTGATCGCCGGTTACGTCTTTCTTTTGGAAGACATCCAGAAATTCCTATTCTCGGATCCGCTGGCAGTTGAACGGTGCGTAAAAATCGGTATTGCGGCACATGGGGTAGCGGCTCCGCTTGTCGGTGTTGTGGAGATCGTACGTGGATTACTTGTTCTTGTTGTGTTGTTCGCGCAACTCGCTAATGTTCTGCCCTGCATCATATGCTCGTACGAATGTCAACGACTAAGATCCCGAGGTTGATCGAGGAAGCTTTTGGCCGATGGTACATGAGGCACGGAGGGACTGGCCGATCCTACTGGGGTCACCCTTCCTTCTTTTGCTGGCGTGGGGCCTTGGTCATTGAATGGCATGAGCGCACGAAGACAGATCGACGAGAACCAACCGGGAAGCCACATTCGCAGATATTCGATGTCTTCAATTTTTCGTATCGTCGCTTCCCGTTCTTACGAACAAATTGACTTAACTGTATAGCTTGCTTCCCATTCTTTCACTTGCTATATTGTAGACCGATAACGGTATTCGATAAAGTAACCGAGGCTGCAATGGACCCAATGGTACGAAGCTTCTTTCTTGGTTTCATCAAGATTCATATTCTGCACCACGCAGCAGCCGAGCCAGTCTATGGACTATGGCTTATTGATGAGTTGAAACGCCACGGATATGATATTAGTCCTGGCACACTTTACCCTATTTTGCATTCTTTAGAAGAAGATGGGATGCTACGATCGCATGAGAGGGTTGCTAACGGGAAAGTGCGAAAGTACTATCGCACAACACCAAAAGGTAACAATGCTTTGAAGGAAGCTAAAATCAAAGTTCGAGAATTACTTCGCGAAACAATTGAGGAATAATCCGAATGGGGACTTTCAAATCATTGGAGATCTGGACAGCACAGACGATATGTGATATTGGCATATTACTTTCAGTAGTCTCTTTTCTTCTCCATATTGGGCGGCCATACTTTGAGCGCATCCTCAGTCGCTTTACCCTACGTGTGGCTGCCGATTTGTGGTGGATGGTGTATATTGTTCTTCGCGATGGCACGCTCTTCGTTGCAGTACTGTTCGGTTTTTTGAACCTCAACCTCGACTTGATGGCGGACATCAAAGTGGGGCTGCCTTTTGTCCCGCTTGGCACAGTAGCATTGTCGGTGGCGCTGCTAGTGAAGGTGTTCCGCAATACTGAGGATGTTAATAAATCCTTTCGCATCAGCACGTATTGGGTATCGTCCGGCGCTCTCCTCAACACGATCGGATATGTGTTGGTGATGGAAGCCCCCGGTACTGAATATGCTGTTGCAAAAACAGCGTTCTGGCAAGTGATGCGTTCCTGGCGTTCAAATGAAAATCCGCAACTCGCTGCCGTCACATTCTATGCAACATTTCTTATGCTGATTGCTCTTGGTTGCTTCGCTGCTGTGAAAGCGATTAGACTTTATGGCAAAGTAGAACAAGAGGGGGCAGGAAATGTTCAAACTTAGGTTAAATGCAAAGCATTGTATCTCTTGCGGCATCTGCATGGATGTATGTTCACGGCGGGCTATCGCGATGCGCATCAACAAGTCAAACAATGTTGAAGGTGAATTTCTGTCCTACCTTCTGCTTCACTCGGACGGTGAAAAGGAATTGCCGCCAGTAGAAATGATGACATTTCCGTACTTAGCCTACCCTCATCTTTGTGACGGGTGCATGCGGTGTGTGAATGAATGTCCGGTTTCGGCATTGGAACTGCAAGACAACCAGAAAACGATGGATGAATCGAAAAGTTACCAATTTAATCTATCCTCTATGTTGAAACTGTAAGGGAAATTAAAAAGAGCTCGAGTGTCTATTTCGAAAGCTCGGCACCATTGGCCTCTGAGATCCCGCAGCGCACGTCGCAATGATGGAAGGCGAAGTCGTCAAGCAAGAAACTGCACACGAGCATTTCCTCGATCTGCCTGGTGCGACTAATCCGCGGCTTGCGAGAAAGTGACAGCTCTTTCATCGCCTACTTCCGGAATTGCTTCCGCCAATCGAGAATACTAACACGCTTTGGTTCTTCGACAATCCCTATGGCAATGAACCCATGTTTCCCTGATTTATAATGGACAAGCATTCAAGGGTTCACAAGGGTATCAACTGTATGAACGTCATGTACAACTGGCCAATGAAAGGGCTCTTGATCAAGGATTATCGACAGTGCTATCATTTCGTGCAGATTTGCGCATGGTGCCATTGCCAGGTAACGTATAACATGACCTATGTTGAAAAGTGGTGTAGTTGTCCTGCATTGCCCCCCACGATGCGGGGCGGGAAGTGTTTTATTTGTTGCACTTAGAAGCAATCGAGCTACTTCCTAAATAAAGAACGGAAAAGCTCCCTTATAGTGGGACTGAAATCCAAAGCAAGCGGGCACCACATCACCTAAGGTATGAGGATAGAATAACGGCGAAAAAGGAGAAAAAAGAGAAAACGTACGTTCTTGATGGTCCGTATGTTGTCCCCTCGCACAACTGCTTTTGGTGCAAGCGCTTTCACCATGAGCCATGGGGCGGAGCTGAGGCGACGGGTGATGCCTTCCCTGAGGGGATATTGCTTGAGATATGGCGGGATGAGCGCCCGCACACAAAGCCTTTGCCCGGGCAGGGGAATTCTGTAGTTCGTGAGAGCAAGCTCCTTCATGAGGTTGAGGCCTGGGGCGAGAATATCAACGCCGAAGGTGAGATAGCCTGTGACAGCAGGCTTTCCCGCGAAGTTGATTTTTGGCGACAGGTGAAAAAATGAGGAATCCGGCAAAAATTCAGGTTGACAGTTTCCCACAGAGCGGAAAAGCGAGGAATACGTGATGAAATCCACGAGCAGGGGATTCTCCACTACACTGAGCAGTGTGATCAATCGAAGCTACTTATTACGAAATGTTAATTAATGAAGAGAGACTCCTATAACTATGATCGCGTTGCCGATTCTTCATGTTCTGGCGGCTCTTCGATCAGGCTTTCCGACTTGGGATTTGTGGCAGGCCCCATCAGCTGCGAAAGGAGCCGCAACCGCAAATCAGAATCGTTAGCTAACTCCGCACAATTGTTCTGCTATGGGTTGTCTTTTTGATTGTGGCAGGAACGACACTTGAGCAATTACTATGCCCACCTGTGGCGGAGAATCCTCCCTTTCCACCGCCTGGGCAGGAAACGGTCCTCGCCTCTGCATTTATTCACTGTCTCTGCGCTTCTCCCGTTAATTCAGTGTTGAGCAGTACCTTGAGGGGCGCCTTCTTTCTAATTTGGAGAAGTTGAACTATCTTCTTCCCCGTGACTTACCTGAAATGATTCTTTTTCGTGCAGTGGCACTATCAGCAGATATCTGTGGAGAGCTAATCTATCACGGTTTCCTTCTCCGTTGTTTGACACAACAGCCATGAAAATTAGCTCTTCAGTGGAGCCATTCATGTTCAGCCTTGATTTTCGGGCTGGCTCACGGCGGCCAGGGAACGGTCGGAATCGTAGTAATTATCGGATTGTTTCTTGGTTGGCCCTACTTGAAAAGTGGCAGCCGGTTGCCACCCATGGTGGCGCGACGCTTTTAGCTACACACTGGTTGACGAGAATTAGAATCGGTATGGATGCAAACGGACACAGACTAGATCGGATCTGAATCTGCGAATACTCGAAGAACTTGTTCCTGAGACGCAAGCTCATATTCCCAATTAACCAATTTTTTAATCCTCGGGAATTTGGCTCACTGAATCAAGCGCAAGTTTATTTAAGCTTTCTTCAACATTAAAGGAAAGTCCTTTCTCAAGAATTCTCTTTACAAACTCGCCACAACATTTTCCAGATGGATTTTTTATGTGACATTCACGACCAGTCCTTGCTTTGGTATATTCCTTTATCTTCTCAATTGAATCGCAGCACCTCTTGAGGACAATTTCTTCGAGAATTGTCTGCTCATCAACATCAAGACAGTAACATACAGTTATCGGCGGAATGGCTTCCTTCACACCAACTCTCACTTTTAGAGTTTCTTTCGTAAAGTAAACGTCGGGATCGTTCCTGAAATAAACAACAGGACACATGAAGGTTGCACAAAAATAATGTTTATCATCAGTTATAAAATTTTTGAAATCATCTTTTATAAGGTTCTCCATCGTTATTCTTTTAACAAGATTTGAAGCTTCCCTGCCACAAATTTTACATATCATCTCCCTTTTCTCTTTCACTTCATTCACTATGCGATAAAACCTGAAGGAGATGTTAAGTTCTTGACCATCGACTGATTTTACAGTTAAAACCATTTTCAAACCTTTTACTTCATTTTCAAATTATACAGCAGCTCATGACACTTACATCCCTTGTGAATGCAAGCGCAGCAATTTTTATCGCCTCCGAAAATGTTGGGAAAACATGAACGGTATCAATTATATCCCATATCTTCAGCTTGAACTTCACTGCAAGAACGGCCTCATGTATAATTTCCGCTGCATCATGAGAAACAATGTGAACACCTGCAACTGTACCATCATGGGGATTAACAACCATCTTTATCAATCCCTCATCCCTTTTCACAGCGAAAGCCTTCGGAACGGAAGAAAATGGGATAACCCGGCAAGCACACACATTTAATTTTCTCATCAAAACTTCTTCAGTTGCCCCAACACTTGCAACCTGTGGGAATGTAAAAACCGCATGAGGTACGGAGTCGTAATTAATCGTTGAACCCTTACCTTCAAGAGCATTCGTTGCCGCAAGATTTCCTTCCTTTGCAGCAACCGTCTCAAGGAGCATCTGTCCAACGCAGTCCCCAGCTGCCCAGATGTTTTCAGCCGTTGTCCTTAAGGTATCATCTACTTTTACAAAACCTCGTCTGTCAAGCTCAACACTGGCATTTTCAAGTCCAAGCCCAGATGTATTTGGAAGAACTCCTGCTGCAAGCAAAATCTCTTCGCCCTGCAAAGTCAGCTCTTTATCACCAAGTTTAAACTTAACAAATTTTAAATTCTTATCTTGGAACAGATCCTCGATATCAGCTCCGGTGTAAAACTTTATTCCCCACTTTTCAAGTGCCTTCTGCAAGGAAAATGAAATTTCTGGTTCCTCAAGCGGAATAATCCTCGATTCTTTCTCAATGACATAGACTTGGCTTCCGAACATCGCAAACATCTGAGCAAACTCAAGACCAAGCGGGCCTCCACCAACGATAATAATTGACTTCGGCAATTGCTCAAGCGAAATGGCTTCTCTGTTTGTTAAATACCCGATCTTGTCGATTCCCTCGAAAGGCAAAGCTCTTGGTGATGAACCTGTAGCTATTATGAACTTATCTCCCCAGTAAACTTCACCATTAGCCTCAATCTCATGAGGTGACCTCAGATAAGCCTTACCATCAATGAAATCTACGCTCTTGAAAGAACCAAGAACATCAATGTAATTTTTATTTCTCAGCTTATTTATAATCTCGTCCTTTTCCGCAATCACCCTTTTGAATTCAACCCAGCCATTCTGATTGTAATTTATTGACCCAAATCTTGCACTTTTATAATAGCTAAAATCATATGCCATCTCAAGAAGAAGCTTGCTTGGAACACAACCAACATTAACACAGGTCCCGCCAATTGGAAGACCTGAGTTAACAATTAAAGTTCTTGCGCCAAGGTCATTCGCCCTTGTAGCAGCCGCAAATCCAGCTGCTCCACCTCCAATAAGTTTTACTTTGCCAACTTTGAAACCAGTTTCATCAATTGACTTAACTATCTCGGACAACTTGACTTTTACAGAATCAAATTCAACATAGAGTTCTTGACGCTCAAAATTAGGCACCAGCTTTAACACACCGTCTCTTTTCCCGAGGACCTTTCGCACGGGAACAAAACAAGATTCACAGTCAAGGCCGTCGATTCTCAACACAACTTTTCCAATTTTTCCCACTTTGGGATTTTCACCATTTGCAACACTGACGCTATGTACTTTAGCAGTGTTTAAATACGGAAGCGCGAAAATTAGAGCAACAAGAATCGTAGAGAACCAGAGCACCGGCTTAGAAAACTTGTTCGGTGCTCGGACCTTGCACTCGCCATCTTCGCATTCAACTTTCTGCTTTTTGGAGTAAACAGCATAAAAACCATAACCGAGCGCAAACAGTGAAAAAGTCAGGAAGAAAGGTCTGTAGTCTGAAAATTTTGCAAAAAGCGCTCCTGCCGCAATCCCAACTGCACCAGCCATAACCGGACCTACGCAGCATATTGAACCAAGGATAGCTGAGACTACCGCAATTCCAGCAAGGGAAATCTTATTTTTCATTTTTCGCCTCCTATTTTGTCACGAAAATTGAAAACTTGTTTGCGTCAGCATAAACTTCGTCAATTGTACTGAAAAGATTTCTCAAATTCTGGGTGAATTTGTTCTTCTTCAATGAATAAAAAATCGTCTTGCCCCTCCGCTCCGAAACGACAAGTCTATAGGTGCTGAGCTTTTTAAGTTGATGGGATATAGCTGAAACCTTCATATCAAGTACATCTGCTATATCACAGACGCAAAGTTCCTTCTCAATTGATAGAAGATATAAAACCTTGAGAGCCGTCTCGGTGCCTGCGACTTTGAGCAACTCGGAAAGATGCTTTAATTCGTCTGCTGATTGTCTTAGTCGGTTAGCTAAAACTTGGATTTCAGGTTGACTTTGCGTTGGACCTATGCAGGTTTTTCCGTCAATTTTTACTTTTCTCATGCTCAGCCTTCGTATTGCTCCAAAGATTGAACAATTGCTCAATTGATATAACAAATGCAGGCGCGGTGAAAGTTCCATGTGAGTTATAAAGTTTGTACAAACTCACTTTATGAGAGGGGGTAGAAAATAAAGGGGCGTATTCGTATCTTGAGATGAAAATCAACCGGAAATCATTAATCCCCGGCTATTGCTAACCGACCCGTATATGCCGTAGGCAGTATAGATGATACATTACGGTAGAAACAACCTGATCGGATTTTAATCTTGGATGTTTGATCATGTTGCCACCCCAGTGAGGTCATTCATCGGTCTATGATTTGCTTGGATCGTGGCTAAGCAGTCGAGCGGGCTAACCAGTCGTTGCAACCTATATGCTTTGCTTCGGCTAGCGAAGGATGAAAATAATGCGTCACTTCGGCTAACAAGTGTGTAAGAAAACTTAGCTTATATTATCCTGAAAAATTCGGGAGAGAAGTTGTGAACAAAGTTGCTGTTATCGGTGCTCCATCAAGCGTAGGTGCACGCCACGCTGGCCAGGAACATGCACCCGAGTTATTTCGCCGACAGGGCCCGATTGAGAATTTACGTAATACAGGTTTGGATGTGCTGGATAAGGGTGTTCTCCCGATGGTCTCCTATCAGCCTGACATAGATCATCCACAAAGGCAAAATCTTGCCCTGGTAAGTGCTGTGGCAAGGCAGGTCTCTGATCGTATTTATAATACTGTTCAAGCCAACGTGAACCTTTTAGTACTGGGTGGTGACTGCACGATCACACTTGGCGTTCTTGCTGGCATGTCACGCCATTTTCCAAATATTGGTTTGAACTACTTTGATGGGGATGTGGATTTGAACACCCCGGCAGACACACCATCGGGGGTATTTGATGGCATGGTTATGGCTCATATCATAGGAGAAGGTGCTGTTGAATTAACGCACATTAGCCCACGCCATCCGCTTATGCCTCAGGAAAAAATCATTCTGTTTGGCTATAACTCAAATGCGGGTTGTATAGATACTGCTGAAATTGAACGCTTGGAACAATATTAGGCAAATATCCTGTCGGGCAGAAAATCCCGGGAGACACCGAAGAAGGCTCTCACCCACATGGAAAGCAATATGTAGTAATTCCTTGTTCATTTTGATCGATTATCGTGATCTTCCGGTAGCAGATGTTCCTCATGCGCACGGACTCAGTTTTCATGAGGCAATAAAAATATTGAAAATCTTCGTGTGCAATTCTAAGTTCGCTGGACTCGTTATCGCTGAATTTAACGCTTACCGCGATGTGGACGGAACGCTTTGCCAGCCGTTTATCAAAGCTATCTCGGAGGCACTGAGGGACGGGCATGAGTCATGGAAGTAAAACTACCTTGTCGGGACTCGCGACTCCAAAATATTTTGTATTTCACAAAGTCTGATAATTATATATATCACGTCCAAAAAGGGAAGTGAGGACCAGATGAACAGCAAGGAATACTTCGATAACGTTGCCCATCAATGGGACAGGATGCGTAAGACGTTCTTCTCCGAGTCGGTGAGAGAAAGAGCTTTCACTGTTGCGGGCCTGTCCTGCATTCAGAAAGGAAAGCTCGCTGCCGATATCGGAGCTGGGACAGGTTTCGTCACTGAAGGGCTTATCGACAAAGGCTTGAAGGTGATCGCTGTTGACCAATCCGAGGCAATGCTCTCAGAAATGAGGAAAAAACTCGCCGGTGTTGAGGGAATAGATTACCGAGTGGGAGTGGCTGATAAACTCCCTGTTGCAGATGAGGCTGTTGATTACGTCTTCGACAATATGTATTTGCATCATGTTGATGATCCGCCAGCAGCGATAAAGGAGATGGTGAGGATTTTGAAACCGGGTGGGAAGCTTGTTGTGACAGACTTGGATGCGCACAATTTTGAATTTCTGAAAACAGAACAGCATGATCGCTGGATGGGTTTTAATAGAGAGGACGTCAGACTATGGTTTGAGGAAGCAGAATTGAAAAATATTTTTGTGGACTGCGTTGGTGAGAATTGCTGTGCTCGGTCAAATACCGGCACCGAAGCCGCAAACATCAGTATATTTGTGGCTTCGGGTGAAAAGTGAATCCTTAGCTAACTGCAAGTGACTGATAATTTCGATTGGACCTATCGGGTAATGAAAGAGAACGGTGTCGAGTTTGTGGAAGGTCAAGCACGGGCTCACTGGGGAAAACAAGCAGTGTTTTGAAATTTATATGGTAAGCTGGTTGACTTGCTCGAGCAATATGATGTATGAATTCAACGACGATTCAATATTTTGTATGCTTCAAAGCAGGATATTGCCTAACATAGTTCCAGTAAGCTCCAGCAGTCATATGCGCAGTGGGCATGTGTCTGCCTGTGCCGCTGCTGTTGAGCATTTATTGCATGTGCGGGAAATGTTGACGGAGTATGCCGACTCATTGGACTTCAATCTATCTTTTTCAAGATTTTGAGAAGGAACTTGCTGAATTACCCGGAGGATATGCTCCTCCGTATGGCTGTATAATTTCGGCAATGGATGGTGCACAGACAGTTGAGTGTGTTGCGTTAAGGAAGATCACCAATGATACTTGTGAGATGAAACGGCTATAGGTACGACCAGAATTTAGAACGAGAGGTATCCGCAGAAACTTGGCGGCAGCTATTATTGAAGAAGCTCGTAGAAAGGGCTATGCTTATATGAGATTAGATGCAGTCCCATCTATGAGAGAGGCGATTGGTCTTTATCGTTCACTATGCTTTTATGAAATTGAGCCTTATTGATACAACTCGGTCAAAGGGGCGATGTCTATGGAGTTGGCTTTGTGATTTGGATCAAGTGGGGTAAAAGGGTGGCGGTCTGAGCGCCATGCCTTGCACTCGCCGGGTATCGAGATGTGTCTGCTTCAATTGGAGTGGCGTGTTCTGACCAAGATTTACACTATGCAGATTTTATAGAAACAGGAAGAAATTTTACATCGTCTTGGGACATCGTGCCATGAACAAACCAAAACAAAGGTCTGGCTTCGGCGGATGGGATGTTACACCAAAAGAGGCTATTGCTATACAGGAGCAACTGCGATCGATGGTCGTTGTGGAGAAGGTTTCAAAACCTATTAGGTACGTTGCTGGTTGTGATATTTCCTTTGACAAAGGGTCGGATACTGTGTATGCTGCAGTTGTAGTTTTAAAATTACCGGAATTAATGGTGGTCGACCAGGGGATCGCTGTTACGAAAGTAAAATTTCCATATATCCCCGGGTTGCTCTCTTTTAGAGAATCACCGGCAGTTCTTGAAGCCTGGGAGAATTTGCATATACGCCCTGATGTTTTGATGGTTGATGGGCAAGGACTTGCTCATCCTCGACGTTTTGGGATCGCATGTCACCTCGGGCTTTTGCTCGATATCCCCACGCTTGGCTGTGCAAAAAGTGTTCTCACTGGAAGGTATGAGGAACCTCCCCTTCGAGCAGGAAGTTACTCTCCGCTGGTGGACAAGGATGAGACCATCGGGGTTGCACTCCGCACTTGTGACGCTGTTAGCCCGATATTCGTTTCGATTGGGCACCTGATCACGTTGGAAGATGCGATTCAACTAACGCTGAAATGTTCTAAGGGGTATCGCGTCCCGGAGCCTACGCGTCAGGCTCACCTGTTAGTTAACGCTTTGCGCCGTGGAGAGATTCATCTTCGGGACTCGTGACCTTTGCTTTAAGTTGTAGACCGAGACCAGTCCTTCTATCTGCTCTTGAACCTCAATTAGTATTTTCCCCGAATCCTTCCTTCTTGTGCTGCGTATAAAAAGTCTCGTGAATTGCCTTCGCGCCCATTTGTGGGAACTTTTTTCGAGAAGTGTTGTTGCTTTTTATGAGCGCCTGACCTATATTAGGAATTCATCCGATTTCTAACTTTTCTCTGCAGCTGTCGGTTTTCTTTGCAGGGGAGTAATTCTTGATAGGTATCCGGACTTAGAACGCCATGACTTTGTACTCGCTGTGTTTTTTAAATTTTCTCATAATGTCTTCAGTTAGTGAGGGTGCCTGATGAACAGGGCTCTCGTTGATTACTTTCTCAGAGTTCGTGTGCCCATGGTTATTTTCGTGGCTTTGATTTCAGCTGTGGCCACGTATTTCGTCTCGCGGCCTGAAAGAGAAGGGATAGGGTATGCTCCTCAGCAGCCGGTCAATTTTTCTCACAAACTCCATGCTGGGCTGATGAGAATTGAGTGCGGATATTGTCACATCGGAATTTACCGTTCCCGTTATGCAGTTGTTCCACCGACCAGTATTTGTATGAATTGCCACACGATCTCACGAAAAACAAAACCGGAAATCATGAAGCTTACTAAATATTATGAAGAAGGGAAAGCGATCCCCTGGAAAAGAGTTCACAAGTTGCCTGACTATGTTTACTTCAATCACAGCATGCATGTGAATGTGGGCATCAGGTGCGCTGAGTGTCATGGGAAGGTAGAAGATATGGACGTAACGAAACAGGTTGCCTCATTCACGATGTCAGCTTGCCTCGATTGCCATCGAAACGCGCCTCAAAGGTTACCATATATTACAGGAATTAAACCGGGTCCGACATATTGCAGTGCCTGTCACAGGTAAAAGACAAACATTATGAAGATTGTTTCAAGGTCAGCAACTTCACAGAATTCTGGTCGCAGGAAAATCCTTTATTGGTTAGGGGGAGGCGCTATCGCGGCGATAGCTGTCTCCTTTTTACCCGTGAAGATTTTGTCCAGAATCTTGGGGAAGCCAACCACACAGGGTTTAAAACACGAAAGCTCAGTAAGGATTTTTATTAACCCTATGGCAGTAAAACGGAGAAGAAAGTCGAGCAGGTATGTCTGATGCATTGAATAAATCGTCCGGCTTGAAAGAGTCGAGAGGTGCCGCAAATAGCAACCTCAAGGCGAGTACGGAAGAGACATCATCAGGTATCGTCAACGAGCTTACGCTGTCTGATATACCAAAAGTTTCAAGGAGAAAATTCTTAGCGCTCCTTGCAGCATCTGCATCGTTTGCCACAGCAGGTTGCTCGAGCTATAAAGATAAGGGTGAAATCATTCCTTATAACAGAGAGCCAGTGGATGTAATTCCCGGGATATCTGACTACTATGCCTCAACGTGTACAGGTTGCAGCCAGGCATGTGGAATTCTCATTAAGACTCGCGAAGGACGTCCGATAAAGATCGATGGTAATCCTGAGCATCCCGTCAATAGAGGGAAAATCTGCGCGCGGGGGCAAGCTTCAATTTTGAATCTTTATGACCCAGAACGCTTACGGCAGCCGAGACGTAGAACGGGCGCAAGATTTTCCGATGTCTCCAGGTCAGATGTTGACAGGGCTATTATTCGTGTTCTAAACGAAAGTGTTTCAGCAGGGAAAGAAATTGCCATTATCACGCACACCATCATTTCTCCTACCGCGAAAAAGGTTTTGGATGCCTTTGTGTCTTCATACCCTACGACGAAGGTCTATTCCTACGAGCTTTTTTCGAATGAAATAAGAACTGCAGCATGGAGGAAATCTTACGGTGATGGGCAATTCCCTCTTATCCGCTGGGAGAAAGCAAAGATCATCCTTGCGCTGGAATCTGATTTTCTTGGGACCGAAGGGAACGTCATGGAGCAGATGCGTATGTATGCGTTGCTGAGAGACTTCGAGAATCTTAAGGATTTCAGTAGGCTGTACGTCGCGGAGGGTGGAATGAGTGTGACCGGAATGAATGCAGACTATCGCATCCGCTTACGCCCTGACGCTCAATTTGAATTTGTGATGTCTTTGTTGAATGAGTTCGTTGTTCAAAAGAGAGTCTCTCGCTTTGCTCGGAATCAGAGAATTGTTAGCATATTGCAAAATTACTCTCTCGGACAATTTGCTTCTCGACATCAACTTGACATAGGTGTTCTGTCTCGCCTGGCTTCTGATTTGCTGGATAACCGTGCCGCATCTATTGTATATGCTGGGGACAGGCTCCCGGAACCTGTGCATATTGCGGTCAATTTCTTGAACGAGGTTCTGGACAACACAACACTTTACCGGGATGAGGAGACAGTTTTAAGTTTAATTAATTTTGCGACGAAAGAGGATTGGGAAACTCTCATTAAGAATATGAAGGCTGGGAAAGTTGGAGTTGTTATACATTATGATTCAAATCCTGTTTATCACTTACCAATTGATTTCGCTTATGCAGAGGCACTTCAAGAGGTTCCTACCGTCATCTCACTTGTCCAAAACGAAAATGAGTCATCTGCAAATAGCCATTGGGTGCTGCCTATAAACCACGATTTAGAATCCTGGAATGATTTCAAGACTCGTACCGGATTGTATAGCCTTCAGCAGCCTGTTATTTATCCGCTTTACAACACTCGTCAGAAGGAAGCGGTGCTACTGACATGGTCGTCGGGAGATAAGAGTGCATATCGAGAAAATCTCTATCACGAATACTTGATGAAGAGGTGGGAAGAGGAGGTCTATCATGAATTAAACCTCGAAGTTAATTTCAAAATCTTCTGGTACAGTGCTCTTCATGACGGGGTGGTGAGTTTCAAGGAAAGAACAGAAAAGCCCGCATCATTCAAGATCGACTCCCTTTATAACCTGAAACCGCACAAGAGTAGCGAAGGCTTTGTTGTTCTGCTCTCTCCAAGTTATGCCCTGGGAGATGGTAGATTTTCTAACAATGGGTGGCTTCAGGAACTCCCTCACCCTGTGAGTAAAGTAGTGTGGGATAATTATGCCGCTATTGCCCCGGAAACGGCATCGCAGCTACGGCTAAGTTCCAACGACTTGATTGAGGTTCATGTGGATGGTAGAACGGTAATACTACCAGTGTTCATCCAGCCCGGAATGGCAAGGGATACTATTGCTATCGAGCTTGGATACGGCAGAAGCAGCGCTGGAACCATTGCTTCCGGTGTTGGTGTGAATGCAAATGTTCTGATGAGCAAGGGAAGCAGATTCAGCCCATGGATTTATCCTGGTGCAAAGGTCGTGAAGGTTCCCGGCAGATATGAGCTTGTCTCTACGATTGAACATCATGTTTTCGCTGGTGCCTTGGACGATACAATGCCGTTCAACAGAGATATAACCAGGGAGGGCACGGTTGAGCAGTACATAAAAGATCCGGATTTTCTAAGACGCGGAGCCGAAAAAGAAAAGCCGACCGGTGTTTACAAAGAATTTGAGTATAAGGAAGTAAAGTGGGCGATGGCGATTGATCTTAATAAGTGCACAGGGTGCAGCGTTTGTGTAGTTGCATGCAATGCTGAGAACAATATTCCTGTTGTAGGAAAAGATCAGGTTGCGATGGGACGCGAAATGCACTGGCTCAGGATTGATCGCTATTACACCGGCACATCAGAAGAGCCAAATGTTATCCTTCAGCCGATGTTGTGCCAGCAGTGTGATAATGCGCCCTGTGAAAACGTTTGTCCAGTTGCAGCTACCACACACAGCCCTGATGGGCTGAATATGATGACATATAATCGCTGTGTTGGAACAAGGTATTGTTCAAACAACTGTCCATACAAAGTGCGGCGGTTTAACTTTTTCAATTTCAGAGATCATTTCAAGAATGGTTATTATAGCCAAGAACCAGTCGAGATGCTCCATAATCCAGAGGTGACGGTGCGGTCGCGTGGCGTGATGGAGAAATGTACGTTTTGCGTGCAGCGCATTGCAGAGGCGAGACAGGAGGCGTTGAAAGAAGGACGTGCGCTGAAAGGAGGTGACGTTGTCACCGCATGTCAACAAGCATGTCCTGCTAATGCGATCGTCTTCGGGGACATGAATGAACCGGGGTCAGATATTGCCAGGGTGCGCAACCACCCTCTTGGCTATTATGTGCTCGAAAATCTTGACACCAAACCTAATGTCACTTACATCGCTAAGTTACGCAATACATAATGCAGAGAAGGTGTTATGGAACGCCATATGATTTACAGCCCAAGTGGGATTGTTGATTATACACAGTCTCCGCCTCTCGTAGAAGGTAGATCAATAGCGACGTTGATTGACGAATCAATTGCTGTACCGATTGACCGGCCTCCTTCCAAGAAGTATCTTGCAGCTCTCCTGGTAACTCTGACAATGGTGCTGATTGGAGCGATAGCTGTTGCATATACGTTCATCTACGGTATCGGGATGTGGGGGAATAACATACCGGTCGGGTGGGCGTTTGATATAACTAATTTTGTCTTCTGGATCGGCATCGGTCATGCCGGGACGCTGATTTCGGCAATTCTTTTTCTTTTCAGGCAGCAGTGGAGAACAGGAATCGCTCGTTTCGCGGAAGCGATGACGATATTTGCTGTAATATGTGCGGGCTTATTCCCACTCATTCATTTAGGTCGTCCATGGTTTGCTGCTTATATTTTCCCATACCCAAACCAGCATGGAATCTGGGTGAATTTTAATTCCCCGCTTATTTGGGATGTCTTTGCTGTATCAACTTACTTCATGGTTTCTCTGATCTTCTGGTACATTGGCTTGATGCCCGACCTCGCCACGTTGAGAGAGAGAACAACGAGCGCAGTAAAGAAGGTTATTTATTCTATCTTGAGCTTGGGTTGGCGCTTTTCAACTCGTCATTGGCAACATTATGAAAAAACATATGTGATCCTGGCTGGACTTGCCACGCCGCTCGTATTATCAGTTCATAGCGTAGTGAGTTTCGATTTTGCTGTCTCTGTTGTTCCCGGCTGGCATACTACGATCTTCCCCCCATACTTTGTTGCCGGAGCTATCTTTTCAGGTATGGCGATGGTGCTGGCAGTTCTCATAATTGTGCGAAAAGTGTTTAACCTTGAGTACCTCATCACTATGGACCACATGGACAAAATGGCTAAAGTTATTTTAGCTACCAGTATGATGGTCACTTATGCATACTTAATGGAGCCATTCATGGCTTGGTATAGTGGGAAATCAACGGAATGGTATGTGGTGATGAATCGAGCATTCGGTCATTATGCTGTTGCTTTCTGGATCATGATTGTGTGCAATGTTTTTGTACCTCAACTTTTTTGGTTCAGAAAAATTCGGAGTTCGATACCCGCACTGTTTATCATTTCTGTTCTTGTCAATGTTGGGATGTGGCTTGAGCGATATGTGATCATTGTGACATCTTTATCGAGGGACTACCTACCGTCCTCATGGGGTGTGTACACCCCAACGATTTTTGATGTTGGAATATTGATTGGAAGCTTCGGCTTATTCTTTACCCTTATTCTCTTGTTTTCAAAATCACTCCCGGTCATTTCCATTTCAGAGGTAAAATCTGTTGTTAAGGGCGCCCAGCCATCATATCAAATAGGTGAAGATCATGAGTGATGAGAAGCTCTATGGCTTGACGGCGCTTTTTGATAGTCCTGATAAGATTGTTTTGGCTGCGCGGGCAGTTGTTAAAGAGGGATACAAAGCTTTTGATGTCTACAGCCCGTACCCTATCCACGGAGTTGATAGGGTAATGAGATTGAAGCAGTCCAGAGTAGGTTTGGTCACACTATTTTCTGGTTTGATGGGTGTGGCTTTAGCTTTATTGCTTACTTGGTGGACTAATTCAGTGGATTATCCTCTCATGATTGGAGGGAAACCGTTTTGGGCGCTTCCGGCATACATTCCGGTCACATTTGAACTAAGTGTCCTTTTCGGGGCTGTGTTTACTATTCTTGGTTTACTGGTGCTGTTTTTCGGATTCCCCCGAAACGTTCATCCACTTCACGATACCGATTTTATGAAGCGTGTCTCGTCAGACCGATTTGGGATTTGTATTGAGGCTGTTGATCCGAAATTCGATTTAAAACAAACAGCAGATTTTCTTCAAAGTCTTGGATCCGAAAAAATTGAACCGATATACTATTTCGTATTAGAGCTCCCTGGAGCGAGAACGATTCTTAACCTGAAGTTTCTTCTGTTCCTTGTTTTTGTTGCAGTCATATCTTCAGGGTTAACTTACCTGACACTAAATAAGTTGCTATTCCTCCATCCCTGGACTTCGTTAGCTGAACAACGAAAAGTTCTCCCTGAGTCGCGCAGCTCATTTTATGCTGATGGCTTTGCGATGCGTCAACCGGTGGAGGGAACAGTCGCTCGCGGGCACATGCCATATGCCTTTGTGGGGGATATGAAAGGTGCGGAAAAATTCATGGTCAATCCCCTTGCTCCCACGACACAGGTGATGGAACTTGGGAGGAGAGATTTTAATACGTACTGTAGCCCATGCCACGGCTATTTTGGTGACGGTGATAGCAGACTTCAGGGGCAATTTCCCAATCCACCGAGTCTTCACAGCGATGCACTCCGACAGGCAAGTGATGGGCATTTCTTTCATGTGATCACTCAGGGTTTTCGAAATGTGATGCCTTCCTATGCTCAGCAGATTCCGGAAGAAGAACGGTGGGCAATCGTCTGGTACATTAGGGCACTTCAAAGAGCAAGACATGCAAAGGAAACTGACGTACCATGATAGCTGGAAAACATCCATGGGGATTGAAACAAGGTGCGGTGCCATTTGGAAAGGTGCCCTATACGGTTCTTATGATTGGTATCTTGATTAACCTTTTTTCTTATGCGATAGAACCCGAACACAGCCTTTTTAGTCTTGTGATGAGCTTTGCTTTTGCTGCGAGCGTAGGACTTGGTGCATTGTTCTGGGTTGCGATTGAGTATTTGACTTCCGCAGTTTGGAGCGTAGCAATGCGTAGGGTGTTCGAATTTCTTGCAGGTGTAATTCCTTTCTTGATCATTTTTGCCCTTCCATTACTTCTGAACCTGCATGAAATTTTCATTTGGACACATAAAGGCTTTATCACACATAATTCTGCAATGCTTATCAAGCTTCCCTACCTCAATGCAATTTCATTTACCATCCGAACGGTGGTTATCTTAGCAATCTGGGGGCTTTTCTACGTATTGATGACTCGGAATTCGCTTTTGCAAGATACGACCCACGAACAGAATCTAACTAAAAGGAACATAAAACTTTCTGCTGCATTTATGCCAATCTTAGGTGTGACTTTAACACTATTTGCTATTGATTGGCTGATGAGCCTTTCACCAAGCTGGTACTCCACTATTTTTGGGGTCTATTATTTTGCTGGTGCAGCGCTCGCAGCAATGGCGATGGCGACGCTTATTATCGTCACTTTGAATGAGAGAGGGCGCTTCCCTGTTAAGTTGTCCCGCGATCATTACTACAATCTCGGTGGACTCATTTTTGCGTTCACAAATTTTTGGGCGTATATCGCTTTCAGCCAGTTCATGCTGATTTGGTATGGGAACTTGCCCGAAGAAACTGCATGGATTGTTCGAAGAATGAACGGCAGCTGGGCGGCGATCTCCATTATCCTTGTAATTGTCCACTTTCTTGTTCCATTCGTTGGATTGATCACGCGATCAGCGAAGATGAAACCGCAACGACTTATTTCCATTTCAATTTGTATTCTACTTGCTCATGCGCTTGACATTTATTGGTTGGTGATGCCTGTCTATAGTGAGAAAGGGGCTCCTTTCAACCTATCTGAACTGTCATTTCTCCTTATATCCGTTGGATTCGTCTTCACTGTCTTTGCTGAAAAATCAAAGAGAAATAGTCTTATCCCGGTGGGCGATCCGAAATTGAAAAAGAGCCTGGAGTTTCAAATATGAAGGTGGTGTCTCAGATGAACACCAATAGGCAAGAAGAAAATCGTAGAGACCGAAAATTATTTTTCATTCGCACCGTGTGGCTGTCACCATTGTTTTATATCTATTTTCTGTGTGTTGTCGTTGCTGTTGGGCTTTTGTACGTCGCGAACTTAGGCAGTGTGAACAGGAATTCCGTTTCTCCTGACGTTCATGTTGATTCGATATATAGTGCCCCTATCACAGATCTCCCTTTTATCAAGGGAAGTGTTTCTCCACCAATAAATCTCTTGAGTTTGTTGCAGCCAAGTACTGAGGAGGTTGAAAAAGGGAGAGTCGTCTTTAAAACGTACTGCGTTTCATGTCATGGCGATAGTGGGTTTGGGAATGGTCCAGCTTCTGCATCATTAGTTCCGAAGCCTCGCAACTTCCACTCAGATTCTGGTTGGGTGAATGGGAGAACTCTTTCTGCCTTGTATAAGACACTAATGGAAGGTGTTCCGGGTAGTGCAATGGTCTCATATGCGACATTGCCCTTGAGCGATCGATTTGCTGTTTTACAATATGTTAGAACGTTCTCTGACATCTTTCCGAGCGTTACACAGAAGGAAGTTGAAGCCCTGGATCAAAAATACCATTTGACTTCAGGTGAGGTGATTCCATCACAGATTCCGGTGGCTCTTGCGATGCAGAAAATTTCAGCCGAGGTAGTTGCTGATGAACAACGCATTGCCGCAATTATGATGCGCATTGCACGACAATCGTCTGAACCGGGAAGCGAGATTTTCCGTAGCGTAGCTGCCGATCAAAAACGTGCTCTTGTGATGTCGTTAAATTCCAAGCTTTTGACTCAGACCCAGCCGGATTTTGTCACCGCTGTTGTCTCTAATGCAGGCATGAATGGATTTCATTCGAACGTTTCCCGTCTATCGCCGGATGAGTGGGAGACAATGTACCGGTATCTGAAAAGGGTGTTTACCGAAAAATAACATGGTGGAGAGTGAGGTGTATGGTTAGAATTCTTTCAAGATCGCTGCTTGTGGTCTTTATTATTTCGATTGTCTCAAGACCGACACTGGTATTTGCTAATGATGGTGGGACTCATGTCCAAGTGGGAATTGATGAGAAACTTGGGAAGCAAATTCCGCTTAGCTTGAAATTCAAAGATGAAACTAGTAGTGAGGTTTCTCTTCGCGATGTAGCGGATGGAAAGCCTTTGATTATTGACATGGCTTATTTTACCTGTCCCGGCATATGCGACAATGTGTTGGTTGGTCTCAGTGATGTTCTGGAAAAAGTTGATGCAACCCCGGGCAGGGACTTTCGTGTGGCGACGATAAGTTTTGACCCCAACGATACCCCTGTTCAGGCATTAAGCAAAAAAGAGCAGTACTGGGGCATGTTGAAGCGCCCATTTCCATCTGATGATTGGAAATTTTTGACCGGAGATAGTGTGACCATCCATAAATTGACAGATGCCATGGGATTTTATTTCGTGCGTGATAGATTTATGAAGTTTACGCATCCCGCCGCCATTATTATCGTTAGTGGTGATGGAAAGATTTCTCGGTACATGTATGGGACATCATTTTTACCTATAGATTTGAAGATGGCTTTGATGGAAGCAAAAGAGGATCGTGTTGCATCTGTTGTTGGTAAAATGCTTCAGATGTGTTTTAGTTATGACCCGGCAGGTAACAGGTATGTGTTTAATATCCTTCGAGTTGTTGGTGTTGCAACGTTAGTTTTCCTTGCGGGCTTCATTGGGTTTTTAATTACGTCGAAGCGATTTGTGAAGAGTAAAATGAGGTAAAGTATGGGCGATAAATCGGCTGCATTGATGCATGCGACTGAGAACTACCTTGGAGATACAGGTGGTCGAACGGGCGTAGCTTCATGGATTTTTTCCACTGATCATAAGCGTATCGGCGTTCTTTATCTTGTTTCCATGCTCACATTTTTCACTGTGGGGGTGGCGCTTGGTTTTCTCATGAAGCTTGAGATGCTTGAACCGGGAGGTAAACTATTTGCACCGCAGTCTTACAATGCTCTGTTTACCGTCCACGGTGTTATCATGATTTTTCTGTTTATTATACCGGGCATCCCTGCATCGTTTGGGAACTTTTTTCTGCCGATACAAATAGGTGCCAAAGACGTAGCATTTCCACGCCTCAACTTATTCTCTTGGTGGCTTTACATCATTGGTGGGTCGCTTGCTGTTGCATCCCTATTCCTTCAGGGAGGACCTGTAGATACGGGCTGGACATTTTACGTCCCCTACAGTATTCGGACAGGTACTGACGTCACATTTGCTGTGCTTGCTGCTTTTATCTTAGGATTTTCTTCAATTCTTACGGGGATCAATTTTCTTACCACAATTCATCGTATGCGAGCTCCGGGGATGGGATGGTTTAAGATGCCGCTTTTCATTTGGTCGCTGTACGCCACTGCGTGGATTCAGGTTCTTGCAACCCCGATTGTAGGGATCACTCTTTTGCTGATTCTTATTGAGCGTCTTTTCAGCGTTGGAATTTTCGATCCGGGTAGAGGTGGCGACCCACTTTTGTATCAACATCTCTTCTGGATTTACTCACATCCAGCGGTGTACATTATGATTCTTCCAGCAATGGGCGTTGTGTCCGAGATCATTACGACGTTTGCTCGCCGAACAATCTTTGGATACAAGGCAATTGCTCTATCAAGTTTGGCGATAGCATTCATCGTGTATCTTGTATGGGGTCACCACATGTTCTCAACTGGCATGAGTGATACCGCAAAGTGGATCTTCTCCCTTCTCACGTTTCTCGTTGCTGTGCCGAGTGGAGTCAAGGTATTCAACTGGGTTGCAACCATGCACAAAGGATCTATTGACTTAGCACCCCCGTTCCTTTTTGTCATGGCTTTCATCTTTCTTTTCTCTATTGGAGGCCTGACAGGACTCATCCTGGGTTCACTTGCAACAGATATTCATCTGACCGACACTTACTTCGTTGTTGCTCATTTCCACTACCAGATGTTTGGAGGGGTTGCATTTATTTTCTTTGGAGCGTTGCATTACTGGCTTCCTAAAATGTTCGGTAGAATGTACAATTTGAAGGTAGCGAAATGGTCGCTCCTTCTTCTCTTTATCGGATTTAACATGCTTTATTTTCCTATGTTCATTATGGGATACGAAGGGATGCCGAGGCGGTATTTCACATATCTGCCACAGTTTGCAACACTCCAGCGTATTTCGACTGTCGGCTCCTGGGTATTGGTGACAGGGCTTGTTATCATGTTTGCTAATCTCGTTCGAGGGATGATAAGAGGGGCGAAGGCTCCTGCTAATCCGTGGGGAGGGACGACATTGGAATGGACTATCCCGTCGCCCCCGCCTAAGGAAAATTTTGAGGAAATTCCAGTGATAAAACATCAACCGTATCATCATGAGGAGGTAGCGGTACAGTGACCCAGTTAGAGGAAGCACATGGTCAAGCCATGACTTCTGCTGAGCATCTTTGCAAGGATGCTAAAGGAGCGAAGATCGGCATGTGGCTCTTTCTGTTCACTGAATTGCTACTATTCACAGGGATGTTTCTCCTCTATGCAGCATATCGGTACGTTTATTCGATAGAATTTCACAGGGCAGGCTTAGAGACTAACACACTAATCGGTGCATTGAATACCATTATACTCCTCACGAGCAGTCTGACTGTTGCCATTTCTATCACAGCTATTGAAAGGGGAGAAAAGCGATTATCGATCGCCTTTCTGGTAACAACGATCTTGTTAGGCTTTCTCTTCCTGGTAAATAAATATTTTGAGTGGTCCTCGGAAATTTCGCGCGGCATTTACCCTGCCTCACCAAAACTTATGGAGCAAAGCAATGGTGAGAATCTGTTTTTCGGGCTGTATTATGCCATGACTGGTTTACACGGATTGCATGTTTTAGCCGGGATCATTGTTCTATCGAGTATGGTTGTACTTTTGCTGCGCAATAACATCACTCAGAGCAACCCGGTTAAATTGGAAAATGCGGGCCTTTATTGGCATCTTGTGGATATCATCTGGATATTCCTTTTCCCACTTTTCTATTTGGTCAACTGAGGAGTGCGATGCAAACGACCACCAAATCTGCTGGCTCATCAGTCCGATACGGGACATATATCCTTGTCTGGCTGGCGCTCATAGCTTTGACTTCATTGACTGTTGGGGTGGCGGGAATGAACATCGGTGCATTGACTGTAGTCGTGGCGCTTTTCATTGCTGCAATAAAGTCTTCGCTTGTTGTAAATATATTCATGCATATCAAGTTTGAGGATATGATATTTAAGGTTTTCTTAGGGATAGCGGGGTTGATACTGTTTATAATATATGCGTTAACATTTGCTGATGTCTTTATTCGAAAGTGAGAGCAAGCTATGTTGCCGAGCGCGTTAAAGCATGCGTTGACAGTTGACGACGTCATGACTTTCATTGTAGCCTGTGCGCTAATTCTATTTTCCATTGTTATAGGTTCGATGGTGTATTTTGTTTTCAAGTATAATCGGAAGAGGCACCCGAGAGCTGAGAATATTGAAGGGAATCTCGTTCTGGAAATAGCTTGGGTTGCTATTCCGACCATGTTAGCTCTTGCCATGTTTTACTTTGGTTATCAAGGTTTTGCACAGATGAGGAGGGTTCCGAAGGATGCGATGCCAATTAAAGTCATCGGACGTCAATGGAGTTGGACATTTGAGTACGAGAATGGCAAGCGGGCTGATACAGCGTATGTCCCGCTGGGCAAGCCTATCAAATTTCTTGTAACTTCAGTTGATGTGATACACAGTTTCTATATCCCTGCGTTTCGGGAAAAACAGGATGCAATCCCGGGCAGCATCCATTACATGATGCTATATCCGGAGCAATTAGGTTCTTATGATGTAGCGTGTGCGGAGTATTGTGGATTAAATCATGCCATGATGTACACCAAGCTTGTGGTAGTAACGCCGCAGGAATTCCAAAAGTGGGTGAATACGAATGTCGGGTTGTCAAAGCCTGTTACGTCGGGATCAAGTGGTCCAAGATGAACCTGGAGTGAGGTTTTGTGTGCGCGGGACTATCGGGGAAAATCGTTACCATCTTGGCAGACTGTTCGAATCTGAGATTGTGAGATTTAGCTATTTGACAACCCTTCATGTTGCTGAACTACCAAATCGGACTCGAGTTGTGGAGCCCGCAAGAGGTGGGACTGCTTTCCTCGAGTTGATGAAACTCCGCATCACATTTTTTGTGGGCATGTCGGTATTGTTTGGAATTGTCCTGAGTTCTGGCGCTGTTTCCTTCACGTCGGCGGTTGCGGCTTTTGGCATATTTCTTCTCGCCAGTGGATCAGCTGCTCTCAACCATTATCAGGAACGCGAAGCCGATTCTCTGATGCATCGAACGAAGAACAGGCCTCTGCCTTCAGGTAGGATTAGCCCGCAAGCCGCTTTATGTTTTGTTGTCCTGCTCTCGTTGGTTGGCTCAACCCTTGTATATGTTTCAGGCAATTTGGCAGCTCTGATTATTTCATGGTTAGCATTCATCTGGTACAACGGCTTCTATACACCAATGAAAAAGTGGACGGCGTTTGCAGTTATTCCTGGTTCGCTCATCGGCGCCTTACCCGTGATGTCAGGGTGGGTTATTGGGGGAGGGAATCTCCTTGACCCCAGACTGATTGTAATTGCCCTTTTCTTTTTTGTTTGGCAGGCTCCTCATTTCTGGTTGCTCATGATGGTCTACAGCAGCGATTATGAAAGAGGTGGATTCCCGACGCTGCACAGGTATTTCCGGGGATCGGCGCTTGCGCTGTTTATATACTTTTGGATTGTTGCCCTGGTGTTTTCCTCAATTCTGCTTCTGACTGCTGAGATTGTTCAGAGCTTGGTCACTGGTTCGGTGCTCATTGTACTTGGAATGTGGCTTGTTGTCGGCACATGGCAAATTATTTCTCATAGGAGCGAAAAAAGGGTGTACAGAGCTGCCTTCATGAAGATAAACATCTACGTGCTCATGGTTAGCATTGCGGTTTTTGTTGAAAGAGTTTTACGGTGATCATGATCCCATGCCTTCAAATGAAATAAGCTGTTGAGGTACTTAGCGCCATGTGGTTTTTAGACAGGTTAGTTATACCTGCGTCAAATGAACACATAACTCTGCTGAGATATCTGCTGACTCTCACATCAATTATCTTTAATTCATATTGCAGCGTTGCACTCATTTTATCGTCAATATCAATGTATTTTCATCTCTTGGGACGCAGGAGAGAGAACACTCTGTATCTTCGATTTTCGAGAGACCTGATCGGTCTGGCTGCCCCGAGCACGAGTGTCATTGTGACATTTGCCGGTGTTCCACTTATAACATTAAGTTTGCTTTATACGCAGTTACTGAACGCTGCGAACACAACAGTGCCGGCATTGGTGACTGCTTCAACGATTCTCTTTCTGGCAGGATTTGGTTTTATTTCCATTTATAAGTACACATTTCATCTCAGCCGGGCTCTCCTGGCATTTCGGAAGTTTGCCGAGAGTCAAGAGTCAGCTCTCGAACAAGACCTTAGGGTGGGTATCAATAGCCTTGAGCGATCGACCTATCGCCTTTGGAGAAGGGCGGGCTTCTCTGGGGTGATGTTGCTGTGGATCGCCGCATACATTTATGTTGGGGCCCTGCTTCTCGCTGTTGACACCAGGCGGTGGGGGGTAGCGGATTCCCTTTTTGCGGTCTTGTTTTCGCCAAGTACGCTGTGGGGCTTCATTACTTTTGTTTCAGCGGCGTTTGTCGTTTCAAGCGGAGCTATTCTCTTTTTCTTCTTTGTGTGGGAAGGCGGGATCAGTCATCTCGATGCTGAATACAGCGGTTTCGTGCGACGATTCACTCTGATTATGGGACTGATCTTCGTTGCGCTTCAGCCTGTTTTGATCTTTATTGATTTGTGGTTGCTTCCGGGGCATGCGCTTTCCAACGGTGTATTTGCTTTGTCAGCATTGGCATTGTTTATTGCTTTCCTCCTTTTCCAACTTTTCTATCTGATGTTCAAAGATGGTGGTCTTAATCTCAATGCGTACATCTTTGTCGGCGTGCTTTTGCTTGTTTTCCTTGGTGCGATGAAGGACGGAATTGCTTTTCGTACCGCCACTCGAGCGCATGATCAGCTCTTATCGGCGAGGTATGTTGAGATGGTAAAGGCATTGACGCCGGGCTCCAGTGCGGTTGTAGTCAGCGGTGAGGAGATTTACAACACTCGGTGCAGTGCATGCCATCGATTTGATAGGAAATTAGTTGGGCCTCCTTACAATGAGGTTCTTCCACAATTCATTGGGCGAATGGATGCCCTGGAGGATTTCATAATGAATCCGCGACCGGTGTTACCGGGCTACCCACCGATGCCAAATCAGGGACTGAAGCCCGCGGAAGTCCGTGCTGTTGCCAAATACATTATGGATGTTTACCTGTCAACACGCAAGGAAGCTGTGAAGGACACAACGAAGGCGAGTTCGTGAGAGGGAAGTACAAGTTTAGAGATTCAATTTAAGTTTTACGATGCCCGCTACGGCGGGTTTTTCCGTAATTCACTCCCTTACCGCATTCCGGATAGCTTCTGCTGTTGCTGACACAGCGAGTTCTGCCACAAGATCGAGCGGTGCGTGGATTGTTCCATGAGAAAGTGCGAAAGTGGTGTCGCCATCGAATGAAGTGTGAGATGGAATAATTGCCCGGGCTATGCCATCGTGCATTCGCTGGGCTATTCGGAAAAGCTCCGTCTTTAGAAGAGACACATTGGTTAATGCCACAACGATGGTTGTATTTGTTCCTGCAGAAGCTTGTGTACTAAATGGTTGTACAAAAGCTTTGAGCCTTGCAGAGGGGTCCGCTGCGGCGAGGAAGGTTCCATCAGCAGCGCGAGCTCCGGCAATGATTGTTCCATTGTCTGCGATAACGTCTCCGACAGCATTTACAACTGCAACAGCGATCACGTTCAATTCATCCAATTGTATATTGGCGATGCCCAAGCCGCCTTTCATCTGATATTGTGGTCCTGCCCATTTACCAACAGTTGCACCTGTTCCAGCTCCAATCGCGCCCCGGGCTTGCCAGTTGTTGTTCATCTCTGCATCGGTGCAAGCCGCATATCCTGAGCCTCGTGTTGGGTACACATCGCTTCTGCCTACACCAAGGTCATAGATTACCGCCGCTGGAACGATTGGCACGGAAGCCCATGGCGTTCTGTACCCAATTCCTTGCCGGCGCAGATAGGTCATGACCCCGTCGGTTGCAGCTAAGCCAAAGGCACTTCCTCCGGTGAGCAAAATAGCGTGGACTTCGTTGACGTGTTTTTCGGGTGCAAGGAGGGCAGTTTCCCTTGTACCCGGGGCGAATCCCCGTACCTCGCAGCTACCGGAGGCCCCCGCCGGGCAGAGGATTACAGTGCATCCTGTTAATCCCTGCGCATCTGTCCAGTTGCCAATTTGAAATTCTGTTGTGAGTTCAGACATGGGTAAAGGCTTGCAGCAATATCCGGGACAACCATCAATATACAATGCACTCATAAAACAAGCAATGCCGGAACCTGTCGTTTAGTTCCATCAAACAGAATCTTTTTGTACATTATTATCATCTTATTCAAAGGTATTATACAAACAAGACTAAGGGGTACAACAATGGAACTTGGACGTTTTAAGAATGAGCCATTTACCGATTTTTCGATCCCTGCGAATCGCCAGAAGATGTTACGTGCTCTAACGAAAGTCGAGTCTGAGTTGGGGCGAGAATACGACATCATCATCGCTGGCGAACGGATAAAGACAGATCAGAAGCTTTACTCGTACAACCCATCAAATAAAGATGAGATTGTTGGGATTGTTCAGAAAGGGGCGTTTGCCGAGGCTGAGAAAGCTATCAGAGCAGCCAATGACGCTTTTCAGACGTGGCGATTCGTGAAGCCGGAAAAGCGAGCGCAATACTTGTTAAAAGCGGCGAAAGTTCTACGTCGGAGGAAATATGAATTTGCTGCGTGGCAAGTCTTCGAAGTTGGGAAGAACTGGGCTGAAGCAGACGCTGACGTTGCTGAAGCGATTGACTATCTTGAGTTCTATGCGCGTGAAATGCTCCGGTATGCAAAGCCAAAACCGCTGGTGAGAATTCCTGGAGAGAAAAACGAGCAATTTTACATTCCTCTTGGTGCCGGTGTTGTGATCCCCCCATGGAACTTTCCGCTTGCTATTTTGTTAGGAATGACGACGGCAGCAATAGTCACAGGGAATACCGTTGTCTTGAAGCCATCCAGTGACGCACCTGTGATTGGTGCAAAATTCATGGAGATCTGGGACGAAGTTGATTTGCCCCCAGGAGTGATCAATTTCGTTACCGGTGGTGGGTCATCGATTGGAGATGTGTTAGTTGGCAATCCTGAAACACGCTTTGTTGCCTTTACAGGCTCGCGTGAAGTTGGGACGCATATCTATGAACTGGCGTCGAAGGTGCAGCCAAGCCAGCGGTGGTTGAAACGCACAATAGCTGAGATGGGTGGGAAAGATGCCATCATAGTTGACGATGAAGCAAATCTTGATGAAGCTGCCTCAGGTGTAGTTGTTTCAGCTTTTGGATTCCAAGGACAGAAATGTTCCGCAGCCTCTCGGGCGATCGTTCTGGAGAGTGTCTACGATCAATTTCTCGAAAGGCTTGTTGCACAAACTGAGATGCTCTCAATTGGTCCTGCGAAAGAGAACTTTGCTGTAGGTCCTGTTGTGAATGCTGCAGCAGAAGAAAAAATTTTACGGTATATAGAAATTGGCAAGTCGGAAGGACGGCTGCTTACTGGAGGGGAGAAGGCTGAAGGGAATGGCTATTACATCAAGCCAACGATTTTTGCTGATGTTGATCCTCATGCACGTATCGCACAGGAAGAGATTTTTGGTCCGGTGCTGGCGGTCATCAAGGCGAAAGATTTCGACGCAGCTATTGAGATTGCAAACGCCACTGAATATGGTTTGACAGGATCAGTCTACACGAGGAACCGAAGGAAAATTGAGAAAGCGAAACAGCTTTTCCACTGTGGTAATCTGTATTTTAACCGTAAATGCACTGGTGCACTTGTTGGTGTTCACCCCTTTGGCGGATTTAACATGTCGGGAACTGATTCGAAAGCAGGAGGCAGCGATTACCTCTTGTTGTTTCTCCAGGGGAAAGTAGTATCTGAGAAAATCAAATAATCAATCACCTGCAATAAAGAAAGGATTGAACCATGATGAGAGGGAATTTGCAAAAGAGGAATATGACACATGCCTTGCTCTGGATATTAGCAGCCACTGCAGTTATTGCAGTGATATACATGGCGTTTGATACAGGCACAGGAAATCCCCGGACAGCTACAGACGTGACAAATAGCGGGTTGGTTTCTGAAACTCTTGGTACCGCGTTAGAGGGTCAACCAGCTCCGGATTTTGTTCTTCCTCATACACAGAACAGGAAAATCAAGCTCTCCGACTACAGGGGGAAAGTAGTAATTGTAGATTTTTGGGCAACATGGTGTCCACCATGCAGAGCAGAGATTCCGGGATTTATTGATCTCTACTCGAAATATAAAGACAAGGGATTCGTCATGCTTGGCATCTCTCTTGATGAAGGTGGGCTTTCGGATGTCGTCCCATTTGTGAAGCAGTACAAGATGAATTATCCAGTCTTGATAGGAAACTCTCAAGTTGTGGCTGCTTACGGTGGTATCCGTGGAATCCCGACAACGTTCATCATTGATAAGAAGGGAATGATTCGTGCACGCTTTGAAGGCTATCGACCAAAAGCTACATTTGAGAATCTTATTACGAAACTACTTGCAGAGAAATGAGGTCCCTCGATGGAGAGCGTAGGTTTTTTCACAGCGTTTTTCGCCGGCATACTTTCTTTCATATCCCCTTGCGTATTGCCGATCGTTCCGGGTTATCTATCGTTTATTTCCGGTGTTTCCCTTGAGGATTTGACGAGCAAGGAAAGCAGGCGAAGTGTGATAAACAGAGTCATTGTGAATTCTGTGTTTTTTATTATCGGATTTTCGATCATCTTCATTGCTATGGGAGCATCGGCAACTCTGGTCGGGATGTTTCTCAGAGCGTACTATCGAACATTTGAAATTATCGGTGGTGCTATCATTGCTGCTCTAGGACTTATTATGATTCTCCAAACATTCGGGATAGTCTATGTCCCCTTCTTGAATTACGAGAAACGAATACAGGTTGAGTCACGGAAATTTGGCATTCTCAGCTCATTCATAGTTGGTTTTTTCTTCGGTTTCGGATGGACTCCATGCATTGGGCCAATCCTTGGTGCTGTTCTGGCTCTTGCCAGTGAACAGGATACTGTCGGGAAGGGGATGGCTCTCCTGGGATCGTATTCCCTTGGCTTAGGGATACCATTCTTGCTGACGAGTCTGAGTTTAAACGGCTTCTTTGTGCTTTTCCATAGGATCAGGCGGTATATGAAAGCGATTGAGGTCACAGCAGGATTGCTCCTTGTGGTCGTCGGTCTTCTCATGGTTACCGATTCTCTGACAATTATTGCCAGCCTGCTGACGCGATGGTTCCCTTTCCTTCAGGAACTTTCGTGAACATAATGGCAGTGTGACAGATTCGTGTGAGTTCTTCCTCTTGCTTTAAGTATCATCTGGGTGCTGTTGCTGCTGTTATTTTCTGGGGACTTTCCTTCATAGCGGCAAAATATGCGATGCGGGAATTAGCTCCTTTTGTCCTGGCATCGATCCGATTTCTCGTTGCCTCACTGATCTTCACGGTTATTATTGCTGTTCGCCGCTGGCGTATTCTTCCAGAGCCTCAAGAGCGTGTTCCGGTACTATTTCTTGGTTTTCTTGGAGTTACTCTTCTTTTCGCGCTTCAATATAGCGGCGTTTATCTGACGTCAAGCGCTCAAGCATCAGCCCTTGTAGGTGCGGCTCCAATTTTTATTGCACTTCTTTCAGCGTGGCTTCTTCGCGAGCAGATTCCAATAAGAACCCTAACTGGAATAATCGTGGCATTTGCAGGAATCAGTGTTGTGATCTCCCATGGGTCCTTAGCGGGCTTCAGATCTGGCACGAATCTTCTCGGAAGTAGCATGATTCTCTTGAATTCATTGAGCTGGGCTCTGTTTTCTGTGCTCGGCAAAAAATATTCATTCCGCTATCATCCCATGCAACTCACTGGATATGTGAGCATTGCAGGGACGATTCTTCTCTTGCCATTAGGGGTCGTTCAAGCGATCTTTTTACCGATACCATTTCATCTTTCGCCGGGGACATGGGGTGCGATTCTATTCCTCTCCATTTTTTGTTCCGTCCTTGGTTACTGGTTGTGGTACGAAGCCCTTGCCCATGTTAAAGCTTCTACAATTGGGGTATATCTTTATGGAGAGCAGGCAGTAACATTTGCGTTCGCACCATTGCTGGTCGGAGAGAAACTTGGCTTCGCTCTTCTGTTCGGAACGGCTCTGATCATTCTTGGAATTGTGATCGTTGCACGACGGGGCGACTAATTGCTTCCGCAATGATAATGGCGTATATTTTTGAAGTAGGTAAGTTCTCTCACATTGCAAAAACATGAAGAATTGAGCAATCTCTCATAAGAGTATGGAGGTGTACAATGCTCAAGCTCACGTATCTAAGTCATTCTGCTTTCATTCTGGACGATGGAACCTATCGGCTTATCATCGACCCGTTTTTAACTGGTAACCCGAGTGCTCCTTTGAAAGCTGAAGAGATAAACGCAAACTACGTCGTTATTACGCATGGGCATGGTGATCATCTTGGTGATGGGTTCTCCATTGCGAAAAAGAACAATGCAACGGTTATTGCTGTGAACGAGCTGGCGAACTATGCAGCAGAACATGGTGTTCAAGCGCACAACATGCACATTGGTGGTGGGCATACTTTTCCATTTGGGCGATTGAAATTCACGATTGCACATCATGGATCTTCCTCCCCTGACGGGCAGTACATGGGTGAACCGGCTGGTGTGATAGTGTCGATGGGCGGTAAGTCAGTTTACCATGCAGGTGATACAGGACTCTTCTACGATATGAAGCTTATTGGCGAAATGAATCCACTTGATGTTGCTCTTCTTCCAATTGGTGACAATTTCACAATGGGAATAGATGATGCTGTGAAAGCAGCGGAGCTGCTGAATCCGAAGCTGGTTGTTCCCATGCACTACAACACGTTTCCGGTCATTCAAGCTGACCCAGAGGAATTTGCCGCAAAGGTGAGAGCGAAGGGACTTCAAGTGCGCGTGATGCAATTTGGTGAGACCATCACACTTTCATAAATCGCATGAGCAAAGTCATTGCCATTGCTAATCAAAAGGGTGGTGTTGGGAAAACAACGACAGCGGTGAACCTTGCTGCTTCGGTGGCAGTAGCCGAACACCCAACGCTCCTTGTCGATATCGACCCTCAGGCGAATGCAACAAGCGGTCTTGGAGTCTCCCCTGCTCCAGTTGGATTTACGACCTACGAAGTTCTCTTGGGGAGTACGCCAGCAAAAGATGCTATTCGAACAACTGAGATGCCGTTCCTCTCTCTTCTTCCTTCCCATATTAATCTGGTTGGGGCAGAGGTGGAGCTTGTTGAAATGGATGACCGAGAGCGGACGCTGCGACGAGTTCTGGAACCAGTACGTGATCAGTTTGAGTATCTCTTTATTGATTGTCCACCATCACTTGGACTATTGACGGTGAACGCCCTTGCAGCAGCTGATTCAGTCTTGATTCCAGTGCAATGCGAGTACTATGCTCTCGAAGGATTGGGAAAGCTCTTGACCACGATTCAAGGAATCCGGAAGCAGATTAATCCACGGCTGGAGATTGAGGGGGTTTTGCTTACTATGTATGACTCACGATTGCGACTTTCAAATCAGGTCGTCGATGAGGTACGCAAATATTTCGGAAGCAGCGTTTTTGACACAATCATTGCACGGAATGTGCGCCTCAGCGAAGCCCCAAGCTTCGGTAAGCCTATCATCCTTTATGACGCACTCTCGACGGGCGCAAAGGGCTACATGGAGTTAGCTGTCGAACTTCTCACTCGCAATGGTATTATGAAGCAAAATGTCTCCACAGTAGACCCACGGTGAGACAATAGCCATGGAAGCCTCAAAGGGAAAATCTGTGCTTGGCAAAGGCTTGGGTGCACTCATAAGCGGCTTGGAGTCCGAGCCAGTGAGTGTGCGTGATGCAAGCCTTTCAGTCGATGATGGCAAGAGAGTAAATGTTCTTGTGAACATTGATGTGAAGCGAATTCACTCCAATCGGTTTCAACCTCGAACCGATTTCGATATAGAGAAACTTGAAGAGCTAAAGGCGTCAATTCTTTCCAAAGGAATAATCCAACCGATTACAGTTCACCGTATGGGGGATGGGACGTACGAGCTCATCGCAGGAGAACGCAGGCTCCGCGCCGCAATCCTTGCTGGGCTGCAGTATATTCCGGCATACATTCTCGAGGTTACTTCGGAAGCTGAGTTGTTGGAACTTGCCTTGATAGAAAATCTGCAGCGGGAGGATCTCAATCCGATTGAAGAAGCACAGTCCTACCAGCGGTTGATAACGGAATGTCAACTTACCCATGAGGAAATTGCGAGGAGGATAGGTAAAGACCGCTCGACAATCACGAATATGCTGCGACTTCTCAAGCTTCCCAAAGAGATTCAGGAAAGTCTTCGTCGAAACGAGATTACCACAGGGCATGCTCGGGCGTTGATCAATCTGCCAACTGAGAGGGCGCAGCTCGCTTTGTGGCGGAAGAGCGTGGCAAAGGGCTACTCAGTGCGACAAGTTGAGGCTCTTGTGCGCTCGCTCGAAAGGGGGAAAAAGAAATCAGCTATCGTGCTGAAATACAATGCTGTCTCTAATGTCGAGTCCAGATTGAAGCGGCTCCTTGGAACACAGGTGAAAATCCGTATGTCCAAAGAAGGTAAAGGAAAGATTGTGATTGAGTTCTATTCCCAAGATGATTTCGACCGTCTTCTTGAACTTCTTGAGAGGATCGAAAAATATCGATGAGAATCACCCTCATCTCAAGCTTCATATTTTTCGTTTCCTTGTTTGCATATGCTCAGAATCGAGAGTTAAAAATTGCTGAAGATCAGCTTAGGCACCTGTCTGCAGGCTCGTCTCATCGGAAGTTTTTGCAGGATATTCAGGCTTTTGCAGACTCTGGGAAAATCGGGCCAGCTTCAAAACAGAAATCTACTGCTCTCGCTATAGCACTTTCAGCCGTGCTGCCAGGGAGCGGTCAAATTTACAATGGAAAATGGTGGAAAGTGCCTATAATCTGGGGGGTTGGTGGGTTCTTCGTTGAGGAATGGATTCGAAATAATAGGCTGTATCGAGATTACTACAATCGGTACGCTGAAAGTTTGAAAACGTCTCCACCTTATGGAGATGTACGATTGCAGAATCTCCGTAATTACTACCAGGATGAACGTGACTCCTTTGCATGGTACCTTGGGATCTTGTATGCACTGCAAATCCTCGATGCATACGTTGATGCAAGTCTATCAGGTTTTGATGTAGGACCGGAGCTGACCACCAGCTCTACACCCTCCCTCACCTTTAAAATCGTAGTGCGCTGAACGTGCATATGGCATTAAGTAATTTCTACCGCTGAATGGAGTTTCTTCTTGTATTGTTTCTCGAACCGTTCGAAATGGTGAGAGTTAGGAGGAATTAACATGAATTTGCTCAAGGTCACTGCTGTTTCATCGATTCTATGTCTCATATCCTTCGGTTGCTCTGATGATTTACAAAAACCTGTGGTGGAAGAAGCGCAGGGGGTCATTTATCAAATCCCCGGTTGCCAGTCGACTTTACTGAGATCTACCTCTGGGAGTTCAGACTCCTGCTTTTCGTATACGTTTGACGATAGCCTTGTTGTCACCCTTTGTGTGCGAGCCAACTGTTGCCCGGATTCGGCTCGGTTTTCTTTCGCGCAGCAAATCCTCAGCGATGTCATTAAAATTGAGGTGGTCGACACAGCGGCTAACCTTTGTAGATGCATGTGCTTGTACAAGATTCATGCAATGTTTAGAGATTTGCCTTCCGAGAAATATCAATTCCAGTGTTTTTACAATGGTAAACTTGCGTATAATGAGATAGTGTATAAGAGGAGGCCGAGTTAAGGTTTTAAGAATCGGAACGCCGTTCTGGCGGTCTTATTTTTGCTTCCAGATTTCTTATCCGAATAGCACCTTCACGATGAAAAGGGCCCCGAGCATACCAGCCACATCGGCAGCCAATCCTGCGAGCACAGCATGTCGAATGCTTCGCACGTTCACTGACCCAAAATAAACAGCGAGAACATAGAAGGTTGTCTCGCTGCTCCCGTACATCGTTGAGACGAGAATGCCTATAAACGAATCCGGCCCGTGCACTTTCATTATATCAGACATAATGCCGAGGGAACCACTTCCTGAAAGGGGGCGCATCAGAGCCATAGGCAGAGCTTCGCCCGGCATCCCTATCAGTCGCGTGACTGGATCGAGGATCATAATGAGCAAGTCCATTGCCCCGCTTGCGCGAAAGATGCCGATGGCAACGAGCATGGCAACCAGGTACGGGATGATACGGACGGCAACATTGAATCCTTCCTTTGCCCCTTCCACGAATACTTCGTATACTTTCACACGTTTAAAAATGCCATAGAGAACAAAGCTTCCAATGATAAGCGGGATGGCAAGGATCGAAATGAGATTGATAAGAAGTTTTAGAAATTCACCCATGACATTTATTCTCCCTTATGAATTTGGCTATCAACTGGATTTTTTGTCGTCCGAGGGTTTTTCTTTGCTGTTCAGATTATTAGTCTGCCTCTCCTGGGCTTCAGGTTCAAGTGCACGGCGATAGACGGGAAGTTTTTCGAGGAGCTTAGCTGTCGTAATTCCCACGATGGTTGCACACGATGCGCCAAAGATCGAAGTGCCCACAATGACAGTTGGATTCATTGAACCAAGTGATGCGCGGATAGCGATTGCGGTTGCAGGAATAAGTGTCAAACCGGCGGTGTTGATGGCAAGGAATGTCACCATGGCATTTGTGGCTGTTCCTTTTTTCTTGTTCAGTTTATCAAGCTCCTCCATCGCCTTCAGTCCAAGAGGTGTTGCAGCGTTGCTTAAACCTAACATGTTTGCAGAGATGTTCATAATCATTGCTCCGATGGCAGGATGGTCTTCAGGAACGTCCGGGAAGAGGCGCTTTGTAATGGGTGTCACGAGTTTTGTAATGAACTTGATGATCCCGGCTTGTTCGGCAATTTTCATGATGCCAAGCCACATTGCCATAATTCCAATCAGTCCAAGTGCTATGGTGACTGCAGTGCCAGCGTAATCAACGGCGGCTTGGGTAATTTTTCGCATCTTCACAAAAGAGACTGGGCTCAAGACGAATGAGACTTTGCCAGTTCCAGTGAGTGGATCGATGTGAAGCGCGGTCACGGTTCCAGTGAGCGTTGTCTTTGTCCCGGTTGCCTGAGCCATATCAACCCAAAACTTGGGTGTCTGAGAGTTCAGAGAAATGACAATAGTGGCAATGGAATTGGTACGTCGGTTTGTAGCTTCATCTGAGAAGGTTAAAGTCACTGGTTGGATGATGAGCGAAGTATCTTCTGCATGAAGTCCATAGAAAAGTGCAAAATTTCTTTCAGAGATTTGGAGCGATCCGTGCTGTGTTCCTGAAAGGGGAAGTTTCATCGAGGCACCAAGATCAATAGTTGCTGTGAATTCTTGTCCGTTGCGATATGTGTTTACAACTTCATCGTGTATGTCGTAGCCGAGTCCTATAATGATGGCGACGACGATGAGTCCAAGCCAGATATAATTTAACATGTAAAGCTCTCCTCCCCGCTGCGACAAGCGGGATTTTCAGTATGTTGACGATCTGATTGTAGAGCCGTAGCAACCGTGTCAATGATTTGATGGTTCAAAGCGAAGTTCTTCTCCTTCAAGGGTTTGGAAAAACACCTGCTCACCATTTCTGAGTTGCGGAATGACAGGGAGTGTAATGCTCCCCTGCGCATCTGCGACGATCGGCAGTGCAAAGTCGGCAAGAGCAGTAATATAAGCTGCTGGGGTGCCATTTTTTGTGACGAGGTTGCCACGGAGAGGATTTAATGGCGGGGTGTATCCCGCATTCATGAGAATGCCAAGGAATATCCCCCATGAAAGTCGGTTGGCGCGGTAAATGAGGGAGTCATAGTATCCTGTTTTTGGTGAAGGGAGCTCAACGGAAATTGTCCCGATAGCAACGTTATAAAAAAATGGGTCATGCTTTGGCGTAATGCCCGAATTATTGAGGTGGGTAAACGCCGATAGCCCTTTGAGGATATCTCTTGCCATCAGTTCATTTGGGATGCTGGGGTAAATCGAGCACGAAGCTGATGTGGTTTGCAATGAGGCATCTATCCGCAGATAAAAACCGCGGCGAAAAGGACGAGAGAACCTCGCACGTTGCTCTTCCGTGATTGTTGTATCTGTGGATCGTACCAGATGAACATCAGCTCCTGCTCCACGGAGAAGCTGTTCAAGAAAGTACGCTATGGACAGATTGACTTCAGCGGCGCTGATCCCGCCGTGCGGGGCTGAAACATCACCGCGTTCTGTTCCACCATATCGCGGATCGATCAGGAACGTTTTTCCAAAAAGAACACTGTCCGCAATTGCCTTGAGCCGGACATCGTGAAGAGTGGCACCCGGTGATAATTTTATCCGATCACGTCTCCCGAAAAATCCGTCACGTGCAAATGTCAGGCTAAGTTCACCCGGCAAATCACTTGTGATAATGTATCTTCCATCTGATCGTGACAGAACCGCTTCTGGCAATCTAAAAGGAAGACCAACCTGTGGACTTAGTGCAACAACTACATCCTCTATCGGCTTTCCCTGCCCAAGGCGAGCTGCTTCACGTATTACTCCTGAGACGTACTTTGGAATCTCTTGCAATCGATTTGAGAAGACCACGCGAGCACGTCCCACAACTGTGTCAGGTGGAACAGGTGTGGCGCGAATCTCAGCAACTCTCTCTTCGCTGCTGATGGTCTCCGGGATTTTTTCGGAAGTGAGGTATACCCATGCGACACCCCTTTTGATTTGTGCCTCCGATGTGATTGTCCCTGCAGTAGCGCTAAATTTTATCACGGTTCCATCAACAGCAGGGTACCCTCTTCTGTCAAAGGCTCGCGCTTCGATAACAGCGAGTGAATTGCCATCGGCTGGCAATATCGGCGGGTATGCTGAGAGGATGATTCTGTTGACTGGTGGTGCGATTGTAAACGTCCGCACGAATGGGAACGAAGAATTCCCATTGATATTTCTAATCTCTGCTGAGATGAAATGTTTCCCCGGGAGAAGGTCGTCTCTGGGTATAGCTGTAACAAGTCCATCCTGGGCAGATAGAGTGTCAAGCTGAATATCTGTACGCTTCCCGTCAATGGTGACCCGTATCGATGTCCAATCGATTCCATGAGCGTCAGCAATTTTAAGATGAATCGTGGGGGAGTAGGAAGCAAACATGGTGTCGGAGTAAAGAACGATATGTGGCACGCCAGCCTGCAAATATTTTCCGATACCTCGAAAGATTCCCCAAGCTTCAATAGCGTTGAACTCTTCAATTTTTAATCGGCGTTCTTCATATTCACTAGAAAAGAATGATCCTTCAATGAGCACCGCGGGGATTGCTGCATTTCGGAGCACTGAAAAGCCGCTGTTTGGGTAGATGAGATAATCGGAAAGGGTCCCGTCAAATGAATTCAGGGAGCCGGGATTTCCCATTACGTAGGCAAGATCACGCTGGATATATTTTGCAATATCGTGATTACACTCATGGTAGGAGGAATCACCAGGACGAGCATGGTACCACACAGAGGTAAAATTTGTGTAAGGATCTTCCGAAGGTCCAGTAGCATTGTGATGGATTGAGATGAATATATCTGCGCCGCTGGCATTTGATAATCGAGACCGGTCCTGGAGGTCTACTGTTGTATCCTTTTCGCGTGACATAAAGACGATTGCACCAGCTGCACGCAGGTAGTCCCGTAGATACAACGCGGTTCTTAGATTGATGTCGGCTTCTTTCTCGCCGGCCGGTCCTTCGTTACGGCGATCTTCGCCACCATGACCAGGGTCAAGAAAGAATTTCCATCCTTGAATGAATTGCCGATAGTACTGAATTGTTGAATCGCGTTTCTCTGTGGTACGCCAATCGGGTGGTTTCACATAATAGACCGCTGGAGCGCATGAGAGAAGAACGGTGACTAAGAAAGCAATTGCGGCTACTGCACTCTTGGCAGGCGTGATTGACAGGTGAGTGCGGAAAATGTCGCAGCTCTTCATGAGAAAGTTGAAATTGATTTACACATCTGCATTTATGTCTGTCGCAAAATATACATCAAAGTATCAATGGATGCAAATGAACGGAGTGAGGCAAATTATTGTACATGCTAAGACTTTTTCTTAACGCTTATTTCATTTTGTTTTGTTGGCGCGAAAGGCGCCATTTAGTTATTCCTTTATCTTTACTTGACTTTTAAATTTTGAATTTGTAATCTTGCAGTGTTACTTTATCTGGAGGTCTGGTGGTTTTTGGTAGTTTAATCACAAATCATCCGCATCATTTTTATCCATTCACTAAAAATCCGATTCCCGGCTGAAGTCGGGATAGGGAAGGAGGTTTGTATGAAGCAGTTCATACTTTTGTCTTGTTTATTTCTGGTAGTTGTTGCTGTTTTGGTTGGTACTTCACCAGAGGCACGAGCGGATGTATATGCGAGTGCTTTACGAGTGACGCAGATTGACAGTGATGAGCCATTTGATGGTAGCTTTGCTGACGGGACGGGTGCGAGGATTCATTTTGTGCTTAACGATCATGCTGATAATGTTATAGTGATGATTGAATTGCAGGGGCAGATACTCCGCTCGTTCAGTCTTAGTGATGTTTCTGCTGGGGAGCACAGCATTGTGTGGGATGGTACAACGAATTACGGATATGCAGCGCCGGCGGGATCGT
>JBMFJZ010000010.1:0-42731 GCA_049973045.1 Bacteroidota bacterium | reverse complement strand
GCAAGTGTATCAATTGTCCATCTGTACTCACGTGGATTTTTCTCCACAGGTGGCTCTGAGACGTGCTTACAACCTGAGAAAACCACCAGGAAGCTTAAGAAAAGGCTTTCACCTATCCTCATACCTTATTATGAACTGTGGAAGCGAAAATAGCAGAAAGGATTTTCTCTACCTGGGAGATGGCTTCCTCAAGGTCATCATTAGTAACAATATAATCAAAAACTTTTGCTTTTCCCAGCTCATACTCTGTTCGCTCAAGTCGTTTCTGCAGCTCCTCAGGATGTTCCGTTTGCCTTTGAACGAGGCGGTTTCTCAGTGTGCCAATGCTTGGCGGCTGGAGAAAGATAAGTACTGCCTTATCTCCATACGCACGCTTGATGGCGAGAGCTCCATTGACGTCTATATCGAAAACAACAGGGATGCCCTGGGAAAGAGGTTTTTCAACAAAGGTTTTCAGCGAGCCGTATAAATCATCATAGACCTGCTGCCACTCAATGAAATCGCCTGCAGCGACTCGGCGTTGAAATTCTTCTTTTGTCATAAAGAAGTAATCTTTACCGTCAACCTCATTCTGGCGACGTGACCTTGTTGTAGCAGAGATGGAAAATATTGGTTCAACTGGGGACCATCGTCGCCATCGCTGCAGAATTGCGTGCGCGATTGTTGTTTTGCCTGATCCACTTGGTCCTGAAAAAACGACCAACAGCCCGCGCCTTGAACGGGCGGTTTCTTTTTCAGGCAACTTGTGTTCACTCATTGAACGATGTAATTAGCTATTCGATGTTCTGGAGTTGTTCTCGGATTTTCTCAAGCTCTTCCTTCATTCCGACTACAATGTGCGAGATCTCTGCATCATTGGCTTTTACCCCGATGGTGTTGGTTTCCCGATGCATTTCCTGGAGGAGAAAATTCAATCGGCGGCCTGCAGGCTCATTGTCGTGCAGAGCATCGAGGAAGAATTTGATATGGCTCTTCAGTCGAACGCATTCTTCTGTGACATCGAGTCGGTCTGCTAAAAGAGCGATTTCCAATTCGAGTCGAGAAGGATCAATGGCGACTTTGCCACCTAAAAGTTGCTGAATACGTTCTTGGAGTTGTGCACGTTCCTCCGGTATGCGCTTTCGAGAAAGCTGCTCAATCTGACCAACATTCTCACGGAGCTTTACCATTCGTTTTTGAAGATCGGCTGCCAGCTCTGCTCCTTCGTTGCGCCGCATAATCCAGAGTTGATCAATTGCGGCATTCAGAGCCTCACGAGCTACTTGCCACTCGGCATCGTTTGATGCCTCTGCTGGATTTGGCTCAAAGACCTCCGAGAAACGGAGCACGTCATCAAGCGTTATTGGATGGAAAATACCGAGGCTATTTTGAAGTTCAGTTAGGAGTGCGTAAACGGCTTTTGCGGCAGGGATGTTAATTCTCACTGGAAGTATCTCGCCTGATTCGTGAACGACGTTCAAAGTGACATTGATTTTGCCGCGTGAAAGCTTGCTCCGGACGAGTTCACGGATGTCATTTTCCCGCAGCGATAGTGACCGCGGAAGTCTTGCGGAGACCTCAAGGAAACGGCTATTAAGGCTGCGAATTTCGGCTTCGGCACGAAGGTCTCCAATCTTTGCCTCCCCGCGCCCGAAGCCGGTCATGCTTATAATCATACTGACAGATGCTTCCCCTTTTCTCTATTGAAAGAATACGAAAAGGGGAAGCGAGAATCAAGCGAGCTGAGAAGGAGAAAATACCCCCATTTATCGAAAGGCGAACTGATTGCTTCTCTCCTCAAAGATTATATCTGTCTGCTTCAGATAGATGATCCGCAACACGTCGGCGAATTGCAGCGGTGTTGGTAGGTGTGTACTTCGTGTAACGCCGGAGTGCGGTAAGATACGTTCGCAGCATATCTCCCTCAGCGATAATGGCGAGAATTTGCTTGGCGGAAAATTCAATTCGCCAGAGAGCATCATTTGTGAAGGCTCGCGCAATGTCAAGATAGAGACTGGCTTCCTGCTCACCTTTTGACTTTGCAATTTTCAGTGCGCGTAGAACGACACTTTCCATAGCGTAGGTCTCCATGATGATATCTGCAAGGTGACCGAGCACTTCTTGCTGCTCGCTGATTTTGTCCATGTACTTCTGTGCAGCGGCACCTGTGAGCAGTAACGCGATTTTCTTCATATCACGGACGACACGCTTCTCCTCAGCCAGCAACTCTCGAGATGCCTCCTCTACTGTGGGAAAACTTATTAGCTCATCGGCGAGCTTCTGAGCAGCGCTGAGAAGCGGAATCTGACCACGATTTGCCCGTCGCAATAGCATCCCCGGGATGAGAAGCCGATTGATTTCATTAGTCCCCTCGAAAATTCTGTTGATGCGCGAATCGCGATATGGACGAGCAACAGGGTAGTCTTCGCTGTATCCGTAACCACCAAAGATCTGGACTCCTTCATCGGTTACGTAGTCGAGGATTTCACTGGCATAAACTTTGATGATTGAACACTCTACAGCATACTCTTCAATTCCCTTTAAGGTTTTCTGTGCTGCGTCAGGAGCGGATTTATCAACGCTCTCAAGGATTGAGTCTATGAGCCCTGCTGTGCGATATACCATGCTTTCCCCGACGAAGGTGCGGATTGCCATTTCACCCAATTTATGTTTGATCAAGCCGAAGTTAAAAATTGGTTGATTGAACTGGTGTCGTACTTTTGCATATTTCACTGATTCAGTGATGACATGTTTTGCTCCGCCGATAACACCAGCGCCAAGTTTGAATCTGCCAATGTTCAGGATGTTAAATGCCACAAGGTGTCCTTTGCCAATTTCACCGAGAAGATTTTCTCTGGGGACAATCGCATTATCAAGGATGAGCATCCGCGTAGACGACCCCTTGATCCCCATTTTCTTTTCTTCTGCTCCGAGAGAAACGCCCGGATATCCTTTTTCGATGATGAAGGCGGAAAACTTATCACCATCAATCTTTGCAAATGTTATGTACACATCTGCGAACCCGGCGTTCGACAGCCACATCTTTGTGCCGTTGAGGATGTAGGATTTCCCATCTGGACTAAGGATGGCTGTAGTTTTTGCTGAGAGGGCATCGGAGCCAGCGCCGGGCTCGGAAAGCGAGTAAGACGATATGAGTTCACCGGTTGCAAATTTTGGGAGGTATTTTTGCTTCTGCTCCGGCGTGCCGAAGTAAACAATCGGGAGTGTGCCAATTCCAGTATGTGCGCCGTGGGCAACTGCGAATGATCCTGCTCTACCCATTTGCTCGGCAACGAGCATGGAACTTGTCTTGTCAAGCCCAAGCCCGCCGTACTCCTCTGGAATGTCCACGGAGAGTAAACCTATTTCACCGGCTTTCTTCAAAAGCGAAATCGTGAGTCCTTCTTTCATCTCATCGATCTCGTTAGCCTTCGGCATGACCTCTTTATCGACAAAGTCCGATGCCGTTTGTGCAATCATTCTGTGCTCTTCAGTGAAATCTTCCGGTGAGAACACAGCCTCAGGTTCGGTTTCCTGAAGGAGAAATCCGCCTCCTTGAACAAAGGTCTTTTCTTGGGCTACTTGCATACAGACCCTCACTTTCTTTAGTTGGATTCAGTGCCTTAGATTCGTTCGAAAATGCCCGCGGCTCCCATGCCGCCGCCAATACACATTGTTACCATTCCATAGTGGAGCTGGCGTCGCTGCATCTCGTGAAGGATTGTCGCAGTGAGCTTTGCACCAGTTGCTCCAAGTGGATGTCCCAATGCGATTGCTCCACCATGAACATTCAGCTTTGATTCGTCAAGCCCAACTGCCTTAATAACGGCAAGGGATTGCGATGCAAATGCTTCATTAAGTTCAATGACGTCTATTTCATCAAGTTTCAAGCCAGTTATTTTTAGGACCTTAGGGATTGCCTCAATCGGTCCGATGCCCATGATCTCTGGTGGAACACCAGCCACTGCAAACCCCAGGAATCGTGCGAGTGGTTTAAGTCCCATTGCCTGTGCACGTTCCTGAGACATGACGACGGAGATTGCAGCTCCGTCGCTCATTTGAGATGCATTCCCTGCCGTGACCGTTCCGTTGACTTTGAAAACGGGTTTGAGTGCGGCAAGCTTTTCCAATGATGTGTCGTAGCGGGGTCCCTCATCTGTGTCGAAAATGATCTCTTTGGTTTCTTTCTTTCCCTGATCATTGATGAATTTCTTTATGAGTTTCAACGGAACAATTTCGTCCTTGAATATGCCCGATTGGACTGCTGCTGCAGCCTTTTGATGGCTCTTCAATGCGAATTCATCCTGGGCTTCGCGCGTTATGCCGTATTTCTCTGCAACACGCTCGGCTGTGAGACCCATGCTTATGTACGATTCAGGGTAATGCTCAACGAGATACGGGTTGGGGAGCACTCTGTTGCCTCCCATTGGGATGAGGCTCATTGTCTCGGTACCTCCGGCAAGGATCACATCAGCAAAGCCGAGCATGATGCGCTCGGCTGCCATAGCGATCGTCTGCAGCCCCGATGAACAAAAGCGGTTGATGGTGGCAGCAGGAACTGAATAAGGGATGCCAGCTCGCAATGCGGCAATGCGTGCAACATTCATCCCCTGCTCAGCTTCCGGGAACGCACATCCAACGTAAATGTCGTCAATCTCTTCGGGTTTCAAGCCCGGTGTTTTTTCAATGGCTGCTTTCATAACTGCAGCAAGCATCTCGTCAGGTCGGACATCTTTCAACATGCCGCGTGGTGCTTTACCAACGGCGGTTCGCAAAGAGGTTACGATAACTGCATTTCGCATAGTAGATTCTCCGCTTCAATTCCTGAGTGGTTTTCCAGTTTTCAACATGTATTGCATCCGTTCCTGGGTCTTTCGTTCTCCACACAGACTCAGAAAAGCTTCTTTTTCGAGGTTGAGTATGTACTGTTCCGAAACCCTCTGCGGTGCGGACAGATCGCCCCCAGTGAGGACGTATGCCAACTTCTTACCGATTTTCATATCATACTCGCTGATATAGCCTGCTTCGCGCATCATGAAGAGCCCAAGCTCAAGTGCGGATAGAGCCGGCTGTCCGAGCGCAATCACGGCATCAGGCAGCGGCTTCTTGTATCCTTCTGCTGCCATATCCAGCACGGCTTGCTTTGCGTCGCCGATGAGGCGATCTCGATTTAATGTGATTTGGTCGCTTTCGCGAAGGTAGCCGAGCTTCTTCGCTTCAAGCGCACTTGTGGCAACTTTTGCCATTCCGATGGTTTCAAAGACTTCGCGGACAAATGGGAAAAGATCTACCCCATCAACTTGTGGAGCACGCTTGAGGCTGCGGACGAGCATTTCCTTGGATCCGCCACCTGCAGGTATCACGCCGACGCCAACTTCAACGAGGCCTATGTAAGTTTCGGCAGCGGCACGGACACGCGGGGCATGAATTGTAATTTCGCATCCACCGCCAACAGTCACACCGGCAGGGGCAACAACGACTGGTTTTTCAGAATACTTAATCGACGTAGTTGCGCTGTGAAACATATCGACGGCGCGCGCAAGGTCGTCCCATTCTTCCTCCATGGCAAGCTGGAGAATCAGCATCAGGTTTGCACCGGCAGAGAAGTTCGGCGCCTCGTTCGCAATGACTAATCCTTCGTAGCGCTTCGCTACTTCCTCGATGCTCCACGAGATCATAGTCAGTATGTCTTCTCCAATGGCATTCATTTTTGTATGGAATTCCAGGCAGGCAACTCCATCGCCGATGTCAATAAGGCTTGCTCCAGCGTTCTCTCTAATGATCTTCTTTTGACTCTTTGCATCATCAAGGAAGATGATTCCGCGAGGAACTTCGATGGGTTTATATCCGCCTTTGCCGAAAAAGTCATAGAAGTACTTGACGCCATCTCTGCGTTCATAGAATGAGGTTCTTCCACTGGCAAGCATCTCTTTCACTGATTGTGGAACTTTTAGCCCATCTCTTTCCATTCGCTCAACAGTCTCTGGGACTCCCAATGCGTCCCAGATTTCGAAAGGACCGAGATCCCAGTTGAATCCCCACTTCATCGCATTGTCGATGTCTACAATGGTTTCTGTGATCTCGGGGATTCGGTTTGCTGCGTAGACGAGAAGGGCACTGGTTGTTTTCCAGAAGAACTCACCCGCGCGATCCTTTGCCTTCGCCACAATACGCAGGCGTTCGCGGACATCGTCGATCTGCTTAGCGGTCTCAAGTGACGGGAAGCTCACTTTCTGTGAGGGAACGTAATCCATTGTTTTTACGTCGAGAGCATAAATCGTGGTTTCGCCCTCGCTCTTAACTTTCTTGTAAAATCCCTGTCCTGTTTTATCCCCAAGCCATTTTTTCTGAACAAGGGCTTCGAGGAAAGGGGGAACTTTAAATATCTCCCGCATTTCATCGTGCGGGGCGGCATCATACAGATTCTTTGCTACGTGGACAAGTGTGTCAATGCCGACAAGATCGCCTGTACGGAATGTCGCACTCTTTGGCTTTCCAGTGGCGGGACCGGTGATCTGATCGACTTCCTCAATGGTATAATTGTCGTTCAGCATTGTGTAGATCGTATACATCATGCCGAAAACGCCAATGCGATTTGCTATGAAATTCGGCGTGTCTTTGCAATAAACGATCCCCTTTCCGAGCACTCTTTCACCGAATTCTGCCATGAAACTTGTTACCTCAGGAAGAGTTTCTCTGGTCGGAATGATCTCAAGAAGCTTCATGTACCGCGGCGGATTGAAGAAGTGTGTGCCAAGAAAATGTTTGCGGAAATCGTCCGAGAGACCTTCTGCCATTGAAGCGATTGAGATACCGGATGTGTTCGAGCTTACAATGCTGCCGGAATGTCGCACTTCGTCAACGCGCTTGAGAAGCTCCCTTTTGATGTCGAGCCTCTCCACAACGACTTCAATGATCCAGTCAGCATCGCTCAGCCAGTGGAAGTTGTCCTCGAAATTTCCAGTGGTAATCAGCTCTGCAAGCTCTGGCACATAGAATGCAGCGGGTTTTGCTTTCTTAGCGTTTTCAAGACCTGTTCGCACAATACGATTTCGCACGATAGCGTCCTGGAGGGAGAGCCCTTTTGCTTTTTCGTCTGCGGTCAGTTCTTTGGGGACAATGTCCAGTAAATACGATGGTACTCCCGCATTTGCCAGATGAGCTGCAATTGCTGAACCCATAACACCGGAACCGAGAACAGCAACTTTCTTAATTGAGTAAGCCATAGCTGTAGTTCCTCTTATTCTTTGTAGAAGTTTTCGATCAGGTCGTGGTATCGCCGTTCAACATTCTGCCGTTTGATTTTTAAGGTTGGTGTCAAGTAATCGTCATCGATGGTGAGGACACCTTCGATAACGGAAAATTTCTTTATGGTTTCCCAGTGGGAAAGACGTTGATTTACTTCGTCGACGGCTTTTTGATAGAGTGCTTGTACTTTCGGATCGTCTATGAGTTCCTTTCGTGTGCGATATTGAATTCCTTCCGCTTTTGCGAAATCTTCAAGCGCTTCAAAATTTGGGAAAAGGAGAGCTGAGGCGAATTTTCTCTTTTCAGCAATCACAACAGCCTTATCAATGTACAGGTTTGCTGTCAGCATATTTTCAATCTGCTGTGGTGCAATGAATTTTCCGCCGCTGGTCTTATAGAGATCCTTCTTACGATCCGTCACGTAGAGGAAACCATCTTTATCCATGTATCCGATGTCACCGGTCTTGAACCATGTGCAATCAAAGGCAGCACGCGTGGCGGTTTCATTCTTGTAATACTCTTTCATTACATTTGGTCCGTCGACCAGGATTTCCCCGTCTTCTGCGATCTTCACCGCTACGTTTGGTATCACTGGACCGACGGAACCGATGCGGTTTCGTTCGAGCCGGTTTACACTGATGACGGGCGAAGTTTCCGTCAAGCCATACCCCTGAAGTACAGTGATACCGGCTGCACAATAAATCCGCGCGAGATCGGGATTCAGAGCGGCGCCGCCTGATACAATAAATCTGAAGCGACCGCCAAACGCTTTGCGAAATTTTCTGTAAACGAGAAAGTCAGCAACAGCGTGCTTGATACGGTACCCAGTTGACATGCGACGCTCTGGGTCGTACTTTGAAGCCAGCACAACAGCCCAATTAAAAATTTTTCTCTGAAGTGCCGGTGCATGCTCGACAACATGCTGTGCACGCTCGAATCCCTTCTCCAGCATTCGCGGTACTGTTGTCATGACATGCGGTCGAACCTCGAGAAAATTTTCAGGAAGCTTTTCAATCGATTCCGCAATCCACAGCTGTGCCCCCACGTGCGTGTAAAGGTAAATCAACATCCGCTCAAAAATGTGAGTCCAGGGAAGATAGCTCAGTGCGATGTCTTCGTTCGGGTAAAATGTGAAGCCGCTGGCAGAGCCGATGGCGTTGCTCACCAAGTTGTAATGTGTTAGAACAACTCCCTTTGGCTCTCCGGTAGTGCCTGAAGTGTAAATGATTGTAGCAATATCATCGGGCTGGACATGTTTCCTTAACTCATCGTAAAGCTCGGGCTGTTCAGAATCAAGTCTTCTGCCTAATTCCTCGACCTCATCAAGGCTTAAGAATCGTTCATCATCCGGCTTCCCTTCAAACATGATGACAGGTTTGATGTTGATATCTATGATTGGCTTTTGCGCCCGCTCAAGGAGTGCAGGAGTTGAAATGAGGATACACTTTGACTCGGAGTTTGCTAAGATAAACTCGATTTGAGGGATAGCTTGTGTGGTATAGATGGGAACGTCGGCGGCTCCAATGGCAAGAATTGCAAGGTCAGAGAGAAGCCATTCGGGACGGTTCTCGGAGAGGAGGGCAACCTTATCGCCGGGGCGTATCCCGAGATGATAAAGACCAAGAGCAATCCATTTCAACCGCTCGGAAGCCACTTGTTGTGAAATGCTTTGCCAGCTTCCCCCTCGCTTGAAGTTCAAATATCGAGGATTGTTGTGCTTCTTCAGTGAATCCTCGAAAAGCTGATTCAGTGTGATCCTGGGAATCTCCATGATGACCTCCCACTTGATGTGCACATAGGTTTATGGCTATCCCGCTGCAGGCGGGTTGTATAGATTGGCCTTCCGCCACTTTGTTCCTTCTTCTCATTTCTGAGTTCCCAGATCGACAATATTTGAAATTGCGATGCAAGGCTGCAAGCATCCTATTTCAATTCCCCGCATGCATAAATTTACAGAGAAACTTTACATGAATCAACAAACTATTTGGTCTAAGGACACGATCTTAATGAAAGCAACCTGGCGGTTACAACTGCGCCTCGGCACTTGTAAAAGGACAATTGGGCTTTTACTTATAGACCGATGTGAGTGCTAAAGCATGGTGCTCAGAGCGCCACGTTTTTAGGACCAAAAGAGAAAATGTCAAAGGGACTGGCAACTGTGGAGTTACTGAGCACGTCCTTCACACGCATTTTTTCATGATTGATACATGTACTGGCGTGTTAAGGGGGCTCCGGTGAATCCGGGGAGGCTTCGCTTACAGAGGAGCGTTTGGTAAACCGATACACCTCCCTCTTCGAAAAACTCAGCGTATCCAGCCATGAAAATGAGTCGAGCACGGATGACCTCTTCACTGACAAACTTCCGGGCATCGTGCTGCCGTTCCTGCAAACGCTGTGTCCAGAGCCGAAGGGTTCGCGCATAATGTTCGCGGAGCGATTCCACGTCGAGGACTTCGAAGCCGCTTTGTTCAGCGACTTCGATTGTATGTCCGATTGTGTCAAGCTCACCCCCCGGGAAAATCATTCTCGCGATGAATTTCCCCTCGATGCGGTTTTTGAGAGCAACATTTCGCACTATCCCATGGTTAAGAAAAAGCCCACGATCTTTGAGAAGCCGGTAAACGATCCGGAAATACGCTGGCAAGTTCCGCAAGCCTACATGTTCATACATTCCAATGCTCACGATCTTGTCGTAAATACGCTCCCCTCGGAGATCACGGTAGTCTTTCAATTCGACTGTAACATATTCTGAAAGTCCCTCAGTGCGGATGCGTTCTTGAGCAAATTCATACTGCTTGCGGCTTAAAGTAATCCCGTGGGCTTTCACGCCAAAATGCTTCGCGGCGTAAATGATCATCGCTCCCCAACCACAACCAATGTCAAGTAGTGAATCCCCTTTCTGCAAGCGAAGTTTTCGGGCAATATATCGAAGCTTATTTTCCTCAGCTTCGTCAATGGTATCGTCAGGCGTTTGAAAATATGCACATGAATAATTCAATCCCTTATCAAGAAATAGCTGATAGAACTCGTTTGAAACATCGTAGTGTGAAGCAATATACCGTGCATCACGTTTCTTCACATGACGCAGAGGCGAAAGTGATTCTATGGCAATTGCAAACTTCTCGAAAAGTCGTGGCTCTGTTCGCCTGAGATTGTTCTTTATCGTCACACCAGCGAAGAGGTCACCTTCAATTTCGAGGTCACCTCGTACGTATGCTATAGCAAGGTGATAAGCATCGGGATGATTCGCGGCACGTCTGAGAGCTTGCATGTTTTTAAAAACGATTGTATAAGCTGGATTCGCTAATTTGTGGAGCACGGCCCCATCGGCGAGCTTTATGACGCCGTTAGCCGGGAGTCGTCTGAATAGGCGGGACAACAAAATCGTCTCCTCTGTCATCATTGTAGCACGAAGATTTCGGCGGCTCAAGAGCATGTCTCATCCCTTTCTCTCATCTTATTTTGAAAAAAGATGCTCCTGTTCTACACATACTTCAACTTCAGGTTGTAGCGTCGGGTGCTGTATTCCGAATCGATCTTCGAGAGCCTCTGCAAGTTGGTTTGTAATGTTGCAAACGTCGCTTAACTGTTGGTCATCTACGACAATATGAGCACTTAACGCATGGTATTTCGATGAGAGGCTCCAAATATGAACATGGTGTACACTTTTTATCCCCGGGAATGTTTCCATAAACTGAGCGACCTCAGAAAGATCAACGCCCTTTGGCGAGCCTTCCATGACTATATTAACAGCTTCCACAAGAACATCCCAGGCACTCTTGAGGATAAAAATTCCAATTGAAATGGAGAGAAGCGGATCAACCAGTGTCCATCCTCTCCATAGAATAAGAATGGCTCCAATGACAATAACCAATGATTCAAGTGCATCCGTCATCAGATGGAGAAAAGCGCTACGGAGATTGAGGTCGTCATGAGCATGCCGTTTTAAAAGAAAGGTACCCGCTGTGTTTGCCACAAATCCAATTACTGCTATGCCAAGCATGCCTGCTCCGGAAATTTGAAAAGGATGGAAGATACGGTTCACAGCCTCGTAGATGATTACAAAGCCGATGACAACGAGGGTCACTGAATTCAAGAAGGCGACAAGAATTTCAGCCCGAACATATCCGTAAGATTTTCTTGTGTTCGATCTCCAGTTAGTGATGCGTGCTCCGACAAAGCTGAGAATCAATGCAAAAAAGTCGCTCAAGTTATGAAATGCATCGGAGGCTAAAGCCAGACTTCCAGTAAGCAGGCTGCCGATGAACTCCGCCATGAAAATGACGGCGTTCAGAATGATTGCTATGAGCAAGCGTGCACTAAAATCGGGTGGAGAAGAAAATCGTCGCTGTGAGAGGAGGGATACGTGTGGGCTACTCTTCATGGAGGGACTTCCGACGCTACTGAAGTTTGGTAAAATATTTTCTCACTTCAATAAAAGACCGATGCTGTTTGATATTCATACGTCTCGTGAGAACTTTTAAGTCCGGGGCTGAGATATTGAGATACGTGCCTAAAGCGAGGGTGAACATTCCAACCACAATTTGGTTTGTCATCCACAAAGTGGGCGGTGTATGGGAAATACCAAATGCGCTTAAAGCAAGCCATATTGCTAACAATATACTGAAGATGCCTTCGATACTTCTTACCCTTAACGTTGTTAGTCCGGCCTCTCCAACTAAAATAGAGACGATGAAAGCATTCCAGAACAGAGTTTCGTCTGAGTAAATTGGGGCAAGTAGTCCAGTCCCGATGAGCCAGATGCCGAAAAGCTGAAAAGTGCGAACTTGCCACATCTCACACTTGCGGTAGATGTCCGAGTGCTCTTCTTTAGCTATTTGATGTTGTTCCGATGAAGTCGTGGATGGGAGAGAATGTACCTGATTAGTCCGGTTAGACAGCTGCGAATTCTTATCTTTGGTCTTTGGAACCGACATGATGTGCTCCGGTATTAAGTTGACTTTCCTATGGACTCGCGATAGTATTGCCAGATTGCTGCAACAGCTGTGATAGCAATTAATCCACCAAGAACCAGCTGCTGCGGACTTTGTGGCCAGAGAGATGTTATAGCGACAAGCATACCAAACAAACTATTTAGCGCACCGAGTAGCCGGTGTCGATGCGCCATGAAAAGCCCGATACCAAGAACCAAAAAGCCGGCAATAAGATTTGTCCAACAGCTCAGATCTGCTGCCGCAGGGATCAGAGCTGCTGCTACAATCCACGCGCCAAGTACGCCACTGGTAATGGCTTTCCACATGAGCTTGTATCTCAAAGATACACGATGCCTTTTGTACTTGCAAGGGTTTTCAGTGCGAGCCTCGTTCTGCAGAATTTAAATGCGATATGCATACAAGCCGTTCAGTCTCATAACGAATTAGGTTTTGCGCTCTGCTCGAAATGAAAATGGTGATTAAAAAACCTATCGTTAAAATGTTATCCGCCTTCTGTGGGTCGGTTAAAATTTCTGAGCACCGGAGTAGCACCACTTAACATGGTGTCCAGTCCGCCGGAGGCGAATGCAACCGCGGATGTCCGTTCCTGAATTCCCACTAGGTTAAATCCTCTTGTGGAAAAGTTGACTAAGGAAGATTGTACATCTCGCTGAAAGCGATAAGGAGAAGGACATTTGCAGACCTTGAGCGCTATGACTGTTGAATAAATCCACACTGACTGTTATATATATCCACAGAAGCTTAGTCCTTGGCTTCTCTTCACTTATGAAGAGAAGCCAAGGACTTGTGTTGAATTATTCAGCGCACCGTGTGGATTTTTCTTTAACGATGCAGAAGTAAAGATATGAGGAGCCGTATCTGTTTAAAATTCAATTAGTTATAGGCTGACGAGCACTAGCTATTTATGATCGTTTGGAATGGTTTTTGCAAGTATACTAAGCAGATATGATAAAGACGGGGTTGAAGGAAAGGGGGAAGATCAATCATGACCGTTCTAATGGTTGTTTTGATGTTCGCAACGATCGCACTCATAGAACTTCTTGTCATGCATTCTCGAGGGAGAGCACATGAACTCTCCATGCAGCGAGGAGCGGAGAGAAAGAAGAAGGCGATACGACTCAGATCGGAGAGGTATTATCATCCGGCGCACACATGGATGCAACTGGCAGATGGGGAAGGTATTGTTGGTTCCGATGAATTTGTTATTCGGGCACTTGGTGTTCCAGGGAATGTCGAGTTGCCTCCAGTTGGTATGCACGTGAGCCAGGGGGATCCGCTCTGGAAGATTCGAAGAGGTACTCGCACGGTGGTGCAGATGTCGCCGATTGAAGGAGTCGTGCTTAATGCGAACCAAGCTCTAAGTAAAAACCCTGACCTTCTGCATGATGCTCCCTACAGCAAAGGGTGGGTCGCTGTCATCAAGCCTACAGCATTGAAAGCAAATTTGAAGAACCTACTCCATGGAGCAATTGCTGAGATGTGGATGGACCAGGCAAAGCGACTTGTGATTCAACGGCTTTCACCGCGACTTGGTGTAACCTATCAGGATGGTGGCGATCTTGTGGATGGATTTGGTGAGCTGATGAGTGACGAAGAGTGGGAGAAATTTTCCCGCGAATTTTTCGCTGCGGAGTAGATTTGTCATCTATTTTAAGGAAACTCTAACACAATGAGGAGTAAAACAAATGGTAGCTATATTTGTCATAGGGACGATTTTGGCATTTCTTCTTCTTGATTTCATTGTACAGCGAGCTAATCGGCGTAAAGAAGTTAAGCCGGTCCGTGCTGATCGGTTTATAATTCCTCGGGGATATTTTTTCGGGCGAGGTCATGCATGGGTATATCTTCTTTCCTCTGGCAAGCTTCGTGTTGGCGTTGACGATTTTGTGCAGAAAATTGTTGGTGACATTGACGAAGTTGACATTGTGCCTGTAGGAAGCGAAGTGCAGAAAGGTCAGCCGTTGTTTACGTTGAAGCAAGGGAACCGCAAACTTTCAATCTCTGCCCCTATCTCCGGCGTAGTCGTTGCTGTTAACCCATCAATTGCCAGTTTACCTGAGCTCATGAAAAAGGATCCATACAACGAAGGATGGGTTGCACTAATTCAACCTAGGGATGTTGCTGCTGAAATAAAGAAGCTTTCCGTGGCAGATGAAGCGGTTCGCTGGCTACGCGGAGAGTTGAAGCGGTTCCGTGAGTTTATCACAGCGCAAACGTCTCCTGAAAGGCTTTCTCCTGCAGGTGTAACACTGCTTGATGGCGGCGTCCCTATCAGCGGAGTACTTGAGCATGCGGAGGAGCGAATCTGGGAGGCGTTTGAGAAAGGGTTTCTCTCCGAGTGAAGAGCTATGTCTGAGAACTCGATAAGGACCACACAGCAGAAACAACACTTTATCAGAACACGGAGACCGCTATGGAAAAAGTTGGAATGCTAATTGATACAACCCTCTGTATTGGGTGTTACGCATGCGAAGATGCTTGCGCCGAGCGATGGGGGTTCCCCATGACCCCTGAGGTGCCACACGAATTATCAGCTATAAAGAACACAGCAGTTCAACAATGGGGTGACGTCTATGTTCCACAGCTTTGTATGCACTGTGAAGAGCCTACGTGTGCATCTGTGTGCCCTGTTGGAGCACTGAGGAAAACAGACTTAGGACCTGTTATTTACGATTCGAATAAGTGCATTGGTTGTCGGTATTGCATGCAGGCTTGTCCGTTCCAGGTACCAAAGTATCAGTGGAATAAACTGAATCCTAAAATCATGAAATGCGACATGTGCTACCCACGCATTCAGGAGGGTAAGCCCCCTGCCTGTGTCGAAGCATGTCCCGTACAGGCTCGAATCTTTGGACCAAGAGAAGATCTTCTCCAGGAAGCATACAAGCGGATTCGTGAGAATTCCGGGAACTACTACCCGCGAATTTACGGAGTGCAGGAAGCTGGTGGAACCTCGATTCTTTTCCTCGCAAACAAACCGTTTCAACAGCTTGGGTTTAAAACGAATCTCCCTCAACATCCTTTGCCGCTGCTTACCTGGAATGTTATGTCGAAAATTCCGAATTACGTTTTCTGGGCGGGCACCTTGTTGGGCGGAATTTGGTGGATCACAAAGCGTCGGGAAGAGGTTCGTCGATACGAACAGAAGCCGAAGAAAACTAATGAGCAAAATCACGGATAAAGCAATACTTAACTAAGGGAGAAAAATAAGGACCATGAAGATTCCGAAAATCTCTTTTTGGAAAGGAGTATTCTGGATCATTGTGGCATTTGGCTTATGGGCTACAGTGATTCGGTATACGCAAGGACTTGGGGGTGCTACGCATCTCAGCGATCGGTTCCCCTGGGGGTTGTGGATCGGGTTCGATATTCTCTGTGGTGTCGGCTTGGCTTCGGGTGGATTTGTTATGGCAGCGACCGTATATATTTTTCATCTCGATCATTACAAACCGATTCTACGTCCGGCAATTCTCACCGCCTTTCTTGGATATATCCTTGTCATAGGAGCGTTGTTATTTGACCTCGGGCGTCCGTGGAATATTTGGCATCCTGTTATAATGTGGAACCCACATTCTGTGATGTTTGAAGTTGGCTGGTGTGTGATGCTATACACCACGGTTCTTGCTCTGGAATTCAGCCCTATGGTCTTTGAGCGGTTGAATTTGGAAAAACCGCAAAGAATTCTCCATGCAATTACCATCCCTCTGGTTATTGCTGGTGTTATCCTTTCGTCGCTTCATCAATCATCGCTCGGATCACTTTATTTAATTGTGCCAGAGAAACTTTATCCGCTATGGTACTCTTCAAACCTGCCATATTTATTTTTCCTTTCAGCGGTAGCTGTCGGACCAGCGATGATCACAATCGAGTCTTTCTTCAGCTCTCGAGCATTTCATCGGGAGATCGAACTCCCTTTGTTGTCGCAGCTTGGTAAAGTGACGGTCGTCGCTCTTGCTGTGTATCTTGTGCTGAAGATCGAGGATGTCCTTGGTGGAAATTTGTTTTCATATATCTCCACATTTAATCTGGAGGGGATACTTTATTGGGCTGAAATGATCCTTGGAGTGATTGTTCCAATCGTTCTTCTTTCGACGCCAAAAGTGCGCCGGGATAAGAATTGGCTATTTGTATCCTCGCTGTTGGTTGTGCTCGGCTTTATTCTTAATCGGATGAATGTGAGCATCACTGGAATTGAACGATCAGCGGGGGTTTCCTATTTCCCAAGCTGGATGGAGATTTCCATCACGTTCATGATCGTTGCGCTTGGATTCGCTGCGTTTGAGCTTGCAGCAAAATATCTTCCAGTATTTCCTGAGGAGATTGTTAGCGCACCGTCAGGCGAGGATGAGGTGGAAATTGTTTCATTTAAAGAGATTCCTGCGGAAAGCAAGAATTGAAATAGCGCTGCGATGCCAGCTCGTAAAGTGAAGGACTCCTTGGAGGAGCGTTGCGGTGACAAAATCAGACCATAGCATCTACCAGAAGAAGGAACTTAAATGCATCTGGATGGAAGCAGGGTTTGTTACATATAAGCTCTGCGACCGTGACTACCGATGCGAGGAGTGCCCCTTTGATGCTGTGATGCGGCAGCACGCTACGACGAAAGAGGGAGAAAAGAAATCAGCCGCTGTTTCCGAATCGCCACCTCTCCATGGCCAAACACCGGATGTCGCTGATACGGGAGCAAGGTCTTTTGAGCAAGCTGTTGAAGTCGCCTTTGCCCCCTTTAGCGATGTGGAGGTTCCGGGTGATCGGCTTTACCATAGGAACCATATCTGGATCCGGAAGGATGAGACTCAATGCTGTCGGATCGGGATCGATCATGTGGGGGCGAGCTTTCTCAGGACTGTAGCCAGTGTTGTTGTACCGCATATACCTGTTTGGATTGAACGCGACGCACCTTGTGCCTGGGTTGTTCACAGAGAGGGAGCGGTCACTTTGCACTCCCCCATTTCTGGAACGATTCTGCAATCAAATCAGGCTCTTAAAGAGCACCCTCATCTCATTAACGACAGTCCGTACGATGAGGGATGGATTCTTTGTTTAGCCCCGGATGATTTTCAAGTCGACCTCCAGCTCCTTCTTTCTCCTGCTGAGGCATCTTCACTTTTTCGGGAGGAGCTTGTAGCTTTGCGAAAGGAATTTTTAGATCTGCTTAAGTTGAACCGACCAACAGTTGGCAAGACGCTTTACGATGGTGGATTTCCTTTGGAGAACATACAGGAGATGGTGGGAATTCGTAAGTATTTTGAGATTATTAGCCGTATTTTCGAAAAGCGCCCTTAGCCACTAAAGAAATTTTTAGAAAAAAGCCTCGAGCGGTTATCCGTTGAGGCTTTCTTTATTTTGCGACAGCTTTTTCAAATTTGAGAATCTCCGCAATGAGCCCGCTTAGAAATTGATGAAACTTGTTGAGAATGAAGGGGAAACCGGGCAGTCTTTTGGCACGAATCTTGCAGAGCTGTTCTATAGGGGGTTGATGAAGATCACAAAGCTTTTAGCATTTCGGCTTTTCCTTATCATCCTTGTGGTCATGTTTGTTGGCACGGGGATCTTCACGACGCTTAGCGTCAATTTGCAGTCACGTCAAATTCTCCACACTATGGTGAGCAACGTTTCTCAGATGAGCGATCTTATCAAACGTTCGCTACATTACAGTATGCTGCTCAACCGTCGAGAAGACATTTACCAAATCATCACAACCATAGGTAGTGAACCAGGAATTGAAGCTATCCGCATTTACAACAAGAAGGGGGAAATCACCTTCTCCACAGTAAGCGGGGAAGTTGGGAAGAGTGTGAACATGAGTGCGGAGGCTTGTAATGTGTGCCACGTCGCTGGTAAAGCGCCGCTTTCCCCGAATCCATCTGAACTTACGCGGATCTTCCGCTCACCGAAAGGGTATCGAGTCCTCGGTATGATTACTCCGATACGAAATGAGTTGAAGTGCTCCTCAGCTGATTGCCACGCTCATCCTGCTTCGCAGACAGTTCTTGGGGTTTTCGATGTTATGGTTCCCCTTGGCGGATTGGATGCGAACCTTTCATCCCTGCGCCAGGAACGGTACACCAGTGCTCTCCTCATGGTTATTGTTGTTGCCGGGCTGGCTGGTGTGTTCATCTGGTTGATGGTAAACATACCTGTACGGAAGCTTACGCTTGGGACTCAGGAAATCATGAGAGGGAATCTCGATTATCGGATCTGTGTCCGCACAAACGATGAAATTGGTCAATTGGCAGAATCGTTCAATAGGATGGGTGAGGAACTCAAACGAGCTCGTGATGAGCTCACGCAATGGGCACAAACACTGGAGCAGCGCGTGGATGAAAAGACAGAGCAACTCCGCCGTGCTCAAGTGAACATTATTCAGATGGAAAAAATGGCTTCCCTTGGCAAGCTTGCTGCAACGGTAGCTCATGAGCTGAATAACCCGTTGGAAGGTGTGCTCACCTACGCTAGGTTGCTCAAGAAGAAGATTCGCCCTGGGGAGCTTTCACCAGAGCAAGTATCTGAAATCGTTGAGGTACTTTCAATCATTTCCGATGAAACAGCGCGGTGCGGCTCGATTGTAAAGAATCTTCTCCTGTTCTCACGTCAGAGAGTAGGAGAATTTAGTGAGGAGGATCTTCGAGCTATTGTTGAACGGAGCGTGAAACTCATCGAGCACCATCTCAAGATGCACAACATTAAGTTAGAACTTGATCTCGGCAACCAACCTGCGGTTCTGCTTTGTGACCCATACCAAATTGAACAAGCACTCTTAGCTCTGGAGATCAATGCAGTTGAAGCTATGCCAGAAGGTGGCATGCTCAGCATCTCAATCAACAGCGTTCCAGAACTTGAGGCTGTTCGCTTAAAGATCAGCGACACAGGGATTGGGATTCGTGAAGAAGATATTCCTCACATCTTCGAACCATTTTTCACAACGAAAAAGGAGGGGAAAGGTACTGGATTAGGGCTCTCAATTGTCTATGGGATCATCGAGCGCCATGGCGGCTCGATTGCCGTACAGTCAAGGCTCCATGAAGGTACCACATTCACAATAACCCTTCCGTGTAATACCAAGCCGACTGAGGGAATTGACTCAACGTCGAAGCGAAAGAACGTGGATTAACGATGCCAGAGAAATCTTCACAGCATAGCATTCTCATTGTTGATGATGAACTTGTCGTTCGTGATTCATTGTCCAAGTGGTTTCGACAGGATGGCTACCGTGTTGGAACTGCCGAAGATGCTGTTCATGCATTGAAGCTGATGAATCAAGGTCCCTGGGATGTGATTCTTCTCGACATCAAAATGCCAGGGATGAGTGGTTTGGAACTTCAGAAGCAGCTAAAGGAAATTGATAAATCGGCGGCGATTATCATGATCACGGCATTTGCTTCAGTTGAAAGCGCAGTCCAAGCCCTGAAAGAGGGTGCATTCGATTATGTCACAAAACCTGTGGATCCGGATCACCTCTCGCATTTGGTGCTCAATGCTATTCGACAGAAAAAGCTTGCTGACGAGAACATTCAGCTCCGGCAACAGATTTCTGAGCTGGCAAAGGTTGATGAAATTGTCGGCGAGAGCCCTCAGATGAAGAAGATCATCGAAATGATTCGTACAGTTGCACAGACGGACACAACGGTCATGATTCGCGGGGAGAGCGGAACTGGCAAGGAACTTATTGCACGAGCAATTCATGTTAACAGCTCACGGCGGTATTTCCCCATTATTCCTGTAAACTGTGGTGCTATTCCAGAGACCCTACTTGAAAGTGAGCTCTTCGGACATGAGAAAGGAGCTTTCACTGGTGCACAGTACCGCCGGAAGGGAAAGTTTGAGATGGCAGACGGCGGAACGATCTTTCTGGACGAAGTCGGAACAATTAGCCTGAAAATGCAGGTCGAGCTTCTCCGCGTAATTGAGACCAAACAATTTACCCGAGTTGGCGGCAACGATGTCATCACAAGCGACTTCCGCATCATTTGTGCGACTAACCGCGATCTTGAAGCTGCCGTACGGGATGGAACGTTCCGCGAGGACCTTTATTACAGGCTTAATGTGTTTACTATTTTCGTCCCGCCACTCCGCGAACGGCGTGCAGATATCCCTCCTCTTATTCATCATTTCCTCCGCAAGTACTCAATGGCTATGAACAAACCCGTGATGGAAATTTCTCCTGAGGCAATGGACCTTCTTGTTCGGTATGATTGGCCCGGGAATGTGCGAGAGCTTGAAAATGTAATTGAAAGAGCCATGGTTCTGGCAAAGCCCCCTTCTATTCGTCCTGACGATCTGCCGTTTCAGATACTCTCAAAGCGAGAAACTCCTGCAGACGACTCACTTGCTTCTGTTGAAAAAGCCCATATCGAGAATATTCTGCACCGGACAGGCTGGAACATCACGCGCGCCGCTGAGATCCTTGACATCGACCGAGTGACGCTGTACAATAAGATCGCCAAGTATGGATTAAAGAAGCCGTGATCAATGCCTTCTGTTTCCCTTGTTCCTGTTATCCCCGTTGATGACAAACTTCTTTCTTCGGTTGTTACTCCGCTTAGCATGATCATCGGTATACCTGTAATTATTGATAACACCAATCATCTCGACCCAGCCTTCGCTTTCGATTTTTCTCGTAATCAGTACAACTCCACCGCTCTTATCGCGGCTCTCGTTGCACTTCAAGCCCGCCAAAGGCAGACTTGTTCCGCAGATTCGGCAAGTACCGGCGATAAAGTCCTGGGCATCACTTCAGTCGATTTGTTCGTGCCCGTTCTAACATTCGTCTTCGGTGAAGCCCAGTTAGATGGGAATACAGCCATTGTGTCTACCTACCGGCTGGATGAATCGCTCTACGGATTCCCTCCAAACCCCCGGCTGACTCAAGAGCGCCTTCTTAAAGAATCTCTTCATGAACTCGGACACACCTTTGGTCTCATCCACTGTCCAGACTATCTCTGCGTCATGCATTCCTCGACGTCTGTGGAAGAGATTGATATAAAGACAGCACGGTTTTGTTTGAAATGCCAGCAAATACTTGAGAAAAAGCTTGCATAGAATAAGATCGTATGCTCACTGGCATCAAGCGGTGATGCTTTCACCCAAAAATCTCTCGCCGCACTTCGTCCTTAATTTGTCAAGCCTTAGTTGATTTTTCCATTCCCCTTTATTATGCTCTATGGAACATGTAATTCGCAAGAAACTTCAGGACTAGCAGCGAGGTAAGGCATGAGAGGAAATGACGCCAGTACACCTTTTTCAATTGTTTCATTTGCACGCACATCTCACCGGATATACCACGAAGCTCGGTCGGCTTCTAAGTTTGACTCTCCTGTTTTGATTATAGGTGAAACAGGAGTTGGCAAAGAAATTCTTGCCAGGTACATACATGAGAACTCGCAGAGGGGAACCGACGGTAAGTTTATTGCTGTAAACTGTGCAACTATTCCAGAGAGTCTTTTTGAAAGTGAACTTTTTGGACATGCAAAAGGGTCGTTCACAGGTGCAGATAAGGACTATGCTGGTTTAATTGAAGTTGCTGATGGTGGTACTCTCTTTTTAGATGAAGTAGAAGAAATGCCAGCTTTCATGCAGGTAAAGCTTCTGAGGGTTATTGAGCAAAAGGAATACCGTAGGTTGGGAGAGACAAATGCAAGGGCGAGTAACTTCCGACTTATATGTGCCGCCAACAAGGATTTGGAGCAATTGGTTGAGAGAGGACAATTCAGAAAAGACCTGTATTATAGAATAAACGTGATTCATATAATTGTTCCCCCTCTTCGTGACAGGATAGATGAGATACCATTTTTTGTTGAGTACTTCATTCATCAGTTTACGAAAAGAGAAGTGAAGGTTTCAGTTGCCGTAATGGAGAGATTTCTATGTCACACGTGGCCCGGGAATGTAAGAGAGTTGAAAAATATAATTGAGAGTGCAGTGCTTAGACTTGGCGATGGGGAGAAAACGCTGGAGTTAAGACACTTGCCTTCTAATAAGTTTGAAAACTGTCCTATGTATAACGGCGGCGGCATGAGTTTGAAGGAAAAAGAAGAATGCTTCAGGAGCATTGTTATAAAGCATGCCATGGACTTAAACAGAGGGGATTACAGAAAGGTGATGGGAGAGCTCCATGTGACCAAAGACATGATTTACAGAGCTATTCGCAAATTTGCGAAAATGGATGGTAAAAAATGATGTATCTTTCCCACTTTACATGGGGAACCTGAAGATTTTCCTTATTTGAAAGGATTTTTCATTCGCACGGATGCGAAAATCGAGGATTTTTTTATTCGCATGGGTGCGAAAGATGACCCAGTAAAGCTCAATTAGCGCGAGAATTTGTGAGGATTTCTTTCTGGCACAGCATTTGCGACACATTTGAAAGATGAAGTTCTCGATGTTTAACATAGTTTCACGTACAGAAGAGGGGAATCTTTTACTGAGTAATTCGCTCACGGGCGCAGTGTGTGCTACTTCACAGTCAGGATCAATTTTGATAGGGACAATATCCAGGGTATTCTCAAGCTTCTTGATTTGCTCAATGAGATTTTTGGAGGAGACGACCGCTATGACGTTTTTTTTAGACCCATTAGCAACTGGGTAGGATGCGGTAAGGAGATAAATAACTTGCGTTTGGTTCCCAGAAATGAGAGCACGAGAATGGAATTTATGCTTGAAGATCAAGCATGGGCAAGGGGGCTAAGAGTAGGGCATGGATTTAAGATACCGATGTTAGAAAACTACCTGTGCTACGCTGCTCTTCCACTGCAGTTGCAACACTGTCCAAGGTTGTGCATGCCGCCCACAGTAGAAACTCAGCATGTTAAGTGCGGAGTGAGGCACTCCGCACTTCATTTTCTATTAACACGTGTAGAGTGGGTTCTGTAAAACGCTGACTTAGAAACACGGGGAGTAAGGAGATCAATATGAGCATCTTTCACCGGTACGATTTAGTCGCCCGGCTAACAAAGTTCCAGTTTCCTGTCATCTTATTTTGTGCCGCACTTGGTTATCAAAAGGTGGTTTTCGCTCAAGAGAATGCACGTGTGATCGAGTTTGATAAATTCTATACGTTTTATCCTGAATACGGGAGACTATCCAGCTATCCCATAGATGCAGTCATCAAACAGCTAAAGGACACATTGTATGTCTACGTAAAATGTGCCTTCAAGTACAAGCCCTTTGCTTTTGGTGTTCAGAGAGACCAAATTGACTGGCAGAACGATGATGGAGTTGAAATTCTAATCGACCCCGATTGTGAGGGTAAAGACGGCTATGAATTTGTGATAAATTCTATAAACACTCAGGCTGATGCAAAGATATCTAATGTAAATCAGATAAATCTCGCTTGGAATTACAACTGGCGAAGCAAAGCTACAATAGATTCTACATACTGGGTCGCGCAGTTCTGGATTCCAATGGGGGGATTGATGCAGACATCTGTTGACTCCATAGGAATCCAGATAATTAGGGGTCTGGTTAGAAGACCCAATGGAGTTTTCGAGGCATCGTCTCTTCTCCCAATGCCACCTGGAGCCGGCTTTTTGAACATGAGATTTACGTATCATATCCCCTTTCACTTAAAGTCTTCGTTGTCCTCACAGGTAAGTGGGTATTTGCTCCCATACGTTCTATTCTAAGCTGGTATCCGATAAAATGGATTTTGGGCTACAGTATAACTATGACAACGGACCAACAAAGATTTTTCTAATGAGTTTTGATGCTCCTATTGTACAGAACATATTCACCGGAGAGACATCGCCATCGAAGTATCTGTATGCTATGGTAGCAGGAGGTCGGGCCATTGGTAATTCGCAAATACAGGCTAATTTCAGTAGACTTTTGCAAATTAGTGATTCCGGCCAGCCACAATACCAACTCGATCTTCAGGGTATATATTCTCCAAGCTGGGTGGCTAAGGCCCAGATCACATACGATTTTCTGCATAGAGCTCCTGTTGCCGACGTTCAGTTCCAAACAGCAAGTACCGGTCAGGGGTTTTCGTTGAACGCGGAGGTGGCTTATGTCAGTCCGAAATACAACTATCCACTTTCGTACCTAAGCTGGGGAAACAATTATTGGACAACATATACTATGCTTGGTTACACCTGGAAATTTGACCGGTCAATCGTACCCTCGTTAGGTCTTGGTGGAAGCCTGACAACAGTAAACGACGTTACGCCGAGTAGAAGCGCCTTACGGTTGCTTACAGTTTTCTTCGGACTAGAATTACTTCCGCAAGTTAATCTTGGCTACTCGCTCCAGTACGATGACAGACCAGTAGCAGCTCTTATTAATCGCTATCATAGTCTGACACTTTCTGGGCGCATAGGACGATTGGGGACTGCATATGCCACACTAACCACAGGTAGCTTCTTCGGGAGCAAACTGACTTACCGGGGAGCTGGTTTTTCCATAACCCCCTTCAGCACTTTTGCCTTCTCTGCCGATTATACTGCCAGGACTACGGCGGGTCTAACAGATAAGTTTTACACAGTTTCCTCTACCGTTCGACTGATCGCACAGGCGTATTTCCGTGCATACTACCAGCACCTATTCATCCCATCGGCTCAAGCAAAGCTGGATCAATTGAATTTGTTGATTAACTACTACTTAACCAGTCGCAACAATATTTATTTTCTCATAAATCTTCTTGACAACTTTAAGACAACTGACCTGATGGGAAGACTCGGTTACGAAATTGATTTTTGAATAAAGTTTGCAGATGCGAAGGCATCGTTGCTACTGGAATCAGCAGGTTCACTGGTTTTCTTGCACATGATGCGGCTTTTTCAGCATTAAATTACGACATAGGGTCTAGTGGATTGCGGTTATCTGGAGGTGAAAGGCAGAGGGTAGCCTTAGCGAGAGCACTGGTTCGTGATCCGTCAATATTACTAATGGATGAAGTTACATCTGAGATAGATTTAGAGACAGAGATGGAAATTGTCAGAAAAATTGTCGAGCTTCGGAAAGGGAAAACGACTGTAATTGTTGCGCACCGACTCACTGCTGCAATGACAGCTGATGAAATCGTTGTCCTTTCAAATGGGAAGGTTGAGGAACTTGGTAACCATGAAGAGTTGATCTCTAACAGGAGAGGACTTTATTACAGACTTTGGAAAGCCTCACAGGGCAATGGACAGAAGGAGTGCACAATCAACGAGAGCACCAGTCAAGTGGTGCTGTAGTGTCTAAATCTCTTTGAAGTAAATTCCGGTCCCTGCAACGGCTTAAGTTAACCCCCACAGGCGCCGACGAAAACGAAGGGTATTTTCGCTGCTCCCTCGAACGGACAGCAACGCTATTCACTGAGCCAGAAGTTCAGTTTCAATTTGATATTCCGATAATGTTCACCCGACGTTTCTGAAAACGCTTACTGTGAGTGATTTTTCTCCCCTTTTCGAAACTTCTATCAGAAACCTGCGTATCATGTTGTGAATTAAGCTTTCTTTCCATATCGAAAGTAGCAAATATGGAGGTGAACTATGAAAGTGAGAATGTTTGTTCTTACTTGTCTTGCATTGTTGACTTTTTATTGTTCAACATCGTTTTCGCAAAGCCAGGCTCTGTGGGTAACTATCAAGCAAAAAGGTGAGCTAACTACCGAGATAGTTATGCCGCTTAACTTGGTGAAGACAGTTCTCGAAGCGAGCCAAGATACTGCCAAATTAGGTATAGCAGGCGCCAAGCTATCTGTACAAACTCTCAAAAAAGCTCTTGAGCAGAGCGGCGGTGAGTTGCTAAGCGTATATGATCACAAGGCTGACATTGAGACGCAATTATCTGTTAAAGAATTTAAACAAGCCCCCAAGAGCATCAAGGGTGGCAGTTCTCTTGTGATTGAGGTCTATCAAAATGGTGAGAAGTCGACAACGGTGCGAATGCCCAATATTGTGCTGAAGGGATTGTCCTTATTGTTTGGCGGGGGAGATGTAGCAGGCGAAGATATGGGCATGGGGTTCATTGACGCACTCAGTCAAACCGGGGGCTTTGTGTATATCAAAGATTGCCGAGCTGATTCAGAAACATGGGTGTATGAACAATAATTGTGAGGAAGTTATCTGTTCGTCCGTCACCCCTTGATGTAAGGCGCGAAAACAAATAAGGTCTACGCGGCGTACAGGGGCGCGAGTATTTGACACTCCGTTCCGGTCGGCTACATTTGCTGAGCCGGATGTTTTAGCCTTTGCTTCAACTGAAATATCAGCTGAAGCATTTTGCGGTTTGCAAAGTTTGTAGACGTTCGATATATTTTTGTCAGTCTGTGTGCTTTGATTGAGTCTCAGGAGGTCGTATATGAAAGTCCATTTGCTGTTCATCCTTTTTGCATTGGGAGTCTTGCCTGTGTTTGCTCAGCTTGATATCCGTTATGAGAAATATGAGTTGCCCAACGGTCTTCAGGTAATACTTTATGAGGATCATACTGTCCCTTTGGTCGCAGTGAATCTCTGGTATCATGTCGGATCAGCTCGAGAGAAGCCAGGCCGGACAGGCTTTGCACATCTATTTGAGCACATGATGTTCCAGGGATCGGAACACGTCGGCAAGGGAGAGCATTTCCGTTTGCTTGAGGAAGCTGGAGGGACACTCAATGGTTCGACTTCCACGGATCGAACTAACTATTGGGAAGTTGTTCCGAGCAACTTCCTTGAGCTTGCTCTCTGGCTCGAAGCTGATCGCATGGCATATCTTCTTCCCGCAATGGATCAGGCGAAACTTGATAACCAGCGTGATGTCGTGAAAAATGAGAAGCGTCAAAGCTATGATAATCGTCCCTACGGTTTAGCATGGGAAAAAATCGTTTCCGCACTCTATCCACCTCATCACCCATACCATTGGCTGACGATTGGCTCGATGGAAGATCTGACCGCCGCCTCGCTTGAGGATGTGAAAGAATTTTTCCGTACGTACTATGTGCCTAATAATGCGAGTCTTGCTATCGGGGGAGATTTTGATCCAGCTATAGCAAAGAAACTCGTGGAGAAGTATTTCGGCGACATTCCTCGTGGCAAGCCTGTGGAGACATTGAAAAAATGGACGCCGACGTTGAAAGAAGAAAAAGATGTTGTGATGGAAGATCAGGTTCAGCTACCTCGCCTTTATTTAGCCTGGCCATCAACAGCTGAATTTGCAAATGATGATGCAGCGCTTGACATCCTTGCAGGCGTTCTTGCTGGGGGGAAGAACTCTCGTTTGTATAAATCGCTCGTGTATGAGAAACAAATTGCGCAGGATGTGTATGCATTTCAAAATTCAGGTGAACTTTCGGGTTCATTTCTCATCATTGCGACCGCTGCACCCGGACATTCATTAGCGGAATTGAAACAAGCTATCGAGGAAGAGCTTAGCGGCATTCTCAAAAGTGGAGTAGGCGATCGTGAGCTTGAACGATCAAAGAATCAGGTGAAGGCATCGTTTATCTATGGGTTGCAGCACATCGGCGGTTTTGGTGGGATCACAGACCAATTGAACCACTACAATGTGTATCTCGGTAACCCGGGTTACTTCAATGATGACCTCGCACGGTATGAGCGGATAACGGCGCAGGATGTCCAGAAAGCTGCGGAGAAATATTTAGCCAGCAAAGGTCGAGTCGTTCTAAGTGTGGTGCCCAAAGGTAAAACAGATCAGGCAGCGTCCCCGGTTGTCCCGACCCATCGGGAAGGCTCGTGAGTTTTGCAATCTATGTTCATGACTGAAAACTGGAGACTTAAGCATGAGACTTCTAACGTTGATCGCCATGAGTGTTCTTGTTGCGTTAACTGCAACCGCACAAGTTGATCGTTCCAAGAAGCCTGAGCCGGGACCAACACCGCAGTTAAAGCTTCCACGGCTACAGCATGCGCAGTTGAAAAATGGCTTAAAGGTGATTTTCGTTGAACACCACCAGATTCCTGTTGCTCAGATGGAGTTGGTTTTTCAGACTGGAGCCGCTGCTGACCCAGCAGGTAAAGCGGGCTTGGCTTCATTGACTGCACAGATGCTTGACGAAGGGACACAGACGCGCTCTGCACTCCAGATAGCTGATGATTTTGATTTCATCGGTGCACGCTATGGAGCGTTTGTCAATGCAGATGGCTCATTCATCACTCTTTTGACTCTCTCAGAGCATCTGAAAAAAGCCATCGAACTTTTCTCTGATGTTATCGTTCATCCAACGTTTCCAGACAGTGAATATGCGCGGGTCCAGAAAAAAACGCTTACCGCTTTGCTTCAGGACAAAGATCAACCTGCGGTAGTTGCCAGCAATGTCTTCGCCAGACTTCTTTACGGGAAAAGTCATCCTTATGGTGAACCGGTGGATGGAACTGAAACTTCTGTGAGATCAATCACGATTGAAGATATTCGGCACTTCTATGAAACGTACTATAGACCAAATAATGCAACACTTATCATCGTCGGTGATATCGAGCCAAAAACTCTCATCACGGAACTTGAATCTGCCTTCGGTCCGTGGGAGGAGCGGGAAGTTCCTGTACAGTTAGTGCCAGCAGCTGTGCCGCCAGCACATACAACGATATATCTTATCGATAAACCAAATGCCCCTCAGTCACAAATCCGCGTAGGGGGGATTGGCTTACCCCGTGAAACTAAAGATTACTATGCAACTGTTGTTCTTAATCAAATTCTCGGGGGGACATTTAATAGCCGTATCAATTGGGTTCTTCGCGAGGTGAAGGGCTATACGTACGGTGCTCGAAGCTCGTTCGACTATCGAAAATCTGCGGGACCATTTGTTGTAGCAGCGGGGGTGAAGACGAGTGTCACAGATAGCTCCATCATTGATGTGATGAACGAGTTGACTCGCATCCGGAGGGATGCTGTGCAGGAAGGTGAATTAAATCTGGCGAAGGCATCGATTATCCGCAGTCTTCCTCGCAATTTCGAGACCGTTGGCGATATTGCAAGGCAAATTGCGACACTTGTCCTCTACAATTTGCCCGATGATTATTTCTCTCATCTGGTAAGCAATATTGAAGCGGTGACTGCTGCAGATGTGCAGCGAGCTGCTCAGCATTACCTTCACCCTGATGCATCAGTGGTAGTTGTTGTGGGTGATGTGCAATCGGTGAAAGAGCCACTGGAGAAGCTTGGAATTAGTCCCGCAGGCGGGGTTGTTCTGGTGGACGAACAGGGGAACCCTCTCGGCAAGAAATAGAAGAGAATATCTGTTCGGATACGGGAGGGAAATGGTCTATATTTTCATAATCCCCAGCCCAAGAGTTTCTTTGCTTCGTCTGACATCATACTTGGATTCCAGAGCGGTTCCCATACAATGCGGACGTCTGCATCTTTCACTTCGGGGATTGTAAGAAGTCGTTCCCTCACTTGCTGGGCAAGGTAGACGGAAACCGGGCATCCCGGAGCCGTGAGTGTCATTTTGATGCCGACCCAATCGTTATTGATTTTCACTTCGTAGATAAGTCCAAGATCAACGATGTTCACCGGAATTTCCGGGTCGTAGACATCTCTGAGGACTTCGTAGACTTGTTCTTCAGTAACCATGAAATATCTCCAAAGACTTGATGGTTATGAAATTTTTAATTAAGGTGTTTTCTCAAGTTCCTTCTGGCATTTCTCGCAGACACCGAAGATTTGAAACGTAGAGCTTTGTGGCTTGAAGCGCTTTTCTTTGCAGACATCGTTCTGAATCTTCAGGAGTTTCTCGTTGGAAAATTCGATGATCTCTCCACAGCGGACGCAAATTAAGTGGTGGTGAAGTGCTTTTCCAAAAGCGCGTTCATATCGCGAGTAACCATCATCGAACTGGTGCTTTGAAACTAACCCTGCGCGACGTAGGATGTCCAACGTCTTGTAAACTGTTGCTCTTGATATCTTGGCACCCTCGTTCTTCAGTTTAAGGTAAAGTTTGTCGGCATCAAAATGCCCTTCGGTGGAAAGGACAGCGTCGAGGACAATAAATCGCTCCGATGTGATTCGGTAATGCCGTTCCTTGAGAAACCTCGTGAGGACATTTCTGGCAGCTTCCATTCCCATAGTGCTTGCACTCCAATATGACAGAGACTACAGTAAAAATAATCATCAAAGCTATGTTTATCAAGCTTGTGCTTGAGAATTACATCGACATGATATAAACACTCAGTACAAAAGCTATTTGAGAGGAGTTGAGAAGCCATGATTCATTTCGATGGAGAAGTTGCGCTTATTACCGGTGGCTCGCGCGGGATTGGGGCAAGCGTTGCCCGTCTGTTTGCTGCAGCAGGAGGGACTGTAGCAATCACGTATATGGGGCGTGAAGATGCTGCCAAGGAAGTCCTCAAAGAAGTTGAGAGACTTGGACAAAAGGGGATAGCTGTACGCGGCGATGTAGCAGTTTGGGGGGATGTCCAGCGGATAGTTGATGATGTCCTCCGTAACTTTGGTCGCGTTGATGTTCTTGTCAACAATGCCGGCATCTGGACTTACGGGGAAGTTGATGAGATGTCCGATGAAGTGTGGGAGCGAACGATCGATGTGAACCTGAAGGGAACTTTTTACATGTGTCGTGCAGTGGTACCGCACATGAAACAACAAGGGGGAGGACGAATTATCAACATTTCCAGCACGGCAGGTCAGCGGGGAGAGGCTTTCCATTCTCATTACGCTGCGTCGAAAGGAGGGATAATCTCTTTCACGAAATCACTGGCTGTTGAGCTCGCCCCGTTCAATATTCTCGTGAACAGCGTTGCCCCGGGCTGGGTAGATACTGACATGTGCAAAGAAGTTTTCAGCGACCCAAACTACAAAGAGGAGGTTAGAAAGAGCATTCCCCTTGGACGTATCGCTGGACCTGATGATATCGCTGGTCCGGTTATCTTTCTTGCCTCCCATCTTGCGCGCCATATTACAGGAGAAGTTCTCAATGTGAACGGTGGGAGCGTCTTGTGCGGATAAAGTGGCTCTGTTTCTTAGCTGTTTATGATGGGGCATTTTAAGCCAGATGCTTATCCCTGCGAGAGGCAAAACAGCCTTCAGCTGGAGCCTTTTGGGCCGTGAGTGAGAAGGTTGCAGATTGTAAGTCTTGAGATATAAAACAATCTACATTTTGCACCTTCCAATTTTCATTTAACAGTTGTCGGTTTACGCCTTCATTCTTCTCCCTTTTTCCTCCACTATGAAGATCCATCCCACAACTTTTCCTTCATCAAGTTCATCGAAGTGATTCCAGTATTCCGCCGTATGCAGGAAGCGAGAGCTTGTATCTGCTGCTGGGATGCTCTCCACCTCTGCCATAATCTGCCGGAAACGGTTTTGCCAGCGCTCCATATTGGAAACTCGCAAATCAACCCAGCCGTCGTGCGCCCATGTGTCGATATTTTCAGGAGTGATTGGAAGAACATTCTCACCGCGATAAGGGGGGATTTTCACAGTCGTTCCACGCAAGAGTGTTTTCCCATCACTAAGTAGAATTGGGATGCCTATGGAGAGGATTTCAGCTCGGAGTCGCCGCTCGGAAAAGATGTAATGTTCCAGTGTCTTGCTGATCTCCCGTGGATCTGAGGCAAGGATTCCTTTTATTGTAACGTATGTTGATCGAAGAAGGTGTGCTTCGAAGAGGAGCTTTGAGAGCCGTGGAGGACCCAACATTTCAAAGGCGATGCTGCGAACGTTATGTTCTGCTTCAAGCTTTCTCATCATTGTAATTGCGCTGTTAAATAGGAAACCGGCACGATACGTAGGAGCAAGTGTTGCATTATCAAGAGCATTGATGATATCATGGCCTGTGTTTCCCCCCTTGATCTCATAGATTACATCCTCAGCGATTTCTTCAGGTGTGACGAATTCCATTTGACCTGGAGTTGAAATGGCTTCGAACTCGCCGCGGGAGAAGATGCCGTTTTCACCGGTATCGATGAAGACCGATTTTAGTGTCTCGCCGAGCTTTGGGAAGGTTTTCGAGGTCCGAATCTCGAATGAGCCCTCAAGTCGAGTCCCTTGTTCCGGAGGGCAATCTTCAAGTTCAACTGGAGCTCCTCTTTTCTTGATTTCCCCGAAGCCGATTCGCTTCCATGCAATTGCTGCAGTTGGTTTGATCTCTTTTGTGATCGGAGCGTCTGGGGTTCGCCCCATGAGGAAAAGAAGGAGAGTATGTGCACCTGCAACACCCGATTTGCTCAGGAGCACCCTGGAAGGTCTCTCTTCGCTATGGGTGTAAGGGATGTTCAAGCCCATTCCGCCGGTGCCGCTGGTTCCGATTTTCACATAGATTTTTGTCCCGGCGGTATGCATTGATTGGTAGAGGATTTGCACGTGCCGGATGAGTTGCGGAATGTAGAGCGTGGAAAGAAGTTTTTCTGTCGCTTCAAAAAGCTCCTGGGTCTGTTTGCCGGACTTCGCGGCTTGAAGCTTCTGCAGAACATCGCGTGAGCTTTGAAAAATATCTTGATAGGCAATTGCCGTTGCTGAATTGACGCAGTCGATGACAATTTCCGGGCGATATGTTGTAAGGAGCTGATATAGAGAGGAGCGCTTGAGAACGTCTTCGGTGAGTTCATCAAGGATATCCTCAATGAGCATCTGTCGGTACGAGGGGTCTCCCAGAATTTCCTCACGTGCTTTGTCTTTCAGCTCATAGCGGACGAAAATATTACCCCACCATGGGATAAAGTAGTCGGAGCCGAGGTGAGGATATTCGTTGCGGAGAGCAGCAACAGATTCCTCTGCTTCTGATTGAAGCAGGCTGGTGAGAATGATTCGACTTGGTTTCTCCTCGATGATTTTTCGCACGATAGCGGATCCTACAAGGCCCCACCCACCAAGGACGAGAACTGTTTTCCCTGTGATATCCATACAAACTCCTTTCAGTTAGGGGCTGAGACATTGATTCATTCATGGTGTGCAAAAGTGGAACAATAAACTATAGACGTTCAACAATGACAGCAGTACCATAAGCAAGAACTTCACTGACCCCACCAGCAACCGAGGTGGCGTCATATCGTACGCCGAGAATAGCGTTCGCACCAATTGCTTCAGCATGGGAAATCATGATTTCAAACGCTTCTTCTCGTGCCTTCTCGCACAGTTGTGTATAAAGAGTTATATTCCCCCCAAAGAGAATTTGGAACAGAGCGCCTATGTTCCCAAACAACGAGCGTGACCTTACGGTGATTCCGCGGACAACGCCCAGTTGCTTAACAACACGGTATCCAGCGATGTCGAACGTTGTTGTGACTAAAGTATGATCCATTCATTACCTCCTGTTATTCATCCGGTAAGGAAATATGCTTTGCAACTATTTGAACACTGAAAGAGCGATGATGAGCAGTACGAGAATCCATTGCCAGATGAGAAAGAACGCCTCGCGAGTGTTGAACGCTCCGATGCGCGCATCAAGCTCAGGTGTCTGCTTCTCAGCACGAGCTCTGTACAATTGTAAACGCCGTTTGAGAAAGGGTCCGTTGATTGCCCCTATTAGAAGAAGGACGAAATAGAACACCAATTTCGCTTGAAGCCATTGGGCAGTCTTAAGGGACACATGGAAAAAGATTATGTTTCCGATTCCGGTGAACAATAGGAGCGCGACGGCAAAAGGAGATAGAACCCCTAACTGATTTATAAAGCTGTGAATTGTAGCAGCATCTGCAGGCGAACTTTTTCGGAGTGCTTTCTCGGCAAAGGGCGAAACAAAAAGGAGGCTAAGAAGCATACCGACGCTGAGCAGATGCAAGTAAAGAGTAACTTTTTCCATGTGTCTTCGCACCTTCCTCTCAACGGTTAAATTGTGAACGAATTGCTTGGATTTGGCGAAGATGATTTTCTCCGTGCTCAATAGCTTGTTGGATCAGATCTTTAACAGAAATCACTCCTCGGGTTTCGTGCACTCCTGTTCGGTCCCATTGTTCATCGCTCAGATGCATAAGCAATTCTGCATTGAGTTCGCGAAGGAGTCCGAAGGCGAGAAGTGCGGCACGGGCATCAAGTGATTGGTATTTGAGTTTTGTTGCCCAGCTGTCCTGGTCAAACGGCGTAAGTTTTGGATTTTCTTCCGCAAGGATTTTCTTGATTCTGAGAGATGTGTGTAGCTCGCTATCAAGAAGGTGAAGAAGGATTTCCGTGATGCTCCATTTTTCAGGTGCTGGCTTCATAGTGAGCTGCTCCGCTGAGAGACCTTCAATTGGTTCGCGAAGTGCCTGATACGCCATGCGATACTGTTCAATGAGAGATATGAATGACATTTTTCCCCTCCTATTTCAAAGTGTGGGATGCCCTGGTGAGAGAAGCACACCAAGGGCGTATGTGATTGCTGCCTCAACAACTCCAACTACTGTCATCTCTGTTCCGCTGGTAAGCCAGCTTCTTCCCGTCACGATGGTTTTTGAAGCGCCAATAAGGAAGTGGGCGGCTGTACTGATGATCATGCTTGTGATGACGGCAGGCATTCCGTGAGCGAAGAAAAAAGGAATAATCGGGATGAATGCACCAAATGCCGTTGAGAGCGTCGCTGATGCCGCCGCTTTCCATGGATGAGGGAACGTAGCCTCAGATAGGCCAAGTTCCTCATGAGCTAAAGTTTTGAGCATATGGTCAGGTTGTTCGGCAAGTCGATTCGCAAGAAGCTCGGCTTCCTCTTTCGAAAATCCTTTCAGCTCATAGAAAAGTTGGAGCTCTTCTTTTTCCTCTTCTGGATTTTCAATGATTTCTTTTCGTTCTCGCTCCAGTTCCGCCTCATAGACCTCGCGTTCAGATTTTGTTGCCAGATATGCACCGGAGCCCATTGAGAGCGCACTTGCGAGCATGCCCGCAAGGCCTGATATGAGAACTACCTCACTTCCACCTGTATAGCCAGCCATCCCTGAAACTATCCCGAACACTGCGCCTAAGCCATCATTTGCGCCGTAGATCGCTTGACCAATCCAACCACCAGATCGCACATGCCAGCGCTCACGTCCGAGAATTGTTTCCAGTTGCAATTGGGGAGAGTAGGCGCTTTGCCCCAGGGTGCCTCTAACTCCACTCGGAGCCGGCTCTGCCATCGAGTGGAGGATTTTCTCATGTACTTTTTCCTCTTGCTGAACCTCTGCGATCGCTTTGCGATCTTCTTCAGCTGTCTCAAGGGAAAGCTGGCGTTCGTATATCCCAATGTCCCTGTTCTCTGTTGCTTCGACCCTTTTCAGGGCGGTGTTCGTTCCAAGCTGAACGAGGAGCCAGCGCTTAAACCGTTCCTTCAGTGTATCGACATTTTCTGGCGGGCTGCTGCCAAGTTCTCGTAGGCGCTTCTCCCATCGGACAGCGTGGGCTTCTTCTCCTTCAGCAATCCTGATGAGGATTTCCTTTCGCTTCGGGTCACGTTCCTTTTCTGCCAGCGCGCGATAAGCCTTTGCTCCAAGGATTTCGCGGCGCCAATTGTCCTTTAAAGCTTCAATGAGTTTTGCCTGTCGTGTGTCCATATTCTCTTTTATCATGGTGTAATTAGGTTCTGGAGTATTTATCCCGCCTTTGCCGGGACTTACGTCTGAGCTGTTGCGTTTCAGTGGTTAATGGAAGACGATCCCAAAAGATGATTTGGTGTTTGCGCAAATACTTGAGGAGAACGGCAAAATCTTTTTGGAGTGGTGCTTCAAAGGTCAGAATTTCCTCCGTTCTTGGATGAGCAAAGGAAAGCCGCCATGCATGGAGAGTGAGCCGCGCCATGAGAGGTCGCTCTTCTGCTGCTGTGAGCTTGTAGTCTATCTTCATCTGGGAAAGATAAATTGCTGAATGGATTCCGTAAAGCGGATCAATGAGAAGAGGATGACCGACGGCTTTGAAATGCACGCGAATCTGATGCATGCGCCCCGTCTTTGGTATGACCTCCACAAATGCAGAGTTGCTAAACTGCTCCAGCACACGGTAGGAGGTCTCTGAAGGCTTCCCGTCTCGCTGATCAACTTTCGTCCGCCCGGAATGGTGAATGTCCTCTCGTAATGGGAAAGTTATGCACCCTGACTGTGTTGCAAGCCGTCCATCTACAAGGGCAATGTACGTTTTCTCCACAGAGTGATGCTCGAACTGTCCGCTGAGAGCTCTGTGGGCGTCCTCGTTCTTTGCGAAAAGAACTATCCCGCTTGTGTCGCGGTCAAGACGGTGTACAACAAACACGTGTCCGTACGTTTCGTTGAGAAGATCAGCAAGGTTCGGAAGACCAGGATTGAAATGGTCAGGGACAGAGAGAAAGGGAGCAGGCTTATTGACCACGATGATGTCATCATCTTCGAAAAGGAGATCGAGATGATTTGTATTTCGCATAGTTTTCTCTTCGGGAAATGGAATGCTTATACACCCTCAACAATGATAAAAGAAACAAGATTAATCTGCCTATATGGACAGAAACATGGTTTCTGATTGAGAAGCTGACAGAAAAAATATACCGACCAGGTAACAGAAATACAACCTCGGGGATCTAGAATTAACGCAGGTAGGATTCTGGTTTTCCAGCTCAATTTTCTGTAGATTCTTATATGTGACATCTTGTTGGTTCCGTTGCATGTGACATAGGGCCAGTTGAGAGGATGAACGCATGCCTATCTGGAAAAAACAGGCAAAACAAGGGGTGACTCTCGTTCTTGGGGGAGGTGGTGCGCGTGGACTGTCCCACCTCGGCGTGCTCCGGGTTATCGAACGCGAAGACATTCCTGTTTCGTTAATTGTCGGGACAAGCATGGGGGCAATTATCGGGGGCATGTATGCTCAACATCCTAACGTAGTGCATGTTCAGAAACGTTTGGGTTCCTACCTTGTAAGCGACGAATTCAAAGCAACGGGGTTTTCCGCTTTTCGAAGCGATGTAGATGAGGAGGGGCGCTTCGCTGAGATGTGGGATCATGTTGTAAATTACGTTCGCCATCGCCTCAGATATCGACTTTCATACTCAAAGACCCTTGTGAGACCCGGCGTCTTTGATCCTGAACCGCGGGATGAAGCTCTCCGCATTCTCCTCGACGACAGCGACATTGAGCAGTGCACTATTCCATTTGCTGCAGTTGCCACTGACCTCATTTCTGGTGAGGGAGTAGCTCTTACGAAAGGGAACATACGCATTGCTGTAGCAGCAAGCATGTCAATTCCCGGCGTTCTGCCACCAGTAGAACTTGGGGGACAATTGCTTGTGGATGGAGGCGCCACACATCCCGTCCCGGTTCAAATTGCCCGTGAACTTGGAGCAAAACGGATTGTCGCAGTTGACGTGGGCCGTGATCTCACCCCTGTGAAGCGCCTGAAGCGAGGATACTCCATTTTTATGCGGGCGGAGGAAATTATCAATAGACAACTTGCTCTTCTTGAACTTCTCCAGGCTGACATTGTGATCAGGCCAAAGGTGGGGAGCAGACATTGGTCGGAGTTTGAGCACGCCCGGACATTTGTGCGACTGGGAGAAGAGGCCTGCGAAGCTGCACTCCCTGCTATTAGAGAAATGCTTGATAGAATTCGGTAGTACCAAGTTGTTTTTATCGTTATTCGTTGCTATCATTTACCTGAGTTAGCCAACGTTCTGCGAATATCGAATTGGAAATTCAAGAGCGTCCGCCAAAAGGGGAAAATGCAAAGTTGCGGAAAGAATCTTTGGGATAAAGAAATTTCGTCACGCAAAGGCGCAACAATTATCTTATCTAATAGATATTTAGGAGGATTCAAGATGACACATGGATTGAAGTTCCAATCGGTCTTTGCTCATTTCCTACCTGCTGGACTTGCAATTCTGTTCGTTTCTTGTCAGCCTTCAACGATCACCGTTCCTCACCATAGTGAAGTGGTTGTGGAGAATTTGGGTCCAAATGTGAATTCACCCTACGATGACTTCTCTCCAACTATCACCGCTGATGGGAAGATTCTTTATTTTACATCGACAAAGCCCCTGAGCGATGGAACAAATAACCAACAAGATTTCTGGTTTTCTAGATTAAGGGATGGAAATTGGTCAACAGCAGAAAACGTTGGTGCACCAATCAATACGCCTGACAATGAAGGTTCACCATCAATTGCACCGGATGGTCAGACTATTTACTTCGCTGCACAGCGACCTGATAGTTACGGGAGCATGGATATTTACGTAGCTGATCTTCGAGGAACTCGTTGGAGCAATCCGCGGAATCTTGGTCCGAGGGTCAACACGGAATACTGGGAGTCGCAGCCGAGCATCGCCAGTGATGGGCGGACTCTCTATTTTGTCTCCGATAGACCTGGTGGATATGGTGGAACTGACATCTGGGTCACGGTTCGTAGCCTCAGCGGAGAATGGTCTCAGCCTACTAATCTTGGTCCTGAAGTGAATACCGCTGGAGATGAGGCTTCCCCTTTCATTGCCGCTGACGGGAAGACTCTCTACTTTTCTTCGAATGGTCATCCGGGAATGGGTGGCCTTGATATGTTTGTGACGCGATGGGACAAGGACCACTGGACAACACCGGTCAATATGGGCACGCCATTAAATTCGGAAGGGGATGATCGGTTCTATTCGCTTCCTGCCTCAGGGCGCACTGTTTATTTTTCTTCTGATCGTCCCGGTGGGTTTGGCGGACTTGATATTTATGCCGCATATCCAAATCCGTTCCCTCCTGGTGGTGTGACGACCGTTGCAGGGGTTGTAACTGATGCCAGGACGGGGCGCCCACTTGGTGCAGATGTTACGCTTGAAGATCTGGAATCCGGCGAAGTGGTTGCAAAGTTTCAGAGCAACGACGTAACTGGAGAGTACCTCGTTGTCTTGCCTGCTGGGCGTCATTATGGTGTAACAGCCGAGGCTCCTGACCATCTTTTCTACTCCGATCGTTTTGATGTTCCTGTTGATGCTGCGTACAAGGAGGTGCGGAAAGACATCCAACTTGATCCTTTAGTTGGCACGGTGCGACTCAACGTTTTCTTCGATTTTGATAAATCGAATTTGAAGAAAGAATCGATTCCGGAACTAAGGCGTGCTGTACGTCTCATGCAGCAGTATCCGAGGATGGTTGTTGAAGTCGCAGGACACACCGATAGCGTCGGCAATGATCAATATAACCAGCGGCTATCGGAAGCTCGTGCTAATGCTGTACGCACCTACCTCATCCAGCACGGGATTGAACCATCCCGTGTTATTGCTAAAGGCTATGGCAGAACAAAACCCGTCGCATCGAACGCTACAGAGGAGGGGCGTGCACGGAATCGGCGTGTTGAGTTTCATGTTTTGAAAAATTGAAAATAGCGCCAGCAATGGCCAAATCTGTGAGGTTGATCTGCTAAAGGAAGTTATTCATCATGACACGAGGCTACTACCTTTCATGCTTATCCGGCATCCTGCTGATTATCAGCTCCTTTCCTTCGACTCAGCTCAGTACAGGCATTGCTCATGCACAGGCCAGGCGCATCAGAGATTATGGCATAAAGCCTGGCGTCCTGAATCCCGGTACATACAATGCCATCACTGATGTCAAGGGAGTTAAGGTTGGTCACTGCACGTTGATTGAAGGTGACAGTATGAGGACAGGTGTGACGGCTATTCTTCCTTATTCTGGGAACGTTTTTCAGAACAAAGTCCCTGCCGCAATCTACGTCGGGAACGGATTTGGAAAACTCACAGGGTACACACAGGTCGAAGAGCTGGGAAATATTGAAACTCCAATTGTGCTAACAAACACACTCAGTGTCCCAATTGCGGCAGAGGCATTGATCGATTATACGTTATCGTACAGCGGAAATGAAGAAGTGCAGTCTGTGAATCCAGTTGTTGGAGAGACAAACGACGGCTGGCTGAACGATATTCGAGGCAGACACGTGAAGAAGGAGCATGTATTGGAAGCTATCAGGAGTGCATCTGGTGGGGAAGTAAAAGAAGGGTCTGTCGGTGCAGGTACTGGTACCATCTGCTTCGGTTTCAAAGGAGGCATCGGTACCTCATCACGGATTCTGCCAAAGCGTTTAGGTGGATATACCGTGGGTGTTCTGGTGCAGACGAATTTCGGAGGTGTGCTCCAGGTGGATGGCGTTCCCGTTGGTGTAGAGCTTGGTAACTATTATTTAAAGCGGGAATTGAGTGACTCGCAGCAGGGTTCGTGCGTGATCGTCGTAGCAACTGATGCACCGCTCACATCAAGAAACCTGAAGCGCCTGGCGAAGAGAGCAATGTTAGGACTTGCCAGGACTGGTGGTATTTCTTCCAACGGTAGCGGTGATTACGTCATTGCTTTTTCCACTGCCGAGAAGTTGAGAATCCCATATAAGTCCGAATCCGGACTCAATGAAATCGAGGAGGTAAGGGACGAACAACTCTCACCACTTTTTATGGCGGTAATTGAGGCGACTGAGGAAGCGATTTTGAATTCTCTTTTTGCAGCAGGTTCTATGGAGGGGAGAAATGGCCATAAGGTAGAGGGACTTCCTATTGAAAAGGTTATCTCTATTCTACGGAAGTACAGTAGAATTAGGTGATTGTAAAACGTGAATACAGGGGTGGCGTTTTTCGCATCATTTGAATCGGCACTCTCAGTCAGGAAGTAAGCCTGAGACTCGATCAGCGTGCGATGGAAGAGTAATGACTATGGTGGATGCCGTATCAAGCGCTGCGGCTTCTGCTAAACGCAGCTGTGGGCATAACTCAGGTCCAGGGCTGAGAAGTTCTAATTTAGGTCTCTTTTTTACTTTGGTGGTGGAACTCTCATAATCCCCTTGAGAGTTTATGAAAGCTTTGATAGCTTAGCTGAAGATTTTATGATGCGTACAACATACCAGAGACGGTTGGACATACGCAATGGGGGTGAGGTTATACAGGAGTTATGTGCAATTCGAAAACCTGCCTTTTGGCAAAGGAGACCGTAAATTATGACGATGTTGTTGCCTTCGTTTAATTTCATAGGAGGAAAAGGGATAGTGAAGTGCAGCCTTCATATAACGAAAGTTAAACAAAATTTTCTCTTATTTTTACTGGAAGTATCTTTTATATGGACTTAAAAAGAAAAAGATTTATAATAAAAAAATAATGAGGTAATAATATGACCAAAGAACAAAGATTTTATAAAGCACTACAAGATGTGTTTATCGGTGCTAAAATTGAAGGCACTGGCGGTTTTGTTAATTTGATGAAAATTGATGTAAATAAATGAATGGGATAATCTATGGGACGCTCAACTGTTCATTATACAGATAACGGAACAAATAATATCTTAAAACGACTGCATAATAAACTAAGGCCAGCAGGAACACCAGTTCAGAGGGTTGAATACATAATTGAACTTTTATTACTTCGTATTTTTGAAATTAGACTTAAGGCAGAGGAAGATTTTAAGCCATTAAGAGAAATTTTTTCAGGAGATAATGAAAAGTATTTGTTTTCTTATTTGCAACGGCTCACAGGAGAACAGATAAAATCCCATTTGAATAAAGAAATTTTTCCCTTTTATGCCCAGATTCTTTCACGGGCAAGACAGGTCTTTAAACAAAATTTACCACAAAAGGTTCAGGATAATTTGGTTTTGATTGAAGAGGTTTTTGCCAATTCAAGTTTTACAACCAATGTTCAGAGTGGAAATATGTCTGAAATTATCGGTTTGATTTCAGAGATTGACGAAACAACGATTTTAAAAACCGATATTTTAGGCGATGCCATTGAATCATCGCTTTCTGAGACAGGTGGAACCCAGGATATTGGGCTTTACAGAACCCCTGAGCATATAAGACAGATGATGGTAGCAATTACCAACCCAACCTTTGATGATACGATTTTTGACCCTGCCTGTGGAACTGGTGGATTCCTCTTTGATGCCTATCATTACTGCATAGAAAAGGTTACTAAAGATGGGAGATGGCCTTCTCCAAAATGTCCGCCATCACATCCGGAAATGAATGCGTACTTTAAAAACTACTTTTCAAGATTTAATGAAAAAATGCCAGATATTGATACAGCAAATAAATTTTACCGGGAAGGTGTAAGCGGCATTGAATATCTTGGAATGATACGAAAGATGGCAGCAATTAACTTATACATCAGGGGATTAAATCCAGGAAATATACTTCAGGGGGATTCCCTGCAACATTTTAAACCAGAAACTGATACCGGTTCAAAAACGCTTATTTTAAGCAATCCTCCTTTCGGTGCGGAGAGAGATCAGCCAGCATACCCCAATGTCTGGCAGGAATATGCAAAAGAGTCAGAAACAACAATATTATTTGTAAAATTGATGTTTGATTTACTTAAAAAAGGCGGTAGATGTGCGGTGGTTGTCTCAGAAGGATTTTTAACATGGGATAAGGCATCTGCGAGGGCAATGAGAAAAATTTTGCTTGAAGAAGCAAATTTAAGAGCGGTTATTAGTTTGCCTCAAGGTGTTTTTGTAAGCAAACAGGGGCAAGGAGCAAAAACATCCATTTTATATTTTGAAAAGGGAGAGCCGACTAAATGGGTCTGGTATTACAGGATTGAAAATGATGGTTTTACTATGGGAGTAAATAGAAAGCCAATAGATGGTTGCCAGATACCAGAGATTATAGAACTCTTTCATAATTATGTCAAAAAAGGGGAAATTCCACCGGAAACAAAAAATAGTTTTATTATTCCCGTTGAATGGATAAAGGCTCTTGACCCACGCTTGAAAGAAAGAATTAAGAAAGCAACAG
>JBMFJZ010000009.1:0-80986 GCA_049973045.1 Bacteroidota bacterium | reverse complement strand
GCGATTAAAACCTGAATGTTCAATCTGTACTCGTCTGAAACGTTCAAATTTCAATTCCACTCTGGTGCGATTAAAACATATCGATTTCCTTTCATTCTCATGAGCTATATCCTATTTCAATTCCACTCTGGTGCGATTAAAACAAACCGCCCAGGTAGATGCGATGGCGCGCGGTCTGCATTTCAATTCCACTCTGGTGCGATTAAAACCATCTTCATAAGTGTCAAACACCTGTACAGTGGTATTATTTCAATTCCACTCTGGTGCGATTAAAACGTGTGGAGTACACACTTTCCGTGGGAGATTTTGAGTATTTCAATTCCACTCTGGTGCGATTAAAACCGAATTAACGAACGCCATACAGGCGCTTCTGGCAAGAATTTCAATTCCACTCTGGTGCGATTAAAACCCGTCAAAAACCGCTTAAAATATAGTGCTTACCAACTTTTTATGCAACTAAAGATCGTCAACCGAGGATAACGTACAAAACCCAGCCCATCGACGACTTGCAATACATGCCCACCTCATGAACCTACCCGAGCCGCCCGAACGCACTGAGCAAACCATTATATCACGTTCCCAATAGGATTTTTCTCCAACCCAATTATCTTCCTCTCAAGATATTTGCCATCCATCGAATACACTATGATCGAATCCTTATCGGGCTTCATCATTTTCTTCGCCTTCATCAGTAACTCCTCCAGCTGCCCCTCTGTTAGCTCTCCCTCAAAGACTGAGTTCTGCACCCAATTTAAATAACCGCGAAATAACTTAAGCATCTTCCCTACCCTCTTTTCCTCCACGTCGTAAACTGTTATGTAGTACATTTCTTCCCCTCCTTTCACCACCAAATTTGGAATGGCTCGTACTCCTTCTCACCTAAGAGGTGCTTCACAAGCTTATAGCACTCTAACCGAATTAAAGTCCTGTACGAAACTGACCTCCTCAAACTTCGGTGTTGAATCGTCGTCTGAAGCCTATCTTCAAATTCTTTAACAAAGCTTTTCCGCCCACTCTCCTTTAGATATGCGTAATTAAGTTTCTTCTCAAAATCATTTTCTTGTATTATCCTTTTGTTCAAAACCTTGAATATTATTCTGTCTGCCAATATCGGCTTGAAAATTTCGGATATATCAAGGGCGAGTGAGAACCTCCTTTCGCCCGGTTCGTGTAAATAGGATATTAACGGGGATAACTGCGTCTTGTATATTTCACTCAAAACCGATGTGTATACCATCGAGTTGCCAAATGATATCAAAGCATTGACCGCATTGTCAGGCGGTCTCTTGACCCTCTTCTTAAACTCGTAGTCATACCCCAAAATTGGCTCAAAAGCTGTGTAGTAAACCTGCCGAATGTTGCCTTCGATCGCCATCAATTCTTTAACGTCTTTTCCCTTCTCTATTAGGGGGATCAATGATTCAATTGTATCAATTTGCTCCGCAAGAAGGGGAAAGCCTGAATCAAAATCTTCATCAGGAGCAGATGAAAAGGCGCCCGGTTCCCCTGACTCCCCGAATGTTTTTCCTTTGCTTGCTCTCGACGGAGAGTTATAGTATTTGAGATTCCTCAAAATATTTTGAGCTGCACCAAGAACAAACTTCCTTGCCAGACGCAATCGCTCCTCAATCTGGACGTAATGCTGAACCTGCTTTACTAACAGCAAGCCACTATTTAAGAACTCTCTCGGATAATAACTCCCTGAATAATATCCATAATAATTGAAGACGTGAATTGGAATTTGATTTTGCGAGGCGAAGTTCAAGAATTTAGTGTTCAGGGATATCTCTCCAAAAATGTAGATGGAGTCAACATCCTCCACTGGGATCACTTTTTTGGGTCTCGCTTTAGCCGTATTGCTTTCAGCCTCCTCTTCCTCATCTGAAAGCTCAACTTCTTGCTCTGGCCTGCCGGCGGAGTCCTCGATATCAGGAGAATTTTCCTGATCCAAGACAATCTTTTCAGAATAGTCCCCTATTCCCGGCCGCGAGTCAGACAAGCAGGCATTTGCCACTTGCTTTAAATCTTCTTCTGATAGGGTGATGCCATTTCCGGGGCTCGATAGTTCCATCGTTTCTGAGTCCGTTTCTGGGCTGGCATGTGGTTTCTCCTGAGTCGAAATATCTTTCGAGCTAATTCTCCCTTTCTCTCTCTCAGAGTTTGTTTCCGGAGAGCTTGATGGATAGAAAAAGATAGTGTTTTCCTTCCGTGATAACTTACCAGAAGAAAATATGTAATATGATCTTTTCACTTGAAGACCCTTGTTTTACGAAATTCTGTTTACGAATAGCAAAGCTGAAAGTAGCTGCATGTTTTGCAAAATGATCTCTTGAGTTCTATTGGTGGAGGACAAGGGAGCCGGACGATGTCCTCGATCTTTTTCAAAGTTTCTTCTATCTCCGCTTCCTTCTCAGTTGTGAGCTCAACCTGGACACGCTTTCTAAGTTTCGGGTAATCAATTTCGCCTCTCACACCTTCTACACCCAATTTTTTTAGATAGTAGATGTAGTACAACACCTGCGCTTCGTGGGCTTGCTCCACTGAGTCTGATTTTTTGACTTCGTGGATGATGTTGTCATGGAGGTCTAACCAGTCTATCTTTATCGAATCAAGTTCAATTTCTTTTCTTTCACGCTCGTAAGAATAGTTGTGAAGAATCTTCCCCAATAGCACAGAGTCAGATTCGCTCTCCAGCTCGATCTGGTTCGAAAAGAACCAGAGTTTCCTTTTGCACACATAGAAATAATTAACCTGTGTGCCGGTGTAATGAGGAGGCTTTAGATCGGTAAAGTTTTCTTTGTGTTGAGCTGGATCCATGTTGTGATTCCTTATGATTAGGCACTATAGGCCGCACCGCCGGCGTCTCCAATCAGTATAGCAAGCCAACTTGGACTCCTACCCGCACATAGACCGATTCTGGTTGCTTCGACGGTTTCACAAGCTCGTCTTTGACAGGATTAATCGTAACATACTGTATGGTGTCTTCATGTTACCTGGGCCGCGAGCAACATTGCCATAGGCCTCATTTTACCAAGAAGAGCCAGTACCTTCCTGAACTCTCTTAGACTAGCGTACCGCTCCCCCTCTAAGATGATGAAGAAATCCATTAGAACCGTAGCTCTATGTTCAACTTCGTCTACCGAGAACTACAGTTCTTTACTCACCTCTGCTGCCAAGCGTATCAACCTTGACTTAACCCACCTGGGCGAGCGAGGGCAATCTTCAGAGTGCAAGAGAGCACCCGAATAAACTTCCAAACTCTGATCAGGAAACTTCCTTTCAAAATCGAAAACCACCTTTTCCACTCACCATTTAGATTTCCAATGGAAAAACGCGGCGTCAAATGGATCTTCCTCGTCAGTCCTTCTACCCGCAACATATATTTTTTCATGAAGATGTAGTAGCCACAAGGCATCCTTGCAGTTCCGAATTCTACCGACCCCTCGAGATTCTTAATTGGGAGAAGAGCGAATGACATTTTGTTTCCTTGAATGAGGGGACCAATGTTGTCCTCTGGGCGTTCCCGTGCCTCAACTTGGAATATCTTGTTACTTTAGTCGATACACCAGAGAAGGGAACGAGGCGTGAGGAAAAGAAATCGAGATACGAGCTGAGTGGATCTCGGCACCTCAGCATCAAGATAGCGGCTCCAGCTAAATAGAAAAACGGGAGTTTCCTACTGATTTCTTTAGCAAGTCCTAACAACGAGCCATATGGTTTAGCCATGCCAATACTCCAACCAGAATTTGACGCCCTGTTTTACATCCGCAAACTTCTTTGACAACACCAAGGGCCCATCTCGATATTTTTCATATAGCCACCGAATATCTTCGAACTTGCTGTAGGTCATGATGCGCAGAATAAGTTTGTCAAGGGGCGCGTTCTTATTCGGATCATCCCAGAGGGATTTGCTGAAGCGGTCGGGAACTTTCACAAGCTGAGCATAACTTAAGCTGAGTGGCTCCGCTCGTGCCGGATTGACCAGCGATGACTCCAGGGAATTACTATGGCTAGTGTCTCTGCGAGTGTGGTTATTGTGTAAATTCATGGATTTCGAACACGATTGTCGTTCGGATGTCATTATAAAAATTCGCCGTTGCTGGCTTAAAGTCAATACCTTAAAACGGTAACAGACCTCCACTGATGGCACTTGGTTCACCGCACCAGCAAGACTATAAGTCTGTTTCCAGAAAATTGCTCTTTAATCGACAATGCCAACTCCAGGTTGTTGTTGATCCAATATCAAACCAAGCTCACTGTCATACTTTGCATCAGCAACCCAATATCTTTCTTGCTTGCGAAAGCTAAGCTGGTTGGAACTTCTCAACATCGCTCCTTGTCCAAATGATATGCTTGCGATGTACTTCATTGCCTCGAAGTATTGCTTCTCTTCTTTGAGTCTGAGATACTCTTGCTCAAACAGTATCGGAACTACCTCAAGTGCGTGGATCAACTCCCAAAGATCTTCGTCCTTCTCTGAGTCATCGAATGGAAACAGGGACTCTAGGAGCTGCCCAAAGTGATGCCACGCCAGGTCAAACTCCTTCTGCTCGTCACGTTTGTACCCAGCACCGTATACGCTGTCTACTAATCCAGCAACATCCGCCTCCGTAAGCAGGCCCACATTTGCCAGTGCATCGATAGTATCAGCAATCCTTTGGGCATCGTAGAAATATTTATCTTTCTCGGATCCTTCAGTGAAGATGAACAGCGGAGACACTCCTTTTGTCCCCCGACGATTGACCCTGCCAAATCTTTGAACCAATGCGTCAATGGGAGCTGGCTCTGTGAAGAGGACATCAAAGTCGATATCCAACGAAACCTCAACCACTTGTGTGCCCACAAGGAGTTGAACGTTGGCGAGCTCTTTCTCTATCGCCTCACGATCGCGCAGAATGAACCGGCCGTGCAAAAGCCTTGCGGTTTCGGCGCTTGACTTGATTGCCTTGTACACTTCTTGGGCACGTTTGACGGTGTTACAAACAACCAAAACACGATTGCCTCTTCTAAGATAAGATTCAATCATTTCATAATGGTCGATAATCTGTCCGTCTACTATGCAGCACTTATGACGCGGTGTTCTCAGCAGCTTGTTTTCCTCAGGATCATTCGAATCGAGCGTGATTTCATTGAGAGGGAGAATTGCTTGAATCTTAGACTTAAGAAATGAAGGAAATGTTGCCGACATAAACAGGAATTTTGCACCGAGTTTAGACAGATACTCGACACACCTGAGAATCATTGCAGTGGTGTGGGGTTCGTAGACATGAATTTCATCAAAGACAAAGACGCCTTGCGACATTTCAGAGATCATTGATTCCCAACCCTTCGGTCCGAAGAGGGCCTTCAAGATTTGAAAAGGCGTAAGCACTCTGATTGGACGATAAAGTTTCCTTGTCAGATCGACAGATTTTCTTGCAAACTGTTCTGCCGCTTCGCGGTCATACTGTCTCTCCATCAAAGATTTGTAGACGTAATAAGCAGCCTTTCCGTGCAATACGCCGACGTTCTGTTCCCCGAAAGCGTAACGGTCTACGAAGCGCCTGTACATGGCATTGATACTGGCGGTGTAAGGCAGAACGTAGTAAATCCGTCCGCTGGGAGGTTGGTTCTTCTCAGCCCAGAGCAGGGCTGCTTCCGTTTTGCCCGACCCAGTCGGGGCAATAAGCAGTGAATGTCCGACGGTATACGAGCTCTTCGTCTGAAAGGGACGCTCCACCTTGAGACCGAGCATCGAGCGGATGTTTCGGATACCTTGTCGAACTGTGTTCTCACCGCTCGAGGCCAGATGGTCACAAGCAATAAGCAACCCCCTGAGGAGGATTCCATACAGGGAATGAAGCGGTGTGAGTTCAGCATCCTCAATAGCATTTCGATACCATCGGACAGCTTCTCGGTATCCATCGAATAGCTGTTCTCGGTCTTGGGGTATGGCGAACTTTGGAATGCGCCGTCCGAGGAACTGCGTAGCAAAGTCTGGAGCATATGAAAGGAACTCTTGCACACGGAGGATGTCCTCCCAGAACTCAGCAAGGTGACTTCTGTATCGCTCCCTCCCCACCTCATCAGTCGTCGCATATCCTTCCCTCAGTTCGGTAACGCTTTTGTGGTGAGTGATGACCGCAAGTGCTATCGCTTTTCGCTCAATCTCTGACAACTCCGGTATCGATACAACGAGCGAAGCAGAGAGAATCTCGTGTCGATAATTCCATCGAGTTCCGTTTCTCAATTGGTTCTGAAAACCCCTTGCTATCTTTCCTATGTCATGCAAGAAAATGGAATAGAACAGATGTGTAAAAAACTGTGGCTGCCTTGCTCTTTCTGCAACAAAGGGAAAGACGGTGCGGATTGAGGAAAAGACCCTCAGGCAGTTCTCGGTATGTTGCAGAAGAGTTTCTGGGGGGTCGCTCTTTGCAAGAATATCATCGAGCATGATACATCCAGACGCCCCAGTTTTTTTCCGGATCGAAGTAAACCTTCGACTCTTTGTACGGCATAAAGTCTTCGATCATGTAGAACGGACGAGTGCCAAGGGCCCTTCGGGGAATCTCATCGGTAAAGTGCATGGGCAGTGCCTGTATCGGTCCATAAAGACCTTTCGTAGGGAAGGGAACGAGTGTCCCCCCGATCACTGCCTCGGTTCTCTCTTCTAAGTCGATTTCCTTGACTTGTTGTACCATAGCCAGTTCTGTAGATCTCCCGAGAAGTAACGGGAAGTGCGGTTTAAGGAAGGCTCGGCCAATCTCGCCACTCGAGAGATATAGCATCAGGTCGGGATTGAAAAGAATCTCTCGCTTTACTACATTGGCTGTTGCCCTCAATGGTTTATCTAGTTCATAAATGGTTTCCAAGTCGACCGCTTTGCCCTGCGACATGAATACGTAACCAACGGCAGTATCACTGGGCCTCACGAGTCTTCCAACTGCAGCGGAGCAAAGCCCATAGATTGTGGTAAGGGGCGGCACCGGCAACGATGGCTGAAATCCACTGATGAAGGCAGGATAACGAAACGATGCAGTCCACCCGCGAATGTGGATTCTCCACGCGTTCATAGTTCACCTCACCGGATGTAGTTCTCTAACACAGCAGCGAAGGTTTCAATTGCCTGCTTCGGAGACGATAGATGAATCGTCTTGATTCCTTCCAAATCCTTCACAAGACTGCTGAGATCTTCTTTACAGGAATCGATAAAGCCGTCCTGTCTCCCAATGTAAATGTCGGAAAGAATCAGGTCCTTATAATCCGTGATAACTTGTCTGAGTGCATTCGCATTGATAGGCTTTTGGAGATCTTCATCGGTGATGTTCATAAAGATGTGATTGCCACCATCAAGGACTGTAAGTACAACAAACTTCGGTGTCACATCAGTCAGATGTTCAGCACCTTTAGTCGTGCTGTAGATGTGCGCAAGAGCCGCGATCGCCTCCTTCGCCCGTTTCACTCTGACCGGCCTTGGGAGCACCCAGTAGCCGTTGCTCTCTTGAGCGTTTTGGGTTTCAATGGCTTTCTTGATCTCTTCCTTCTTCACATAAGCATCGTCAAGGTTCTTGTAGCCCGTCTTCGCCGTCTTCGCAAATACGCCAACGGCATCCAGATCAAGTGAGAAAATCCCCTTAAGGATAGTTGAGTAAAATTGATGTTCGTAGGGTACGGGGTCACCTTCTGCCTGACGAGCCATGACCCCAAAATCGTTGGTAGGGCTATGGTCGAAGACTGAGACCAACGGCGAGGTCTTCAAAGGCGAGAGGCGAGTCAACGTACCGCCTTCTCCTTTTTTTAGCGCACGCATATATCCAAACACATCATCGTCCGGATAGGTGAATGGATTCGCACTTGTGAAGGCAACCTTCGCCTCTCGTATGATGGGCGACATAGTCCAGCCGAATTTTTCCTCCAAAGCGCGTCTCCACCAAAACCTCCACGCTTGCGCGGAAACATACGGATATACACTCCGCCCCTTCCGTATAACTTTCACAACAACTGCATTGTCTGTTCTGGCTCCTTGGTCCTGTCCTGCATTATTCAACGCAGAGTGTGGAGCATCGACAAGCACAAAACCAACTACTGTTTTAGGCATAGGAACCTCCTTCAGGATTAGTTGATTGAATTAAGGAAGCGAACTTGCTTGAATGGCTTTTCAGCAACATTCCATGAGACTTCAATTTTGTCTACTGCTTTTCGCAAGCGGCGTATTTCTTCAAGAGTAACCTTCGCCGAACCGCCTTTCACCTGGATGAGAATAACGTGGAGTTTATCGGGGTCCTTCCTATCTCTCTTGACTGCGAGAAGATCTACCACACCGACGTATTCGTATCCTTTGCGGCTATCGAACGATAGGACCCTGTATCCTTTCTGAGCAAGAACGTATTTTGCAAACGTCTTTGCATTCTTTGCCCGTTGATGAGCCAGTTGTGAGGCGCGACGCCATTTACGAGTGTGTGCAGCTTTTTGTGCCGGTGTCAGTTCACGATTCACTTTCTACCTCCTGCTCCTCCCTGAGCTCCTCGGCAACACCTTGCTGGATGAGCCAGGAATGAAGCCTCTCGTAAATACGGAACAAGATTAGGTCTTGCGTTTCCTTCCAGCCCAGAGCACCATCAGGGAAAAGCCGGTCCACGTACTCATCAAACGTGAATAACGGTTTGTCTTTCCCCGCAGCGATCTGTTCCTTCATCAATCGCAGAAGGGCTCCCCTGAACCAGTTATAGTTGTCTGCCATCTCAAGCCTCGCTAACTGTTTCTTTGGATTGCCTGATGTTTTGATGAGTCCGGCAATCTCGTCAGCAACACGCCGAATTGTGTCAATCCGTTTTTCATCCATACGTCTCACCTCCTTAAGATAAAGTGAAAGTAAGCTCCAACCACCGAGAGCCTGTTTGTTTGCGTAATCGAGAAAATATTCAAGAATTGAATCGCCGCCCAGAAGTCTTTGGTACACATCGTTTCGATAGTTCCTATACTCGGACTCCTCTTTGTTTTTGATGTCTTTTCTGTAACCCTTTCGAACAATGTTCAGCCAAGCGGAAAACGCCTCGTGCCGCCGCACCATAGCAAGAAAGCGAAATACGCGCGTTGGCAGATCATAGATCGAGAGATCAGCGCCCTGATTGTAGTTGGTGAAGTGGTAAACCCGTATCGAGGCCTCTTCTTCCAACCATTGTTCATCATATTGTAAGATTAGATCTTGCGTGATGTGGAAAAGCGCGTTCATCGGATTCTTGAACTCCTCATTGAAGCATCCCGTGTATTGCCTCATGATAATCTGTCGTCGAACTTGTTCCACACATTTTCTTCCCCAATAGCGCAGAACCTTTGTTGAATTGGAATGCACGAGAGCCAAATTCGCACAACGATACAGCACCAACGGTGCACATTGTACGGCAAATGCGCACACGTCACAATAGTCCGCGCCTTCCGTCTTGTAAGGGAAAAAATGCGAGCCGGCATATCCTGTCAGAGGAACGTCACTGCGAGTCCTCTGTCGACGGCAATCTCTTCTACCACACGCCATGCAGTTCCCGGCGCTACCGAGCGGCTTGAAACCCTTTAGCAATTCGTCTAACAACCCTCCTAGTTTGGATGCCTTATTCTTCACCGAAGGGTTCGTTACTGGACTATTCGGAAATACGGAGAACAAAGTCTTTTTCCACTCCTCTGTCAAATAAAGATGCACTAGTTCCCCAGCAATCCTTTCAGCGTCCTTTTGGCTTAGATCCTGAGGCTCTTTCTTATTTGTCCAAGCCAGCATTGCACTTATCCCTGCGTCCACCCACGGATTCCCTGTCCAAGTAAAGTAGCTCATTTACGTTCCTCCTTACACATGTTCGAGACGGCCTTCTCATATTCCACTGACAATCTCATCCCGATTCCTCCTTATTCTTGTATGGAGTCAGATTGCTGAATTGCACCTTCATCCTTTTTCGTCACCTCTATCATCCCAAACCCCAGACTATTTTTCTCTCCAAGCCCACTTTCGTAAGCAAGTTTTATTAAATCTGGGTTGCCTTCGATCGTCAGAGGGCATAGGAAGCGTTGCTTCTGGAGCAGTGTCCCTCGTGTGATAGCCAGATGGTACCATCTCAACAAAGTTTGCAATCTCATTAATCATAGTTGCCTGCCTTTCTACAAGATTGCATCACGATTTTGTGCCGATTGCGTGCATTAGAAAAATTATCAGTTCATCTCTTGCCTCATTCAGAAGATCGTTCTCCTTACACGTTTAGCGTATCGAGCTGCTGTAACGAATTAGGAAGCTGATACTGCGCATCATAGCCTCCACTCAAGCTTTTAACGGCATCTCTAATAAAGCTACCAATTGTCTTATTCATCGAATCAAATCTATGTTTGTCGATAGGTTTGTAGCCATGTGCAAGGATCGAATTGTTACGCACCTGCAGCTCGTTCAACAGCTTGGATCTCTGATCCTCAAAGAGTTTCCCAGCTTTATCCCCCAATTCAGCAAGAAGTTCGAAAGACTGTACAAGACTAATTTCAATTTTTCCGCTCTTGCTGCGAAACATCTCGTACTTGCCACGTAGTGTTTCCGGTAAATGACCCAGGTTGAGATTTCCAGTGTCCTGGCCATAACGAAACAGCAAGATGAGTTGGGCAGTCAGCTCAAAAGCTCTGTACAAACGGCCGACGGCATCATCGTATCGTCCCTGTTTTACACGACGCTCGATATTCAAAAAGAGGTCTTCTAAAAGCTCAGTACCCATCACACTGTTACTTTCACTTGGAGACTTCTTTGCTTCCTCAATATTTTTTCGTGCCGCAACTATTTTTTCAAGGAACCGTACATAGGGGACATACCACTTTCGGATCGGTGTAAGCAATCTCAAAGCTTCATCATGGTCAAAGCGATCCCATGCGTCAAATGCACGTAGAGCAGTCAGTTGCCGTTGGAACAAATCCAAAGTGGAACCATCACTTGAATGCTGTATCATCTCTTCAACTACATGCGAAGCTGATGCGTAATCGAAGCGTTGGAGGAATTTGTCGAGAATCGTTTCAAGGCGCTTAGTGATGGCTGAACCCGCCGCCGTGAATCTTACAGTCTGCGTGCCATCTGATACCTTGATCAAATCTGTTCGCTGCCCGCTGACTATGCCGATGTTAATGTTAGGGACATCCATTGCAGCTGCACCTAAGCCAACGCTCATGGTTTTCGTCCCGCCAGTGTAGTCGGCGATGATTTGTGCATCCGGGTATCGCAAGCGCAGTGAACGAAGGATCTCGTATGATCGTTGGTAGCAAGCGTTGAGATCGTCGAGTGCACGTATTCTGATGATTTTGTCGCGTTCACTGAGTGTGCGTTGTACTTGGATGAGGACATTGGGTAAATCCGGATGTTTGGGGTCCTTGCCGCAAACCTTTCCGTCCCCGTTGACCATGCGATAGCTTCCTTTGGCGGTGTCGGTATCGTCCGAGCAGATAAAGTAGACGATATCCGGCTGATGTGTCCTCAGCGAAGTAACAATCGGCTCACACGATCCGCCGACGGTGAGGATGAGGATTTTCATGGCAGATTCTTCTTAACTCGATTTGCCCTTGTACTCAGCCTTTTCTAATCTGCCCTTACGCTCTACAGGCACCACGTACACGACACTCCGAGCGGAAAGTGCCAAGTTCTGCAAGTGCACGCCGGGAAGTATTGTTTGCTGCCCCGCAAACTTTCCTTCCAGTATTTTTACCTTAGGTGGCTTCGATTGGCTATCTATGATTTCAGCTTTAACGGTGCTGGGGGGATTGGGGGGAGTCTGTACAGCAGTGCCCCTTGGTAACGGGCGTCTGAGACTCGCTTGTTGCTCAAGGCTGATAGCGATCCACCCTATGGGACTCGTAGAAGCTGTATCATTGATAATCGTTTCATACCGACGAGATGTCGGGAAACGATCTAACTCAACTCTAACATCTGCCCTGCTTCTCTGAGGTTTACCAATTCCAAAGGTCTCGAGAATACATTGCATGAGTGGACGAAGCTGGGGTTTTAAGGTCATTGCAAGAAATATTGTCGTTCCCGGAAAGCCACTGGCGTATCCCAGTTTGAGTGGTGATGCTGGTGCGATGGCGCCCAGCGACTGATAAAACGTTTCGAGAGCTGCGATTTTCTGCCTGGTTGCAACGTGACTTTCTCGCTCACGAACGGCTTCAGAATGCAGACGAGATGCCTCAAGAATTTGCTTCAGAACGCGTTCTTCAAACTCTGAAACGTTGTTTGGAGTAAGATCGGCCAACCGCACTCCAAAGAGTCGGTCAAACTTCTCCTGGAATCCGATCCACTGAGTCTTCCCGAAATGTGGATCGTTGTTCTCAAGTAACTCCTTTGCTTTCAAAAGAAATTGTGTGTCTAATGTGAAGCGTACCTGGAATATCTGATCGTTGGCAATTGCTTCGACCGCGGGTGTTTGGGGTTGTACTTGGCCGTTCGACTGATAAAGATCTACTGCCGCGATGCGACCCGCATCGGCGATCGGCTTCGCATCTGAATCGGTAATACTAATGAGCTTCATCAAATCGCACTTTGCGTCATCCCACCGGACTTGATTGCGTCCATCCTTGATACCGCAGTAGAAGATGTATTGTTCTAACCCGTCATCGAATTCCTTCTTCCAACGATCGAGATTGTTTGCTTTACGCTCATCGTCAAGCAACTCACGAACACGTTTTAACAACTCTTTCAAAACTTCACCTTCTGCATCACGCACGACTTTGAAGAGCAGGGCCGTGCGTATGGCACCTTTCAGTGATGAGCCGGGAATATAGAGTTCGTGCTGTGCAGTCTTCAGAGCAATTGCAACAGATTTCTTTGCCTTTTGTTTCTCTTCGAGCCGTGCTGTTTGGTTCCGGCTACGTTTTTTTCGCTCGATGCCTTTGAGGGTTTCACAAGGGAGAGCATACAGGGAAAGTCTGCCGTTTTTAACTTGCTGTTCAAGCTCGTTGGCTAACTGAGCGTTCTTCAATTCACGTCTAACAAAATTCGGGATTGTGAACTCTGAACGAAGTTTTGACTCCCTCTGGTTATCTGTTTCGTTGTTGATTGCCTGCGAGCTTTTTTCGATCCATGTTTGAACCCTGTCTGCGGCCTCCGGATGTTTTTCGAGGATGTAGTCGAACACGGTATCGGGAGCAAGGCGATAGAGCATTCGTTCGTTTTGATCAAAAAGATACTCAAATGGTTCCATCGCGGCACCGGAGCCAATGAACACAGGGGAGAGAGTTTTGACGTAAAGGGTTTTGCTCATGTTTCCTCCTTAAAACAAGCCGGGATCATCAATGCGAAGCCATTGAACAACACATTTGTGGTGCCCCACTGAGCAACTGTCTGCACCGTGCCATAGGTCTGTTGGGACCGCCACGGGAACGTGGAGCCTTCCGCAAAAGCCACAACGGATTTCTTCTCCGGGGTTGCTACAGAGCCGAATGCTGTGGATGGGCTGAGTCTGCCTGACCGAACCTCAAGCTCGTACCAAAGTCGCCCGGAACTCTGTCGATAAAAAGACAGCTCATTGTCGGTTGGCTTGTAGAGGGACAGGGTCACCATGTGAGTCGGCTGCGCCGGTGTTCGGAGAGTGAAATCTTCGATCTCCACCGTGCACTTACCCTTCCCAACCGAAATATCGCCGCCGAAGCCGACATGTTCCAAATAACGAAGAGCAGGTTCTATGAGTGTAATATCGCCGGCGACTAAAAAAAACAGGCCCCCACCCCGTACGAATAACTCTTCAGTGTAGAAAAGCTGCCCTGTTCCATCCAGTTCGAGAGTCTTGCCCGACATTCTATCAACGGCGATATGCAGAACGTCCTGTTCTTCAAACGTACCAGACTGCTTCCTCTCGTCTGTCGCGTGCGCTATTAGTTCCTCAACAAGCTGGTTTTCCCCCGCCTCGCCGTTGATCAATTTTTCCCACTTCTCAAATGGAATGGTTTTTTGTTTTTTTGCCTTCTTCAGTCGTATCATATCCTCTTCGCTGTTGACGTCAACGGGATAAGGACGCAAAATCGGACGAGGGAGCAGACAGATACGCTTACTTTCTTCCTCAATGAATCTCATTGCCGAGGATATGACAAACGGCGGTTGCCCTTGAATGCAAGCCTTGGCTATTTCCTCGGCCTTGTTTTCTCCGAGCACGTACCGAATGGCAACGAGAAGCAAGCCCCACAATGTATCCGATCGCAACTCTGTACTCAACGAAGAATGTGGTGTTAAATAGACGGCTTTCATGGCGTTTTGCCTGTGAATTTTGCAATGACGTTACGATTCAAATAAGCATCATCGAACTCCGATAGCCGTTTGATGAACTTGTCTCGAAAGATTTCGTCGCTGTGCGGCTTCGATGCGTTTTTGAAGGCATCAGTACCGTTCTCGTAGTCACTCCGAAGCACGACCATGGGGTCGCAGAACTTGAACGAGACTTGCCCGTATCCTCGTGAACCACTCTTACCCAGAGCGGAGTGCTCGACTAACGACAATGCCTCAACTACGTATTTGAAGAAGTTCAGGTCATTATTGCCATCATTTACATCAAACACGCTGTACACGAATTCCACATCGAACTTTGAGCCCTTGACTACGCGCTCAACGAAGCGAGGATTGGCGGCAGAGGTGAGGCGATCAATGCCGTTTTCACCCTTGACCTCAGTGTAAAGCAACTCAGAGTCGAGCGTTTCCCACATCTTGATGGTGCTCTGGTCAGGATGAGCATCCCGAACGATGAGCCGTGTGGGGCCAAAGTTACGAGTATCAGCCGATGAGCCGAAGACTCGGCAGATTGGACAGTCTGCTTTCGCACACCGACAGTAAGGAAACTCGCCTTTGGAGTCAGGCCGTACTTTGTCGAGCGCAAATTCCAGAAGCGACCGCATCTTGCCTTTGAGCGACGAGCCGGGAATGTATGGATAGAGTGTGTTCGGGTCACGGATGACCGGGGAGTCCACACCTCCGATCTCGAGTTTCTCCTTCGATCCTCCAATGTGCAAGCCGGTGAGGCATTCCAGCTTTCCTTTCAAAATGATATTGCCGAGAAATTGTGCCATAGTTGATTACTCCTTTCCACCATGAAATTTGTGGTATGCGACGATTGCTTCCATTAGCGCGAAGAAATTCTCAAGCGCCAGCACCTTGTTCTTCGAATTCACAACACCATCGATCGCCTCGAACATGAGCTCTTGGAAGTTCTTGAGTTCCTTGGGCTTCCTACCTTTCGCATAGGCAATCTTCGGTTTAAGCAGAATCAGTCGCCGCTCGATGCCTGGTGGTAAATCGCTGCCGGCTAACTTACCCTCCTGCTTGGCTTGTCGGAAGTCAGACCGTAACGACGTAATGTGCGAAAACACGTTACGGAGTTGGCTGGTTTTAACGTCAGCAGCAAATTTAACCTGTTTCTGCTTATCGTTCAGCTCGTTGGCTTTTGCATCAATTTCCTCTGCTGTCAAATCAGCGAGGTCGGGCTTTGGTAGATATGGCATAACAGCGCTCCTTTCATTGGTTACAGTGTTTTGCGTTTCTTCCAAATGACATAACTGGCAGCAATGCGGAAATTCCTCCATGTGTTTCTTCGATCATCGTCAGGTGTATCGAGAAGCACACGAACAAGCTGGGACTGAACCTTGTCTTTCTGTTCTTCAAGAAACCTCGCGTCGATCCCCCTGCGAGCAAAGGCGTAGCGCAAGCGTGCTATTGTGCGGAGAAGATATGCAACGCCCTTTATCCGAATTGCGCCGCCCTTACGTTCAAACACATTCTGTGTTGCCGCGAGCAGAGTATGGATGAAGGACGACGGCAGTTTTTGCTCGGCTCCGCGTTCCGTTTCGTCCACAACTTCGAGAATCCGTTTCGCAAGATCTATCTGCTGGTCCAACTGCTCCCATGAGACCGGGCAGTCCAGCAAGCTGATTGCGTTCTTCTCCTTCCTCATGTTCTTGGCACGATCTTGCTGTTCGCCCGCGAGTTCGGCTGCGCGGTGGATTGGATACGCAGGCTTTGTAAAGGCAATGCCGCAGGAAATGGTAATGTTGCCGTTGCTGCAGGTGAATCGAGAAAACTCTTTCCGCACTGCCCGAACAAACTCTAAGGCATTCACCCATGACCCCACGGCGAAGAGATCGTCCCCACCAGAATAGACCAAGTATATGTTGTGTTCCTTAGCCAACTTGTTGATATGGGCAGAAAAGAAATGCGTTAGTTCCCTCGAAAGACGCGCAAAACGAGATACTGTAAACTTTTTCTCATCTGTGGTTTGCTCACGAAGTCCTAGAAGCATAACGGAGCCAAGCGAATCAACATCCATGCGCGCAAATCCGAGCAATGGATAGTTTTCACTACCCAGCTCTGCCAGTTCATCAAAGTCAGCAAGGCTGTCGGGTGCTCTCCTCGATTTCGGCGCGTGGTGACCTACAAAAAGAAAGCGTAGCGCTACCGGAAATGAAAACCTGCTCAGCAAATGCGCATACGGTGAGATATCGGTTGACCTCAAATTATGCACAACAGCGAATGCGACTGCTTGGCTATGAAGCCTTGAGAGTTCACGTTCGACTTCCTCTGAAGGAGTCAGCACCCAGTAGATTCCTAATTCGTCAAAGGCAATCCCAACGTTTGTGGGTTTTGTGTCGGCGTGTACCTCAATCAGTACATCTGACTTCGGCAGATCCTCTCCAAGACGTTCTAACACGGAGCTTATCGAATCCCCATGACCACTTTCAAGCATAAGCTGATCTAAAACGGACAGACTCTTCTGTCGTTTAGATGCCTGCATCTTGTGTGTGATCTGTTTTTGGACCTGTTCATATTCATGAAAAAGTGAATCACCTGAAACTTCATGCGAGGCAATAACGAGTTGCAATCCATGTCCGAACCAGGTGAACAGCATTGTGTTTATCCTTCGCTCGGCGTCTTCTAAAGCTTTAGAATTCGCGTCATTGTTGGGCACAAGTATCAAGAAATGGCCACCACTGTTGAAGAGAACGTTAGCCCGGAATATCTGCAGGCGCCGGATAAGGTACGCAACAACAGTTTCGGAGAGCAGCGTAATAAAGAAGGACCGGCCACGCAGGATTTTCGCCTTGGATTGAGCTGCGCCAAGACTTGCATAGATAAATCGCTGTATGCCGGAGATATCTCCTTGGACTAGCAGGCACTCATTCGACGAGTCGCCTTCCGCATAACACAGCGACAGCGCCGCGGTTACCCTGGAGTGATCGAAGAGAGATATATCAGGCAGTGTTCGATAGCTGGCCGAAGAAACGTTCGCAGTGTATTTTTCCAAAAGGGTGTAGAGCGTTTCGCAAAACGCCCTGGTATCAGTTATTCCCTGAAGAGTACTAACTTCCTTACAGAATGAGTACCATTGGGGCTTGTGTAAACCTATCATACTTCCTTCATCGGGCGTCCAGTCTGATGGCTCCGATGCCAAATACATTGGAAAGCGGACATCGGTAGTAATTGGGATCGGCTCAATGTAGTAAGTTCCAGAAGGCTTTTCGGCTCGACCAATGGTTATCCGCTGAAATGCTGAAAGCAGCAAACGCCTTGATTGTGTGCTTTGCTGAGTTTCTCGCTCGCCGGCAGCGGTTGTCACGTCGGCCCTCAAAATGGCCGGAATTCCCCGTTGCGAAGCCGCAATGATTTCGTCAATGCTTTCTCGACAACAAGCAACTTTGCCAAGATATTCACGGATGAAATACTCTCCCAACTTTTCGTGGTCCTGGCCTGGACGGAGGTTTTCTGCACGCCACGCAAATTTCCCAATGTCGTGAAGCAAAGCTCCGATATACAAGGCAGTATGTTGATCCATAAGCTTTCCTCTTACCTGGTTTTGATCACTAATTTACATTGCGAACTCATAGGAATCACGCACAACAACCTTCCGAGAACCTTCTTTTTTCATCTCACCTCAATCTTCGATCTGTCTAACAAGATCGTGTAACGCACATCGCCGTACTGGCCGATGCTGGTGACGGCGTAATAGCGGGCAACTCCCTTTCCTAACGCTTGCGCAAGCGTACGTCGGATAGTTGATGCTGATTTCGTAAGCAGCGCATCCCGTTGCGCGCTGGAGAAAGATTTCCGCACCCGCTCGCGATGTCCGTACGACGGCGAAAGTCGCTCATACAGTCGCCATAGCTTTTTCCAATTTGCGTCGCCGAAGCTCTTACCTGCAGGCACCGGGGCCTTCCGCTTTGCACAAAACAAGTAAAAGGCAAAATCAAAAGGTCGGAACATGATTCGTTGATCCCCGATAATGACTGTATGTGTGTTACGCTCGAAGACCAACTGCGGTAGATACATCATCTGGTCAACAACACCCTGTGCAATAGCTACCAGGTCACTAAACGAGGCATGCGGATACTCTTCCAAGAGCGGGAGTTTCTCCCGCAGGCGAATGTATGGAACCTCAGCAAGTATGAGCTGCGAACCTTCCTCCGTGGTTTCAGGAAAGAACTTCTTCGATGCTTCAAATTCTGGACTGACAAGAACGTGGTACAGCGTGTCATCCCTTCTCCCGAAGAGAGAAAGAGCAAATGCCATAGCGACGCTCATCGTCTTACGCCCACCGGCAATGGAGCAGTGAAGCACGTTGTTCGCATCCGCAGTGTAGCGACGCACCACATTTGTAATCAGGTTAGGAAATAGGATGTTGTCGCGGTCTGTACGGACGTCATGTAGTTCCAAAGTCTCTTCACGAGCAATGAAGAGCGATCTCTTCGGATCGAAAGCAGGTATGTGAACGTTCCACACCTTGCACATGCGATTCAGTTCCTCTTCCAACGATGGCAGTCCAGCCTCGCCAAGTAGTGCGCGTTTGCCTTCTGCCGTTGTTATCACGCACACTTCATCGATCATGATGCCCCGTTGAACCATCAAGCCAAACAATGTTTCAGTCACAACCTGTGGTGTCATACCAGTTACTGCAAGGAGCACATGATTTTTCTTGCTTTGAACCTCTGCATTCAGATCCACGGTCGTCGTCCCCGCGCAATATTCTGGGCTAGTTAAGCAGTGGAACACCTACGCTATTCTTGAAGCAGAATAGAGTCCATGCTCGTTTTTCGGCCAAGGCCCTTATCTTAACTCCCGTTGTTTCTGCACTCACTTAGACATTAACTCGCCCGTTCCTTCCCACCACCTCTATCATCCCAAACCCCAGACTATTTTTCTCTCCAAGCCCACTTTCGTAAGCAAGTTTTATTAAATCTGGGTTGCCTTCGATCGTCAGAGGGCATAGGAAGCCTCTTATCTTTGTTTCATCGCTCTTCCCTTCTTTGATCGTTATAAGTTTGCTTATCCTCTCAGGACCACCTCTAGCCGCAATGTACTCCTCGTCCAATTCGCAGTTAAATTCTGTATCGTGCAGTTCACCATTGTAAATCGAGCGATACTTGTTGATGATGTTCTTTCGCAATGCCTCCGAAAGTCTCGGATCATCTGCACGTAGATAATGCGCCATAAGTCGACCGTTTCTCTCCTCCGGAACAGAAACCGAGACAGGCGATAGCATCCGAAACTTCATCCTCCGCTCCCACTGCGGCTCAGGCAAAGTCTCAACCCGCTCAACTATAAATCGATTGTACTCTCTGTCAATGTAAAATTCTTGCTTCTCAAAAATTCCAATAACAATGTGCTGCAGGGTTTCATCAATGGGCATGCTTATATACCACCGAACTACTGGCGAGAGGATACGCAAACGCCGCTGTTCCTTATCGATCTCTCGATAAGCAACCATTAACTGCGAGAAACAAAAATGCTTGAAGCGACGAACGAGTCCATCGGGAGAAAATCCGCTTTTGTGTAAAAATTCAGAATAGGCAGGAGAAGATTGCTCAATCCAGTTGTAGACGATCGAGGAGAGGTAATAATGATAATTAAGCGGGATGCTACATGCAGCCCGCGTCAGATTTAACGGTCGCAATGTAAGAGATAGTCGCATCCTCCAGCCTGCACACGCCTGAATAGAAAATAAATCTTAAGTCCCTTCTGACCGAGCATCTTTTTCGTGGCAGAGAACGCCGACATGAGGGGCGAAAAAGATTACAAACCGAATTTACTGCAGTTTTTCACGAAATGCAAGTCCTATTGAAAAAATATTGACATTCTGTTCGGATGAATGTGGTAGGCACTCAGAAAGAGGTAATCGCCACAATTACAAAGGGCTAGGTTAGCCACTGCCTGCTTGTTTAAGGCACGACTTCTCATTGGCAATTGCTGCGAACTTCCTTGAACAAGCGAAGGATTGTTTGGAAAATGATTCTTTGCGGATAATCATTCTCCACAGAAGAGCAAAAAGAAATGCGCCGCTTGCCATTGCGTTTCCCCAGTAGTGCCCTTCCTCCTCCCAGCGAGTCAGGATGTCGATTGCCCCTTTGCCTGGCATTCGGCACATATACCCTCTACCTCAATAGAATAATTGATGACCTTAAATCCTTTCAGGCGCGAACGCAACGCAGGCAGCGGACCAAGCTCTTCAGAACCGATGTCAACAAGCTTCCCACAGCGGACGCAGACCAGATGGTGATGAGGGTCCGTGTTTGCATCAAATCGCATAATGCCATCGGTGGATTTGACCATCGTGATGACACCAAGTTCCAGTAGAGTGTCGAGAGCTTTATAAACCGTTGCCAGTGAGATCGTAGGATATTTCTCGTGGATACTCTTGTAAATTGTCTCCGCATCGGGGTGCTCACCCGATGCTAATAGCTCCCGATAAACTGCAAGCCGCTGATGCGTTATGCTTAAGCCGCGCTCACGACTCAACCGGGTAAATTCAGAGAGTTTCTGATCTATATGTGAGCCATCCATGTTGAATGGAGAATAATTATCAAACAATAATATATGTAATTTTTGTTTTCTTGTCAAGCACTTGCAAACAAGTTAATCGCTCTGGCTGAATCACGGCTATTCTTGTTCCAAAACGCAAGCCTCACTTCTCGAAAATCTCATTCCGAATCATCTTCTCCATGTCATAAGGAGCAGGTGCGCCACCTAGGTACTTATGGAACCAATCGAGATGCGCATTGTAGTAAAGAGGCATTGACTTTAGGGGATTGGGCCAATGACCATCATGCTCAAAGACAATAAGTCGAGAGGGGACACCCATTTTTTGAAGCGCGGTGAAAAATTCCAGGCTCTGCGTGTACGGCACTCGGTAATCGCGCTCGCCTGTGATGATAAGACAAGGTGTTTTGAAATTCTTCACGTAATTTGAGGGCGACCATATCTCATAAAGTTTGGAGTTCCACGGCTGCCCTTTAAGCTCCCACTCCGGGAACCAGAGTTCTTCAGTTGAGCCGTACATTGACGTGAGATCATAGACCCCCATCATTGAGGCAAGAGCTTTGAAACGGGTCGTATGCCCTTCGAACCAATTCATCATGTAGCCGCCATAGGACCATCCCATTGCACCCATGCGTTCCTTATCAACGTAAGGAAGCTTTTCGAGCGCATCAGTGACCTTCATCAAATCATCAAAAACCTTCCCACCCCAGTCACCGGAAATTGCAGCCGTAAACGCTTGCCCATATCCTGTCGAACCACGCGGATTAGCAAATGCTACAATGTATCCGGCGCCGGGGTACATTTGCCAATCGCCGCGAAAAGCATCAAGCCACTGCTGCTGCGGTCCACCATGCACATTTAGAATAAGCGGATATTTTTTGTTCGGATCAAAACCATGCGGCTTGATAATGAAGACTTGCACCTTGACTCCCCCACCTACATCAACCCACATTGATTCACCCGGACGAAAGTCGACTTCTTCCCTCAAAGCTTTGTTTTCAAATGTTAACTGAATTCTGTTCTTACCATCCACATCAACCCGATATACTTCATCAGGGTTGTCAATTGTTCTGGCAAGAAAAGCAATGAAATCATTCTTTGGTGATACAGAGAAAGCATCAACGGTCGTAGAGGGAACGACGGGTGAAATAGTTTCTGATCCTAACGTAACCCTGTACAGTGGCGTATGAGCTTCAACTTCCCCGGTGAAGTAAATCGACTTCGAATCAGGTGCCCAGGCGAAATCGTCAACCCAGTTGTTGAATGATTCCGTCACAATTTTCGTCTCACCCGTAGTGCGATCGTAGAGCGCAAGTCGGAATCTGTCTGATTCGTAGCCAGGAATTTTCTGAAGACGGTAAGCAATGTATCGACCATCAGGGGAGTACTGCGGGTCACCGTCATAAGCTTTGTTTGAGGCTGTGATATTTTTCGCATCTCTACCATCGCCACTCGTTGAGACGACCCAGAGATCAGCATTCGTTGAGGACGCTTGATCGGGATCATGGTTTGAAACGTAGCACAATTCCTTACTATCCGGTGAGAAAGCATAGCCCGGAGCGCCGCCAAGGGAAAAAGGCGGAGAATTGAACTTCCCGGGAGTCATATCTTTTACCTCACCGGTCTCAACATTGACAATGAATGTATGGGTATATCGACCATCACTCCACGAAGTCCAATGGCGATAGAGCAACTGGTCAGCCAGGTGAGCGTGAATGGGCCCTTTTGCTATTGATTCATTTGTTGCCTTGTTGCAGGAGTCATTTGCACCACATTCCGGGAAAACTTCACTCGCAAAGGCAATCATTTTGCTGTCAGGTGACCAGACCGGGTTGCTCACGCCGGTTGAAATGTGAGTCAGCTGTTTCGCTTCACCTCCATTGACAGGCAGAAGCCATAGCTGCATTCCGTCTCCTCGATCGGAGATAAAGGCAAGAGTTTTGCCATCGGGAGACCACCGGGGAGCGTACTCACTTGTTTTCCCACTTGTTAACTGACGCATGTTTTTCCCATCTGAATCCATGACGTAAATGTGAGTGTGTTGTTCAGATTTTTTGAAATCCCGAACCTCAACGGTAAATGCGATGGTTTTTCCATCCGGTGAAACTTGTGCGTCGCCAACTACTTTCACACGATAAAGATCCTCCAACGTAAATGCCCGCTTCTGAGCGGAAACAGCGATCGCAACAAACAGCAGCAAAAACAAAACAAGAAGTTCTCGCTTTTTCATTTCATTTCCCCCTTGACAGTAAGCTTTCTTAGCGGTGACCTACTGAATGTGAACAAAAATATAGGATACCGAAGTTTATTTATCAAATATTGATGTCACATCTTGAGGCAACGTCTGAAGCTTACCAAGATCTTGCAGGATGTTTTCTAAGAAAAAGCTGGCAATTGTGTAGAAAACTGCCAGCCTTGTTTTCTCTTCACGAAGAGCTAAGTGGTTGCAATCCATCAGCGGTCGATTAATAAAGCCCCTGGCATTCGTCAGCTAATCGGCCCCTAATGCCTTCGGGGTTCACGTACCGTTACTCGCACAAGGTACAAAGGAATATTTGTCAAAAAATCTTACTGGTCTTTGACGTCTGCTCCTACTGCAGCGAGGACCTGTTCCACATAATATGGTTCAGGCAACGCGCCCTCAAAGTGATGATCCTCATTGATAACCACTCGGGGCACGCCACGGACATTGTATCTGTAGGAAAGTTCCATAAACTCCTGTGCCTCTATCATATCACCGCGAATGTTCTCGTTCACAAAAGCCAATGCATGTGCCATCAGGACGGCGCTTGGGCAATAAGGGCAGGTTGGTGTGACAAAAACCTGAATGTGAACGGGTTCAGTAACATTCTGCAGCTTTGCAAGTGTCTCTTCACTTAACCCATGCTCTCCAGTTGAAACCATCTCTATATCTTCCAGAAGTGAGGCAAATTCATATCCTGAAGGAATGCCATAATATCGTATCCCATAGTCTTTTTCACCAACAACGGCTGTCGCAGGAACTTTGTCAACCTTGTAAGCTTCAACCTCCCCCTTGTCGGTAACGAAATTATAAATCTCCAATGTAATCTTATCAGAAAGTTCACTCAACTCAGTGAGCAACTGCCTCGTCTCCCTGCAGTACTGACAATTGATTTCTTGTGTGAAGTGAACAATCTTAACCGGTTTCACTAATTTTTGAAATCGTTTTTGAATTTCAGCTCGTGTTCTCACATCAAGAAACGTCATATTCGATTCTCTCCTTCCGTGGATAAATTATGAGAATTACGCATTCTGTTACTACATCACTATACAACAAAAAAGGATACCAGACAGTTCATTTCTTCGAAGCAGCGTCCACTAACATGCGTTGCCAGAACTGTTCCAGTGCCAGGATTCATACCTTCGGCAGATCACTATTTGATGCGAGAAAAGAACGAAGGATTCTTATCCACTGAGGGCAGACTCCGAGATCACCAGTTCACTCGCCGCGGTGATTTCTCCGTGCGGTTGTTTTTCTTCCCGGCGAACAACGTCGACGGACCAGAGTCCGCCGAAGGTGGATAAGTAATCTCCTGTGCAGCCCCTGAGGTATCTTAGGCTCGTCGCTGCGATAAAGCATTATTATCTTTTTCAAAGAATCGTAGAACGCCGAGCATGAAGGGCATACTTCAAGATGTTTCTTCACCTCACGGCACGAAGGATCAGTGAGACTGAGATCTATCGCACCGCAGAGCTTAAGCAGGGCTTGTTGACATTTCATAACAACGCCACCTTGGTCGCAGATGATCATCCCGGAACAAAGTACTCTTTAAGCTGTTCCCGCAGGAACAGTCGCGCTCGGCGTAGACGAGATTTTACTGCCGGGACCGTTAGTTTCAATATATTTGCCACTTCCTTTGCAGGGAGTTCCTCTACATCGCGGAGCACGAACACCGTTCGATATTCCATTGGAAGCATGTCGATCGCTCGGTCTAATGCTTCTCGCAGCTCAGCGTTTAAAACAGAGCCCATCGGTGTTTCGCTCCAGCGTGAAATTTGGGCAGTAACAACATCCAATGGGAACTTTTCGTCATCTATAGACAGAGTTGACTGCCGGGCACGTTCTCGACGTCGCATGAGGCAATTGTTCACGACGATACGGTAGAGCCATGTTGTAAACTTTGACTTTCCTGAGAATCTCGGCAACGCTCTGTAAACATTGACGAAGGTATCTTGTAAAATTTCTTCTGCTATTCGTTCATCGCGGCATAGCTTAAAGGCAAATCGGAATACGAGCTGTTCGTAGCGATATACAATTTTTGTGAAAGCACGTTGATCGCCCCGCTTAGCTTTCTCGAGGAGCTTCTGTTCGCTTTCTAACTCCTCAGAAATGACAGAGCTCGCCGATCCCGAGCGCAACTCTTTCTGTTTCTTCTTGTTAGATGCAGCAGTCACCAAAAAGGTTCGGTCCGCTGGAGGTGGATCAAATTATGAGATGAAAATGCCATGCAAGCCCGCCTGAGGCGACCTACAGAATGAAAATTGGAAAACGCTGGAAGAAAGGATTTATCGGAGCGACCATTAGATTCCGCAAGCCGGCACAATTTTCGGTCTTCATTTGAGAATGTTTGCCACAAACAGGGGCGGACTTTATCGGCGTGGGCCCTGCAGGACTCGAACCTGCGACCGGCGGATTATGAGTCCGCTGCTCTAACCAACTGAGCTAAGGGCCCCCTGGTGGCGCTCTGAGCACCACACACTATAATTTACATTTATTTCACTTTACCAGCAAGTCGGATGAGCATCTTAACTGCTCCCTTCCGTGCCAGTTCTCAATCCGCCAGAGGCGAACAATCTCCGCAAGTGCCTTTGCACGGTGGCTGATTCGATTCTTTACCTCAGGTGGAAGCTCCGCAAACGTCTGCTGATATCCAAGCGGCACGAATAACGGGTCATAGCCAAATCCGTTCGTCCCACGCGGCTCCTCTGCGATTGTTCCTTCGACAGCACCCTCAACAATTTTTTCAAAAGTCCCGTCAACAAATGCAACCACACATCGGAATCGAGCGCCGCGTCTTCGCTGAGGCACGCCTCTCATTTCCCACACCAACTTTCGGATATTATCCTCATACGTGCATCCTTCACCAGCATATCGAGAAGAATAGACCCCGGGACGATTGTTCAAATAGAATACCTCAAGCCCCGAGTCATCCGCAAGAGTAGGGAGTCTCGTTGCCTGATAAACAGCACGGGCTTTCTTTAATGCATTCTCCTGAAAAGTCGTTCCATCTTCAACCCACAGCAGGCGGGCATCAATTGCCGGGTATTCGTCGAGTGTCTGAATTTCAAGTCCACGGTCGCAAAGTCCGCCTAAGACAGATTTAATTTCTCTCACCTTATCTTGATTGCGTGTTGCAAGAAGAAGCTTCATAGAAAAGCCCTTGGGAACGCTTTGTAATATAAATTGACCCCGCTCTCGATAGTTGCGATAGAATTCAGAACGATAAAGATTACATCATGAATAAGCAACGCATAAACCGTTAGAGAGAGACTTCCGACAAGGTAGAGAAGAAGGAAAGATAATTTCACATCTGTTCGTTTCGCCCGAACTGTCTCGATAGTTTGCGGAATCCAGCATGCTGCGATCGCTATTAATCCGATAGTGCCGATGATCTTCATGGAATTGCTCAGCGTGTGAGAAGTATTTCCATTGCGCGCTCAACAGAATCAACGCCAACAACTTCAATGCCGTTCCAATTCTGCCGACCATAGGTAGACTTGAGGTTTTGCCGTGGAACCACAATACGCTTGAAGCCGAGTTTTTTTGCCTCCTGGATCCGTTTTTCGATATGGCTGATTGTACGCACTTCGCCAGCAAGACCCACTTCTCCAACAGCGACGGATTGCGCTTCGACTGGAATATCTTTCAGACTTGACGCGATCGATGCCGCGATACCAAGATCAGCGGCGGGTTCATCGATGCGTACACCCCCCGCAACGTTGACGAAGACATCATACGAACCGAGCCTTAATCCAACTCGCCGCTCAAGAACCGCAAGCAAAATTGCAAGTCGTCTGCCATCGATCCCGGTCGACGTCCGCTGGGGAACTCCGTAGCTTGTGGGCGCAACAAGCGCTTGAACTTCCACCAAAATAGGCCTTGTCCCTTCAAGGGTTGCCACCACAGTTGAGCCTGAAGCACCGAGGCTGCGCTCGGAGAGAAAAATCTCCGATGGATTTGTCACCTCGCAGAGACCGTCGCTCCGCATCTCAAAAATCCCAATTTCATTCGTCGACCCGAAGCGATTCTTCAGTGCACGAAGGATGCGATACGCATAATGGCGCTCCCCCTCAAGTTGAAGCACAGTATCCACCATATGTTCAACAACCTTCGGCCCTGCAAGAATCCCCTCTTTGGTAACGTGGCCTATGATAAAGGCAGCAAGTTCGCCTCGCTTTGCTACCTTCATGATGAGCGCAGTGGATTCACGGACTTGACTCACGCTACCGGGAGCGCTTTCAAGTTCAGGACGATACATCGTCTGGATCGAATCGACAATGAGAATATCTGGCTCAGTCCGCTCTATGGCATCGGAGATAAGGTCTAAACTTGTCTCACCAAAGATAAGAACATTTTCCGTTGGTCTTATAGTAAGTCGATCAGCGCGGAGTTTAATTTGTTGAACCGATTCTTCGCCTGTGACATAGAGCACACGTTGCTGACGCTGGGAGGAAACCTGAGCAGCTACCTGCAGCATAAGGGTCGATTTACCAATTCCCGGATCGCCTCCGACAAAAACAACCGATCCGGGAACAATACCGCCGCCTAAGACACGATCGAATTCTTCCAAGCTTGTGGTAATGCGCTTCTCCGAAATACTGGATACCTGCGTGATTGGGATCGGTGCTGCCTCTTCTGATAAGCGAGAGTGGCGACTATTCGATGGCCTCGGCGTCACGATTTCTTCTACAAAGGTATTCCACCCGCCACAGCTGGGGCAGCGCCCTACCCACCGCGGGGAAACGTACCCACAGTCCTGGCAAACGTATTTCGACTGGCTCTTCACGTTTCAATTTTACCAAAATGCAAAGGGAATTGCAACTTGGCGAGGCGTTTCCGAACAGACCTCAATTGCACGCCACTCCGAACAAACTCATGGAGCAAGCCATGAGGCCATGCAACCTACGCCATCTTAGTGAAGCAATCGAAGTGGCAGTCGGGATGCGCCGGAACAAGACCGATAGGATAAACTGGTTACCATCGGCTCTGCCAGGAGGTTCAGATTGATGAGAATCGCGATCTGATGCACAAGGAGTAAGGAGAAGCTTAAATACACGACACGAAAGTAGAGAGATTAATTCACAAGCCGGTTAGAACGCATAGCCGAAAGATATTGCCGGACAGGGACCAAAGATGTCGCGCGAGAGGAATAGCGCAATTGCTGCTCGGAATACAACTCCACCTTTGAGCGGCTGATGCCTGTAGCCCAGGGTTTCAGTAGGTATTACAAATCCCACAGTTTCACCTGGCTCTCTATCGGCAAAGGATTGCTTCTGACCACTTACACCAAAGCCCAAGACCGCCCCAATGACCAGTTCGAAGTGGTCGCTTCCGTGACCGGCGATGAGGTGTATCATAACCGGGAAAGCCGTAACGGTAAAGTTACCGACTAAGGTATACGGAGTTAAGCCGTAGAAGTGTGTGAAGCCCGTCCTTAGGCTTAAGCCAATATGCGGTTCCACAAAACGCTCGTAGTTGACTGAGTAGACGATACCCTGTCCTCCAACTTCCACGTAGAACGCGTTCTTGGCGAAGATCGTCTCCTTCCCCGGTGCTGCCCCCTTGCTGGTTATGAGAAAGATAATCCAGACAATAAGCAGTAACCTGCCCGGCACGCAAGCAATTTGCATGCTCCTCGCTTTGTGGCTAGCTCGCTGAGGATCCCGTGGCGGAAAAGAAGATGCCATTCTCTGTCTCCCTTATCTGCTTGATCTACGAAGTTGTTCCTCATTTAGTTTAGACCTTCTTATGTCCCATTGAATAACCACCAAAATCGCTCTGGATAGAAACACACTTGGGCTACCGCGCTTAAGGGAAAACCTCATACGGTGCACTCCAGTTACCACAGATGGTGTAGCAATAGCTCCCCCATGAATTAGGGTCACTCGGATCGCCGCCGAGATAAACCCAATATTCGGTACAGGTACGCCGCTTCTCAAATTTCCTGAAGAACCCATACCTCCAGCCTATCTCATGAATGAGGTCGCCTATTTTAACAGGATTTGCCCCCACGTAGAGAATGATAAGTTTCTCACCATGAGCAAGTGCAGAATTGAACATATACTCGATGTTGGAAGCCGGCGGAGACGGGTTGACGCCAGCCTGGGTTTCATCCGTAGTTGACATGGCGTTTATCACTTTGGGGTTACCATAACTGTCATGCATCCACTGCCATACTACATCGGGGCAAGTCACATAGGGGGCACAATTATTCCAGTAATTATCGCTGCCAATGTGCTGGTCATCCCTGGGAAACATTAAACCCAAATAATAGAGGTGATTACTACAAGGAGGCTGGCACCCGAGCAGATAGGTCCATCGGCATAGTCAAGTGAAATGCTGTTACAATCGGCATGGTGCTGTATTAGCTCATTTATCCGGGCTGAGTTAAATTCAGGATGGTGGACAGGCTCTTCAGAATAAAATCCTCTCACCCCTGCATTGTACTTACCATTAAACCAGGTAGTACCTGGCCATACGTGAGATGACTCGGGACCGCCTTCCACACGTGGGCAGAGCCAAAAACTGACAAAGCAGTGCTTCCGTCACCCCAGGTTACCACTCCCGAAAAACCGAGCCTGTTCTTGAGATATCGCGGCTGATCGCCGGTTTCATTTGAGACTATGGTTATCAAAGAGCCATAAGACCCTGGCTCGTAATGGTCAATTTGCGTCTCGCTATAACTACCCTTAGCGTCACACTGGCCAATTGGCGCCATATCGGGTCTTACGTTTTTACGAGGCCCGGAGCCGCCATGCGTTGTATCCGTGGAAAGAGATTTCGACAGGTTCTTCGTTGTGGCCGGTCTCGGCTCGAGAGGCACTTCGCGCTCCGTGCAGCTTCCACCCATCAGGAGCCAGGAGAGCAGAAAGATTCCACAGAATAACCAAGATTGCCTCATATTGCTCCTGTTTTTATCAACGATTGCAAGTTTCTTCGCAAGTCAGGTACACCCACAATATAAAAAGGCAATTGTAAAAGAAGTTACCAAATCAATAAGAGCACGCAGGGCGCGCGCCGTGCCCGAAGAGAACCACAGTAGGAAGGGCAACCTCGGCGAGGTTGTTGAGGGAAAAAGGAATGCAAGGAGAAAAGACTCGTCAAATCTCTAAGGCGTAAAAGTTCAGTGCAGCCCTACACCCCTCGTAAATACCAAGCTTAGCTCCGGCAAATAGGTAATTACAAGAAGAACCGAGAGAAGGAGGAAGAAAAATGGAAGCACAGCCCGATACACACTCACCAGTGGTTTTTCAAACCGCAGACTCGAGAGAAATAGATTCAATCCCAGAGGAGGTGTCATGTAACCTATTTCGAGATTCAAGAGGAAAATAATTCCGAGGTGAATCGGATCTACGCCGTACTGAAGTGCTACAGGGACGATGATCGGCACTACAATAATAATGGCGGAAAATATCTCAATCATGTTCATGATCAAAATGAAGATGTTAAGAATCACAAGGAAGACGAATTTGCTGTTTACATAATGACTCACGAAGGCAAACAATTTTGCCGGGACCTCTTCTTGAATGAGAAAACTTGTAAGCCCCATTGCCACCCCAAGCATCATCAGAATAGCGCCGACAAGTATCATGCTTTCGCGAATTACGCGAGGAACATCTTTGAAGAATTTCAAATCCCTCTGAATTAACACCTCCACGAGAAGGACATAGAGAGCGGTGACAGCAGCGGCTTCGGTTGCTGTGAAAATTCCCCCATAAATCCCTCCGATGACGATTACAGGAAGCGGCATTTCCCACACCGTCGCTTTTAAAGTAACCCAGACATTTTTCCACGAGAACGGCGTCCGAGGGACTTTTGCTATGATGCCTGTGCGAACGCTGTAGAGTGAGAGCAAGATAAGGAGAATTACCCCTGGAAGAACGCCGGCAACAAACAACTTGTCGATGTTCACGTTAGCGACAAGGCTGTAGAGAATAATAGGAAGCGATGGAGGAAAGAGAAGTCCAAGACTTCCTGACGTTGTCATAAGACCGAGGGAAAAGCGTTCAGGATATTGCTGTTTGATAAGTGAGGGGTAGATTAATCCTCCGAGAGCGATGATCGTCACACCTGAGGCACCACTGAAGGCGGTGAACATTGCCGTGGAAAAGAGCGCCACAATGGCAAGTCCACCGGGCATCCAGCCAAAGAGAGCCTGCGCAAGATTGAAGAGGCGCTTCGGTGCCTGGCTTTCAGCTAATACATAGCCAGCGAAGGTAAAGAGAGGAATTGCAATCAAAGCGGGGAAATCGACCAGGCGATAAAGCTCGACGATGAGCGCTGCTGTGTCAACCCCGGTTGCGCTAAATGCAATGAGCCCTATAGCCCCGATGATTGCAAAAAGAGGTGCGCCGGCGAGCGCTAAGAGAAGGAGAAGACTCCCCAGGATGAGTATCTCCATTATGCCCCCGGTCCCTCTGCCGAACCACTGCGAAGTGCTTTGATCAGGCTTTCAACCATCTTGAGAGCGAATTGAATCATCACCAAACCGAATCCAACCGGAACAATCAATGCAAAAATGTAGGTAGGGATGTTCAGGAAAGCCGTGCTCTGCGGATCAATTCCAACAGTCACGAACGTAATACTGGCGCGCACAAGAAAATAACAAACCGTCGCTGCGAATAAGTCGGAGATTGCGCTAAACCACAGACGTGCTCGCGGTTTAAGAAATCGCGTAAGAACATCGATGTGGAAATGTTTGCTGTTCCGTGTTGCAAGAAAACCACCAAGGAAACCCACCCATATCACAAGATGCCGTGCAGCAACGTCACCCCAGAGAATGCCAGTTGAGAAAAAATCACGAAGGATCACCTGGAGAGCTGCAAGCACCAGCATGACGCTGAAGATCAGCACAATTGCCACGTCAACGATGAAGCTAAGGACCCGGTCAATGGCATGAAGGATCTTCATTTTGCAGATTCGTTTGTCTTCCGATAAGTTTGAAGAGCGGTTTCGACTTTATCGAGAAACGCCTGCGTGAATAGCTTCCCGACGAGCATCTGGCGAGCTTGCTTACCTATTGTATCAAATTGCGCAATGGTACCTTTCGTCGGAATAGTAGCAATGATCCCTTTTTGCTTCAGCGTTCGTATGGCTTTTGCATTTTCTTCACGGCTGAGGAGTGTTAACGTTCGGAAAAACTTTCGGCCGTTCGAGACAAGAATTTGCTGGAGATCTTTGGGAAGTGAATCAAACACCTTCTTCGAGATAAGAACTGCACCCTGGCTGTCTGCGAGCGGCTCGTTCATCATATACTTCACACGAGTAAACCACTGAAGGGCGATCAAAGCAAGTGGAGATGTATAAACGCCGTTAATCATACCGGTTTGGAGAGACATCATCACATCGTTGACCGAGAGTGGGATGGGAGTAATGCCGATGGCTTTAAACGCCGACTGAGCAATTGGATCCCCTTCCCACATCCACATCTTCACGCTCTTCATATCACCTGGTGAGTAAACAGGTTGAGCCGTGTAAACATAGACAAAGCCAACCTCAGCCCAACCGAGAAGGACGAAGCCCCCATCTTCTATAGCTTTCTCAAATTCTTGTTGAAATCTGTCTATGATGTAGTCGACCTCATTATAATTTCTGAAAAGGAAGGGTGCATCGAGAATGCGAACCTCAGGAGCGATTTCTCCTATGCCAACGCCAGTAAATCCACCAGCTTGATACTGTCCTAACCGGATCTTTCGCACGACGTCTTTCTCGTCACCGGCAACACCACCGGCGTAAATCTTAAATCCAAGCCGACCGCCGCTCTGCTCGCGCACGGCTTTATCATACTCACGCATAATTTTAATCCACGTGCTCCCTTCAGGAGCCAGCGTTGCAAATTTAATCGTATACTGTTGGGCAAACAATCCGGCGGCTAAGAGAAAAAGAAAAACGGCAATAAGAATGACACGTTTCACGAATGTCTCCTTTCACTATTCAAAATAAATCACCAATTCGAGCAAGCAGTCGTTTGGCTCGTGCTTTTGCAACGGCATTGGCGAGTCGTTGTTCCGGCAAAATATCGATTGGTGCTTCAATTACACGAGTGAGGAGATTTCTGAAAAGTGATTCATCCTGCACCTGGACTGCATACGTCTCGGCATAGAAAACCAACGTCATCAGAAATTTCCCGTCGCTAACAGCAATTGCTTTGTCAAAGTAAGCCCTTGATGAATCGAGATTGCCTCCGAGAATTGCTGGACGGCTTCCATAATATACACCGAAGTAAAGGAGCGGTCCACCATAGAAGAATGTTGAATCCTTCGATAGTACCCATTCCATCATGGCATTCACTGAGGGGAGCTCGGCAAGAGCTTCCGGATTGTCCCGCTGGAGGTTGATGGCATTTCCCCAGCTGTTTGCCGTCCAAAATACAATAGGGATAGCATCATTCGGAAGCTTCCGCAATGCAGCGTGTAGGGGGTTGAGATTTCCCTGGAACAGGCTATCTGCGATTCCCCTCAGGCGGAGGGCGCGCAGCCCATACTCGCGTCCCCGCATGTAAAAGAGAAGAGCACGCTCAGTGCTATCTGAAGCAAAAGCAAGTGCATAGCTTGCATAGCCCTCGCATGCCAGAAGAAGAAGATGTTCGTTCTTTGGGTCTGTTTCGAGAAACCCATCAAGCAATTTCAGGTCAGAGGCAATAGCTTGCTCAGCAATTATAAGGTCTTGCTCTGCCTTCACCGCAACCATCGCCTGATCGAAGACCCCGCCCATCGAGCGAACCGCCAGTTGCTGGAAACTGCAACCTGTGATAAACACAAGCGCAAAAAAAGCGATGTTACAGGGGATCGTTCTCATTAACGCACTGCTCATTCGATGTAAAAATATAGCAATATTGCACCGAAAATGCTATTCAGCCGGTCCTCGATCCATTAAAAGCTTATGCGCATTTTTCACTTGCAATTGCTTTTGCCCGATCTGCTATGTAAATTCACTTACGTCAGAGGATTTTAGGCTGCTCAAAAAGAGTAATAGAGGAAAAATTTGATCACATCGGACCTATCAATATCCGCCTTCGGCGGACCTTAAACCGAGCGAGGTACTATTTCATGAATCAAGCCGACGAAGTATACATGCGCCTTGCAATTAACAAGGCAAGGGAAGGAATCGCAAACGGTCAAACTCCATTTGGAGCCTGCATTGTAAAGGATGGAGAGGTGATAACCTGCGTCCACAATGTCGTCTGGGAAACTGGGGACATCACTGCCCATGCAGAGGTTCATGCCATCAGAGAAGCATGCAAGAAGTTGGGCACTGTGGATTTATCCGGGTGTGTGATGTATTCAACATGCGAGCCCTGTCCAATGTGCTTCAGCGCTTGCCACTGGGCGAGGATCTCCAAGATCGTTTTCGGTGCGCAAATTGAGGATGCACAGCAACTCGGTTTTAGTGAGCTCACTATCCCTACTACGACAATGAAAGAATTAGGGAAAAGCCCGGTAGAAATAGTTGGGGGTTTCCTCAGAGAGGAGACCTTAAAACTTTTCGAGTTATGGTCAAAGATGGAAAACAAAAAGCTGTACTAAGGGCTTTCAGATATTTCGCTCCTTCGCCAGCTCGCCTCTGATGATTGCGAAATTCCACGACCCAATCTCATTCATTACCTTCCTGAAATCATTCACCACCTTGTGCATCCTGTCAGGGGTACCTGCCTGGAAAAGAGCTTAGAAGATTCACTTGACAAAAGTAGATAAAAAGGTCTTTTTATCCCGCATGGAAAGGAGGTCCAATGTCGGTCTTATTCAGTCGTTCCTGCGAATACGGCTTGCAGGCGGTGCTATATTTGGCACAGCAACCGCCAAAGACTTATACTCTTATCAAAGAGATTTCAGGGAGCTTGGGGATTCCCACGCACTTTCTCGCAAAGATCCTACAAAGTCTCACCAAAAGCGGTTTGCTCACCTCGAACAAAGGACGAGGCGGCGGCTTTGCACTTGCCGTGCCGGCTGAGAAAATGACGCTGCTACAAGTAGTCCAGTCCATAGACGGCTTAGAGTTCGCCCGGAATTGTGTCATGGGTTTCCCCGACTGCTCCGACTCCAACCCCTGTCCACTTCATAAATCTTGGGCAATCATTCGAGCCAAAGCCGTCCAGATGCTTGCTCACAAAACCATCGCCCAACTGGCTGAGCAGGTTAAGCTGAAGAGGGGCAAGTTAGTCGTGAAGCTACACTAAAAGAGGATTTCAACTAAGGATAACAGCGGAGTAAAAGCGATGCACAACGCCGAAACAATTCAACCTGATGTCCTACTGCCGGACCTGTTTCGCCGATACCCGGCTGTTCGAGCGGTGTTCGACCGGTGGGGGCTTCATGGCTGCGGAGGCCCTGAAGGTCCGCAAGAGACGCTGGAGTTTTTCATACGCATACATGGCGTTCCCAAAGAAGCTTTCTTGACTGAGTTGCGAGAAGCCATTGAAAGCAGTGGCCAAACGCAGCCTGCTTCACCACCCATATACTTTGAATCCCTTGCCGACGTCATATACAAGCGATTTTTCAAAGCAGGCATCATCGTTGCATTGACAGCAGGATGTATGATGGGTGCAGCGGTCCTGGCTGTCATTGCCACAACCAAGTCGTTCAGCTCGGTTGCTCTTTTTCCATGGATTCAGGCGCATGCTAATGCGCAAGTTTTCGGTTGGGTGGGCTTGTTCGTCATGGGTTTCGCCTATCAAGCTTTTCCTAGATTCAAGCTCACAACGTTGTGGAATCCGAGCCTGGCGAATCTCTCGCTCTGGCTAATAGTTGCAGGTATCGCCTTACGCCTGGTAGCTGAGCCCTTAGCGAGGCAGAGCTTCTTCTTTTACCTGGGTTTCGTATCGCCCGCGCTGGAATTGGCAGCCGTCGCAATCTTCATACGAGTTATTCTGAAAACCCTCGCACAGAGCACCCAGCCACCTCAGTTCTACGACCGATTCATCTACGCATCGCTCGCCTGGCTTATGCTTGCAGCCCTCATCGAACCAGTGATATACTACCTCAGCAACACGGCGCCGAACACTCAAGTACTCCTTCGCCGCATTGCAACCTTCTGGGGTCCGTACCGGGATGTGCAGCTTTTTGGATTTGCTGTTCTAATGATTTTCGGAGTGAGCCAGCGATTCATCCCTGCGGTGTATGGATTTCGTGAGCCATCAGTGCGAGCCTCCACCACCGGCTTCTGGCTATTCAACGGCACCCTCGCCACCGGGATCGTCAGCTACATCGCCTTCTACACGACGCGCTTGCCAATATTCAGAATTGGCATGGCATTCTCAGCAGTGGCTTTGTTGTCAAGCTTCATTCTCTTCACCGTCAACGTAAGAATCCTTGAGCATACCGGTGAGCATGACCGCAATTTGAAATTCCTTCGTGCAGCATACGTATGGGCTATTATAGCTGCTTTGATGTTAGTTCTGTTCCCTGTGTATAACATCGCAACCAACCAGAAGTTCTCCCATGCCTTCTTCGGTGCTTACCGTCACGCACTCACAGTGGGCTTCATCAGCATGATGATCCTCGGTGTATCCAGCAAGATCGTCCCTACTCTTTCAGGTGCGAATCTTCATCGACTGAACAGTCTCATGCTTCCTTTTGTCTTGCTCAACATCGGCAACGTGCTCCGCGTCTCAAGCCAAATTCTCACTGAACATTTAGACTCATGGATATGGGTAGCTCTGGGAACAAGTGGTTTTATTGAAGTCACCGCGCTTGCACTTTGGGGCATTGATCTCTGGAAAACGATGGGCAAGCGAAATAGCAACATCAGCAATGCCGCCCCTCCGCTCGAGCAGTCAAGTGTCCGATCCCAGCAAATTGCTGCAACAATGACAGTTGGCAGAATTCTTGATCTATTTCCTGAAGCGAAGGAAGTTTTACTCAAGCACGGGTTCAAGGACATTACGAATCCCTTCAAGCGCCGCACCATTGCCTATGCGGTGAGCCTTGAAACAGCGTGCCGGTTGCACGGGATAAGCCTCAGTGCACTGTTAGCTGCGCTCAATGAAAAAGTCAAAACATCACACCAAACCCCGGATTGAATTGCAAAAGGCATGACCATGAAGAAGATGTTAAAAACTACCCGCGGCCCGCAGACGATGCTGAATCGCTACCGCGTGGATGCTTGCTGCGGCAGGCAAAGCAATGCGCAAGGCGTAGACCCTGAAGCATTGTACGACCACTGGAAAACAGACATGCAGTTTTCCCACTGAACGAAACAATTTATAGGAGGAAGTATGAACAACAAAACGGCTAAGTGGATTTTTTATGTGGGGGCATTGACTTCAGCCACATTGTTTCTGATCCTGACCTGGGATACACATCGCCAGATTGCCGCGCTGACCCATGCCGAACAGTTGTCCGATGAAGTTGTAGCGGGCAAGAAAGTATTTCAAAAGTACAACTGCAATGACTGCCATACGATACTGGGATTTGGCGCCTATTACGCCCCAGATTTGACCAAGGTCTATCAGCGACGCGGCGAGGATTATATACGGCGGGTCATTGCAAAGCCGGAAGTAGTGCTTGCCAATTCCTTTCGCAAGATGCCACAACAGCATATAAGTTCTTCCGAGATCGATAAGCTTGTTGCTTTCTTCCGATGGGTGAACGGCATCGATACACATGACTGGCCACCACAGGACTCCCGCAAGAAACCATTGGGGAGTGCTGAACGCTTGGCCAGTGGTTCGACTTTATCTCTGGGTGCAGCTTTGTTCAAAGAGAACAATTGCTTTAGCTGTCACAAACTGCGGGGTATCGGTGGTGATGTCGGGCCTGACTTGGATGGAGTTGGCTCGCGACTTGATCTTGAAACGATCAAAAAGCAAATAGCTGATCCGGAATCCGTTAAACAGGGTTCCCAAATGCCGGCTTATCCTGAGCTATCCGCTGAGGAGCTGCAAGCTATTGCAGAGTTTCTTGTTCATCAGAAAGGAGGTGCGCAATGATTACCTATAATTCTCAACGAGTCGCTTATCCCTATTTCGTGATCGCTTTACTTCTGTTCGGGTTGCAAGTTCTCATGGGCTTGTGGCTGGCAATCAATTATGCTTTCACCTTACCACAAAGCCTGGTGAACGCATTCCCGTTCGCAACTGCGCGGGCTTTCCACACCAATCTGCTCGTGCTCTGGATGCTGCTTGGGTTTATGGGCGGCACCTACTTCATGATTCCCGAGGAAAGCCGTTCAGAATTATTTAGCACCAAGCTGGCTTATTTCCAGCTCGTTTTGCTGGTAGCAACGGGTGTAACTGCTTTAATTGGCTTTCTGTTCGGGTGGACTCAGGGTCGCCCTCTGCTGGAGATTCCTTTCGAGCTGGATCTCGTGGTTGTCGCTGCCGCTTTGATGTTTCTATTCAATATCGCCATGACGCTTATCAGGGCAAAGAACTGGACCATGATCCAAGGCACTTTATTGGGCGGATTGATAATGCTAGCATTGTTATATTTGTTCGGCATCCCATTTTATCGAAACCTTTCTGTCGATTGGTATTACTGGTGGTGGGTCATCCATCTCTGGGTAGAGGGTGCCTGGGAATTGGTCACTGGGGCCATCATGGCTTGGATACTCATGCAGATTACAGGGGTTCCACGGCAAACAGTGGAAAAATGGTTGTATGTTGAAATCGGCTTATTCTTGTTTACGGGAATCGCAGGTACGGGTCACCATTATTACTGGCTCGGTGCCCCAAGGTATTGGCTATGGGTTGGCGGCATCTTCAGCGCCTTGGAACCGCTGCCGATTGCACTGATGGTCTGGGATACTTTCCGCTATGCAAAAGAGCAGCAACATGCGATCAGCAATCGCATGGTTTGGACTTTTGCCATCGGTTGCGTCATCTACCACCTCATCGGTGCCGGACTGTGGGGTTTTATTCACACTCTCCCGCAAATTAATTACTACACCCACGGCAGTCAAGTGACGGTTTCGCACGGTCACCTTGCATTCTTTGGCGCATATGCGCTCCTGAACTTGACTATTTTCTACTATGCTATCCCCCGGATAAAAATGATTGAAAAATTTAACCCACACCTGGGTCTTCTTGGATTTTGGGTATCGGGAATCGCCATGTTCTTAATCGGACTGGCATTCGGTGTGGCGGGCGTCCTGCAAACGTATTTGGAACGCGTGCTCGGACTTGGTTACATGACGGCGCAAGCACAAATGCAATTCTGGTTCAAGGTAGTCATAGGAATCGGACTAATTTTCCTGACTGGTGTCATCATGATGATTTATGACCTGCTAACTATAAAGCCCTCTGCCCAAGAGCATGGTAATGAGTAACCAAAATTGTAGTAATTGTTCTAACGTAATACGACGAGACCTCTTGAACGCCGTGGTCACCACACCACATGCGACGGCGGCATCTCGGACGACCAAAAATAATTCAATCTCTTTTGACCAAAAATGGAGCTATGCTATAGGAACCCCACAATATTGTTATGGCTATACCTTTAGTGGATTTTGCTAAGCTGCTGATACCCTCTATTTACGATGAAATCGGGTTTCATCCATCTGCAATTCGTCAGTCTGCGGGTTTGCACTTCGCCTACCGTATGTTGGAGAACCACAGTATAGGGGGAGTCGTTATGAAGGCTATGCATGTAGGAGCGATTTCCCAACCCAAATCGGAAAGAAGAGTCGGAATATGCTCCCTGCACTGGCGTTATCAGATCGTGTATGACGCTCGGCTGAGCTTTCCACCTCCACCCTACCGCCATGGTTCTCCACAATAGCCTTTACAATTGCCAGTCCGAGCCCAGCGCCCGGAGCATCGGGTATCGTTGAGGATGAGCGATAAAAACGGTCGAAAATCCTCGTAAGTTCATCAGAAGCAATTCCGATGCCTTGATCCTTCACTTCAACAATAGCCTCATTGCTCTGCACAAACAGATTTAAGGAAATTGAAGAGTGCGGCGGAGAAAACTTCACAGCATTATCAATAAGATTTAACAATGCACGAACAAGAGCCTGTTCATCACCAAAAATCTCCGCGGCTGAATCTATTCTTACGCTCAGCTTTTGTTTCCGCTTAGCAGCAAGCGCCTTCCCACGATGCGCAGCGTCAACAATGATATCAGCAAGACTCACCACCTTCCAATTTGAATGAGCTTTTTCAGATGGCACATCCTTCTCTGCATCCAAGCGCGAGAGGTAAAGTAAATTGTTTGCCATTGCAGTAACTCGGGTGATCTCTTCAAGCGCAATAGCAATGGAGTGACGGTGCTTTTTAGTTATGCCTGTTTTTCCACCCCTCCTCTGTTGTACAGATGAGAGCACGTGCTCCAACTCGCCCTGAACGATTGTCAGCGGTGTGCGAAGTTCATGAGAGGCATCAGCGATGAAACGCCTCTGACTCTTGAGAACCTGGTCGATTCGATCAAGAACCTGATTAAACGCATTGGCTAACTGAGATAGCTCATCACCTGTGGTTGGAAGAGGAAGTCTCTGATCAATGTTGCTGCCGCTGATTCTTGACGCTGCGGCGACCATTGTCCTGACTGGTCGTAGCGAACGACGCACCACAATATACCCACCGCCGACAGTTATTGCAAGGGCACCGGGCAGAACGATAAGCAAGAGCAAGCGCAGTTCACGAAGCGAGCCTTCCATTGGTGCGAGAGACGCGGCAACAACGAGCTTACCAAGCGCATATCCTTCTTCCTCAAGGGAAAGTGTTACAATGCGACATTTGCCGAACTTAGGAACGTACGCCGTAAAGAATGTAGGAAGCTGTGCAGATTCTTTTGCCGAAATTATTGGAGACCGTGGAAGAATCCCTGTATCTTGTGCGACGCTCGAAGCAAGAATTTTTCCGTTTACACCCCGTAACTCAACAATCGTAAACCCTAACTCGTCATTAGCATGCAATGGTAGGTCTTTCATTTCAAAGGAAAGTTGTTTGTCATTTTCCCCTTCATGTCCTACCTCTGCAGCGAGACTAGTTGCGTATGTTAGTAGCATTGCATCGAATCGTCGATAGCTGCTTCGGGCATAGAACAGATAAAGGAATAAACTAAATGCAACTAAGATGATGCCAAATGACACAACGTACCATGCCGTGATGCGTGCTGTGATTGTCCTCGGAGCTAATCTTTTTAGAGTGATCATTTCGCCTAGCTTTCCACCTCCTCCGAAAACCGATACCCAATTCCCCGTACCGTATGAATTAACTGAGATTCGAAGCCTTTGTCAATCTTCTGCCTGAGAAGCTTTACATAGGCATCAACGACATTGCTCTGTGGATCAAAATTCAAATCCCAGACATGTTCCATAATCATCCCGCGTGTTAGTACTTTTCCTTTGTTGAGGATGAAATATTCAAGAAGCGCATACTCTTTTGCGGTCAAGGGAATTGTCTGTCCAGCTCGTTCCACTCGATGGGATGAAAAGTCGACTACAAGATCAGCAACAGAAATTCTTGCGGTACGAGCTGCCATTGATTGTCGTCGTATGAGCGAGCGGAGGCGTGCAAGAAGTTCACCTTCGTGGAAAGGCTTCCCAAGATAATCATCGGCGCCGCAATCAAGTCCCTCAACACGATGCTCGACATCGTCAAGTGCTGTAAGCACCAGAATAGGAGTGCTCACATGTTCAGCCCGGAGATGTTGGCACGTAACCCATCCATTCTGGCGAGGCATTCTAAGATCGAGGATAATAGCATCGTAGTCGTTTGTTTTCGCCAGATACTCACCTTCCGCCCCATCAGCAGCAACGTCAACGGCGTAGTGATGCCGTCTCAAGATCTTTCTGAGAAGATTCCGTACACGTTCTTCATCTTCAACGACAAGGATTCTCATAAGGTTACTCTTTTTCCAATGAACCAATAACCTCTTTTCGTTTCCCGAGAAGGACAAACGACCGATAGAAAACAGGCAGGATCAGCAGAATAAGAAAGCTTGAAACTGAGAAACCGCCGATCACCGCAACGGCAAGTGGTTGCTGCATCTGGGCACCAGCGCCAAGACCAAGCGCCAAAGGTAGAAGGGCAAGAACAGCTGCAAGCGTTGTCATAACGATAGGCCGCAGGCGAAGTCGGCCTGCTTCGAGCAGTGACTCATCGAGCGGTTCGCCACGGTTCAAATGAAGAATAACACAGTGCAATAAGAAGACGCTGTTCTCTGCAACAATTCCAACAACCATAATTGCACCAACAAAGCTTGAGATACTAAATGTAACATGCGTAACGGCAAGAGCAGCCATCACCCCGCTTAACGAAAGCACCGTTGTACCGTAAACAGCAATCGGTACTCTAAAGCTATCAAATGCTACAATTAATACCAAGAAGACCAAAAGTGAGGCAGCAACGAGAACCAGAAGTAATCCCCTGAACGATTCCTGCTGACTTGCGTACTGACCGCCATATTCAATGGTTACACCTTGTGGCAAAAGTACGGATGAAGAAACGATACGTTTAATCTCCGCCATTGTGCTACCGAGGTCACGTCCGCTGATCCGCGCTGTGACCGCTACCATCGGTTTCTGGCTCTCCTGATGGATTTCTGAAACGCCAGGGATCACAGAAAACTGAGCGATCGAACCTAAAAGAAGTGAATATCCCTTTGGGGATGCGATCGGAATCGATGCCAAACGGTCGATCCTTTGTTGGATCTTGTTCTGATACTCAACACGGATACCGATGAGCTTTTGACCGCGCTGCGTCATGGTTGCGATTTTGCCAAACTGGGCAATGGCGAGTTGGCGTTGAACATCATCAACAGTAAGCCCGGCTTTCCCTGCTAATTCCCCATTTATACGCACAACAACAGCAGGTCCGCTAATTACCACACCGTCGAATACATCGACAACACCCGGCACGCTGCGGATTTGCTCAGCAACCTCCTTTGCCTTGGCTTCGAGAACCGATTTGCTATCCCCGAACAATTTTATCTCAATTGGCGATGGGACGCTGGTCAGGTCACCAATTAAATCCTGGAGTGCCTGACCGAAATCAATTCTCAGGCTTGGTTGAGTTCGCTCAATCTTTCCTCGAAGCTCATCGATGATCTGAAACACATTTCTTGAGCGGTATCTGCTTAGCTTGATGAGATAATCGCCACGGTTCGGTTCCGTCAGGAAAAATCCAAGCTGTGTCCCAGTTCGCCGGGAATATGATTCAACCTCCGGGATACTCATGATGGTCTTCTCGACCTGGCGGAGAACCCGATCGGTTTCATCCAGCGATGTCCCAGGCGGTGTATTGTAATCGAGAATAAAAGCACCTTCATCCATCTCTGGCATGAATCCACTTCCAACACGGAAATAAAAAGCTACGCCAAAGCCAGCCAGGGCAATTGCACCGGCTACGACAACGATAGGTCGTCGAAAGAGAAAACGCAAGGTTTTTTCGTATATCCGCAGGAATACGGGATCTGACTTTTCTTCAACTATTCCTCCCGGCAATCCATCTCGGGTCAAATAGAATCCGAGGAGCGGTGTCAATGTAATCGACAGCAGGAACGATGCAGCCAGCGCTGATGCCATAGCGACTGAGAGCGACTTAAAAAAGGCTCCCGTCACACCCGAGAGGAACGCAAACGGAATGAAGATAACAATCGTGCTGAAGCTCGACCCAATGACGGCGGGAAGGATCTCTTTCATCGATTCACGAAGTGCCACAAGCGGCTCTTCTGGTCTCTGCTCAAGATGGCGAAAGTAATTTTCAACCACCACAATTGTGTCATCGATGATCAATCCGATTGCGGCGGCAATCCCTCCGAGTGTCATGATGTTCAAAGTTTCACGAAACAGTGCCAGAAGCAGCAGCGTTGAAGCAACTGTCACCGGTATAACCACCACCGCCACAAGCGTGACCCGCCAGCTCCGCAGAAAAATAAGTAGTACAAGCATCGCCAGAAGCACACCTATAGCAATGCTATCCCGAACGCTGTTCACCGAGGAGGTCACAAATGAAGCCTGATCATAGAAGTTCAAGATATGAACATCCTTTGGCAGATATGCCGTGATGCCGAGAAGACTTTTCTCAACACCAGCTGCTACCTGTACGGTATTCGCACCTGGTTGGCGGAGGATATTCAGAAGCACAGCATCACGTCCGTTACTTGTAACTCGAATATACTCAGGTGCGACGCTCGGTGAGATTGTTGCTACATCTTTCAGATAGATTGGCATATCGCCACGCGTGCCGACAACTACGTTGTTTATCTCATCAATCGATGGAATCAGGCCATCGACGAGCGTAAGATAGATCAAATAGTGCGCATCGATGAGCCCTGTCGACGCGATAACATTTGTCTTAGATAGGACATCCACAACTTCACGTGCGTCAAGACGAAATGCAGCAAGTTTTACAGGATCAAGTCTCACAGCATACTCTCTGGTATTGCCACCAATTACCTGAATTTGAGCTACTCCCGGAACTCTCATCAAGCGAGGCCTAATTGTGTAAAGAGCTATATCTCTGAGCTCAAAGAGGCTCCGTTTATCTGAGACGAGACTATAGCCAAGGATGGGGAAAACGGCAGGGTTCATCCATTCAATTTCAGTGGACACCTCAGGGGGGAGCTGTGAGCGCATGGAGGAGACACGAGACTGTAAAAGCTGCAACGCAACCATCATGTCCGTGCCCCATTGAAAGTTGATTGAGATTTCTGATGAACCTCTACTGGTCGTTGAACGAACAAGTCGCACACCGGGAATTGAGTTAGCTGCTTCCTCGAGAGGGCGTGTCACAGTGACGAGCACTTTTTCGGCAGGCTCATCACCATAATCAGCAAGTATGACAATACGTGGGAACGTTACATCAGGGAAAATGGCTGCGGGAAGCTTTAATGCGGCAAATATCCCGGCAGCCACAATAAGCGCACTAACAAAGATAACAGCCCGCGAGTGATCGCGTAGAAGGTCAATCATATGACCTTTATTCCTTCACCACACGGACTTTTGTAGAATCAGGTATACCGTAGTGACCTCGAACAGCCACAAGAATCCCTTCACCAATTCCTCTGCCGGAAATCTGTGCTACAGAATCCTCCACTACCCCAAGTGTAACTGGCACGAGGACCCCGATGGTGTCTAATCCTTTCTCTGAAACTTGAACAACATCAATTTTCATTACAGAGACCGTCCCGGTTTCCTCATTCTTCAGAATTGCCGAGAGTGGGACAACTAACACATTCCGATGAGTTCCAACAGTGATGATCGCTTCACCGAACATCTCAGCTTTTACAGATGATGGAAGACGACTGAAGTCAATTCGAACTCGAGCAGATTCCGCAAGTGGGTCAAGTCGCGGCTCAATCAATTTAATTACACCACGGGCAGTTGCATCAGAAACACCAAAGAAATGAATATCAGCTTCCTGTCCGACCTTCACTTTTCTAAGAACCTGCACAGGTACATCAGCAAAGAAAACAAGAGACCGCGGATCAATCAATGTAAACAGCTCTTCGCTCTCAACAACATATTCTCCCTCATTCACCTTGCGGTTAACTAGAATGCTATTAAAACGTGCACGAAGATCGATATCTTGCACATCCTTCTCCGCTAACTGAAGGGCACGCTCAGCTTCACGTTTCTGCTCAGGGGTCTGTGCTTCTTCGACCAACTCCCGAGCACCATCAAGCACTGCCTGTGCCTCTCTCGACCGCAACACTGTCACCGTCTGGTCACGCCGGAGCTCGTCCCCTTCCACAAAGGGAAAGGTAACAATCTTTCCAGCAATTGGAGCGCGAAATGTCTCCTGACGAAGTGCGCTCGTCCTCCCTGTAACCCGAATCCTGTCTCGAATCGTCCCCAGCGTTACCCTTTTTACAACAACATCAACCTGTGGCAATACAGTAGCATCTGTCTCGCCCCTTTGTTTGCACCCTGTGATGCTAATTCCGATGGGAACCATAATTCCATACAAAATCAGCTTAGCCAATCGACTTTTCATCCATGCTGCCCCTTTCGATTTTTGAAACACCCTGCACAGACGGCAATCCCTCCACCGAGAAGCCATCCAGCAACAACATCGCTGGGCCAGTGAACACTAAGGTAAATGCGACTTACTCCGATGAGAAATACAAGCATCCCTATGACTAAAGCGACAATCATTGATTGGCGGCGACGGGCGAGTCCCAATGTTGGACCTGATCTTATCCTGTAAAGTGCACTGTATACAATCAAGCCAACCACCAGCGTCATTGTTGCATGACCACTTGGGAAACTGTACCGCTCAAGCGGGGTCAATCCCAACCAACCTGCAGGCCTCGGACGGTGAACCATTAGTTTCATAGCCTGCTCGGCAATAAAAGCAAATGCAGCTAACGAACCTGTCCAGATAGCTTCGTGCATTTCTTTCCTTCTCAGAAAAACAAATAATGCCAGCCCTATAAATGCACCAAGAACAGGCACCGATCCCAGGTTTGTGACTATCTTTATGACCTCAGTCAAAAACGGGGTCCTGATTCGTTGTATCACCGCCTGAACACAAAGATCGAAGTCTGTAGCACCATCATGATTGTTGGCCACGACAAAGAGAGCAAGCAAAGCGAAAAGAGCAAAAAGACCAATCGAAAGGGAAAACCGCCAATGCCGGAATATGCTAATTCTCACGTTTCCTCCACCGTCTTGTGTTCACAAAGATGCCGCAGGCTTCCGCCTGAGACAGACTCCATTGCAAACATAAATGATCTCTAACCACAAAACTCACGAACAACACTAAGAAAGAATAACAAATTCAAAAATCTCTTTGTGAACTTTGTCTTCCTTTTGGTAAATATTGTAAAACGAAAATTGTAAACTGTCCCTCCTTGCGGGATAAAATTGGCATTGATTGCCTTTATTCTCCCTTCGATTTCCATTTTGCAATCTTCATTCTGCACTGCGCTCAACAATTTGTAACGGAAAAAGGCAAAGCTCTCCTTTTGAAAAGACCTCACCAAGTTGCCGAAAGGAATTGAATCTCAGTCGCCAGCCGCTGTTCTTCCACCCGAGAGCGAAGAACAGAGAGCCGTAGATCAATCAATCTCCTATGTGCAGTAAGAACATCAAGATTTGATCCTATGCCACCAGCAAATCTGGCTTTTGAGAGTATAAACGCATCGGTAGCATCGCTGACCGAGCTTGCCAGTTGCTCATACTGCATTCGAGCAGCCTGCTTTCGAATTAGCAGCTCTTGAACTGAAGATGCAAGACTCAGACGCTGGGACTCGTAATCAAGCTTTCGCTGCTCTTCAATCGACCGAGCCACCTGGACGTTCAGCGACTCAGCTCCCCAACGCCACAACCAACCATCTACAGAAATACCCACCGAAAAACCAAACATCTTGTTCATGGTCAAAATGTTCGAGCTTAACCATCCAACATCTCCGAAAACATTTACCATTGGGTATTTCTCAGCTTGCGCAAAATCTGTCGACGCCCTGGCAAACCTAATCTCCTCCAGTAACTTCTCCAACGTTAACGAGGCGTCCCATTTCACCGTATCTGGAAGATCAAACAAAGGGAGCTCACGAGCAACGGTCATCCGATTGCCATGTTCATCCATCAATGAGCGAAGTTGCACAGATGCCTGCCATAGGCGGGCTTCAGTGGAATTGAGTTGAGCTTGCATTTGTGCAAGCTCGATCTTTGCAGCAAGGACATCAGCTTCCGAAGCAACGCCGCCGCGCTGAAGACGCTGAACAAGTTTTACATATTCGGAAAGCTCTGCTATCCCTTCGCGCTGAAGCGACACAGCCTGTTGGGATTCAAACAAATCGAGATACGCAAGCCTTACCTCGCGCCGGAGCTTCTCTTCAGCAATTCGCAGTTCAAGCGAGGCTATGGTCACACCTACGCTCGCCTGAGTCTTCACTGCACTGCGCCTGCCAAAATCCAGCGCAGTATACGCAACCCCGCTCTGCAAAGCATATTCTCCCCCATTCGTAAGAATGGGATCGTATCCGCTTTCAGGCAAATGATGGAAAATTCCATGCAATGTCACACCAGGGAGAAATTCCCTTGCGAGTCGAGCATGTCGAAGTGAGAATTCATTAACTCGCTCCGATGCGAGTTTTACTAACGGATGATGTGCTATTGCCTTTTGCACACATGCCTCGACCGTGAGGGTGTCCACCCCCTGGGAAAAGCTCCGGACGGTCCAGAGCAAAACAAGAAGGGGGTAAAATATTATCTTCATTGTGTGCAGCATATCACTCCCGACATTACTGTGAAGAGGGCGTCCCCACAAAATAACATTGGCGTGCAGCAGAAACCAGCGGTGGTTAGATGCCTGAGGTTGGCATTAGCTCTACCCACCGCTGTCTCTGAGCAAAATATTCAGAACCCCTTTTCAGACAACTTTATGCGAGAAGGGGTTCACTTACCTGGAGCTTTACTCTGATCTTCACTTCCCTGATTTTCGTGCTCATCTTCGTGTTCCTCATCATCTTGGTCAGCGGCAACGGATAGCACCTTGCCCGTCGCTGCGTCGATCTTGACCTCTTTCGTCTGGGAGCCTGTTTTAACTTCGATCGAATAAACAAGCTTACCATTCTCTTTGTCAAGATCTGTATCAACGACTTTCCCACTACCAATCTGCGCAAGTGCAATTTTTTGAGCCTGCCCCTTAGAGACCGCAGGTTGCTTATTCTGCGCACTCCCCTGTGTAACTCCGAGAAGAGCAAGAAATAGAACAGAAAGAATTACTGTGAGCCGTTTCATTGGAACCTCCTGAAAATTTTGTTCAACATAAGTTAATTACAATATCAAGATACAGCTTGAAGATGAAAGCAGCATGAAAACAGTGGGAAACTATTTGCATCCGAACTAATTTTCGGCTAATTTATAAAAAGAGGGGTGGTCTTCCCGATGCGTATCCTTATAGTTGAAGATGAAAAAAAGGTTGCGCGCTTCATCCAACAGGCGTTGGAGGAAGAGCACTATACTACTGATGTAGCTTATGACGGTGAGAAAGGGGAAGAGTTAGCCCTTTCAGGCGTCTACGACCTGATTGTTCTTGACATCCTTCTTCCCAAGCGAGACGGGATTGAAGTACTGAAGCGACTTCGTGTTCGTAAAATTTCTACTCCAATCCTTCTTCTAACCGCAAAATCGGCAGTGGAAGACAAAGTTGAGGGACTAGACAGCGGTGCTGACGATTACCTCACAAAGCCATTTGCTGTTGCGGAATTTTTGGCTCGCGTTCGTTCCCTGCTTCGGCGAGGCACAACAGAAAAGAACACAGTGCTACGCGCAGCCGACCTTGTGCTCGACACGGTGACACATAAAGCAAAACGCGGAGAGAAAAACATTGAACTCACCTCAAAGGAATACGCATTGCTGGAATTCTTCATGAGAAACAAGAATAAAACACTCAGCCGTACAATCATTGCAGAACATATCTGGAATTACAACTTCGATACAGGGACAAATATCATCGATGTGTACATCAACCATCTTCGAAACAAGATCGATGATGGATTCCCTCAGAAACTTCTCCACACGATCCGCGGCGTCGGCTATGTGTTAAGGGATAAATAAATCTATGTTCCGCTCAATAAGAGCAAAACTTTCGCTCTGGTACACAGCGATTGTCAGCGTAACCCTTCTCGCGTTTGGGATCATTGCGTACTTTTCTACAAGTGCTTCACTTGTAGAGAATCTTGATCTTTCTCTCAGAAATGAAGTGCGATGGCTCCGTGCGATTATCGAACCAAAGGCAAAGAAGATCCCCCGCAAGGCACATCGAAAACCCCAACCACCTCCTCCACCAAAACAGGCAACGAAAGGTGGCACAAAAACAAAATCAACTCAGGACCTGAAAGCAAGTGACGAGTGGTCCAAGGAAGACTCCGCAGCAGCTGATCAAATCTGGAAGCAAATTTACGAGCATACACTCCTCAACCCAAAGAAACAGCTCATTCAGATCAATGACAGAAACGACGACATAATCTATAAATCACTCAGCCTCGGCGAAGATAGTCTATACTATAATGATGTCCCGTACTACTCGATCAAACTTGTAACCATCCGGGGACCTAAAGGTCAAGAGATCCGCCTTGCTGCAACGCAAAATGAATACGTCAAGATTTTCGTTGCTTACCCGATTGCAGAATTAAACGAAGCATTGCAAAGCCTTTTTTCGATCTTCCTTGTTCTCGTCCCAATTGCTGTTATCATTTCTATTGCTGGCGGATGGTTCTTAGCAAAAAAGTCGCTTCAACCTGTCGATGAAATCACTCGAACTGCTCATGAGATCACAGCACAGAATCTTGACCGGGAGCTACCAGAGCGCGGGGTAAACGATGAAATAGGTAGACTTGCATCCACATTCAACGAGATGATTCGCCGATTAAAAAAATCTTTTGATCAGATTAAGCAGTTCACCGTCGACGCCTCCCATGAGCTTCGAACGCCTCTCACTATCATGCGCGGCGAGGTGGAGCTTGCCATGCGCTCGAAAAAAACGCCTGATGAGTACCGACGTGCACTTGCATCGATCCTTGATGAAATTCTTCGAGTACAATCAATTATTGACAATCTGCTTCTACTCTCCAAGTCCGACCTCGGGCAAGCCATTGTCACCTTTGAGCCAGTGAGGCTCGATGCTCTCCTTCAGGAACTCTACGAAGACTCTACTCTCCTTGCCATGCCGAAACATATCCATGTAGAACTCAAACGAAATGATCCTGTTGTTGTTCGCGGAGATAAATTCAGGTTACGTCAACTCTTACTAAATCTGGTCGACAATGCCGTAAAATACACTCCTGAATCGGGAACCATCAGACTTCAACTTGAACAGTCCAATGGAGTTGCGAAGATTTCTGTTGAAGATACAGGAATAGGAATTCCCGCAGAGGAAATTGGCAACATTTTCAATCGATTCTATCGCGTTGACAAAGCACGATCACGTGAGCTTGGTGGTAGCGGACTCGGTTTAGCTATAGCGAAATGGATAGTTGAATCACATAACGGGACAATTACCGTCCAAAGCGAAGTGAACAAAGGAAGCACATTTACTGTAACCCTCCCCCTTTTCTCAGATGGTGGCGATGTCTCCTCAGTAGCCTACTGACAGACCTCGCTGCTGAACGTTGCCACCTTGCCTTTTCCTCAAACGTGCTGTAACATATAATTGACAGGTTGGTGTGCCCTATGTTTGGCAGTCTGCGCGTTAAAATAGCTTTCGGATACATCATCCTGATGGTCATCAACGTTGCGGTGAGCATCTGGGCAATCATAGCTTTCAGCCAGCTTGGGGTTTCCGTTGGTACCATTCTCCGGGAGAACTACCAGAGTGTTCTGGCAGCAGAGCACATGGTGAGAGCTATTGAGAACCAGGACAAAGCTCAGCGAGCGATGATCCAAGGTAATCTCGCCGCTGCCCGAGAGGAATTCAGACGAAATCGCGATATTTTCTACTTCTGGTATCAGAGAGCTCTGGAAAGAGCTTTAATCCCCTCTGAGCCATCTATACTTGATAGCATCTGGAAAGGGTATCAAAGGTATATCTCTCTTTCCGACTCATTGGAAGACGTTTTGCGAACCCAGGGACATGCAGCCGCACAGCGCTTCCATGCAGCAAATATCCGTACGCTCTCAGATGGTTTGAAGAACGATTGTTTCTCGCTCCTTGAGCTTAATCAAAATGTGATGTACAGCGCATACGAGTCAACGCAGCAAACAGCCACTGATGCAACCTATGCAATCGTCGTCGCTGTGTTTTTAGCCATTATCCTGAGCATTTTTTTCAGCGTCCAGTTCTCCCGGTTCATTATTGAGCCCGCTGAACAGCTAACAAACACTGTGAAGCAGATTGCTCAAGGTAAATACGACCTTATGATCCCTGTGCAGACAAAAGATGAAATCGGAGAACTGACTCGCGAGTTCAACAAAATGACAGAGCGGCTTCGTAAATATGAGCAGCTCAACATAGAGAAAATACTCTCGGAGAAGCGAAAATCGGAAGCCATCGTCGAAAGCATCTCCGACCCGATCATTGTTTCAGATCAGGAAAACCGCATGATACTCATCAACGAAGCAGCCTGTGCATTGTTTGGCGTCACGGAGCAGGAAGCCCTCGGCAAACGCGTCACCGATGTAATTTTTGACCGCCGCATCATCGAGTTAATTGAAGCCGCACGAGCTTCAGATGGTCGCTCACCCGAAGAGCGCTACCCATATCTAATGCTGCAGACAAATGAGCGCACGTTGTACTTTAGACCTCACCTTACGAAAATTCAAACCCAAGGAGGGACTCCATTCGGCGTCGTAACAATCCTTCAGGATGTTACACAATTTAAAGAACTGGACAAGATGAAGTCGGATTTCATGGCTACTGTATCACACGAGTTTCGTACTCCGCTAACCTCTGTTAATATGAGCATCGACATTTTGAGCCAGGAGCTGCTCGGACCGCTCAACGAGCGTCAACGTGATCTCCTCGAATCTGCGAAAGACGACTGCCGCAGGCTCACAAAACTTGTGAAAGAGCTTCTCGAGCTTTCACGGCTCGAATCGAAAAAAATTATCATGGAGGAGGAACCTCTCCAGATTGGGAATCTTATCGAGTTCTCTATCAAACCCCTTTTACTACAATTCCAGGAGAAAGGCGTCCACCTTATTCTTGATATTGAACCTAATATTCCGGACTTCATCGGCGACCAGCAACAAATCTCCTGGGTGATCACGAACATCGTGAACAACGCTCTACGCTACACCGAATCGGGTGGCACCGTTACGATAAGCGCTTCCACTAATCAACGGGAAATCCTCATCAGCATCGCCGATACAGGACGCGGCATACCTAAAGAATGCTTAGATACAATCTTCGATAAATTCACACAGGTGAAAAACGTCTTTGATTCAACTCCCGGTAGCGTCGGACTCGGGCTGTCCATCGCAAAAGAAATCGTCGAATTGTACGGAGGAAAAATCTGGGTGGAAAGCGAAGTTGGCAAGGGGAGCACGTTCAGCTTCACACTTCCTTTCCAGCGACAAAACATTAGCAAGGTTCACGAATCGACCACAGAAGCTACATGAGCACACGTGGAAAAATTCTTATCGTCGATGATGAAGCGAACATACTCAAGACAATGACAATCTGTCTTGAATCGATTGGATTTGCCGTCGATGCTCTTAACCGTCCTGAACAAGCCCTCGACCGAATAGTTACTGAGCGCTACGACATTGCCTTCGTGGATTTAAAAATGTATCCCATCGACGGTATACAGCTCCTGCAGGAGATCAAACGTACTTCCCCGGAGACGACGGTCGTAATCATCACTGCTCATGGTTCAATTGACAGCGCTGTTGAAGCAATCAAAAAGGGGGCTTATGATTACCTCCAGAAGCCGTTTGAGTTCAAAGAGCTTCAATTGTTCACCGAGAAAGTGTGGGAACATCATACTCTCGAGGTTCAAGTACGAAATCTGAAGGAACAGATTCGTGAACTCCAGATGGGGGGAGAAATTATCACCCGCAATGAAGAGATGCGCAAAATGCTGGACCTCGCCCTCCAGGTTGCTGACAGCACTATCTCTGTTCTCATAGAAGGAGAAAGCGGAACAGGAAAGGAGCTCCTTGCCCATTTTATTCATAAAAACAGCCAACGACGTGATGCTCCTTTTATCAGAGTAAATTGTGCTGCTCTTGCAGAAACACTTCTCGAAAGCGAGCTTTTCGGGCATGTTAAGGGAGCTTTTACTGGCGCATTGAAGGATCGCATCGGACGATTCGAAATGGCTGATGGCGGTACAATCTTCCTCGATGAAGTTGCAGAGATCCCCCCCAATATTCAAGTGAAGCTGCTACGATTTCTGCAGAGCCGTGAATTCGAACGCGTCGGCGAAAGCATTACTCGAAAAGTTGACGTCCGAGTCATTGCTGCTACAAACCGGAACTTGGAAGAAGCACTAAGGAATGGAACATTCCGTGATGATCTCTACTATCGACTCAACGCTGTGAGGATTAAACTCCCGCCATTGCGTGAGCGACCCGAGGACATCCCCCTTCTCGTTCATCACTTTCTTCTTAAATTCGCTGACCAGCTTCAACAAAATGGCGGTAATAAGTCCATCCCGAGTATTTCGCCAGAGACGCTCGGCATCTTAACACGTTACCAGTGGCCCGGAAATGTTCGAGAACTTGAGAACACGATGGAGCGAGCGGTCATCCTCTCACGAGGTGGCACAATCGAGCCGCAACATCTGCCAGAAGAAATTCTTAATGCGGGGTCTGAACAGTCACAGCCCCTTTCTCTTGAAGAAATGGAGCGTCGCCACATTGCCCGCGTTCTTCGTATCTCAAAAGACCTTGAGGAAGCCGCGCGGATCCTCGGAATTGATCCCGCCACACTATGGCGAAAACGGAAAAAACACAATCTATGATACACTGAGATTGCAAACCGCAATCCGCATATCCCCTTGAATCAGAATAAATTATCAAGAAATTACACCCGTACCGGCAAAACCGTGTTGCAATTTTCAACCCAGTACAATATAATAGAGTTTCGATGCTGATGAGCCCTTATGAAAACTACCCGTCTTGCTGAAAAAGCATCAATTCAGCGCAGACCATCTCTTAAGAGGCAGGGGACTCTGGCACGAAAATTGCCGCCTGACAATGGGACGTTAAGGATTGCTCATCGCATGAACATTTTGGTAGTGAGTCAGGAAAAAAATATAGGTGCTGTCATGCGTGCCTATTTGCAAGGGGCAGGCAACCGTGTTTCGGTCGTTGAGACGCTCTCTGAAGCAAACCGTCTGCTCGAGGAAATCTCTTTCGAAGCAATGTTTGTTGATGAAAATGCACGCAGCGAAACAACTTTTGCGTTGCTGAGGGAAATCCATAAAACGTACCCTTTGCTTCCAATTATCTGGCTCGGCGATTTTGCTGAAGATATCCAGTTGAAAGACTTAGGTATTACACGGGTTATTGAGAAACCATTTGCGCTCCCGGAGCTGCAAATTGTTCTGCGTGAACTGGATCATAACAATGCTTACCCAATGCAGCAACCCGGCTATCAACAATAGCGGGGCTCATGGCACAAATCATCCCAGAGGAGGATCTGCATGAAGTTCTCAGGCTGGTTATTCTTGATCATCAGTTGGAGTTTTATCGCCGGACTTACATTTTTCAGTTTCTGGAAAGTATTGAGGACAAGTTCAAACAACCCCAAGGCGAAGGATAAAACGGAAGCTTAATTTCTCATGAGCAGTAGTGATTCTCTGAAAAACAAAGAACCAAATTTCGTATCTCACATGTAACAAACATGATACTAAGTAAAGGAGGAACAACAAGATGAAACAATCGCTCTTCATAACCCTCGTTCTCATTATCACGTTAGCCGTTGGCATTGGCATTTGGTGGTATGTGCTCGGAAATCCTGCTAATTTCAAAGATGGGACTTCTCGCGAGCAACCGATCAACCTTATGGGTCAAGTCTTCACAGGCGGGTTCATTGTTCCAGTGCTCATTGCCTTAACCTTGATTGACCTGACAATTGTCTTCGAGCGTCTTTTCTCTTTGAAGAAAGCAAGCGGGAAAGGGTCAACGCCCAAATTCCTCAAAGAGGTTGAAGGTTATATTGAAGAGGGTAATGTGGATGCCGCAATTCAAGCCTGCGATAATCAGCGAGGATCCTTGGCAAATGTAATCCGCAGCGGCTTGGAACGGTACAAGGTAATTTCGCATGAAAGCAAGATGGAAGCCGAAAAGCAACTGGCAGAAGTTCAACGTGCGATTGAAGAAGCCACCATGCTCGAGACACCTATCCTTGAGCGAAACCTAATTGTTCTCTCAACCGTTGCATCGATCGCAACAATGTTTGGACTTCTCGGAACAGTGATCGGGATGATTCGGGCATTTCGTGCTATGGCTCGAGCAGGCGCACCGGATGCCATCCAGCTCGCTATCGGTATCTCAGAGGCGCTGGTCAACACCGCCGGAGGCTTGATAGCTGCAATCATCGGTATCATTTTTTACAATTACTTCACCAATAAAGTCGACACTTTCACGTATACGATAGATGAAGCAAGCTATAGTATGGTGCAGATGCTTGGCTTGAAGAAGTAAGCGGAGAGGAGGCAATTTATTATGCCAAAATTCAAAAAGCCACGGATCGGTATTAAGATCGACATGACACCGATGGTGGACGTCGCTTTCCTCCTCCTGACATTCTTTATGTTAACAACTCAGTTCCGTCCACCGGAAGCCGTCCAGATAGTATTGCCAAGTTCACATTCGGAGTTCAAGCTTCCTGAATCCGATATCATGACGGTGACAATCTCCAAAGATGGTCGCATTTTTCTCGGAGTTGACTCCCAACACCTCATGGCGCGCCTTTTCGGTGAAGCAAATCGGCTCTCTCCCTCAGTTGAAGTCCCGCTGAGCCAGCTTGAAAACTACCTTATTCAGGCTCGCATTGCCAACCCAAAGCTCCGTACCGTGATAAAGGGAGACAAAGACACAGAGTATGGGTACGCTGAGGATGTGATGAATATTCTGCAGAAGGCACATATCACGCGGTTTAACCTTGTGACTGAACTGGCATATGGCCCAACTAAGCGTTAACAACTCTATCGATAGGAGTGAAAACAGATGGCAGCAGTAGAAACAGCCGAACCCCGTGGAAGAAAAAAGGGGAAGAAACATAAGAAGCGGAGAATCGGAATCCGGATCGACATGACCCCAATGGTCGACATTGCGTTCTTACTTTTGACATTTTTCATGTTGACAACACAAATGACAAAGCCTCAAACGATGGAGATCAATTTGCCCCCATCTGAGGCAAAAGTTGAAGTTGCTGAGTCTAATTTACTAACGATCCGGGTAGCCACAGACGGCACAATCTTCTGGAATATGGGAATAGAATTACCTCAGAAGACCAATTTCGCCGGATTGGTGAAGCTGCTTCAAGACAAGGCAGCATCGAACCCTAAACTTATTGTGCTCCTGAAGGTTGACCGAAAAGCTCGCTACAATGACATGGTCGATATCATGGATCAGCTTAACCTTGCAGGTATCACACGGTTCAGCCTTGCTCCTCTACTCGATGCTGATAAAAAATTGATGCAAAAAGCAGCTTAGCCGGGGATGACTTCTCCTCCGAGGATGTCGGAGGAACTTTTACTCATAGAAAAGACTTTAATTGATTGGAGAGTGGTCCTTATGGCAACAAAGGCAGAATTAGCTATTCAGGCACCAGCGGTGGAAGAACGACCAATCTATGGGGCACCTGAGCTGAAACGGCTGTACCAGAAATATTTTACAGCTGGATTCCTTATTGCCGTCGTTATTCACGCACTCATCATTGGTGGATACTACCTTGCTCAGGCTCTGCAAAAAGAAGAGCAACCAACCATAACGGTGCGAATACTGAAGTACAGTGAACTTGGTCCGCCACCATCGATCACGAACACCCAGGCAACGCCACAAATCGCCGTTTCTGGGCCTGTTGTGAAGCCCAGCGTGGGCATCCCTGTTCCAGTTCCAGATGCAGAGGTCTCACCGGAACAGACTATAGCATCCCAGCAGGAACTAAGCTCGATATCCAGCCCTATCGCTACAACCGGGATCGGAGGAGGTGACTCGATCGTCATAGCCAGCGATATAAAAGTTGAAGAAGAGCCTCCGCCAGACTTTGTTCCAGTTGAAAAACTCCCTGTCCCTGTGAAGACCGTCGTCCCAGAATATCCTGAACTTGCTCGGCGTGCCGGGCTTGAAGGAACAGTCTGGGTAAAAATTTGGGTCGATAAAGAAGGGAAGCCTCGCAAAGCTGTCGTAATGAAGAGCGACGCTGAGATATTTAACCAGCCAGCCACTGAGGCTGCGATGAAGTTCGTCTTTACTCCGGCAATTATGAACAACGGTCCAGTTGCTGTGTGGGTATCAATACCGTTCAAGTTCACTCTGAAGAAGTAATTTCGACGGACGAACCCAGCATGGTGCGAGCGTTTTGGCTTGTTGGATTAGTGGCATCAGGTCTGCTGATTGCGTTGGGAGTTGTTGTGCTTTTAAACATCATCTTCCCAACAAATTTGCCCACAAATTTTCGGATCATGCTGGGAATAATTCTTACACTCTATGGCACGTACCGGTTCGTCGTTCTCTGGATAAAGAAAGAACCATCTGAGCAACAATGAGGCACACAGAGACTCCGTGGATGTGGGTAAAGCGAGGGGTGAGCATACCCCTCGTTATTGTTCTGGGATGGTTTCTGGTCAGTGGTTGTCAGGAGCAAAAACAAAGCCCCATCAAAGGGCGATTGAAAATCTTAGCTGCTGAGTCCGTATCACCTATCATTCAGAAGGAGGTATCACGGTTTGAGGAGCTTTACCCGGAGGCGCACTTTAACGTAGGCTACGTCTCTTCACGCGAAGCGATTGTGAAACTCATCAACGGCGAAGTCTCTCTGATCATCGTGGGCCGTGAATTCAATGCAGAGGAAGATAGCATAATTCGGCATTACAAAATAGATATCACAAAACATATCATCGCCTATGATGGCATTGCAGCTCTGGTCAATGAAAAGAATCCTGTTCGGCAACTCAAGACAACAGACCTTGCAGCGATTCTGAGCGGGAAGATCAAGAAGTGGAGTAGTTTCAAAGCTGGTTTTGTCGAACCCATTAGAGTTGTCATCCAGGGTCCAAATTCAGCAACGTACGAATTTCTCTCAAAGCAACTCCTTGATGGTAGAAGATTTTCAACACCTGTCGTAGAAGTAAAAACGAGTTCGGAGGTCATCGACGATGTCGCCTCACCCCGCTTTGGCGGGGCTCTTGGATTCGTTGGACTTGCCCCACTTCATGGAATAACCAAGCCTGTTCGCCCACTGGAACTGGCCGATCCAACTGTTCTTGTCGATACACTTCGCACAACAGCGAAGATTTTTCCACCGCATCCTGCCTACGTGTATCTTCACTATTATCCGCTCACCCGGCCTATAGTTCTCTACACAACTGAGACCGGGTTTGGGTTAGCGGCTGGGTTCATTTCTTTTATTACAAGCCCTGATGGGCAACGGATATTTCTGGATGGTGGACTCGTGCCAGCAACGCAACCGGTGAAACTTGTTCCTTCAACATTTGAATCAAATTAATGGGGAAAGATATGCAACGACGTTCCATTTCTTTTCTCTTCCTTGCCGCTCTCGCTGTCGCCACAACAACGAGCAACTTCGCACAGCAAGAACCCCTTGAACAAGGAAAACAAGCTCTTCAACATGGGGACCTAGTGGCTGCTAAAGCTTTCTTTGAAAAGGCTGTAAAAGCATCTCCGCGATCAGCTTTGGCACACTACTACCTTGGCGAAGTTTTCTATCAAAGGGGAAACATAGACTCAGCAAAGAAGGAATTTTCCACGGCAATAGATTACGACAGCGATCTTGCTCCAGCACAAGCGCGTCTTGGTGATGTGTATGCAGCAATGAATAAACCACTCGATGCAATTCCTCAGTATCGCATCGCTACAAAGTTGGATCAAAAAAATATTTCCTACCATGTTGCACTGGGCAAGGCTCTTCTCGCTGTAGATTCCACAGATGCTGCCATTGTGGAATTCACCAAAGCACGAGAACTGGACCCCAAGAATCCCAGTCCCTACACTGGGCTTGGCGACGCATATCTTAAAATGAACATCATCCCATTTGCAATTAGCCAATACCAGAAAGCACTTGAAGTGGACAGCACCTATATACCGGCATATATGCAACTCGGGAGAGCATATTTTAAAACCAAGCAATACAATGAGGCACTTCGAGCTTACAAAGCTGCCCTGCTCATCGATTCAACGCAGGCTGAGGCATATCAGGAACTGGGCCAAATTTACACGCTTGGAAAGGAATACGGCTATGCTGCGTACATGTATGAGAAATACGCACAACTGAAACCAAGTTACGAAGCGTACCTGAACCTCACCAAAGCCCTTTACAATAATCGCAGCTATAAGGAAGCTGTTAATGCAGCGCAGAAAGCATTAACGTACAACCCAAAGTCCGCTGATGCTCTTCGCTATCTTGCCGGCTCATACTATGCTCTCCAGGACTACAAGAATTCTATCTCAACCTACCAAGCTCTCAGCAAAATCACGAAGCTCACCGGCGAGGACTACGGAAACCTTGGCCGCGCCTATAAGGCTCTTAATCGCCCACAAGATGCCGTTGCAGCTCTTGAAAATGCACTGAAGCAGGATTCTACGCTTGGAGAAGCTCACTCAGAGCTAGCAATCCTTTTGATGCAAGGGAAAAAATTCACCGATGCAATCCCTCATCTCTTGAAAAGAATCGAGCTCGATTCCACAAGCACAGCAGCCTATATAAATCTTGGAATTTGCTATATGCAACTTGCGGAGTTTGATAGCGCCAGAGTTGCTTTCTTGAAAGCCATTAATCTAAAGCCTGATTTTCTGCAAACCCATTTGCTCCTTGCAAGAACATACGCACTGATGGATTCCTCAGCGCAACAGCGGGAACAATATGAAGAGGTGATCAAGCTCATTGGCAGCGATGTTGAAAAACACAAAAACGAACTTGAGGAAGCGTACGGGTCACTTGGTTCATATTACCTTATTCGAAAAGACTATGGACAAGCTGCAGATTACTTCCGAAAAGCGATCAGACTAAACCCGGGCAACTCGCGAACACATCTTGGTCTGGGACAAGCAATCGTTGCTACTGTCGACCCTCAAAACGAAGAAGAAAAGGGAAGAAAAACCACCGAAGCAATTGCTCAGTTCAGGGAATCGATTCGTCTTAACCCAAATGACCCTCAACCATATATATGGTTAGCGCAAACACTCATTCTGAGCAGAGTGGAAGGCGAAAACGAGAAGAACGCTCAGAAGCTTGAAGAAGCTCGAAAGGCGATGCACACTGTCCTCAAGCTCGATCCGAATAATCCTGATGCAAAGAAATTTTTCCAACTTTGGGGAAAATAATCAACACATCATACAGAAGGAGGAAAAGTATGCGACGAGTTAGTATATTAGTTGCACTTGCATTTGCCATGCTGATTAGTTTTTCCTCATGCGGAAAGAAAAAACCTCTTCGTGTCACAGAATGGGAAACTTATAAAGACCCTTACACCAATTTTTCTCTAATTTATCCAAAAGGCTGGTACATAGCATCGAGCGAGTACGGCAAAGTTCGCATCTATTCTTCTCCTGATGCAATGACAAAATTTTATGACCCAGCCAGTGCGGGACCTCTGGGAGTAGAAATTTTCTTCAATGCACAAAAACTTCAGAAACCAGAAACACTTGAGGAAGCAGCGCAAGCGTATCGTGGAGAGCTGAAAGATATGGCAACATTCGCAGCTGAAGAATCAACAAAACTTGGCAACGCACCGGCGGTGAGAATCCCGTACACAATTAAAATTGACAGCAAAAATCAAATCCGCGGGTTCAGAATTCTTGCAATCCAGGATACCACACTGTATGCACTGAACTGCTCCGCTTTTAACGAACTATACGACGATTATTCCACTGTGCTTGATTCCATTGCAAGCACAGTCCGATTGCCCGCACCTGTCGTCGCTGGCCGCGATGAAACTGCCCCCTCAACATCGTTTGACACATACAACTCAAATTACTTCGATATTGGATACCCATCGAATTTTGAATATAGTTTCCCACCTAAGAGGGGAGACGTGGAATTCTCTGTGCATTTTGAGGGATATCGGAAGGATTGCACCTACCAAATCGACGTAAGCCCCGCAAAGGGGAACAGCCTTGACAAGGTTGTTACAAAGTATAAAGCAGATATTGCAAAGAAGGGATACCGCATAGGCGGAACCGGACAAACGACAATCAGCGGCTTGCCAGCTCAATACGTAAATCTTTCTCTCCCGGGATATGCTGTTCAGAGCCGCGCATACTTTGTTGTCAACAATGACAAGATTTATTACATCTTTATGAGCTGGTATCAGCCTAAAGCTGCTCTCTATATCCCTGTGTTTGAGAGGGCAGTCTCGACAATGAAGATAAAGTAGCCGCCGGCGGAAGGACGCTTGGCGAATTGAACCCCCTGCTTCAGCTAAGACTCAGCAGGGGTTTTTGTTTGTTCGCTTAATAGATGACTTTGTTCAGCGGATACTCAATAATGCCTTCTGCACCAGCACGTTTCAGCTCAGGAACAAGTGACCGGACCAAGCGCTCATCGATGATTGTCTCAACAGCAACCCATTCTCCGTCAGCAAGCGGTGACACAGTGGGTCGACGCAGAGCAGGAAGAATCTTTGTCACTCGCTCAAGATCCCGGCGTCGCAAGTTCATTTTCAACCCCACTTTCTCTTCAGCCTGAATTGCTCCTTCCAGAAGAAGAGCAATGTTCTCAATCTTCTGGCGTTTCCAAGCATCGTCCCAGCTTTTCTTATTGGCAATAAGTCTTGTCGTCGATTCAAGCACGACGTCAATGATGCGAAGGTGATTCGCCCGCAAAGAGCTTCCGGTCTCCGTCACTTCAACAATAGCATCAACCAGCTCCGGTGTCTTCACTTCCGTTGCACCCCAGGAAAACTCCACGTGGGCACGAACACCGTGCTTTGAAAGGTATGCCTTTGTGATGTTGACTACCTCCGTCGCAATGCGTTTCCCCTCAAGGTCTTCCGGTCGTCTTATCGGAGAATCTTCATGAACAGCAAGAACCCACTTAACGGGTCGCATACTCTGTTTCGCGTACACAAGATCAGCGACAAAAACAACATCAGCACCGGTCTCTACCACCCAGTCATAGCCTGTAAGCCCCGCATCAAAAACTCCACCCTCAACATAGCGCGGAATTTCCTGGGCTCGCAAGAGCATCGCTTCTAATTCCTCATCATCAACAGATGGGAAGTACGACCGTGTGTTCACCGAAAAGTGAAATCCAGCTTTATGCATTAACGCAAATGTAGCATCCTGCAAGCTTCCCTTCGGTAAACTGATTCGAAGACGCTGTTCTTTTTTCTTCTCAATGAATTGAGTTGCGAGCATTGATTTCTTACCCCACTGCATGGAATTCAAACACATTCACCTGCGGAAGAAAAAGCGAGTAAAGGATCCACAAAGTTATAGCTATGCTCATAGGAACAGAAAGATTATCATCTACATTGACAGAAATCGCTTCCACCAACGTTCCCACCAGTGCCGCTATGGCACCAAAGAAGTATTCCATTGGAACGTAATAATACTTCGGTGTGACAATGATCACTAGGAGAGCTGAAATAAAAAATGCAATGCTTCCCTCCAAACTTTTCTCGAAGAATCGATGATTTCCAAAGCGCCGTCCAATAAGGGCTGCAGAGCCATCAGAAATAATCAGGATCGCAAAGCCTATGATTACGAAAAGCTTCGGAAAAATTAAAACACAGAGTGTCGCCGAGATGAGAACATATGTAGCGCCATTCAGGCGCTTCGTTTTTTCATCTCGCTCATGGGCACGGAGAAGAAAGCCAAAAAATTTGTAAAAGAGATCAGCAGTTGGCTTATGATAATACCGCGCGACATCAACAGCAAGGAACACTAATGTCAGAGGGATGAGAACTCGAAGGGCGAAACTCCGTGTTACGAAATAGTAAATAATTGGTATGGAGAGCGACAGAAGATGGATCGCTTTGCGAACGACTTCAGCCCAGTAATCGATATTCGAGCGTGTCATGTACTGCAAGCGACAGGTTATCAATTCTTCTCTTGCTTTAACTGTCCCGGTGTTGTCTGGGCTTGTTCTCCGTTTCCCGGGGCCGGCTTAGACAGTGGAGGGAGTGCTTCGCCGCGGATCACTTTGTCGATCTCTTCGCCATCTAAAATTTCACGCTCAAGCAGTGCGGATGCGAGACGGTGAAGAGCATCGATATTCTCTCGGAGAATCGTTTCTGCTCGATCCATTGCTGTAGTGACGATTCTCTTCACTTCCTCATCTATAGCAATCGCTGTGCTTTCACTGTAATCGCGATGCCGGGTAATTTCTCGCCCAAGGAAAATTTCCTCTTCATTCGATCCATACGTAAGAGGTCCAAGACGTTCACTCATCCCCCACTCACACACCATTTTCCGTGCAAGAACTGTTGCCCGCTCGATATCGTTCCCAGCACCAGTTGTCAATTCACCAAAAACTATTTTCTCTGCCGCTCGACCTCCAAGTGCATATGTGATCATCGCTTCCAGATACTGCTTTGAATAGGTATGCTTTTCATCGATCGGGAGATATGTGGTGATTCCCAATGCCCTGCCGCGAGGAATGATTGTGACTTTATGAACTGGATCAGCCTCCGGGACCATTCGTGCTACAAGAACATGTCCAGATTCGTGGTAGGCGGTTGTGCGTTTCTCCTTCTCGGAGATAATGAGGCTTTTCCGCTCCAGACCCATCATCACCTTGTCCTTGGCTTCCTCAAAGTCTTGCATTGTGACAACTTTTTGGTTCTTACGGGCTGCAAGAAGGGCTGCTTCGTTCACAAGGTTCGCTAATTCGGCTCCAGCAAGGCCGGGGGTACCTTTTGCAAGTACTGACAGATCAACGTCATCACCGAGTGGGATATTCTTCGTGTGAACCTTGAGGATTCCTTCTCTGCCCTTTACATCAGGCCGGTCAACAACAATCTGTCGATCGAATCGACCCGGGCGCATAAGCGCTGGGTCAAGAACATCTGGCCGGTTTGTTGCTGCGATAATGATCACTCCGCTGTTCTGCTCAAAGCCATCCATCTCAACAAGGAGCTGGTTCAAAGTTTGCTCTCGTTCGTCATGTCCCCCACCGATCCCGGCTCCCCGATGGCGCCCGACAGCATCAATTTCATCAATGAAAATGATGCATGGGGCATTACGTTTCCCTTGTTCGAATAGGTCCCTTACGCGACTGGCGCCGACGCCAACGAACATCTCCACAAAATCAGCGCCGCTAATTGTGAAGAATGGAACGCCGGCTTCTCCAGCAACCGCCCGTGCGAGGAGCGTTTTCCCAGTCCCCGGCGGCCCCAGGAGCAAAACACCACGAGGAATCTTACCACCAAGGCGCTGAAATTTCCTTGGATCTTTAAGAAACTCGATGATCTCGCGAAGCTCTTCTTTAGCTTCATCCGCACCAGCAACATCAGCAAAAGTGACGCGAACCTCGTTCTCCCGCAGCATCTTAGCACGGCTCTTCCCAAAGGTAAAAATTCCCTTCGTATTCGCGCCCTGCATCCGCCGAAAGATCACAAGCCACAAACCGAGGAGAAGTATCCAGGGCAAAACGCCAATAAGGGCATTCATCCAGGCGTTGTCTTCCTTTACTATATTAAATGTAATGCCCTTTGACGTCCATTCATTGAGAATTTTATCGTCGATGTTTGTATACGGCAAAAGGAGTACAAACTTCTCACCTCTCACCCTCCTCCCACTGGGCTGCGTCAATTCTTCTGGCTTTTTCAGAAGTCCATGAAACTCAAAATCCGTTGAACCTGACTTCCTGATAACCGCGCTTTCGATATCACCAGCATTGAGCAACTGCTGGTATTGGGTAAATGAAATTTCGACCTCGCCCGTTTGCTCACTCCGAAAAAGTGACATGACCAGGAAAACGCCAAGAATGATCGCTGCCCAAGTGAGTAGCACGCGCAGAACATGCCCCCAGTTAAATTCTTCGTCATTGCGTCGCTGGGGCTTCTGTGCTCTCGGTGTTTTTGGACCCTCCGCTATACGGCGGCGTGGCGGCATTTTCTCCCGGGGACGATTCCCCTTCCCTTCAGTGTTCTCACGCTTCTCTTGATGATCCATCTCAGACATATCTTCCTCTCCTGTTCTTACCCTCTACAATCTACTTCACCAATCGGTACACAGAACGGAGATTGCGCTCTCGCTGTGCATAATCTAATCCGTATCCTATCACAAAGTGCTGCGGAATAGAAAATCCAACGTAATCAATTTGGAAATCTATCTTCGCCGCCTCTGGCTTATACAACAACGTAACAACAGAAAACGATTTCGGGTTCTGCCGTAGAATAAGCTTCTTGATAAAGTCAATCGAAAGCCCGGAGTCGATTATATCCTCCACAATAATAATGTCCCGTCCCTCTACCTGACAATTTAAATCCTTGAGTAATTTTACATCGCCCGAAGAAATCTTTGCATCACCGTAACTTGAGAGCTTAAAAAAGTCAACCTCACAATCAATAGTAATCTCTCGAATCAAGTCTGCAAAGAAGATAAATGCTCCATTAAGAATGCCAATAAAAATCGGAACTCTTCCAGCGTAATCTTTGCTGATCTGGTCACCTAATTGACGCACCCGAGCCTTAATTTCCGATTCAGGAATAAAAAGTTCAAATGTCTCCCCGTTTACTGTGATTCGTTCTTGCATTAATGAACCTTATCTATCCTTTGGCTTCCGATCCTTGCGAGAGAATTTTCATCGAAAGTTTAACAACACGAGTTGATTGGGCTGTCACAGCGAAACGCTCATCGATTCTAAATCCACATACCCAAACGATTCTCCCCGCCGATTCGAGCACGGGAACCAAATGCCTCAGGCGGCGCGGCACTTTCGCATCAGCGAGAAATTCCCCTACAGATTTTTCAGCCCCCAATCCCAGCGGGTAAAAACCATCCTCGGGTAACCATGGGCGAAGAACAAGAGGCGGTTGAAGTTGTTCAGCATCAACAAACTCTACGTATGGATCCACGTTAAATGAAACATTCGCCAGCTCGCAAACTTCAGAGGAAAACGTAAATCCTGAAAATTCATACTGCCGGTTAAGTTCAATGGGCTGAGACGATAACGGCACCAGAGGCTCTCGTTCAAAGACAAGTACTTCCCCTTCTTTCCACACCCTCAATCGATGAGGAAGCTGTACAAAGGCACCATTTGTCGCCTCGAAGAGTCGACGAATTGCCTCAACCTGCTGAAATGCAATAGGTTCATGAAGCCAGTCACGAGCTACGTGCGCAATGATCTCCCGCTGTACAAAAACAAGATAACGCTTAACATAAGAAATTTCAAGGATGATTGTTTCACCCTCCCGCCGGGCACACGAGGCAAGCTTCTCTTCGATGTACTTGTCCAGAAATTCCACCAGATCCGAAAAAATTTCGCTTGTCTGCCGCAATTGATGCACCAGTTGCGGATTAATCCGCTCCCTCAGGCGTGGAATGATTTCCTTTCTCAAAAAATTCCGAGTGAAATTAGTGGAAACATTTGAAGAATCTTCACGAAATGGTAACTCTTCATTGATGATGTAATCGTGAATCTCTTCACGAGTTAAACAGAGAAGAGGACGAATAATTTTGCCACGCTTAACAGGTATTCCAGATAAACCTCGAATTCCTGTTCCTCTAACGAGGTTAAACAAAACCGTCTCGGCGTTGTCATCAGCCGTGTGGCCTGTTGCAATAAGCTGGCAGGAGGCCTGCGTTCGCATTCTTTCAAGAGCGCCATAGCGGAGTCGACGCGCTGCGTCTTCCAACGAGCACTTTTGTTCTTGAGCGAACTCCCGAACATTTACACGCTCAGAGAAAAAGGGAAGCCCATAGGATTCCGCCAGCTTTGAAACAAATTTTTCATCGACATCAGATTCTTCCCCCCGCAAGCCGTGATTAACATGTCCAACAGAAAGGTTCACCTTAAATTTTTCGGAGAGGCTGCACAAAATGTCGAGCATCGCTACAGAATCTTGTCCACCACTCACAGCCAGAAGAATTCCATCACCCACAGAGATGAGATCATGCTTCCGGATAAACTCCTCAACACGCGGCAACATCAAACTATCATATTCTCGCCGTACCATGATAAAAAAAATCCTGCATCACGCAGGGATACTTATCCGCCAGAAGCGAACCTTCGGAGTAGCGGAGGAGGGATTCGAACCCCCGACACGCGGATTATGATTCCGCTGCTCTAACCGTCTGAGCTACTCCGCCAGGTACTAAAAATATACATGGAAGTGCAACAAAAATCAACCAGTGCCCCCGTTACAGGCAGGCTCGGTTTTTACGAAGTGACCTTTGCTTCAACTGGCAAGAACACCTTAAAAGTAGTTCCCTTCCCACGTTCACTGCTCACTTCAATCTTTCCTCCATGCGCCTCTGCAACCCAGCGCGCAATAGAAAGTCCCAACCCTATTCCCTGAGGGTCACGAGACCGTCCGATCTCACCTCGATAAAATCGGTCAAAGACACGGTGAAGATCTTCCTCAGCGATCCCTACTCCAGTGTCCTGTACTGTCACAATTGCAAATCCATCACCCCGCTCTAAGGAAAGATAAATCTTCCCGTGCTCGTGATTGTATTTGATTGCATTATCGATGAGATTCAAGAAAAGTTGTCGCAATTGCAAGGGGTCACCGTAGACCGTCACGTTGGCGGCTCCTCGCAACACAACAGTGATGAGACGTTGAGCTGCGAGAATAATTGTTTCCTGGTAAAGAGAATAGATCATCTCGTCTAACTTAACTTGTTCTCGCGGCAGTTCAATGGCTCCTCGATCAATCCGACTTAAAATAAGGAGGCTCTCCACGATTTGCGACATTCGGATAACTTCATCAAGTGTGCTGGCAACAATGCGCCGAAGTTTCTGCGCCGAGGCATTACCCGCTAAGGAATTTTCCAGTTCAGCGCGCATGATCGCCAGAGGTGTTCTGAGCTCGTGCGAGGCATCATCAGAAAACTGCCGCGCCTGAGATAAAGCTCGCTCGAACCGATCCAGCATTTCATTGAATGCGCGAGCCAACCGAGCAATTTCGTCATCGCCATTTGCAGCCGGGAATCTCTCCGAGAGATTTCGACCGGAAATCTTTTCGACAAATTTTATCATGTCGTTTACAGGAGCCAAGACTTTCCCAGCAAGTATCCACCCGCTGAGAATTCCAAATGCGAGAGTGAAAATGAGCAAGATGCCTATGAGGAAAAAGGGTTGCTCTAAGCTCCCGTCCTCAGAAAGCCAAAAAAGTAGAAACCCTGACGAAACTATCGTGAAGATTCCAAGACAAGCGAGAGCATACAAGAATGCCGACCGGAGACGGTGCGATAAATGCATCGCCTTTAGGACTCCTTTATGATAAAGCCAATCGCGCGTGCTGTATGAATAAGCTTCTTTGGAAAACCATTATCAACTTTGCTCCGAAGATAGGTCATATACACATCGAGAATATTGCTCATTGTCTGAAACTTATATCCCCACACTTGCTCAAGTATGCTCCGCCGCGTTACAATTCGGTTCTTATTTCGTAGAAGAAATTCCAGTAGAGCAAATTCGCGATCTGTGAGATCAATGATTTTACCTGCGCGGATCGCTTTTCGCTGTATGGGATTGAGAACTAAATCTCCGCAACGGAGCAGTTGACCTCCCTCAACGTTAGCTCGGCGCAGAAGCGAATGTATACGAGCTAAGAGTTCAGCAAATGCAAATGGCTTGGTAAGGTAATCGTCGGCACCAATGGAAAATCCTTCAAGTTTATCCTCAAGCGAACTTCGCGCTGTCAGGATAAGAACCGGCGTCATAAACCCACTGCGACGAAGTTCGCTGAGAACCTCACGGCCATCTTTCTTAGGTAAGATGAGATCAAGTATGATGAGCTGATAATCCTTCTGTAGAACCCGCTGCAGAGCTTGCTCTCCATCCCCTACAACGTCAACATCAAAATCATTCTCAAGAAGCCGAGCTTTCATGAAGTGAGCAAGTTTCCTCTCATCTTCAACAACCAAAATTCGAATGCGATTCTTATCGTCGGCAGTTTTCCGACCACTTGGTGATAATTCAGGTTGAATCTGGGTCTCCATTCCCTCGGCCTTCTTTAATGATTGCTAAATTATCTTCCCTAAGATTGAATTTAGATGTAGCACCTCACAAATGCAATTATGTTGCATTTCCATTGATCTGTTGCTAAATTCGGCTTACGGTATTTTTCAGGTGCGCTCTAAAAATATCTGTTCACAAACAAGGAGGTTTTTCTCATGCGACTGATTTTACTATTTCTCCTCTTTAGCATTGTTTCGACCGGCGAATCACAACAGATCTCACACCGCCAACTCTCTGATCTCAACTGGATGGAGATTCAGAAGCTTGTGCCATCACAAATCCAGACTGTTTTTCTGCCAGTCGGAACACTCGAAGCCCACGGCGTGATCAACAATGGAGCCGACATCATTGCTCCTGAGAAATTTGCCGAGGCACTGGCACCGCAAGTCAACGCTCTCATCGCTCCAACCATTACTTACGGAGCAACACGAAGCCTTTCAAGGTATCCCGGTTCATTTGGAATTAGCGATGACCTCCTCCGTGGGCTTTACTATGAGGTGATGAAAGGTCTTGCCGAGATGGGATTCAAAAACATCATCGTGCTTAATGGGCATGGACCGAATAGGCCTATCCTCGATGCGGCAGCACAAAAATTGTTCCTTGAAAGCAAAGTGAGAATTCTCATCGTCGACTGGTGGTCGTATGCTTCCGACCTCATCAAGGAGGTGTTCGGAGAGAATGGTGGCCATGCAGGCAACAATGAAACCGCCGCAATCATGGCAATTGACCCGTCGTTGGTGCACAGGGAGTTGTATTCACCAAAACTTGCTCGTCCTATCGATCGCTCATACTCCGCATATCCTGACCCAGCAACGATTTTACTTTACGAAGCCAACCAAGGACTGCCTGATTTCGACCCCGCGAAAGCGGAGAGATACTTTAAGAAGGTAGAAGAAAAACTGCGAAGCTTGATCATCAGCACCATTGAGAGCTGGAATCGTGCAGGGCTGTAAGTTTCAAGAAAATAGAAGGAGCCTCACTATGGAAACTGTAAAACGCCGTGATTTTCTAAGAACTGCCGGGGCAGCGTTCATCGCCATGGCTGCCCGTCCAGTCATTCGGTTGAAAGAAACCTTTCAGACACTCCGTGCTATGCCCGGTGCGGCACAACCGATTGTCATCGCCAGTGGGAACGGACTACGCGCAACAGAAAAAGCTATGGAGCTTCTTCTCAAGGGAAGCGATGCTCTTGATGCGGTCATTGCCGGTGTGAACATCATTGAGGATGATCCTGACGACATTACTGTCGGATATGGAGGATTGCCAAACGAAGAGGGGGTTGTAGAACTCGACGCCTCTGTAATGCATGGACCAAGCCATAGAGCGGGGGCAGTTGCTGCGCTTCGAAACATCAAGAATCCCTCTCTCGTGGCTCGAACCGTCATGGAACGGACCGACCATGTCTTACTGGTCGGAGAAGGAGCACTCCGCTTTGCACGTGCTCACGGATTTAAGGAGATGGACCTCCTTACAGACAAATCAAGAGAGATATGGCTGCAGTGGAAAGAGACGATGAGCACAAAAGACGATTGGCTTCCACCGCACGACATCACCACAAAAGATATTGGTGAAGAACTACGTGAGTACATCAGACACTACGGGACAATCAACTGCAATGCACTCGACATGCGCGGGAATCTTTCTGGGGTAACAACAACCAGTGGATTAGCATTTAAAATCCCTGGGCGTGTTGGTGATTCTCCAATAATTGGCGCTGGTCTTTTCGTCGATAACGAAGTCGGAGCAGCGGGGTCAACGGGACGGGGCGAAGCAAACCTAATTAATTGCAGCAGCGTAATGGTTGTAGAGTATATGCGACAGGGGAAATCCCCAGAAGAGGCGTGCCTGATGGCGTGTCAACGGATTGTTGATCATAACAAAGAAGCGCGGCTCAAAGATGATGAGGGGAGACCGAATTTCAACGTGACCTTCTATGCGATCAGCAAGCGGGGGGAATACGGTTCAGCTGCCATCTGGAGCGGACAAAGATTTGCGCTCCATGATGGAAAGCAGAATCGATTGATAGAAAGCGCCTATCTGTATAAGCGGAAACAGTGAGGGGAGATTCTTTATCTCCCCTTTTCATACTCGGATTTGCAAAAGGGCTTTCAAGAATCCCAACAGCAGCTTAAACCGGGGAAACCGAGAGAAAATTGAAAAGCCATGCCGAATATCGCGCCCCGTCGATTTCTCCTTAAATGTGATGCTCACATAAACGCACCGACGTGGTTTCATAGAAACTTCTTCATCTCCGCTGTGAAAGTGAAAACGCAAACTTTATTTTAGATGGAAATCCAAGAGAGACCCGGGAGGAAAGAGAAGATTTTCCAGCAACATAACCATAATTAGAGCGAGTCAAATAATTCTGATAAGTGCTTACGCCATTTTGGTGAAGGAGCTCGGGACCGACATTGGCTTCTGCTCCAACCCGCCAAGATCTTTGATGTTCTTCTTGAGCATTCTTAATATTGAAGTGGCACTTCTAAGTATGTCGCTTCCGGGGAAGCGCAGCACCTTCCAACCAGCGCTCTCCAAAACATTGTTCCTTCTTGTGTCGCTCATATGCTTTTGCTTTGTGTAATGCGTGCCACCATCGCATTCCACATTAATCTTCCCATTTTTGCAGAAAATTGCGAAATCGAGGCAGTAGCGGTTTCCTCCCTCGCGCACAAAATACTGGCGCTCCGCACTGATCCCTTCTCTCCTCAACAGTTCCCATAACGTCTCCTCAATGGGACTTTCATGGAATAGGTCGTTGATTTCCTCCCCATGCATTAGTCGATCCAGCGTCGTGTCAATGAAAACGATTCTCCTCCATCTTCTGCTCACAATAGGGTTTGGCAAAGGTCGCAAAGGTTCAAGCTCAATCTTGAAATAATCTTCGTTCCTTTTAGAGCCTTCACGCTCATCTGGAAAAAGCTCCTTCCGACGAACGACGGTAATGCGAGAAATCTTCGCAAACCATTCCACACGATACGCATGTTCTTTGAATGCCTTCGTTTGGTAAAAAGCAAGAAATTTCACAACAAATTTCCGGACATTGTCCGGAGCGCTCTTCACTGGGATGCGATACCAGTGAGCATCTCGTGCTATCTCAAAATCACGTCGATTGTTAATGATAGCGACAAGAACAGATTTTTCAATATTGTTTATCACAGCGAATGAGCCCCTTTCCAAGCCTGAATACGCACATGTTTTAGCAGGCTTTCTGAACAGGAAGCGTATCAGGCTTTGTGTGGTGTCACACGCTCAATATAAGATCCGCTTTCCACATCGACTCGCACAAGATCGCCGGTCACAATGAATTGCGGCACCAGAATCTCCATCCCATTCTCCAGCGTCGCCGGTTTCATGGTGCTGCTCTGCGTGTCCTTGATCCCAGGTCCGGTCATTGTCACAGTTAATGTGACCGTTTTCGGGAACTGCAGACTCAGTGCCTCACCTTCAAACAATTCAACTGTCACAGGCATCCCTTCTTTAAGAAAGCGCTCAATATTACCGATCAATGTCCGAGGAATGCTGTACTGCTCATAGCTTTCCGGATCCATAAAGTAAAACGCCTCAGCATCTCGGTAGAGAAATTCCATCGACCGCTTCTGAAGATTCACCGTATCAACCTTATCTGTGGGTTTCATTCGAACTTCGCTAATATGTCCGCTTCGAAGATCCTTCAGTGTTAATGCCACGAAGCCACTCATCTGCCCACTGCCTGTGTGATGTGCGACTTTCGTCACGCGGGCGAGTCGATCCTCCCAACGGATAACGACCCCTTCCTTCAGATCAGACGCTGTCACCATAGGAGCACCTTTCGCAACGAACGATGTTTATTTTTCTGCTCTCTTTTTGAGTGAAGCTAGTACGTTGAACGCTTCAAGAGGTGTCATCGATTCAATATTGAGGTTCCGAAGCTCCTCACGCAGCGGGTCATCCTGGAATTCAAATAGAGTCATTTGAACAACTCGCGGCTCAATTCGACCCTGCCGGCCACGCGCCGACTTGAGTCTCGACTCCCCTGACCTGCCATGGGGAGAAAGCTCCGTGCCCTCCAAATTTCGAAGAATTTCTTTTGCACGCTCTGTAATAGCATCTGGCAAACCAGCCATTTGCGCAACCTGGATGCCGTAGGAGTGATCAGCAAACCCAGGGGCTACCTTATGGAGAAAGATCACTTTGTCGCCGTACTCCTGCACATCAACCTTGTAGTTCTTGATACGAGGATAGAGATCAGCCAGCTCGTTCAGCTCATGGTAATGTGTAGCGAAGAGCGTCCGAGCTTTCACGCGCTCATGGAGATACTCCGTCAGTGCCCAGGCAATGCTGATGCCATCGAAAGTGCTCGTGCCTCGACCGACCTCATCGAGGAGAATTAAACTCCTCTCCGTCGCACTGTTGACTATGTTCGCAGCCTCATGCATCTCCACAAGAAACGTGCTCTCCCCGGTCGTAATGCTATCCGATGCACCGACGCGCGTGAATATACGATCAACAATTCCAACATGAGCTCGCTCCGCGGGGACAAAACTCCCTATCTGTGCAAGCAGAACGATTAATCCAACTTGCCGCAGATAGGATGATTTCCCACTCATATTTGGCCCGGTGATGATCAAAATTTGCTCTGAATCCCTGTCGCAGAATGTATCATTCGGGACATATCGTTCCCCGGGCGGGAGAAGCCGCTCAATCACTGGATGTCTCCCTCCAATGATTTCCAGTCGAAGATCATCAGCGATCTCCGGACGACAATAATGATAATCAGCCGCTACACCAGCGAGTGAGAGATAGCAATCAAGTTCCGCCACGCGTTCAGCATCAGCAAGGACAGTCGGGGCAAAGGATGCGACGAAAGATCTGAGTTCTTCAAAAAGCTGTGCTTCAAGTACAGCGATCCGCTCCTCTGCATGAAGAATCTTCTCCTCATATTCTTTCAGTTCCGGGGTGACGTATCGTTCGGCATTCACAAGTGTCTGTTTTCGAACGTACTCAGCGGGAATTTTCTCCCGATGCGTGTGGGTCACTTCAATGTAATATCCAAACACTGAATTGTATCCAACACGCAGCGACGGAATACCTGTACGCTGACGTTCCTTTTGCTGGAGATCAGCGATCCATTGCTTGCTTGACGATGCGATGTTTCGAAGTTCATCTAACTCAAAACTCACCCCCTGGCGAATTACTCCACCGTCACTTAGCGAAGGGGGAGGCGAATCAACAATTGTCCGGGCAATCCGCTCAGTCACCTCAGGCAGCGGTGTGAGATGATCTTGAATCTCCGTCAGCGCGCGGGAAGAAATCCCCCTTTGGTCTGGCGGATCGGTCAGCGTGGACCGGAGAACCGAGACTAGAAGCAATGCGTTTTTCAGTGCAACTAATTCTCGCGGTGACGCTCTGGCAGTTGCAATACGAGACATTATCCGCTCCAGATCGCCCATCTGACGAAGGACTTCGCGGAGCTTTTTCCTCAACGCCTGCTTCGCTACGAGTTCATCCACAGCTGCCAATCGATGCTCAATCTGCTCAACGCTCCGAAGAGGACGCAGGAGCCATTTCTTGAGCAATCGAGCCCCCATGGGCGTCACCGTGCGATCCAGAACCGCAAGAAGTGTCCCATCCTGGACATCGGTTCCAAGGGGAGCAATAAGCTCAAGATTTCGCTGTGTTGCTGCATCGAGAATCATTGTATCAGAGACAATGTATGGATGGACAGCACGAATGTACGCGAGTTTGCTCTTCTGCGTCTCTTGAAGATATGTGAGGATTGCCCCTGCTGCAACGATACCAGCGCGATGCTCTTCGCAGCCGAATCCTTTCAGGGACTGAGTCTCAAACTGGTTGATCAAAAGCTCATATGCGTAGTCAAATTGGAAGACCCAATCGTCCATCTGGGTGAATGTTAAAGGTAACCCATGAGCGCGGGGCGCGCCCTTCTCAAGCAGTTTCTCCTCATCAGATTGGGATTCCCTGCCCGAATCTATGATCTGGCTTCCAGCATGAAGAAGACGCTGCACAGCTTCATGGTCTCGCTTTGCAACAAGAATCTCCGATGGATGAATAGTCTCAAGATGATCACGAAGTTGCTGAAGTGGAACATCACCGAGCAGAAACTCCGCGGTCGTCACATCTACGAAGGCAAGTCCAACCACACCGTTTCTCAGAGCAGTTTCTCCCCGGTCGTGGAGAGGGACTGGAAAGTATAATGCTGCAAGATAATTATTGTGCTTTTGTGCAAGAACGCTATCTGCAAATGTTACTCCAGGTGTGACGACCTCAATCACATCGCGTTTTACAATTCCTCTGGCAAATTTCGGGTCTTCGAGTTGCTCACAGATTGCAACACGATATCCTGCCTTCAGAAGTCTCGGGAGATAGGTATCAAGGGCATGATGAGGGAAGCCAGCAAGAGGGACATCCCCAGCCGCTCCGTTGCCGCGCTTCGTGAGAGTGATGCCAAGCACCTCCGAAGCTGTCTGCGCATCGCGCTCAAACGTCTCATAGAAATCGCCCATACGGAAAAGAAGCAGCGTATCGGGATACTGCGCTTTGATCTTCGCATACTGCCTCATGAGCGGCGTGGCATCGTCAGAAGCACCAACCCTTCTATCCCCCTTTTTGCTGGACTCAGGACAAGCCTGCCAGCGACGATCTGTTGAATTGGATTTCTTCACAGGACCGATTCCCGAAACCTACAACTCTATTAAACAAGTTATTCATCGGATCAATGAATCGCAAGAATGTCGCAGCCGGAGAACTTGGCAAATCTTTTTCAGGAAAAGGCTTGCAACTTCCCTCTTCAAATATTATACTTATAAGGTCTTATTTGCAATAAAAGGAGAGTTACCGTGCTTTACCGATACATCCTCATTTCCTTGTCCCTTCTTTTGTTCTCGTCATCCACCCGCGCTGACCGGCGGTACTACGTCTGGACTTATCAATATGCAACGCAGGTAAAAGGGAATGCTGAATTTGAAAACTATCTCACACTTGCAATTCCCCATCGCGCTAGCCTCGGGATATCACACTGGGAACATCGGCTCGAATTGGAGTATGGCATCACAAATCGATGGGATGTTTCTTTTTACCAAATCTTCTCCGTGGAAAATCCCGAAGGGACACTTCGATACAGTGGCTTCCAGCTTCGATCACGGCTTCGGTTCTTCGAGGCTGGTGACTATTTCGTAGATCCGCTCCTTTACATCGAATACATCCGAAAACCGGACTTACGTGCGCCGAATAAAATAGAAGGCAAGCTCGTCCTTGCAAAGGATATTGGCAAAGCGAATCTCTCAACGAACATTATAGGAGAATGGCTTTTCGGTGGTACCAGAGGGTTCGAATCCGGCTTCGCAGCCGGGCTAAGTTATGAACTGACACCAGCTTTTCGACTTGGAGTTGAAGCTACCGGAAATTTCGAACAAGGTGAAGAATCTGAGCTTGCTTTCGGACCAGTGCTGTCCATAGCAACACGGAAATTCTGGTGGACTCTTGGAGCAGTATTTGGAAGCACCGCTGCTACACAAGATATTCGCATTAGGGCACTTCTTGGAATTGACTTATGAAAGCTATAATGGGAAATTTGCCATTGCTCTTTGCCCTCGAACTTTTTCTCAGTTTCTCGGGATGCAGCAGCCGCCCCCAGGAAGAACTTTCAGGAGAAAGAATCTATAGAATACGCTGCCGGACCTGCCATGCACTACCAAATCCCGGAGATTATACACTTGAACAATGGGAAAAGATTCTTGTAGATATGGCGGAGCGTTCGGGTATCTCACATGAGGAACGGAAAAAGATTTTTCTCTTTCTTCAAGAGAAAACCGGGAAAGGAAACGCTTTCAAAGTACCTACGGATAGCGGTTGGAAGAGATAGAATTGGAAACGGCGTCGGGCAGTGGTACAATTTTATATAACGTTTTGGGGATATGTGAAGTTTGCCCGATAGAGTAACTTTGCGCAAAGCACAGTGAAGCCGTATAGCCTGCACTATATGCCCCGAGGGAATTGCCCGTTTTTACCCCTGTTCTGCTTCTAATGGGAATGTTTCAGAGAGTCTCTTAAGGAATAGGATAGGGAGTATGTGATGTTTGTATTTTGGGGCATCGACATCTCCCCTGATTCTGCTGGCTGCTTTCCAGAACCAGTTTCCCAAAGTTCTTACCTCGAATTTACTGTTTGCCGTATTTAAGCCCTCCTTGAAAATGGTCGAAGGCGTTTATAGCCTTTGGGCCCACCAAACGCTTTGGGAGATGTGAGCAATTTCATACAACGGTATGGGTGTATGCGAAGTTCCACCGAAAGCGGAATTTGGCTGAGCGATAGCGAACCGCATACACTGTGTTGTCCGAGTGCGGTGGCACCGTAGCGAAGCGGAGAGTTGCGGGCGACTGGCATATATTTTCTCTATGCAACCGCATACATTACCTCAGCATGATTGATGATGCTTGAGGATAACTTCTCTATATCTTCATAGTTACCTCTTCCGTTGATGGCTCTCATCAACATTTTCTTTAAAGATGTTCTTATCCTCGCCTTTATATATTCCTTCCTGTTCCAGTCGGCTACTTTAATAAAGTAGCCCAATTCTTTTACAATCTCTCTTGCCACTAGAACTTGAGAGTATGCATGAAGCTGAGGAGTATCCTTTATCTTCATTTTATGGTCATAAAATGCATCTTTAGCTGTTTCATCCTGATTGAAACTCTTGAATTCCAAAACTGCTAAAGGAATCCCATTTACAAAAATGACAAGGTCGGGTCTCCTATATTGACCTTTTCCATACTCGTATTCCACGGTGAACTGGTTTGAGACTAAAAATTCGTTAGCCTCGGGATCCTCAAAATCAACAATTTTGACAAATCTTTTCTTCAGAACGATATCCCTGTGGCTTTCTCTTTCCCCATTTTCTGGAGAAAGTTCAGAGCCATGAATATAAAAATAGCCCAGTTCCTTGAGCCACTCTATTGCTGATTTTTCTACAAGACACGCCTCTGTGAGTTCCGCCTTCATATTTTTTTCTTACTTTAACTCTCTTATAACTCTCTCCAGCATATCTTTAACACCTAAAATTTCAGCCCATTTTTGCAAGTATTCATGGTCAAGGTTCTCTCCCTGGATCTTTGCCACTCCCAGAGCATCCTGGAATTGTCTTTCAGATTCTCCTTTCTTCGCCCATAGAAGTTTTGAAAGTATGGTATCCTCTGGCGAGGCAAAAAAGCATAATTTATCTGCAAAGGTATAGGTTTTTCGTCTTTCAAACTCTTTTTCATAGTAATGACCTTTCTTCTTCATGATGAAGTCTATCTTGAAACCTGTTTCATAATGGATTATATTAAACATTCCTCTTTGCTCAAATGCTTCTTTTACCATATTTAAATCAGCGTAAAAGCCACTCTGTATTTCTTCTATGAAATTCTTCAATCTTTCAAAATCTGAAGAGGCTACAATATCGACATCAAGTGTTGTTCTTGGCACCCCGTGGAGATTGCTTGCAAAAGAGCCTGTTATCATGTATTCAATCTTATGCTTCTCAAGTCTTTCTATAACTTCTTTTAAAATCTTTTCAATGGTCATGGTTTTGTTCCTTTTGCATGAGGATAGATAATCTCAAATTGCTTATCTCCCAAGAGTGTTCTTATAAGGGCGAGTCTTATCTCTTCTTCTTTATATTCAGGATGGCGACTACGGATTCCTTCCATTAATAACTTTCTTCCTGTTTCGAGGAGTTGCATAGCAAGGTTTAACCTCCTTTCAGGGTTCATCTTCCTCAATATCTCAATTTGAAGTTTCTCCATTTCCCGCGATGTATCAAGTGAGTTCATATCTCAACCACCCTTAATTTTCCAAATACGAGTAAGGGTAAGAGGGCATCCCTAATCTTTCTTAGAACCATAATTCGTTTCTGGTTAAGGACAATTTTTCCCCTCAATTGCTCCGCAATAGAAGAAAACTTTAATATTTCGCTCTTCGGCGGTATCAAGGGGGTCCGGCCTTTATCACCTCTGCGTTTGTGTTGTGGAACTATCACCCGCATTACAAATGTAATCTTGGTAGCTTGGGGTCGGGCATCCAATAGTAGAGATAATGTGGGGTAATCCATATATTTGGCTTGACACTAAGTCTCATTAGGTATGAACCGAAAACTGCTTCGGGTGGATACTCAACTATATAATATCAGCAATGCGACTTATTACCGGGTCTTTGTCCTTTAGCTTGTAGTTCTTATACTCATCAGGGCTAATCTTACAATATGGAACGTTATCCCAATCTACAACAAACGTCTTATCAATACCCATAATCCTTAATCCAGGTATATCATTCTCTTTTTGCTGGAGACTCTTACGTTTTTCGTCAAAGGCAAAGGAAAGATATCTTAAGAAAATCAACCCCAAAACCACATATTTGTATTCGTGAACCTCAACCTTCTTCCTTAATCTATCCGCCGCTTTCCAGAGTTTATCTTCAAAACTTATATCTTTCTCTTTCATATTTTCATCTCCTTAACATAGTCACCCGCAATTTCGCACAACGGTTTCGGCCTATGCGAAGTTCCGCCTTTGGCGGAATTTGCGCGAGCGTAAGCGAGCCGTATAGCCCGTGTTATGTGCCCCGAACGAAGTGAGGGCAAGGCACGGAGTGCCGCAGAGTTCGAAAACCTGCCGTAAATTATGTTGTTGCCGTAGTTTTTTCTTATTTTCTGTCATTCAATTTTTCTCTTGAAAGGGCGGGGGATTTTATTTTATTTTCAAAATCAACGAAGTTGTCAAACCAATATTTTTTGTAGTTATCCAAAACCTCAGCTATACCTCGCCTCGGTTCGAGCAATAGTTTTACATTTATGTTAAATCCATTGAATGAAAAATCTCTGCTTTCTTTTTGGCCGTGCTTTTTAATCTCGAATATTCTTGAATACCCGTCAATTTTTCTGTATCCGTCCGCGTGTTCTGTCCCTTTCGGATCAACGAACAAAATTAAGTATCGTTTGCCCTTTTGCGCCCAAAAGATGAAATCCGGCTTGAAATAAAATAAAACATTCTTATGAATTTTCCCTAAATAATTATTCTACCAGGCTAAAAACTTAATGAATAGCAGATTCTAAACTATGTAGAACAACTTCAAAGTCATCTGGGAATAGATTTTTTAAATCTTCTTTTCTACCAATTATTTGTTCATATACAGGAGAAGAAAAAATGTCATCTGGATTTAATCTTTTGTTTTTAACATAATTCTGTGCAAGAATATTTTTTATCCTGTCCAAAACTTTTATTTGCTCATCATTAAAGTTACTTCTCTTAATGTATTCAGAAAATCCTTTTTCTATTCGTTGTTCAAG
>JBMFJZ010000008.1:0-87624 GCA_049973045.1 Bacteroidota bacterium | reverse complement strand
CATGCTTACCTCCTATTTGGTCTTAGTTATTTGACTGAGAGCGTATGCTTTCGCCCACGCCGTTAATCAGGATCTCGGTAAGGGCCCTTTCCCGCAATCCTTAACGAGAATATACTAAAACGCTTTGTCAAGTAGTAGGACAAGAAAGTTCACAAATTGTTTAAGGAGTACCGGCGTGGCAGTTTTAACTCTGCCTAAACTGCAACGTGGAGGCTTGCTTTACACTGCGCGGGTGGTCTCAAGCCCCGTAAAACGCGACCGTGCCATTGTAAATGTCGATCGTCCTTAAGTCCTCAATAGCTAAGGGTGTTGTCTGCATTCTTCCACATAGATAGAGCTCTTGAAAAGCACTGGAGCAGGCTGTGCACCAACGCACGGAGTCGGGGCCACTTAAAAAAGACAACCTTGTCAGGGGATCTGGACAAGAAGCTCCCGCCGTGGAGCGCCGCCTGCTTTAAAACTCTCGGCCCGAGCCAGATAGTACAGGCGGAGAACCGAAATGGTTAATGGTAATCGCACACTACAGCTTGAGTGTCTCTGGAACCACTGCAAGTCGTATAAGTGCATGTCACCATACCGGGAAGCGAGGAACATGTCGCCATTAGCATCCCAGATACTCCACAACTTATGTGGTAGGTATACCCGCTCTGGGTTTCACAAGCCGCCTCAGCGCTGCAGGAGGCAGTACACTCTGTACGTTCACGGAGCGAATAGGCATGCTGCAGTGAAGCTCCAATCCAAACAGCAGCTAGCAAAAATACGACGACAAGCAATTTCTTAAGCTTTTCCATAATTCAACCTCATATTTCGTTCGCTTTTGCTGTACAAAGGTATTTCATTCTCCGTACTCATGGCACGGCAAGTAATAGATGTAAACCCGGTTCCTTACCAGATCAAGCGAGACAATCCGGGAAGGATCACTCGCTCCTGTGGCAAAGGTGCCAAGGATGGGCTTGCCTTCAGCATCTTTGAGTTCCAAAATTGATGTGGGCTCCCCGCTTTGCTTGTCAAACACAGTGAGATCTCCAGCTGTCAATAATATCTTGTTACGGCAAAAAAATACTAAAGGAGATACACTCATAAACCTTAGCGCCTTCCCCCCACCGGTACGCACCAACCCTGCTTGAGGCTCCTTCGTTAAATAGTCATGTGCGTTCTTTACGCGTGAGAAGTCGCTGTCGAAGATTAATTTCCCATCACTGTCATACTTCTGCAACCGAGCAAAGGTACCGAACTGAATGTATAAATTGTCATCCGCATCAGTTGCAAGTCGTACAATATAACTCTTTTGCCATTGTCTTGCACCTGCTGGGAAAGGTTCCTTCATACCACGCTCACCAACCTTCTCTCCGACCGGCGAAAAAACTGTCACAAGTGACTTAGAATCTCCGGGAGACATCAGGTAAACGTTATTCTTGCTATCAATCACCAGTTCCCTCGCCAAAACTGTCGTGGAGGGGAATGACCTCAGGTATTTCCCTGTAGAATCAAATACCTGAATCCGGCGATTACCACCATCGAGCACAAAGATATCTCCGTCTTTCCCAATTTTCACATCTATGGGGTACTGAAACTCACCTGGTCCCTGACCCGCTCGCCCGATCTCCATGATATATCGCAGCGTGCTATCGTATTTGACAATCCGATGATTACCCATGTCACAAATGTAAAGATTGCCTTTCCCATCTGTAGCAATCGACTGTGGGTTGTACCACAGGTAGTGTGGATTATCCTCTGGACCTGAAAGCACCTTCGCTGGGCGAAGCTCTACCTCCGGAAGTGCGATCAAACTGAAATATCTCTTGTAGATAAGTGCCGCCGCCACGAGCAAAAGAACCACAACCCCCAAGATGAAGCCAATTCTTCGTAGCTGAGCTGTTTTCATTTCTTACCTCCTCGTATATTCTGGGATAGCGATCTACCGATAATATTCAAAACAGTATCCCTCACTGCAGTATAGGAAAAGCGCTCCGCATCCTCAAATACAACTCCTTCTCTGCTCAGGACAAGGACGAAGGGGCGTACTCTCAGATTCCTATTCGGGTCATGATGGAAGAATTGAAGCAGGTTCTCATCTGTTAGGAAATAGTCTACAGAATTCCTGGGCAAATTCTTCAGAATATCTTCCTCTTGATACGAAGGACCAAGAATCCCTGCCACAACAACATCGTGGCGCTGACGAACCATTGAACGGAACTCTCCAAGTAGCTCATGAGCCTCACGTTCGGGGCGACACCCGCAGTGAAAGGGAAACATGACAAAGATCCCAAGGGAGTGTGAACCCACCAGGTCCCCGAGTGAAATGTAGTCATTCAAGGCCGGAGCCCTGATTTGGACACGATTCAAAGAGCCTTCTTCAAAGCGACCACCATCTCTACCTTTAATTGCTACCTCCGAAGGCGAAACATGGACGCGAAGAAGCTGATCTACGAACTCTATTTCAGGAAACGACCTTTCTGAAAAAAGAACAACGCCTCTCTTATCAAAAAGTAGCACCGCATTCTTGCCGTGGCGTAGCCCTACTGCCTCACGGAGCTCACCAGAGTCATCGGTCGCCAGGGCTACACTTATTCCATGCCTCACCAATGTGGGACGCAGCATATCGTCCGGTCTACCTGTATAAACAGCCACAACCTGAAAAAGGCTTTGGCCATACCAGTTCCTGAGCGCCGTATATCCTTGCAGCCGAGCAACAATAAGTGGTGGAGACAAAGAAGAGAACATAACTACAAGCCTCAAATCTGCATCGAGATCCTCTCCAGTCAGATGTTCAAGCTGTTGAACGAACATAGGTGAGAGCTTCTCTCCATATTGAAGTAGACTATCTTGTTTTATCAGCGCTTTGCTTACATCTCCTTTACCCTGACTCTCTTGTACATTTGCAGGCAACCATATGAACATGAATGTAAACAACACAGCAATAACGACTGGAAAAAGCGTTGCAAATTTGAAGGGCAACTTGTGGATCGCCAAAGAACTCTTCGGAAATAAAAGAACTGCAACACCGCAGAAAAGGAGAATGCTATCCCGTAGAGTTGGACTCTCAGAAACTCCTCGAAATGCTCCATAACAACCACAATCGTGCATTACTTCGAGAGCATAAGAAGCTTCAAAAACAAGAAAGCAAAGCATGAGAATGACGGCTCCCAGGGCAAAATACGGAAGGTTCTGGTCCGAGAGCAAAATGCCTATCCCGACGAATAGTTCAATGAAAGAAAGCATCGTAATGAACACCATAGCAGCAATAGGGAAAGCAAACAACTTCTGAAGCGTTTCTATAGCATTTGAAGGCTCAATGAATTTCCCTATAGCTGCAACAATAAGTGTGAGACCAAGAAAGATCCTTAACGTTTGAACAAACATAAAACCCCGGACATCCTTTCCCCCTTTGTGTGTGTGCTGTGAGTGAATGTCCGTATGCTTTCGCATTACCAAAATTAAGCTGACAACATATGCGGCAAATTAACCTTCTGCCAATAGACTTACTTCAACGGAACAGATCAGCGGAGCCTTTCGCTACCATTCTCACTCGAACTACTCTCCAGCTCAAGAATACTCAGCATCCAGAAGCTATGATTTCCAACCATCTCTTAAAAGCTTTCAGAAATCGTCGCTCGTTCATTTGTCCCACGTTGGCACAGAGCCTGTAGACTCATTAGTTTCGTCCGTTCCAATCAACTTCGGGAAGCTATGCATGCACTATGTCTTCGTCCGACCTACAAGCCTAAGCAATGTTTGCAACAATATTCCGATCAGCTAGCCCGAAACAGGTAAAAAACGTGATTTTTGTCGACATTAGAATATAACAAAAAAAACACCTTGTCAAGGACGGCAAAAAAAGACTTGACAAATTATTCAGGATGTCCCAGGGTTGGATAGCTTCCGCTGACCTAAATGCCTCAATCGACTTGCCGGCTTAGTGCGGAAACACATATTAACCATCTCTTATATTGGGGTCTTTGGATACCCCTTTCAGTGTGCGCGTTAAGAAGTGTGCTTTGCTACATAAAGTGGGACTGTCACACAAAATAATTTCCAGATCACAGTAGAGCAATTCGCAATCGCGTAAGGGAGGGGAGTAACAGCAAGCGCCTCGCATAAATCTCAGCGGTCACACTGCAGCCAGTCAACGGAGGCTTGCGAGCGTGCTAGCTGCCTCATGCGGTCTCATCACGCTTGTATTCTGAATGTTCTTGCGCCTTTTATCAGTATGAATACCAAAGACTTGGCCACTCGCATTTAGTTGCTCTGCAATCCAGCTATAGTTATATCCGAGAGGTCCTAGCAAGATTTCTACTGATTTGATAACAAACTCAGTATACTTATAGGTGTCATATCCATCTTCTGGTTGATAAAACAAAAATGGTTTAGCTTTTGGCGGATATCTTTTGCCGGTGCTGTCAATGATTATATATTCTGCTGTTTCGCCCGGTTTTAAGGCAACGCCCGCCTCAGCCATTGCTTTTGCGACAACGGCTTCCAAGTTTGAGTTCTCGTACTCGTCGGCTTCTTTTGAAATTGTACGTCTGATAACGAGCTCAAGCGGATCAACACGACCGGCTTTTAATTTCTCAAGATGCATCTTTATTACTTGAATAATCTCCGGGACCATAAGCTTTAGCTCTTTTATAGTGGACGCATTTGCCATAAGCTCAAGCACATCAGCTTGAACTTTCCTTACAAACAGAGGCGTATCTCCACGGCGTACTTCAAGACCTCTTACTTTTAACTCACCATTCGTATATGTGCCAACATATCTGTTAGCAACTGGAATTTCCGGATCAGTCCTTGAGTTTGGGAAAAGTATCCATTTGTACATCCCTTCAAAACTTATACTCACCCCGATTTCTTTTGATATCTCTTGGCTCAGTTCACGATAATCATCAGGACCAGCACCGTCTTTCTTTAGCCATAGACAGTCCACAATTCCATGAATGATTTCGTATCCTTTTTTCTCCGCTATCGATTTGGCTCTTAAAAAGGCATCTCTGGAAAAAGCATTGACAGCTTCGTGCGCTTCTATCTTTCCAAACCGTGCATTCTTATATCCAAGATAACCAAAACATGTTACCAACAACCACTTAAGAGCAGTTTGTCTCTTATGATATTCTATTCTCTCATTCTCACTCTTTGATTCTTTCTCACGTTTCTTATATTCAGCTCTTTTTTTCAAAATAGTTTCGAGTGTTTCGGGAACTATACCCTTTCTGTTTTCGCATAAGGTGTATCTTAGCTCAGGTACCTTCTGATTGCTACAACATTGACAGTTCACGGTCTCCGGAGAGATATTATGGACGCACATCAGAGATGGATACATCGAGGCAAAATCTAACTCGGCAACATTTTCATGATAACCCATTTGGGGAGAGAAGATTAATCCACCCCGGTCAGACAGAAGGAGTTGATACGCAGATTTAAACCGCTCCCACTCTTGCTTCTTGGCAGGTATCAGAATATTATGGCTATATGCCCATGCTAGTTGTAAGGAAGACAGGCCTGTCCCGATCGTCTCACGAGCTTGTCTTTGAACAGGAAGCCTTGTCAATCTTGCAAGCTCAAAGAGTCCAGCCAGATCGGACTGGCCTATTATGAAGGAATTCTCAACATCAAGATGCCATCTACCAGCAAGTTCAAAGGACCCTGCTTTGTGAACTATTTGTCCATAGCTCCAGTAACTAACGTCGCGAGTGCGGACAAATGGTGCAGACGGATCGCGGTTCAGTTTAATAGGTACTTTGGTCTTATCGGCTAATAACGTGAGCCAGGGGAGAATAATCTCATCTCCAAAATGAGTAATGATCAAATCAGGGTCACAACGCTCAATATGAAAATTCAACCTTGTAAGCAGTTCTTCAGCACTATCTGCATTGATGACATAACTTCTATCGTCATATCCGACTTCTATTGTTATATTCCGTTGATATTTAGGTGCTACTTCAAGAACAGAAGGTTTTATAATCATGATTGATAGTGGCGGAAGCTCATAATCAACAGCATCAAAACGATCTTCTACATTTTGTGCAGCGAGCTTCCCGTCGGCAGAAATTACATATTCTCCGTAGGCAAGTGGAAACAGATCGTTTTCAAACAGAAACATTTGAATAGGAGAGAGATCGGAATTAAAAAAGATGTAGTAAGGGAGTTCAGCTTCAAACGCTTTCACATATTTACTGAAGTTGATTGTGTCGTTAACTTGAACTTCCAGAACTTTAATGAATTCACCGCTATATATTTCAATCATTTCCTTCCAGGCTGAGATTTTACAACGCTCTCTAAACCGGGAGGCAATTTTTTTCACGAGGTTAAGATTGTTTTCGTCTATCTGGATATAGAATTTTGGGACAAAAGGTGCACGTGCAGAGATACGTTCTCCTGTTTCAGAGATGAACCAGAGCGTCACTCCAGAAGGAGAAGCATAAATGTCAAACAGCCATCCTTTTATGCTCCGATTTCTATGAACTATGGTTTGCACTGCTTGCTTCTTCCACCCTCTTAAGCTGGGAGATGAGCTTTGCAAGAGCTTTTTCAAGTGCAATTGTGCGTTTATGCTCTTCAAGGAGCATTGATATGACTATATTTTCAAAAGGTACCGGATTAGCGGCATAGGCGCAGGCAGCGAGGTGAATTTTAGGTGCACGGAAGAGATCGTCAAATACTTCTTGATCCTCTTTTCTTAGAGCCTCTCTAAATTTTTCCCACCTCAGCTGATGCTCCTGAATAACCATTGTAAAAGTTGGAACCGTGCGTCCCATTTTCATCCCCTCCTTAAATGAATCAGTTTTAATGATTCATCATTCAGTCGGTATATCTCGTCGGACATAAGTACCATCTTTTTAAATAAATTAACTTTATCTTTTCTCGCTGGGAAAAGAAATTCAGAAGCAAAGACAATCGATATCCCTTCTTTCTTCATTAAATCAAGTACGAGTCTTATCCCTTCAAGGCTTCGCAAAGAGTCTCTCATTGAAACATGGTCATCATAAAAAGTGTGAAGAAGCCCAAAGACAAATAATGCGTGCGAGTTTATTTGTCTTAAAAATGGTCGCACACCGTTTCTTATCAAGCTATCGATTTGATATGCAGTAAACGCACGCGAAATAAAAACCCGCTGCAAAATCTGATAAGGCTCAACAGCATTGATCTTAGCAAGCCGAGCTAATGAGTATACCTCAAATTGGTTTGCTCCATCAACAAGCACTACTGGTTCATCACGCTTTAAAATCTCGAGCATAATTATTAGTGATACTGTGTAAATATTATAACTTCCCGTCAAGAGATATGTTCTGCCCGGAGTGAGGGTGCCAAGGTGACCCGGCATGAGTTCACCACCAGATAGCAAGGTATCGCTGTGCAATCTCAAAAGATAATCCGTATTACTCTTTATGTTAGAAGAAGCTATCATTGTCATCTACCTCGACTTTTTCACCGAACTTTCCCAATTCAGGGAAAAATTTTAAAATTGTTGAAGGAATTTTGACCTTTTCATTACCTTTTAAACGTCTTATAAGTTCAAGTGCATTTGCTGCTGCTTTACCAAGTGGATGATTGTTCAGTATAACATATGTTCTTTCGCATCTCTCCTTTACGGTGCGTATTTTCTTTTCGATCTCGTCAAGCTCCTCATTGCTATAAAGATAATTGTATCGTTCGTTCCGCTGTAAATCATCAAATGTAACTCCGCTCGTAAGTGCTTCTCGGCTCTCCTTCCACTTTTCATAATTTCGACCATGGAGGCGGAAGTAGCCTGTCTCGCCAACAATTTCTGTTGTAAATCCAATCATATTTTTTAAAACTGGTTGGTCGACAGCAACAACGCTTGCGTTAAGGCTATTCAGGAATTCTTTATTGCCATACCTATACCATGAATTATGCCTTAGCTCGAGAAAAATCTTGATGTCAGAAAATTCCTCTATTAGAAATGACAGGTATGATTTCGACTTATCAGTAGCTGGGAAAAATTCAGAGAATTGTATTAATAATCCTGCCAGTTTTTTTCTTTCAGAGAAAGGCAATATAAAATTCTTTACTGCCTGTTTATCGTTATAGAATTCAGAATTTATCTCCCGCGCACCATGGGTAAAATTTTTAAAAAGTTTTACAATAAATTCAAATTCAGGATTGCCTTCGACCTCTTTGAGCCATTTTTCTGCAACCACAGGTGGGAAATGGCGGTAGTAAGTGCTGTTAATCTCTACACAGTCAAAAAAGTGAGAATAAAATTTCAGTCGCGAGAATCCTCTCCCGGCTCTCTTTGGATAAAATGGGCCAACCCAGTCGTCGTAATTCCACCCAGCGGTGCCAATTTTTACATATCGCTGTCCGATTGGTATTTCCTCCTCTTAAATTTCGTGAAGCGGTTTACAACACTTATCACTTTTCCAAGGATTTCAAAATCATCTACTGAGGCTTCAAGTGTTATCGGCTTATAGTTTTGATTCTCTGGTTTAAGTACGATCTTCTTTCCATGACGCATGAAGGTTTTTACAGTAACGCCGTCATCCAAGCGCACCACCACTATGTCACCATCCTGAACATCTTTTGTTGGTCTAAAAAAAACAATAGACCCATCAGTTATACCAACCTCTATCATACTATCTCCTACTATTTGCAGGGCTTTATCGCCCGGTTTAATTCCAAGCGCTGCTTCCGGATCAAGATATTCCTTTGGTTTCTCGTCAACAATACGGGGAACGCCACCTCGCGCTGCTGAATAAAGTGGTATGCGTTTATCACTTTCAACAAGTCTAATTGCCCGAGAAAGTCCTTTTTCTTTTTGGATTAAATTTTTTCTGAGCAGCGCATTCATAATATCCTGAATTGCTCCCAGTGAAACATTGAATGCATCCGCGATCTCCCTCATTGCAGGCGCGTAGCCTTTCTCACGTGTAAATTCTTTAATGAAATCTACGATCTCTTGCTGTCGCTTTGTAATTTCCATCATTTCCAAGCCCCTGCTATACCTATACAAATGTATGGATATAATAAATAAAAGTCAAGCAAATGCACACTCGGTGACCATAAAACATGAGTGGGGAGCAACCAGCTGGGTAGCCTGAAGAAAAGCATCCGTGAGAGGCTGAACCGGTTCTGGAGTTATGCTGGAACAGGACCGAGGCTGAGACAGAGACTTATTTGGCTGGAAACTCTATTCCGGGAAAGATTTTATTATAAATGCCGTTCGGGACAAGAGGCTCGCTATCTAAGGGTCTTCCTTGACGCCGGACTAAGAGAATTTATGTTACAAAAGATGATGAATATCTAAAAAATATCCTCCAGGAATTAGAAGTCTATACAGGGATCACAAAATGAAAACCACGGCATCTCGCCTACCACAGCATAAAACATTCGTCTGCCAGAGCCGGACTCATTCCGATTATCTACGCAGGCATGCAGCAGAAGATTCCATCCCTAGCCTCAAACTTCCTCAGCCATTAGAACCCGAAAGTCACATTCACCCGATGAAGTCCCCCAATCTTACCAAGTGATGAAAAGGCGTAATCAAATCGATAGCGTTCGATCAGAATACCGGCTCCGATGGAAAATCCGGCAAGTCCAGCTGTTGCGCCGATTTTTAAATCGCCGCGCCGTGCATTATCATATCCGAAGCGAAGTCGTATAGCATCACTTACTGTGAACTCACCCCCTATTGTGAATGCGCGAAATCTGCCTAAGATCGAAGAGGATTCAAGGTTAAGTTGATGGAAATTTAAATTCAACAGAAGCGGAAGATGCTCAACTTGCTTCGCCACACCAATGGAAAAATCCAGTGGAAGACGCTCTTTTACCCCGGCATACGTTGAGAGCTGAGCTCCAAGATTCGTGAGACTCGCTCCGAGGGCAACACCATTTTCTGGAATGAGATACAGTAAGCCGAAATCAGTTGCTGCTGCGGTGGAATGGTATCCAGCAATTGAAGAGAAAATAAATCGAACATTCACACCGTAGAAAAACTCAGGAGCGAATTCATTTGAGTAGCCCACAAGCAGGGCAAAATCCCCCGCACCAAATGAACCTAAATCGTTTCCTACTTCATCTCTTCTTGTGAATGAGCCATAATTTGTATAAATGATGCCCGCTCCAATCGTACCTATATCCCGCCATCTGATTGCAACACTTGCATAGCCAGCATTCACGTCGAGTAGATTCTTCAGAAATCCGAATGATGCGGCTCGTTCAGGATTTTCGATGGTTGAAAGTCCAGCAGGGTTCGAAAAGATGAGGTTGGGGTCATCTGTCATTGCAACAAAACTTCCAGCCATGGCTGCTGAGCGGGCACTTGTCTCGTTCAGCAAGAATCTATAGGCGCTCGTCTGAGCTACAGCAGTCTCAGAGAGCGCTGTTATGAGAATCACGATAAGCAACTTCCAGTTCTTCATGTTAGGCTCCTTTTCCCCACGCTGTTCAATGTAAAAGTCTTTCTCACTCTGCCTGAAGTCGGGATTTTGTGCTACTACTAAATGTATTAAATGCAAGCTCAAATCTTGATGAAGATAGCTTTCTTATAGAAAATTGTCATGATTCCCAGCCACAGGATAATATATGCCAGAGCAAAGAAGAGCGATCCGTTCGTAGGTCCAGCCCATGATGCGAAATAATTCTGGTAGATAAAGGTTTTCAATAGAACGCTCGTTCCTTCTGCCTGCGGGATTTTCACGAGTATAAGGATGCGTGCGAGTATGCCGGAAAGGACATAGACAGTAATAGCGTTCGTGCCATAGATGACGAAGGGCTTTGTCCACCAGGTTGATTTCTTGACATCGATAAGGTAGTAACATGTTGCAAGGAACAGGAGCGCCATCCCACCGGTGAAAATGACGTAGGAACTTGTCCAGAGGTTTTTATTGATCGGAAACCACATATCCCAGATTACCCCAATGACCAGGGCAACGTTTCCAAGCAGGAAGAGCGTTGATGTTTTTTGAAGCGGCTCTCGATTTGATCTTAAGAATTGTCCGGTGAAGACACCAAGAAGAGTTGTTGTGATGGCAGGAATTGTGCTCAAGAAGCCTTCAGGGTCCCAGGTTGGTGTCCACATGTGCCCCTTTAAAATAAGATTATCGATATACTGCGCTAAGTTTCCTTCCTTTGCAAGAATGCCCGCACCATAACCGGGCACCGGAACAAGCTTCATAAGTGCCCAGTAAATGAGCAGAAGCAAAACGGTGATGATAACCTGCGCTCTTGTTTTGAAGACCAAATATATCACTGAGCTAAAGAAATACGCCAGTGCAATTCTCTGGAGAACGCCCATAATGCGGATCGTTGCAAGATTGTAATAAGGGAATCCATTAAGGAACAAACCAAGAGCAAAGAGTATGAGCGTTCGCCTGATTACCTGGAGGAAGAGCTTTTTCCTGCTGATACCTTTTGCCAATCGATTGGCAAATGAGTATGTAATTGCTACACCGACGATGAAGAGGAAAAAGGGGAAAATCAAATCCGTCGGGGTCCATCCATTCCACTCAGCATGTTTGAGGGCTGGATAAACATATTCCCAGCTCCCCGGATTATTGACAAGGATCATTCCAGCAATTGTGATGCCGCGGAAAACATCGAGGGAAAGTAACCTGCCAGAGAGTTTCTGCTCCGGCTTCGGGTCGCTTAGAAAACCGCTATCTGTTGAGGTATTCATGGATTTCTCTCCGTCTTACATGATTCTTTTCAAAAATGCCACTAACCTGCGGTTGAACTCTTCCGGATTTTCGAGGTTGCTCAGGTGGCTTGCCTTCGGTATGATATGTAGTTCAGAATTCGGGATCTTCTCTTGCATTGCTTGCATAACTGCAGGAGGAGAGAGAGGATCATGTTCACCAACGAGAATGAGCGTTGGGACATTAATGCTGGAAAGAGACGCCGTGGTATCAGTACGCGCAGCAAGCGCAATCAGTGTATTAGCGATCGTACGAGGCGATGTGGAGCAAATAAGGTCCTCCACAAACTGAACAACCTCTAACTTACTCTGAAAAGTTTCGGGGGCAAGAAGATTTTTCATGAGACCCTCAGCAAATATCCGGACACCCTCCGTTTTCAACAACCGAATTGAAGCGGCTCGGCTCAGTTTCTTTTCATTTGTGTCAGCTTCACTTCGAGTATCACACAGTACCAGTCCTCGGAACCGCTCAGGGTTGCGCTCAATAGCTCTTAAGGCAATGTAGCCTCCCATGGAAAGTCCTACTATCACCGTTTGCTCGATGTGAAGTGCATCGAGGAAACTAATAAGGTCGTCGACGAAAAATTCTATTAGATAATGTCCATCGCCCGGATCACTTTCCCCATGACCCCGGACGTCAAACGCGATTGCACGGCAGAAGGGTGAAAGGGCATCAAGCTGAGCTTTCCACATTGCTTTGCTCAAAGGGAAAGCATGGAGGAAGATCACGCTCGGAGCATCAGGAGGACCTGCAGCGTTGTAAGCGATCTCAACGTCACCAATACGGACTCTCATGTGAGAAATTTCTCCACTTGTGAAGCTCCAATAACGTAGCCTTAAAATATTACGGGAATTTCTGAGCAATTTCAAGCAATTCGTTGAGTTTTCTTGCAACTCCGAATATCTCTTTCTATCTTTGGCTTACGATAACCGAGCGCGTTTTGATGCCACTTGCGTTTATCTATCACGAAGATTATTTGAAACATAAGACCGGATTCATGCATCCAGAAAGCGAGCAGCGTCTTATTGCGATACTTGAGCATCTTCAAACGATAGATCTCTGGAATGCTATGGAGCATATCACTCCTGAACCAGCGGAGCCACGCTGGATTGCGAAGGTACATTCAGTTCGATACATAGAATTTGTCAAGGAGATGTGCCGTATAGGTGAAACCGTTCTTGATTCAGGGGATACACATGTATCGCGTGAGTCCTATGCAGTGGCGCTTCTTGCTGCTGGCGGTGTATTAGCAGGTGTGGATTTCGCCTTGAGAGGCGATAATCACAGAGCGTTTTGTGCAGTGCGACCACCGGGTCATCATGCTGAATATGACCATGCCATGGGGTTTTGCTTGTTCAATAACATAGCGATCGGAGCGCGCTACGCACAGGAGCATCATGGGTTAACACACATCGCCATCGTTGATTGGGATGTTCATCACGGAAACGGCACACAGGCGGCTTTCTATGATGATCCCTCTGTTCTCTATGTTAGCATGCATCAGTACCCATACTATCCGGGCACTGGAGGTAAGAATGAGCGTGGAGTCGGAAAGGGGACAGGGACAACACTGAACATCCCTCTTCACGCTGGATCAGGAGATGAAGTCTATCTTGACGTAACGAGGAAAACAATTGTGCCGGCGTTAATGGATTTCTCTCCTGAGCTGATTATGATTTCCGCAGGATTTGATGCACACCGCGATGACTCTCTTGCAGGTATGAACGTAACAGAAGAGGGATTTGGCGAGATGACTCGGCTCATTCTTGAGGCATCAGCGTCTGCTCGGGGACGAGTTGTCTCTGTTCTCGAAGGAGGTTACGATCTCAAAGCGCTCGGGCGATCAGTGGAGTTTCACCTTCGTGAACTTATGAAGATTTCTTATTAATATAGAGCATTGCAAATTCCTTTTCATATACAAATCGCGAAAGGAGGAAGCCTTTATGAAGCGCGGATTACTTTATGTTTGTCTCTTTATCTTTTTGGGTTCCTTGCTGCCTGTTACTTCCGTCACGGGTTTTGCGCAGGACCAGGAGGTGGCACAAAGTATGGAATCGTGGGGGAAGATGGGAGGAGCTGGTGGATTCCATCCATTATGGTTCAAACCTTCAGTGAAAGATGTTAATTCGGAGCTTGCCTCTTTTGGGATGCCGGATTTCGGTTCACGTGGGATTTTTCTGTACGGTGGCGGGGGCTATGTTTATATCAACATCATAAAGAATATGCGTATCGGAGGTATGGGGGCTGGCGGTTCACTTCAGATGGTCAGCACTGCGAATGGTGTTCGGAAGGAGGCAATGCTGAGCGCCGGTTTTGGTGGGGCTACTGTGGAGATCGCCTTTCCGATACAGAGGAAAGTGGATGTAGCTCTCGGTGTTATTTTAGGTGGCGGTGGACTTGAGCTTCGACTTTCTCGGCAGAGCGATAGAACGAAGGATTGGACCGAGGCACTGGAAGATCTTAGATCAGGAAGTTCACAGGACGTTGTGAAAGAGTTTAATGCTGGGTTTTTCACCCTGCAACCTACAGCTTATGTGGAGATTCATCTTGCCAACTGGCTCGGCTTACGACTTGGTGGCGGATACAATGTGAGTTTCATGGGACCGTGGTCCTCTAACGAGTTTGATGCTACTAGAGTTCCATCGTCGTTTAAGGCAACAGGATTCACCCTTCAAGGGGGGCTATTTGTCGGTTCCTTTTTCGACAATCTTTGAAATTCCAGATAACTGAAAAGATGCCTCTCTTCGAGAACGTAATGGAAGAGCAAAGGAGCCCGCCAGAGGCGGACTCCTTCCTGTTTTCAGAGAGCTTTTTCAAATTGCTCAGAACTTCTCAAGCCCGTTTAGTATTTGTTGCGATATCGATGATGGCAAGGTATATTTCTGCTAAGAAGTAGAGTAGAATTAAAGCTGAAACAGCAAAGACAATCCCGACGATTAGGGCAAGCAACCCACCAAGGAACCCCGTTGTTATACCCCCGGGCATAAAGAGCGAGGAGCTGGGGATTAGTTCTCTCAACAGGTATCCACCTTCTGCTCCAGCAATCCATATAGCAAGACAGAGAGCGACACTTAAGCCGGAAACTATTGCCGCGTAGAGCTCTCCGGCTAATCGCAGAACCACAGCTATGATTCGGACGGCGGGGTAGGCTCCGTCGGTGAGAAAATTTACACTCTGAGCGCGAACCCACATAATTTCAGCTGCGATCACGAAGACAGCGAGCTGGATGAGAGCAGCTATCAATCCAGCGAAAGCCACTAACGCTCCGCTACCGAAAGCCAGCCGGAGAATCTCGATGAACAGGTATAATCCACCAAGCACAACGAGAACGGCGAGAATTCGGAGTATCCAGAATACAACGGAGCGAATTAGAATCCCGCGCTCAGCAAGTTGCAAAATCGGTTTGATGAAAAGGAGCTTTTCCATGGTTACCCCCTTTGACAGTTACAAGGAAAATGTTTTGAATTGCCTTTCAGAACCCTACCTCCATCAATGGGTATGACAGATTCCTTAAGTGGCGCTGGTGCACAAAATATACAAAATTCCTTCACCCGCATCAAATCAAAGGGAGCGTAACCAATGCAGGCAAGATAACATGCGCCGGGGATGCTCTCTTCCCCTTGAATTTCATTTCGCCTTGTTGTATTATGAAAACCCAGAAAGAAGCGAATCTTTGTTAACTGCGCCGAGAGAATGTTTTCGAGTTAGGACAGTTGTTCTTAACCAACACCCTTATCCTTTCCAAGGATTTTGCAAAAACAATTAGTGAACAACATGCAGACCGGTAAGCAGCACCCTCCCCGTTTTCCTGAATCGCAGTGGTATTCGAAAAACGTGGAAGATGTCATTTCGAACCTTAAAAGTTCACCGAAGGGGTTGTCAGAAGCTGAAGCAAAAGATCGGCTGACTTCATGCGGTGCCAACGAGTTGACAAAGGTGCCTTCGACTTCCCCCATTTCACTTTTTCTGGCTCAGTTCAAGAGTTTTCTCATAGTCATCCTTCTCCTTGCAGCAGGTATCTCAATTGCTACCGGGGACACATTTGAAGCAATCACGATCATTGCTATTGTGATTTTGGCGGGAGTATTGGGATTTGTACAGGAGTTCCGCGCAGATAAAGCTATTGAGGAGCTCAGAAAAATAGCTGCTCCAACAGTCTCAGTCATTCGCGATGGTGAAGAAAAGATCATCCCTTCTCGGGAACTTGTTGTTGGAGATATCCTTTCATTAAAGACCGGTGATCGTATTGCAGCAGATGGGCGACTTATCGAGGCTGTGAATCTGCGTATTGATGAAGCTGCGTTGACTGGTGAATCTCATCCAGTTGAGAAAACCTCTGCCACACTGGAAGGAGAGCGAGTTGCACTTGGTGACAGGAAGAATATGGTGTACGCTGGCACAATTGTCAGCCATGGGAGAGGCAAAGCGATTGTCACAGCCACTGGGATGGGGACTGAATTGGGGAAGATCACTGGACTCATCCAGGAGACTGAGAGCGAACGGACACCACTTCAGGTAAACCTTGATCAGATGGGGAGATGGATTGGTATCCTTGCTCTTCTCCTTTCTATTGTGATAGCCTTCTTCGGGATTTTTCGTGGACACGATGTGATCGAGATGCTGATCTGGGGAATTGCTCTGGCGGTGGCAGTTATCCCTGAGGCTCTACCAGCTGTGGTCACCATTAGTCTGGCGCTGGGAGTCCGTCGATTGGTCAAACGCAATGCGCTCATCAGAAAGCTTGCTGCGGTTGAGACTCTCGGTGCAACGAGTGTGATCTGCAGTGATAAGACGGGAACCCTCACCCAGGGGGAAATGACTGTGCAAGTTGTTGTGCTTCCCGGACGTCAGTATCATGTGACCGAAATCGGATACAAGCCGCAAGGGCGGTTTCTTCTCTGGGATGCTGCGAACCTTGAACAATATATGCAAGTCGATCCAACGAACGATGCGGATCTTCAGATTCTTTTGCGCAGTGCAACTCTGTGCAATGACGCGGAACTCCGCGAAGTCGATGGCAGCTGGAAGATTTTTGGGGATTCAACAGAGGGAGCGCTCCTCACAATGGCTGCAAAAGCCGGGATCACAAAGGGCTTCCTTCAGCAGCAGGAGCCTCGCATTGATGAAATTGCCTTCTCCTCTGAGCGGAAGATCATGACGACAATTCATCAGCGAACTGATGGTACATACATTGCATACATGAAGGGAGCTCTGGAAGTTCTCTTGCGACATTGCGCTTCATACCAGCTTGACGGAGAACATCTTCCACTGACAATTTCTGATAGACATCGTTTTATTGTACAGTCTTCGCAGATAGCTCGGGAGGGACTCAGAACTCTTGGCTTTGCGTATCGAACACTCTCTTCAGAGGAGTACCCTCTTCTAAGAGCTGACGGAAGGCAAGGGGATATTGAGCGTGAGATGGTATTCCTTGGGTTTGTCGGAATGATGGACCCACCTCGTGAGGAGGTAAAAGAAGCAATCCGACGTTGCAAGGAGGCGCGAATTAAACCGGTCATGATTACCGGCGATCATAAATATACTGCGGAAGCTATCGCACGCCAATTAGGGATTTTGACTGACGGGATAATCTTGAGTGGCGAGGAGCTCGATGCAATGCCGATAGTTCTAAGCGGAGATCAAATAAATAAGATTGACCAGCCCACTCTTGAATCTATCGTTGAACGAGTTGAGGTTTATGCTCGCGTTGCCCCTGAACACAAACTCCGAGTCGTTGATGCCTTCACAAAAAAGGGAGAGATCGTTGCGATGACAGGTGACGGAGTCAACGATGCACCAGCATTGAAGCGCGCCCACATTGGCATTGCGATGGGAATCACAGGGACCGATGTGAGCAAGGAAGCCTCCGCAATGGTTCTGCTTGATGACAATTTCGCTTCTATCGTGGCAGCTGTTGAAGAAGGGAGAGCCATTTTCTCGAACATCAGGAAATATCTAGTGTTCCTTCTCAGTGGAAACCTGGGAACAGTAATTGCGATGGTCGTTGCTCTTCTAGCGAATTTGCCTTTACCACTTGCAGCGGTTCAGATTCTTTTCGTCAATATGATTCTGGATGGGCTCCCAGCTATTGCGCTGAGTGTGGAGCCACCTGAGCAGGGATTGATGAAACAGCCACCACGTGATCCAAAGAAGAGCATCTTTGATCGGTATTCACTGATCTATATCCCATCTGTTGGGGCACTCATTGCGGCGGTCACCATCGGCGTGTTCTTCTGGACGTTGAGTTCGAGTGACCCGAGACACGTAAAGGCTATGACGATGTTTCTTTCCACATTAGTTTCGGCTCGGTTGTTTAATTCATTGAATTGCCGCTCGCCGAAAGGTTCAATTTTTCAAATAGGATGGACCTCCAATCGTTGGTTGCTCCTCGGAATTGCGAGCGCTCTGCTGCTGACGCTGCTTGTTATTTACCTCCCAATTCTAAATGTGCCCTTTATGACTACAGCACTGAGTCTGAAGGAATGGCTTATCTCGGTTGCAGCGGGATCGATTGTATGGATTGTTGTTGAAATAGCAAAATTCATCTATCGCTGGAAAACTCGGCGCCAGCATTCGAGAACCTCGTAAAATTACGCCATTCCTCTCTTCAGTACACGAAGCATCTCTTCATGGATGAACCCATTGCTTGCAACGACCTGAGGTCTGTAAATGCTGAACGGATTTCCCAGAAAGTCTGTAACCCTGCCACCGGCTTCTTCAACAAAGAGCGCCGCAGCTGCCATATCCCACGGATTTAGATTTACTTCCCAGAATCCATCAAGGCGACCCGCAGCGACGTAGGCGAGATCGAGTGCTGCTGAGCCAAGTCGACGAATTGCCTGAGCCTCCATCAAAAAATTATTGAAGTGACCAATGCAGTTGAAAGGATTCTCATGGAGGTTGTACGGAAACCCTGTGGCGAGAAGACTTCGCTTCAATGAACTCGTGTTTGTTACGTGGAGACGCTCTCCGTTGAGATACGCTCCACCTCCCCGCTCCGCGGTGAAAAGCTCATCAAGATTTGGATCATAAACAACACCAGCAATAACTTTGCCGTTATGCTCAATTGCAATTGAGACGCAATAGATCGGGAATCTATGTGCGTAATTTGTCGTCCCATCAAGTGGATCGATAATCCACTTGTACGAAGAATTGGTTTGCTCCTTCCCACTTTCTTCAGCAAGTATTTCATGATCAGGATAATGTTCCCGAATTCTGGCAATGATCATGGCTTCTGAACGTTTATCAATGTCGGTCACGAGATTTGTCGAAAGGCCGTCTTTCTGTTCAATCTCGTGTATCTTTCCAATATTTTCTTTCAGAAAAGACCCCGCTTCTTTGGCGATATTTATTGCAAGATCAATCATCAGTTGCTCCTATTTTTATTTTAATCTACGAAAATAGTCTTGGGAAAACCAGCAAGTTGTGAGAAATAAAAGGATTGAGTAATTTTGAAGCGAGATCTTGAGATAGTTCTTCAGCAAGTTGCAGAGAACGATGGTAAAAGCAAGAAAGGAGAATATGACCTCGTTTGCTTCAGGTGTGCGCATTGTTGTCCGCCTTTTGTGGATTCAACTGTTGATAATTCTTTCTTTCCTGAGCAGTCAGTCTTTGGCGCATTCACAAGAAGCTTCTAATCTTCGTTTTACGAACCGGAAAAATCAGAGGGAGACTGAAGAAGGTGCAGTCCGTACCTCGGGAATCGATCATCTGGTCCCCCCTTTGCGGATTCAAGGGAAGTCACGAGAATTCTCTTTTACGAACAAAGAGTCTGGATGGTTTTACGGTGAAACAAATGCACCCGCACAAAGTGGATGGCATGGCTGGTTCATCAATGCCCAGAAGATCTTGCGGGACTATGAAGCAGCCGTCGATGGTATCCCGCTGAGACGAGATTCGACAGTACTCAGCGAAGTTTTTCCCGACAAGCTTGTACGTCGCTACGCAAATGGGATTATAGAAACGTCTCTGTTGCCCGATCATATTGATGCGCTGTTAGTCCAGCTCGATTTTTCTGATGATCAAGAGCACCAGGTAGAGATCTGGCCACTTTTTGATTCGCCCATTCCAGATGACAGCTCACATATACGGTTCTTCAACGGCATGCTTCTCATTAATCGAATTCCGTCAGACCAACTCAATCTTGGCTCTCCCGAGTGGGTCGGGATAGGTGCGTCGAGGCTTGATGGAGAAATACTGAATAGCGCAACAAGCCCTATCAATACATCCTTAGTGCGCCCGCTTTCATTCTCTCCAGCAGCACTATCGCTTAAAGCCCAAAGGCATGTGCGAATCATTTTCTCCGCAGCAGATGCCCCTGAAGCTTGTGTGAGAAGGGTCTCGCAAGTAGCCATTATATTTGATTCTTTGTCCACAGCGAAGTATGAGCGACTCAGGGCACTTATTGCACGCACAGATGTCAAAACAGCCGATAAGCGATTTACCCTTGCCCTTCGATGGGCTAAGGCTTCTCTGGACGCACTAATCATGAAGAAGCGCGGCACAGGGATTTTTGCGGGCTTGCCCTGGTTCGACAACTACTGGGGAAGAGATTCCTTCATTTCGCTCAGAGGTGCTGCGCTTGTCACTGGTGATTGGGGGACTGCTCGTGATGTCCTGCGCTCGTACGCACAGTTCCAGGAGCGAGATACCTCTCTCTCAACATATGGCCGCATCCCTAATCAAATCACGCCAAGCTCGGTAAGCTACAACACTGCTGATGCCACCCCTTGGTTTGTTATTTCCCTCTGGGAGTACATCCGTCGCTCAGGTGACATTGCACTCGCATGTGAGATGTATCCGACAGTGCTCCGCGCGATTGAGGGAACGATCAAGTATCACACTGATTCGCTCCATTTTCTCACTCACGGCGATGCGGAGACATGGATGGACGCTGTTGGTCCGGGTGGTCCATGGTCACCGCGAGGAAATCGAGCTGTAGATGTGCAATGGCTCTGGTATGAGCAGCTCCGGGCAAGCGCTGAAATCGCACAGCTTATTGGGGACGAGAAAAACTCAACAGCCTGGAAAGCGCTGGCAGAGAAAGTCCAAAGGGCATTTAATGACAAATTTGTTGATCGCGGACAGGGACTTCTCTACGACCATCTTCGCTCTGATGGGACGCCCTCTTCCGAGCTTCGCCCAAATCAAATCTTCGCACTTCCAATCATTCACGATGATGAACTTGCAGCATCAATCACGAAAACGGTTGTTCAGAAACTGACATACCCTTATGGCGTCGCATCGCTGTGGCAGGGAGATGTGAATTTCCATCCATACCATCACGCCGAGCAGTATTACGTTCCCGACGCTGCATACCACAATGGAACTGTGTGGGTCTGGCTTGCAGGTTCGGTGATCGATGCATTAAGTCGGTTTGATCGGGAAGACTTAGCGTATGAGTTGATGAAATCGATGATCCATGACATTCTCGATCGCGGGGCGGTGGGAACTCTTAGCGAGCTTCTGGATGCACTCCCGCATCCGGATGAGAAAGAACCAAATCTTTCAGGAACATTTTCGCAGGCATGGAGCCTCGCTGAGTTCATCCGCGTTGTCTACGATGATTTCTTTGGTGTTCATCCTGATGCGCTTCAGCACCGCATCGATTTTTATCCTCGGATTCCAGAAGATTTAGGTGACGTCGAGTTCTCCGCATTCATTTCCAACGGGTCAGTAGTGTTTACAAAACATGCTCAACGGTGGACACTTAGGTCTCAGCTTCGAGATTCGTACCGTGTTCATTTTTCTCTTCCTGTCCATAATCATAATCGGAGCGAAGAGATTACATGTTTTGATGCTGTGGCTGAGCTTCCCCCGAGGGGAACGTTGACCTTAGAGTTGACAGATAAGGGGGTGAAAGTGAACGGAACGTTGATACGATCTCTTCAAAAAAAGAGCATCAAAAGGCGACTTTATGAAATTCACTTTGCTGTGCCAACCACAGCTCGAGACTTTCCGGTGCTGCGTAGTCCCGATTATCCGCTCCTTACACTGAAGGATGTGAAGCAAGAAAATCCGCGGGCTCGACTTCTATGGGATGCGATTGATCCAGCGTATGACGATACCGGTGCATCAGGTTATACATATCCGTTAAATCCAGCCTTTCGGCCGGGCATCCTCGACGTTACACATTGCACCATCGCTGCAGACTCGGAGAATCTTTATGTGTGGCTCAGGTTTCGGAATCTTGTAAATCCGGGTTGGCATCCTGAATATGGATTTCAGTTGACGTACGTTGCGCTTGCCATTGATCAATGTGATACCGCAGGGTCAAGGCATGTTGGAATGAATGCTCAGTATGAATTTTCACCCCCGTTTAAGTTTCAGCGCATCGTTTATGTTGGTGGAGGTATACGCGTGGTTGATGACAAAGGTAAGATTCTCGCCGAATATCGCCCATCGTCAAGCGATGCTCGAAATCCCATCGGCAATAGCACGCAGCATACAATTTCATTTTCCCTTCCACTAAGGTACTTCGAGGATTGTTTGAGTTCACTGGGGAGATGGAAGTTTGCTCTCCTTGTCGGTGCACAGGATGATCACGGCGGAGCGGGAATTGGCGAGTTTCGGGCAGTGGAAGAAAAACCCGGGGAGTGGGTCGGTGGAGGGAAAAAAATTCCGTCGCTACCAAATGTATATGATGTCATAAATGAGTAAGTGCCCACTTACTATCGACTATGTACTAGACACGTTGCTTATGCGACCGGTTTTAAGATACGTTTTTGTAGCTCTTTTCGCTGTTGTTTCTGCTCATCTTCAGGGGCAGGCACAGCGCGGTATTGTGCGCGGTACCGTAACTGATAGTGCAACAGGAACCGCAATTCCTTTTGCTAACATCCGAGTTGAGGGGACCGACTTCGGCACAGCGTGCGATGCAAAGGGGTACTACGTCCTCCCATCTCTTCCATTGGGACGATACGAAGTCACGGCAAGTGTTGTCGGATACCAGTCTCAGACGAAAAGCATCCGGATCTTCGGCGGCGGAATTACAATATGCGATTTCCAGTTGCAGGTGTCACCGATTCAACTTGGTGCAGTAGAACGCATTGGCGAGAGAAGAGAATCTGCAAGTGAAACAAATATCAGCATCGAGACGGTCGGACGGCGAGAATTTGAGCTTTCTCCAGCTCCCGTCCAGCCAGACGTCTTTCGCACGTTGATGACACTCCCTGGCGTGCAAACAACCAGCGACATCAGCACGCAGTTTTACATCCGCGGGGGTAGTGGAGACCAGAATCTCATTTATCTTGATGGCATGCCTATTTATAATCCATTCCACGCGCTCGGGCTTTTCAGCATCTTCGACGGTTCATCTGTTCGAGCTGCTGAGCTTTACAAGGGAGGATTTGGCGCTGAGTACGGGGGCAGGCTTTCCTCAGTGTTAAACATTATTACCCGTCAGGGGAACAAGAACCGTTTCGGCGGCAATGTTGGTATGGGTTTGGTCATGGGGCGGGCGCTGTTCGAAGGTCCTCTTTTCTGGAAAGGCTCATCTTGGCTTCTTGCTGGACGGAAAAGTTTTTTCGGAGCCATACTAAATCGTTTTATCGATACACGGAATTATCCGTTTAATTTTTATGACGCCGTTGCCAATCTCGATATTCGCGCAACGGAGAAAACACACCTTGGAGTTCATGGTTTTTTCACTGGCGATCGACTCACCAATGTATCTCTTGTTGAACCTGACTACGAATGGTATACTAACGCTATCAGTATCGACCTAAGACAGATTTTCCTTGAAGGGCAGTTCTATGGCGATTTAGCATTTTCAGAGACATCGTTTCGTGGATCTTTGAATCCGAAATTTCACCCTTCTCTGAAACCGATGACAAGTTCTGTCCTGGATCGGATGCTCCGCGCCGATGCGACATACGTTCTTGGAAGTGGAGATCAGATTGGATTTGGTGCCCTTCTTCACATCGTTGACGTAGGATATTCACTGGTAAACAGCGCCGGGATATCTCTAACGAACGACGATGCGTTGCCTGAGGGGGCTTTATACTGGAAATACAAGTTCCTCCGTCTCCGGAATCTAGTCGTAGACGCTGGCTTGCGGTTGTATTATACCGATCTTCTCGATGAAGCTCATGCAGCATTCGAGCCTCGTCTCAGCTTTCGCTATCATCTTTCTCGCTCATTTGCTGTGAAGGGGGCGTATGGGGTCTATCACCAGCGGCTGATCACTCTCAGCAACGAAGACAATCTCGTTAATCTGTTTGAGATGTGGTATGCTCTCCCTCCTTCAAAGGGATTTCCGGCTGAGGAAGCTCGTCATTACGTGCTCGGTGCTGAAATTACATTCTCATCAGCATTCGATGTATCAATTGAAGCGTATGAAAAGCCGATGAATGTATTGATCGGATATAATCTCGATAAAGTTGATCGATATGATCCGGATCTTATCGAAGGGACTGGAGCCGCCGCAGGCTTAGAAATTCTCCTTCGCTATCAATTTCCGACGCTACAAGGATGGGTCTCCTATGCATATTCCAAGGTCATGAAAGCGTTCAATAATGTTGCTTATCCCCCTCGATACGACCGCCGCCATGATCTTCACATCATTGCAGGATGGGCATTTGCACCAGGCTGGGAGCTAAGCGCACAATGGGAATATGGAAGCGGGCTGCCGTTTACACAAATTGCAGGATACTACGATCGAATTCCTTTGGACGGGATATTGGGCGGGACTGGGTACATTCTTGAGCCGGGAGCCCCCTTCATCGTGCTCGGTGAAAAAAATGCCGGCAGGCTACCAGTTTATCACAGACTCGATATAGGAATTCAGAAGAAATTAGAAATAGGCGAAATAAAACTTGTGGTCAAAGGGAGCATAATCAACGTTTACAATCGGAAAAATCTTTTCTATTTCGATCGTGCCACAGGGAGGCAAATCAACATGCTTCCATTCCTTGCATCGTTTGATCTCTCAGCGGAGTTCTGATCCATGAGAAAAGTTGCACCTGTTATAGCATTGATAAATCTGATCATTCTATCGAGTTGTGAACAACCGTTTGAACCTAAAACTAAATATGTTCCTAAACTTGTAGTCTACAGCGTTATTGATCCACGGCGGTCGGATGTGATAGTTCGTCTCAGCCACACTTATGATCCACCAGGCTACGATCCCGACGAATATCGCGGTGCGCTTTTGGTCCCAGATGCTTCCGTTACCCTGAGAAGTGGTTCCGGAGAAACATTTAACCTTGCCGAGACAACTCTTGTTATTCCCGATATTCACGGGAACCTTTTTGTAAGCGCCTACGTGCTTAAACAGGTAAAGCTACGAGAGGCTGAGAGATATTTTCTTTTCATCTCAGCACATGATTATCCGGCTGTCTCTGCATCAACCATTGTGCCGGCGATACAATTCATCACCGCGGAGTCAGTTCTGGAGGAGGATGCAGCGCTTGAGATCTGCCACTGTTATCAATTTTCATTTGGCTTCTACGCCGCAACGGCACCTAAGGGGTACATCGCGCGTCTTTGGATTCGATACTCAGCCGATACTACCTCAGCGTTGGATAGTTTAGAGGTTCCCTATTCCGTTGAAAAGCAGGGAGAGAAAGTTCTTGCAACATATCCGCAGCTTGACCGTCTCACTGATAGTCAACAAGAGAGCCTTTCATACACACGCGATGCTGTTACGTGGGTACTTGAGCAACTTGCCAGCCGTGTCGGTGATCCTCACAAGATCCGTATTAAAGGGATCACTTTCGATCTCCTCCTTTTGGATCAATATCTGTACAACTACTATTCAGTTGCCCACGGATTTAACGATCCACTCACCGTCCGAACGGATACTCCCGACTATTCCAACATTCAGGGAGGGCTTGGTGTGTTCGGCTCACTTGCGCACCGAAGTCTCTCACTGAAGCTCCCCCATTCGCTTCTTCAGCGATTCAATTTTATTGATGACCAATAACAGAGGGAAGATGGCAAGTAATTTTCCAGCAAAGCCTCTTTGTTTTTCTTCCCTGATCTAAATGGAGAGAGCTAAGAATGCGGTCCTCTCACAGTCAGTGCGCCTGCGCCGGGCTTGATGTTTCTGCGATGACGGCTGTGAACCATTAATGCTCATCGGATTCAATACACACTGGCGTGCCGCCAACAGACAACGTTCATCAACAGCCGCTGCAGTTCAAGTCGGTTTTGCCGAAGAGCCTATTCAATCATTGAGCCATCAAAACGCATATCCGAGAGAAATTCCACCGCTGAGAAGGACTTTCTCGAAACTCAAAGGGAATAATGGCGTAAAGCCAATTCGGAATACAAAACCACCACCTCTTGGTTGATATCTGTACCCGATGGTTGTTGTTCCTAATATTAATACACCGACCTCTTCTCCTTTAAGCTCGGTGCCGAAGATTGTAGTCTGTTCCGGGACTGTGACGATAAAAGGAACAGCCCCAATTCCCAGTTCAAGGTGATGGGAGCTTTTGCCGCTAAGATAATTGCCCATGATCGGGAAACCGGTCATGCCAACTTTCAGCGGAAAGATGAAGATGAAAGGTAGCGACCAATGTGTGAAGCCTGCCCTCAAGCTGATGTGAGGCGTTAGACGGTGCTCATAATTGATTGAGTATAAAATGCCTTGTCCTAATCCTTCAATGTAGACCGCGTTCCGGCGGAAAGGTCGCTCCTGCTGTGCAACAGTAGATCGGGTCACTGCCCCAAGAAGAACAAGCACTGTCAGGGCTGTACAAATTCTGCAATCGATGCTGCTTATCCTCATGTTGTCCTCTTTCTAATCTCGTGTGAGCAAAACAACTTCAGCCAACTACTCGACACTCGAACTCCTAGTTGCTCTACCAACATACTAATCCCCCTCTCGTTGGCGAAATCAGCATTTGGCATTTGTGCTGCATCTTCCATGGTTTCTGCAATATTAGCTTGCCTTGCGCTTTCTCTACCGAATGCTCTTCAGCATCTGCGTCCTCAAGATAGTGTGTAGGTGCCAAGTCTTGTGTAATTTTAGTCTTGTTCCGTTTGGCATGGTTGCGCCTCCTTGGCTTACCACGATCTGAGTAGTAATAAATTGACAGAGAAATGTTACAGCGATTCCCAAACGTTTGCTGTAGCTCCTCCAGTTATATCATAGTAAATAGCGCGGCGAACATTCTCTGAAACTGCTACATCAGCATTGTAATTCCGATGACGAATGATAATTCTCATAGGAACATTTAAATCAGCAATGCCTCTGACCTCCTCGTCCTTGAGCAGAAAGCGGACGTACTGAACTGCGCTTATGCGGCTTTCAGTTGCATGACCTTCTTCAAACACTGCCGGAATCATGCGCTCACCCAGCTGTAAGAAAACGCAATTCCGGTTCAAGCCCACCAACGAGTCCAACACCGGTTTAATATCCGCTGGATCGTCAACCTCAACGAAAAGGGTCGCACTCAACTCATTCGGCCCGGGAATTAACTCATTGTAAACGTCGACCTCCTGCTGGATCTTCTCTTCCTCCACCAGTCTTTCCGCTCTCATCATTTCCTCTATTTGAAAAACAACAGTATATCGATTTTCGAAAGTCAGTGTAATTCTGTCGCCAACTTTCACGCGACGGTCATTCTTAAGCTGAATAATTTTTGTCCTGAATTGATTCCGCACCTTCTCATACTCAACAAGGTTCTTTATTTCACTAAGCCGAATCTTTTCCATAGCTCCCCTCTTCTATTGCTCCGGGTTTTTTGGTAACCCATACGCATCACGAAGAATCTGGATTGGATGCTGCGGCTTCAGCCCAACTCCTTTTTCAATTTGAAGCTGCGCAAGTGGACAATCACTCGATATCTGGCTACCATTAGCTTTGCTCAACATTTCAAATAAAGGTCCTCCAACCTCGAGCGAGAGCTCAAAGTATTCTTTCTTTAAGCTCCATGTCCCGTCATGACCTGAGCACTTCGCTACAACTTCAACTTCTGTATTAGGTATGAGCTCTAAAACATCACGAGATTTGTAGCCTATGTTCTGCGCTTTAAGGTGACAGGGAAGATGATAAACAACTTTCCCGGCAGATCTTTCAAAAGCCTTGCTCAGCTTCCCTTCCTTTTCAAGCTTTAGCAGATACTCCATGATATCATACGTATGAGCGGCAACAAGCTTTGCATCAGTATTATTAGCAAGCATTGGGTATTCTTGCTTCAGCATATAGGTACAGGTTGGACCTGGGGTTACAACATCAAAGCCACTCTTTACATATGCACTGAGTGTTTTCAAGTTATATTGAACATTTCTTAGTGCGCTCTGAAGATCGCCACTGTCGAGATAAGGCATGCCACAACATTTTTGTTGAGGCACTTCAATGCTAACATTGTTTGCCTCCAATACCTGCACAGCAGACTTTCCAATGTCAGTGTCATTATAATTCACTGAACAGGTGTAGAATAAAACAACTTTCGGTTGATCGGTGTTTTGATCTCCTGCGCTCAAATGTCGCTTCCCTGAATGTTTTTTATACCAGCGGACAAATGTCTGGTGTGAGTATTTTGGCAGATTTCTGTCCCTGTGAATTCCTATAGCCATTTCCATCAAAACGCGAACGATCTTGCTTTCAAGCATCCAATTTACAATGGGCGCCAGCTTGGAGGAAATGCTCCCAATCAAGTCAACGTGTCCCAGCAACCTCTCTCCAAAGCTGATGTTCCCATTTTTTCTCTCGATCGCCTTGCCCCGAAGCATGAGCCGGGGGAAGTCAAGCATATAATGGTGAGGTGGAGTATACGGACACTTTGGAAAGCAAAGTTTACAATCGTAGCATAATTCGATCACTCTTCTTGTATCCTGTTGATGGAGTTTTGCAACGTCTCCATCAAGCTCATCAATGCGCTGGAACAGGACTTTGAAAGATGGGCAAAGATTGTAACAAAGCCTACAACCATTGCAAATATCGAATATTCGCCTCGCTTCTTTCGCAAAAGCGCTTTGATTGTAGAACTCAGAAGAACTAAGGTCAAAAACCATTTCCCACCTCAGAAAAAAATTAAGGCGAGCAAGCGGAGGCTCGCCTTAATCAGTTATCAGCTCAGGGATTCAAGAGCTTTTGTAAATCTTCCCGCGTGAGACTTTTCCGCTCTGGCGAGGGTCTCAAACCACTCGGCTATTTCAGCAAAACCTTCCTCACGAGCCACTTTCGCAAACCCGGGGTACATTTCAGTGTACTCGTATGTCTCGCCAGCGATTGCTGACTTCAGGTTTGCTCTGGTATCCGCAACAGGTTCATTGGTAACGGGGTCACCAACCTCCTTGAGGAAGTCGAAATGTCCAAATGCATGCCCTGTTTCACCCTCAGCCGTGTCGCGGAAAACCCCAGCAACGTCGGGATAACCCTCGACATCAGCCTGCCGAGCAAAATAAAGATACCGACGATTCGCCTGTGACTCACCGGCAAAACCAGCCTTTAGGTTTTCAAAGGTTTTCGTCCCTTTCAAAGATTTAGCCATGACTATGCCCTCCTTGAATATTAAGAATCGTTATTAATTTACAAAAATTCGCTCAATAAGTCAAGTGCCCCCGCATACATTGTTTCGGAATCAAGCTAAATTCGTCCCCTTAAAGAGACCAAACTATCCAAGGCAGGCTAACCTGAGGTGAAGCTGAGCAAGCGCATCAGCCCGCCGAGGGCGGGCAGAAGCAACCTACACTTCACAATTAACTAACTTCCATACGGCTGCCTGAGAAACTTCTCAGCATCACGGCGAGAGCCGTTGAAATCTTTCCACCCTGCAACCTTTTTGTACTGCATGATTGCAAGGTCTCGCTTTTTCTGCAAATCATAGATCATCCCAATTTTTAAATTGGTCATGATCATGAATGGTGATGGACCTTGCCGATCAATTGTTCGGCTTAGTTCGTCGCAAGCATAAAGGTACCTCAACGCTTCCTCTAAATGATTTGCATTGAAATGATACAAACCGAGATAATAAAATGCCTCCCGTTTTGCTGAGAGATTGTAGCCAACTTCACCTCGGTTACATCGGGAGAGAATTTCTGTCCATACCCGGTAGGCTTCTTCCCAATGACTCAAGGCAACATTGCACCTTCCGACGAATCTATGGAAGAGAGCGTTCTGAGGGAATGCACGCACAAGTTTTTCGGCAAGCGACAATGATTTCCAATAATCTTTTTCATACACATAATAAGTTTGAAGTAGAAAATATGTTGCCTCTGCCCATGCGTATCGTGCTTTCTGCGATGCAATGGTCAATTGTTCAATTCCCCTTTTACGGTCGCCTCGCGGGAAAAGGACCATGAACGGCTTTACAAACGGATACTCCTGCGGAATTACCTCAGCGTAATAATTATAAATTCCGATACCAAGAAGGACATCGTAGCTGTGCGGGTCAACCCTGTAGAGACGAAGCAGCACTGGAACTGCCAGACGACCATCGTTCGCCGCCAGAAGCCACGATTCCCTATAGGCACGAAGTCTCCCGCGGAAACCAATTGAACCAGCCTTAAAGAAAAGTGCCGTAACATCATCTGGATTTTTCTGCAAAATTCTATCACACATCTCAATCACACTGTCCAGTTTTCGGATGAACTCGTCATCGTATGATCTGTTTTCGGGATCATCCATGATCTTCCACCAATCAATCATGGCTGCAAAGAAATATCCCGACGGATGATCTGGCCAACGGCCTATGACTTCCTGAAGTGTTTTCTCTGCGTCTGAAAACCTGAGATTGTAAACTTCCTCGACGCCTCGTTTTACCAGTTTATCATAGTCCGGGTCATCGATCCACTGGGAAGTACCTGTTTCAAGAAAAAAGAGGAAAAGAATCAAAATAGCACTGCTACGACGCCACACCACGCTCAATCTCCCGCTGTTCGACAATCCATGCTTTCTCACTCTTTTGAAACCATCGAGAAAACAGAACGAAGAATAATCCCCCGACAAGAACAAATGTTGTTATCGTACCTCCTTCAGGTCCAAACGGTCCCCCCGTGAGCCAACCAGGACCGTGCTGCGTGATGCGCAAGAGAGATTGCCTGCCCATCGATATACCACTCACAGGGAAAGAGAATACTGTTCCTTCAAGAAAATTCCATGTGAAATGCATTGCGATAGGGAGCCAGAGCATGCGTGTACGGAGATAAGCGATCGAAAGCCAAATCCCTGCAAGTACGATATTCAGAACAGATAGCAAGTTAGCATTCGGATTCCAGAGATGAGCTAATCCAAAAAGAAGTGAGATAACTATTGTTCCAGCTATAGCGCCGATCCCTTCTATCAGCGTTTGAAAAATGTAGCCGCGGAAAAGAAGCTCTTCGCCAAATCCAATTATGAGAAACCAGGCTACTCCGCCAAACAGGACATTTATGATATCAGAAAGCGTTAGCACATTGAATTCGACGCTGAGAAGCCCTGAACCAAGTTCCACAAAAAACACAGTGCTGATCATCACTCCGCTGACAACAACTCCCTGGAGAAGCTCAGCAGGAAGTCGCCGGTGCAAAGCAAGTCCGATTGAATTAAATGGCCTCTTATCCACATACACAAGCATCAAAAATGTAGCAAGAAGAAGAGCTCCATAGAGTGCCACTGGGCTGAGGAAGGTAGGGAGACGAAAAGAGTGATAGATCATCAACATAGCACCAGCGAGAAACGCAAAAAGGATAAGAAAAACGACAAGGCGCCAGCCGAATCGAAGGGCCTGCCCTGAGCTTTGTCGAAGGACGTCTGCTTTCTTGAAGAAAATAAAAGAAATAACCCGCCCGATCTTCATAGAGAATTTCACTTGAAACACGGAGCTACCACGGTATGTGATCGCGGAGGAAGTTCAATATCCGGCCAATGCTCACACGCTCCTGGAGCATTGTGTCGCGATAGCGGACGGTGACAGTTTGATCTTTCAAAGTTTGCGAATCAACAGTAAAGCAGTAGGGAGTACCCGCCTCATCCTGGCGTCGATACCGCCTGCCGACTGAACCACTGTCATCGTAGAATGCTTTGAAGTGCGGCCTGATCATCTCATAGATGTTGTGCGCTATGTCCGGCATACCTTCACGGTTGACAAGGGGGAAGACCGCTGCTTTGATCGGGGCTACACTTGGGTGAAGACGAAGTACAGTGCGAACTTCCTTGCCGGTGTTCTCTTCTCCATATGCATCGACAAGCAGGGCAAGAATTGTTCGGTCACAGCCAGCTGAGGTCTCGATGATGTATGGAATGTAACGTTCATTTGTTTGCTCGTCGAAGTAAGTGAGATTCTTCCCTGAATATTCCATGTGGCGCCTGAGGTCAAAATCTGTCCGGTTGTGAATCCCCTCAAGTTCCTGCCAGCCAAATGGGAACTCATACTGAATATCGTAGGCAGCCGCGGCATAGTGTGCCAATTCGTGAGGTTCGTGTTGATGAAATCGGAGTTTCTCTTTCCTGATACCAAGCTTAAGGTACCAGGTAAATCGCTCTTCTTTCCAGATCTCGAGCCACTCCGCGTCTGTCCCCGGTTTGACGAAATATTGCATCTCCATTTGCTCAAATTCGCGTGTTCGGAAGATGAAATTTCCGGGCGTGATTTCATTGCGGAAAGCCTTTCCGATCTGCGCAATACCAAATGGGAGTTTCCGACGTGATGAATCTTTCACATTTAGGAAGTTCACGTAGATCCCCTGTGCGGTTTCCGGACGGAGGTATACTATGCTCGCATTATCTTCAACAGGACCCATGAACGTTTTGAACATTAAATTAAACCTCCGTGGGTCAGTTAGTTCTCCGCCGCAGTTCGGACATCGATGTTCGCGAAGATTCTCTTCCGGTAGTTCATCCGCTCGAAAGCGCATCTTGCATTGCTTGCAATCAACGAGTGGATCTGTAAATCCCTCAACATGACCCGAGGCTTCCCAAACATTCGGGTGCATAAGGATTGCTGCATCGAGTCCCTCAATGTCGTCCCGTTCACGCGTCATTGCTCGCCACCACGCCTCTTTGACGTTCCGCTTAAGCTCAACACCGAGCGGACCATAATCCCAGCAGGCATTAATCCCGCCGTAAATCTCGCTGGACTGGAAGATGAATCCACGCCGCTTTGCTAAGGACGTGAGCTTGTCCATTAGCTGAGTACTCTCTGCGGCAAACCCAAGCTCGTTTTGCCCTTGCTGGCTTATATTGACCCCCACTGTAATTTGCTAATTACTAACCATCTAAAATACAGTGAAATCTTTTGAATCTCAAGGTAGTAATGGATGACGATATATGAGAAGAGCACAGCGAGCTTCGAGTCAATGTGCATGTTACGAGTGGCGGATCTTTATCTAGTTTAGCCTCTACACTAACTCGATTGGCGGGATATCTGGAAGGAGCATTTTTTCAAAAGCTCGCCTGTAAAGAACCTCCAAAGCCTGACGCCCTCTCTCTCCCATATCGACGGTAAGTTCATTCACGTACATGCGAATAAATTTTTCTCCAAGCTCTTTGTTAATGCCCCGCCCGAACTGAAGAGCATACGCTGAGGCTTCTTCAAAATGCTCATATCCATAGTCAATGCTTTCACGGAGTTTCTCCGATATTTTCCTTGCAAGTTCCCATCCTAAATCTTTCCTTACCACATCAAGTCCCAAGGGGAGTGGGAGATGAACCTCCTTTTCCCACAACTCACCAAAATCAGCTATTTTGAAAAATCCTTCCTTCTCGAATGTAATTTGTCCCTCATGGATCAAGACGCCTGCATCTACATCTCGATAGCGTACTGCTTCCATAATTTTGTCAAAAGGAAGAGAAACAAGCTCAGCTTCTTGAACATAGAGACGCAAAAGGAGAGTTGCTGTTGTGAATTCTCCAGGATGTGCTATACGCTTTCCATTAAGGTCACTGATTTCCATTTTTTTGCGTCCAATAACGATGGGACCATATCCAGCTCCCATGCTTGCTCCAGTACGCATAATCCAGTAATGATTTGCTATATATGGATAAACGTGAGCTGAAATTGCGGTAACTTCTACTTCAGAACGCAATGCACGTTGATTAAGTGATTGAATATCTTCAAGAAGATTTGTGAATGTGAATCCTTCTAAGTGAATCTTCCCTTGACTTAGCGCATAAAACATGAAGGCATCATCCGAATCTGGACTATGAGCAATAGTGATAGATCTGACCATAAAATATCCTCTTTGGACAAGTTTATATGAAGAAAATACTAAGTGATGTGAAAAAAGTGGAAAAGTAGCATGTGGAAAGGTAAGCTATTGCAGTTTCTGTCACTCTTGTTGAGCAGAAATGTTTAATTGTTGTGGAAAAGAGCATCGGTTATTCACAGCTTAGTATTGGTACATAGAATTTTCCGTGTCGATCTTGCGTTATCAACAGTTGATTCACAGTAATCCACAGCCTGTCTGTGGTGTCCGCCTTGGCGGATTTGTGTTAGGATAGAACATTAACGGCTTGTTAACTCAATTTTTCTTCTGAGTTGCAGCAAAGCATTTCGGAATGTTTCATCGTTTTTCATGAGATCTTCTATAGTTTGATATGCATGAATAACAGTGCTATGGTCACGTCCACCGAAGTGTAACCCAATAGTTTTGAGAGATGCAGTTGTGAGTTCCTTTGCTAAATACATAGCAACCTGACGAGCTAAGGCAACTTCCTGTTTTCTGGTTTTTGCACGGAGGAGGTCTTCAGGGATATCATAATAGTTTGCCACGGTTCGTTGAATAAACTCAATGCCGATGGGAGGTCTGACATCGGTAACAATTGTCTGGACAACTTCTCGTGCGAGTTCGATGGTGATTGGTTTGTTTTCCAGTGATGACCGTGCAAGGAGAGAAATAAGGCATCCCTCAAGTTCCCTGATATTTGTTGTCACGTTGGCGGCTATAAATTCGACGATATCCTGAGGAAGATCGACGCCGTTATCTTCGCTCTTTTTTCGAAGAATAGCAATTCGGGTTTCGAGGTCTGGTGGTTGAATGTCTGCTGTAAGCCCCCACTGGAATCTCGAAATTAGCCTTTCGTCAAGCCCTTTCAGTTCTTTTGGTGGTTTGTCTGACGAGAGGACAATCTGCTTTCCAAGTTGGTGGAGCTCATTAAAAGTGTGGAAAAAATTATCTTGTGTCTTTTCTTTTCCGGAGAAAAACTGGATGTCGTCGACGATCAAGATATCCATGCTGCGATAGCGGTTAGAAAACTCGCTCAGCCGGTCTCGTTGAATTGCATCAACGAAGTCGACGGTAAATTTTTCGCTTGATACGTAGTAGACTCGCTGTGCTTTTCCGGTGCGTAGTGCATGATTTCCGATAGCTTGGATTAGATGCGTCTTTCCAAGCCCGACCCCTCCGTAAAGCACAAGTGGATTAAATGAAGTTCCTCCAGGATTATTTGCGACGGCAAGGGCAGCGGCACGGGCGTATTGGTTGCTTTCTCCTTTGATGAAATTTTCAAATGTGTAACGGCTGTTGAGGTTCGCTTCTCGAACCATCTGCTCGATATCCTCGCGACGTACAGATGCTCTTATATGGTTGTGCTTCTGGGGATGTCCTTGTGGGGGCACCGCGCCTTCAAGAGGAATTTGCTGCGGTTCAGTAGGCGATGGAGCAAGGTACTCTTCTTCGGCAACAGCATAAATGAGCTTGACATCCTGACCAAAAATTTCCTCAATGGAGGTTCGAAGAACAGCGTAATAATGTTCTTCAAGCCACTCATAGAAAAACTGGCTTGGGACTTGAATGGTGAGTTCATTCTTTTCGAATTTGATAGGGACAAGTGGCTCAAACCATGTTTTGAAGCTCTGGTTATTGATATGCTTGCTTATTTCAGCAAGGCATTGTAGCCACTTTTGTGCCAGGGACTCATTGGCTACCGGCTGAGTTTTGCGCCTCGTTTGCTCTGAAGACTCGCCATAGGCGCGCTCGGGCGATTTAGCGGATGCTGTCTCAATCACCATTTTACTCCTGATTCACTGAGATGAAGGATGAGTTATCCACGGTTATAGACAAGTTATCCACAAAATTGTTGACAGGCGGTAATTTGGTAATACAACGACTTAAGGTTATCCAAAAATTATTCACATGAGGTGAAACAAGTTAACTTCTTTTGTTTCAAAGGAGAAGGACGCCCCAAAAATATTTTTCCACATGTTGTTAACGCCCCGTAAGTAAAGAAAATTTCAGCAAATAAGGAGATGCAAGCTCCTTCGAAAGTTATCCACAAATTATTAACAGAAGAAGTTACATTTTTTTAGCATAAACAATATGCAAAGGACAAGGGATGAATTCAAGACCCTGGAGAGGGAAAATTTCCTCTGAACCTTGTGAATCTGGCACGGATTTTTTATTTTGGAATTTGTGTAATGCAGTAATAACTTGAAAGGTGAATTTCATGAAGCGTACGTTTCAACCAAGCTTGCGGAAAAGGCGTAACACCCACGGCTTTCGAGCGCGGATGAAAACGAAAAGTGGGCGCAAAGTTCTCAGCCGCCGTCGTGCAAAGGGCCGCTACAAATTGACAGTTAGCGACGAGTAATTTCTTTGTCCGCGGTCTTTTATTGCGAACAGATAATTTAGAGCCGCAATTATGTTGTGGGAGCTCTGCCGAGATGGTCCCGCCGTTGGCAGTGCGGGATGAGAAACTTCGCAAGGAAGAGATTCTCCGTGGGCGGGTGGCTTTCCGGAGGGTATTTCAGGCAAGGGAAAGCATTCGAGGGGAATTGGTGCGGCTTCATTTCCGCCTTTCGCCAACGTCAGCAGCAAGCCAAATACGGGTGGGATTTGCTGTGGCAAGTTCCTTCCGCTTGGCGGTTCAGAGAAACCGTGCGCGACGACTCATGCGGGAGGCATATCGTCTTATGAAAGGGGAAGTTATCGCTGCTTTTAGGGCGTTAAACATGGATGGAGAGGTCATTTTTGTGTACCACGGAGGGGGAGACAATGCGGATCCGCGTAGAGTAAAAAGGCAAATGATCGATGAAGATATGCGGCAATTGTTCCAGACATTGATTCATGGGGTTAAAGAAAGGAAAGAATGAAGCGCGTGTTAATTTTATTGGTTCGAGGATACCAATTTTTTCTTTCGCCACTTTTCCAGAACTCTTGTCGGTTTTATCCTACCTGTTCCCAGTATTCCATTGAGGCTTTGCAAAAGCATGGAGCGTTGAGGGGTCTCTGGCTCAGTGTCAAAAGGGTGCTCCGATGTAATCCATTTCATCCGGGTGGATATGATCCGGTCCCATGAGATTTAGAAAGGTTTCGGGGTCATTATGGATAAACAAACTGCACTTGCATTTATTCTTATAGGGCTTATTCTTCTCATCTGGATATGGATCAATACGCCGACGCAGGTTCCCCCTCAAGAAGGTGTGCAGGACACAACCGCTGTTCACGCTCGTGAGGCTGCTCCATCGAAAGCTGTGGAGGCTGCATCTAGCCAAAGGCAGGCAATGACTTCTACTTCAGCATCGCCTTTAGATACACTGGGGAAGTTTTTCAAAGTTGCTGCTATGGGTGAAGACAAGCGGATCCTTATCACAACGGATCTTTACACAGCGGAGCTGTCAACCAAAGGAGGGCTGTTTCGAAAATGGGAATTAAGAAAATTCAGTACCTGGAACGGTTATCCAGTTCAACTTGTTAACTGGAATTCCAAAGGTGATTTAAGTTTATTGTTCACGACCAGTGATGGCAAACTTATTAACACGCACGATTTATATTTCCAGAGTTCTTATGCTCCGTGGGAGCATCACATCTTAAGAGGCTCGGATTCCATTAGTGTTGATTTCGTTTTGCCTGTAGGAGACTCAGCTCGCATTGTCAAGCATTTTGTTCTCCGCGGCGACAGCTATGCATTTGATTGCACTATAAGACTGGAAAAGATGCAGGAGGTCATAGCGAATTACGAATATCAGGTTGTTTGGGAGCATGGACTTCAATATGCGGAGGAGAACAGCGTTGATGAGTCGAGTTACACTGAAGCCTTCTCGTATGCAGGCGGCGAGCTTAGTACACTTGCCGCATCAAAGGTTGGTGAGAAGGTGGAGTCAAATTTTTCAGGAACCACCGATTGGGTGGCAGAGCGCACGAAATATTTTGCTGTAGCAATGATTCCGCGAGTACCGAAAGCTCAGGGGAGTTACCTCTCTGGGATTGAGACCCCGCTGCCTGACCGTGGTCTTCAGCGTACTTATACAATTGCCTTGAAGATGCCGTATAAAGGAAATCCAGAGGAAGCAGTGCATCTCACTGTCTTTCTCGGTCCTCTTGAGTATCGTTTGATGAAGTCCTTCCATGTTAATCTCGATCAGATCATGAGCCTTGGCGCTGCATGGATCATCCGTCCGATTGCTGAGTATTTTGTTCTTCCTGTATTTCGGATTATCCATTTGATTATCCCGAACTATGGGTGGGTAATCATCATCTTCTCGATTTTCCTGAAATTCCTTCTTCATCCGCTGACACGGACAAGCATGGTTTCGATGAAGAAGATGCAAGCAGTGCAACCTATGATTCAGGAAATTCGTGAGAAGTATAAGGACGATCAGGAGAAGATGAATCGGGAAATTATGAAACTCTACAAGGAGTACGGGATTAATCCAGCAGCGGGTTGTCTGCCGATGCTCCTTCAGCTTCCAATCCTGTATGCTCTCTGGGCTGTCTTCAGGTCTACGATTGATCTGCGTCAGGCATCATTCGTTTGGTGGATAAAGGATTTGTCGATCCCCGACAGCATTGTGCACTGGCGTGAGCCTCTCCCATTTCTTGGCATGACTCAAATAAGTGGGCTTGCATTGCTGATGAGCGTGACGATGCTCATTCAGCAGTATATGACGGTCAAGGATCCACGCCAGAAGGCGATGGTCTGGTTGATGCCGATTCTGTTCTTTCTTTTGTTCAATGGGCTTTCATCGGGGTTGAATTTATATTACTTTACTTTTAATCTTGTTTCCATTGTGCAGCAAGCCTGGATCAATCGGAAACATGATGGTTTCACTCTTCGCAAAGTTGAGCCGAAGCCAAAAACCGGTGGTGTTTTTAAGAAGCTCACAGTTCCGACACTTGAGCCGCAACGGAAGAAAAGAGGGAGGTGAACAGGCGACGGCAAAGCGGGATCTGCAGTGACCTTTTGCCCTTCAGTTAAGGCTCTTCTCCGTTTTCCTACAGCGAAATGGAGCCTATGTCAATCCTCAGCACATTTCCCCTGTACAGCAACCATGGCGCGAAATAGGAAATGCTGGACAAAGTGCCGAGGTTTTATTTTTGCGAAGTGAAAGGGCTCCGTTTGAACCCGTACTCATCTGGAAACTTTGTACATTGTTCCATTGTCAATGATATTGTATATTCTCTGATTGTACAATGGGGAAAGTGATGTTAAGGAAAGCGCTTCCTCTGGTTTTATTTCTCTTCGTGCTGTGGAATACCCTGTGGGGGCAAACACAGTCCCGGGGATCTTTCACCATCGCCCGACTGAAGTATAACGGTGGAGGCGACTGGTACAACGATCCCAATGAAGAAGTGAACCTTCTCAATTATGTTCGCCAGCATACTAATATCGATGTTAACCCTCGGTATGAATACGTTGACGTTGGAAGCGATAATATCTTTTCATACCCTTTTCTTTTCCTGACAGGGCACGGAAATATTAACTTTTCTGAGGCGGAGGTACGACGGCTTCGCACATATCTTGAGAACGGCGGATTTCTTTACGCTGATGATGACTACGGGATGGACAAAGCCTTCCGACGCGAGATCAAGAAAGTCTTCCCAGATAAAGAACTTGTTGAGCTCCCCTTCTCTTACGGCTTATATCACTGTTTCTACGATTTCCCCAATGGTGTTCCAAAGATCCACAAACATGAGGGAAAGCCACCGCAGGGCTTCGGTATTTTTCTTGACGGTCGCCTTGCTGTTTATTACACGTATGAATCGAATCCAAGTGATGGATGGAATGACCCAAGCGTTCATGGCGATACGCCTGAGAAGCATCTCGAAGCGCTTCAGTTTGGGACTAATCTTGTAGTGTGGGTTTTAAGTCATTGAGTTAGCCTGCATGGAAGCAAGAACGATTTATGAAATTCTGAACTCTCGTCTGGAAACCCTCCGCCGGGCTTACCACAGGGAAGAAATGACTCGCGGTGCATACCTTGTAGCGACTTGTGCGATTTTTGGTCTCTCTATTGTAATAGTTGCGGAAGAGTTATTCTGGCTTGTCCCACTGATGCGTACGCTGTTTATTGCCATTTGTGGTACAGCATTCCTTTTCCTTGTCGCTTGGCGAATTGTCGTCCCCTGGCTTCGAATTCAAGGAATCATGCGCACGTGGAGTCGGGATGATGCAGCCCGCTATGTCGGCTCACATCTTCCGCAGGTGAGCGATCGGTTAGTGGATGCACTGCAGGTCTACGAGGAAGGCCTAAAGACGTCACTATATTCTTCCGAGCTTTCGGAGACTTCATTGGTCAAGTTTTGGGAGGATTTTGTAGTTGAAGCAAAAGCGAAGGGGTTATCTGGAAGCTCAAGTGAACTTTCATTTGAGAAGCTCATCGATCGCAAGCCAAAGCAAAAATCAAGACAACTGTTTCTCAGCAGTATCCTCGTTGCAGCGCTGTTGTTTCTTCCAGCTCCAGCGCACTTCATTGACGCTTTCCATCGTGTTGTGCATTTTACTGAGCGCTTCGCAATACCTTCACCATATCAGTTTGTTGTTACACCCGGGACAAAAGAAGTTCTTAAAGGATCAGATGTCCCTATCGTGATTCGTGTTATTGGCCCGGGTGTGCAAAACATTGTGCTTCATCTTGCAAGGACCGCAGAGGATCAGGAACGCATTAATCTTTCCTCCGATAGTAGCAATATTTTTCGCACGGTTCTTCGGTCGCTTCGCATGACAACAGCCTATACAGCAGAGGTTCAAGGATACCGTAGTGATGAGTATAAACTTATCGTAGTTGATCGTCCTTTAGTGAAGAGCTTGCGCGTTCTCCTTACACCGCCATCTTATACGCATCTTGCGCCTCATTATCTTGAAGATAACGTTGGCGATATCGATGCGCTTGCAGGTACGAACGCAGCTATTGAGGTAATTTCAAATAAGGGACTTGCCCAAGCGATGATCAAGTTTGCAGACAGCACAAAGGTTCCTATGAGCATTTCAGGTGTTCAGGCTATTGGGTCATTTCAGGTTCGTGGAAATGGGGCGTATATTGTTTCTCTTCAGGATACGAGCAAGCTCACCAATAGCGATCCAATTGTGTATCACATTACTGTCTTGTCTGATGAATTTCCGACCGTGGAGATCACTCAACCGGGGCGGAACACCGATCTTGGTGAGGATATGAAGCTTCCGCTTCTTCTTTCTATTCGTGATGATTTTGGTTTCACGAAGTTACGAATAGGGTATCGATTGGTTCATTCAAAGTATGAGAAGCCCTGGCAAGCAGATTCCTATGTTGAAGTTGCACTTCCGAGTGCGCAAGGTGGTGAACTCAAGATTCCATTTATTTGGGATCTGAGCAAACTGAACCTTGTCCCTGAGGATGCTCTTCAGTATCATGCAGAAGTTTTCGACAACGATGTTGTCAGCGGGCCGAAATTTGCTCGGAGCGAATCCTTCATTGTGCGAGTTCCGTCGCTTGATGAGATTTTCGCTGAGGTAGAGGAGGAACATAAAGATATCTCAAAAACCCTCGAGATATCAAAGGAAGAGGCGGAGGAATTGCAGCAGTCGCTTCAGGAAGTCCAGCAGGAGTTTCTAAGAACACAGAAAGTTGATTGGCAGAGTCAAAAGAAACTTGAGAATATCGGGAAACGATATGAGGAGCTTCGAAAGAACCTTCAGCAAACAGCGGAGAATTTGAATCAGCTTATCCAGAACATGAATCAGAATAAGCTTCTCTCCCCCGAGACGCTTGAGAAATACATGGAGCTGCAGGAGCTCATGAACCAGCTTAACTCTTTGGAACTTCAACAGGCGCTTAAGAAGCTTCAGGAAGCGATGCGGAATCTTAATTCCGATCTCTTTCGTGAAGCGATGAAGAATTTGACCTTCTCGGAGGAAGCATTCCGACAGAGCATCGAGCGGACGCTGAGCCTGCTGAAACGCATACAAATTGAACAGAAAATTGATGAGCTTCGCAAGCGGGCGGAGGAACTCCGAAAAGCTCAAGAAGACCTGCACAAGTCAGCAGAGCAAGTTAATCCATCAGATGCCGCTAAACTGAATGAGCTTGCTGAGAGACAAGCAGACTTGCAGTCGCAACTAAGTTCTGTGGAGAAAGAATTGAAGCAGTTGAAATCACGTATGGAGGAATTTCCGAATGAAATGCCTCTTCAGCAGCTGACCCGGGCTATGCAACAATTGTGGACGCATGAACTTTCATCGAAGATGCGCCAGGCTCAGAGGCAACTTCAAGCAGGTGAGTTGCAGCAAGCACAACAGACACAGCAGCAAATTGCTCAAGGCTTGTCGGAGTTTCAGAGCGCTATGGAGCAGGTGCAGAAGGCTCTTCAGGAAAATCAGCAGCGTGAAATTGTCAATCAGCTTCGGAAGGCAACGAACGATCTTCTTGCACTTTCCCAGCAGCAAGAACGGCTCAAGAACGAAACGCGATCATTTGAACCAAATTCTCAGCGATTTCGCGAAGCTGGTGAGGAGCAAGCGAAGGTTATCGAAAATGTCGGGAACGTGATTGGGCATTTAATTCAGCTTTCGCAAAAGACCTTTGCTGTCACCCCCGAGATGGGGCGTGAGCTTGGCAAGGCATTGATGCACATGAACCAGGCAATGTCAGGGCTCGAGGGTCGTAACGGTGGGTTTGCTTCATCGCAGCAGGAGGGGGCGATGGCGTCGTTGAATAGGACTGCTTCGTTGCTGGAGCAATCATTACAATCGATGCTTCAAGGGAGTGGAGCTGGAGGCTTGCAGTCGCTTTTGAGTCAGCTACAGCAGCTCGCTTCACAGCAGATGGGCATTAACGCCATGACGCAGCAGATACAGCAACAGGGGATGTCGTTGGAACAGCAGGCACAGATGGCGCGACTGGCAGCGCAGCAGGCAGCTGTCCGGAAATCGCTTGAACAGCTTGCTGAGGAAGCACGTCGAGCCGGGCAACGAGAAAAGCTCCTCGGGGATCTTGAGAAGATTGCTGAAGAAATGAAGGAAGTTGTCAAGGATCTCGAGAATAAGGACATTACATCGGAGACATTGAAGCGGCAGGACCGGATTCTCTCTCGCTTACTTGATGCGTCGCGCTCAGTTCATGAACGTGATTTTGAGAAGCGACGCGTTGCTGAGGCTGGAGAAAATGTTCAACGGCAAAGCCCACCGGAACTGAACTTAGAGAACACTCTCAATCGGCTTCAGCAGGATATCTTGAAAGCTCGTGAGGAAGGCTACGCTCGCGATTATCAGAATCTTATCCGACGATATTATGAAGCACTTCAGAACCTTGGTGTGAAAGTTCAGTAAGCCTTCAGGCAGCTTACCAGCCTACTCTTTTCTAAAACGTATGAGACAAAAACAAGGCATTTTCTTTTTCCGGTTTCTCTCCTTCGGGACTGAGAGGTTTGTCAGCTTGCTTCTATTTCTTCTTCTCCCGTTATTTCTATATGCTGCACCAAAATTATCGGCACATCCTGTTCCGCTGACCGGGTTCACGGTTCACTTTGATTTCCTGAACAATCTGAATGATGCAAAACGTCTTGTAACGTTTGCTGCTGATCATGGGGCGGAGATTATTAATGTGGTGCCGCCGGCTCATATTTGGGAGGATTCACTGAGCCTTCAGATCCTTCGACAAATTTTTTCTCTTACACAAGCTCGTCGAGTGAAGGTAGTGTTAACAAGGATTGACGCGAGTGCACCTGCGGCGAAGCTTAACGAACGCTCAAATTATCTTTATACGTATGTGCTCACCGACCGTGGGATGCTCCCGGATGGCAGATCAACCCCCGACTATTTTCTTGCAACTGTCGGCAATCGACGCTACGAGCAGTGGTTGCGCGAAGAGACCATCTATTATGCTGAGCACTTTTCACAGGAGCCGAACCTTGTCGGATTCAGCGTCGGTTTATTCAATGAGCCATTCGTTTCGCAACGTGGAAGCCTCCTATGTTTTGATGATTCTACAAATTCGTATGAGGTCGCTCAGTACACTCCGTTCATGCTCAGGTGGTGGCACACATGGCTTCAGAGAAAATATCATGATGCCGTTGATGAAATAAATCGTCGGTACGGGACATCTTTCCCAGCAATTGATTCAATTCCCATGCCTATCAATGAAGAAGATGATTCTTTTGAGCAGCCTTCTGCTGCGTACTGGGACTTCGTTTGCGCAATCAATGACTGGGTCGTGGAACAATATGATGACTGTCGCTTGCTATGGCACCAGCATGCAAAACGGGCAGTCCCCTTCATCTTGCAGTTCAGTGGATTTGCCCCGGAGAAATTTGAGAAAGGTCGTCCAGCATTTGCTGCCTTAGATATTTTCGACTGGATGCAACGGGCTGATGCACTGGGGCTTTCGCTTTACACTAACGGTGCGTATCCAGACTGGGGCCATGCGTCGGTGAGAGCTATGGTGAACTTTATGCGCCTGGGTCAACTTCTTGAAAAACCTGTTTTTGTTCTTGAGGGCGGGAACGAGTTCAACGGTGCGGTGCTGAATCTGCGTGAACTTAGGTTTTACGCTACAGTAGCAAGGATTCTCCACCCCGTTTGTGTGATCTATGAATTTCTGAAGACCAGTTACGATGAAACATCGATGAATCACTCAGGTAAAATCCTTTCAAAGAACTGGGAGGTTAATGAGAAAGCACTTCGGGCTGTTGAAGCCGCGCTGGAGCTATCAAAAACTGTATCTGCTAATTATTTGCCTTACTACGTTCTCGATGATCCTGCGTTATGGGCACGCTCTGACAGCGCACTGGAGGTACGGAAGGAGCTGATGAAGCTTGCAATGAAAATCCCAATTGTTTTTGTTCCAATGAAGTCGGTTCCGTGTCTGCCTCGCGGAAGTTTCTGTGTAGTCCTTGCTGATCAGACGAAGGAATTTCTACATACGGAGCTAACAGGACTTGATGTGGTGGTGATTTCCGGAAAGGAATTCTTGCGCCGTGTTGAAAACATGACTGCAACTTTTGCAACGGGGAGGCCTTCGAAAATAAGATAAGTGAAAAACGGTTTCAATGGAGGTGATATCATGAAGCCAAGGAAGATCCATTGGCGATTGCTTTTAGTGTGGGGTGCGGTGTTGTTCTCCACCCTGCGAGGTCAGGATATCTCTTTTGCGCAAATTGGTGCTCAGCCGGTGCAATCTCATCCCTCAAAGCGAGCCATCACAGTGGAGGATCTCTGGGCAATGGGGCGAGTGAGCGATCCTCAAATTTCTCCCGACGGGAAATGGATTGCCTACACGGTGACGTATTACGACATGGAGAAGAACACGGGCAATAGCAACATCTGGATTGTCTCTGTCAATGGTGGCAAGCCAAGACAGTTGACTACAAGTTCCAAAGCTGATTTCTTCCCGCGTTGGTCGCCAGATGGGAAGAGGATTGCGTTTACATCAACACGCGATGGATCAGCGCAGATTTATGTGATCTCTATTGATGGAGGGGAAGCACGGAAGATCACTGACCTTTCAACCGGTGCCAGCAGCGCTATTTGGTCTCCCGATGGGACGAAGCTTCTCTTTTTGTCGGACTCCTACCCGGATTGTTTCACAGACAGTTGCAATGCAGCTCGAGAGAAAGCCCAGGAATCAAGTAAAGTCAAAGCGCGTCTCATCGACCATCTTATGTATCGTCAGTGGAATCGATGGTTCGATGGGAAACGGAGCCATTTATTCCTCATCAATGCTGATGGCACGGGGGTGCGTGATCTGACGCCGTGGAACTATGATATTCCGCCGATCGATTTAGGTGGTTCTATCGATTACGCATTCTCGCCGGATGGGAAAGAAATTTGTTTCACTATGAACACTGACTCGGTAATCACGCTCAGTACTAACAATGATCTCTTCACGATTCCTGTGACTGGTGGAGCTCCGAAGCGGATTACAAAGAACAAAGCGAATGACAACCAGCCGGCGTATTCACCTGATGGGAAATATATAGCCTACAGGGCTGCAGAGCGTCCGGGCTTTGAATCGGATCGGCTTCAGCTGATGCTCTATAATAGAGTAACTGGAGAAACAAGGAGCCTTACAAGCAACTTTGATCGATCGATCAACGAAGTTGTCTGGGCGCCAGATAGTAAATCCCTGTTCTTCACAACTCAGGAGGGTCCGTATTACTCGATCTACAGAACTTCGGTTTCCGGTGGCAGTCCGAGAAAGATTCTTTCCGATGGGTTCATACGGAATCTCCGCATTTCGCCTGACGGAAAGTTTCTCGTGTTTCAAAATGAGCATGTCAATTTCCCGACAGAGATTTTTCGGTCAGATATTGATGGGAAGAGTGTGCAGCAGCTCACATTTACTAATGCCGAGCGTGTTGCTCAGCTCGACATGAAACCGCTGGAATCGTTCTGGTTTATCGGCGCCTATGGTGACAGTGTTGAAGGGCTTATCGTGAAACCGCCGTTGTTTGATCCGAAGAAAAAATATCCTGTAGTTTTTCTTGTTCACGGTGGACCGCAGGGTGCATGGGAAGATGATTTCCACTATCGCTGGAATGCAGAGATGTTCGCCTCACCCGGTTATGTTGTAGTGATGGTAAATTTCCATGGGAGCACGGGCTACGGACAGAGGTTCACCGATGTCATCAGCGGAGATTGGGGAGGAGCACCGCTTGAAGATTTGATGAAAGGACTCGATTACGCACTTGCACATTTCTCTTACATGGACAGCACGCGTGTTGCAGCGGCTGGTGCCTCTTATGGTGGATATATGATCAACTGGATCGCAGGGCATACGAATCGGTTCAAATGTCTTGTTTCGCACGATGGGATGTTCAACACGATAAGTGCCTATGGAACTACAGACGAGTTGTGGTTCAATGAGTGGGAGTTCAAAGGAACGCCGTGGACAAACCGGTCGCTGTACGAAAAATTCTCCCCATCAAACTTCGTTCAGAATTTCAAGACGCCAACGCTTGTTGTGCATGGACAGCTTGATTACCGCCTCGACGTAAGTGAGGGGATCCAAATGTTTACGGCGTTGCAGCGGCAAGGGGTTCCCTCGAAGTTTCTCTATTTTCCTGATGAAGGGCACTTTGTTCTCAAACCGCAGAACGCACGTCTCTGGTGGAACACCGTCCTCGGCTGGATTGGCGATTGGATTCAGAGATAACAGGGAGGTAAAGCATGGCTGCAGAGACAAAGAAGTCCGCCTTTGGCAGACAGGGCACTGCTCGGAGCATGTATTCGAAGATCAAGCGTGTTGGCATTCTTACAGGCGGTGGGGATTGTCCGGGATTAAATGCGGTCATTCGTGGCGTTGCCAAACCGGCAATTCATGATTATGACATGACAGTTATAGGTATTGAAGATGGCTTCGAAGGTTTAGTTGAGGGGCGTATGCATGAGCTGACGAACCGCGATGTCTCTGGTATCCTTAGCATCGGTGGCACAATTCTTGGCACATCAAACAAAGGTGATCCATTCCACTATCCGATCGAGGCAAAGGGGAAGGTGGAAATTGTGGATGCTTCTTCCTGGGCACTGAAGCACTACCGTGAGTGGCGGCTTGATGCGCTCATTGCAGTTGGGGGCGATGGGACAATGCACATCTCGGACAAACTTGGTGAGTTGGGAATGAACATCATCGGAGTACCAAAAACAATCGACAACGATCTTGCAGCAACTGACGTAACATTTGGATATGACACTGCCCTCTTTGTTGCGACGGAAGCCATTGATCGACTTCATACAACAGCATCTTCGCATCATCGTGTCATGGTTATTGAGGTCATGGGTCGGTATGCCGGATGGATTGCGCTTGGAGCTGGACTTGCCGGTGGAGCGGATGTAATCTTGATCCCCGAAATTCCATTTAAATGGGAAAAGGTGTATGAGAAAGTGATTGATAGAAGTACAAGTGGGAAGCGCTTCAGCATCGTCTGCGTTGCGGAGGGGGCGCATGCTGCTGAAGAACAGATTGTCGTAAGGGAGACTGATAAGCGTCGGACAGATCCAATTCAACTTGGAGGTATCGGGAATCTTGTCGGGAAGAAAATCAGTGAGGAGACTGGGTTGGAGACGCGGGTGACTGTGCTTGGACATCTCCAGCGTGGCGGAAGTCCTACACCGTTTGATCGTATCCTTGCTACACGCTTCGGGACTATGGCGGTAAAGTTGGCTGCCGAGGGAAAATTTGGGCGAATGGTGAGTCTGCGCGGGACTGAGATTACCTCAGTTCCAATGAAAGAGGCGATAGCCCAGCAGCGGCGTGTCCCTCCTGATCATCAAATGGTTCAGTCGGCGCGTTCCGTCGGAACAAGCTTTGGAGATTGAAAATGGATGGCTTCGTAAAGGAGGACAATGTATGACGCATGCCGAGCAGCATAGAATGATTCAGGAGCTGAAAGAGGTTGTCCACAAAATGTCCGGACGCGATGAGATGGACTTCGACATGCTCCGCAAGCGAGATGATGACGACGAGGATCTTGACTCGCTCTCGTTCAAACGATTGCAGGATCTATACGAGCGCTACGTCCTTGACCGTAAGGGATGACGCAAGTTGTAGTTTCTTGCATTCGGAGTCTCATGAGTTTAGAAGGATCAAGGTAAGAGGAGATTTCTATGAAGTACCGCGCACTTGGCAAGACAGGTCTTTCTGTTTCTGAAATTGGATTTGGTGCATGGGGCATTGGAGGATGGATGTGGAAAGACTCAGATGATGCGGAATCACTCCGTGCTCTTCACACCGCTGTGGACAATGGTGTGAACTTTATTGATACTGCTCTTGTCTACGGCGATGGACACAGTGAGTGGCTTGTTGGCAAATTGCTTAAAGACAGAAAGGAGCGGATTTACGTTTCCACAAAAATTCCTCCTGCAAATCGTCGATGGCCTGCTTCACCACACATCCCTGCTGCCGAAGCATTTCCACGTAAACACATCATCGAATCGACAGAGCGGAGTTTGCGAAATCTCGGCGTTGATGTGATTGATCTGCAGCAGTTCCATGTGTGGCATGATAACTGGCTTCGTGAGTCGGAGTGGTGGGAGACAATTCTTGAATTGAAGGAGCAAGGAAAGATCCAATTTTTTGGTGTCTCTATCAATGACCACGCACCTGAAACAGCCCTTGAGTTAGTTCGCAGCGGAAAAGCAGATACTATCCAGGTGATCTATAACATTTTCGACCAATCACCTGAGGTTGAATTGTTCCCCCTTTGTATCGAGCAAAATGTTGGAGTCATTGTTCGTGTTCCGCTTGATGAAGGAGGCTTAACCGGAGCGATCACCCCGGAGACAACGTTTCCTGAGCATGACTGGCGGAACAATTATTTCCGCGGCGAACGCAAACGGGAAGTATACGAACGGGTTGGGAAGCTCAAGACACTTCTTGGTGAGGAGGCGCAAACACTGCCCGAGCTTGCGCTTCGATTCTGCTTGAGTCATAAAGCTGTCTCAACAGTTATCGTGGGCATGAGGAAGTCAGGGCATGCGAGTGCTAATGCTACTGTTTCGGATGGAAGAACGCTCTCACCACAACTTCTTGCTGAGCTGAAGAAGCATCAGTGGCGGAGGAATTTCTATTCTGACTGATGGATCAGCGCTGTTTCCTCAATTCGTTTGCACTACTAGAAAATTATGAGAGCAAACGTCATGACTTCACTTACGTTCTTGTTGATTTGGATGGCAGCATCAAGTGCGTCACTGCGGACCATTACAATGGATAAACCTATGATCATTCAGAAAATTAGAGATGGAGCAGACAGAGTAAAGCTTCCCTCACCTATGCTCGACAGCGGAACTTCTATTGAGAAGGCTTTGCTAAAGCGGAGATCGGTGAGAGAATATAGTGATGAACCTTTGACACTTCCCGAAATTTCACAACTCCTCTGGGCGGCGCAGGGGATCACAGAGCGAAAAGAGGGACTCAGGGCAGCTCCATCTGCAGGTGCCCTTTATCCACTTGAGGTTTATCTCGTTGCAGGTAATGTTAATGGCATCGAGCTGGGCGTTTACAAATATAAGCCTCACGGTCATGAACTGGTAAAGGTGGCTGAAGGCGATAAGCGGATGGATGTCTACAGGGCTTCTCTGTATCAGGAGCCGGTAAAAGATGCTCCGGTGCTTATTGTCATCTCTGCTATTTATGAGCGGACCACAATCAAGTATGGAGATAGAGGCATACGCTATGTGCACATGGAAGCTGGTCATGCGGCCGAGAATGTTTATTTGCAAGCCGTTGCGCTAAACCTCGGGACGGTTGTGATCGGGGCGTTTCATGATGAAGACGTAAGGAAGGCGCTGAACATGCCAAAGGAAGAGATACCACTGTATGTGATGCCGGTGGGAAGACTGCGGTGAGTGCGGAGACATGTGGAAGCTCACTGAGTGAATAATCCTCCAGCACCTTATGAAAAGGTTAGGTGGAAAGATGAGGTTAACTGCCACATAGTTGCCTGAAGGGAATCTTAAAACGAAAGGAATACCATGGGTGAATCTTTGAATGGTCAAGCAGTGAAAGACTGGCTTTCAGGACAAAAAGCTACCGCAGATCGTATCGCGCTTGATCGGGCAAGATATTTACTTCACCTTACCGCTGAAGCAGCGTTAAGAGCTTACTTAGAACTTCACCGCGAATTCGGCAAAGACCTAAATTCGCTATCCCCATCTCCATTGCTTATGGCTATGCGAAGGGCTTTGGCGCGGATAGCTAAGGGGGAGAGAAAATCGTGAACATTCTTAAGGCAGCCCATGAGATAGCCCATTTTCTTGAGAACGAAAATATTCCTTACTTTATCATCGGCGGACTTGCTCTGCAACACTGGGGTGAACCACGTCTGACAAGGGATGTGGACATCACGGTGCTTGTTGCGCCCGAGAGGTTTGATGCGTTTGTAGATGCTGTTCTGAAAAATTTTCCGTCTCGTGTTCCTGATGCGCGCGAGTTTGCGCTTCGTCACCGTGTTCTCCTTGTTCAAACAGAAGAAAGAGTGCCGCTCGATATCTCCCTCGGTATCCCCGGTTATGAGGAAGATGCATTCCGGCGGGCGGCAATAGTGGAGTATGAAGGAACTGGGAAACTCAGGCTTGTAGCTCCTGAAGATCTGATCATTCACAAGTGTGTTGCAGGGCGCCCGCGTGACATTGAGGATGTGGAAGGGATTCTCATACGTCAGCAGTTGAACTTAGACATTTCTCTAATTAAAATGTGGCTTGAAGCATTTGGAAAAGTTATAGATGCCCATAATCCTGTGCAACTTTTTGAACATGCTCTGAAAGACGCCGAGGAGATCCTAAGAAAATCTGGAAGCGATTCATGACCGATGGACTTTACGTTCAAGGAATGATTTAGCCAAGCATTGTACCATCTGTATGCGTTCATTGTGATGCCGAACCACTGTTCGTGCACTTGTCGGCTGATGATTTTAATATCCCTGTAAAATTTGTAAAACATAATTCGCATCAACTGAATGAGAGCATATCGTGGAGGTCTGTATGACAAAACTCATTTATCTTCAGTTCGTACTGCTTATTGCTATGCTTCTCACAGTTCAACTGTCTCAAGCATCAGCTATTTTCCCCTACAAGATCAATAAGGTTGTTCTCGACAATGGCTTGACGGTTCTTTCTATCCCTTATGACAGTCCCGGTCTTATTGCCTATTACACGGTTGTCAGAGCTGGTTCCCGGAACGAGGTGGAGCCGGGTCATTCTGGTTTTGCTCATTTCTTCGAGCACATGATGTTCCGCGGGACTGAAAAATATCCGGCGGAAAAGTACAACGATGTGCTAAAGCTCCTCGGTGCTGATTCGAACGCTTTCACCACTGACGACTGGACCTGCTATCACATCGTCGCAAGTGCAGACGCGCTGGAAACAATCATCGACCTTGAGAGCGACCGCTTCATCCACTTGAAATATTCAGAATCCGACTTCAAAACAGAAGCTGCAGCAATTCTTGGAGAATACAATAAGAATTTCTCAATCCCGTATATGACGATGTTTGAGAAGCTCCAGGACGCGGCATTTACAACGCACACTTACAAGCACACAACTATGGGCTTTCTTAAAGATATTGAGGATATGCCCAATCAGTATGAGTACAGCTTGAAGTTCTTTGACCGCTTTTATCGGCCGGAAAATGTCACCATCATTGTTGTCGGCGATTTCAATCAAGATAAGCTCATCTCCCTTATCAGGAAATATTATGGGGGCTGGAAGCGCGGCACTTATGAGCTCAGTGTTCCACAAGAACCACCACAGACCGAGGAAAAAATTGTACATATCCCTTGGAAGAGTAAAACGCTTCCATATTTGCTCATCGGTTACCACGTCCCGGCATTTAGCGATAAGGATATCGATAGGCCAGCGATCGATGTTCTGGGACAATTGCTTTTATCTGAAAGCTCTCATCTGTATCAATCACTGGTGGTGGAAAAACAGCTCGTTGAGTTCATCTCCGGAGGAGCTGAAGATCATCGCGATCCATTTCTGTTCACTATTTTGACGCGCATAAAAGATCCCGAGAACATCGAACTTGTTCGGGATGAAATTTACAAAGCCCTGGATGAGGCAAAGGCAAAACCGGTTGACCCAAAGCGATTGGCAGATGTGAAATCACACATGAAATATTCCTTTGCTATGCAACTTGACCGACCCGATAACGTTGCAGTCACGGTCGGGAATTACGTTGCAATGACAGGCGACCCTGAGTCAATGAATCGTGTCTATGCATTATATGAAAAGGTGACACCGGAGGACATCCTGCGTGTCGCTCAAAAGTATTTTGGCAAAGGAAATCGTACCGTTGTGACACTTAAGTACGAGGAGAATGCAAAATGAAGTTTCTCTCACTGCTTACAACAACCGTCATAACGTTCTTGATGATGGTCAACGCTATGAACGCAGCTTCATCAGAAGTGGCTAATGACAGAACAAGTTCCGGCAACGCTCGCATTATTGAACTTCCCATTCCGAGCTCGCCGATCATTTCATTTCGCATACTTATTCGGAGTGGCTCGGTGAATGACCCGGCTGGCAAAGAAGGCTTGAATGCACTCACGGCACTTATGCTTAGCCAGGGAGGGACAGAAGAACTTACTTACCAGGAGATTATTCAAAAACTTTATCCCTGGGCGGCAACCATCAGTGTCCAGTACGACAAAGAGTACACTGTTTTCCTCGGACAGGTGCACCGCGATCATCTGAATGCATTCTATAAGGTTTTCTCTGATCTTCTTCTTCACCCTCGGTTTGACTCAACTGATTTCAAGCGGAACAAAGATCTATTGCTAAACTATCTGGAGAATACTCTTCGTGGCATCGATGACGAAAATCTCGGTAAGCAAGCCTTGAATGCACTCTTGTATCGGGATCACCCGTATCGAACAACCGAAGCTGGAACAGTTCAGGGACTGAAGTCTGTCACGCTTGATGACGTGAAGAAATTCTACGCAACAATGTACAGGCAGGGGAACATCATGTTCGGAATTGCTGGTGGTTATCCGAAAGATTTCCTTGAGCATGTCCGTAGAGACCTTGCGCACCTTCCCGAGGGCGCTACGGCTCCGCTTCCACTTCCTGCACCGAAGCCAATCCGCGGAATCGAGGTGATGCTTGTCCAGAAGGACAATCGGGCGACAGCGATTTCCTTTGGCTTCCCTATAGACGTTACCCGGAGTGACGAAGATTTTTATCCGCTGATGGTTGCGAACTCGTATCTTGGTGAACATCGGACCTTTAACGGTGTGCTGATGAACCACATGCGCGGAGACCGCGGCTTAAACTACGGTGACTATTCCTATATAGAGAACTTCATTCAGGATGGAGGGAGCACTTTTCCTGTCCCGAACATCGTTCGCCGACAGCAGTTTTTTAGTGTGTGGATCCGTCCAGTCGTACCGGCAAATGCACACTTCGCTCTCCGCCAGGCAATACGAGAACTTCAGTTGCTGGTAGATAATGGATTGACTGCAGAGCAATTTGAAGCGACGAGGAAATTTCTCATCAACTATTCAAAGCTATGGGTGCAAACGCAGAGTCGACGTTTGGGGTATATGATGGATTCGGAGCTTTACGGTATCCCGTACTACATTGACAAGATTCAGGAGGAGCTTTCGCGCCTGAGTGTTGACGACGTCAACCGAGCGATTAAAAAGCATCTCCAGTACAAAAACATTGCTGTTGCAATGGTTGTAAAGGATGCAGAGCCATTGCGTCAGGCATTGCTCTCAAACATGATCTCCCCAATTACGTATCAAAGTGTACCTGCTTCAAAAACAATCCTTGAGGAGGATAAGGTTATTGAACTATACCCTCTTAACGTTACCGCTGTGAACATTGTCCCGGCGAGGGAAATGTTTGAGAGATGAAGATATGATTACTCTTTGCCTTTAAAACGAAAGCTCGGAGAAGTAACTCTCCGGGCTTTTTATTTTCTCCTCGATCAATGCTTCTGAGCCAAGCTTTGCTCTGGCATTCACATCGTACTTAGAACAACTGTGTCTTATGCGTATTGTAGACTTCGAACTCGTAGATTGAATAGGTGGAAATTGCTTTACTCCCCTTCGTTCCCCGGAGTTTGATATACCGTGCCGTCACAGGGTTGAAGTCGAGCTGCTCAACTTTTCCCTTACCACTTGATTGTTTTACAACATCGTTCCACCTTTTCCCGTCAACAGACACAGCGATGCTATATTCTATGCCATAACCTTTTGCCCAGCGGATTATAATCCTGTTGAACGTCTTGGGAATCCCGAGGTCGATTTGAAACCATTGTTGATCGGAACCATCCCTGGAAGCCCACGCAGCAGATGCCCAGCGAGTGTGCAATTTGCCATCAATAGCGCTTTGCGGACCAAAATATGGATCAGTGAGTGAGCGTGAGGAAGCAGACGCTTTTGCATGCAGTGCAATATTGACCGGGGGGAGGATCGCTCCAGCTCTCAATAACTGCACCGCAACGATTGAATATTTTGGTAGATGGAGAGGAAAGTTAGTCTGCCCAAGGCGGATTTGAATGTCGGGTAATCTCTGCAGCTTTCGTTTTGCATCAAGGATCCATATCCGTCCCGTTGGTGATGGATCAAACCCGCGGAGGGAGACCTGGAGTTCCTTATCGTTCAGGCGATCTTTGTTAATCAAAATGATTGAAAGCGTATCGTTCCCGAAACGACTTGCATACACTGAAACATTGGGATCACTGCTACTGCTTTCAACAAGGACCTTCCCAAAGAGGTGCGTATACAAAGGGAACACATAGTAGGAATAACTGGGGATGTTTTTCCCATCTGCTGAAAGGACTCCATAATCGCCGCCGCGTGGAGGATACGCATTATGTAGTGCCCAGAAACATGCCATTTGTGTTCCAAGCTCTGCCATTGTCCCGAGAATATCAGCAGTCCACAAAGCATTCGCTATCGATAAGGTGATCGGTCCTGGGTATCCGGAAATAGAATTGTAGCCAACGTTGATGATCCACATTGTGTCGGCTTTTTCCTCAGGGAGCGTTGCCCGAAGCACATTACGAATTGTCGTGTATTCGCGGCGGAATCGGGTAATGCTTGTTAGAAGCGAATCTTCGTTTTCGTTTGTGTTTGGCAACGGATAGAAGGTGAACGTTACCATATCGATGTACTTGCCAGCAGCTTTCAGAACTCTATAGGTCCAATCGTCTGGATCATCAGAGGGCTTCACATTAGCTGCAACGGAGATCGTTGAGTCTACAGCCTTCATTGCTTTGACAAATTCAATGAAGCGCTTGGCGTATTTTTCCGGCGTTGTATGACCTCTTGCCCATGTTCCCCATTGTTCGTCCCCCACTTCCCAGTATTTGATATTGTACCCCCTTTCCTTGTTACAATAGCGGACCCATTCAGCTGCAAGTGCTGGAGGCTCGTTGAAGTTGACGGTGATGAACCCCTCAGCACCGACTGCTTTCAGGAACGCCGCATATTCATCGGTGTCCATTTCCCCTGCACTGTTATTGGGATCGTTCCAGACGTACTGATCAGCATCGTTTCCGCCGGGATATTTGAGGAGCGTAAATCCCCCTTCGCGTACTTTTCGAATGGCATCCCTATCACAGGTCAGGAGCATGTCCTTTGTTGAGTCCGGGAAAATACCCTCATCCCATCGGGCAACATTGATGCCGTATAGTAGCGGATTGATTTTCCCGATTTCTTTTTTAGCGTCAACAGTAACTGTTTGTGATTTGGTGAGACATACACTTAAAAAAACATTGAGAGCGATGAACAGTACTCTTACTTTTCCATTCATCGTTGAGGATCCTTCCGCTTAGATTTTGAGAGGAGAGATTTCAAGTCGCTTAGACCGAAAATCGTGATAGCTACCGCAATTCCAAAAAACAGGGCGGCGGAAATTAGGTAGGTTATTATCCAGAAAAGACTTGCGGGATTCATTGTTTAGTAGTTTCCATCTCGGTGATTGACTTCGGAGGATTGGTTTTTTGAGTGAGCAGCGAACCAATGATCATCCCAAGTGCAGCAAGGAGAAAACTTAAAAAACCTGAGATGTTCACATCAACAAGAGAATGCATCTCCACAGGGATCAGGTTCTTAAATTGGGAGAAGATCAAGAAGGCAATTGGTGCCAGTGCCCCCAGAGCAAGGGAAGCATAGGCTCCGACAACGTTTGCTTTTTTCCAGTACAGTCCAGCTGTAACACAGCCAAAAGCCCCTGCTGCGTACATTGCCCCCGTGATGGCTAAATATTGAAAAGCGGTGGCTGGAATTTCGTACCATAATCCGAAAATAAGCATAAAAATTCCAATGAGAGCGGCGATGACTCTGGTGAGCATCACAGTGGCGCGCTCGGTGAACTCTGTTTTCACTAATGGAGCAATGATGTCCCGTGTTGCCACTGAGCTCCATGCCAGGAGATACGCACTGTAGGTAGACATTGAAGCGGCTAACATTCCGGCTATCATTAAGCCGAGAAAACCAGATGGGACCACCATTCCTAAGAGTTTCGGCATTGCGATGGTCGAGTCCAAGCCTGGTCCGAAGATAGTCAGAGCTGCTGCACCCCAGAACATCGGAATTGTATATCTTCCTGCCAGGGTTAATCCAGTGTAGAGGAAGACCTTTCTTCCCACCTCCGGGCTTTCCGATGCAAGCGACTTTGAGACCGCTGGTTGATTTAGAGCCGAAATAGCGATGCTCCCGATGAGCATCCAGAAAAGAAATGTCCAGCCAAATCTCGGATTTGTGAATGGATTGACGCCGTTGGTTCCGAGGTGCTGGTTTACCGCCAATGCAACCTCCGGCAGGCTTACCTTTGCCAGAATCGTCACCGTGCTTATGAACATCGCCAATGAAAGCACAACAAATTGCATGAAGTCGGTGATGACAACAGAGAACATTCCACCAAGGACAGTATAACTGATAACAATGATCAGCATGATGACCATCACAATCACCAGGGCATTCCCTCCAAGTCCCATCGTTTGCGTCAGGAACAGTCCGTCGAACTTCAAGAATATCCCCATGTTCAGCACTCCTCCCAGGAACAGCAGAATTCCACCAAAGAGGCGAACGTGCTTACTGTAACGCATTTCATAAAATTCCGGGATGGTGAGAACTTTTAATTTCCGTAGACCGGAGACGATGAAGCCAGTTTTCCCAATTACAAAATATCCAATAAAGCCAATGATCCCCAAGACAAAACAAGAAAACCCTGTAAGATAGCCGAGTTGGCCCATGTACATGAAAGTCACGATGCCGATTTCTGTTGCGATGAGCGTTGCGGATCCAAGCGCAACCTTGACTCTTCGCCCTGCAACGAAATACCCAACCATATCCTCGACATATTTCTTCGCCCTTACCCCCATGAAGACGGAGAAGGATAAATAAAGAATGAGTGCGACCCAGTCGATGAGATGAAAATTCATAAATGCTTGGCTGCTCAAAGAACCTTTTTCATGATTTCGTGACGTCGGAGCACACGCAGCCCCATCTTGTGGTAAAAATCTTTTGCATGTCCCGTTGTCCATGCCAGCCAGAGATTGCGCCGTCCTTTCTCTTTCATATGCAGAGCTGTGTGGTAATACAGGCACGTTCCAATGCCTCTTCCGCCGAAGGAAGGTGCAATTGCGAAGGGACCAAAGTGTTCTCCTTCAAAATGACTAAATCCTATAACTTCGTCCTCTTTCACGGCAAGCAAAATCTCGTCACATTCTGATGAGCTTCGTAATCGTTGCAGTGCCAACCTGAACAAGTCACCCGGATAGTCTCTCCTGAGAAACTCCAGCAGCGCCACTGTGTATCGCGATTCAAAGAGCGTAATTGATATCCCCTGCGCTTTCAATTTCTTGCAGCGCTCGTTCAATTCCTCAGAAGGATAAAAATCCAGCAAGGAACGTCCCATGCTGTAAACTTTTTGCATCCGCTTATATCCTGATGTTTGAAAAAATTGGTACCCATCGGCATACGCATCAATATCCACTCCCGGGATAATGTAATTTGGGGTGTAAGGAGAGATAAGAATCTGCTTGGCGCCATTCCGTTGGAGAAAAGCTTCGGAGCGTGTAAGAAGTTCCGTAGCCACCCCTTTTCGCCGGTGATCTGGATGGACAAAAAGAACTGTAATCCAACCGGCCTCTTCCTCAAGACCGATTCCATAGAGTGGATAGCGGCGGCGGATAGCTAATGAAAATCCTATGATCCGTTTTCCTGCTTCAGCGATAAAGCAGCCAAGCGGGTCAAAATTTTCATCCAGAAGAATTTTTTGACGAAATTTTTCCTGCGTAATTGGGTCTCTCACCATACACTGATTCCAGAGCGGAATGATTTGCTCCTCATCGTCCCCATGGTATGTACGAAAATGATAAACCATAGTGATGCCCTATTTCTTTTCTAAATTCATCAAGCAGTGTTGCCTCTTCATGGAAGTAGATCGTACACGTGTTTCTTCTCGAATGGGTCAACATCGAACGCGACAGCTTCGGCGAAGCCACTTTCAGCTCCCCGAATGCGGGCTAATGCTTTGTAGTAATCAAAATAAGGGAAACGGGAAATGCCACCCCGGATGAATTCATAGCACCGAACGCATTTTTCCCAGACTTGTTGCTCGTCCGAGACATTAACGTAAATGTATGGGTGGAATCCCTCAGGGTCTTCCCAATTTTCCGTGAAGTAAACTTTCTTCACACCGCGGTGGCGTGGATAATTGCTCTTTGCCCCTTCAAGTGATGCAAGTAAGATTGCATCAACTGTAATTGCATGCGCGGCTGCATGATCCTTATGAATACTGTGCTTCCAGTGTGTGATGATATGTGTTGGCTTGATTTGTCGGATGATATCGGAGACGTACTGTCGTGCTTTTTCATCATTTGGGAGCTCCCCATCTTTGTATGGACCGAAGAGAACTTCCGCGCCGATTGCTCTGGCAGCCTCCTCTGCCTCGCGCCGCTTCTGCACCGCATATTGCTCTGGAGGCAGGTTTGGATTACCTCCTTCACCAAGTGTAAGGTGGAGGATAACAACACGATCACCGCGCTTCGCATGTTTTGCGAGAACGGCACCGCATGTGATTTCCATGTCTCCCGCGTGTGCGCCAATCGCAAGGATTACACGACGTTCCTCCTTCATAGAGCGCTCCTTTCTTTGTGGCGCCCCTGGCGCCGTTGGAATAGTTAAAGAGAAAGCGATGAGAAAAACAATCCCATTCATAGAGAGATTCAAATCTTGATGAAAATTCTTTTCTTGTAGAAAACTGCCATCACCCCTAACCACAGAAGAACGTAAGCAATTGCATAAAAGAGTGATCCATTGAGATTCCCAGCCCAGGGTGCGAACATATTAGTGTAAAGAAAGCTTTTCAAGCTCACCTGTCCGATTTTTATTAATTCCAATATACGTGCAGTCAGGCTTGAAAGGAAGAACACGGTAATTGCGTTCATTCCAAAAACAACAAATGGAAGAGCCCAGCGTTTGTATCCTTTTATTTCTATAAGCCAGTAGCAGACCCCAAGTAAGTTCAGTGCGAAACCGGCTGTGAAAACTACATAGGAGCTGCTCCAGAGGAGTTTGTTAATCGGAAACCACATATCCAGAATAGCCCCAAGAACCAGAGCGAAATTACCGAAAACAAACAATGCTGAAACCTTCTCATAGGAATTCCGAGGGGTTCGCAGCCAATGCCCGGTCAGCGTTCCGGCAAGGACCGTGGAAATAGAGGGGATCAAACTCAAAATTCCTTCTGCATGATAGTGCCAGCCTCTGAGCAGCACGTTGTCGACGTACCACCAGAGGTTTCCTACAGGAGCGAGCACGCCTGCTCCGTAGCCGGGTACTGGCACAAGCATCATCAACATCCAGTAAAGGATGAGACAAGCGATGGCAACCACGGCCTGGCTGGTTACACTTGTCACCAGGAAAATGGTGCCTGTGAAAAAGTAGATAATGCCAATTCGTTGCAGGACATCAAGGATAAGTTTGTGTGAGAAGTTGTAATCGGGGAGCCCTGTCAGGCTCATGCCGAGCGCAAAAAGGATCAGAGATCGAACCAGTACATGGAGGAAGAGTTTAGGCTTTGTTGCTCCGCTTTCCAGACGGCGCGAAAATGAATACGGCATCGCAACTCCGATGATGAAAAGAAAGAAGGGATAAATGAGGTCCGTCGGGGTCCACCCATTCCACTCTGCATGTTCCAATGCTGGATACACAGAACCCCAGCTTCCCGGATTGTTGACGAGAATCATTCCGGCGATTGTGATCCCCCGAAAAACATCCAGTGAAACGAGTCTCGTCGACTTTGCGAAGGTTTCAGATCCGGAATCTCCCTTGGTGTTCGTTGAGTTCATGGTGCGGGGTCCATTGATTGTCAAAAGTTCTATGAAGAGATGAAACAATTCTTAAAGTAGCTATGGCACTATAGCTTCCATGAATGTGGGTGAAATGGTTATAGTAGTCTTTTCGTGAGGACGAGGAATCTTCGAGTTTCCTTAAAGCCGAATTTCTGGTAGACCTTTGCGGCGACATCATCGGTCCACAGTACCCAGGCATCATGGTGACCCTTTGCACGCATGCGCTCAAGCGTTCGTGCGAGAAGGACCGTGCCGATGCCTTTTCCCTGGTATTTTCTGCCGACGCCAAACGGTCCAAAGTGTGCGCCTTCATGCTGACAGTATCCAATGACCTCATCATTTTTCACAGCAATGAATATCTGATCCGGTTGGAAAAATCCCCTTGTGAGATCTCTCAAGTTTGTGCGGGCAACTCGCTGCCAGTCGGCAGGCATTTCTGCTTCCATAAATTTAAGAAAAGAGATAAGATAGCTGCGGTCATAGGGCTTGATTTCAATTCCCGCTTCTCGAAGTCGGGCTTCTTTTTCCTCTACCTCCGATGGGATTTTGAAAAGGGCTATTGAGGCATCCATGCTTAGGGGTCTTTCTCCTTCTATGAAGCCGAGCTTCTTAAGGAATGTGATCGCTCCGGGGTATTCTTTTGTATCGATGCCCGGGGTGAAATATCCTGGAGCATAAGTTGCTACATAGCATTCGGTTTTCCCCAGGGATTTGAATCGCGATAAAAGTTCCATCACCATCATGGTTCCGACCCCTTGCCGGCGATAACGGGGATGGACGCCAAATGCAGTGATCCATGAACGGTTCCCTTCCGGGTCATGGCCTCCGAGGGGTACGCGTCTTGCGTACGTGCCCACGATGAATCCGGTGATTGTCCTCTCTGTGCGTGCGATGAGAAAGGTGTTCTCATCAAAGTTCTCATCCAGTAATACTCGTGCTTCCAGAGTCTCCAGCGTAATAGCATCGAGAGGAAGCACGGCGTTCCATAAAGCAAGCACCTGGCTCACATCATTGCCTGTTATCGATGTGATTGAGTACTCCATTTGTGGTTTCCCTGGATTTTGGAGCGGTTGGTTCCCCCATCATTTAAGATAGGAAAAGCAAAACCGATATTCCATTTTTGCATCAATATGCTGCACCGAATGAAAAGAAATGAGCGGCGCCAAAGATGCCAAATGCTTGGTATGCATAATCTACTCTCAGGTTGACACCCCCCAGGGTTTGCTTCACACCCAAGCCAGCCGTAAATCCACGCTCATCGTAGCCTCCTGTGTAGCCGATGCGGAGGGCAAGTGAGTTTTCAAAAGTATATTCGATCCCGGCTTTAACTTTTTCATTGTAATCACGCGGGTGACGTGACTCAATGCTGACCATGAGTGAATGGGCATTGTTCTCTGGTGGAAGAAAAAATGAAAGCGGATCGATCGTCATCCCGAAGTTCACGGCGAATGGCATAGGGAATTTTTCCGTCTCGTACTGGATTTCTCTTGAGAGATTCTGGAGTGAGGCACCGAAACGAATGCCATGGAACAGGAAATCGTAATAGGCACCAATATCAAGAGCTGGTTCTCCATGAGTATATGAACGAGTTGCCATTTGCAGATCGGGATCGCCTACATCTTTTCCTGCAGTACCGACCCAGACATCCCCGAGGTTTTGATATGCGTACTTTAGATTCACGCCATAGGAAAAACGCTCGCTGACCTTCTGTGCGAATGCTATCCCGAGCGCAAATGCCTTTGGACTGAAGACACCTGTTTCAATGTAACCCGCTTCATTAGCGGCACGACGGGTACCATAGAACTCTCCATAATCCATCACCGTTGTATTCAAAGCAACAACTCCGATGTTCCAGAGTCTAATTGCAAGCGATGATGAAGCATAATTGATATCGGCTATTCCTTTTGTGTAATTGATACTAAGATCAGCCATCTGAGTAATCCACCCAATGCCGGCAGGATTCCAGAACACTGCATTGGAGTTTGTTATCATTGCAACACCAACGCCACCTCGTCCGATAGCTTCCGCTGAGATAGGATTTTCGAGGAAGCGGAACCCTGCCTGTGCTCTCTTTATGATCTGGGCAGGAGCGTGTGTTGATCCAAGCAGCAAGAGAATCGCTGCCACAGGAATAAGATCGCGTGTTTTCATTGTTTCATCTCCAACTCTTCAGCGATGAAAAAAATCTCTCTCTATGCGAGGTCACTTCTGGCAAGGAGCACTGTATCATCGATAGATTCACCGAACGATGATGAATTTCACAAATTGATCAGGGAGCTTTTCGCCATTCAAGCCCTCTGCGCTTGTCACGGCAAGGAGATAAATGCCACTTGCAACGTACTGATTATCAGCTGTTCTCTGATCCCACTCATCATCGGCTTTCCCATAGTGGTCCCATCTCTTTACTAAATCTCCGGTCTCTGTGTAGATAGAGAGAGTACATTTCACAGGTAGATTCACGAAGAGAATTTTGTCGGGCGTTCCGGGAAAGCCGAGCGGTCCTGCGGCGACTGTTGCAGGATTAGGGACAACTCTTACTTTTCCACCAATGCTTAATCCAGGCTTGAAGGGTGATGCGGGCATTTGCGTCCGATTGGCGTATCGGGAGCTCTCGAGCTTTTGCCCGGGGAAGGGCCCGTCATTCTGGCTTCCGTCATCGACGGCGGTGACAGCATAATAATAGCTAACACCGCGTACAACATTTGTGTCGATGTACATTGTCTGATTTCTATCATGGGTCTCGTAAATCAGCTCCCATCGTTCTCCACTATATTGATCGAGGGGATCGTTGACATAGTAAGCCCCTTTCTTGCGGTAGACCCGCCAGGCGTACCAATCATCTGCACCGCTCACCGCATCTCGGAAGTACGATGGATCAGGATATGACCATCGAACAAATATACGGTCGGGTCCACTTTGGACGTTGATATCTGGAGGCGGAGGGGGTGCCGGGATGCGCTGTCCCTGCCGAAGCCTGTTCCAAGCCCAGTAGGCACGATCCAGAGCATTGAAGAGTGAGTCTTTTCCCGTTAGAACGAAATCATCTTTCTGCTGATCGGTGATTTGCTTGCTAAACCATGCTTTGCCGATACTATCTGCAGCTTTCCAAGAGATTGAACCCACACCGATGGCGTAGACAAATGTGACCGAGTCGTATCGATTATGTGCCTCATCTTTTGTCAGTCGGTATGGTCCAACAGTCACAAACCGCATGGGTCCCTTTTCAGGTTGTGTTACCCATCCCTGGGTTATGGCATCCAGCGGGAACCGACCGCGTGAGTCCATACCAATGTATGTATCCCTCAATCCAAAGTCTCGCCTTCCCCAGAGGTCTTTGACGATTGTTGCATGTGGGATGGAGAACGGCTGGGTGGTATCGTCTGATGCATCACTCGGAGATTTGGATGCGTAGAGCAACGCATAGCCAGGGATTTGAGTTGAGTAGAGATGTCCAACAACTCTATCTGGATCACCGCTGTTATCAAGCGATCCATTAGGGTAGCGCGGGGTTCCCGCAAGGTTCTTGCTATACGTATCCCAATAGTAGGCGATAAGCAAATTCCTTCGCGGAGTTCCAGTCACCAGTTGCGATGGCCGTTTGAACCAGCTATCGAGATCATCTTCACCTTCAAAGCCGTAGCCGCCATAGACTTCTCTGTTACCAGCTATGGATGGTCCGAAGCTTATTGAGAAGGGCCACCAGAATTCGATTGTTTGATCAGCTAAACGCTTCGGGGGTTTCTCACGTGGGAGCTTAATTTCACCGGTAAATTTAAGAGTGGTTTCCCAGAGGATGATATCGGAGAGCTCGGGATTGCTGAAAGCATAAAGTCTCACATGGGCTCGTATGCCATAGACTGGCATGAGGTCCTCAAACTCACAAACTTCATCTGCTACAAGTGCAGGATCGACTTGCCATCTGTATGGTGGATTCAGTTTCACGCCATCAACAAGAATGTCTGGCGGGCGGTAACGCCGTCTTTCCCACGTCCAATCAGTTGTACCCGGATTTGTGATGTGGAAGAATTTCTGATGTCGGATTCCAGCAGTGTCGACGATGCCGCTATCGGTCAAACAGAGAGGACTGAAAATCTGATATAGCATGTTCGAGAGATACCAATCCTGTGGCCAAAAGAATTCAAAATCTCTCTGAGCAGTGTAGGTGGCAAATGTCCAACTGTACTCGTTGATTAATCCACCTTCACCCTTGATTTTGTTGAACCCCCATTTGATCGCGTTGACATCAATCATCATTGGTGGTGCAGTAGTATCAGGCTGTGCTGAACTTATCAGAGGAATGAGCAGCACGGGTACGACAAAGAGCGATCGCTTCCACCTCATGGTTGATTTTCCTCCTTACTTTACATAGAGCATGGTTTTCGCACTACTTTTGCCATTGACGTTTAGGCGACATAGATACGCCCCGGATGCAACAGGATCAAGTGACGAAGCCTCCGGATTAAACATGACAGTGTATGTCCCCGGCAGTTTCCACCCCCGGGCGAGTGTTGCTACTTCACGCCCAAGCACGTCATAAATTGTTAGCTTCACAAACGCGGGGGATTGTTCAATTGTGTAGGTGATGACAGTTTGCGAGTTAAATGGATTCGGATAGTTTTGCTGAAGCACATATTCAGGAGCTGAATGACCTATTAACGACTCTTGTGCATACGTGAGGGTGAAGCCCAATTCTTTTCCCACAGTCTCAAGGAGAGGCTGATGGTTTCCCAGATTATCATATCCTAACGCCCAGATGATTGCTCCGTGGAGATTCTTATCCTTGATGTAGTCGCACTTATGCCGTATTGAAATAGTGTCATCAAACGTGATTAGCTGAGTGTTTGATGGATTCGTGATGTAAGGGACGTACGAAATGGAATCCCAGTGATACGTCCACCCAGAATCTTCCTTTGCAATTATGTCGGCATAAGAGATCGCATTCCCGCCTGTGCTCGGACCGTACAGTCTGGAAGCATTGAAGAGGCGCCCGTAAAATGCCAATCCGATACAAAGTTTTTCAGGAGAAATCCCTTTGGAGAGATAATATTGAACGCTCTGATGCACAGAACCCTCTTGATCGCTGGTAGGCGCATAAAGTGGTGAGTTATGTCCGGCGTGATTTGTCCATGTGCCGTGAAAATCGTATGTCATTATGCCGATCCAATCCAGAAGATCCTTCACCGCAGGAAAGTCATAACCTTCTCGCCAGTCTGTAGCCGGGGCAGCGATGCTGAGCGTCAGGGGAGGACGAGTGTTGTTGAACGCTTCTCGAAGTTCTTTGAACAAAAGCGTTGCGTTCAGACGATCAGAACTTGTAGGATATTCCCAATCGATGTCAGCCCCGTCGTAACCATTTTTCAGGCAAAAGTCCCTTAACTCATTCACAAATTGCTTTCGGGCATTTGAGTCCGCAGCCATTTGGGAAAACGCATCCGACTGACCGCAGCTACCGACCGAGACGATTACCTGGAGACCTTTTTGGTGAGCTGCCTGGACCAGCTCCGGGTAGCGAAAGTCTGAGGGAATGTTGAGACTTCCATTGCTATTGGGCCAGATAAAGGCATGGGCAATATGCGTCAGATTCTCATATTTCACTGCATCATACGGGTAATTCCAACGGCTCCACCACGTGTAGTAGCCGATAGCAATCTTTCCCATTGAGTTTGTGGAATTCGTGAATACCACAACAAGGGTAAAGATCAATATAAGGCACATCGCTGTCGAGTTCGGCATCGTGGTTATATTCAATGGCTCAAATGGTTTTCAAAATATTCGTTGCCTACTTCGTTCTTCGGGTTAAAAGTTTACGCGTAAGCCTAGAAGTACCCGTCTTGGGTTCAGGAATAGAGGTGCTTGCCACCACCCCAATTTGATGTAGGGCTTGTCCCATTCACCCCATTTATCGTTTCCTTTCTTCTCACCTTCGTTGAACGGCAAATGAAGTGAGTTTCTGTATTCATCAAGCTGACTTCGCAGCATGTTGCCTGTCTCAAGTCTCTTCTGGTTGAGGAGATTTTGAATTGTTAAGACTATCTCAACATCACCGAAGCGCGACTTGAAGACCTTCGAGGCGCGAAGATCGACATTTGAATAATCCACGACGTCGACCCACTGCTGTTTCTTGATATCAGGTTCTTGTGGATTCCAGAGCATTTTTCCACCTGATCGCCATTCGAAGAACAGATTGAGATACATTGAGCTCAGTGGTTGGAAGCCTAGTATGCTTGGTCCCCAGCCTGATGGTGTGTGTAGATTCAAATTGACGTGCGCTCTGGGCAATGGGATAGTTGTGGTGATGTTGGCGGCACGCTGCTCATCTTTTGCCTCGAGCCGATTTTCGTAAATGCGCTGTAAGCCGCTTTGTCCGGTGCTCTGCAGCATATAGTCATAGTTAGCCCAGAAGGTCACGAAACGTCCAAATGTTCGCTCAAGGCGAAGTTCGACCCCGCGGATGTCGCGATATCCATCGGGCACATATTGCGTCACAAGGTTATCATGATAGTAGTTGATGAAAGTCTGGCTGAGGGGTAGATTCCGTACATCCTTATAGTAGAAAGCGATATTGAAGAGGAAATCTTGTAGAAATCGCTGTTCATATCCAAATTCGTATGAGACTGTTCGTCCCATGCTCAGCCCAGGAGTTGGAACGGTGACCTCAGCGGGATAGATTGTTAGGTCATACAAAAATGAAACTGGTGGACGCTGATAAAAATGGCCATAGTTAAAATAGAGTTTGCTGTTCACAGTCACCGGGAAGGAGACTGAAAGTCGAGGAGATATTCTCACTTGCACACGGTTCTCTGATCGTGGCCAACCTGGCGGATCCTCCAGCATGTCTTTGTAAATGAGCCAGCGTTGATAAGAACCCCAGGCACCCGGCAGATTCATATAGATTGTGTTGTAAAATGCTGTATATGCAGGGTCTGGTGGACTGGTCACGATAAACCCGCGCTTGCCGGGATTGAAATAATCTATGCGTACCCCGGCATTAGCAATCATTCCCTGGAACTCTAATTTATCCTGGAGGTAGATGCCAGCTTCAATTGGAGTCACTGTGTAATACTGCCAGAGGTCAGGTGTCCACATGCGCTCGGACTGGTACCAGGTCCCACCGTAGACATGTAGGTATGTGAGTTTTGTAGAGAAACCGGCTTCAACTTGGTTGTGCATTCCTAACTGTGCTACGAAGTCACCGCGAATCTGTCCAGCCCACGAGTATGATGAATCATCTCTCTGAGTTCCACCATAGAGCCAGAACATATTCACTTCGTCCATTGCCCAGTTTGTTGAGGCATTGGGCGTGCCGCCTTGAGGGACGTTCATGAAACGATATCCATTGATATAGACCCAGGCGTTTGGCTTTGTGGTATCAAGAGCAAATGGAGCGAGTTTATGGTCTGTATAACCAAACTGGAAACTCAAGTTGTAAAACGCCTTCGGAGAGAGGGTGTGAGTTAGTCGAAGACCCCCAATAACATAGCGTTGATCGTAGAATTGGAGTCGACTTTTATTAAAAAGTTGATAAAATCCGCCGCTCCCCCCGATAAGGGACGCTTGCCGTCTCACCGCATTTGCGGTATTGTTCAGGAAGTTGAAGCTCGACGATGGGTCAACGAGAGCACCGCCATAAGTGCTTGCCCTTCCTTCGTTCAGCGAGGAGACTTTTGCATACATTCCTTCCAGGGAGAGCTTCAGTGAGGGTAACAGCGTGCTGGTCAATTTGATCTGAGTATTCCAATCAATGTAGCTATCTCGCGGTCCCAGGGGGAAAGCGAATTGGGAATTTTCGTACTTATAGCTTAACAAAAAGGTTGTTCGCCCAAGATACCACCCGAGCAGTGGAATATTTTCACCGGGCAGAGGACCTGTAATTGTTCCTTCTAAATAAACGTCGGGTTTATTAGCAAATTCGTATTGGGGATGTCGGATCTTCCAGAGAGTGAGTTTTTGCTCAGGGGTGAGTCTGGCTCCGCGCGGAAGCTCAGGATACGTTCCGGTTCTGGGATCGTTCCATCCTTTGAAACCCCAGAACTCTGGTGGGACAGCCTCACTGTCAGCCTTTGTCCTAATGCCATTCATCGCATATTTGCCGGCGAATACCTCATAGATAGGGGATTCATCACTCCAGGGATTCACGCCGAAAAATTTTCGATGTCCACCGGGTGTAATATCTAATTTCAATGAGATGTTAAATCGTTCTCTGCTCCCTTCTTTCGTAACGACGTTCACCAATCCTGATTGAATGCCTCCGTATTTTGCTTCGAAGCCACCTGTAAGAACCTGGAGCTGCTCGATAGCAGTTGAGTTCAGCGCAAGATACGAGTTTTCAGATCGAGGGTCTTGAAGTGAAATGCCATCTATGCGGATGTCGGTTTCGCGGATGGCACCCCCTCGGACACTCAATCCGTGTCCCTCGGTGTTATCCACCAGCTCAATTCCCTTAAGTTTGCCAACGAATTCATCAACGCGGACCAGAGGAATTTCTTCAATCCGTTGCGTGTGGATGATCTCTTGAGTTGAGGCAACATCGGGTTGAATAACGTCACGTTGCCAGGTTACTTCTACCGCTGCCATCTCGATCGCTGAGGAAGTGAGCTTAAAATTGACCGTAACAGTTCTGTCAACATCAACGATCACCTTTGTTTGAATCATCGGCGCATATCCGAGCATTGAGGCTTTAATATTGTATACTCCCACGGGAACGTTGAGAATGAAGAAATAGCCCTCAGCGTTTGTAGCAGCACCGAATCGTGTGTCAAGCCGCACAGGTTGACCTCCTATCCATGTTGTATCGATAACGACGGTGGCTCCGGGTAGGGGATCGCCTGTCTGAGCATCGACGACTCGTCCGGCGATTTTCCCCGTGGCGGCGTGGATGGTCGCAGGCATAAGCAGCAAAAGGGGGAACACCGGAATTAACCTCTGAAAGTTCTTGTACCAGACCTTTTTCATGTGAAAAACCTCCTTACGCAGAAAAAAGAAATGGGGAATATCTTCTGGATCCTGCCAGTTGGACTCTTCAGAACTACAGGCAGGTGAGCACAAGAAAGGTTGATTGAAAATAGATAGAAATCGCGGATGGAGGAAAGGAAAATAAAGGCGATAATCTGGTAGGTTATTGCGGACTTTATGCTGTTAGGATTGCGTTGCCTTTTGCTGTGATGCTTAGCGACTTTCTGTCGCGAACACCCCGAATTCTTGGTTTGCCAGCCGCGTGGTAGGCAACCCTTTTCAACGAGATATGGAGCACCCATCACTCGTCTCCTAACGACTAATCAAATATACGAAAACATTTTTCAGTTGTCAAGTCACATGTTACCTCCTCTCGGTCATTCCTTGAATCTGACTTCCATTTTCCCGTATCTTTAAGCCAGAGGCTTGAAGGGAATTTACATGCCGATTACTTTAGTCAAGGGAGATTCATCACTTGCCCTTTTTGAGCAGGTTGTGCAATCGCGGTTGGGAGCACAGCAGCCCTACTCATTTGTTGTTGTTGTCCCTACACGCAGACGGATTCGCGAGTTGAATCGTCAGTTTCTTCTCTCGGTACCGAATCAGACTGCATCCGCATTTTTGATTTTCACACTTGCGACGCTTGCTCATCGACTGGCTGCGGCAAGCCTCCCGTTAAAGCGTGCTGTATCTCCACATGTTCAGGCGGTGCTGATGGAGCGCGCCATTGAGGTAGTTGCTGATAAGCTTTCTTTTTTTTCTCTTGGAGGGGAATCTGCTCGCACAAGGAGGGGCATTGTTCCTCAAGGAACGTTTCAGAAGTTGATTGATGTCATTAACGGGCTGAGGGAAGCTGGGATTTATGCCGATGAGCTGCGCAATGAACTTAACGGTGCAATGCTCGAAGAGCACCGAAAGCTTGCAGATGTTCTCCGAATTGTGGAAGCTTATGAAGCCGAATTAGGGGGAGTGTTTACTGACCCTGCAGGGGAAATGAGGGATGTGGTTGCCGCACTCAGTTCACAAGATCCGGGAACAATTTGGGCTCGCGCGTTTCCAAGTTATCCAGATGTTCTGTTCATTGACGGTTTTGATGAATTTGCCCGTCCTGAGTTTGATTTCATTCGATTGCTGACCCGGATTAAGAACTTGACGGTTGTGCTGAACTTTGATTTCTCCCCCAAAAATCCGGAGCTTTTCTATCATCTTGAGGACAATTATCGTGATTTTGTTGCCATCGGGTTCCGTCCGCCGGAACGAGCAGTTAGACATCACAACGATGCACCGAAATCCCCATCAGATATCTTTCGGGATCACGTTGCGACGTATCTTTTCCGCCGAGGTCTCGATGTTCCTAAGCTCGCTGCACAAGATCGGGTAACTATCCTCGAGGCAAGGGATCGGGAACGGGAAGTTGAGATGATTGCCCGACTGATTAAATCATACATTGTCACGAATCCCGGAGTTGACATCAGCCGAATTTGTGTGGCAACTGCCCGCTCCGGTGTCTATACACCATTATTTCGGGAGACGTTTGCACGCTACGGCATACCTGCAAATATAACAGACCGCTATCGACTTGATGCATCGCCGCTGGTTGTTGGGATTCTCGCGCTTCTCTCAGTGGCGGAGAATGATTTTCATCGGCGTGATCTTCTGAGAGCACTATCAAGTCCCTACATCCGACTCGGCATCGACGCAGCAAATCTTGCCAGTGTATCAGCAGAACTTCGGATCATTGCTGGAGCCAAGCAGTGGCGTGAAGGGATACAAGCACGTCTCTCCGTCGTTGACGATAGACTTCACGAGGTCGATGATGAGGTAGAAAGGTGGACCTTCGAGCGTGAGCACTCCATGCTTGTTCAAGCGCTCGCCGATCTTGATCAACTTGAGAAACTTCTATCACCATTTCGTGAACCGATGACACCCCTCGAATTTAGAAATAGGCTGCTCCATTTGCTTGAACTATTGAACATCGATGTCTCTAAGTTTACCCGGGGTCAGGATATGATGCTTGGGGAACGCTGGGAAGATATAGAGCGGGATGGACGTGCATTTGCAACATTTCTTTCGGTCCTCGATGATGTGGCAGCTCTTCGTGAGATGGAGGGGCGTGGACCGACACCACTATCGACATATCTAACTGAACTGCGTGCAGCAGTAAGTCGCGCCCGATACAATATTCGTCAGCGATACGGGTATGGTGTCTATGTGACCACGATTGAGGAGACCCGCGGGCTAAACTTCGATGTGATGTTTATTGCCGGGCTGGTTGATGGAGAATTCCCTGCTCCGTATGAACCTGAAGTCTTTCTCAGCAGTCAGCGCATGGGTGTGAAGCGCCGTCGCTATCTGTATCAGCAACGATATCTCTTTTACCAGGGGATCACAAATTTCACAAAGCACCTTTATCTAAGCTACCCTGTCGCAGAAGGCGATCTTAAAGAACTTGTTCCATCCAGCTTTATTGAGGCATTTCGTAACATTGTAGAAGCTGAAGAATGGAGTCGTCGGTTGCCGGAAGAGATCGAACACGCTATCTATTCTCGAGATGAACTCCTCAGGCGAATAAGTGTTGCCATGTGGCGCAACAATGAACATCTTCTTGATGATTCGTATAAAGAACTCGGTGAACGTTCAATCATTGATAGAACCTCGCTGGAGCATGCGTTTCAGGTTGAACGCAGTCGGGCAGGTCTCCACACAAATCGAGAGTATGAAGGGTACATTTTTGGATCGCTGTCACCGGAGCTACAGGAAACCCTCGCGCGCTATGGCAGTTGTCTTTACTCTGTAAGTCAACTTGAGACATATGCTCTTTGCCCCTTTAAATTTTTTGCGCAAAGAGTTCTTGGTATTCTTCCAGTCAAAACTGTTGAGGAGGGAGTCACTCCACTGGAAAGGGGGAGCATAATTCATGAGATTCTTTTCACATTCTTTACGAGATGGCGCGAACAGAGTCCTGTTGTTCCCCTTTGGCGAATTTCAGATGATGAAATGCATAAGGCGAGTGAGCTCCTTCTGCAGATTGCGAGAGAGAAACTTGATTCCATCAACGTTATCAGCCCATTTTGGGAATTTGAGAAAGAAGAGTTGCTTGGCAGTTCCTGGATCAAAGGGGTGTTTCAGGAATTCCTGGAGCATGAACGCAACCGAAAGGATCATCTGCAGCCGAGATTTTTTGAGGTCAGTTTTGGCGGAAAGACCGGTCGCCACGACCGACAACTTTCACATCCGGAGCCGATCCGCATGGGGGATGTTCTGGTGAGGGGCAAGATCGATCGAATTGATGTCGACGAGTCAGAAAATGTGTGGGTTGCTTTTGATTACAAAACCGGGGCTATCCCGACACTTTTGAGCATGAGAGAAGGAACTCATCTTCAACTCCCCATCTATGTGCGGGCTCTCCGTGAACTTGCGTCGAGGGCGGGCTTCTCATCGGACCTGCATATAGGTGGGGCATTTTATGAAGTGAAAAGGAATTCCGTAAAAGTTCATCCTGTCTTAGTTGACAATGAGCTTAGGAAAAAATTGGGCTTTCGTTCCTCTAAGGTAATGACGCCGGATCAACATTCTGCACTACTTGAAAAAGCTGGTGAGGAACTTCAGCGGCTCGTTAAGGGCATTACAAGCGGGGAGTTCCCGCTCATCGTGCCCGATAAAGTAGAAAAAATCTGCCTTGGATGCGAGTATAGAATGATCTGTCGAATCTGGGTGCTTCATCAGCCTATTTCCCGTGACCCACGTCAACAAGAACAGGGGCTTTTCTATGTCGGTGACAATTCTTGAGCATCCCTCCGATGTCGGGATTGAAGTCATTTCCTCATCCTTAAAGAGGGCTTTTGAGGAAGCTGTGTACGGGCTCATATCTATTATTATCGAGAAGTTCCCAACTGAAGGAGGGATCGGCGAAAGTGGAGCATTGGGGAGCATCGAATCACTCAAACGAAGAGAGATATGGCTTAATGGAATTGATCTGGAAAACATACTGGTCAAATGGCTGAGCGAAGCTCTGTATGTTTATGATGGAGAAAAATTGGTGCCAACAGAGGCAATCGTTACAGAGCTTAGTTCCTCCGGACACGGAGTGGATCTTCGCGGGGTGCTTTACTGTGAGCAATTTGATCCGGCGATCCACCGGACGAAACTTGATGTGAAGGCTGTCACGTATCATCAACTTCTTGTGGAGGTTGCGGAATCTTACACGAGGTTGAGAGTGTTTTTTGATATATGAGTACGAGTGATTAAAAGGAGGTGGAACAATGGCAACGTTTATGAAGAAGCTTGATGATTGGCGATATATCATTCCCCGTTCAACGAAGCCGGGTATGCGTGTTGATGGATTAATATATGCAAACGAGAAGCTGATCTCTCAGATCGAAAAAGACCTGACAGCAGAACAGGTCATCAACGTGGCAACCTTGCCCGGAATTGTGAAATACTCGCTTGCTATGCCTGATGCTCATCAAGGGTATGGATTTGCCATAGGTGGTGTTGCCGCTATGGACTGGGATACAGGGGTAGTTTCAGCGGGGGGTGTGGGTTTTGATATAAACTGTGGTGTTCGGCTCCTTCGTACTCCTTTTGCTGTTGAAGAGATAAGGCAGAAGCTGGAGCAGCTCCTTAACCAGTTGTTCCGCGATATCCCTAGTGGCACTGGGAGAAGTGGGTTGCTTGACTTAAGCGCCCGGGAGCTTGATCGGGTGCTTGAAGAAGGGGCACGGTGGGCAGTGAAAGCGGGGTATGGAACCGAAATAGATCTCTTGCATATCGAGGAGTATGGATGTGTCCCAAATGCTGATGCATCAGGTGTGAGTGCTCATGCAAAGCAACGTGGCAAAGATCAGCTTGGGACGCTCGGCTCCGGCAACCACTTCCTTGAAGTACAGGTGATTGATGAAGTATATGATGAAGAGGTGGCACAGGTATTTGGACTTGTGAAGGGAAATGTCACTGTTCTGATTCATACAGGTTCCCGTGGTCTCGGTCATCAGGTGTGCACCGATTATCTTGATGTTATGCAGCGAGCGATGCCAAAATACGGGATTCATGTTGTGGATCGACAATTGGCATGTGTTCCTATCACCTCACCCGAGGGCAAAGACTATCTCAGCGCGATGGCGGCTGCAGCAAATTTTGCATTTGCAAATCGGCAGATGATCACGCACTGGACACGCCAGGCATTTGAGCGAATTCTAGGCAATGGTGATTTGCAAATTGTCTATGATGTTGCTCACAACATTGCCAAACGTGAGGAGTATATCGTTGATGGGAAGAAGCAAATCCTTCTTGTTCACAGAAAAGGTGCCACGCGTGCTTTTCCGAAGAATCATTCTGCATTGCCGGAGGACTATAAAACTGTAGGTCAACCTGTGTTGATCCCCGGGAGTATGGGAACATGTTCGTACGTGCTTGTCGGGACAGAAATGGCAATGGAGGAGACATTTGGCTCGACGTGCCATGGCGCTGGTAGAGCGAAGAGCCGTCACGCAGCGAAGAAAGAAATCACCGCAGAGGCGCTCCTTAAGGATCTCCGAGGGAAGGGGATTCTGGTGAAGGGGGCTTCGAAGAGTGGATTGACTGAAGAGGAACCGGCGGCATATAAAGATGTCAGCGAGGTTGTGGAAGTGGTGCACAATGCTGGCATTGCAAGAAAGGTTGCTCGGCTTATCCCGATTGCGGTGATGAAAGGATGAAAGCTATGGGAATGGTGTGAACATGTAACCGCGTTCAATTACTTCTGTTAGTTTCTGCAAATGAAATTCTCACTCCGACACTAATGAAGCGGTTTAACTGGCTTGAAAGGGAAGGAACAATCTGGTAACGGTAGTCCTCGGTTAGTGCAATGTTCTGCAGAAACTGCTGCTCAAGAGAAACACCGGTGCTGAAGGCGGAGTATAACCTGGTATCACGAACTTTTTCGTTGACAGGTGTGTCTACCATGATTATGACCTTATCGGAGATTATGTATGCTGCCCCGGGAAGCATGTTGAGCGATAACTCGCCAAGTGGCGTTTGTATTGATGCTCTGAAGCGCAGAGCCAACTCAATTCCCGCAAATGTGAGGCTTCCCACTGGTGACCATTTCCCTCCAAGCCATCCATTTAGCTCGAAGCCGCATGGAATGTGAGTTTCTTTTGGGGGGTCGAATGAAATGCTAAGATATGGTGTGCCGTCATTGTATTCATGGACATGCACGAAGCCAATGCCGTAGCGAACGCCAAATGATTGGGCTATGGCAGGAGCTGTAGCAATGAACGAAAAATAAAGAAGCGTAACGGAAAGAGATGCTATTGTTGACCTTCCTTTATGCAAATTCATATCGTACCTCAAATTGATTGTCAACTGATTTCTTATTTTTCGTTGATGAACAAAACAAACATAGAAGATTGAAATAAGAAAAACAATTTATTGTTTGCTTGTGCAGAAGCAAATATGCGAGCAACATGGCGGTTGCGATTGTTCATTCTCGGGCGATTCGTTGGTTAGTGACGGTTATTTCTGCTGGGCTTGGAATAGCCCTATCGTCTGTAGTGAAATAGACCACCTTGAAACGAACTTTTTGTAGGTGTCAAGACAGAGTGACGAGCAATCTTGATTTCATTACTATCTTTTAACATTCGGATACTTAGAGTAGAAGAAGCTATTCAAGCGTAGGATAGCCTGAGGAATTTGTCAACTTTTTTGTCCTGCTACTTGACAAACTGTTTTTTTTACTATATTCTCGTTAAGGATTGCGGGAAAGGGGGTAGGTCGAGGGGTGTGCTGGAAGTTTTCCCGGCCTTTAATTAACGGTGTGAGCGAAGGCTTGCGCTACAAATTAGCAACAAAATAGGAGGAAATGAAATGGAACGGCGCGCGTTGGTTACGGCACTTTTCTTAATGGTAATGTTTTTTGTGGTTAACTTGTACGTTCTCAGCTCTGTATCATATGCTCTTGCGGCCGCGAAGTGCAGTGTTGAGGTGAGCACCAGTAATTGCAAAGCTTCTTGTAGCTGTGACGCAGGCGGAGACTGTCACAGTTCGGGGTCTTGCGCTGTGTGCAACTGCAGTGACGGTAGCAGAGCAACTGCCTGTTGCTACTCCTGAAGTGCTAGCAGAGATGATTTTGCATGGGCGTCGCACGTAGATAGCGTTGGTTGACGGGAGAGGCTGATGGTCGCAAAGTCTCAGAGCAGGTTGTTATTAGTCTCCGCGATCGTCGTTGGTTTTGTAATTCTCTGTCTGTTGTTGTACTTCTTGATCCTGCGCCAGCTACGAGAGGTAAAGCGGCACCAGCTTGTTGAGCTTAAATCGGTATTTACCACTTCTGACACGCTTGAGAATTTCCTAGGGTTCATCAATGATGTCTGGCTTGACGAAGGAGCGGGCAAGCTCTATGCTTTGGACAGGAAAACAAACTGTATCGCCGTATTTGACACAAGCCTTGACTTTCTTTACCGGATCGGGCGGGCTGGGCATGCGGGGAACGAGTTCGCCTCCCCTATGTGGATTCGATCGCGAGACAGCATTATTTATGTAAGCGACTTTGGGCACGGCCGCCTGAAGTTGCTGCGCAGTGATGGCGGCTATATGGGAGATTTACCGCTTTCGGTATATCAATTGCTGTACCCTTTCGCTGTCGATCATAGTGGGTGCATTGTTGCAAACGCGCCTTTCGATGCCGATAGCTTGCTCGTGGTCTACGACACGGCCGGGAGGATTGTGCGGCAGTTTGGCCAGCGGGTCAAACAGCCCGCGGAACGGCAAACACTTCGTCGGAATCTTGTCTGGCCCGTGGTTGGCGAAGACGGGAGTATCTACGTCGTGTTCGAATCCCTACCATACATCCGCAAATATTCAAAAGACTTTCAGCTGCTTGGGGAGAAAGACGTCACCTCTGCAACAGAGTTGCGCTGGACATTCCGTAGGTTGAAAGAAAATGAAAAGAGAAATCCCCAGGCGATCCATTCGATGCTTGGTGGAGTCTATTATCGAAGGCCATATTTGTATGTGAATTATGGCACTGACCTTCCGCATGGAGCAACGCTCTTCGCGTATGATGCAAATACTCTGGAGCTTCGGGAAGCAACTGTAGCGAACATATCCGCGCACTCATGGGATTCAGTAAGAGTGGTAGGGAGCTTTGTTATCCTCCCGGGCAGTAGGAATGTAGTTTCATTTGATATGAACACGGGTCGGCTTGTGAAGTACGCGGTGCGCTGAGACATTGCTTCAGTACATTGTTTCGAGGAAAAGATGGAGGAACGTTTCATGTCTTCGAGAAAATATTACTTCATTGTGGTTTTCGTGATTGCTCTTCTTCTCGTGGACGCGGCGGCACTTGTGAGCTATAGGAATCTCAGCAGAGAATATTCGGATTTCCAGGCCAGGATTGCCGATACATTAAATCTGGATGAGCCCGCGCTTGAGGGGAAAAGCCTGCCACAGGATGTGGTGAAAGATATAATGCGATGGTTCGCACGTTGGGATACTGCAAGATACTGCTTATTGCTTATTGTCCGCGAACACGACTGCAGCGCATGTTTGGATGAAGCAGTTCCGCTGTTGAAGCAACAGGCAGACAGTCTCGGTCTCCGGGCTTTTGAGTTCTACGCTTCGGATACTTCTTCAGGCAACATTTATCTGATGCTTCGAATGCTACACTTGCACCCTTTCAAGTTTCCTGTATTTCCGCGGCCTGGGTTAGCAGATTCTTTGTCACTGAAGAGGACCCCATGCTTTCTCCTCGCGACAAAGACAGGGGGGATTATTTATGCGCACTATCCTGACTATCTGATGCCGAGCCGAACCAAGGCGTTTTTCCAGAAAGTGGCCAACTTGCTGCGCTGAGCTCCGCGGTTGACAGAGAATGAGTGTACAGTATGGCGCTTTCAGCGCTGACTCTCAGAGATGATGTTCTCAGTGGCTTTGGTGTTCGCAAGCCTATGCTAAGCGGACGGCAAAACAAACCTCTTCCTCAGCCATGAACTTTCAAAAACAAACTATACTCCTTACTCTCACCCGAGTGTTGCTCGGTTCGGTGTTCATTGTATCAGGGATATTGAAACTTGTCGACCTTCCCCGATTTACTGAAGCACTAGACGGCTTACATGTTATCCCTGTTTCACTGATCGGGGCTGTTGCACATGGTCTGCCAGTGCTGGAGGTCATTCTTGGAGTTCTGCTTCTCATTGGATTTATCACAGAACTTTCGCTCATCGTTGCCGGGATAGTTCTTCTCATTTTCCTGGGTTTGGAAATTACGCTTGTGGCGACCGGTTCTACAGCCACTTGTGGTTGTTTTGGTTCTCTGAGCACTGAGCCAGTCGGATTGAAAGATATTCTGCGGGATGTTGTGCTCTTTCAAGTTCTTTTCATTGTCTTTTCTCGGAGCGAATTACTGGTCGGTGTAGACTCGTTCTTTCGCAGGCGCGGATTGAACCGAATACCCTTTCGCCTCCTTGATTTTGTTCGCTTAAGGAAGCTCCATCCTTATCAGGCTCTTTTTTATTCAGTGGCGATTCTTGTGTCCGCTTTTGTCTTGTTCCTCATGCTACATGATATTTCAATGGTGGTAGCAGAGGGAAAGAGTATGGATTCGCTCTCAGTGAAGGACTTGCAAGGATCTCAGTTCGTTGTGAACTTCAAGGGTGCTCAGAAGAAAACAGTTCTTTTGATCTTCTCGCCGGAATGTTCCCTCTGTGCGGCGAATATGCCGAACTGGTATATGCTTGTCTCTGCTCTGGATACTGCACGTTTCACTGTGCTCGGTATCTCCCTTAACGATAGCGAGATGACGCGGTCATTTCTTTCCTCTCAATTAGTGAATTATCCTGTTGTTATTCCAGTTGATCCCGCATTTCGGACGGAGCACGGTATAACGAGTACCCCGGTAACAATGATCGTTGGTTTGGACGGGAAAATAGAAAGGCTGTGGAGGGGGAATTTGGAGGAGAGGGAGTTTGAAGAAGCAAAGGAAGCAGTATCGCGGGGATTTTAAAATGGGACTTTTGTAACTGCCTCTGTGGAGCAGGGAGAAGTTTTGACAATGTATCCGTAATTGACGCCTGAACCCCCCTAGATTTTGATCACCCCCTGAATGTTCTGCTGTCGGATATTTCGTGTTATGTACACGTTGTAGAAGTACATCAACGTCGTCGCTATTGCTCCGATACCAGCGAGAACCAACCAGAGTTCAGTGGGATGGCGGATTACTCCTGTATCGTTATTTGCTATGAGGAGTGGTTTCGCCAGTGCGGAGTATAACCAACCGCCGAACGTTCCACCTATGAACCAGGCAATCGCAATTGGCAGAAACGCGTAGCCCTGAAAGAGAGCCTCTTGGCCTTTCGGCGCGTTATCGGCGATGTATTCGTAGTATCGTGGTGCCTGGATCATCTCACCGATTGCCCAGACAAAGATGCCGGCAATGATGTTCCAGATCGACGGATGAATTGCGATGACTACCCAGCAAAGTGTTGATGTTGCAAAGCCGGTAACAATTGCTGCCACGGGGGGAAACCTACGGGAGAGCCTGTTAACGATGACCTGCAGAAATATAATTGCCCATGCATCAACTGATTCTATGATTTCAAACGGAGCATCCTTGGAGATGAAGTCGGTGAGATAAAAAGGAACGATCACGAAGATTTGCCAGAACATGATCCAGTAAAGTGAGAAGATCAGAAGGAAAACCATGAAGCGTCCATTTGTCAGCACTCGACCCATATCTTTCAGCTTATCCCATAGCCCCGGTTGAACAAACTCAGAATCTGATTCAGGTTCTCGGTAAAACAGGAGCGTTGTGACAAACATTAAGGCGCAACTGGCCGCCGAGACAGTGTAGACCCACTGGATGCCGATGCTGCCTCGGACGAAGAAAGCAATTAGTGGTCCTGTGGCGCCGCCCAAATTAACTAAGGTGTAGTATATTGCATAGCCAAGGGATTTTGTTTCAGGCTTTGAAGCTTTTGCAATCGTTCCAAGGACAGAGGGCTTGATGAACGAAGCTCCGATCGCCGTGAATACAAGCACTACTACAAGCGCCCAGAAGAGGGGAAAAGATTGGAAGAAGTTTGCAAATGTCTGACTTCCTGCTGCTCCAATGCTAAAGTAGCCAATTGCCATCACAAAAAAGGCAAATGCAAAGGACTTGCGGAAACCGTACTTATCGGCAAACGTTCCTGCGAAGATCGGAAGCATGTAGACAAGTCCACCAAAAATCGAAGAGAGCTTCCCGGCATCAACTTCAGAGAAATGAAGATAATTACGCAAGAAAATGCTGAGAACAGCTGCTTGTCCATAGTAGGCAATTCTCTCGAAAACCTCAAGACTGTTAGCAACCCAGAATGATTTGTGGAATCCATGGAAGATCTGTTGAAGACGCGAGATGAGGTTCACGTTCTCACCCTATGACGATGATTGGTTTTCCGCTGAAAAGCCCTGAGCGGCTTGGCAAAAGAATACGAGCCTTTTTGTGTAGTTAGACCTTTCATAAGCCCATTATTGGTTCCCCTTGGTCTTTTGTGATGCGTAATTGTTCTTAGAGGTTCCTCACATTGACCAAGGGGATCCCGAGAACTTATGAGACCTCTTCTCGTGTAGTCTCACGAACCACTTTTGTGACAGCGGGCTGTGGTTCGAACATCTTTGCCAGTTGTTCATACATCTTCCAGCGAAAAGCAATGTCCTCCTGTGCGAGTTGCGTAAGAAGTGCTGCACGGTCCGGATGAGTTTTTGCCAATACCCTGAACCGTGTCTCGGAAGACGCGAGCTCATGGAAAGGCACCTTGGGTGGTTTAGAATCCAAGCGGAATGGATTTTTCCCCTTTGTGGTCAAACTTGGGTCATATCTGAAGAGAGGCCAGTATCCGGTTTCCGCAGCGATCTTTTGATGTAGCATGCCGAATGCAAGGTCATAACCATGTTCAATACAGTGCGAGTAGGCAACTATCAGTGATGGTCCATTGTATGCTTCAGCCTCGAGGAATGCCCGTACTGTCTGTGCATCGTTGGCACCGATAGCGACGCGAGCGACGTAAACGTTGCCATACACTAAAGCCAGGAGGGCAAGGTCCTTCTTTGGGTTCGGTTTGCCCGCGGCGCCAAATTTGACAACTGCTCCGCGTGCCGTCGCCTTTGACATTTGTCCACCCGTGTTTGAGTAAACTTCTGTGTCGAGTACGAGAATGTTGACATTTTTCCCGGAAGCAATTACGTGGTCTAGTCCACCGTAGCCGATGTCGTACGCCCAACCATCGCCTCCGATGATCCAGATGCTCCGTTTGACAAGGTTGTCTGCGATGCTGAAAAGACGCTTTGCCTCTGGGGCATCCAATGTTCTCAATTTTTCTTTCAGAACATTTACGCGGAGCCTCTGCTCATAGATGCCAGCTTCATCAGATTGGTCTGCCTCAAGCAGTTCTTTCACCAACTGCTCTCCGATGGAGCTTGATAGCTTCTTGAGAAGCTCACGAGCCATTTCCGTGAGTTTGTCGATTGTCAGGCGGATTCCGAGTCCAAATTCCGCGTTGTCTTCAAAGAGTGAATTTGACCAGGCGGGACCTCTCCCCTCGCTGTTGACGGTATATGGTGTCGTGGGGAGATTGCCTCCGTAAATTGAGGAGCAGCCAGTAGCATTTGCGATAATGGTGCGGTCACCAAAGAGTTGAGTAACAAGTTTGATGTAAGGTGTTTCTCCGCAGCCAGCACAAGCTCCCGAGTACTCAAACAGAGGCTGCAGGAACTGCGAATCTTTCACAGAGTCAAGTTTGACCTCTCGCCGATCTATTTCGGGAATCTGCAAGAAGAAGTCCCAGTTCGCTGCTTGTGTTTCCCTCAGCGGCGGTTGCGGTTTCATATTGATTGCCTTGACATTCGGGTCTGTTTTGCTTTTTACTGGACAGACCTCGACGCATAGGCTGCATCCTGTGCAGTCCTCAGGTGCAACCTGAAGGGTGTACTTCAAGCCTTTATGGTCTGTGCCCCGGAAATCGACGGCTTTGAATGTCGCGGGTGCCTTTGCAAGCATGGCAGGGTCAAAGACCTTTGCACGTATTGTTGCATGCGGACAGACTATGACGCACTTGTTACACTGAATGCAGAGTTCAGGTTCCCATACTGGAATTTCAAGTGCGATATTTCTCTTCTCCCATTGTGAGGTTCCCGTCGGAAATGTCCCGTCAACAGGCAGCGCACTCACGGGAAGTTTATCTCCTTCCCCAGCAATCATCCGGGCGGTAACCTTTTTGACATACTCAGGAGAGTGATCGGGAACAGGCGGTCTCATTTCGATTTTACTTGTTATCTTGTTTGGAACTTTGATCTCGTGGAGATTTGCCAGAGTCTGGTCCACCGCTTCAAAGTTCTGTTTAACAACGAGGTCTCCTTTCCTGCCATATGTCTTCCTGATTGAGTTCTTGATCTTTTCGATAGCTTGCTCACGTGGCAAGATGCCGGAGATTGCGAAGAAACAGGTTTGCATGATCGTGTTAATGCGTCCACCCATGCCGGTTTGCCGAGCCACTTTGTAAGCATCGATGACGTAGAACTTAAGGTTCTTCTCGATGATGTGCTTCTGCACAAGCCGAGGAAGTTTGTCCCAGACCTTATCTGGTTCGTAAATGCTGTTGAGGAGGAAGACACCTCCGGGCGCTGCCTTTTCGAGCATATCGAATTTTTCAAGAAATGACCACTGGTGGCACGCCACGAAGTTGGCACGGTTGATCAAGTAAATAGATCGAATTGGTCTCGGTCCGAATCGTAAATGGGAAACCGTTGTCGAGCCAGCCTTTTTTGAGTCGTACACAAAATATCCCTGCGCGTAAAAGTCGGTCTCTTCACCGATAATTTTGATGGAGTTTTTGTTTGCGCTCACGGTTCCATCAGCTCCCAAGCCGTAGAAGACGCCTCTAAACACGTCATCGGGTTCAATATCAAACGCAGGGTCGTATTCGAGACTTGTGTTGGCAACATCATCAATTATGCCGACTGTAAAGTGATTTTTGGGATTTTTCTTGCTAAGCTCATCAAAGACAGCTTTGACCATTGCCGGGGTGAATTCCTTTGATGAAAGGCCATATCGACCGCCGATGACGCGTGGCAAACTGTTCATCGGCAGTATACTATTCATCAGCGCCTCTGTGAGAGCTGTAACGACGTCTGTGTAGAGCGGCTCCCCTGCTGCACCCGGCTCTTTTGTTCTATCTAATACGGCGATGCTCTTGACAGTCTTGGGAAGAGCTTTCACAAAAGCTTCAACAGAAAAAGGCCTGTAAAGCCGAACTTTGATAAGTCCGACTTTCTCCCCCTTGGCTGTCAAATATTCGACGGTTTCATGTGCGGTTTCAGCACCGGATCCCATCATCACGATCACGCGATCCGCATCTGGAGCACCAACGTAGTCGAAGAGGTTGTAGCGACGTCCAACAACATCGTAAAATTTATCCATCACTTTTTGCACTATGCCCGGACAAGCCATATAGAACGGATTAACCGTTTCCCTTGCCTGGAAGAAGACATCCGGATTCTGCGCCGAGCCGCGTAACACAGGATGATCAGGTGAAAGAGCACGCTCCCGATGCTGGCGAATTAAATCCTCATCGATCAAGGCACGCATGCTGGCATCATCGAGTATGCGGATTTTCATAATCTCATGGGATGTTCTAAAACCGTCAAAGAAGTGCACAAACGGGACGCGAGCTTCAAGCGTCGCTGCCTGTGCAATGAGAGCGAAGTCCATCACCTCCTGCACCGAGTTTGAAGCGAGCATCGCCCAGCCAGTTGTTCGTGCTGCCATGACATCACTGTGGTCACCGAAGATTGAAAGAGCATGCGTAGCTACGGTTCGTGCTGCAATATGAAACACTGTGGATGTTAATTCGCCTGCTATTTTAAACATGTTCGGAATCATCAAGAGCAAGCCTTGCGAGGAAGTGAACGTAGTTGTCAACGCTCCCGCCTGGAGTGCTCCGTGCACAGCACCGGCAGCCCCACCTTCACTCTGCATCTCAACCACGACCGGGATAGTCCCCCACAGATTGGGTCTACCTTGCGCAGACCACTCGTCCGCTTTCTCGCCCATCGGAGAGGATGGAGTAATAGGATAAATTGCGATCACCTCGTTTAATTTATGGGCAACATATGCAGCCGCTTCGTTGCCATCAATGGTAACAAATGTGTCTTTGGGAATTTCTTCCGTGAGAGTTTCTTCAAAAGAATCAGTTGCTGACATGGTATTTTATTCCTTTCCACTACAGTTGTTTACGCAAATCGTTATGCAAAATAAATTTACCCAAGACTCCGTTGAATTGCAAAGTGGCAATGACTTCAGGCTCTGATTGTGAGGAAGCTTGCTTTAAAGATACAGGACTTTGAGATTAACTCGCAAAGCAAGCAACTTTTCTCTGTGAAAATGGGAATACTTTCTGAGCTGGATGAGCAACTGTTGCGATAAATCATCTTGCGCTCGACTTCAAGATCGAGTTTTGCCTAAAAGATGCAGTTGCTCGCAGCCCTAAATAATTTGTCAACTTTTTGTCCCGCTACTTGACAAAGTGTTTTTTTTGTTATATTCAAATGTCGATAAAAACCACGGTTGTGCTTATTCTTGATGAGCTGAGAGGGGTATTGCAAGATTCGTGGGGGGTCTAATCAATAACTGGTGGTGCGAGCAAAGACTTGCCGTACAAAGCAACAAAAACCGAATAGGAGGTAAGGGTCATGACAGCATCCAGAAGGAAACGTGCTCTCTTGTTTGCATTTGCCACAGCGCTGGTTTTGGCGTTGAATATTGTTCAGCTTACCCGTGTAGACGCCAAGCAGGTGTACATGGCTGGCGTGAAGGATGGCGATATTTGTCATTGTCCCGTGGTCGCTGGCGACTGTATCTGCGCAATTAATTTGTAGCGCTGTGTTCGTAGGGGTGGCGTGCTTGCGCCGCCCCTTAAATCTTTAGACTGGTGAGAAAGATGTGCTTCGTTAGCTTCGCCATCGGACTTTCAGTGCTTTTGTCTCCATTTGAGGCAACGTTTAAGAAGGTTTCGGAGTTCGAACTTAAACCTCAAAAGACCATGATATATAGCTTCACGGGCATGGCAGCTGATAGCAAGCAGAACCTTATACTCGTTGATCCCCTTGGCAAACAGGTTTTAATCTTTAATGGCAGTGGAGTTCAGATAGGAAATCTCGGCGGGGTGGGAAAAGGACCGGGAGAGTTTGAGCAGCCTCTTGGGATTTCCGTCAGTTCCAGAGGTGAGATATATGTCTCTGACAATTCTGCGAGAAGAGTAAGTGTGTTTGATAGAAATTATCGATATATTAGGTCTTTTCTGATCCGAGCAGACCACTGGGTGCCGCGGCGCCTCCGAGTTGACGATAACGCTATCTTCATGGCGGCTCCGCAAATGAAACCTCCCGACCCGTTCAACTATTTGTACATTGAGAAATACGATGCCCGCGGAAAGTTCATAAAATCATTCTTTCCGCCGTCAAAGGCATTGTATAGACAGTACTTAACGAATTTCTCTGTTCCGATCCTTGATATTTCTGAAGATCATTTTATTTATGCTGTTCAATCTCGGGAATATAGGATATATAAAATTGACCTGGACGGTAAAACTGTTGATAGCTTTGGTGAAGCGCCTAAGTATTTCAAACCGTTAAAGGGGTTCTCCAGTAAAGATGCAACCATTAAGTTTCTTCAAATCCCATATTCTATAGAGAAAGAGGACTATTACCACTCGGGAAGTGATATTGACAACCTGCTTATCTATGGGAAATATGTTGTGATGTCAGTTGTCAACTACGAAGATGGAAACGAGGTCTACTACATTGATATCTACGACAGATTCACAAAGAAGAGAATCGTCTCTGGGGTTAGAACAACCAGCAAATTGCTTACAGTGGATGCATCGGGTACTTTTTACTTCCTTACGCACAAGAAAGTAACAGAATATCAATCGCTGTATAGGGTCGGTAAATTTAAGTTGAGCTTAGAGTAAGGTCCTTTGAAGCTCACTGGAAGAGAAAAATACTTGCTGTTTCTTTGTGTAGTTCTTCTACTGTTCAATGCGCTCTTGGTTTATCAGAATCAGCAACTGAAGGAGACAAAAGGCCCGCCCTCACGCGCTGAAACTTCTGTTGGGAAAACCATCCGGGATATTATTGAAGAAGGGTATCTATACACACAACAGGGAGATTCCATTGGATTGCCTAAGCTCATCAGTGGTAATAAGTACGTGGCTCTAGTTTTCTTCTCGGCCCATGACTGTCCGATGTGTTTAGAGGAACGAAGATATTGGAATATGCTAGCTTCTTTTGACTCGATTTCAGTTTTCGGGATAGTTAGAGCGGAGCAGTGGTCTGAGGAATTAAAAATATGGCTTGACAACCTCGAGATTACATTTCCAGTTTTGCTGGACAAGGGAGGCACACTCACTAATTTCGTGCTTGAAGAGTTCGGTCTTTAAGTTGCTGCTAACAAATAATGGCAAGGCTGTTCATGTGCAAGGTCCTGAGGTGGATTACCATAAGCAAGGGGGCTGGTTTTTGTCTGTGGCGGAAGAGCTGCTGAGAGCTAAACAAGGGCATTGAATCCTACAATCGCTTCACGGTCTTCTTGCCTTTTATTTAGGCTTCACCTTACATGACTATCAAGCTCGTTTTTCGTTATATGTACAAGACTCGCAGAGTCGCAGGTGGGAAGCTCAGCCATTACAATGAAGCAGAGAAAAACTACTTGATAGCTGGTCGAATGATGCCGCACTGGATGTATCCGCATTATTTAATGGCGAAGCTCTATTATGAGCATGATGATTTCCTGAAGGCAAGAATTGAGGCGGAGAGACTTCTGGAGATGCCGATAAAGGTTGAGTCAGAGGCGATATACGATATGAAAGATGAGATGCGGAACATGCTGGAGAGGATAAAGAAACGGGAGGAATAGTGGAAAAACTTCTGGATTGCAGCTCCGGCGTAGTGAAGGCTGTCGCACCGGTACCGCCTAAATAATTTGTCAACTTTTTGTCCCGCTACTTGACAAAGTTTTTTTTGTTATATTCTAATGTCGATAAAAATCAGGGTTTTACTTGGTCTGAGCGGGATGTTCGGCAGATTGTTGCAAAGGTTTCTTGGGCTTGTGTTTATAATTTCAGGTGTAGCGAAGATGT
>JBMFJZ010000007.1:0-104343 GCA_049973045.1 Bacteroidota bacterium | reverse complement strand
GTGTAAAGTGTAATATTTAGCTTGTAAAAATTACACTGTTTTGCAATGATTATTCGTTATAACAGGTTCATCGTGGTTAAAGTAAATCGTAACGAGGATTTTTATCAAGCACGTTTTTATGAACTTCGCAGGGGGAAGTCTGGCGTACGGACCTTATCGCTTGTCCCTATAGTCAGGCTATTTCCGGCGCCTTTGATAATATCCAATGAAGACGATTGACTCACAGTGAAGGAGGAGTTATGGGAACCGGGCAGATGCTTTTAACGGTTATGGCGGTGGTGCTTTTTGGTTTGGTTGTTTTTTCGATGAATGCTTCTATAGTGGGTACGACGGAGCAGATGGTGTATTCAAGTGTTGGTTTGAACGCTGTCTCTTTGGCTGAGTCGATCTTTGAGCGTGCAAACAATCTCGCCTTTGATGAGAAATGCTTGACCACCCTCGTTTCAAATCCGTCCCAGCTCACCGCTCCATCACTCCTTGGTTGCGATTCTGCTGAAATTGCCAGTCTCGATAAGACATTTGACGACATTGATGATTATAACGGCTTCCATAAGGACACTGTAATTTCCTCCGTACCCTACCACGTCAATGTTGTGGTCTATTACGTAAGCTACGGTAATTGGGATGCTCCATTCGGTGGGAGGAGTTTTTACAAGAGGATGGTTGTGACTGTCACAAGTCCTTTCATGCCGGGTACAAACGCAAAGATCGAGATGACGCAGATATTTTCACATTATAGTTACCGTATCTTTTCTTAGAAAAGGTGAGCCATGTCGACAATTCTTGATCTGATCGGGGCAACTGTAATAGGGATGTTGCTTCTGCTGAGTGCCTTTCGTTTCTGGTCGAACATGTCGGAAGAGGCTGCCTTTTTGAACCAGGAGCGGATTGTGCAATCGAATGTGACAGCGCTTGCAGAAGTATTTGAGCATGATTTGAGGAAGATCGGTTATTTGAGAGGTTCTAAACCCGATCCTGCGATCCTAACACCAAGTGATTCTACTCATTTAACATTTCTTGCTGACTTGAATGATGATGGTACGATCGACACGGTGAAATATTTTCTAGGTCCTCTGGGAGAAGTTCCCTGGAGTCCCTCTCATCCATTTCGTATTCTCTATCGTCAGGTGAAGAGTGCTAATCCTTACTGCACAGATCAGCCTGTAGGTTCGCACTTAGGTTTATCGCATCTTCATTTTGGTTACTACAAGCTTAATGGAGATACAGCAATCTCGCTTGGTGATATCAAGATAATCGAGGTGACTCTGAAAGTTGAAAATCCGTATGCATATGCGTCGAGTGATCGGCGCGCTGTTGCCTTCTGGCAGCAGAAGCGATTGACTCTCAGGAATCTTAGACGTTGAGGTGAGTTATGGGCAAAGCTTCCCTTATCATGATTATTGGATTCAGTGTTATCTTCGGGCTTTTCCGGATCAATTTCTCCCGTGACGTTTATGATGCCAGCAAGAACTTCACACGGTATTTCAGTCGGGAGGCTGTTCATCATATCGCAATCTCAGGCGCCGAGATTGCACTGGGTAAACTTGCTGAGACTAATGGGAGCTTTAGCGGCGCTACAGTTCCTACTATGCATGGGGTTGCCGACATTACGGTTACAGACTATATTGCTGGAGAGAAGGCATATAAGAAAGTCGTTTCCGTTGCCTCGTATAGTGGCGAAAGCGACACAGTGACGGTCCTTATGTGGCGACAGCCTTTCAGCAAATGGGCATCTTTTGTGGAGGGAGTCACTGCGTATTATGCGTATCCGGACACCATAGATGAAAACTTGTATTGGCACGGTGGGCAGCTTCGAACAAAAGGGCATGTTGTGTTCAAAGGGTATGTATCATTGAGCCAAGCTCCGAGAATTGAGAAAGGTGACCCAGGTGGCAATAGCGTTGCAGAATTCCAGGACAGCGTTGGCATTGACGAAGATATTCCTATCCCCCAAACTAATAATATTGCTCTTGCAGCAAATAGTGGATTCAAAGTGACGAACAAAGATTTATGGCTGAACTTTCAACCAGACGGAACGGTTCAGTATAAAGTGACCGGGGGTACCTGGCAAACAGCTTCAGTTTCTACACTCGCTCCGAACGGTGTTTTCGCTGCTTTGAATGGACACGATGTGCATGTCTGGGGAACGGTGGTAAACCATGTGACCATCTTTGCGCAGAAGCAAGGGAGCTCCGGTGGACGGATCTGGGTAGACGACGATTTGCTTGTCGGACCTCCTGATGCCCGTGCATCGGACATAAAGGACAGACCCGGTATGATAGGCCTTGTTGCAGACCGTGATGTCATTGTTACCGATAACCTAGCTAACAGCAATGATTGTATTATCCATGCGGGTATTTTTGCCGCCAGTGGTACATTTTATGCGGAGAACTATGCCGGTAGAGGACTTTCAGGCACTCTTCATGTGATCGGTTCTATCGTCCATGAGGGGTATACCGGGCGGATGAACCAGTATGGCCAGCTTGTGTCAGGTTTCCATGAGCTCCTTGAATGGGACAGACGGTTTGGCTACGACTTCCCCCCTTACTATCCGAACACGGACCGACTCGAGATAATCTCTTGGCGTGAATAGACAATTCCGCCATTTGATGGCGTAAATTATGAAAAAGCTTCTCATCCTTCTGCTGATTATTGCGGAAGAATCTACTTCTTTTGCTCAGCAGTGGTGGCAAGCTTCAAGTACTGTGAGTGTGACAGTCAGGGTTCTCCCGTCGTTAGCTCTTACAACCAGTTCGCCGCGCTTTCCAGGTGTTGGACAAAGCTCCATAGATTTTGGGCTCGCAACGCAAAACGATAGCAGGACAATCGACCCCAATTCAAGCAATTCTGCAGTGCAATTCACTGCCACCGGGGCTCAGGGAGTGCGGATACACGTCACATATTCTTACACCCAACTAATGGAGCAGAATGGCGGCTCATCTGCAATTTCATGGACACCTAACCTTGTCGGGAGTCCATCGAACTCACAGCCAGATGCCCGCCTTGGGCGGGCTGTCCATGATGGTGACTGGGTAACTCTCAGCGGGACGTTCCCCGGATTGGACGGCAAATATTATTTCTGGCTTGGAGGAAGCTTGACCACCGGTCCCAACCAGGAAGCGGGTAATTACGTGGGAACGTTCACGTTAACTGTTTCGTATCTCTAAGGTCGCCTATGGCGAGAAGGAGTGGTGGGGCTTTTCGCGCCCTACAACTAGTATCACCAGCGGATTGCCACCCTCCCCCGCCAAAGGCGAGCTGCAAGTCCGCCGAAGGCAGAGTAGCTCGCAATGACACGTCGTGCTTTACTGTGATGCCGAACCCGCCGAAGGCGGATCGGCCGAAGGCGGAGTAGCTCGCAATGACATTTCCTGCTTTGGTGACTGCGAAACATGCCAAGCGAATGTGACGCTGAGTCCTTTGGCGGGTTGAGGGTCGAAGGCGGCGCGCCAGCGCTGCCCCGGGTCTCCCGGCGATTGGATGGCAAGCCCGATAACACGTAAGCCGAGCGCTTACCAGCTTGAATCTGGCATGTCCGCGGTTTTCTTTGGCCCTCGCGGGCTCTGTTTGAACTTCTCAATAGTTGAGCTTAACTTTGAGTATTTGCAGCGGCTGATATTTGGGTTTAAACCGCGGTTCGCTCAACGCTACAAATTCGAGGTTCACTATGGAGAAGGTCATCATTATCCTGCTGTCTGTTTTGGCTGTTGGCGTTCCTTATGCCCGGGCTTATCAGCGAGGCGACAGGGCACGCGTTAAAGTTGGCATTGAAGTTCTAAGGGAAAGAAACTTCGACATCCTCCGAGGGAAGCGGGTTGGACTCATCACGAATCAAACAGGGGTCGATTCGAAGCTGAGGTCGACGATTGACATCCTGTTTGAAGCTAAAGATGTCAAGCTGGTGGCTCTTTTCAGTCCGGAGCATGGGGTGCGTGGCGACCAGCCGGCGGGAACTTCTGTTGAGTCGTATGTGGATTCAGCAACGAAGCTCCCTGTCTACTCGCTCTATGGGAAAACGTTAAAACCGACTCCAGAAATGTTGAAAGGTATTGATGTTCTTGTGTATGACATTCAAGATATCGGCTGTAGGTCGTACACGTACATCAGTACAATGGGGCTGGCGATGGAAGCGGCGGCTGAGAACAACATTGAGTTTGTTGTCCTCGACCGTCCGAATCCTCTCGGTGGCTTGAAGGTTGAAGGGAATGTTGTCGAGAAAGGGTTCAGTTCCTTCGTGAGTCAGTTCCCCATACCGTACGTTTATGGTTTGACCTGTGGTGAACTTGCAATGATGATCAATGAAGAAGGGATGCTCCCTAACGGATTGAGGTGCAAACTCACCGTTGTGCCGATGCGTGGCTGGAGACGGCGGATGATTTTCAAAGATACCGGCTTGCCCTGGGTTCCGACATCGCCTCATGTTCCGTGCGAGCGTTCCCCACAGTACTACGTGGCAACTGGAATCATCGGTGAGCTTGGGGTTATCTCAGAGGGTGTCGGATACACGATTCCTTTCAGAACGTTTGCGGCTGAGTGGATTGATCCTGAGCCCTTCGCAGAGAAGATGAACTCTCTGAATCTCCCCGGGGTGCTCTTTCGACCCATTACCTTCATCCCGTTCTATGGTCGCCATGCGAAAAAGCAGATGCGTGGCATTCAGCTTTACATCACAGACTATTCGAAGGTAAATTTGATGAGCTTGCCGTTCCTTCTTCTGCAGGTGCATCACAGCCTATACCCGGATAAAAATCCGTTTGCCCTGGCTGATACATCTCGTCTGCGAGCGTTTGATAAAGTTCTGGGCTCCGACCAGGTGAGGTTACTCTTTGCGCAGAGGATGCTTTACGATGACGTGAAGGGATACCTCGAAAAAGATGTCAAGGAATTCCGAAAGAGGGCAAAGAAATATTTTCTTTACCACTAAAAGGATGCCATATTTTCACTGCGACTGGTGATGTTACCCATTTTTGCCTACCACACCGTCCCGCTTGTCCGCGGGACGGGTGTCTCGTCGTTCCTCTTGCGTGCCCCAAGCCTGAGATTCCCATCTTCACGGTAATGACAACTTCCTACTTCTGTGATTGCGAAACATGCCCAGTGAATGTCACCCTGAGTCCGTCGAAGGGAATGTCACGCTGAGCTTGTCGAAGCGTGACACTTCTCCTTTCTGTGATCGGGAATCCGCCCTCAGGCGGATGAAGTCCGCCAGAGGGGGCGGGGCTGTGGCGTCATTCTGTCCACTACAACGAATACCGCCAACGGATTGCCACGCTCCCCCGCCTGACGGCGGGGGAGCTCGCAATGACACGCCGTGCTTGCTGTCATGCCGAACCGGCCTCTGCCAGAGTATTTGTGTCATTGCGAGTCCGCTAAAGGCGGACGCCGAATACCGCCAGGAGATTGCGTCGTCGTGGCGCCTTCGGCGCCACTCCTCGCAATGACAACTCCCCTTTCTGTCACCGCAAAGTCTCGCCGTTGCCAGGCTGCAAGTCCTACCCTTGCGAGGTAGGGCACCAATTTTGTTCCCTGCCAATTGCTTATGTAGAAGACTGCAAATATCCGTTGCCCTCCAATTTTCTATGGCACAAAGCTCGTCTGAAACACATTTGACATTCTTCCCATGGTGTTCACTGAACGTGCGCTCAGATAGTAGGTTCTTCCTGTGGTGAGGTTGACGTTAAGGCTCCTTGTGAAGCTTCCTGTTTCTCCTGCAGCGATAGCCTGCCAGTGTATGACATCGTCGCCCCCGGGCCGAGTCCCAATTGCAGTTTCTGTCCGCTGAATGCCAGCTAAGTCACCAACGTTACGCATACTGATTATCAAGGTGCCAGCTCTGCCTCCGAACGGCGGCTCGTAGCGTGCAGAAGCTACTGGCGTTGAAGGCTGTATCGAAGATGTGAGGTTAACCGGACCCGATGTTGTTGCAGATATGAGATTGGCGTTGTTTATCGCTCGAACCGTCACGTAGTGGTCGTACCCGAGCCTCAATCGGAGTCCGGAAAGTGTCAACGTCCTGCCTGCTCTGAAATCATCTTCGGTGAAGTCGAGTGCCGGATTATCTGAAAGTGGAGGCAATGGACGGATATCGAATAAGCCCGGCGCGGTTCCTACACCAAATTGGTAGCCTTTGATCCCACTCTCAAGGTCTCTTGCAGGTGAACTGATCGTGATCCGAAGTTGAGTGAACCAATGTTCTCCGAACGTTGCGCAGAACTCCGGTTGCTGTGGAGGCGTCATGTCCACTGGCTTGAACCAATCTGAAACAATCGCTTCGCTCATCAGTCCTGCAAGGTTCTTCGCACGTATAGCAATGACAGCGCTATCACCGTAGTATGGGAGTGGCAAGCCAATGACCTCGAATTTGAAGTTGCTCCCACTTCGTGTCTTGTTCTGAATTTTCGTCCAGGTATCTGGAGACCAGTCCACGTTCCCATCATGGCTGACGTAGTAGTAATAGTCTTCAACGGGACTGATATCGTCATAGGCAGGCGGAAATTCGATTTCAACACGGGGAGGTGCCATGGCGGCAAGTATAGCAGCACCCGCGCCAGTAACTCCTTGTGGTGTACGTGCACCGGCTGTAACCGCTCCAAGATTACCACCCCAGTCTCTTGCTGGCGTTGACCCAGCCAAGCCAGTATGTGTGCCTGAAATCTGACTGCAGCAAGGACGGATCATTGAGTTCACCGTAGGCATGTCCTCAGGACGAGGGGGAAGCTGTCTGATTGTTACCTGAGGTACGCCGGCTGCCTTGCCCCTCAGCCCGGTTAACTCGCCGGGGAGTCTAAAGCCCGCAGAAGGTGGTTTGAAGCTTGGCGCTGTTGTGTCAATGTACAATGGGACGGAGCTCCCGACGTTGCTCCATAGTCCCGCTCCATTTTTCGCACGAACGTTAATATAGTATGGGTGACCTCTGCCGGTCGAAAGGTTGAGACCTCTGATGGTTCTCTCACTCATCCCACCGGCTGAGGTGCGCCCGACGATGCTTGTATCTCCCCGGGAAATCCCAACTGAGTACTCGTACTCCATAATATCAGATTCGTTGTCGTAGCTATGCCAGCTTGCGTGGATTTCACTTGTTGTAGGTGAGTAAGCCGCTACCGGGACGAGTGCCACGCCAGGCGCTGAATACTCTGAATACTCAATTCCGTAATCGGGGAAGTTGACAGTTGGTAGCATAGGCGAAGTATTGTCGGCAGTCATCGTGGAAGTCCATGATGACCGTGATGTGCCACCGGGACCGGTTGTTGGTGCGAAATGAGTTTCGTAATTCACCATACGTCTCAGTGTATAGCCAGCCCCACCTCGTGCACGCAACGTCATGCTGAAGTGATGCACCTCTGTGGCAGGATTACTTGTGCGTGGAATATCGTAGCCATCCATTCCCATTGCCAGGCCGGCAAGCTGGAACCCTGCTGGCTGAAGGCCCAAACCGGCACCAGTACGAATGCTGTACGCATATTCGACAATACGCGTTGGATGAGATGCATACCAGCTAAATGCGATGCGGCTATGGCGCCCTTGAAGAGAGGTGGTGACATTCAGAGAGGTGATTTGAGGGACAGCCAGCTCACGCAGCAGATCGTCTCGCTTCTGGAAATAGCTTCTTGGTTGTGAAGCTCGAAACCCCAACGGACGATTGCCCCCTAGTTGTAAAGGTCGAAGCTCCGGCGGACGATTGCCCCCAAACTTCCAGTAGATATATCTATCATAAAGATCGTAGAGTTGCTCCGAAATGTTCACATGCCCATCCCAGATAGCATCGACAGCACTTGTCAATGCTTGATGCGCTGTGGCAAATGTAGCACGATGCCGGTCGAAGTTTGTTCCGAGAACCAGAATAAGGCTGTCGGCTCCGCTCTCAGTGGACTGCAAACCTGCGCGGGCAATGTTATACCACAGATCCATCCCCGTCTGCAGATAGACGCTCTTCAAACCCTCGAAATCAAATGCATCTTCACTTGTTCCCGACCCGGGGAGGGTTACGCTGTATCCCGGAATCACCTCGATTTCAAAACTTGTTACACCTCTTCGAGCTTCACTTGCGTTAGGCCATCGGTTTGCTTTCTCATCCTCCCAGTTTTTATACGCTGGTGGTACCCCTTGATAAATTTGTTTCATGATGGTAATACGAGTATCTGCTACATCCAGCATCTCTCCCCATTCTTGCTTTCGTTCGTGAATGTTCCTTTTAGTGAGCAGCCAGGTCTTGTAGGGGATACTATCCCAACCGACAAGGCGGTCATGAGCCCAGTCACGTGTCAGGCGCAGGTAGTCGTTCAGCTCGGCGTAAAATTTCTCAACTTTTACCTGTGCTGTTGTGTAATCTCCGGCGAGATCTTTTATTCCGCCTCCCCCTGGGTCGAGAAGAGCATTTTTAACCTGGGTCCGCGTATTCTCGAGGAGCTGAATGCGTTCCACAATTTGCTGCTCGATTCGCTGGAATTCCTCTTCTGCACTTGAGAGAGAGGATTGGTTTTGACTGTTCTTCGCATCGTCAACAGAAAAAGGTGGCTGAGACGTTAAAACCTTGATTTCATTCCCGGCTGAATCTGTTGAGGTTGTTGTGGTTGGTCTTGTTCCGAAGCCTAAGGTAGTTGTCGGATTCCCTCCGAGTGTGAATTGTGTGGCGGGTGGGAGAGCAGCAATTTGAGCCTGGATTTCATTGAGAAGCGCCTCAACCCCGGGTCGCTTTGACTCAATCTGGCTGTGGATTCTCTCAATCTCCCGCCGTGCGTCTCTCACGTGAACAGAATCTGGTGCCCCGCGAGCTCCCCAGATGTCAATGGCAGCACCAGTTCGCGCTGTATCTTCATCAACTCTTGCGTGCAAGCTTTCGAAAACCGAGTAAACGGCCGAGACGATAGCAAAGCTCATGGGATCCATTGTACGCAGGTTTCGGTACATACGGGCGAGCTCCTCTTCGGAAAGCGAGACGTCGATAGGTGACCAGCGACTTGCATTTTCCATTGCATCCAGGGCTTGCTCTTTTGCCTCCTCCATCTCTTCACCCATGCTACGTGCCTCCTCAATAAGTCGATCCATTTCTGAGTCCCTCCCGAAACCAGCATCTACATTGCCATTATCCCATTTCGCCCACACGCTCCCTTCCCAGCTTACGAAGAGAACGCTTACTCTCAATCCCGCCAAGCCGTACAGAATGAATCCACTTTTGTAAATGAGCGCAGCTTCCATCCATCCTTTTGCTGAAGCCACTCCCCAGAGGACCTCTGCCTCAATCCAGATTTTCATATAGGCTCCCCAGGAGACCCCGACTTTGTACCAGACAAGCCCATCAAAGCCGACGTCCACTGAGATTATCCAGATATCAAACCCTCCGCTGATCTGGCACTCTACCATGAACCCAGGGGGACCGACGAAGAGATCTGCGCTTGCATGTAGAAAGCGGACTATCTCAACGTTTATGTCTCCCATGATTCCCCATGCATCGGAGCCGTAAACATAAAACTCAAGCTGCGCTCTGCCCGTGACAACTGAAGCCATGTTCACGTTCAGCCTGATATTCCCTTCAGCGTATGCTTTCCGCAAGCCGACCTCCAGATGCATTCTTCCGCTGAAGTTATCCCTCATGCTCAGAAGCCCCACAGCAGCATCAAGAGCAAAATAATTATCTGTGAATGTGAGAAGGACTCTCCCTTCAGCTATGGAGCTGGTGATAACGGATACACCGCCGTAGAGTAAGATAGCAAATCGCCCCGATTTGGCATTGACAGAATCTTTAACTTCTTCTCCGAGATTGCATCGGTCTCTCACAAGATTCAGATCATCACTTGTCGGATTATAGAAGAACCCTCCCCCGAGCTGCGTGATCGTGATGCCGGGAATAATGGGGATGCTGACTGAAGCGGCAACGAAGAGGCCAAAGCTTGTTCCACCGGATATATTAGCGACCTTCCCGACAACTGTGACTCCGTAGGCATGGAGCAGAGTTCCGCTTCCACCAGCAAGGAGCGAGAGGTCCGAACCGGATTGGTAATATTTCAGATCGATCCTGAACTCAAGTATGCTCTGGATCTCAAGCTGCGCATTGCGGATGATGAGTTGCGTTGCACCATCTTTGCGATATGTCAGGAATTCGTCAATACCACCGCTGCCGACACCCGCAATGCTGATCGTCGCACCAAATCGGAAATAGCTATCGACGGAAATTGTCTCCTCTGAGGAACTTGGGGTGCTGCTTCGAGTTCCTACGCTTCCCTGGCTTACGGTGATGGTGGTCGGGGTAGAGCTGTATCCTATACTGCTCACCTCTATGGTGACGACATCAATGATAGTCATGTTCCCGCCGCTCACCGTCCCCCAGTGGAAGCCGTCACTCCGGATGCTGAAGTCTCTGAAATCGAGTATGCCGGAGACTGCTGTGAGATTAACTTGAAGATTCCCTGAGAACATCAACCCAAAAGTATCGCCTGGAGTCAGGCTGATCTTCTTCAGGCTGCATCTGAGTGCTTCAAAGTCAAAGTCAAAGCTGTCGTTGGGTAACGTCACATTACCCCAGTGGACATTGCCTGCAAATGTAATTTCCAGTCCGGGTGATGATACGCTCGAGCCGCTTTTCGAACCAATTTGGACTCGCTTGCTGGAATTATTATCCCAGTATGCGTCAGCGACCATCTGGATGCTGCTTGATGGCAGGTTGCTGAAGTTTAGATTGACACCAAGATACGTCAGGTCGAACGTCGCAATCCAGAGAGGGAACTCTGTTCTGTCACCGCTTCCAAGCCCGGGTGTCTCGTTGACAAGCTGTATCCGTGCACCCCCCTCGATGATGCCATCTGAGTTAATTGCGAAGCTGAAGCCCTGCCTTCCTGTCGTATCAAATGGCTCAGGAAGAACAACACCCCCATTGACCTGAAGTTTGTTTCCGACGATGCGCAAGGTATCAATTGAGAGAACGTGCTCCACAAGCTCGATTGGTCGATCGATCAAGTCAGCGCGAGCAATCCGCACCGATCCATCTGTGCCAATGTCCAAGCCATAGAAGCGGGTAGTATGCTCAAGGAACGTGATTCTTCCAGAGGTGATGAGATGAAGCACACGCCCATCTACATTGAAATCTATTGCAGGATAGAGCGTGCCGCCGATAGTGGTATCTATGAGAGCGAACTGTGCGCCGAAGAGTTTGAATGACAGCATATCACTTGGGAGCGTGATGCTGACATCAGGTATGGTGAGGCCTCCCGTACCGACCTGGAAGTTGCGCACGGTGATGGCGAAATCAGGATGCAGGCTTGGGATACGCAAGATGCCGTTGATGGTCACTGTGAAGTTCGAGCCTCTGACTGAGACTGCAATTGGAGGAGCAGCGTCGACGCTGACCGGTTCAAACGTTGCCACATAAAGTGGCAGCTGAGCGTCAGTCAAGTGAGAGAGGTCGACTGCGAAGCTGACGCTATCTGTTCCAAGCGATGCCGAATAGTGGATTGGTTTGGTCTGGCTTCTGTTATCGGAAAAAATATCAGCGATGAAATCGCCGGAGAAGTTAATCTGGATGGATGACTTGGAAAAGCTTGCCTGCACGCCATCAACAGTGAATGTCATCACATCTGCGATGCGGAATGAGCGTACCGGCGTGATGCCATCGCGGTGTGTCGTGGAATAACTTCCTACGCTGATGGATCCGGATATCCCATCTTCAGATATTCTGAGGCTATCAAGTCGAACGCTTCCTTGTCGGATCGCCTGCGGGAGTGCGAGTGAGGCAGAAGCAGTCAAGCCGTAGGTGGCTCCGATGTTTGCGTACTTCAAGCTGTTGATGACAAGAGGTACGCCGCGGGAAACGAGTGAGAAGAGAGTATCAGTTCCTGAAGGTGGCTGGACGTCGATACTGCCGCTGACGAAATCAAATGTTCGCGGATTGACTGTGACATCGAACTCAATGCTGACGCGTGGTGTATCGGTTGTTCCATATGCCAGTGCAGGGACGACAAGCTGCACTCCTTCTCCTGTTCGTGTATAAAGGCGGAGATTTCCTCCGGTCATCTCAGAGTGGATGAGTAGATTGCCTCTATCATCCTTTAGTTGCACATAAGCGATTCTTTCGTTTGGCAAGGGAAGCCGGGCTGGAATTGGCAAGATGCCAAAGAAGTCGCCGGGCCAGAAGCCGGTGCTGTCAAGGTACGCTACGTTTGCTTCGCCGATGAAGAAGTCCGCTCTCCCATGTGCAACTTTGAATGGTGTGAACTGCAGCAAGAACGATGGCGAAAAGTTAGCGGAGATGCCTGCATAAGTGCTGTCATGCAGACGTATTGCAGCGGAGGCTCTTCCGGAGGCACGGAATCCATCAGCAGTAATGCCAATGCTTGCTGGCAGATTCATCACGAAGCCATCACTGATTCCTACTGTTGCATCTGCAGCAACTGCGCCCCAGGTCAGATGTCCGCCGTCGCCAAGTCCAACATGGAACGCAAATGGGGCGGAGAAGTCAATTGAACCGGAACCAATATTGAAGTCAGGCAGTGTGATAAGGACATTATTGAAGCTCACTCCGATTGGCGCGCCCTCACTTAGCAGAAGCTGACTGGAACCATCGATTCGAAGTCCGTCCCGATTCAGCGTTGCTGAATTGATCTGGAAGCGCAGGACTGGATCTGTGGTTGGAATGCCGAAGACGAACGGCTGTGTGATGCTGATCTCCCCGCTGTCGATCCTTGCGTGAACGAGATCAAGGACGAGGTAGCCCGCGGCGCTTATGGTGTCGCCGGGAGTTGGACTTGGCAGTCGGACGTTTCCTTGCAGCGCAAGTTTCGCAAGTTGTTCGCTACCAGCGAAATCAAATCGGAGTTCGGACGTCGCGACATTGATTCGTATAGGACCAAAGCTGATGGGGCAGGGTGGGACAATGGGTGCGATTCTTCCACGGACGCGTCCATCGGTGCTCAAAGTGAGTTCTGTGTTTAACAGCCCAATCGTATCGGTTGCGCTGCAGCGCATGAAAGGCGGCGGTGTAAGGCTTGCCTGGAACGTGACCTCAATCTGCTGCGAACCAAGCGTGTCGCGGAGTGCGCCGGCGAGATGATGTACATTCAACCCGAAGCTATCTGCAAGTGTAATGGTCAGTGGCGGATCAATTGGTCGAGCTTCAATTCTTCCAGTGATTCTCCTGTTGCGGTAACCTGCATTGAGAACAGTTAAGTGTGGATTGCGCAGTCCCTCAGGAAACGTTGACGGCAGCTCAGGGAGATTCAGTTCGAAGTCAAATGAAAATCCCCAATCGCCGAGGGTTGTTCCATCCCAGGTGAACCAGTTAAACGTGAGTGCACTCATTCTGAAGGCAAGCGGCTTCAGTGATGCGCCGAAGAACGTAAATGGGCTGACATGCATCTCAGGGATTGAGACCTCAGGTATTGTGAATCCAGATGGTCTCAGATGAGTGCCTGAGAATGACGGAAGGGTTACGCCGCCGAGCCCCGGGAACGATAGCGCTAGGTCCATACTCAAGTCAAAGTCCCAGCCGGTAGAGTTAGAGTATGACAGGGACGGGATCGTTAGATTTGAAACGTTGATTGAGACAGGACCAAGCGGAAGAGTGAAACTTGTCGCTGCTGGATCAGTTGAAACGCGCGTTAGCTCGATGCCGCTTTGCGTGATTCTCAGGTCAGCCTCGATGCGGTGTGTGCTTGCCTCAGAGAGTCGGAAGATTAGTCCCCCGCTGATGTCAACTGTGAAGTTGAAAGAGGAAGCAGAAAGTTCGGCGTTGAAAGAGCCGCTCACATTTCCAATTCTCAACAGCAATCGGTCGCTTCCGCTGACTATCGGAAGCGAGTCATTCACAGAGAGTGAAACCTCCCCGGTGATCCGTGCATCAGGCGTGAAGGTCAGCGAGACTCTATCTGACCCGACTGTGTGGTCGAAGAGTTTGAGTCTCCCGCCGAGTGTAAAAGCATAAAGCTCAGCAACTCTATGATAATCGAGGTTCTCAATCTGTAGAGGTATGCCAATTCTTGTAAGGTCAAAATTGGTGAGCTGCTCCGCAGGGATGCTTGCGGAAAAACTTCCCCCTTTGACCGAGAATCCCATCGGGTCAACTGTGAGGTCAAAATTGACGTTGAGCTGTGGAGCTGTCGGCAGATCAAATCTCAAGATTGGGAAGACAAGCGCTACGGGCTGTCCTGGATTTGTGGAGATATGGATATCTCCATCGGCTGTGACCTCCGCGTTGATGAGGAGGGTTTCTCCTTCTTTGAGCTTCAGATATGCGATGGTTGTATCAGGCAATCCGAGCTTGGCTGGAAGGAGCGCTCTCCCGAAGAACATCGGATCCGGGAAAAAACCTGAACGGTTTATAAGTGCCACGCGCTGACTTTCATAGAAGAACTCTACCTGCCCTGCCGAAACCCCGAATGGTGAGAAGGCAAATCCAAAATCGTGCGAGAACGTACCGAGAAGGCTGTCGAGATTTCTCCCGTCGTATTTCAGATGGATGAATGCATTTCCACGTGCCTGAAGCCCGGAGGAGTCGATTGACAACGTGTCGGGCAGATTCAGTATGATGCCAGTAGGTTCGGGGAGTGGTTCGTTCTTCTGAACAGCAGCCCAACTGAGCGCTCCATCGCTGATACCGACTTTGAATGCAAACGGGAGGTCGAAGAGTACTCTGCCTCGAATGATCGATAGTGTCACTGGGTTTATGAGGAGGTGGTCAAACGTGCATCCGACCGTTGTGCCGCCAGGGAGAAGAAGCTGGTTCCGTCCGTCAATCTCCAAGCCACTCGTGTCGAACAGAGCGTGGCTGATTCGGAACGAAAGCACAGGTCCTTCTGTAGGGATGTTCCACACGAACGGTTCCGTAATCTCGAAAGAACCGCTGATCATTCTCCCTCGGAGAAGATCGACTACGATTGTCCCATTTGCCGAGATCGTCCCTCCTCCGGGTGCGGGAAGCGAAATTGTCCCCCTTCCATCCAGAATAACAGATTGCGCATCGTCCCTGATGCTGAAGGCAAGGCTTGCATCAGTGATTGTGACGCTGAAGATGCCGAGGTCCAGAGGGCATGGAGGGACAAGGCTGCTGATTGTTCCGCTGATGAGTCCGTTGCCGGAAATTGTCAGCGCTGTTGTCCCGAGGTCAAGCTGTTGGCTTGGAGTGCAGGCGAAATACGACGGCAGCGTCAGCTTCCCCCTCACGGTGATCTCTGGAGTGACATCCAGGCTGGAGCCGGTTGAACGCGCACTTAGAGTTCCAGAGAGTTCAGTAATGTTAAGAGTGACACCGCCTCCCAGCGGCAGGGCGCATCCGGGTGGTGAGAACAGTTTCACGGGGATTGTCGCGTTGAAGTTCCCTCCAGCAAAAGAGGCATGTTCTACTGTGACGTCTGGGTCAATAAGGCATGGCGCCGAGCCGGCTGGGAGATTCGGTAAGGTGAGCTTAAAGCTGATGTCAAATGCCCAGGCATCTGTATTCCTCGATGACCAGTCACTCCACCGATATGTGAAAGATGGAAGCCGAACCGACAGAGGTTTGATACCGAAGCCGCCAAAGTTGAGCGAAGGAACAGATGTACTTGAGAAGTCAAGTGCAGGAACTGAAAGCCCTGAGGTTGTAATGCCGACATTCTCCAGTGTTGGAAGGTCAAGATCAGGAAGATCGGGGAAGCTTGCCTGAAGATTTACTCTCAGCCCGAAATTCCATCCGCTACCAGCGTGGTAGACAAGCGAGTCAAGCCTAAGCGTGTTGAATGCAAGTCTTAGCCATCCCAGGTCATGTTCACTGAGAGTGGAGGCGCATGATGGTGTGAACTCAATTACCTGGAATCCTCCATCTGATGAGAATCGTGCGATCAGTGAGGCATCGCAGCTTCCCAATTCTGAGTGCGCAAACGAAAGGTTTCCACTAAGGCTCAGATCGTATACGCTTCCACCATTTAATAGCGAAGTCGCAACTCTCCCATCGATGCTGTTCACATGGAACTGTAGCAGTGTCCCTGCAGGGCCAAGTGGGACATCAGTATTCGGAGTGCAGTTCACAATTCCACTTAGGCTGTCTGCAGAAAGCATCAGATCGGTGACTTCACATGTCAATGCTCCGTCAAATGCACTGAGTTCGCCACTAAGAGTTATGCGTGGTTCGGAGAAACGGATGCTGAGTTGATTAATCCGCAGTTGAAGCGTGGTGCTCCCAATCGTGAACAGGGGAGCTCCGGAGATATCGGCGCTACCTGAAAGTCCAACCGCCGTGAGCCGAATCCCGTTGAGTGGGTACCTACCTGCTGTTCCGGGTAGTTCGATATTTCCATAGAGTTGAAGTCCGGTTGCAGGCTCGAATCGAAGTTCAGTGAAGGTGATATATCGACCGGAGAGTGAATCAGGAACGTCGTCAGAAGATAGTGAGCCTGTTACCGAACCGCCTGTAAATATCGGGTTATCAAGATTAGATTTTTGGACTGTGAGAGAATGAAGGGTAACAGGTTTTGTTTTATCTATGCCGGCGAGAATTTCAAGGTCACATGAGCCGTTAAGTGTATATGTCGATGAGGTTTCAGTGATGGAGAGTCTATCGAGGTTGATCAGACGTGCGGCGCCCGTTACGAGCCACAGCGATCCTTGAGGGAATCCGCCTGGACCACGGGCTGGTGCTCCTTCACCGACTTGCACAGAGAACGACCATATCTCACTTTTGCCATCATTTGTTGCCGCTGGTGAACCGTATTGATCAAGTGCACGGACCTGCCATACATACGTCTTGCCACGTTCAAGCTGAGGCTCTTCAGGAGGATAAGTGAGCACCGTAGAGGCAATCCCCTCCCTTAGAACGATAGGCGTGTTCAGCTCTAAAGCCCGACTTGCTGGCTGCCCCGGGAGCACTTCACAAAGACGGAGCGTGTATGTCACTGTATAACCCGGAGGGGTTGTCACGGGTGTCCACTGAAAAACAATGCCAGCTGGCTCAATTGAATCGCCGTTGGTCGGATAAAGGAGTGAAGGTGGGCTTGGATAAACAATGGTGAACTCGGCGCACGCTTCTGTGAGAACGCTACCAGTCGTCGCATCAATTACCTGCGCACAGCCTGTATATGTCCCTTCAGGCAATCTGCCTGTGCGTGTGATAGTCTCACGAAGATGCGCCGGGTAGGAAACATTCTGCCAATTGATGATTGAGGTGTTGTTAAGAGTTTCTATGGCGGGACCGGAAGTGATGAATCTCGGCGCTGATTCACCACGGGCAATTTCACCTTGCTCTCGTGTGCTCGCGATGAATCTCAGAAAGTAATTTGCTCCGCCTGTTCCTGTATAACTGACCGTTAATTGTGCGATTGCCGGATTATTCTGCCAATCGTTAATATAGGAGCTTGGATACGGTTGAACTGTCAGCGTTGCGCTCCATTGGGCTATAAGATGAGTGGAGAAAAACATTGATAGGATAATTATTGAGGCGAGACCGAAAATGTTTACGCTGCTTGACTTACTCTGCCCGAACCAATATCTCGGATGGTCATTCGAGCCTTCCTGAAAAGTTTTCGCTGGCATTGTTTATCCCTCCTGTTCTGGGCGGAAACCAGTGTTACGGAGTGCCTCCTTCCGCTGCTGGCTTGGCGCTTCCAATATTTTGGTCTATTGATTCACCAATCAAGGTATACTTTGAGCTACCGATGAGATTGCCTCGCTTCTTATACAGAATGTAAGAAAGTGTTTGCCTGAAAGTCAAGTAACTCTGCCTGACTCAAAGGCTACATTTAGTATAATCATTTTGTTCTGGGAAAGTCAATCCCCCAAATGCGGTATTTTTTTCCATCGGAAGGTTGCAGAATGTCGCTAAAACAAGCAACTTTTGAACCGTCGGCGGGGTTAGAGTGCCTCTCCGTTCTCCTGTAGTCAGTATGTCATGGTTCGATGGGCTCACCATGACAGGCGGATTGTTGTCGTGGTGCGTCCTTCGGCGGGCTCAGGACAGGCCCCCTCTGCCGGATCCACCCAAGGCACGATACCACTGTCATTGCGAATCCGCCGAAGGCGGACCCCGGACACCGCCAGGAGATTGCTTCGTCGTGGCGCCTTCGGCGCCACTCCTCGCAATGACACATCCTGCTTTTGTCATCAGTGAAGTGCGCCTTCGGCGCCACTCCTCGCAATGACACTTGCTGGTTGCGTCATTGCGGATCCGCCTGTGGCGGATCGGAGGGAATGTCACCCTGAGTCCTTCGATGCACTCACGACAAGCTCCGTCGAAGGGAATGTCACGCTGAGTCCTTCGGGGGGCTCAGGATCGAAGCGTGACACAGCGTCGAGCCGTGTGCAACTGCACATCTCCGTTTCTGGATTCACGTTTTCACGGAAGTGAGCCATACGCGCACGAGCTGAGAATCGTCGTTTGAATTGGCATTTATGCTACCTGCAATCTCTCTGCTGCGAAGTATCACCTCGGTAAGAGTCGTGCAGACGTTCACTGAGCTCTCTTGTGAGACGTTTAAATGCTTCTGACGGTAGCGTAACTTCCCGCAGTATATTTACGATATCGTTTTTTGTGATTTTGTCGAAGTCTTTCCTCAATGGTGTGATAAAGACGCCACCAAGGTCTACCGCTGCGGGACTGATGAGGATGTTCCGTTCGCCTTCTGCGTAATAGTGAGATGGGCGATGAGCTGCACGAGGGAAGATGACGACTCTCCATTTTCCCCTGCCGCTTTCAGCTCCATTTCCAATTTCGTACGCGGAGATTATGTTGACCATTGGCTCATCGGCGGTATTGGCCATCTTTGCAAATGAACTGAGGAATACGCCAAAGGCGGACTTGAGTGTCTGTTTGTCCGTGGATTCCAACGCGACAAAATTTCTCAGGTACCCTGTTACACTGCAAACTACTATCTTCTCGTTCTCAAATAGCTTTTCGCCGAGGCTCTGTTTGATTGTATCGTATTCTCGTTCGATGGGCAGGAAAGTCTTATCGCCTGCCTGAAAGTGCATATGGTCTGGTGCCGAGGCACCGCATCGAGGACCGTTGTAAAAGACGAGGTAGTATCTCTGCAAATCTTTGCTGAGGTCGAGCAGCTTTGTGAAAGAGCCGGAGATCGCTTGCGGCTGATGGTCTCTATGAGCAATTGTGAAATGTTCAGAGAAAATTGGGTATGGATTGCCGAGAATCAGATATTCATCTTTGTACATTACAGCTCGCTGTTCATGAGGGAGATTCTCCACGCAGAGAAAGCATTTTCGCTCTTTGATGGATTTCTCATCCACGTTTGCCGATGAAGAAATAATTCTGCCGGGATTGAATTGAACATTGATGACAAATCCATCAAACTCAAATGTTCTGGTTTCGACAGTGGCAAGACTTTCGTATCCCTGGCGGAGCAGTTTCCAGTGGTGCTTCTGCTGAGCAAGCAAAGCCCTTGCCTTGACTGCAAGATCAGATTCGTTCGGGGAGATTCCTAGCTCGTCGTCTAAGAGGAGGATATTTTTGAGTATGCGTGTGCGGTCCATTTAAGACTGAGCTTTCTAACAAGATTACATGATCAATGCAAGCCCGGCTTTCTCCCCTAAGGATTGACGGGTTTTGTAAAACGTGGCTTTCTTCTCGTGTGTAGATGTCTTACAAATTCACGAAATCGATTCCCCGGAGGCAGAAAAGCCATCCACCAGACGGCAGTACATTTTCCGAGCACGTGTTGGCGCTTTTCCTCTTGGAAAGAAAAGCGGCAGAAAAGAAAAATCGCCGAAATTGAGACGCAGGATGGTCTTTCTCTCGCTGTGGCTGCGATGTTTTGTGCCGCCGAGCGGTGAGGAAATCTCTTTCTGTGCTGGACAGGCTCCAAGCGTGAAACGCACATCATCGCCCCAGCTCATCCTGCAATTTCGGCTCCTGCCCACATGCCAGCAAGAGCCCACATCAGATAGTCACAGGAAAGGCTACAATTTATAATTACTGAAAGCATGAGTGAAGTAAGGGAGCTCAATTTTTCCCCAGAGCATTTTTCCTCTGCCGGGCAAGAATCTCAAATGTTCTGAGTTTGTCCTTGTAAAGATTGTAGGTATTCGATTTTGCTATGTCCAGGTTGGCATCCGAATTTCCTTCCCATCGCCGGCAGAGGTAGATTGGTTTGTAGATCCTCCCAATCTTATAGTCTCTCGAGATTGCCAGCCCAACTGCGTAATCTTCTCCATAGCTCACATTTGGAAACTTTATCTGTCGGATGATAGGGGTGAAGAATGCACGTGGTGCTCCCAGTCCGTGGATTCTCAGCGCATTGTTCCTGCCATTCTCCAGTGTCCATTCCCTGTGGTCGATGATCCCCGGCGGAATTTCCTCCAATTCGAAATTTGTCATCTGGTAGGTGCCAACAACCATTGCACAGCGTTCTTGATAGAACGTATCGACGATTATCTGAAGTGTGTCTTCATCTTTGTAGAGGTCATCGCTATCAAGTTGCACTGCAAACTTACCGCACCTCGGATGAAAAATTGCCTCGTTCCAGCATCCGCCGATCCCGAGATCGTAACGCGATGGAATGATGTGGATAACACGAGAGTCTTTTTCCGCGAAGCCTCTCACGATCTCGGTTGTCCCATCGCTGGAGTGATTATCAACCACGATGAGGTTGAAGAGGAAGTTCGTTTTTTGTTTTAAGACAGATTTGATAGCATCGGCGATGGTTTTTGCTCTGTTCTTCACGGGAATGACGACGGAGGCTTCGATTTCGAACTGCTCTGTATTGAGGTCAACTTCTTTGAATTCCGCGCTCAGGAACGCACCGATCCTTTTAAGATGCTCCGTTGCTGCATGTTCCATTTCAATCTGGACTGCACGATTCTTTGGATCGACGTAATCAAACATTCTCTCACCGGAGCTGCGGACGTCACGTTCTGTTGTGCTGTACAAGTATTCGGCAATTCTTATGATCGGGTACTTTTCTGAGATTCTCAGCCTCAAGTCGTAGAGACCAGCAAATTTGTACCCATTGCTCTGCTCTCCAGTCATTAGTGCTTCTCGCACTGCATCGGTTCGAAAGAAAAGGAGGGAGCCGAAATTGAAGTCATCCCGAATACTACCAGGCTGGTAGTCGATTGTAGGATGAGCAAGTCTCCCCCTTCTGTTCGGCTCAGACGAGATGTCGTTGCTCACCTCATAATAGTCGGAGTAGAGGAGACCAGCGTTTGTGTTTTCCGCAACTGAGAGAAATCGATCCAGGCAAAATTGTCCAAGCTCAATCGGAGCATCGTGAACGATCAGCAGCAGATACTGCGTCGTTGTGTTCCGGCTGATCATTGTTACAGTATCGGATGAAAAGAGGGTCTCCACATGGAGTATTTCAACCTCCTGTGGGAGATTGGACGGCTGCTTAAGCTCCGGATTTGCAAGGAGGTTGATCTTTTCGACGAGGTGTCCGCCAGAGGCGGATTTCAACTGTTGGATGATGTGCTCAGTAAATTTGCTGCCGCTATACGGGAGAAACACAGTTATTGGCAGTCCCATTATTTCTCTCCTTCATGATCGCTTTTCTCTCTTTAATATACGAAAAGGGGGAGACTGGTGGAAGTAACTCAGAGAGCATTTCTTAACTGAAACTGTGAGGCAAGCCCGGCATTGGGGGCTACGTTTACGGTGTTAGTTTTGGTGTGTCATGCTTCGATCCGCCTGCGGCGAGCTCACCATGACAGCTTGGGTGTCCGGGACCCCATTGCATCATTCAGCAGCGGGTGAGTAGCTACTTACTTTATGTTTGAGGAGAAAGTCGCCAGATGCGTACGTGGGGATATCGCCGCCGGTCCCAGCTTTCGCGTGGATTGGAAGCTTCTCACAAAAGCCGCACGCAATAAGCCCTGCATGCGCACGATCATGCAGAAGGGAGATCTTCAAGGAGAGTCAAGATGTGTTCATGTATAGCATCACTTCGCAAAGGTCCGTCTTGGCACTTATGATTTATATTACGTAAATTAGTTTTTAACAATTTTGTTCAATTTCTGAAGACCTTTGGAGGACGGCGTGGGAAGAGATAAAATGACTTCGAGAACCCCCTGGGCATTTATCCCCACACTTTACTTTGCTGAAGGGGTGCCATATGTAATCATCAACACAGTTTCGGTCATTCTCTACAAGCGGATGGGGGTAAATAATGCGCTCATTGCTTTCTGGACGAGCCTTTTCTACCTCCCATGGGTGATCAAAATGTTTTGGGGACCGCTTGTTGACCTTTATTCGACAAAGCGGAATTGGATTCTCATGATGCAGTTTGCAATGGCAGTGACGCTCGGACTGAGTGCCATTTCACTTCGGCTTGAGCATTTCTTTTATATTTCTCTTGTGATCTTTGCCGTTGGTGCTTTTGTTTCAGCAACGCACGATATCGCCACTGATGGATTTTACCTTTTGGCGCTCAATGAAAAACAGCAGGCGTTCTTTGTCGGGATTCGGTCGCTGTTCTACAGGATTGCAATGGTGTTCGGGACAGGATTCTTGGTTTATTGTGCAGGGCGTCTTGAACAGTCGCTTGGGAACATCCCCTTGAGCTGGACCATCGTTATTGCGCTTGCCGCCGCTGTGTTTGCAATTCTTTTCTTATATCATAGGCTAATTCTCCCTTTTCCTAAGGAAGATACGAAGCGGTCTCCAAGAGAGTCGCAAGCGAAGCCATCGTATCTGAAGATCTTCTCATCGTATTTTACGCAGAAAGGGATCATTGCGATTCTGGCGTTCATACTTTTCTATCGCTTTGGTGAAGCGATGCTGGTCAAGCTTGCCGCTCCCTTTATGCTAGACAAGAAGGAATTTGGCGGGCTTGGGCTTTCAACCTCAGAGGTAGGGATCGTCTACGGGACGATTGGGATTGCTTCGTTAATTCTTGGAGGAATTGTTGGAGGATGGGTCATATCAAAATATGGATTGAAGAGATGCATCTGGCCCATGGCAATCACGCTGAATGTACCACATCTTGCTTATCTTTACATGGCGTATGCACAACCTGCCGTTGTCTACGCATTTCCCCTTGTAGCAATTGAACAATTCGGCTACGGAATAGGCTACACCGCCTTTACTGTCTATCTTATGTACATCGCCACAGGCGAATACAGAACGTCCCACTTCGCAATCTCCACCGGGCTGATGGCGCTTGGCATGATGCTCCCGGGATTGATCAGCGGATACGTTCAGCAAGCGGTTGGCTATAAAATGTTCTTCACCATTGTGCTTATTATGGCAATCCCCGGATTAACTACTTTGTTTTTTCTTCCATTGCCTGAGGAAGCGAATTCGAAGCAAGCATGAGAGGGTATACATCGGCGTCATAATGGTGTTCCTGCAAGAAGAGGTTACTCATCGCACTGGTCAAGAAATTCTTCTATCCCGTCTCGGATTCTCTTTGCCAAGGTGCGCCTGAAGTCATCATCAAGGAGCTTCATCTCATCTTCAGGATTCGACATGAAGGCAAGCTCCACAAGCACGTTGGGGATTTCGGTCAGAGAATTGAGGGTAAAGTTGAAGCTTCCAACATTTCCGAACGGAGAGATACCCGTCTTCAGGATTTCCGTCAGGATTGCAGTTGAGAGGGGTCGATAGCAGATGTATTTGTAATATGTGCTCACACCTTTTGATTCTTCCGGATTTGAAGAGAACCCCACAGAGTTAGCATGTATGCTGATCAGAATATCCGCATCTGATTGCAAAATCTTCTTCAACCGATCGCTCATCAGAATCGTTGTATCGCTTTCCCTTGTCATGACGACTTTTGCCCCTTTTGCCTCAAGGAGCCGCTTCAGGTGATATGCCGTCGCGAGATTGATCTCTTTTTCCTTCGCTCCGGTTGATCCCAATGCCCCATTGTCGCTCCCGCCGTGTCCTGCATCGATGATGAATGTTAGGTTCTTGAACCTCAGTTTCTCCGGCTGATGTTTAATTCTGATGACGAGGTTGTTCCCGATGTACGAGATTTTATAGCCCCAGAGTTGTTTATGCCTTAATTCGATAATTATTCGGAAGACATTTTTTTCGGGCTGAGTGTAGTAGACATTTTTTATTTCGCGGGTGGTGACTTGTTGAGTAATCCAGTTTGTGTTCGACACAGCTCCGAAGATATCGATGATGATTCGTGCCGGTTCGATTTCCTGGAATGAGGCATAAGGAAGTTTGTCATTAAGGCTCACGGTGACGTAGTCATATTTGTCGTCGCCGTAAACGTTCCATGAGCCCGTCAACGAGAAAGGCGGATACGTTCCGCTGGGGAGGAGGTCGACGAAATTCTCTGGTATCCAGGCGACTTGATTATCGGACAAAGCGACCCTGTATTGATTTCCCGCTTTTCCTGTAATTGCCAATTTAATGCCGGGGTTAATGAACGCAAGTTTCGCACCACCGAGTCTATCTGTTCCAAGGCCGAAGTTGAGAAACGGTCTCTCCCCCTTTGTGATCCCTACGACTGGGAATTCCTTTGACATGAATGAGACCTTTGCGCTCGATTGTTTCGTGACGGTGTTGCCTGTGCTGCCCCTTCGTCTGCCCGCAGCGGAGTCAGGAGAAGCTTCAAGGCGGAATGAAATTGGTATCTCTTTTGCTAAGTCAGTTGCCTTGACTTTGTAAATGCCCTGGTAAATCCCGCCAATTCCGTTCGTCTCGCTGATGGGGAGTTCACGCATGGGGATGCTGTCCATGAAAGTGGCTTTGCAATTGGGTGTCCCTTTGATCTGGACTTTGAGGATGTCACCTTCATTGAGCCAGAGGTCTGTGGATGGTTCCATCATAATGTCCTCAATGAGTAGGGAGTCGGGGCGAGTGGTCTCAATTGGTTTTGTTCTTATGATCAAAAACGATTTAGAGATCGTATCGCCTTGCTCACTACGTGAGGTGATGGTAAACCAATTTTCTCCAACAGTCAGATCCATCAGGTCGCAGAATGCACCTGAGGGATAGACTTTCAGGGATTTTCCGTTGATCGTGACGGTGCTATTTGGTTTTGTGCTTGCTGAGAGCCGGTATCTCGGGGAGCTTGTGACTGTGGTGTCCGATTCAGGCACAACGATAAGAATGAAGTTTGCCTCTTGGAGTCCGGTTTCGGCGGATTCGGCGACGATATTGAGCAACAAAAGGGCTGCGGTCATTAAGACGAAAATTCCGCTCATCTTAGCGAGAGAGATTATCTTAGCTTGTTTCATAGTTGTTAATTGTTAGCTCCTCTCCTTCTGAAAGCAATTGCAAATCACCTACAAATTAAATCGATCAGCCATGCGATGCAAGTGATCCTCAATGCATGTAAGGAGAGAATTTCTGTCAAAGCACTATTTGCGCCGTCTTGATTTTGACCTCATCTTTGGGTAATTTGATTTTGTTTTCATGATGATATAGTGGTGCGCTGTCACGCCATGGTCTTTAGGAAACTGTGGAGGTACAATGCCTGGTTTTCAGACTGTTATTGGGATTGACGGAGGAGGAACGAAGACGGCTCTAATTGCCGCATCTCTTTCTGGAGATATTTTGTTGGAGCTTGAGGGAGGACCATCAAACTTTCAGGTCATCGGGACGAAGCGCGCTGCCAGAGCAATCATATCACTTGTGAAGAGAGCTTTAGCACAGATCCCTGGACATCCGGTCTCCATTGGGGCTTTTCTTTGTGGACTTACAGGTGCGGGTCGTAAACATGACAGGCAGAGGATTGGCGAGGCGATTCTTGCTGAATCCAAAAAGCAGAGTGTTTCCTTACCCTCTGTTTGGATTGAGAGCGATGCCATGATCGCCCTCGAGGGGGCGTTCAAAGGTGGGAGCGGAATCATTGTGATTGCCGGGACGGGATCAATTGTCTATGGGAAAGATGAACATGGCGTTCTCTATCGTGTTGGTGGTTGGGGAAGATTAATTGGCGACGAAGGGGGAGGATTTGCTGTTGGGCGCGATGCACTTCGTGCCATGGCAAGAATGCTTGACGGGCGCGGTGAATCAACCGAGATTGCAAAGCTCTTTGCTAATGAAATGAACTTGAAGAATGAGCAAGACATTGTTTCCTTCCTCTATGAAGAAAAGAAGGACCCAGCCGTTCTTGCTCCTCTTGTTGTCAAAGCAGCCGCTGAGGGCGATCGAATTGCCCAGAGAATTCTCACGCTTCAAGCTCAGGAACTCGTTGAGCATGTTGGTGCACTTTTGCGGAAAATGAAAATACGTCGACGCATTCCCTTAGCACTTATTGGAAGCATGGTTCGGAACGGGCAGCAATATGCACGGCTTGTCAGAACAAAAATCGCGAAAACATTCCCACAGGTCATTGTGCAGGATCCCGCAGCACCACCTGCGTATGGAGCAGTTCTACTTGCACTGAAACGATTGAAACCACAAGCAGCTTCATGAAAGGATTGACTCGATGAAAGTCCTCTGCTTAGTAGCCTCGCTCATATGTGCTCTCATGGCGCCCTTAGCGCCACAGGTCACCACTGGTGCCGGCTATGCTGGCGGTCTATCAGCATCAGCAGTTCATCCCTCTTCAGGTGAGGTCTTCGCTTGCGAGCCAGCAAAGAGAGGCAATGGACTGGATGAATCCGATCCATGGGTCCTTTCGACTCTTCATCAATTGAGTCTTGAAGAGAAAGTCGCACAAATGGTGATGCCAGCAACGAATGGTGTTTTTATGAATGAGCAGAGCGACAGCTATCAACGCCTTGTACATCTTGTGAGAGATCGGCATGTCGGGGGGATCATATTTTTCCAGGGTGAAGTTTTTGAAACAGCGATGCTGATCAACAAACTCCAGTCATTAGCGAGGGTGCCACTATTGATCTCGGCTGATTTTGAGTGGGGACCTGGAATGCGCATCCACCGCTCGACCACTTTTCCGCCTGCGATGGCAATTGCAGCGACGCGTAATCCCATCTACGCATACAAGGTTGGAGAAGCTACGGCGCAAGAAGGGCGCGCACTTGGAATTCATCAGAACTATGCGCCAGTCGTTGACATCAACAGCAATCCTGAGAATCCGATCATTAACATAAGGGCGTTCAGTGATAACAAGGAAATCGTCTCGCGTTTTGCGAAGGCTTTCATCGAGGGAACACAGAAAGGAGGAATGCTTGCGACCGCAAAACATTTCCCCGGGCATGGTGCTACGAGTATCGATTCACATGCAGAGCTTCCAGTTCTTCACCTGAATCGGCGTGAACTCGAATCCGTTGAGCTTGCACCGTTCCGAAGTGCTATACGGAGCGGTGTCCTCTCTATCATGGTTGGTCACCTTGCGCTCCCGTCGATTGATACCGTCGCTGGTTTGCCTTCAACACTTTCGAAAAACGTTATAACGGGTCTGCTTCGCGATGAGATGGGCTTCAAGGGGTTAATTGTCACTGATGCGATGAGCATGGGAGGAGTGACAAAAATGTATTCTACGGCGGAAGCTGCTGTCAAAGCAGTCCAGGCTGGTGTGGATATGGTGCTTTTATCGCCCGACGATGATCGAGCCATTGATGCGATTATTGCCGCTGTGAGACTTGGAATGATCCCTGAAACTCGGATCGATGAATCTGTAAAACGTATCCTCGCCGCAAAGAAGTGGTTAGGTCTTGATAAAGAGCGCGAGGTTCGATATGATGATCTATTTCGTGAGGTTGCGGTTCGGAGACACCAGCTCCTGTCTGAGGAAATTGCACGAAATGCTGTGACCATTGTGAAGCTTGAAAATCCCGCTCTCTCCAGCGGGCTTGATGGGAGGGTACTGCCTCTTGAGTCCGCAAAGGCGGCATCAAAGCCTATCGCTCTCTTATCGATTTCAGACAGTCCGCCAGGGCAGAATCCAAATGCGGGTGATCTTTTCATCAGCGAAGTCAGATCTCGGTATAATAACCTCTTGGTTGGGAAGGTCGATTTGCAGACGACTTCAGAGGAGATGCAGCAGCTGCAGGACATGGCACGGAATGCCGACCTCCTCCTCATTCCTGTGTATGTGAAGATTCGTGCTGGCAAGGGGACGATTTCTTTGCCGATGAATGCGAAAAAATTCATCAAGATGGTTCTATCGCTTCACAAACCTGTTGTGATTGTGTCGTTTGGCAATCCATATATCCTTTCTGATTTTCCCCAGGTGAACGCATACATAGCTGCGTATAGCGATGCTGATGTGATGGTGCGAGCAGCAGCACAGGTTCTTTTTGGGGAAGCAGCGTCAACGGGGACACTTCCTATCTCAATCCCGGGTGTTGCAAAATTTGGTGAGGGGGTTAAACTCCCTCAGGTGAATTTACGTTTCGACGCCCCTGAAGTTGCGGGCTTCGACCGCGAAAAGCTCGGTCGCATTAATGAGATCGTGACAAAGGCAATTCAAGACAGCGCCTTCCCGGCAGCAGAAGTAGTTGTCGTGCGGAACAATATTGTCGCGTTTCATAAAGCATTCGGCTCATACGACTATTCGCTCTTCTCTCGTGAGATTGATGAATCAACAATGTTTGATCTTGCTTCGTTGACGAAGGTCATCGCAACGACCTCTGCTGTGATGAAACTCTATGACGAGAAGAAGATCGATCTTGATGCGCCTGTAGTGAAATATATTCCTGAATTTGGACAGAATGGTAAAGAACATGTGACGATTCGAAATCTCCTCCTTCACAACAGTGGTTTGCCGGCATGGAAAAAATTTTACTTGACCTGTACAACGCCGCAGCAACTCATAGATTCAGTTTATGCCCAGCCGTTGATCTACCGAACGGGAGATTCCACGGTTTACAGCGACCTTGGATTCATTACACTTGGGAAGGTTGTGGAGAAAATCACTGGCGTGCCTCTTGATCAGTATGTTGCGAAAGAATTCTTTGAGCCGCTATATATGGCGCATACAATGTTTAATCCGCCCAAATCTATCTGGGACCGCGTCGCACCGACGGAATATGATACTGTGCTTCGCCATGAGTTAGTGCGTGGGGTCGTACATGATGAGAATGCTTATGTGCTTGGAGGAGTCTCAGGCCATGCGGGGCTATTTTCAACAGCCCTCGATCTTGCAAAGTTTATGCAGATGCTCATGAATGGCGGCAGCTATGGTGGGCGGCGGTATTTCAATGAAAGCACTGTGAAGCTGTTCACCACGAGGCAATCGAAATCAAGCACGCGAGCACTTGGGTGGGATACAAAATCGGCAGTCGGCTCATTAGCAGGTACCCTTTTTTCGCCAAATTCGTTTGGACATACAGGGTTCACAGGGACGATGATCTGGGCGGACCCTGAAAGGAACCTCTTTGCGATTTTCCTGACAAATCGTGTCTATCCCACTCGTGATAATGCGAAGATACAACAGGTTCGACCAAAACTGTATGATGCTGTTATCGAAGCGCTGGAGACAGACCTACCGTCCGGGGCGAACGAGAATTCTCAGGACAAGAATTGAATAGTGGAGGAAGGGGAAGGAATTTTACCCATGCCTTATTGTCCAAGATGCGGGGCTGAATATCGTGAAGGGTTCGAGATATGCTCCGATTGCCAGGAACCTCTTGTTGATGAGTCCGCCTTCGGTGGAGTACAATTCAGCGTGCCAATGCTGACCTGCGAGAATTGTGGCGAAGAATATCCTGAGGACGCAGAATATTGTCCGCATTGCGGTGCATTTTCATTTGATTCAGAGGAAGATTGTTGCATTGTTCATGGAGATAGAGTTGCTGAAAGTGTCTGCGTTATTTGTCATGCACCGGTTTGCAATGAGTGTCGCACGTTAGTTGGCGGGAGGACCCTCTGCCCGGAGCACTCCGACGTGGAATTAATGCAAGATTGGGCAATGGTGTTGAAGACCTACGATGCAATGAAAGCCAATGGTGCAAAAGCGCGGCTTGAGGAAGAGGGAATTCCTGCGCAAATCTACAAACTTGGTGAGCTTTTTCTCTTCGCGATGGATGGCATGCGTAACGGCATTGCGCCGCTTGGACCCGGTACTGCTCCGCTGAAGGTTTTCGTCCCGGTGGACCATTATGACGAAGCTGTCGAGATATTAATTGACACTGATTTCTTGCTGGCCGAGTAAACTAATTGGGCGTTTTGTATTCACGAAGTCGCCGAAGGCCATTTCCCGAAGGGCAAGCGAAGCGCACGGTGAATGCTTGTCGCTTCGCTCCATTGCAGGATGAAGACTGCAAAAGTCAAATTTTTATTTTGTGAGATTTTGCATGTTAATATTTGCATTTTTCAATTTGCATTGAGCGGTAGCGTCTGTACCGTCCCACAGCGGTTCTTTTAAGTTTAACTGTCAATTTAATGCTACTTGCTGCGAACTCTAATAGCCGTTCTAATAAATCGGTTCTATTTTGCATTTTTCAATTTGCATTCTGCATCGAGCCATTGCGCATAACAATTGTAAAAACTCTCGCACCCAGGCACCCGCAGGTGTGGAAGTTGGCGGTTACTTTCTCTATGAAGAGAGCCACCCAGATCTCTTTCTGAGCTTTATCGGGCAGCACAGTCTCGGCTGGTTGACAATCAGCATCCGTTTTCGTAATTTATTACACCGAGGAGTTGTTGTGAAGTCCGCTAAGAGGCGGGTTCAACCCATGAAGATGTTCGAACAATCATTTGTATCGTACGAGTCAAATACATTTTGGATAATTCATGAATTATCCCTGCTTTCTTTTTGTAACATTCCGAGCCTTCCTCTCTCCCTTTTTGCATCTTTATCCAGTCGTTGTATTGAGAATAATCAGCACGGGCCTATGCGCGATTGATATTGGATTCTAATTTCAGAACATTTTTGTGACAGGCTGCTGCATGCGTTCGTTGCTCGTGACCGGAGGGGCGGGTTTTATCGGAAGCAACTTTATTCGGTATATGCTTGAAGCCCATCCGGAATATCTCATAGTGAATTATGATAAGCTCACCTACGCCGGGAATCTGGAAAATTTAGCAGACGTGGAGCATCATCCCCAGTACCGTTTTGTCCTTGGTGATATTGCTGATCGCAAAGCCGTCGCAGAAGTGATGATGCGCTACAAGGTCGACACTATTATCAATTTCGCTGCTGAGTCCCATGTCGATCGGAGCATTATGGAGCCAGCGGCATTCATTGAGACCAATGTTGTGGGAACCGGCGTCCTTCTTGATGCCGCTCTGGAATTCAAAGTGGAGCGATTTATCCAGATCTCCACTGATGAAGTCTATGGTTCGCTGGGACCGGATGGAAAATTTCAGGAAACGACGCCGCTTCACCCCAACAGCCCCTACGCAGCCAGTAAGGCATCCGCTGATCACCTTGTTCAGTCATACCATCACACATTTGGACTTCCAGCAATCATCACACGATGTTCGAACAATTACGGTCCGTATCAATTTCCTGAGAAATTCATTCCGCTGATGATCATCAACGCGTTGGAGGACAAGCCACTTCCGGTGTACGGCGATGGTAAAAATGTACGTGACTGGATTTTTGTGATGGATCATTGCAGAGCTATTGATCTCGTGCTTGAGCATGGGAAAATTGGTGAGGTCTATAACATTGGTGGTGGCAACGAGCGGCAGAACATCGACATTGTCAGGTTCATTGTGCGTGAGCTTGGGAAACCTGAGGATCTAATAACGTTTGTCAAAGACCGGCCGGGTCATGATCGTCGGTATGCGATGGATAGTTCAAAAATCGAGCGGGAGCTTGGCTGGAAACCGCAGTCCGCCTTTGGCGGATTTGAGGAGACCCTTCGGGAAACCATTCAATGGTACTTGAACCATCGAGAATGGTGGCAACGAATTATCAGCGGCGCTTATCAAGAGTATTACCGAAAGATGTACATTGAGCGAGATCGGTATTTGAAATAAGTCAACGTACTTTTGGAGGTCTTGTGTCACTAAGAGAGAAAATTCTTCAGCGGAAGGCAAAGATAGGGATTGTGGGGTTAGGATACGTTGGACTTCCCATTGCAGTGGAATTTGCTAGGAAGGGTTTTCAAACCATAGGCATTGATGTTGATCGATCGAAGGTGGAAGCGATCAACGCAGGGAAGAACTACATCGGGGATGTTGATAGCTCACTTCTTGCTCAGCTTGTAAAGGAGAAGAAACTTCGGGCTGTGGATTCATACCGGATTGTTCCCGAACTCGATGTGATTTATATTTGCGTACCGACGCCATTTACACCTAACAAGGAGCCTGATATTTCCTTCATTCTTGATGCAACAAGGAACATTGCGAAAGGATTGCGAAAAGGGCATCTTATTGTCTTGAAGAGCACAACGTTCCCAAATACCACTGAGGGTTATGTGCTCCCGATTCTTGAATCCACTGGTCTGAAAGTGGGTCGTGATTTCTTCCTCGCTTTTTCTCCTGAGCGAATTGATCCGGGGAACAAGAAGTTCACCACGGCGAACACCCCTGTGGTTGTCGGAGGGGTAACGAAGAGGTGCACGCAGCTGGCAAAACTTGCAAGCGAACAGGTGGCGAGCAGCGCGATCCCGGTTTCCAGCCCGAAAGTCGCGGAGATGGAAAAACTTCTTGAAAACATTTTCCGCAGCGTTAACATCGCTCTTGTCAACGAGTTAGCTCAACTCTGCGATCGTATCGGCGGGATTAACATCTGGGAAGTTGTTGATGCTGCTGCGACGAAACCATTTGGCTTCATGCCATTTTATCCTGGTCCCGGAATTGGTGGTCATTGCATATTGATCGATCCATATTATCTATCCTGGCTCGCGCGGGCTTATGATTTCCAGACAAACTTCATTACGCTCGCTGCTGAAACGAATGAAAACATGCCTTTCTATGTGAAGAACATGGTTCTCCATGAGTTAGGCCATCGTCCGGTCAGCATTGAGGATGCAAAGATTGTGGTTCTCGGTGTGGCGTTCAAGCGCGATGTCGATGACACTCGCCATTCACCTGCACTGAAAGTCATGGAGCTTCTCCTTCAGGACGGTGCTCGGAACATTGTCTACAGCGATCCGTATGTTCGACATGTTCGTGTCAATGGGAAGATATATAGGTCAAGGCGACTGACAGCGGAACTGTTGCGCAGTGCCGACTGTGTGCTAATTACAACGGACCACACGAGCTACGACTACGATTTCATAGTTAAGCATGCGAAGCTCATCATCGATACACGCAATGCGACGAAGCATGTGAAACAAGGGCGTGAGAAAATTGTGCTGTTAGGAGGGGGAGAAGGGTGAAATACAACGGAGCGCTCTGCGTGAATGAGTGCGGGAGCCTTGATACCATGGCGCCCAGGTTTGCGGAATGACAAAAAAGAAGATTATCAGTGTTGTAGGAGCGAGGCCTAATTTTATGAAGGTGGCTCCACTTCATCGTGAGTTCACGAAAATCAACTGGATAGTGCACCGCATTGTGCATACCGGTCAGCACTACGACGATAATATGTCGAAGATCTTTTTTGATGATTTAGAATTGCCGGAGCCCGATGTGTACCTTGGAGTTGGTTCTGGATCCCATGCGGTGCAAACAGCACGCATCATGATTGAATTTGAAAAAGCCCTGCTTGACGAGAAGCCAGATTTGATTATCGTTGTTGGTGATGTAAATTCAACAGTGGCATGCAGCCTTGTTGCGGTCAAGCTCGGCATACCGGTAGCACATGTTGAAGCTGGGTTGCGCAGCTTCGATCCGACAATGCCCGAAGAATGGAACCGCCGTTTAACAGATGTCATTGCGGACTATCTCTTTGTGACGGAGCCGAGCGGGGTACGCAATCTCCTTGACGAAGGGGTCGATGAGAAGAGAGTTCATCTGGTCGGCGATGTTATGATTGACTCACTTATCATCTTCCGTGAGAAAGCCCGCCGGCGAGATACGCTAAGACAATTTGGAGTTGCCCCTCAGCATTACACCGTTGTCACACTTCACAGGCCAAGTAACGTTGATGTGAAAGAGAACCTTGAGAAAATCCTGCACATTTTCGAAGGTATTGCACCGCGGACTAACATTATTTTCCCTGCTCATCCTCGTACCGTGAAGATGATCGACCAGTTTGGAATGAGAGAGCGTTTTGCGGCGATTCCATCTCTTCAACTTGTTGATCCGATCGGTTATCTTGATTTTCTTGCCTTGATGGAGCAGGCGCAGTTGGTTTTAACGGACTCGGGAGGTATTCAAGAGGAGACGACATTTCTTGGTGTACCATGCCTTACGCTTCGGGAGAATACTGAGAGGCCTATAACAATTGAGAAAGGGACGAACACCTTAGTAGGGCTCGATGTTGAACGGGTGATTGCTGAGAGTTGGAAAGTGTTTGATGGTCAAGGGAAACGTGGTATTGTTCCAGAGCTATGGGATGGGAAAACAGCGGAGCGAATTGTGAAAATCATCACGGATCATTTAAGTGTGCAGTAAATATGGAGGTTTCTGTGAATCGGATTAGTGTTTTGATTTTTGGATGCATTCTTCTTCTTGCGCATGGATTTTCTCAGCAACTTGAGCAATATCAGGCGAAGAAAGAATCGGAGGCGCTGCAACCGAATCCATATCTATTTGGTCAGCCTGAGGAAAAGAGGGATTTGATTCAAGAGTACTACCAACGTATCCTTTCTCTGCAGCCCACTACTACCGCAGCTATTGCCGGAGCTCCAGAAGACATGTCGCAACTGCAGGTACGGAGCCTCTCTGCACTTGAAGGTGCAGTGGATTCGAACACCTACATTGTCGGTCCGGGGGATGTATTTGCGGGCATCTGGGGAATAATGTTGACGCCGCGCACTATGGCAGTGAGTCCAGAGGGGACGTTGATAATCCCAACGGTTGGTGTTATGAATGTGGCAGGCAAGAGCTTAGCAGAGACAAAAAGAATGGTGATTAAGAGGATCAAAGAAAAATACCCTGTGGGTGAGGTGAACGTTGCCCTTATCACGCCGCGTGTGTTCCGCGTGACGGTAAGCGGTGTTGTGGCGGTTCCGGGTGTTTATGTTGTCAGTGCTATAGATCGTGTTGATCGGGTGGTTGCTCTGGCGAATGTGGCAAGACTACCCGGTCAGGCCGGTGAAACAGTAGCTTCACCCGCAATTCAGCAGAAGGGACCAAGCTATTTTAATGTGTGGCAGGAGAAGAAACCTCTTCAAATGTCGCTTCGGCATATCCGTGTGTTGCGGCGAAATGGTGACACCGTTAAGGCAGATCTCATCAGATATTACGCCACAGGAGATCGGCGGTACAATCCAACACTGCTTGATGGTGATGTGGTCATCGTACCTGCTGAACGGAAAGAGAGACTTTCAGTAAGCATCTGGGGGGCTGTACGACTTGAGGGGGAATACGAGTTTTGCGAAGGGGATAGTCTTTCGACTGCGTTGGAGATAGCGCAAGGACCCCTCCCTGATGCTGATCTTCAGCATGTGGAAATTGCTCGGCTTGTCGCTCCAGATTCAGTGGTCACTTTTCTAGTTGACTACGAGGCGATCCAGCAAAAGCGGGCGCCTGATGTACCACTTTCATTGAACGATCGGATCTATGTGAGGGCTGATCCACATAAGTTTCGCACGCAGCAAGTTACCATCCGTGGGGAGGTTCAGTATCCTGGGGCATATCCAATTCGAGAGGGACACACAACCTTAAGCGAAGTGATAAGGAGAGCCGGTGGATTTACCGCACGCGCCTCGCTTGTGAATGCAAAAGTGATCCGAAACCAGCGTTATGTCGATCCAGCTCTTCGCAATCCAGATTACAGAAGGCTTCTGGAAATGAGACTGAGCTCAATGACGAAAGAGGAGCGAGATTATTTTGACTACGAGGCAGCGCTCAATCGTCAGTATGTATCCGTTGATTTTGTAAGACTTTTCCAGAAAAATGACCGCGATGCAGATGTCGAGTTGGAAGATGGAGATGAAATCATCATCCCTCCGGAGCATCAAGACATTTATGTCTTTGGTCAGGTGAATCAGCCCGGGTACGTACCGTTTGTAGCGGGGAACTCCGTCGAGGACTACATCGAGCGGTGCGGTGGGGTTTCTGATGCAGCTGATCCTTCTGGCGTGCAGGTGATCAAGGCTGGAACGAAGGAGTGGGTTTCACCGAAGGGAACGACGATCGAGCCGGGGGACCGGATTTGGGTACCGAAAAAGCCTATTCGGGAATTCGGATTTTACTGGGCAATGGTCCGGGATGTTTTCGGTGTGATTACATCTGTAGCGACAGCTGTTATTCTTTACATCCAAGTCACGAAGAGGTGAAAGGGAAGGTTCTGCGATGGAAAATGTCGAACGGTCAAACATTTTTATTGATATTCTTCATGCAGTTGCGAAGCACAGGAAGTTTGTTCTTCTCACAGTTGTAATAACGACTATTTTATCGATCGCAGTTGTATTGGTTTTGCCTCGTTGGTATGCTGCCTCAACGGTCATTTTGCCTCCCCAGCCCAGCTGGTTATTGCCCGGTATGGGGGAGGTGTCTTCGCTCGCTCGACAATTTTCATCTCTGAAAGGGCTTGCGGGTGTTTCCGGTGAGGGAGAACTGTATCGTTATATCGCAATTCTACAAAGTCGACCCACTATGGAGAGGATTGTCCGCGGCTTTAATCTCTTTAAAGAGTACGACATCAAGAATGGGTCGATGGAAGACGCAATTGATGTACTCCGGGGGAATGTTAAATTTCTTGTCAACGAAGAAGGGACGCTGACTATTCGCGTTTTCGACCGCGATCCGCATCAGGCAGCAGCGATGGCAGATTCGTTTGTAACAGTTTTGAATGAATTAAATATTGCACTCAATACTCGTCAGGCACGTTCAAACCGTGAGTTTATTGAAAAGCGGCTTGAGCAGAATCGGGCTGAACTCCGAGCTTCTGAGGATAGTCTTAAGGTTTTTCAGCAGAAGCATGGTGTTGTACTCATTCCAGAGAAGGTTGCTTCCAGCGTTTCGGGAATAGCAGAGCTGTACGCTTTAAAAGCGACGAAGGAGCTTCAACTCGCAATTATGGAACGATCGTTAGGGGAGGGGAATGTTCTTCTTCAAACCACGAAGATGGAGCTTGACGAGCTGAATCGGCAGTTGAGGGATGTGCCCGAACTTGAGGTTGAGTATTTTAGGCGTTATAGAGATTACGCGGTTCAGCAGAAGATCTTTGAAATGCTGGCTCCTTTATATGAGCAAGCTAAGATTGAGGAGCAGCGGAACACGCCGACGCTTTTGGTCCTTGAGCGAGCCAGCGTTCCAGAGCGTCCAGCCCGCCCGCAGCGGAGGGTGATTGTTCTTGTGTTTGTATTGTTGGCGGTGATGGTCTCGATCAGCGTTGCGTATGCAATTGAGCGACTAGAGTCTTTGAAGAAAACCGATCCTTCCAGATATGCTTATATGAGACAATTGTCTGATGATCTCAAGTCCATTTTTCGATTTCACCGTCGTTTGTCCTGATTGTCGCGTCAGACTGATTTCCCCTTTTTGCGTGGCGCAAACGAATCTTCTCGCTCACAAAGAAATAACGGTGATCTGCAACGGGGTATATGAGATCTCTCAGTGACATACTTGGTGCACTGTTGGTTAGCCTCGTGCTTGTTGTGCTCGGGGCAATTCCGCTTTTTATCGGGCAAGAGAAGATTTTTTATTTAACCGTGGGCGCGTTCATTGTTCTGGCCTTTACTCTGAACCGAAACGCGCGTTTGTTCATTTTAGTCGCTTTTCTTCCCCTGGCTTCGGTGCAGATTATCAGGGGCATTGGCCTCTATCGTTTGTATGACCTCCTCTTTGTTATTCTTTTCATCGAAGGGATTTTACTGGTTGATCTCTTTCGATGGCGGAGAATCCCCGTGCTTGGATGGTCAGCTGCGATGTTTATTGCATTTGTGCCAAGTTTGGTTAATGTGGAGCAGTTAGGTATTTCGCTGGCCGCACTGGTGCAATTTGCAATTGTGATCCTGACTGCAGCTGGCGTCTATTATTACCTTGCTGAGAGCAAGTATGATAGGGTTATCTTCTATCTTTCTGCCTTTTTTGTGATTGAGGCAGCTGTGACCGGGGTAATAGGAATACTCCAGGCTCTTCGCTCAAGTTTATTTGTCAAGTTTGTTAGTGGAAGAGTGTATTTTGCCCCATTTGGGGATGCGAACTATTATGCTACATATCTCTTGACAGCTTTTGCAATTGGAATTGCACTCCTTTTTATCCAGCGAACATTCGCCGGACGCCTTTTATTGGGTGGGTCAGTCGGTGTCATTGCTATTGCAATCATAGCAACGCTATCGAGGTCAGGATGGTTAACATTCACGCTGATCGTGCTTCTTTATACGATTTATTTTTTTGTGAGCCAAAAAGGATCAAGAAAGATCATCGGTTTTGCAGTTCTGGGATCGGTGGTCGCTATTATAGGGCTTCTTGTCTTCACAAATATCGGCGGAAGGCTTGTTGACCTTATGAATTTGTCAGCTCGTGCGGAACGAGCGCTTACAGGGAAGGATACATCATTTGAGCAGCGCACGAAGATCATAGAGGTTACCTGGCGCGCAATTAAGTCGAATCCAATTGTTGGTGTTGGATTTGGAAATTTTGAGAGAGCATTCAATTCGTATCGGGGGAGTCTCCTTTCCACAGAGTCAGCAAGATCTGTCCATAACACGGCGTTAAGGATTTTCGCAGAAACTGGTATTATAGGGCTTATCCCAAGTTTGCTATTTATTGGGTTTCTTCTCATATATCTGTGGAAAGGACATAGAGCAGCGGAGACTTTCGACGGGAAAGTGTTCCTTTTCGGTTTGATCGTTGCGCTGGCCTCGTTCTTGATGATGAGCATGACACTTGACCAACTTGCCGGGAACGAATTCTGGGTCATCACCGGGCTTGCTCTTGCGGCATCGACCAAAGCTCTTCAGGGAGAATCCATATTGGGTCGAGAGGTAGGATCTGGCTCCATGCCATCTATATGAACTTGAAAGCTTGAAACTAAGGGAGCATGTACAGGCGGAAGCGGAAGATGTCAATTATTCTGGTAACAGGGATTGGTGGCTTCGTCGGATCGTATCTCGCTGAGAAAACCCTCGATGAAGGTCACAAAGTGTACGGGTTTATTAAGCCAGGGTCGCAGCTGGGCAACATCGAACACATTAGAGGGAGCATAAACGTTATTGAGTGTGATGTGACTGATGAAGAAAAGTGCAGTAGCTGGATTATGCAGATCAGACCGGATTTCATTTATCATTTTGCGGCGGTTGCAAAAACGTTTGAAGTTTTCCCCCGAGAAGTGTACGAAACGAATTTCATTGGTACGGCGGCGATTTTAGAGGCGGTCAAGAAATCCGGGGTACGTACAAGAGTCATGATTCCGACGTCCTCAGAAATGTACGGTGCTGTCTCGCCTCAGGACCTACCTCTAAGAGAGGATGCGCCATTTAGGCCATTGCATCCATATGCTGTAAGCAAAGTTTCCGTGCATTACCTCATTCAGTACTACACAGCGACCATGGACTTAGATATCGTGGAGCTGCGACCATTCAACCAGATTGGACCGCGCCAGAGCTTAGGATTTGTCGTTCCTGATTTCGCATCTCAATTGGCTGAAATTAAACTTGGTAGACGAGAACCAGTGCTGCAAGTGGGCGATCTTGCTGTGCAACGTGATTTTCTCGATGTTCGTGATGCAGTCGAAGCTTATGTCAGATTAGCTGAGGCTGGAAGGCCAGGAGAGGCTTATCATGTCTGCTCCGGAACAGCAGTCTCCGTTGAACGTATTTTGCAAATGTTGATTGAAATTGCTGGTGTCGATGTCAAGGTAGTTTCTGCCCCATGGAAAGTACGGAGTCATCTTGTGCCGAAAGTTGTTGGCTCGTTTGATAAAATTCAGGTGCTGACTGGATGGAGGCCACGGCGATCTCTCGCTGAGACACTCTCCGACACATTCGCATATTGGATAGATATTTTAAGACACAGAGAGTCAAATGGAGCTGTCACCTGGTGAAATCGAAGGGGGTCCAAATGCGCGCGCTCCGCGTAATATTTCTTTATGATGATGATGTGAGTGTTCGCTTTCCAGCGCACTATCGGAGACCTATGCTCGATTATCTCCCAAGTCAATATGGAATACAGACCGATGTCCTTTGCTTCAATTCCTCTATTACAGAAGTGAAGTTTGAAAAAAGAGAGAATGGATGGATTGCCTATCTTCCTAAAATTCGCCCTCGAAGTCTGCCGGCAATCGTTACTGAGGTGCAGCGGACACGGAAAAACATTAAGACCGCGATTACGAAAATTATTCAGGGTTCTGTCATACATCCTACACACTTCGTTGCTTTTAATTATCCTCTTTTCTTGCGAGCGGCGGAGGTTTGGGCGAGGAAATTTTCAGCAAAGTTCATTGTGCATATTGGCTTTCTGATGCCAGAGGAACTCCTGCAACGTCCTTCTTTTGTTCACAAGGCGCGTGGATTTGCTGGGCGATTAATGAGAAATTCGATCTTGAGGAGGGCGGATCAGGTATGGGCTATGAGCGATGCCATGCGAAGCCTTTTTATTTCGGAGCTTGGACTGAGGGAAGAAAAAGTGAAGGTGTGGCCATCTGGCGTTGAAGTAAACAGTGCCTCCGAGTTCTGCGAAGATCGGCGCGAGGTTTACAGAAAAACCCTTGGGCTTCGACGAGAAAGCTTCGGCTTTATCTATATTGGAGCACTTTCTCGATTCCGAAAACTTGAAATTCTCATTGATGCCATGGGAATGTTGGTCAATCGAGGCGGGTATGAAAATACCCGGTTGATTTTTATTGGATACGCCCCAAGTGTTGAAGATACAGCTTATCTTTTGGAGCGTGCTCGCTCGAAACGCCTCGAGAACTTTGTGAGGGTTTACCCGAGCGTTTCTGAAGATGAATTACCATGTTACATAAGAGCTTGTGATGTTGGATTGTCGCCTATCGAACCGAACCAGGTATTGAGCTACAGTTCACCGGTGAAGATCCTCGAATATTTTAAAGTCGGTCTCCCTGTGATAGCATCCACAATCCCTGACCAAAACCTCGTCATCTCAGAGAGCGAGGGTGGGGTGCTTGTTGGCTGGAGTCCCCATGAGTTTGCACGTGCAATGGCTGATATGTACAAGTTGTCTCCTTTTCAGAGGCGGGAAATGGGGATGCGTGGGTTCAACTGGCTTGTCCAGCATCGGGAGATCAAAAAGCTCACAAAGGATATGGTAAGCTGGTTAGAGAATTAGTGCATGAAGATTCTTCTTTACACGATACTCGGGGGTGGGGCAGAAAAATTATCTTCCATATTATGCTCCTCTGTTCTGGCAGGGCACAACGTCACGATTGTTGCAACAAAAGGGAAACCTACATTCTTCAACCAACGCGATGTGAGGACTCTTAAGAAAGACATTGGGAACAAAACCATTCTCGAGATGTTTCGATGGATACCAGCGGCTGTGAAGCTGTCGGTTCTTCTGAAGAGGCAAGCACCTGACCTTATACTCACATCTGGTTTTCAAGCTGTGATCGTTCTTCTTCGGTTGTTCGGGATCGCGCGGGTTCCAATCATTGTTATCTTGCATTCTTTACCGAGCAATGACATCCGGCGTTGCTCAAGGAGCCGTGCGAGAAGAGTGATTCTGAGGGCTTTATTTCGGCTTTTTCTCCCGCACGCTGATAAATATGTTGCAGTATCGAAACGAACGAAAAATGAGCTCGTTGCTGCTTATCATATTGACCCGGCTAGAATCCGCGTAATTTATAATCCCTTGGACCTGAAACACACTGCTGCTTTGGCAGAAGAAGCTCTGGAGTCTGAGCTTGCGGATTTGTTTGAGTTACCAATTGTCCTTCATGTCGGTCGACTTACTATGGCGAAGGGGCAGTGGCATCTGATCCGGTCGTTTCAACTGATAAAACAACGGTTTCCTGACAGCAAGCTTGTTATTATTGGAGATGGGGAGCTAAGAAATTATCTTCAAAGGCTTGCAATAGGGACGGGGCTTAAAGAAAATGTCATTTTCTTGGGATATAGAGCTAATCCATATAAATACATGCGACGAGCAGTCCTCTTAGCGTTTCCTTCTCTCTGGGAAGGATTTCCATACAGTGTGATTGAAGCGATGGCTTGTGGACTGCCTGTGGTCGCCGCTGACTGTGATTCTGGTCCGAGGGAAATTCTTGCTCCAGATTCAGATTCGGAGTTTCGGACGAGCTCCATTGAATTTGCCGAATATGGAATTCTGGTGCCACCTTGTGATGGAACTCTCTACTCTTCAGCCCAACCACTAACCCGAGAGGAAAGGCTGTTTGCTGAGGCAGTCTTAAGAATCTTGGAGGATCCTTCGCTGAGAAAGATGTACACGGAGAAAGGGCTTCAGCGGGTCAAGGATTTTGAACTTGGAAGAACAATGGATTCCTATGCTGCAACAATTTTTGAAAACTTCGATGCAAGAAAAGGGTAAACCCAACGGCAGGGAGGCATATGCTGTGTTATCCAGCAAAGGAGGACTTGATAATGTCACTTTCCTCCCCTCAAGGGTTTTGGAGAGCACCTGTGAGGTAGGAAAACCTGATGCAATCATCAATGCTATGACTATTGACTTGGAGGATTGGTTTTGTGTTCATAACCTCAGTCAGGTCATTAAGAAGGAAGAATGGGACAGGTACGAGATGCGCGTTCTCGGGAGCACAAGGCGAATCTTGGCGCTCCTAAAGAAACATGAGGTTAACGCTACCTTTTTTGTGCTTGGCTGGATTGCAGAACGCGCCCCTGAGTTGATTCGAGAGATTGAAAGCGATGGTCATGAGATTGCTACCCATGGATATTCACACTCTCTTCTAACTGAGATGACGCCAGAAGAATTTGAAAAAGATTTGGAGAAAGCTCTTAAGGTTACCCGGCTATGCACTGAGCAGAGCATCATCGGATTTCGCGCACCATCTTTTAGCATTACGAAGGAAACGATGTGGGCTTTTGACATTCTCAAAGAGTACGGACTTCTATACGATTCTTCAATATTTCCTGTAAGGTTCCATCCAAACTATGGAATACCTGATGCTCCTCTTCATATTCACAGCGTAGGGTCATTGATTGAGGTGCCTCTGAGTTCCGCGCGCTTTGCTCGCATGCGAATCCCCTGTAGCGGTGGAGGATATTTCAGGTTCTTCCCGTATCCGTTTACGAAATACTTGATGCAACAGTGCATCCGGGAATCTCGCCCTGTGATCTTCTATATCCATCCGTGGGAGTTTGATACAGAACAACCAAGAATGCATCCGCCCTGGCTGAAGAGATTCCGACACTATTACAACTTACACAAAACCTGGGAACGATTCGATCGATTGTTGAGCGACTTTCGGTTCACGTCCATCAGAAAACTGCTCGGTTTATAGTATCTGGTATCTCTGTGAGAGGCACAAATTCAATTTATCCCATTGCACTGAGAACCAGTAGAACAAGGAAATTCTATGTCTAAATATAAAATTCTCCTGACTGATATAAGCATCAGAAAGGTTTTTGACCTCTACAATTTGGTAAGATATTGCCTATCATCTGAGGGTGGCTTTGCATTTCTTATTAGACCAGATGAGCATGTTAATTTAATGCTTCGCATGGCTTATGGAATTCATAAAGAGAACACGGTAGCGGAATTTAGTGAACTATTGAGCACTGGTGAAGACATTGTGTTCCTGCCTATTGAGGAACGGACGATTTTGGAATTCTACAGCTTTCTTGAGCAGAAGAGGCAAAGAGACACATGTTTCCGATATCTTCTACCAACCAAGAAGGCTTTTCTGGTTTCAAGGGACAAGTTAGCGCTTGCTCACTTTGCCCAAGCTGCCGGCATTGCAATTCCTAAAACTCTCATCGAGGAGGCAAAAGAAAATTCAGACGGATTAGGTTTTCCACTCGTTGCCAAAAAACGCTTTGGAGAAGGGGCAAAGGGGCAAAGAATTTTGAAGAACCCATCTGAACTCGAGCGATTTCTTCATACCAGCAGTACGGCTGATTACATAGTGCAGGAATATTTGCCCGGGGAAGAAAATGTCTATGGCGCTTTTTTTCTCTATTCGAACGGTGAACTTATAGACTGGCAAGGTCACAAGAGAATCAGAACGTTTCCTGCAAGGGGAGGGGTTTCGGTATTCTCGACCGTTTGCAAGGATGAAGAGCTGAAAGTAGCTGGGAAAGCGGTGTTAGATAAGTTAGAATGGTCAGGTCTTGCAATGGTCGAGTTCATTCTTGATAGCCGGGACAAGAAATTGAAACTAATTGAGGTTAATCCGCGCATCTGGGGTTCGATTTTGCTTTCTGGAAGATTGGTTGGAAAGTACATCGAAGTTCTCCTGGGTCGTAAGCTTGCCGCTGAACCAATTGAAAAAGAATACTTAAACTGGCTTTTTCCAGGAGAGGTATTACACTTTCTCTCGAAGCCCGCAGTTGTTGATCTCCTTCGGGACATCGCGTTCACGTTCAAACACCGGGACCAGATACATTTTGTGAATTTATCATATTCCACACCACTCCGCAGCATGTTCTTTCTTTTTCACCAGATGTTCAATATGAGCAACTATAAGAAGGTGCTTCAAAAGCGAATGCGATGACTGTGGTTTTTGATTTTGATCGGACTCTCACAGAACGTGACACGGTGTTCAGATTTTACAAGGAGTTTTCTAAAAACATCGTGAAGCTTACCATTCTCACAGTCAGTATGATTTTTAGCAAAATTGGAATACTTACGAACGCGACGATCAAAAAAATTGGCGTCCACTTCTTCCTCTTAGGACTGCCTGAAAAAGTCGTTATCGAAAAGGGGCAGAAATATTTTAGCAAGATTCGACTTCGCGAAGACATCATTGCAAGGCTCGAAAAGCATGTTGCTAATGGCGACAAGGTTGTTGTTCTGTCTGCTTCGTACGAGTGCTATATTTCAGCTCTAAGGTCGCGTTGGAATGATGTGATTGTCATTGGAAGCAAGTTGGCAATAGACAAAGATGGGAAGGTGCAAGGTCTTAGTTTCAATTGTTACGGCGAAAACAAACTGGAAGCTCTCCAGCGAAGTGGGATTCATTCAGTTGATATACTGTACACTGATGGGTTTGCAGATCGGGCGATAATGAGAATTTCAAAGAAGGTCATCGTTGTACGGAAACATAGCTGGCATTCCATTAAACTGGAAGCGAGGGGGTTGTGAATGTCTGCGCGGAAAAGGATCGTTCTTCTCTCACCGATGTTTCTTGATGTTCTGCATTTCCGTCTTCCTTTGTTAAGAGCGCTTAGAGAAAGAGGTTATGAGACTACTGTTGCAGCTACCCCTGGTGAAGGCGAGGCAAAAGTTGCAGCTGAAGGGATCGAATGCCGCAGGCTGTACCATGAACGAGGGGGGATGAATCCTCTTCGAGAGGTGAAGGTGATCTATTCGATTTACCAGCTGTATACTGCCATGAAGCCGGATATCGTGATCAACTACAGCGTGAAACTTAATATCTATGGTGCAATTGCTGCAAGATTCGCCAAAGTTCCTGTTATCAATGTGGTGTCAGGATTAGGCTATATATTTGTGAGAGACACCTTGGCATCACGAATAGGGCGAGCGCTCTTGCGATTCTCTCTTCGATATGCTGCGAAGATTATTGCGCTGAATCCTGATGATGCGCACCAACTGGTTGCTGAGAGGTTTGCCGATCCACAGAAACTCATTCAGATCAATGGAGAAGGGATTGATACAGCGTATTTCAGCGAATCGTTTTGCGTAAATACTCAAAAGGACCCAAGTAAGTTTATATTTCTTCTTATCGCTCGCATGGTTTACGACAAAGGGGTGCTGGAGTTCGTGGAGGCTGCGTCGCGGATTGCGGCAACTGATTCTTCTGTTCTATTCTGGCTCCTCGGCCCGCTTGATGCTCAGATTCCTTCTGCCATATCCGCTGAGCAATTGAAGAAGTGGGAACGCTGCGGCATTGTGCGGTATCTTGGGGTGACCGATGATGTAAGACCGTTTATTTGCAAAAGTGATTGTGTTGTTCTTCCCTCATATCGAGAAGGCATGTCGCGCGTATTGCTTGAAGCAGCCTCCATGCAAAAGCCGATTATAACGACGGATGTTCCGGGATGCAGGCAGATTGTCCAAGATGGCGTAAATGGGTTTCTGGTCAAGCCGCGAGACGCTGAAAGCCTTGCTAATGCCATGCGGAGAATGGTAGCTTTGCCGGAACAAAAAAGGGCTGAGATGGGAAAACGAGGAAGGGAGCTGGTTCTGAAGGAGTTCTCAAATGAAAAGGTGGTGACGAAATTCTTGAATGTCATTGACGAGGTTCTCAGTGGTTGTCCGGCGTCTGCTGAAATGTAGGCTTATAGAGCGTTCACAATGCTGTGGCGGAAGAAGCCGTATTTATTGTCCATGAAGCGTGAAAACGTATGACCGTCTCCCTCTTCATTCCTTGTCTTGTTGACCTATTTTTCCCTCAAACGGGAATTGCGACGGTGAAAGTTTTGGAGCGGCTCGGTATTCGTGTTATTTACCCGAGAAAGCAAACGTGCTGCGGACAGCCTGCTTTCAATACTGGCTACCGGCGTGAAGCAACTCGCCTTGCAGTGAGATTTGTGAGAATTTTCCGAGATGCGGAGTACATAGTCGCGCCCTCTGGTTCATGTGTAAGCATGGTCAAGATGTTCCCTGAGCTCGATATACCGGCAAGCCTTCACGAGGACGTTGCCCATGTTTCCACCCATATTTATGAGCTGAGCGAGTTTCTTGTGAATGTCTTGAAAACTGAGGAGGTCGGCGCAGTTTTTCCACACACGGTGACTTATCATGAATCATGCCATCTTCGGCGGGAACTCGGTGTGATAAATGAACCACGACGGTTATTGAAACATGTTCGTGGATTGTCACTCGTCGAAATGGAGAACGCTGATCTTTGCTGCGGCTTCGGTGGAACGTTTGCAGTAAAATTCCCTATGCTTTCAACGGCGATGGGGGAACAGAAGGTCCGCTCGATAACTGCAGCCAATGTGGAATACCTGACTGCTGGTGACAGTGGTTGTTTACTCCAGATTGGTGGACTGCTTTCACGGCATGGAATCCGAACGCAGCCCATTCATATTGCAGAAATCCTATCGTCCGATTCATGAGCGTTGAGTTGATCGATATTCAGAAAAATATTCGTGAAGCACTTCGTGATCTCCCTCTTCGCGCAGCTGTGTGGAAAGCAACCGAGCATTCCCTGAAAAAACGGGAGGAGGTGGTTGGCGAAGTTGCAAATTGGGAAGAACTTCGAATGCTCGCTCACCGAATTCGCAAGTTTACTATTGATCACCTTGCTCAGTATCTCCAAGAATTTGAACGCACCGCAACTGCGAACGGCATGAAAGTCCACTGGGCACAAGATGCCAGTGAATCTGTTTCAATTGTTCGGACTATTCTCCAGCAGCACAATGCAAAGCGTATCGTCAAGTCGAAATCCATGACAACAGACGAAATTCATCTCAATGCCTCGTTAGAAAAAGATGGATACTTTATTGTGGAAACGGACCTCGGCGAATACATTGTTCAGCTCGCCGGAGAGACGCCTTCGCATATTACAGCCCCCGCACTCCATAAATCACGTGAGGCAATTGCTGAACTCCTGGCGGAGAAGTTCCATGAGCCCGTTCCTTCTGATCCCGCTCTTATCACTTCTATAGTGCGACGCAGGTTGCGGGATGTATTTCTTTCGGCCGACGTTGGGATTTCCGGTGTGAACTTTGCTGTCGCCGAGACTGGAACGCTTTGCATTGTAGAGAATGAAGGGAACGCTCGCTTCACGACTACGCTTCCGCGTGTGCACATCGCCATCATGGGAATTGAGAAAGTGATCCCCCGCATGGCTGATCTTGCGTTGTTTCTCAAGCTCTTGCCACGAAGCGCAACAGGGCAACGTATGACCAGTTATGTTTCTCTCATTTCTTCTCCGCGCCAGATGAATGACCGCGACGGACCGAAGGAAGTTCATATCATCATTCTGGACAACGGCAGATCGTCGCTCCTTTCTGATTCAAGCATACGGCAGGTCCTTTATTGCATTCGATGTGGTGCTTGTTTGAATACCTGCCCTGTCTATCGACAGATCGGTGGACATGCTTATGGTTGGGTTTATCAGGGACCGATTGGGGCAATGCTTGCTCCGCTGATGCTTGGATTTAACACGACGCCACTACACCCTTATTTGTCCTCGCTGTGTGGAGCATGTGCGGAAATTTGCCCGGTGAAGATTGATATTCATCATGTTTTGCTGTATGAGCGAAGTTTTGTTGTCGCGCAGAGGCAAACCCCCAGGATTGAGCGGATGATACTGAAAGTGTGGGCTTGGCTTATGACTGGGCGTTGGCGCTACGCTTTTGCAACTCGAGTTGCCCAGCTCTTGAGCACCATTTTTGGGAAAGACGCAAAGGTGTACGTCCCTGTATGGGGGCAAACAAGAGATTTTCCACCTGTCGCAAAAAAGACGTTTCATCAGTTGTATCGGAAGGTAGGGAAAACGTCGAGGCAATGAAAAGCAGAGAAGAAATCCTCCATCGTGTCGGCATGAATGATTCATTTCGCGGTGAAGATGCTGAATTGCCAGACAGAGATGAGATTCGTCGCCTTCTAACATGGGAAGTGGATCAATCTGTGCGCATTGAGCGCTTTGCAGATGAGCTTCAATCAGTGGGAGGAGCTGTTATTCGAACAACAGAGGGAAACCTTGCTGATGCTTTAGCGAGCTATCTCCAAGGTGTTGGTGCAAAGTGCGTTATCGTTTCTGAAGATGTGCTGCAGATGTGGGTTGGTTTTCGTCAGAAGCTTCTCTCTGGCTCTGGCGGACTCCGAGGTACTGTTGAATTTCTTTATAACAACGACGCCCGATTTCGTTGGGATTGTATTTCTGACGGTGCAGCGGACCAGCGGAGTGCGGACACTGGGATAACGGCGTGTGAAGCGCTCATCGCAGAAACGGGAAGTGTGTTGATAAAATCTTCACACATCCAACCGAGACTTGTATCGCTCCTTCCTGAGCGGCATGTTGTGATCGCTCGTTCAAATCAGCTCATCGGTACGCTCTGGGAAGCTTTCGCATCGATTAACAAAGCAGAGGGTAGGTTGCCTGCGGCATACACGCTGATCACAGGTACAAGTCAAACTGCAGATATTGAAAAAGTCCTTGTGAAGGGGGTGCATGGTCCCAGAGAATTGTGTGTTGTTCTCCTGGAGGGGTGAAGGCTTCTCAAATGCGATTTCTGCTGGTGAATCGAAAAACTTTGAAAGCCCTTTTGACCTTTATGGATGTTTTCGCTATTTTGATGAAAAGCTCCTGTAGAGACCCTTATGGGAAAAACGGTTGAAAAAATAGTCCTTTTCTTTGCTGATTTTCTGGCTATCAACGGAGTTTGGGCTGCATATTACTGGCTTCGGGTAGACAGCGGCTGGTTCCGCTATCCCATCCGCCCGGAGTTCTGGCTGCCAATGTTTGCCATTTATCTCTACTGGATGATTGTATTTCTTTTCTTTGGACTTTACCGGTCGTGGTATGCAAAATCACGTTTTGATGAATTCACTACGGTGTTCAAAGCCGTAACGTTTGGAGTCCTTTTTCTGTTCTTTGCCATATTCATTGATGATGTATCAACAGGTTCACAATCACAAGCACGATTGTTGATTGCTTTGTACTGGGCTTTGTTGATCGTTGCGCTTGGCGGTGGAAGAATAGTCGTGCGAAGTTTTCAACGTCACCTTCTTTTGAAAGGGATTGGCTTACGGAACACCGTCATTGTGGGGTGGTCAAAGAAAGCACGTGAGGTTTTTGATCTACTGCAAGAGTTTCCGGCACTTGGGCATAAGGTTATTGGCTTCGTGAAAACAGATGCAAGGAAAACTGATGGCAACTATAAGGGCGTTCCAACGCTCGGCAGTATTGATATGTTAGATAATATCATCGAGGTACACAAAGTCAAGGAAGTTGTAATTGCACTGGATTCAGCGGAGCATAGGAAGCTCCTTGATATTCTTGGGAGCTCTGCCGCACGAAATGTTAGCTTCAAGATCATTCCTGATTTATACGATATTGTCAGTGGACAAGCGCGGACTGATCAGCTCTACGGTGTTCCGCTCATCGAAATCATGCCGGAGCTCATGAAGCCGTGGGAGCAGAGTGTGAAGCGGGCAATTGATATTACCGTGTCGTTGGTTATCTTGACCGTCGGGTTGCCTCTCTGGATACTTGTTGGGATCGCGATTGCAGTTGATTCACCGGGCGGGGTTTTTTACCGCCAGAGTCGTGTCGGCAAAGACGGCAAAATCTTCTCCATTATAAAGTTTCGTTCGATGTACAAAGGAGCTGAGGAAAGTCTCGGACCCCAGTGGGCGCAGAAGAACGATCCTCGGATCACGCGGGTAGGACGGATTATTCGGAAGTTGCATATTGATGAAGTACCGAATTTTCTCAATGTTCTTGCTGGCGATATGTCGTTAGTTGGTCCGAGACCCGAGCGACCACATTTTGTGGAGCAGCTTTCTCGTGAAATCCCAATCTACCGTCGCCGCTTAAAGGTCCGACCCGGAATCACAGGGATGGCACAGGTCAAGTATAAGTACGATGAATCAATTGAAGACGTTCGGAGGAAACTTCAGTACGACTTTTTTTACATAGAGAACATGTCGCTCAGAACAGATTTCAAGATTCTCTTCCGTACACTTTTTACTGTCTTTCTGGGGAAAGGACATTGAGAGACTTAAAGAGAGGGAAGACCTGTTTATGAATATTCGAATGGTAGACCTGGTAACGCAGTATCAGAAACTTAAGCCAGAGATCGATGCTGCAATTGAAGGCGTTCTCTATTCAGGCCAATTCGTTATGGGAAGAGTCGTTCAGGAATTCGAAGAGGAAGTAGAACGCTATCTGGGCGTAAAGCACGCCATCGGGTGTGCCTCGGGCACGGATGCGTTGCAGATTGCAATGATGGCGTTAGGGGTTAGACCTGGCGATGAGATCATCACGACACCATTCACGTTTGTTGCCACTGCCGAGACGATGGTGTTGCTTGGAGCTGTACCTGTGTATGTAGATATAGATGAGAAGACATTTAATATTGATCCTCGGAAGATTGAGTCTGCTATTACTCCTCGAACAGTTGGCATTGTTCCTGTCCATCTGTATGGACAGGCTGCTGACATGGATCCGATTCTTAAGCTTGCAGAAAAGCATCATCTCTGGGTGTTGGAGGATGCAGCACAAGCCTTTGGTGCTGAGTATCGGGGGAAGAAGGCAGGGACATTTGGCATCGGCGGGTGCATCAGTTTTTTCCCCAGCAAAAATCTCGGTGCGTATGGCGATGGTGGTATGGTGGTGACAAATGATGATGCTTTGGCTCAGAAAGTACGTCTAATTACGCAGCATGGTGCGCGCACCAAGTATGAGCATCTCTTGCTCGGCGTTAATAGCCGTCTGGATTCGCTCCAAGCCGCTGTTCTGAAAGTGAAGCTCAGGTACCTTGACAACTGGAATCAGATGCGGCAGGCTCATGCGGCGCGGTACGGTGAGCTTCTTCGTGATGCAAAGGTTGAACTTCCTGCAACAGCTCCAGGTCGAAACCATATCTTTCATCAATACACCATTCGATTGAAGGATCGAGACGGGTTAGCCGAGCATTTCAGACAGAAGGGGATTCCATTTGGTATACATTATCCGCTTCCGCTGCACCTGCAACCTGTGTTTGCTCATTTGGGGAAGAGGGAGGGAGATTTTCCGATTGCGGAACGCAGTGCGCGTGAGGTGTTTTCACTTCCGATGCATCCAGAGTTAACAGAAGACCAGATCCAGTTTGTTGCAAATGCTGTGCGTGAATACACAACTCGTTCATCGTTGCAGTCAAAGTCAGTTGCGGAGTGAGGAGAATTTCCACCAATGCCGGGGACACTGATCATCATTCCAACTTACAATGAAGCCGAAAATATCCTTCGGATTGTGCCGGAGATTCTTTCCGTAGCTCCTGAGATCGATGTTCTTGTCGTGGATGATAATTCACCTGATGGGACTGCAGAGGCTGTGAGGAAGATGGGAGCTTCCGACCATCGTGTGCATCTGCTTTTGAGAGAAAAGAAGATGGGACTCGGGACAGCCTATGTTGCTGGATTCAAGTACGCGCTTGCTCATGATTATGAGTACATCTTCGAGATGGATGCAGATTTTTCCCATGATCCGAAAGAAATTCCGAGGATGCTTTCCGCTATGGAGCGGTGTGATCTTGTCATTGGGTCTCGGTACATCAATGGCGTTCGGGTTCTTGACTGGCCTATGAAACGTCTGCTTCTGAGTTACTTTGCTAATGTCTACACCCGTATCATCACCGGGATGCCTGTCCGCGATGCGACAGGGGGATTCAAGTGTTATCGGAGAAAAGTTCTGGAAAGCATCGATCTCGATAGGATTCGATCAAATGGATATGCGTTTCAGATCGAGATGAATTTCAAGGCGTGGGCGAGGGGCTTTCGCGTCTGTGAGCATCCTATTGTGTTTGTTGACCGCCGCGTAGGGACATCAAAGATGAATAAGGGGATTATTTACGAGGCTGCATTTATGGTGTGGAAGTTGAAATTTCAACATCTGTTCAGCAAATTGTGAGTTGCACGTCCGTCCCAGGCGAAAAAAATGCGAAATAAAGGGGATGATTTATCAGAACGATTGTTGGGCTTCGCGGTTGAAATTGTTAAGCTGGTTATTCAACTTAACAAAACTGCAGTTGAACGTTATAGCTGCTATTGCTCCGTGCAAAGTGTAAAATCTCATGTCAAAACGTAAAATGGAATTGAGGTTTGCGATACAACACAACAGCGGCAAAGCAAGCGTGTTTGCAGCTTGCCGGGTTTATCCCGTTAAAAGAGGGACTCACACAAACCCGCCTTCGGCACTTCGCAAACGCGTAAACCGTTGTTAGCTATTGACGATTTTGATGAAGCACGGGAATTTGTGATATACGAAGCTTATGTGGATTTCCATCATCATTGTTAGCTACAATGTTCGCGATTTCCTCGCAAATGCTATAAATTCACTTCAAGAATCACTTGCCCAGGTAACTCCGGACAGGGATGGGGAGCGCGGCGAGATCATCGTTGTTGATAATGCGTCGGACGACGGGAGCGTTGATTTCATTAGGAGTCGATATCCTTCGGTACGACTTCTTGTCAGCGATCATAATCTTGGCTTTGGGAAAGCGAACAACCTTGCGATGAAAATCGCGCGTGGGAAATATTTCCTCATCATTAACCCTGATACCGTTGTTCAGGAAGATACACTGCGCGTGATGGTTGAATTTCTAAAAGCCCATCCAGATGTCGGGATGGCTGGCTGTAAGATATTGAACGCCGATGGGACTATCCAATTAGCGTGTCGCCGAAGTTTTCCAACTCCCTGGGTTGCTTTCACGAAGTTGTCGGGTTTGAGTTCGCTCTTTCCGAGGTCTCGTCTTTTCGGCCGTTATAATTTGACGTACCTTGATCCAGACCAAGTTCACGATGTAGATGCCCTTGCCGGATCATTTATGATGGTGAGGAGAGAAGTCTACGAGCAAGTTGGTGGATTTGACGAGAGCTTCTTTATGTACGGTGAGGATGTTGATTGGTGTTACCGCATTAAGTCAGCGGGCTGGCGAATCATGTACGTCCCTCTGACGCAGATCATCCACTTTAAGGGTGAGAGCACCAAGCGGAGCGACATTGATGCTATAGGTTATTTTTACGATGCAATGCGAGTCTATGTGGAAAAGCATCATAATCGATCAGTCGTTGGGAAGTTTCTTCTCAACGTTGCCATCGAGATGCGGTTATTGGTGGCGCGCTTTGGGAAAACCGCCCGCAGGTTCAGGTTTGCGGTTTTTGATGTTGTCTTAATTGACCTAACGATCATGCTTGGGGAGCTTCTCTGGCGCGGTAGAATCGGGAGCTTTCCGCCATTTGTTTATCCTTTTGCTCTGACAATTCCACCTCTGTTATTCATTTTTATGATGTACGGTGGGCGATTGAGCCCAACAAAGCCATTGAGTGTGTCTCGCGCGGGGATAAGTGTTATTCTCTCGTTCCTCATTGTCTTTGCGTTCACTGCTATCTTTAAAGGATATGCGTTCAGCCGAGCAGTTCTATTGCTTTCTGGCATGATGAGTTTCTTGATTGTACCGGGTTGGCGTGTGGTGCTACGTTTTACAGGCAGGTCAAAAAATGAAGCCCTTTTCGGTCGACGCGCATTGATTGTTGGGATAGGTGAATCGGCTCAGGAAATTCTTCGACGACTTAATTCTCACCCAAGGGATTTGTATCACATAGTGGGATTCATAGATGTGAATCGGCAGCGACTTGGGGAGCGCATTAACGGCGTTGAGATTCTCGGCAGCACGGAGACGATCGGAAAAGTAATTGATGAACACAGAGTCACGGATGTGATCTTTTCGGCGGAAGATATTTCTTTCGAAGATATTCTATCGGTGATTGGAAGAACGAAAAGCCCCGGGGTAAACTATAGTATCGTACCAACGAACCGCGAGGTAATTGTTGGCAAATGGGGAGTTGATACCCTCGATGAAGTCCCCTTAGTCGAAATTGAGTACAACATCAATCTCCCCTCTCATCGATTTGCGAAGCGTACGTTTGATATTGTGACGAGCTTGGTTTCTTTGCTCTTTATTTATCCACTGGTTTTCCTCTTTTCAAGAAATAAGTCGAGTTCATCAACTGCCGGGGCAGTCCTTCAGACTCCCCGAGTACTGAAGGGAGAAATGAGCTGGGTGGGTCCGCCGGAAGGTATGGTACCTCTGCTTGCACAAGATGGACGAACTATTTATGTTGGAAAACCCGGCGTTGTTGGTCCTGTGCAGCTTTATACTCATGGCAAGTTAAGCCTCGAGGATAAACGAAAGCTTATTTTATCTTACGCAAAAAATCAATCACTCTCGTTGGATATCGAGATTCTTGTAAGGTTCTTCACTGGTTTGGGGGAGTGAATTGCTTGGTCACCAGCAGAGTGGAGGCACATGAATGAGCAAAGTGGTACTCGATTTTGAGAAGCCAATTCTCGAGCTTGAGCAAAAAATTGAAGAGATGCGAAAGTACTCAGATCATCTTGGCATCGCTGACGAGATTACACGGCTTGAAGAAAAGGTTGCTCAGCTCCGGGACAGTATTTATTCAAATCTCACTCGCTGGCAGCGCGTTCAACTTGCCCGTCACCCGGAAAGGCCATATACTCTTGATTACATCCAGCTTATGACGACGGACTTTGTCGAGCTTCACGGAGACAGAGCATTTGCCGATGATAAGGCAATTGTAGGTGGCTTTGCTCGTTTGCCAGGCTTATGGGATGGGGCTGCCAGGGATCTCTCGCCCGGAAAGGAAACGGTGATGTTCATAGGCCATCAAAAAGGTCGTGATACAAAGTCAAATTTATATCGCAACTTTGGGATGCCGAATCCAGAAGGCTATCGGAAAGCCCTTCGTCTAATGAAATTAGCTGCAAAGTTCCAAAAGCCAGTGGTTACTCTACTTGATACACCCGGTGCTTATCCTGGCCTTGGCGCCGAGGAGCGAGGTCAAGCTGAAGCGATTGCCCGAAACTTGTTCGAGATGGCACGACTTCCTGTTCCAATTGTTGTTGTCATTATTGGTGAAGGGGCATCAGGTGGAGCTTTGGGGATCGGCATCGGGGATCGAATATTGATGATGGAAAACACATGGTACTCGGTGATTTCTCCCGAATCGTGTTCAAGCATCCTCTGGCGGAGCTGGGATTACAAGGAGCAGGCGGCGGAAGCGTTGAAGCTTACAGCCTCTGATTTACTTGAACAAGGTGTGATCGATCGAATCATTCCTGAACCAGTTGGTGGTGCGCATCGTGACCATAAGAAGGCTGCGGAGATTCTCAAAGCAATCCTCATCGAGGAACTGAGGGCGTTGAAGCGACAGAAACCTGAACGACTATTGGAAAAACGTATCGAGAAGTTTAGCAAGATGGGTTTCTGGGAAGAATAATTCCATGATTGAAACGAGAACAGAGATTCGGGTTCGCTATGCCGATACAGATCAGATGCGCCTTGTGTACCATGCAAAATATTTCGAGTATTTTGAACAGGGTCGATCTGACCTCATGCGTTCGATTGGTTTACCCTACTCTGAGGTGGAAATGATGGGTTTGTATCTGCCGGTGCTCGGTGCTTATGCGCGTTTCCGCCGACCAGCAAAATACGATGATCTCCTTGTTGTCCGGACGATGCTCAAAGAGCCACCGCTGGCAAAAATCAAACTCGAGTATATTATCACCAGAAACGGGGATTCTGAAGTTCTTGTTGAGGGATACACCATCCATGCATTTGTCAATGCAGCGACGGGGAAAGTGGTTCGGGCTCCTGATAAATTCTCCCGGATAATCCGTTTCCATTTTTCTGAATGGAGAGATAGCGAGGATCATTCGCTTGAAGGAAAGGAAACCATAACCAGTAAAGCAAAATCAATCAAAGGAGGATAGCAATATGAGACGTGTGTTTTTCTTCCTTATTGCCGGCCTTCTATTTTTTGGACAGGCGTGCAAAAAATCGAGTGAGCCTACCGGTCCATCTTATCCAGAGGTAGCCTACGTCTCTGTCAGCGCTCTTGGGGGGACGGTGTTGTCAGTTGGTGACTCGCTTCAGTTGGTTGCAATTGCTTATGGCACAAGTGGCGATACGCTGCGGAATATCCCATTTATATGGAGTTCAAGCGATACTAATGTAGTTCGAGTTAACCAGAACGGCGTTGTCCATGGAGTTGGGGTTGGTCGAAGCACTGTGCGAGCTACTGCGCCAAATGGAGAGTACGGTGAACTTGAGATTAACGTTAAGCTGCGTGTTACTATTGTCGCCCAGAACCTGAAGCGGCCATGGGGGCTTGCAATGGATGAACAAGGGAATCTCTATGTATCAAATTGGGGAGATGGTTCCATTGTTAAAATATCTCCAGGTGGTCAAACATCCGTCATTGCATGGCCCGGGTTGAAGTGCCAGGGGCTGGCTTACAAATCTGGTTGGCTTTACGTTGCAATGAATAGCTCCGCAATGATCAAGCGAGTTAACGTTGCAACTGGGGCTGTCGAAGTATTTGCCGAAAACGCTGGGCTGGACCTGAATCAGCCAGATGGACTTGCCTTTGGTCCTGATGGAAGCCTGTATGTGACGAATGCATATGGCCGCATTTCCAAAATCGATGCGCAGGGGCATGTGACTCCATACGCTGTGGTGGGGAGTCAGTCACTGTACGGCATTGCTGTCGATCAATCCGGCAACCTCTATGTTGGTGCTCCGTTGGGTCTGGGCTTTGGCATTGTTAAAGTCACTGCAGGCACTTTGCAGCAGACTACGCTTTTCTCTACTGCGGGATTGGCTGAAGGTTTGGGTATAAGCAGCAGTGGAGACCTCTATGTGGCGGATGGATCATACAGCTGGGGGCGCATACTTAAGTATAATTTGATCACAGGAGCGCTGGTGGAACTGGTCAAGTCAACTGATATGCAAGCCCCCTCTGGTGTCGTCATAGGGGCGAATGTTATTTACGTTACCAGCACATGGAATAACACAGTTCTTGCAGTCCATGGCAAATAATTTCTCTTGAACCACTTAGTGGAGGTTCTATGCTGAAAAAGGAACTCCTTGATATCTTAGTTTGCCCGAAAGACAAGGGAGAGCTGTTGTATGACCCGGAGAAAAACACGCTTACTTGTAAAGTGTGTGGGCATGTCTATGAAGTGAAGGACGACATTCCAATTATGCTTGTTGATGAGGATCTGGAACAACCTGATGCTGGGAAAGCTTGATTCAGGCATTGCGGCGAGGATTATCGATGAAGCGCTTGCTGAAGATCTTAGTCTTGGTGATCCCACCACTGATGCGATTGTTGCGCCAGATGCAACCGCAGCAGGCGTTATCCTTGTGAAGCAGAATGGAGTGGTGGCTGGCCTTGAGGTAGCATCGGAGATCTTTCGCCGCGTTGATGAGGGGTTGACATTCACACCCCTTGTTTCTGATGGAGCCTTCGTTGCGGCGATGACGGAAGTAGCGCGCGTCTCAGGGCGCGCTGCGAGTCTACTCAAGGCGGAGCGAACGGTGTTGAATTTCCTCCAGCGGATGAGTGGTATCGCCACACTCACGCGGGCGTTCGTCGGAGCAGTGGCTGGGACTGGCGTAAAGATAACTGATACTCGGAAGACCGCTCCTGGACTTCGTTTTTTTGACAAATGGGCTGTGCGTCTCGGCGGCGGAGTTAACCATAGGATGGCTCTACATGATATGATCCTAATTAAAGATAACCACATTGCCCTTGCTGGTGGAGTTCGACCTGCCCTTAGAGCCTGCAAACGCTATAAGGAACTCCACCAGCTTGAACTTCCCATCGAAATTGAGGCGCGCTCAATTCGTGATGTTGAAGAAATTATGATTGAAGGTGGCGCATCTCGAATCATGTTCGATAATTTCACGATCGAGATGCTCCGGGAAGCCGTGACTCTTGTTGGAAATGCGGTGGAAACTGAAGCTTCAGGTTCGATTACTCTTGATCGTGTTTCTGAAATTGCTGAAACAGGTGTTAACTTCATTTCTATAGGCGCTCTCACTCACTCCGCACGTGCACTTGACATATCGTTCGAGATTCTTTCGTGACAAGGCTCCATTCACTACCTCCAATACTATTTTGATGTTCTTCCATGCTTAACAAGATTCGTCAGCTCGGCAGTGACACCGCTATCTATGGCGTGAGCACCATCATTGGGCGGTTCCTAAATTTTTTGCTCGTTCCGTTTTATACAAATGTTCTTCCTCCCAGTGAGTATGGAATCGTTGCGTATATTTATTCCTACATTGCATTTATGAATATCATCTACGGGTATGGGATGGAATCTGCGTATTTCCGGTACGCATCCTCATTAGAGATAGGCAGTGAGAAGCTGAACTTTACCATCCCCTTTCTCTCCTTGGCGGCGACCTCGCTTTTTTTCTCAGGAATTATTCATGCTCTATCTGTGCCCATAGCTTCTCTTCTCAGGATGGAAGCACACGGGGCTCTCTATGTCCAGTATGCAGCATGGATCCTATTCTTCGATACCCTTACCCTAATTCCTTTTGCTGCATTGCGGTTGGAACGCCGTGCCGTTCGATTTGCACTCATTCGGCTGATGAATATCATCTTAAATGTTGCCCTCAACATCATCTTGTTGGTGAAATTTCACCTTGGGGTTCAAGGGATCTTTATCAGTGGTGTTGTTTCGTCCGCATTCACCGTGCTTCTTCTGCTGCCAACTATCATAAGGCAGCTCGGTATTCGCATGGAGCCGCGGGGTACAGTTTCTGAGAGCCTCTGGAAAGGTGGCAGAGAATTGTACATTGCTCTCCTGAAATTTGGGTTACCCTATGTTCCTGCAGGGTTGGCAGCGATGGCAATTCAGGTAATTGATAGGCCTATCCTACGTGCATTTACGAATGACGCAACGGTTGGAATTTATCAGGCTAATTACCGTCTCGGGATTCTCATGATGATCATTGTTTCCATGTTCGATTATGCGTGGCGTCCATTTTTCCTGACAAATGCCAACGACCAGCAAGCAAAACCACTTTTTGCTCGTGTGCTCACGTATTTTCTCTTTGTTGCATTGACCCTATGGCTCATTGGCTCCCTGTTTGTTGATGACGCTGTTCGGATCCGCTTCTTCGGTCGCGATTTCATTCACCCAGCGTATTGGTCTGGCTTAGGCATCGTTCCCATCGTGCTGTTTGCTTACGTGTTCACCGGAATCAGCACCAATCTTATTGCGGGGATCTACATCGAGAAAAAGACACACTACTTGCCGTGGATCAATGGTGCAGGGGCGGCCGTGAACATTGCAGCGAATATTGTGTTGATACCGATTTTTTCCTTATATGGAGCCGCATTTGCTACACTCCTGAGCTACATGGTGACTGCGGTCTTCATGTTTTTTGTCGTGCAGCGTTTCTTCCCCATCCGCTATGAGTATAGCCGAATCATCAAGCTGTTTGCTTCATCCGTTGGGATGTACCTTTTCTTCAGATCGATCCCTGTTGATGGCACAGTGTTCATGCGGCTTGCATGGAAATCTTCGCTCGTGCTTGGTTTCGTGGCTATCTTGCTCGTCCTCCGATTCTTTCGGAAGGATGAACTTCGTGCGGTGGGTCGGATGCTCCGTTCCTCTGCCCACGAAGGGAAGCCGCCCGTCTCGGCAAAAATCCCAGAGGATGAGACCCTTCCCAAAGTTGATAATTAAAGAGGGCTTGGAAGCTGCGGATTTTAGAAAGCCACTCCGGCGAGTTGTTCAATCGCCCTCGTGGCTCGTGAAACGATAGAGCTTGGGAATCAGTTCATTTTTTTGTAGCTTAAAAATGAGGAAAGATTCATGCTGAACGATGATTAAGCAATTGGAACATATCAAGGCTCGGTACGTGGAGCTGACACAGCTTCTGTCTGATCCGGAGATTGTTTCTGATCAAAGGCGATACAGAGAATTGGCAAAAGAGCATCGCCAACTTTCAGAGATCGTGAAAGTCTATGAGCGGTACGAGAAGCTCCGATCCTCGCTCATAGAGTTGGAGGAGATTTTAAAGAATTCAGATGATAAGGAGCTTGTTGCACTTGCCTCGAAAGAACTTCATGATTCACGAGAGAAACTGCAGGCACTTGAAGATGAACTGCGAGCTCTTCTTGTACCGCGTGATCCTGACGATGCGAAGAATGTAATCATGGAGATACGAGCTGGAACAGGTGGTGAGGAAGCTGCACTTTTTGCTGCGGATTTGTTTCGCATGTACAGCCGCTATGCGGAAAGAAAAGGATGGAGTATCGAACTTGTTGATCAAAGCTACACAGGGCTCGGTGGATTCAAGGAGGTTATTTTTGAAGTTTCCGGGCAGGATGTATATGGATGGTTGAAATTCGAGAGCGGTGTGCATCGTGTTCAGCGCGTTCCAGTGACAGAAGCAAGCGGTAGAATCCACACCTCTGCTGCATCTGTTGCTGTTCTTCCAGAGGCAGAAGAGATCGATGTGGAGATCAACCCAGATGATCTTCGCATTGATGTCTACCGTGCCGGTGGTCATGGTGGCCAGAACGTCAATAAAGTAGAGACGGCAATTCGAATCACTCACATTCCGACAGGTATTGTTGTTCAGTGCCAGGATGAACGATCTCAGTATCAGAATAGGCTAAAGGCGATGAGATTTCTTCGTGCTCGTCTTTACGATCGAATGGTTGAGGAGCGAGAGGCGGAGATTGCTGCTCAGCGCAGGTCTATGGTGAAACGCGGTGACCGCAGTGAGAAGATTCGAACTTACAATTTCCCACAGAACCGTGTCACTGATCACCGAATTGGTTTAACATTATACAACCTTTCTGAAATCATCGACGGGAATCTGGATCCACTCATTGAGCAACTTCGGCTTGCAGATCGAACGGAAAGACTGAAGGGGGTCACTTCCGAGAAGATGTGATCAGGTGCTTCCGATCTGTTCAGGATTGTTTTGGGAATTCTCCCGGTGTTCAACGAAAAATTGTTGGAGCAAAGTTCGGCTTTTCTCGTCGAGCACTCCTGAGATGACGTGAACGGAATGATTCGAGCGTGGATCTTCAACAATGTTGAAGAGCGATCCGCAGGCACCAGCTTTTGGGTCAAAAGCTCCAAAGACCAAGGTTGGGATGCGTGCAAGGACAATTGCACCAGCGCACATGGGGCAAGGCTCAAGAGTCACATAGAGAATGCAATTTTCAAGTCGCCGTGCATGAAGGTAATTTGCTGCTGCAGTGATAGCTATCATTTCTGCATGTGCTGTTGGATCTTGAAGACGTTCGATTTGATTGTGCCCTTTTGCAACTAATTCACCGTTGCAGATAATCACTGCCCCGACCGGGACTTCCCCCTCCTCGTATGCTTTCTCTGCCTCACGGAGCGCCATGAGCATCCATCGCTCATGGTTCGTTGCATTGTCCGTTTGATGATTCATTTCTTCTGGCTCATGGGGCTTTAGGAAATGCGGGGATAAAAAATAGGATGCTTCTTTCTCAAAAGAGATTCATGCGCGCCCAGAGGGACTCGAACCCCCAACCCTCAGATCCGAAGTCTGATGCTCTATCCAATTGAGCTATGGGCGCAGGGAGTGCCGATGTATCGCCGGCGTGGTGCCATATCAAATTCACCTGATTTAATTTACGCAAATTTGAGCTGTAAAACAATTAGCGGAAACACCATCTGCTTGTTTGGTGGAGTTGCTGAGAAACCAATTAAATACAATGTCAAACACAGCATCGCTCTTCCACTATTGCCATGTGGGGAGAGAAGTTGAGCCTGTAAAATCTTCGCCGCTGTTCTATCCCCAATTCCCCTACAAGTTTTCCACGATGAAATCGGTGATAAGAGTGAACAGGTTCTCCCGGGTGTTTCCACCGTAGATGCCATGATCTTTATTCGGGTAGAACATCGTGCTGAGCTGCTTGTTCTGTTTTTGCAACGCAGCTACGAACTGGATCGTGTTCTGCCAGTGAACGTTGTCATCCGAGGTCCCGTGAATGACGAGCAGCTTCCCTTTGAGCTTCTCTGCATGATTGAGCGGAGCGCTCTCTTTATATCCATCAGGATTGTCACCCGGCATCCCCATGTATCGCTCAGTATAGATCGAGTCGTATAATCTCCAGTCAGTTACAGGAGCAACAGCAACTGCCGCTTGGAAATAATCGGCACCCACGAGAAGCGATAAGCTTGCCATGTATCCTCCGTAGCTCCATCCCCAGATACCAATCCGATTTTTGTCGACGAAGGGGAGCGACGCAAGGTACTTTGCTGCTTCAATTTGGTCATGAACTTCCCATTTACCCAGTTGTCGGTACACTATTTTCTCAAAAGCTCTTCCTCGTCCTCCAGTGCCACGCCCATCTACGCTGAAAACGATATACCCCTTCTCGGCAAGCATCTGATACCAGAGGTAACTCTGTCCACCCCATGCGTTGAGAACTGTTTGAGACCCCGGACCGCCATACACATAGACAAGCACAGGGTATTTCTTCGTTGAGTCTAAATCAACAGGCGTGATCATCCAGGCGTTGAGCTGTACACTGTCGCTTGTGAAGAACGAAAGAAATTGATGATGCCCCATGGCATAGTTCTCGAGTTCGGGCATTTTGTTTTCTTCTATGATGCGTACAAGTTCTCCAGATGCTTTATGAAGTCGAAGCTGTGGTGGGGTTTGAACGTTCGAGAAGTTATCAAGATAATAAGCGAACGTTGGAGAAAATGTCGGACGATGAATCCCGGGATCCGAGGAGATCTGCTGCAAGTCGCTTCCGTCAAGCTTGATGCTGTAGAGCTGTCGTTCGAGTGGTGAATTCTTTGTCGATGTAAAGTAAACGCGCTGATGTTTCTCATCAATGCCGAGAAGATCGGAAACTTCCCAATCACCATGAGTGATTTGTCGTCCCGACAGAAGTCGGGATCCTCTATATTTGAATACATACAAGTGAAGGAATCCACTTCGTTCGGAACTCCAGAGGAAGAGGTTTTTCTTTTTCAAGAACGTTAGGTCATTGCGCACGCTAACCCATGCAGAGTCTATTTCTGTAAGCACCACAGTGGACCGTCCGGTTGTGGGGTCTGCGAAGAGAAGCTCAAGTTTATTCTGAGCTCGATTCAGTCGCTGAATGGAAAGGTAGCGTGAGTCGGGGGTCCATTTGATTCGTGGAATGTAGATATCTGTATTTTCGCCGATATCCATCCATCGAACTTCTCCCGTTGCGACCCAAACGACCCCGATCCTGACCACCGCATTTGAATCTCCAGGGTTTGGATATCTTTGCTGTTCAAGTGAAAGATGAAGTGGCATGAAATCAGTGATTGTGTAAATCGGTTCATGGGATACGTCAAGCCGCCAGAACGCAATGCGCTTGCTGTCAGGCGACCATTCGTATCCATTGATGATACCAAACTCCTCTTCATAAACCCAATCGAACTTCCCGTTGATGATGACGTCGCTCCCATCGTGGGTAAGTTGTGTCTCAGTACCGTTCCTTAGGTCGAGTATGAAAAGATTGTTTGATCGGACAAAGGAAATGTAATTTCCATCGGGGGAGAATTGGATGATGCTTTGCGGTTCCTTTGTGCTTGTGAGCTGACGAAATTCTTTTGTACGTAAATCGTACAGGTAAAAGTTTCCTCCGCTTTTCACACCCCTTGCGGGCAATGTCTCTGTGAACAGAATCTGCTGTTCAGAAGGTGACCAGTCGTAATTGATGATGTGGAACGGTTCCTTTTCCTCTTTTAGGAGAAGGTTCTTTGCATCAACGATCATTTTTTCCTCGCCCGATCTTGCATCGTAAAGCCAGATGCTTGTAAGCTTTGTGGCGGTATCGGTTTTCAGGAAGGAAAACCGATCACCACTTTTCATCCAATGGATACCTCTGAGAGATTTCCCGAGGAAGAGAGTTGTACCATAGATCTCGTGTACGGTAAGTTGTTTCTTGGTTTGAGATTCTACTGAATGAGTGGGCATGAGGAGGAATGCTGCCGAGGTAGCGCAAATCAAGAATTGGCGCAAAATCTGGCCACGGCGGGCAGCGGGTACAGGCGCCGTTGACCCAGTGGAACTCAGCTTAGGAAAATCTTTGTTGAAGATGTTGCTCTGCATGTCAGAATCTCCTTTAGGCGTTCTTAGGATGTTTCTGGGAAAGTAAGTAATTTAAATAGGTGAATCAAGTGATGCTGGATGGCGAGGGTGGGTTAGGATTCGGTTATTTAGCCCCCTTTTGTTGCTTTTTGTTGGAAAAAGTGTATATTTATAATTTTGACTGCTGGTGTAGCTCAACTGGCAGAGCAGCTGATTTGTAATCAGCAGGTTGTGGGTTCAAGTCCCTCCACCAGCTCGCGGGCACGGGCAGGTAGCGAAGTGGTCAAACGCAACAGACTGTAAATCTGTCGGCTTCGGCCTTCGGAGGTTCGACTCCTCCCCTGCCCACAACTGGTGCAACGGGCGAGATAGGTAGTCTTTGATGAAGATGGTGCAAGCCCACGGCTGAATTGTGCGGGAGTAACTCAGGTGGTAGAGTCACAGCCTTCCAAGCTGTTGGTCGCGGGTTCGAGTCCCGTCTCCCGCTCATCTGTTTTGCCTCTGGCAGAAAGCGCGCTCACGTAGCTCAGTTGGTAGAGCACTTCCTTGGTAAGGAAGAGGTCGCCGGTTCAATCCCGGCCGTGAGCTCGGACATTGCGTAGAAGGTTCAGGAACTATACTGCTAATGAGCTACAAAGATAATTATAGTGTTAAGGAGATTCATTTGTGAGAGAAATTATCACGCTTGAGTGTACTGTCTGCAAGCATCGTAACTATACAACAACGAAGAATAAGAAAAAACAAACCGGTCGCGTTGAATATAAAAAGTACTGCCCGTCGTGCCGCAAGCATACAACCCATAAAGAGACTCGGTAAGTTCTCCTTTGCACACACTTACGTCAGTAGCTCAATTGGTAGAGCAGCGGTCTCCAAAACCGCAGGCTGGGGGTTCGAGTCCCTCCTGACGTGCCATATACATCGTGATGCATATTTTGAAAACAGATTAGATAGATAGTGGAATGAAAGAGAAAATTATTGCCTTTTTTTCTGACGTGTACCGTGAGATGAAAAAAGTGACGTGGCCCAAGTGGAAGGAACTTCAGGAATCTACCTGGGTTGTAATTGGCGTCACGTTGATTCTTGCTGTGTTTATTTACGTGATTGATCTTATTGTCAGCCAGGCGTTGAAGGGAATTTTCTGAGGTTTCAGTGGCGAAGAAGTGGTATGTAGTCCGGACATACTCCGGACATGAAAACAAAGTGAAGACGTATCTCGAGAACGAGATTGCTACCGAAGGTTTAGCCGACCGTATCTCGAACGTCCTTGTTCCATCGGAGAAGGTTTTCGAAATAAAAGGGGGGAAGAAGCGCAGCAAGACGCGAACATTTTTCCCGGGCTATATCCTCGTAGAAGCTGAGCTGGATGAAAAAACGAAGTACGTTATTCTCAACACGCCATCGGTGATAAGTTTTGTAGGACCGAAAGGCGTTCCCGTTCCGCTTCATCCTGAAGAAGTGAGACGGCTTGTGGGCCGCATTGGAGAACAGGCAGAAGTAGAAACTATGGAGGTCCCTTTCCACATCGGCGAACCTGTGAAGGTTATCGATGGTCCATTTACAAACTTCACTGGGTTTGTGCAAGAGGTGAATGAGGAGAAAATGAAGGTAAAGGTTATGGTTAGTATTTTTGGTCGGAAGACGCCTGTGGAATTGGATTTTTCACAGGTTGAAGTTGAAAAGTAGAAGGGTGAGAGTGAGCGTTTTTCATCTCTAAAAGGATATTGGAGATTTCATGGCGAAGAAGATTGTTGGATATGTAAAATTACAGATTCCGGCTGGACAGGCAAATCCAGCTCCCCCGGTTGGACCTGCTCTGGGTCAGAAGGGGATCAACATCATGGAATTTTGCAAACAGTTTAATGCTCGCACTCAATCACAGCAAGGACTTATTATCCCTGTTGTGATCACTGTGTATGCTGATAAGTCGTTCACATTCGTCACGAAGACCCCTCCTGCTTCGGTCCTTTTGAAGAAAGCAGCGAAAGTTGAGAAAGGGTCTGCAGAGCCAAATCGAGCTAAGGTGGCAACAGTGACACGGGCACAGATAAGGGAAATTGCCCAAATGAAAATGCCTGATCTCAATGCGTACGACCTTGAAGCGGCGATGCGGATGATTGAAGGGACAGCTCGGAGCATGGGGATCACGGTCGTTGAACGATGACATTTATCTCCGCTTTTAAGTTAGAGCTTGATAAGCCCTTGACTTCGACTAAGCATTCGTTAAAGAGGAATTCTCATGGCAAAGGTTAGCAAGCGTTTGAAAGCAGTTCGGTCAAAAATTGATCCAGCCAAACCGTATGCTATCCGCGAAGCTGTTCTCAAAGTGAAGGAGACCGCCTCTGCAAAATTTGATGAATCGGTCGATATTGCGGTACGGCTCGGCGTTGATCCACGGAAAGCGGATCAGGCTGTTCGGGGAACCGTGACCCTCCCGCATGGGATTGGTAAAGCAGTCCGCGTCCTTGTGCTCACGAAACCCCCAAGAGATCAGGAGGCTCTTGCTGCTGGGGCTGATTATGCTGGGTTTGAAGAGTTTATTAAAAAGATCCAGGAGGGATGGACTGACGTCGATGTTATCATAGCGACGCCTGATGTTATGGGAGAGGTCGGTAAGTTGGGGAAAATCCTCGGTCCACGTGGACTTATGCCGAACCCTAAGAGTGGCACGGTTGCCCAGGATGTTGCGAAGGCTGTCCGAGAAGTTAAGGCTGGGAAAATTGAGTTCCGAGTTGACAAAGCAGGGATTATTCACGCTCCGGTTGGGAAAGTCTCTTTTGATGCAGAGAAACTTGATGAGAATATACGCGCTCTCCTGAGCACGATTGTTCGCTTGAAGCCTCCGACGGCGAAAGGACAATATATTCGGAGCGTTGCTATCTCCAGTACGATGGGACCGGGTGTTCGCATTGACAGGAATGTTGTTCAAACGGCGCTAAAGGCGCCACATTGAGAGCCTATTACGCACTCGTTAGCTATAGAATAGTTTCTGTTTGTTGTCCCGGTTGGAAGCAGGTTTTCGTCGGGGACGAAGTTTTGCGCTGCTGAACACCGGGAATGCTTCTCAACAAACAGGATTCACTGTATGTAAAGATCGTCCCGGTGCTCAACCGGGCGAAGAATCAGCATAGGAACTTCATGAGACGAACTGAAAAAGAACAAATTGTCGCTGAGGTTGCTGAGCGTATTGCTCGTGCGCAGAGCATGTTTCTGACGGACTTCACGCGGATGACCGTGGAAGAGATGAACGCCATCCGTGTGGAGTTTCGGAAGAGCGGTGTCGAGTACGAAGTTACTAAAAACACGTTGCTTCGAAAGGCACTTGACTCTGTGAAGGGCTTTGATGGTCTTTACGATTACCTGCGTGGTCCAACAGCCGTTGCCTTCAGCTACGATGACCCTGTTGCTCCAGCGAAGGTGATTAAGAAGTTCTTTGACAAAGGTGAGCGTCCGAAGCTTAAGGTTGCGGTTGTTGAACGAGAGATCTTCGACGGCTCACGCCTTGTAGAACTTGCACAACTCCCCGGGAAGAAAGAGCTTATGGCTGCCATCGTTGGGAGTTTACAAACTCCGGCTGCCGGGCTTGTGGGGATCATCGACGCTGTCATGCGAGACCTCATCAACGTCATCGAGCAGGTTGGGAAAAAGAAAGCCGAAGTGTCGGCAGGTTCATAGGAATTCAATCAAAGTATGAAGAGGAGTTACTGAACAATGTCTGAAATCGTGCAAGAATTAGTGGAGAAGATCGGGAAGCTTACCCTTCTCGAAGCTGCTGAACTGAAGAAAGCTCTTGAAGATCGCTTTGGTGTTACCGCGGCAGCCCCCGTGGTTGTAGGGGGAGCTGTTGCTGTAGGTGCCTCCGGGGCACCAGCGGCTGAAGAGAAGACCGAATTTACTGTTATACTCAAAGCTGCCGGGGCTCAAAAGATCAACGTAATCAAAGCGATCCGTGAAATTACAGGGCTTGGATTGAAAGAGGCGAAAGATCTTGTTGATGGGGCGCCTAAGCCTGTTAAGGAAGGTATCCCAAAAGATGAGGCTGAGAATTTGAAAAAGAAACTTGAAGAGGCTGGCGCTGAAGTCGAACTGAAGTAATTAGCCCTGAAAGAGCCTTAGAGCAGGAGACTCCTATCTACAAGGTTTCATTTATGTGTGAGCCGATGGTCACCTCAGGAACAGGTGGCATCGGCTCTCCATGTCGTTGGTTGGTGGAGTTTATGATTGAAAAGGCATCTTGGATGCCAAGGAGAGCGCTGTGAAGGAAACAATGAGTCGAAACAACGGCGTCATTTCGTTCGCCAAGATTCGCCCGGCGATCGATATGCCGGATTTTCTCGATATCCAATTGAAGTCATGGGATGATTTTCTTCAGGCTAATGTGCCGCCGAAGAAACGGAAACGAATCGGGTTGCAGGAAGTTTTCGAGATGAACTTCCCAATTTCTGATTCTCGGGAGAATTTCATCCTTGAATTTGTTGAGTACTACGTTGAAAAACCAAAGTACACTGTTGAAGAGTGTGAAGAACGGGGGCTCACCTATACTGTCCCTTTGAAGGCGAAGCTGCGCCTCTCTCGGAAAGGTGAAGATAAGAAGACCTTTGTGGAGGCGATTGAGCAAGATGTGTACCTTGGGACTATTCCCGCGATGACCGAGCGGGGGACCTTTGTCATAAACGGTGCAGAGCGTGTGATCGTGAGTCAGCTTCACCGCTCGCCCGGTGTGTTCTTCAGCGAATCGGTGCATCCAAACGGAACGCCCATCTACACGGCGCGGATCATCCCACTTCGAGGTTCGTGGATTGAGTTTTCAACAGACATCACCAACGTGATGTACGTCTATATCGACCGCAAGAAGAAGTTCCCCGTCACCACATTGCTTCGTGCCCTTGGCTATTCATCCGACGACGAGCTTCTTCGTCTTTTTGGTCTGGTGGAAGAAGTCGATGTTCAAAAACATGACCTCACCGACTTTATGGGTCGGATCATTTGTAGCGACGTTGTCGACGCAAAGACCGGAGAAATTTTCATCACCCGGGATACCATGGTTACAGATGACGTCATCAAGAAGATAAAAAAGTCGGGGGTGAAGAAAGTCCATTTGCTCCGTACAGAGCTTGGACAGGAGAATTCGATCATTGCCAACACCATTCAGCGTGACCTTTCCCGGTCACAGGATGACGCCCTTGAGGCAATCTATAGGCAACTCCGCTCAGCTGAGGCTCCAGATATTGCAACAGCTAAGACACTCTTTGAACGACTTTTCTTCAACCCGAAACGGTATGACCTCGGGAGCGTTGGACGCTTTCGCATGAATGACAAACTTGGACTCTCTGTCCCTATTGAACAGACCACGCTGACAAAAGACGATATTATTGCGATCATCAATTATCTTCTCGAACTGCAGCAGGGCAAGAGATCTGTCGATGACATTGACCATCTTGGTAATCGCCGGGTGCGTACGGTTGGTGAGCAACTTGCTCAACAATTTAACATCGGTCTTGCTCGCATGGGTCGGACGATTCGTGAGCGATTGAATCTCCGCGACGCCGAAGGGTTAACTCCTCAGGATCTTGTGAACGCTCGAACCATTGCCAGCGTTATTAACACCTTCTTCGGGACCAGTCAACTCTCGCAATTTATGGATCAGACGAATCCGTTAGCGGAGCTGACCCATAAGCGTCGTATGAGCGCATTGGGCCCCGGAGGGCTGACTCGAGAACGTGCCGGCTTCGAGGTTAGAGATGTTCATTACACACACTATGGGAGGCTTTGCCCGATTGAAACACCTGAGGGCCCTAATATCGGACTTATCTCGACTATGTGCATTCATGCACGGGTAAATGAGTTTGGTTTCCTCGAGACCCCGTACCGTAAGGTGGTCAACGGCCGCGTAACTGAGGAAGTTGAATATCTTACGGCTGATCGGGAGGAGAACGTCGTCATTGCCCAGGCGAATGTCCCTGTTGATGAGAAAGGGAGATTCCTCACATCGAGAATAACTGCGCGGCATCAAGGGGAATTTCCTGTCGTTCCACCTGAGAAAGTGCAGTATATTGACGTTGCCCCTAATCAGATTGTCAGCGCTGCAGCTGCATTGATCCCGTTCCTCGAAAACGATGATGCAAACCGCGCTTTGATGGGGTCGAACATGCAGCGTCAGGCTGTCCCGCTCCTTCGGCCAGAGGCACCATTGGTTGGCACCGGACTTGAAGAGAAAGTTGCTCGGGATTCACGGACAGTGATTTGTGCGGAACGAAATGGGACGGTAGAGTATGTCTCCGCAGACAAAATTATCGTAGCCTACGACCATGATGAGCGGAGTCAAGAGGCGTTGTTAAGCTTCGATGATAAATTCCGTGTTGAATATAAGCTTACGAAGTTCCGTCGCACAAATCAGGACACGGTTATCAACCAAAGACCCATTGTGAAAGCTGGGCAACGTGTGAAGAAAGGTGAAATTCTTGCGGACGGTTGTGCGACAGATCACGGAGAACTCGCTCTCGGGCGCAATGTGCTTGTAGCGTTTATGCCATGGAACGGATACAACTACGAGGATGCCATCGTCATCAGTGAAAGAGTTGTCCGTGAGGATATCTACACGAGTGTCCACATTGAGGAATTCGAACTCCAGGTTCGGGATACCAAGCGCGGAGAGGAAGAGCTCACACGCGAGATTCCAAATGTTTCGGAAGAGGCAACTAAGGATCTTGATGAGTTTGGTATCGTCCGTGTCGGAGCTGAGGTCAAGGAGGGGGACATTCTCATTGGGAAGATCACGCCGAAAGGGGAAACCGAACCGACGCCCGAGGAAAAATTGCTGAAAGCCATTTTCGGTGAGAAAGCTGGGGATGTTAAGGATGCCTCCCTGAAGGCTCCACCAGGGCTGAGGGGAGTTGTGGTTAAGACGAAGCTCTTCAGCCGTAAAAAGCGCGATGCTGAGGTGAAACGTGAAGAGAAGCGGCAGCTGGATGCACTTGAGCGAGCATATAAAAAAGAACTGAAAGCTCTTCGAGATAAGCTGCTCCGAAAGCTCGCGCTACTGCTCGAAGGCGAAAAATCTGTGGGCATCCGTGACGTGGATGGCAACGTCGTGGTTCGTGCAGGGACTCTTTTGCGAGAAGATATTTTCCAGAAAATCGATGATCTGGATAGACTCGATACCACAAGTGACTGGGTCGAAGACAAGAAGCTCAATGTACTCATTGGTAAAATCTATGAGGCTTATCGAGAGAAGCAGAATGAAATTGAAGAGCTCTACAAGCGAGACAAAAACAAGGTCGTTCTCGGAGATGAGCTCCCTCCAGGAATTGTCCAACTCGCAAAAGTGTATGTCGCAAAGAAACGGAAGCTCTCAGTTGGAGATAAAATGGCTGGCAGGCACGGCAACAAAGGAGTGGTCTCGATCATAGTACCCATAGAAGACATGCCGTTCTTGCCCGATGGTACTCCGGTTGATATCGTCCTCAATCCACTGGGGGTACCGTCCCGTATGAACCTTGGTCAGCTTTATGAAACGGCTCTCGGATGGGCTGCGAAGACACTCGGTCTCAGGTATATCTCTCCAATTTTCGACGGCGCACGGTGGGAAGATGTACAGGCAGAGCTTCGTAAAGCAGGACTTGATGAGAACTCAAAAACAATCTTGTATGATGGAAGAACAGGGGAGCCATTCGACCAAGAGGTGACAGTAGGGTATATCTACATGATGAAGCTCTCACACTTGGTGGATGATAAGATCCACGCTCGCTCAACAGGACCTTACTCTCTGATCACACAACAACCCCTCGGAGGGAAAGCCCAATTCGGTGGTCAACGATTTGGAGAAATGGAAGTATGGGCACTTGAGGGGTATGGAGCTGCTCACGTTTTACAGGAAATGCTTACAGTGAAAAGCGATGATGTGGGCGGCCGCTCAAAAGTCTATGAGGCGATTGTTAAGGGAGAAAATCTCCCCGAATCAAGTGTGCCTGAATCTTTTAATGTCCTTGTTCGTGAATTGATGGGCTTGGGTCTTAATGTGAAAACAGAGTGAAGCAGTATGGTAGCTTGATGTCCGCTTATGGCGGACGCTAAAGAGGGATTGATAACTTAACTCGGTGAGGAGAAAAATCATGTTTGTGAAGCATCCAGAGATTGGCGCAAAGAAAAATTTCACAAAGATTTCCATAGGACTGGCATCCCCGGATACAATTCTTTCCTGGTCGCATGGTGAAGTAACAAAACCGGAAACAATTAACTACCGAACGTTTAAACCGGAAAAGGATGGTCTTTTCTGTGAAAAAATCTTTGGACCTGTGAAGGATTACGAATGTCATTGCGGGAAATACAAGCGGATTCGCTATAAAGGGATTGTTTGCGATCGCTGCGGCGTTGAGGTGACGACCAAAAGCGTTCGTCGCGAGCGGATGGGACATATTGTGCTGCAGGTTCCTGTTGTCCACATTTGGTATTTCCGATCAACGCCAAGCAAGATTGGCTACGTGCTTGATATGGGGACGAAGGAGCTGGAAAAGATTATCTACTACGAATCGTATGTTGTAATTCAGCCCGGACCAACTGGCTTGAAGCCTAAGGACCTTCTGACCGAAGAGCAGTATCTTGAAGCCCTTGCTTCGCTCCCCGAAAAAAACCAGGAGCTTGACGATTCAGATCCGCGGAAGTTCATTGCGAAAATTGGGGGTGAGGCGATAAAGGAGCTGCTTCGTCGAACGGACATCGAGGCTCTTTCGGCAGAACTCCGAGCCTATGTGAAGGAAGAAACTTCTTTACAGAAGAAGCAGGACGCCCTCAAACGCCTCCGAGTAATTGAGTCGTTTAGAGAACAAGAAGGCGGGGTGGTCAACAAGCCCGAGTGGATGGTGCTTGATGTGATTCCTGTAATCCCTCCTGAGCTTAGACCTTTGGTTCCTCTTGAAGGTGGTCGTTTCGCGACATCAGATTTGAACGACCTTTACCGGCGTGTCATCATCAGGAATAACCGTTTGCGGCGGCTTATGGATATTCGTGCACCTGAAGTTATCCTTCGGAATGAGAAGCGGATGCTTCAGGAAGCTGTAGATGCGCTTCTGGACAATTCTCGCCGCATTGGTGCAGTGAGCAGCGATAACGCTCGAACACTCAAATCTCTTTCTGACATGCTGAAAGGAAAACAAGGGCGCTTCCGCCAGAATCTACTCGGCAAACGTGTCGATTACTCCGGGCGCTCGGTCATCGTCGTCGGTCCTGAGCTTAAACTTCACCAGTGTGGCTTACCGAAAGATATGGCAATTGAGCTGTTTAAGCCGTTCGTCATTCGAAAGCTCATGGAGCGTGGTTATGTAAAAACGGTAAAAAGCGCCAAGAAGATAGTTGACCGAAAGGGTCCTGAGGTCTGGGATGTCCTTGAACATATCATTGACGGTCATCCAGTACTGCTAAACCGTGCGCCAACATTGCATCGACTGGGAATTCAGGCGTTCCAACCTGTGCTTGTTGAGGGGAAGGCGATCAGGATTCACCCCATGGTGTGTCCTGCCTTCAATGCCGATTTTGATGGCGACCAGATGGCTGTTCACGTCCCACTTTCTTATGAAGCGCAGGTTGAGGCTCGCTTGCTTATGCTTTCCAGCCATAATCTCCTTTCCCCTGCACATGGAGCTCCGATCGTGCATCCAACTCAGGACATGGTTTTAGGTCTGTACTACTTGACGAAGTCCCGTGCCGGTGAAATGGGAGAGGGGAAAGTGTTCGCCTCGCCCGAAGAGGTGATCATGGCATATGAGAATAAGAAGCTTGGACTTCATGCGCGTATTAAAGTGAGGCTCGACGGACGGCTCATCGAAACAACAACAGGGCGGGTTATTTTTAACCAGATCGTCCCGAAAGAACTTGGTTTTGTCAATGAACTCCTCAACAAGAACCGCATGGTTCAGCTTATCGCCCTGCTGTATCGGAAGGTTGGCAATATTAAAACCGTTGAGTTCATCGATCGTGTCAAAGAACTTGGGTTCCTTTATGCCACAAAAGGGGGGTTAAGCATAAGCATCTCGGACATCATAACCCCACCAGAAAAGAAGGAGATCATTGCAAAAGCTCAGCGTGAGGTAGAGAATGTCGAGAAGCAGTGGTACAACGGGGTCATTACTTCAGGTGAGAGGTATAACAAGATTGTGGACATCTGGCAGAAGGCCTCGAGCATGGTTTCGCAAAAGCTGATGGAAACATTGCAGCACTCTCGAGAAGGGTTTAATTCTCTCTATATGATGGTTGATTCAGGGGCACGCGGTTCGAAAGAGCAGGTCCGCCAGCTCGCCGGGATGCGAGGACTTATGGCAAAACCACAAAAGAGCTTGACAGGCGGTGTGGGTGAACTGATTGAGAATCCGATTACCTCAAATTTCCGCGAAGGGCTTTCGATCCTTGAATACTTTGTTTCCACACACGGGGCGCGGAAAGGACTCGCTGATACCGCATTGAAAACAGCTGATGCCGGATATTTGACACGCCGACTTGTCGATGTTGCGCAGGATTCCATCATCACAGAAGAAGACTGCGGAACGATTCGCGGAGTTCTCACAGGTGCACTTCGGGAAGGCGAAGACATCAAGGAGCCACTGTATGAACGAATCTTAGGCAGAGTTGCAGTGCGTGATGTGCTGGATCCCTTGACTGGCGAAATTATCGTTCGCGGTGGAGAGGAGATTACTGAGGAGAAAGCTGCTCGCATTGCTGAGACCTCTATTGAAGCTGTTGAAATCCGTTCTGTTCTTACCTGTGAGGCGAAACGCGGCGTGTGCGTCAAGTGTTATGGCAGAAATCTTGCCACAGGGAAGATGGCCGAAGTCGGTGACACCGTTGGTATAGTTGCTGCTCAATCCATCGGAGAACCCGGAACGCAACTTACACTTCGGACATTCCACACCGGTGGCACTGCTAGTCTCATTGCTGCTCAGACGCAAGTTGTCGCTAAGGCAAGTGGGTGGGTTCGCTTCGAGAACATCAAAGCCATTGAAAGGACATCAAACGGCGAGACGCGGCTTATCATCACAGGCAGAAGTGGCGTTATAGAAATTCTCGATCAGGACAACCGGCTTCTGACGAAGTATGATGTGCCATACGGAGCCCAAGTTCTCGTCAAAGAAGGGGCGGAGGTGAAAAAAGGTGAGCTCATCTACGAGTGGGATCCGTACAACGCAGTGATTATTTCAGAGCACAGCGGCTTTGTGCGATACACCGACCTGAAGGAAAATGTTACATTCCGTCAGGAACCCGACGAACAGACGGGGCACATTCAGAAAGTTGTAATAGAGTCGCGCGACAAGTCCTTGACCCCGAGCCTCGATATAGTCGATGCGAAAGGAACACGTATCGGGAGTTATCCGCTCCCAACGCGGGGACACATCGTTGTAGATGAGAATGAAGAGATCAGCGCAGGAACTGTTCTTGTCCGCATTCCGCGGGAGATCGGGCGGACGCGGGATATCACAGGCGGACTCCCCCGGGTTACCGAACTGTTTGAGGCTCGTACCCCAAGCGACCCTGCAATTGTCAGTGAAATCGATGGACTCGTTAGTTTTGGACCCCAGCGGCGCGGAACCCGGGAGGTGATCATCACCAGTCACGATGGCAAGGATGAGAAACATTATATCATTCCTCTTGGTAAACATATCCTTGTCCAGGATGGAGATGTGGTTAAAGCGGGGACTCGTCTTACTGATGGTGCGATTAATCCTCACGATATTCTTCGGATTAAGGGTGTTGCTGCGGTGCAGGAATACCTTGTGAACGAAATTCAAGAAGTGTACCGTATCCAGGGCGTGAAGATCAACGACAAACATATCGAAGTGATTGTTCGTCAGATGATGCAAAAGGTTCGTGTTGTTGACCCCGGAGATACCCGCTTCCTCGAGGGGGACTACGTGGATAGACAGTATTTCTATGAAGTCAATGAGTCAATGCGTGACAAAGTAGTCATCACAAGCAAAGGTGACTCTAAATTTAAGAACGGTCAGCTTGTTGAGAGGAAGAAGGTGCGGGAGGTGAACGCGGAGCTGCGGAAGAAATCGAAGAAAGTTGCAGAGTTTCGTGATGCTGCCCCTGCGACCTCGGAACCTATCCTTCTCGGAATCACTGCGGCGGCACTTGCCACCGCGAGCTGGATCTCTGCTGCCTCTTTCCAGGAGACAACTCGTGTTCTCACCGACGCTGCAATCGAGGGGAAAGTAGATTCACTTCTTGGGCTTAAAGAAAATGTTGTTGTGGGTCGTCTCATCCCGGCTGGGACAGGATTGCGGAAATACCGGGACATTATTGTCCTGCCAAAGAGGGAAGCAGCCGAAGCCCTCGCGGAGCTTGAGAAAGCACCGAAGCTGGGAGAGAAGGTCGTTGCCAACTGAGTTTGGTTGTCTGGTGACTGCTCAATGTTTGTTTCTTTGCTTAGGTTTTGGTATATTATAATTCTCGTTTGTTCAGAAATATTTTAGGGATGATCGGTGCCAACAATTAATCAACTCGTTCGGCTTGGGAGACAGCGCGTTGCAACTAAGAGCAAAGCTCCCGCACTCCAGGGAAATCCTCAGAAGCGGGGGGTTTGCACGCGCGTCTATACGACAACGCCTAAGAAACCTAATTCCGCTCTTCGAAAGGTCGCGCGCGTGCGGCTTACTAACGGAATTGAGGTCACTGCATATATTCCCGGTGAGGGGCATAATCTTCAGGAGCACTCAATTGTGCTTATTCGCGGTGGTCGTGTAAAGGATCTCCCCGGCGTCCGTTACCACATTATCCGAGGGACGTTAGACACCGCAGGGGTTGCAGATCGGAAGCAGGGGCGCTCCAAATATGGAGCGAAAAAACCTAAGGCAGCGTAGCAACAGGGTTTCATATGCGTAAGAAACGAGCACCAAAACGACAGATACTACCTGATCCGAAGTTCCATAGTGAACTCGTCGAGCGGTTTATCAATAATGTTATGAAGCGTGGTAAGAAGCACCTTGCTCGCCGAATTGTGTACACTTCTTTTGATCTGATTGAAAAGAAGGTGAAGCAGAATGGTTTCGAGACGTTCCAGAAGGCTGTGAACAATGTGCAACCCCTTCTTGAAGTTCGCGCGCGCCGGGTTGGTGGTGCCACCTACCAGGTCCCGACGGAAGTTCGACCGGATAGACGCATCGCCCTTGCGATTCGGTGGATCATTCAGAACGCAGCCGCTCGTTCGGGCAGATCAATGGCGGAGAAACTTGCTGAGGAATTGATCGCTGCGTCAAAGAATGAGGGGGGTGCAATCAAGAAAAGAGACGATGTGCATAGAATGGCTGAGGCAAATAAGGCATTTGCCCATTTCCGATGGTGAATCTGTGATATGAATACTAAGAGAACAACCGTGAGGAGAGGAGTTGTAGCGTAAGGAGCTATGGCAAGAGAGTATCCATTAGAGCGTACCCGGAACATCGGCATCATGGCACACATTGATGCCGGTAAGACGACAACGACGGAGAGAATTCTCTATTATACAGGCGTCGTGCACCGCATGGGTGAGGTCCATGAAGGTTCAGCGACGATGGACTGGATGGAGCAAGAGAAAGAGCGCGGGATCACGATCACCAGTGCTGCGACAACATGTTTCTGGAAGGGGACCAGAATTAACATTATTGATACGCCGGGGCATGTTGATTTCACAGCAGAGGTCGAACGATCGCTTAGGGTCCTTGATGGTGCCATAGCGCTGTTTTGCGGAGTCGGAGGTGTTGAACCCCAGTCGGAAACTGTCTGGCGCCAGGCGGATAAATATGGTGTCCCTCGAATTGCCTTTGTGAACAAGATGGACCGCGTAGGAGCAGATTTTTTCCATGTCGTGGAAGAGATTCGTAGTCGCTTCAATGCAAATGCTGTTCCGATTCAAATCCCAATCGGGGAAGGGGAAATGTTCGCGGGAGTAGTCGACCTGGTGCGTATGAAGGCACGTATTTTTCATGAATCCACCCTCGGCAGCACATATGAAGATATTGAAATCCCCAAAGATCTTCGCGCAAAAGCAAACGAATATCGGATGAAGATGCTCGAAGCAGTTGCAAGTGAAGATGATACGTTGCTGGCGAAATATCTTGAGGGGGTAGAAATCACCCCGGAGGAAATTAATTCGGTGCTGAGGCGTGCAACTCTGAAAGTTTCCATTATTCCTGTTCTTTGTGGGTCGGCATTTAAGAACAAAGGCATTCAGGGACTGCTCGATGCTGTTGTCGAATATCTCCCTTCTCCACTTGATATTAATGGCGGTATCGTTGAAGGGCATCGCCCACGCATGCACGATGTTGTTCTTCGACGGGTCAGTGACGACGAGAAGACAACGGCTCTCGCGTTTAAGATTGCTACCGATCCATACGTTGGTAAGTTGACATATTTCCGCGTCTACTCCGGGATGGTGAAAGCAGGTTCATACGTGTACAATTCTGTCACAGGGAAGACCGAGCGGATTGGGCGCGTTCTTCGGATGCATGCGAACCATCGTGAGGATGTCGATGTCGCCTATACAGGAGATATTGCAGCCGCCGTGGGTTTAAAGTTCACAAGGACAGGCGATACTCTTTGCGATGAGGATGATCCTATTGTGCTTGAGAAAATGCAGTTCCCGGAACCCGTCATATCTGTAGCAATCGAGCCAAAGACAAAAGCGGATCAGGAGAAGTTAGGTACCGCTCTTATGAAGCTTGCGGATGAGGATCCGACATTTCGTGTTTTCTCTGATGAGGAGACCGGGCAGACGATCATTAGCGGTATGGGTGAGCTTCATCTTGAAATTATCGTTGATCGCATGAAGCGAGAATTCAACGTAGAAGCTAATGTCAGTCGTCCTCAGGTCGCTTACAAAGAGGGGATTCGTCGTACAGCGCAGGCAGAAGGTAAGTTCATCCGCCAGACAGGTGGACACGGGCAGTACGGACATGTGTGGCTTGAGATCGCACCGAATGAGCCCGGCAAAGGATTTGAGTTTGAGAATGCCATTGTTGGTGGAGTTGTACCGAAGGAATACATTAAGCCTGTGATGGAAGGTGTTCAGGAAGCGATGCGGAACGGCGTTTTGGCAGGTTATCCGATGGATGATGTCAAAGTAAAATTATTCGATGGGTCCTTCCATCCTGTTGATTCCTCGGAGATCGCTTTTAAGATCGCTGGCTCAATTGCCTTCCGCGAAGCAGCAAAGAGGGCAGATCCAATGCTTCTTGAGCCTATTATGGATGTTGAGGTTGTGACTCCCGAAGACTATATGGGGGATGTGATGGGGGACCTGAATGCGCGGAGAGGGAAGATTCTCGGGATCACCCCTCGCAAGAATGGACAGGTCATCAAAGCCAGCGTTCCACTGGCTGAGATGTTTGGTTATGCTACGGCGCTTCGCTCTATGACTCAGGGGCGAGCGATTTTCACTATGCAGTTTTCACACTACGGTGAAGTACCGAAAAACTTAGCTGATCAAATTGTGGAGAAAGTCAAAGGCACAGAAATCGTTCCAGTGTAATTGTTTGAACGTGAAGCTGGGATTCGCTTTAGGCACTTATCTATTGTCAAGCGGATGCCAGCGAGCAGTATAAGAGAATCACAGAGGAGAACAGAGCATGGCAAAAGAGAAATTCATGCGAGACAAGCCCCACATTAATGTGGGGACCATCGGTCATATCGATCACGGGAAGACCACTTTAACTGCTGCCATCACCATGGTACTGGCGAAGAAGGGTCTGGCGCAGGTCCGCACCTTCGACAGCATTGATAATGCTCCGGAAGAAAAGGCGCGCGGAATCACCATTGCGACGGCTCACGTTGAGTACTCAAGCCCTAATCGTCACTATGCCCACGTCGATTGCCCCGGGCACGCTGACTACATCAAGAACATGATCACAGGAGCAGCTCAGATGGATGGAGCGATCCTTGTGGTGGCGGCGAACGATGGTCCAATGCCCCAAACGCGAGAGCACATCCTTCTGGCTCGACAGGTCGGCGTACCGCGGATTGTTGTGTTCCTGAATAAAATTGATATGGTTGACGACCCTGAGCTTATCGAGCTCGTTGAAATGGAGCTCCGCGATCTTCTGAAAAAGTACGAGTACCCTGGAGATGAGATCCCGATCATCCGGGGGAGTGCACTGAAAGCAATGGAGCGGGGATTGGACCCAAACTCCACAGTTGATGACCCTGCGTTCAAGCCAATCTTTGAGTTAGTGGATGCTCTTGACAATTATTTCCCTCTTCCGCAACGGGATGTTGATAAGCCCTTCTTGATGCCGGTTGAGGATGTTTTCAGCATCACCGGTCGCGGCACTGTAGGAACAGGGCGTGTGGAACGCGGACGCGTTCGTGTTGGCGATGAGGTCGAGGTTATTGGCCTTGGTCAACATAAGAAAAGTGTCGTGACCGGCGTTGAGATGTTCCGCAAAGAGCTTGATGAAGGCATTGCGGGCGACAATATTGGCGTTCTGCTGCGCGGTGTTGAGAAAGATGAGCTTGAGCGTGGAATGGTTATCGCTGCTCCCGGAAGCATTACCCCTCACAAGAAATTTACAGCGCAAGTCTACGTGCTTAAAAAAGAAGAAGGGGGACGGCACACACCTTTCTTCCCCGGGTATAGACCTCAATTTTATTTCCGAACAACCGATGTGACCGGAGTTATTTCCTTACCCCAAGGAACTGAAATGGTTATGCCCGGAGACAACATCGATGGGATGACGATTGAGCTGATCAGTCCTATCGCAATGGAAGAAGGACTGCGTTTCGCTATTCGTGAAGGTGGGCATACTGTGGGAGCAGGTGTTGTCACGAAGATCCTTGAGTAAGCTTCTTGGGTATCGAGAGGATTGAAAGATGCTTCAAGGATTGTCTTTGATGGTCAAATGTAGAAATCGTGTTTCGGAGTTTCAGAACAATTTTCACCGGCAGCCGCTGGGTGAGAAATAAGCAAGGAGTCTACGATCAAAGGAGTAACAAGAGTGCCTGCTCAGAAAATACGGATCAAATTAAGGTCGTATGACCATGAGTTGATCGACAAGTCGGCGGAGAAAATTATTCGCACGGCGAAATCTACCGGAGCGATGGTTGCCGGTCCAATTCCCCTGCCGACGAAGCGAACAGTTTACACAGTCCTTCGTTCGCCTCACGTCGATAAGAAATCTCGTGAGCAATTCGAGATTCGCTCTCATAAGCGGCTGATCGATATCCTCAATGCAACATCGAAGACGATGGATTCGTTAATGAAGCTTGAACTCCCCGCAGGTGTCGATGTTGAAATCAAGGTCTAATTAAGAATAAGCATTTCTCCAGGGGAACACACTGCAATGAATGGTATTCTGGGAAAGAAACTCGGCATGACAAGCGTTTTTGACGACAAGGGGAACACTATCCCTTGCACGGTCATTGAGGCTGGTCCTTGCTATGTGACGCAGATCAAAACGAAGCTCCGTGACGGCTATGACGCCGTGCAGCTCGGCTTTGAAGAGAAGAAAATGAAGCGATCGACAAAAGCAGAAATCGGCCATGCCGCGAAAGCTAATGTAGCTCCGCCCCGATTTATTAGTGAGTTTCGTCTCTCAGAAACAAATGGTTTATCCCTGGGCAGCAAAGTCACAGTTGAGATATTTAAGAAAGGGGAGAAGGTCAAAGTTACCGGTACCTCGAAAGGGAAAGGATTTCAGGGTGTTGTGAGGAGACATCATTTCAGAGGTGGTCCAGCGAGTCACGGCCAAAGCGACCGTCTTCGTGCACCTGGATCAATTGGCTCGAGCTCTTTCCCATCTCGTGTTTTCAAAGGCCAACGGATGGCTGGCCATATGGGCAATGCGCGGGTGACGGTTCGGAACCTCACGGTTATTGATGTTGTTCCCGAATCGAACTTGCTTCTTGTCAAGGGTGCCGTGCCGGGAGCTATCAACGGTTATGTAAAAGTCCAGAAAGTGAGTTAAGCACTGTCATGGAAGTGGATGTCTACAAAATCGATGGATCTAAATCAGGGGAGAAGGTACAGCTTGCTCCTGAAATTTTTGAGATTACACCTAACGATCACGCGATCTATCAGGCAGTTCGTGCCTATCTTGCTAACCAGCGTCAAGGCACGCATAAGACGAAAGAACGTTCTGAAGTGCGGGGTGGTGGCAAGAAGCCGTGGCGCCAGAAGCATACAGGGAGAGCACGGGCAGGAACTATCCGTTCGCCGTTATGGGTTGGAGGAGGAACAATCTTCGGTCCTCGTCCACATGATTATGTGATCAAGCTCCCGGCGAAAGTTAAAAATCTTGCCAGGAGATCTGCTCTATCGTATAAAGCCCAGCGTTCTGAAATAATGGTCGTTGAGGACTTTTCTTTCGATGCTCCAAAGACAAAAGAAATGGTCTCTATTCTCAAGGCGCTTCAGCTCCTCGAAAAAAAGACGCTTCTCCTTCTCCCGGCAAGTGATAAAACTCTTCAGAAGTCTGGTAGGAACATCCCGACGCTCAATATTCTTGACGCCCGGAATGTTTCCACGTATGAGATTCTCGACAATTCTATGCTTCTTATACAGCGAAGTGCAGTTGATGTTCTTCACCGGACAGTGCTGAACAATGTGAAAGCTGAGCCAATGAGCAGCAGCGCTCGAAGCGCCAATTGACAGAATGATCCGGATTAGGGATATAGCAAGAGGAGTTTTGAGAATGGAAGATATTTTGAGACGACCTTTGCTTACTGAGAAAATGACCCGGCTTCAGGAGAAGCGGCAATATGCCTTCGAAGTTTCGCTTGAAGCTAACAAAATAGAAATCATGCGCGCTGTTGAAAAGAAGTTCAATGTGAAAGTAGAAAACGTTCGGACGATGCGTATGAAGGGGAAAACAAAGACCGCTCTCACACGCCGCGGGCGGTTTACCGGCAAGCGCCCCGACTGGAAAAAGGCAATCGTCACTCTGCGTGAAGGGGATAAGATTGATTTCATTGAAAATGTTTAATCAGGCAAAAGTTGGTTTTTCGAGCAAAATGAGATTGAAAATTAACAGGTTTTTTTTCCTACGAGTTGAGTTATTAAGATGGCAGTTCGAAAACTGAAACCGGTAACGCCGGTGACGCGATTTTACTCAATTTCCTCTTTTGAGGAGATTACAAAAAGCGAGCCTGAGAAGGCTCTTCTCGAGCCGGTGAAGAAAACCGGGGGTAGAAACAATCACGGGCACATCACATCGCGGCATCGCGGCGGAGGGCATAAGCGTCGGTACCGTATCATCGACTTCAAACGGGATAAGCGCAACATCGATGCAAGGGTTGCCGCTATCGAATATGACCCTAATCGCACAGCGCGCATAGCTCTGCTTCATTATCTTGACGGTGAGAAGCGGTACATCCTCGCCCCTAACGGAATAAAAGTCGGCGATGTTCTTCGCGCTGGGGAGGATGCGGAGATAAAAGTTGGCAACGCTCTTCCACTAAGGCAGATTCCTGTTGGTAGTTTCGTCCATAATGTTGAACTTCAGCCAGGCAAAGGAGGGCAGTTGGCTCGATCTGCAGGTGCAGCAGTTCAGGTAGCTGCAAAAGAAGGTGAACATGCCACGTTAAAATTGCCATCGGGTGAAGCGCGTTCGGTGCCTCTTCAGTGCTATGCAACCATCGGTGTTGTGAGTAATATCGATCATGAGAATATCAGTCTTGGGAAAGCTGGTCGTTCGCGTTGGTTAGGGCGCCGTCCCCATGTCCGCGGAGTTGTGATGAACCCTGTTGACCACCCGCACGGAGGTGGAGAGGGGAAATCCCCTCAGGGGAATCCGCACCCCGTCTCTCCGTGGGGCTGGCATACAAAAGGGAAAAAGACTCGTAAGAGGAAGAAAGCGTCTAGCAAATATATTCTAACTCGGCGAAAATAACGTGATGGGATAGCAAAAACGCATGGCACGATCACTGAAAAAAGGTCCGTATGTTGACCCGAAGCTCCTGAAAAAAGTTGAGGAGCTGAATCGAATGAATCAGAAGAAGATCATAAAGACATGGTCACGCGATTGCACTATTCCACCTGAGTTTGTTGGGCACACATTTGCAGTCCATAACGGCAACAAGTTTATTCCAATTTATATTCAGGAAGCAATGGTGGGTCATAAACTCGGTGAGTTTGCCCCAACCCGGATTTTCCGTGGTCACCCGGGGACAAAATCCGAAAAGGCGGCAAAGGTTCTTTAATCGGCGATGGAGTGAAAGATCGTATGGAAGCGCAAGCAGTTCATAGGTACATTGGTTCCTCTCCCCGGAAGATGCGTCTGGTTGCTGACCTCATACGTGGGCAATCTGTCGACAGAGCTATCTCGATTCTTCACTTTTCGCCGCTTCATGCTGCGAAGGACCTTGAGAAAGCGCTTCGCTCAGCCGTCGCTAATTTGCAGAACAAAGATGAATCAGGAAGAATTGATATTGAAGCTATCGTTGTGAAAGAAGTGCGCGTTGATGTCGGTCCGACCCAGAAACGTATTCTCCCAGCACCTATGGGTCGGGCATACCGCATCCGGAAACGGTCAAATCACGTGACGATTGTTGTTGAACATAAGGAAGAGAAGGAAGAAGAGTAGATAATCACAAGAAAAGGAGTACCGCCAATGAAACATTTAATAAGCAAGCCACTGGAATAAAATCGGAGGAACTTTGGGACAGAAAACGAATCCGATCGGGCTTCGGCTTGGTATTACGAGGACTTGGGATGCTAACTGGTACGACGAGAAAAGTTTTGCCCCGAAGCTCAGTGAAGACATTATGATTCGAAACTATGTTCGAAACCGACTTAAGAGAGCAGGGATTTCACGAATCGCGATTGAACGAACTCCTAAGCAGGCGCGTGTTACAATACATACCTCTCGTCCTGGAATTGTGATTGGGAAGAGCGGAAAAGAAATTGCCCAGTTAGAAGAAGAGTTAAAGAGACTCACAAACAAGGAAGTGAAAGTGTTGATTAACGAGATTAAACGTCCGGAGTTAGATGCATTTCTTGTGGCAGAGAACATTGCCACTCAGCTTGAGGGGCGAATCTCTTTTCGACGTGCGATGAAGGGCGCTATTACTTCCGCAATGCGGATGGGAGCGGAAGGAATTCGCATAATGTGTTCCGGTCGTCTTGGTGGATCGGAGATGTCCCGAACTGAGCAGTATAAGGAAGGTCGAATCCCCTTGCATACACTTCGTGCTGATATTGACTACGCTGTGGCGACTGCTCAGACGATCTATGGTTCTATAGGCGTGAAAGTCTGGATCTGCAAGGGCGAAGTCCTCGGTCCAGCGGCTCGTAGGGAATAGCAAGGAGAAGAGCCCATGTTGATGCCGAAACGAGTGAAGTACAGAAAAGCGCAGCGCGGCCGAATGCGTGGGAAAGCAACCCGCGGTGCTACGATTAGCTTTGGCGAATTCGGACTGAAAGCGCTTGAGCCAGGTTGGATAACTCAGCGTCAGATTGAAGCAGCTCGAGTAGCCATTACACGCATGATGAAACGCGAGGGGAAAGTATGGATTCGAATATTCCCTGACAAGCCTTTTACCAAGAAGCCAGCTGAGACCCGAATGGGAAAGGGGAAAGGTGCACCGGAATATTGGGTTGCTGTTGTGAAGCCAGGGCGCATCCTTTTTGAAATCGGTGGTGTGAAGAGGGCTCTCGCTGAGGAAGCTTTAACAATTGCTGGGCATAAGCTTCCCATTAAAACAAGATTTGTTGTACGCCCAGACTATCAAGGCTCTTGAGCTAAAGGAACTGAAGTATGAAGCCACACGAAATTCGTGAGCTTTCTGACGAAGAGATTCGCAAACGCATCCAGGAATTGAAAGAAAACCTGGCAAATCTAAAATTTCAGGCTGCAATTGGCGGGCAGGTGCAGAATCCGGTGCAGGTCAGGTATATACGAAAAGACATTGCACGGATGAAGACCATCCTGCGTATACGCGAGCTCCAAGCAAAACAGCCGCCGAAAAGTATAGAGGAATCAAAGTAATGACAGAAAGCGGAACAAAAGAGCTACGTGGGCAGCGAAAGGTTCGCATAGGCAAGGTTGTAAGCAACAAACCTGAAAAGAGCATCGTGGTTGAAGTCGAACGTCATGTACCTCATCCACTTTACAAAAAATATTACCGACGTACAACGAAGCTTATGGCGCACGATGAGCGAAATGAAGCGAACATTGGTGATGTTGTAAAAATTATGGAGACCAGACCTTTGAGTCGTCGAAAGCGCTGGCGGCTTGTAGAAATTCTTAAGAGAGCGGAGTCTTCTGAATTATCCCGAAGACCTGGAGTGTAATAAATGATTCAAGAGGAAACAAATCTAATTGTTGCTGATAATTCAGGGGCGAAAACCGTCCGGTGTATACGTGTCCTTGGCGGTCACGATCGCAAATATGCGGGAGTTGGCGATCTCATTGTTGTTTCTGTGAAGAGCGCCATACCCGGGGCTCCGGTAAAAAAGGGGGATGTTTCACGAGCTGTTGTCGTTCGAACAAAGAAGGAAACACGACGCGATGACGGGACTTATATTCGATTTGATGAAAATGCCGCTGTTCTGCTAACGAATCAGAATGAGCCACGGGGCACACGAATCTTCGGTCCCGTCGCACGTGAACTTCGGGAAAAACAGTTTATGAAGATCGTTTCACTCGCCCCGGAGGTTATTTAACACAAGTTAGGCGACATCCTGCGAATGCCGAACTGTACATTGAAGATTGAAAAATGCAAGGTTAACTGGAGAAATTCGGAGATATTAGACCTTGTGGTCGACCGAAGAACACGTACACTTGTTCCTAATCCGGGGTCTCCAGAAATGCCGATGATGGAGATACTCACGGCTACTGCGCCTAACAACTGGCATGCGGTTCCCATGCAGAGGAAAGCCTGTTCTCAAAATCTTCATTTTTCAGATTAGGACGTTATCTGATGCATGTTCATAAAAACGATATGGCTCTTGTGATCGCTGGAAACTACCGCGGACGTAGCGGCAAGGTTCTTAAGGTTTATCCCGAAACGAACAGAGTGATCATCGAAGGGGTTAATATCATTAAGCGACACACTCGACCGTCGCAGAAGAATCCCCAGGGAGGGATCATACAAAGAGAGGCACCGATCCATGCCTCTAACGTGATGGTCATTTGCCCGAAGTGCAATAGTGCTACTCGAGTTGGGGGCACGCATGTTACAGATGTAACGACGGGCAGGAAGAAAGCAATGCGCGTCTGCCGCAGTTGTGGTGAGATGTTCTGAGTAAAAGACTAAGTGTGAGCAATGGCAAAAGAGAAAACACGAGAAACACCGAAAGAGAAAACATCAAAGAAACGTGCGCCGAAGGAGCAGGCTCAGAAGGAACAAACTTCTCAGGCGCCGGAGGTTATACCCACTCCGCGATTACTGACACTCTATAAGAATGAAATTCTGCCTGCTCTGATGAAGCGCTTTGGGTATCGAAATGTGATGCAAGTACCTAAGCTGGCGAAGATCGTTGTAAACGTGGGAGTAGGACAGGCTACACAGGATCCAAAGCTTCTTGATGTAGCGGCGCAGGATCTGGCTGCGATCACAGGGCAAAAGCCAGCCATTTCTCGGGCGCGGAAGTCGATCTCTAATTTTAAACTCCGTGCGGGAACGCCCATTGGAGCCTATGTTACACTTCGTGGTGCACGTATGTATGAATTTCTCGATCGACTCATCACTATTGCCATTCCTCGCGTTCGCGATTTCCGTGGGCTTCCTGATACATCATTCGATGGGAGAGGAAATTACACGCTTGGAATTAAAGAGCAGATTATTTTTCCGGAAATTGATGTTGACAAGGTGCAACGCATCACCGGTATGGATGTGACTATTGTGACCACTGCAAAGACGGATGAAGAAGCCTACGAGCTTCTAAAAGGATTTGGTATGCCATTTGTAAAACGACAAGAGGTCGTGGCAGAGCCTGTTTCAAGCAAAGTAACTGAAGAAACCGTTTCATGAGGAGGGTAAAGCATCTGTGGCACGATTAGCAATGCGTGTTAAAGCACAACGAGAGCCCAAATATCGGGTCAGGAAGCACAACAGATGCAGCATCTGTGGGCGACCGCGGGGATATATTCGGAAATTTGGTGTGTGTCGGATTTGCTTCCGGAGTCTGTCTCTTGAAGGGAAGATCCCCGGTGTAAAAAAGGCAAGCTGGTAACTTGAAAGCGAGAATTTGTTATGAGCATGACTGATCCAATTGCCGATTATCTTACACGGATTCGAAATGCTGTAAGAGCGGGTCATCGACGGGTTGATATCCCGGCGACAAAAATTCGGAAGGAGCTCACACGCATTCTGCATGAGCAGGGGTTCATCAATGATTTTACTCTTGTTGAGGGGAACAAGGGGACGATCATCCGAATTTTCCTGAGATACTATGAAAACAAGCCGGTCATCCACAGCTTGGATCGAGTAAGTACTCCGGGGCTGCGGCGATATGTTGGAGCGGATGAGATACCTCGGGTCATGAATGGTCTCGGGATTGCGATTCTTTCTACACCTAAAGGTATTTTGAGCGACAAAGAAGCCCGTCGAGAGCGCGTAGGTGGCGAATTGCTATGCACTGTTTGGTAGATATTTCGATTGCTGCGGTAAATCTTGTGCTATGGTTTCATTGAAGTGAAAGGGAATAGAGCGTGTCACGTATTGGTCGTAAGCCTATATTGATTCCGAAAGGGGTTGCTGTTGAAAGGGAAAATGGCACGATCCGTGTGAAGGGTCCGAAAGGGGAGCTTGGCGCTGAGGTGCATCCAGACATCAAGGTTGAGATCACAGGTGAAGAAGTTCGTGTTCTTCGTCCTTCAGATGCGAAGCATCATCGTGCCCTTCATGGCTTATGGCGTGCGCTTATTCAAAATATGGTGATCGGTGTTTCCCAGGGCTTTTCAAAAAAACTGGAAATCGTTGGCATTGGGTACAGGGCGGAGCTGAAAGGGAAGAAACTTCAACTTTACCTTGGGTACTCACATCCGATTCTTTTCTCTCCGCCTGACGGTATCTCAATTGAGGTCCCAAGCCCCACGAGCATTGTTGTCAATGGTATTGATCGGCAGCTGGTCGGCGCTGTTGCAGCAAAGATCCGTTCATTCCGCCCTCCTGAGCCTTACAAGGGGAAAGGCATCAAATATGAAGACGAGTACATCCGTCGGAAGGCCGGAAAGACAGCTGCTTCGAAGTAATGAAAGCGGAGTGGAGAAATGTCTGAGAAAGATCGTCAAATGCGCCGTCGCCGTCTGAAGATTCATATTCGGAAGAAAATCTTTGGCACGGCTGAACGCCCAAGGTTGACCGTATACCGAAGTCTGAAGCATATCTACGCACAAATTATAGATGATACCACTCATCGTGTTCTTGTTACTGCTTCAACGCTCTCGAAGGATATTAGGGATGAGCTGAAAGAACTCACCACGCGGAAAGAGGTGAGTCGGCGCGTTGGGTACGCTATTGCGAAGAAGGCCCTTGAGAGAAACATTACAAAAGTTGTTTTCGATCGGAATGGATATCTTTATCACGGGCATGTGAAGAACCTTGCCGATGGGGCGCGCGAGGGTGGACTACAGTTCTGAAAAGACAGGCGAATGAAAATCGAAAAGCGCAAAGTGAGATGAAAAATTTTAGAGACCAGTTTGGGTTTCGCACTTTACAATTTTCATTTTCAATGGACCAATGCGACAAGTTGTTCATGGTTTCAATAGGAGAGTAGCGTAATTGAAAAGGTTAAGTGTTGCCATGGTGCTTCAGCATCTACATTGTCGGGTCGTCTAATGGCAGGACAGCGGCCTTTGGAGCCGTTAGTAGAGGTTCGAATCCTCTCCCGACAGCTTCTGACAGAGATGCGGAAAGACTTTAATTAAATGGAGTATCTGACGTGGGAAAACTGAAAGTCGGCGAACTGGATGTTAAGGAAAAACTTGTTCAGGTGAAGCGAGTTGCGAAGGTTGTGAAGGGCGGCCGACGCTTTAGCTTCAGTGCGATTGTGGTGGTCGGCGATCGGCAGGGACACGTTGGCATTGGCATGGGGAAAGCAAGTGAGGTCACGAATGCAATTTCAAAAGGGGTCGAAGATGCAAAGAAGCATATCGTTGAGGTCCCTATAGTCAACGGGACGCTTCCTCATCCGATGATAGGCCATTTTGGTGCGGCGAAGGTTCTGCTGAAACCTGCCTCTCCCGGCACAGGATTAATTGCGGGGGGTGGTGTCCGTGCGGTACTTGAATCCGCCGGCGTGAAAGATGCCCTTACAAAATCCCTTGGTTCTTCAAATCCTCACAATGTTGTGAAAGCAACTATGAGAGCTCTTCAAATGTCATTAGATCCGGAGAAAGTGCCGATTCAGCGTGGATTGCATCTTAAAGAGCTTGCTCGAGAGAATTCATAGGAGAACAGGCAATGGTCGAGGGCTCTGCTAAAAGAAAGAAATTGAAGATCACTCAGGTGCGAAGTGTAGTTGATTACCCTGAGCGACAGAAACGAACTATCAAAGCTCTTGGTCTGGGGCGTCCGAACTGGTGGGTCATTCAGCCAGATACGCCTCAGATTCGTGGGATGATTACTGCCGTGCGACATCTTGTGAAAGTAGAACCGATAGACGATCAGCCCCAACTTCAATCGGGGGAGAACATGTGAGGTTTTCTATGTCAGAAAGTATTCTCAGTCATTTGAAATATGCTGCGGGATCGAGGAAGAAGCGCAAGCGGATCGGGCGTGGTCAGGGTTCAGGACATGGCGGAACTTCTACAAGGGGGCATAAAGGGCAAAAGTCCCGTTCAGGAGCCAAGCACCGTGCATGGTTCGAGGGTGGCCAGATGCCGCTGCAACGTCGAATCCCTAAGTTTGGATTCCGGAACCCGTTCCGTGTAGAGTACCAGGTGGTGAATCTTCATACGCTCGAGCGTCTTGCCTCCGAAGGTCGCCTTGCCGATGGAATTGTGACTCCTGAGAAACTCCATGAAATTGGGGCAATTGCAAAACGCACCGAACCGGTGAAAATACTCGGAGAGGGGGATCTGAAATCAAAACTGCAGGTAAGTGCACACGCCTTCAGCAAATCAGCTGTTCAGAAAATTGAAAGTGCTGGCGGGAGTGTTCAACGAATTTCTGTGAGAATTTGAGATCGTATGGCGAAACTGACTGAGAGTTTGCGGAATATCTTCAAGATCGAAGAGCTTCGCACTCGTATTGTCTTTACTTTAGCTCTTCTTATTGTTGTGCGCATTGGCTCCCACATTACGCTGCCCGGTGTCAATGCCTCAGTGCTTGCAGAAGCAATGCGTACGCAAGCAGCGAACACGCTCTTTGGCCTTTATGACTTGTTCGTCGGTGGAGCCTTCAGCAATGCTGCGGTATTCTCTCTTGGGATTATGCCATATATCACCTCCTCGATCATCATACAGCTACTTGGCGCTGTGTTTCCATATTTTCAGAAGCTCCAGAAGGAAGGGGAAGAGGGGAGGAAAAAGCTTACCCAATGGACACGGTACGGGACTGTAATTGTTTCGGCTCTTCAGGCATGGGGAAACAGTATACGGCTTGAGAGCATCACAGCCGCTGGGGTACCAATTGTACCGCCTGAAGTGCGAGGCTTCGGCTTTATGATGTCCACGGTGATCATACTTACGAGTGGGACAATCTTTATGATGTGGCTTGGTGAGCAGATCACTGAGCGTGGAATCGGGAACGGAATCTCATTGATTATTTTCATCGGTATCGTTGCTCGGTTACCACATGCTTTCCTCGATGAATATCAACTTCTCAGCTCAGGAGCACGGAGTTTGATCGTTGAGCTTGTTATCATCGCCTTTATGGTTGTTATCGTGGGGTTTGTGGTTATGCTGACTCAAGCGACTCGTCGGATCCCTGTGCAGTATGCGAAGCGCGTCGTTGGACGAAAAGTTTACGGCGGCGTTACACAGTATATTCCAATCCGCGTGAACACCGCTGGTGTGATGCCAATTATTTTTGCTCAGTCGATCATGTTTATCCCTCAAACAATCCTGACCTTTTTCCCCGAAAGCGAGGGACTACAGAACTTCGCTCGACTTTTCGATTATACATCTGCGGGGTACATGATCATGTATGCTCTGCTGATTATTTTCTTTACATACTTTTATACGGCAGTAGCATTTAATCCGAAGGATGTTGCTGATAACATGCAACGACAAGGGGGATTTATCCCGGGCATTCGACCGGGAAAGACAACGTCTGACTTCATTGATAACATTTTAACAAAAATCACTCTTCCCGGATCAGTCTTCCTGGCGATTGTTGCTATTCTCCCATCAATTGTCTACAAGATGGGGGTGACATCGACTTTTTCTTCGTTCTTTGGCGGGACAAGTCTTTTGATCATTGTTGGTGTTGCACTGGAAACACTTCAGCAGATTGAGTCGCATCTTCTCATGCGTCACTACGAAGGGTTTTTGACGACGGGGAAGCTAAAGGGGCGCCGAGGATATTGAGTTCCCATTTCCGCCGAAGAAGACGCGGGAATTCTCGATCTTGTGATTGGGGTCCGCCAAAGGCGGATAGAGAAGTAGATGGTGAAGATTAAAGCAGAATCCGAAATTGAGTTGATGCGCGAAAGCAGTCAGATCGTAGCTGAGGTGCTTGACCTTTTAACTGAGTATATTCAGCCCGGGGCAACAACGATGGAGCTTGACAAAATTGCCGAAGAGTACATTCGCTCCCGAGGTGGGATACCAGCTTTTAAGGGTTATGGTAGCGATCCTAAAAACCTGTATCCGGCAACCCTTTGCACTTCCATTGATGAAGAAGTTGTGCACGGGATACCGAGTTCGCGGCGATTGATGGAAGGGGAAATTATTTCTATTGATGTCGGGGTATTGAAAAATGGATATTATGGCGATGGGGCGCGAACGTACGCTGTCGGCAGGGTGTCGGAGCTGAAGCAGCGTCTAATGGAAGTTACGAAAACAGCTCTAGAGCGTGGTATTGAACAAGCTGTGAGCGGGAAGCGTTTACACGATATCTCTGCTGCAGTTCAACGGTGTGTTGAAGAAGCCGGTTTCTCCGTGGTTCGTGATTTGGTAGGACACGGGGTCGGTCGACAGCTGCATGAAGATCCTCCGGTGCCAAATTTCGGGAAAGCGGGGACAGGGCTTCTTTTGCGTGAGAGGATGACCCTTGCTATTGAGCCGATGGTAAATGCTGGTTCGCACCGTGTTCGTGTTGCTCGTGACGGCTGGACTGTTTTGACGCAAGATGGATCACCTTCAGCTCACTTCGAACATACAGTAGTTGTGCGGAAAGGAGGGGCAGAAATCTTGACTTCTCTTAACCGCCAGAAACAGGGAGAATGAGGCTGCGTGTAAGAAGATATGGCTAAGCAAGGACCGATAAAAGCTGATGGAACTGTTATTGAAACGTTGCCTAATGCAATGTTTCGTGTACGCCTTGAAAATGGACATGAAGTCCTTGCCCATATCTCAGGGAAGATGAGGATGAATTTCATTAAGATTCTTGTTGGTGATAAGGTCACAGTGGAGCTGTCTCCCTATGATTTGGGAAAGGGACGTATCACCTATCGCTATAAATAAAGATTATGCGCACTCAGAGAGCATTTTTAGAGAGTTGACACAATGAAAGTCCGTGCTTCAGTGAAGAAACTGTGCGAGCATTGCAAGATTGTGCGCCGGAAGGGCGTCGTTCGTGTGATCTGCAAAAATCCAAAACATAAGCAACGTCAAGGGTAGGAGGTTTCCGATTGGCTCGAATTGCGGGAATTGATCTTCCAAAAAACAAGCGATCGTTCGTCGGCTTGACGGCTATTTACGGGATTGGTCGAACCTCAGCGTATCGGATACTTACTCAGGCTGGGGTCGACCCGATGAAAAAGATCGGGGAGCTGACTGATGAAGAGATTGCCAAGATCCGTTCTGTCATCACCACGGATTACAAAGTGGAAGGGGCGCTGCGAAGTGAAGTTCAGATGAACATCAAGCGCCTTATGGATATCGGTTGCTACCGTGGGCTTCGACATAGGAAAGGGCTACCAGTTCGCGGGCAGCGTACGAGAACGAATGCTCGGACTCGGAAGGGGAAGAGGAAAACGGTTGCAGGGAAGAAGAAGGCTGTAGCAAAGAAGTAAAAAGGAGTCCGCCCTTGGCGGAATAGAATGTTTCATTCTGTAGAGGAGATGGTAAGTGGCTAAAGTTGCTCGGAAAGCTAAGAAGAAAATCCATGTCGACGTTAACGGACGTGCTTACATCAAAGCGACGTTCAACAATGTGATTGTGACTATCACTGATGTATATGGGAATGTGATTACTTGGTCATCGGCAGGGAGGAATGGCTTTAAAGGCTCGCGTAAGAACACGCCGTATGCTGCTCAGGTATCAGCCGAGGCGGCTGCGAAGGAAGCTTATGCAGCAGGCCTTCGGAAAGTCGATGTCTTCGTGAAAGGTCCCGGTGCAGGGAGAGAGGCTGCTATACGCTCTCTTCAATCGGCTGGTCTGGAAATTTTGAGCATCCGTGATATCACGCCTATTCCTCACAATGGCTGTCGACCACCGAAGAGACGCCGCGTTTGAGATGTCCTGAATTCTGCTAAAGGAAAGAGAAAAAGAATATGGCTCGGTATATTGATGCAACATGCAAGCTGTGCCGACGAGAACGGCAAAAGTTATTTCTCAAGGGTGTGAAATGTTTTACGGAGAAATGCCCTGTCGAAAAACGTAATTATCCCCCGGGAGAGCACGGTTTAGACCGCCGCGTAAAGATGTCAGAATATGCATTACAGCTCCGGGAAAAACAGAAGGTGCGCCGCACATATGGAATCCTTGAAGCCCAGTTTAGAAACTATTTTGAGCAGGCACTTCGACAAACCGGTAAGACGGGCGAGACTTTAATGAAGATCTTGGAGCGTCGTCTTGATAATGTTGTCTATCGTCTTGGGTTTGCTCCATCCAGAAAAGCTGCTCGGCAGTTAGTTCGTCATCGTCATTTTCTTGTCAACAACCGGATCGTCGATATCCCATCATATCTTCTCAGTCCAGGGGATGTGGTTCAAGTGAGGGAGCGGAGTAAGAAACTCGATGTGATTCATGCATCCCTCAAGCGGGTTAAGGAGGGTCAGGTGATGCCCTGGCTTTCTGTGGACAAAGCAAACCTCAGCGGGACATTCCTCCAGATCCCTGAGAGAGAAGAAATGATGCTTCCTTTCAATGAGCAGCTTGTTGTGGAGTTGTATTCGAAGTAAAGATGCAATATGAATACTTGATGAGAATGTCAGGAAGGTAAAGCAAATGAGCCTCCAATTTTTTGAAATGCCAAAAGCTATTGCTATTGATGAGATGACGCGTACCCCTCGGTTTGGTCGGTTTATTGCTCAGCCTCTTGAACGAGGATTTGGGGTGACAATTGGTAATGCATTTCGTCGGGTATTGCTCTCTTCGCTGCCGGGATTTGCGTTCACAGGGTTACGAATTAATGGTGTGCTCCATGAGTTCACAACGATCCCTGGTGTCATCGAAGACGTCGCCGAGATTGTTCTTAATCTGAAGCAAGTGCGATTCCGCGCTCGAGGAAAGAAGTTGTCAAAGGTGACACTTGCATTAAAGGGTCCAAAAGAATTCACAGCTGAAGATATCCAAAAAGCGAGTAGCGAAATTGAGATTTTAAACCCCGAGCTTCATATCGCAACGCTCAATGCAGATGCGGAGTTCGAAATGGAGCTACGAGTTGGCTACGGAAAAGGATATGTCCCCGCAGAGGAAAACAAATCTCCTGATGAACCCATCGGCTTCATTCCCCTGGATGCGATCTACTCGCCGATTAAGAATGTCCGATATGTTGTTGAGAGCACTCGGGTGGGTCAACGCACTGATTACGAGAAACTAATTCTTGATGTTGAAACAGATGGTTCCATTACTCCTGAAGAGGGGGTAATTGAAGCAGGGAAGATCCTTCGCGAGCATATTGATCTTTTCATTGCACTTACTAAGGAGGAAGAGACATCGAGTCCTCAGGTGCCTGAGAGCGAGTCCGGCGAAATTCGGGGGAAACTCCTCACCCCGCTCGAGGATTTGAAACTTAGTGTGCGGGCGCAGAATATTTTAAAAGCTTCTAATCTGAAAACGGTTGCCGACCTTGTGAGGCTTACTGAAGCAGAAGTTTCCGAGCTGAAGAAACTTGGTGATAGGTCCTTGGCAGAGGTGAAAGAGCTTGTTGAAAAGACATTGGGACTTCACTTCGGCATGGATGTCGATAAATATCTGAACAAATGATGAATTTTTTAATTGAGGTAGGGCATGCGACATCGGAAAAGCGGACGAAAACTAAAACGTACTGCGAGCCATCGTAAAGCGACGTTAGCAGCGCTGGCGACTTCCTTACTTCGACATAAGAAAGTTCGTACAACTGTGGCGAAGGCGAAGGAAACACGAAAATTTGTTGAGAGGATCATCACACGTGCGAAGCGCGCTGTCCAGCGGGAGGCTGATGGTGGCTCCAAAGATGTCCATGCTCGCCGTGAGGTTGCAAGGCTCATTCACGATCGGGTTGTTGTGAAGGAGCTGTTCGAAGAAATTTCCAAGAAGGTGCTTGACCGACCCGGTGGATATACGCGCATTGTGAAACTTGGTCAACGTCATGGAGACGGAGCAGAAATTGCTGTTCTCGAGCTTGTTGACTACAACGTTGGTCATGAAACAAGAAAAGGAGGGAAGCAATCGAAGCGAACAGGACAAAAAGTGGTGAGAGAAGAAGCCGTGCCCGTAGACCAGTCAGCAGCCCCCGCCGAAGCGGGGCGTACAAGCACACGAGCCTCCTCGTAACAACTCCCCCGAAAAACGATGGCCCAGAAATGACCATCACTTCAGCAGAGTTCGTGCTCGGGGTATCATCCCTCGCCATTGGAAAAGATGGTGTCACCGCTCAGCTCCCGAACCAAACACTCCCTGAGGTGATATTTCTGGGGAGATCCAATGTTGGGAAATCGTCGTTGCTGAATCGTATTTGTGGGAAAAAAGACCTCTCACAAACAAGCTCCAGCCCCAGCAAGCACCGTGAGGTGCACTACTACCTCATCAACCGGCAAATGTACTTCGTAGATTTGCCGGGCTATGGATATGCAAAAGTCCCGGAACAGGTCCGAGCAAGCTGGTCCAGTCTCATTGAAGCATATCTTGAGTTGCATCGCAACGTCGTCCTCGCTGTGCAAATCGTCGATGCCCGGCAGGTTCCAACAGAACTTGACCTCATGATAACTGGGTGGCTGGAATACTATCATGTTCCGTATATTGTCGTTATGACAAAAGCTGATAAGATTGCACGAAGCAAATTAGCAATGTATGTCGACCAGACGCGTGCAGCATTCGCTCGTTTTCGGTATATCCGTGAACTCATTCCTTTCTCATCTGTGACTGGTCAGGGAAGACAAGAGCTTCTTGACGCAATTGCAAGGCATGTGCTTGGCTCCCCTTCAACCGCTAAGTGATTCTTCTACCTGAAGGGGAGGTCGCCTTGCCGATCTGCCTATGGCGAGGATTGGAAGATGCAAAGTGAAGATTGGAAAATGTAAAACTGAAGAGAAACGCATTTTCCAGTTTTCATTTTGCTATGGAGCAAAGCAAGAAGCCGGCATCACTTCAGCCCTCATATCCCCCATTTCCCGCACTCTTGCATCTCTCATCGAGAAGTCGTATTTTCGTGATTGTTGTATAGTTCTCTCTTAATATCTATCAACTACTTCTCAAACGGTTCATAGGAAAGGAAGTACCATTGTGAAGAAGCGACTATTTACTCCTGGTCCTACTCCAGTTCCGGAACACATCATGCTCTCAATGGCTGAGCCGCTGATCCATCACCGTCATCCTGAATTTCAAGAGCTATTCAAACGGGTTGCTGAGAACCTCCAGTATCTTTTCCAAACCTCTAATGATGTGCTGACACTCACCTCATCAGGAACAGGTGCAATGGAGGCGGCTGTTGCAAACCTTGTTTCTCCGGGTGACACAGTCATATATGTCAACGGCGGGAAGTTTGGTGAACGGTGGGGCGAGCTTTCCCACACGTACGGAGCCAATGCGGTGGAGATCTTTGTTGACTGGGGCGAGGCTGTTACCGCTGATCAAGTGCGTGAGGCTCTCAAGGAACATCCGGAGGCAAAAGCCGTTTTTGTGACGCATAGCGAAACATCAACTGGTGTTGCAATTGATGTCGAAAAAATTGCACGTGTAGTTCATGAAAATTCAGAGGCGGTGATTGTAGTGGATGGGATTTCAGCAGTTGGGGCGCTGGAAATGCGTATGGATGCGTGGAATCTCGATGTGGTCGTGACGGGATCGCAGAAAGGACTCATGATTCCACCGGGACTTGCCTTCATTGCTCTGAATGATCGTGCATGGGAGCTTGTTGAGCGCTCGCGCTCACCGCACTATTACTTCGATCTTCTTCGCGCCCGCAAATCGTTTAAAGAGAATGATACCCCATGGACGCCAGCAATTTCTCTTTTCATTGGATTAGACGCCGCGCTGGAAATGATTCGTCGAGAGACTGTGGAAGCGATCTGGCGACGCCACGCACGACTGGCTGCAGCAGTTCGAGCAGGTATTCAGGCGCTTGGCTTGAAACTTCTATCAAAATCTCCATCGAATGCTCTCACGGCAGTCTGGAATCCGGAGGGATGCGATGCGAAACTGTTTAATACCGCACTGAAGTCAACCTACGGGATTACCGTCGCTGGAGGACAGGGACATCTCAAAGGAAAGATTTTCCGCATCTCCCACCTCGGATATTATGACGAGCTTGACGTCATAGGGGTGATCTCTGCTGTGGAGTTGGCGCTTCGCGACGCTGGATATCGGTTTGAAGCCACCTCAGGTGTCAGTGCAGCTCAACAAGTGTTCCACAACGAAAGCTTATCCTGAGCTGGGCTAAGGGATGATGAGACCATGAGTCCTACATTAACGATGAAGATGTCCCCTTCGATTTTGATCACAGATCCTATAGAACAGAGTGCAATTGATATCCTGACTGCTGAGGGATTCACCGTTGTGCACCGCCCGGGAATCTCGCCCGACGAATTGAAAGCGGTCATCGGCGAGTATGATGCTCTGATTGTTCGAAGCGGGACTACTGTGACCGCTGATATTATTTCGCAGGCAAACCACCTTCGGGTTATTGGAAGAGCCGGGACGGGGGTAGATAATGTCGACGTCGAAGCAGCGACTCGAAGAGGTATCCTCGTTATGAACGTGCCGGGAGGGAACACAATTTCTACTGCTGAGCATACAGTGGCGCTTCTCCTTGCACTTGCGCGAAATATTCCCTCTGCCGTTAATTCCTTGAAAGAAGGGAAGTGGGAAAGAAAGAAATTCACAGGGATTGAACTTTATGGCAAGACGATTGGCATAATAGGACTGGGCAAGGTTGGGCGTGAGGTTGCACTTCGATGCAAGGCATTTGGCATGAACGTCATAGGCTACGATCCAATTCTTGCTGCAGATGTGGCTACAAAACTTGGCGTTGAGCTTGTTTCGCTTAATGAACTCTACGCTCGGTCAGACATCATAACTGTCCACACACCTCTCACCGATGAAACACGCGGAATGATTAATGATGCAGAGATCGCACGGTGTAAAAGCGGCGTGCTGTTCATTAATTGTGCTCGCGGTGGAATTATTGATGAAGGTGCACTTCTTCGCGGCCTCGAATCCGGGAAAGTTGCTGGAGCTGCTCTGGACGTTTTCTCAGTGGAGCCACCCAAGGGAAATCCTCTTGTCGCGCATCCACGTGTAGTGGCGACGCCGCATCTTGGAGCAGCGACTGGTGAGGCACAGGAGAAAGTTGCGGTGATGATTGCTCGACAAGTTGCAGATGCACTCAGAGACCGCAGCATTGTCGGTGCGGTAAATCTCCCTGATCCTTCTATCGCCGGACGTAAGGATTTGCTTCCATATTTGAAACTTGCGGAAAAGCTCGGTTCGCTTCTATCACAGCTGATGCATGGGGCTTTGAAACGTCTCACCGTAACGACAAGTGGGGGGGCTCTCTCAGGCGCTACCCGCGCTATCCGGATTGCTGTCCTGAAAGGTGCTCTTGATCGACTCCTCTCAGGTCCAGTAAATTACATTAATGCACCGGTGATCGCCCAGGAAATGGGGATCGATATCCTCGAGCGCCATGAGGAGCAGTCGAAACGCTATGATTCCTTGATCTCGGTTGAGTATCTCTCGGATTGCGAGCGGAGGAGCTTTGCTGGGACAGTTTTCGGAAATGAAGATTTACGAATTACCAGCATCGACGGGTTCCCTCTGGAGATCCGCCCGGAGGGGCATCTTCTGATCTATTCGAATATAGACCGTCCGGGGATGCTGGCAGCAGTTGGGGCTGTTCTTGCGAAAGCCCAAATTAATATTGCAGGTGTAGCGCTTGGCAGATATTCTGCGGGTGGCGAGGCATTGGTGGTTATGAGCGTGGATTCCGAAATCCCTGCGGATGTCCTTTCGGAAATTGGTTCAGTGAAGGGGGTTGAAAGGGTGCGGCTGGTGAAGCTTTAACTGTGGCACGGCAGTTGCTTGCGGACAAATAGACCCATCTTTTCTTGAAAATACTTGACAAATTTGTTCAGAAGCTTTATATTATGGTCAAGTTGCATTGATGGGAATAAGAACATTGCGCAAAGGAGGTGGTTGTTCGGAACTAGATAACGCCCGGAAAGACCGTTTTCGGTGGTCTTGTATGTTTTTAATTCATCGAACCAGAGAAATCCCTGGTTCAGGCTTGTTGAACATTCTACTATCAGAAGGAGGTAGAATATGCAAAGAAAATTACTGGTTGTTCTGTCGGTAATGATTCTTCTTCCGGCTTTACTTCTTGCGGGGACAACCGGGAAAATCCGTGGGAAGGTCACCGACAGAGAGACGGGGGAACCGCTCATAGGTGCCAACGTCGTCATTGAAAATACTTCCCTCGGAGCCTCAACTGATGTAAACGGTGAGTATCTTATACTGAGTGTCCCTGTTGGGACTTACTCACTTCGAGCGAGTTACGTTGGCTATCGCTCCTTCACGATCAGAAATATTGAGGTGAACGCTGACCTCACTACTGAAGCAAATTTCCAGCTCTCCAGTGAGTCGGTGCAGGTCCCAACGGTTGAGGTCATCGCTGAGCGACCGCTTGTCAACAAGAGCGCAACAAATGCCGTGACCATCACCCGCTCAGAAGATATCCAGAACCTCCCTGTCAGGAATGTGGAGAACATCGTTTCCCTCCAGGCAGGGGTGGTAAATCAAGGGGGGACCATCTACGTTCGTGGTGGGCGTGCTGATGAAGTGGCTTACTATGTTGAAGGCGTCCAGGCTCGCGATCCTCTTTTTGGCGGCAACACATCTCGGGTGATTAACAATGCGATTGAGGAGATCCAACTCCAGGCTGGCGGGTACACGGCTGAGTATGGTGGTGCTAATGCAGGAATGATTGTCACCGCGCTCAAGAGTGGTACCCCTGACTACCATATCTCCGGTGAATTCATCACCGATAGCTGGGCGAAGCCCGGGAAGAAAGTGCTCGATACCTACTCGTACGGATACAATGACTATGTGTTGACGGCAAGTGGTCCTGTTCCTGGTGTCCCCCAGGTGCGCTTTTTCCTCGCAGGGGAGCAACTGTTTAATAGAACACCTGCTCGCTTCTGGGTAGGTGCGAACATGCCGGGGATGATTGACCCTACCATCAAGCAGAACATTCTCTCAAGTAAGAAAATTACAAACAAAGATTCTGCCATTGCCTACAACACATTTGATTTAATCTACCCGGCTGGCTACTGGCTGAATAACGCGACTCAGCGGTATAATTTAAATGGCGACGTGACTGCTGATCTGAAACCGCTCACTCTGAAATTGAGCGCAACGTATTCGACTTACACTGGGCGTGGTGGTGTTGCCCTTGGTGGTGTGCTTGATGAGCGGCGAGCTTCGCTTAACACTGGACACAACGTAACAGCGAACCTCAAGGTGACACATCTCATCGATCCCAGTACGTACTATGACCTGAACTTGAACTACTTTGATAACTTCGATAAAACCGAAGATCCCGATCTGAAGGATAATTTCATGCTGTACGGCGACTCCGTAGAAAATGCGAAGTATGGCTATAAGTTGAAAGCCGTTGGAGAGAACCCAGATCCATACTACCTCTACGGCGAAACTTATACCCGTTACGGGGCTCAGATTTCGGATTATGGCAAGACACGTCAATCATCCATCGGTGGTAAGGTGAACCTTGTCCATCAGATAGGGAAAGTTCATGAGATCAGAGCTGGTGGCGAACTTACCTATTACACGATCCGTCGGTTCTATCTCGCTTCAGGGCGTGCGATGGCTATTGCAAGGTATGTGAGAGATAATCCAGGTGCCTCACAGCTTGAGATCATGCGTAATGCACGTCTTGATAATTACGGGTACGACCTTTACGGGAATGAAGGCGGAACTGGACTTATGGCTCCGAAGCATCCGGTGTTTGCCGCCGCATATCTGCAGGATAAGGTTGAGTATCAGGACCTTGTGATCAACGCTGGTTTGCGTTGGGATTACATCAACGTCGACAATAAGGTCCCGAAAGATCCAACTAATATTCCGTTCTCTGGTGGGCTATTTGATGAAGCCCAGTTTGTGAAGGTTCCTACTAGGAGCTATTTGAGTCCGCGACTTGGATTCTCTTTCCCTGTCACAGACCGTACTGTGTTCCATGCGCAGTGGGGGAAATTTGTCCAGCAGTCGAGACTTCGTGATATTTATCTGGGCTTGATCGTTAACTCGGACAATATCAAGGGTGGATATGCTATCGCTAATCCCGTGGCATTTGATCTGCGTCCAGAACGGACAACGCAGTATGAAATCGGCTTCAGCCAACAAATCACCGATTTTGCAGCGTTTGATATCACCGCATTTTATAAAGATATTATTGACCAAACGCAGATGCTCTTTATCTACCGCTCCCCTGAAGCCGTTCATGGGTCGTATTTCGCATGGGCAAACGGTGACTTTGCCACTACAAAAGGGCTTGAGTTCAAGGTCACACTTCGCCGTGTTGAGCGCCTCCAGGCTTCTGTCTACTACACCCTTTCGGATGCGAAGGGGACAGGGTCGAACTCAAGTAGCTTCTTCCGGACCTGGTGGCAGGCGCCAACCCAAATCGGTACATGGCTCCCTGCATATGTTCAGCCCTTAGATTTTAACCAGGCGCATCGAGGCTCTTTAACTCTGGATTACCGATTTGGAAAGGGAGATGGTGGACCAATATTAGAGCGGCTAGGATTGAATCTGCTCTTCACTTTCAACAGCGGGCATCCGTTTACCAGGATCTATCCTGATTATGGCAATACGCGTATCCCGAAGGAGCAGGTCAACAGCTCAACCACTCCCTGGAATTTCCAGATCGACTTCAGGCTCGATAAATCGTTCACAATTGGTCCACTTGACTTGAACGCTTATATTTGGGTTATCAATGTGCTGAATTCGAAGAACCCAACCGGTGTTTATCTACAGACCGGGTCGCCATATGATGACGGATATTTTGCTACACCACAAGGACAGCAATTTATCCAGACCTATGGTCAACGGTACGTCGATTGGTACAAGATGTATCTTGCTAACGGGTACGGCTTTGAGAATAATAGCCCAGGCTTTAGAGACCTATTTGGCGTACCTCGTCAGGTTCGGTTAGGTTTGAGATTTGCTCTTTGAATCCGCCCAGGGCGGACTCCTATTTAACAGGTGGCGGGGCAGGCATGCTCCGCCACAAGGGTTCAACAAGGAAGGAGTTGCAAAACATGAAACAGACTTTAAGAGTGCTGCTTCTTGCACTTGTCGCTATAACCCTTGTGGGCTTTCCGGTCTTTGCCTCTAATGGGGTTGACAAGGGAGTAAGGAAAACAGCGACGGATGATCACTATAATTATATCGATATCAA
>JBMFJZ010000006.1:0-124824 GCA_049973045.1 Bacteroidota bacterium | reverse complement strand
CAACGCAAGAGGAAAAAGCCACGCCATCATTTCGCGCCGCAAAACCAGTATCACCAGGAGATTGCCACGCTCCCCCGCCTGACGGCGGGGGAGCTCGCAACGACAGTCCTGCTTTGTGTCCTGCAAAAAAACGATTCCACAAATCCTCCCCCCGCCTACAACCTCCGGGGCTGAGGCAGCATGAGAAACTCCACGCCCCTGCGTCGGCTCAGAGAGCCGACCGAAAAAAAGAGGCGCTGGAACAGCCGATCCCCGCTACCGCGGGGCTCAGCAGCAACCCCAGCGCCTGCTGTTCACCATGAGGGAGGTGTGCCAGCGACGTTCTTCTCTTCCTGTTCCCTAAGAGTAGATTGCTCACGTGCAACAGGAAGTACTAAAAATCTAATCATCTCAAAAAACAAATACAACCCTGCTACCAACACTTTCGTCTTCAGACGGATCAAACGAGCAAGCGCTTTTCGCCTTCCCTTTTCCCGCATTCATCTCACAAAAGCAACGCTACCCGGAATAACTCCGGCGCCAAAACGCTTCTTCAATGTTCCAGAAGAGCTGAACACGGAGACTTCCCCGGGGGAAACATAGTCTTTTGCATCAAGCAAATAAACATCGCCTGTAACAGCATCAGCCCCGACACCATAATATCCTCCACTGACAAAAGTACCCAAAAAGCGATGCGAACGAGTATCAATGCTAAAGACACTTGTATCAGCAGCCACATAGAGAACCCCATCCTTTCCGAGAGCCATTTTCGTTGGATGTCCCCCGATGAACAGCGAATCAACACGCACCCCGCTTTGTGGATTGATCACCAACATCGATGCATAGATATCGTCATCTGGGCTGTTGAAATCGCCATAGGACCCCGTGCATAACACGTAAAGATTTCCATCGGCACCAACAATCTCCGCTGTTGGGTTGAAGGCGACCGAAATCGTATCGATGACGGTCCCTTGCTGCGGATCGATGACCGAGATTGTCGTGCCGGCGCCAAAGCCGGAATTCGCAACGAAAAGTTTTCCACTACTGAAGACAATACCTTCAGGATTTTCCCCAACAGGGATAGTTTTCACGACTGCGTAATTAGCCAAATCAATAACGGCAACAGACGCTGTGTACAGGTTGGTCACATATGCCTTGTTGCCGACAAAAGCAATTTGCCTTGGGCTTGAACCCGGAGCAAGATGGATCGTTGCCACTGAATAGCTGTCCTTTGTGCGAATTACTTCAATCTTGTCGGAGTTGTTCACAACAATGAAGCCCAGAGAATCGCGGATCGCCATGCTGTTAGCAACATCGCCCAGTGACCTTCCATTCACGGCGGCAAAAACATCTTGGTAGACACTATCGCGACTCAAATCGTAATAAGTGAGCGAGGCGTTGCCACGCCCAAAATTCCCTTCATTGACGATGTAGACACCTTTTGTGGTTTCTGGAAATTGTAGTGGTGCCTCAGTTGGTGATTTTGAACAGGAAGCAAAAATAAATGCAACTGCAAGAAACCATGCAATGACTACCAATGATCGTTTCATTCATACCTCCCTGAATTTTTGTTTATCGTTGGATTGTAAGCGTAATGGCAAAATTCCTCAATGGCATCGGATAGAGAGCAAGCACCTGATAATCAGTATTGAACAAATTGTCCACGTCAAACTTCACGGATATCATCCAATGACGGAACGGATACCGGACAACCAGCGATGCATCAGTCACATTATACGAAGGAAGGAATGTCCTGTTATCCTCAGCAGTAAATCGGTACCCAACGAACTGGTGGCGTACAACCAGATCGAATCGCTCGAACATAAGTCGTACTTCGCCAGAGAGCAATTCTTTTGGAACGTAAAGAAGCTGCTTGCCTGCTGTAGGATCTCCCGGACGCTCGGCGTTCTCTTTTGTCGCCCGCTGGAAAGTGTAACTCCCTCGAATCAACACTTTCTTTCCTATTGGCATCCATTCAATGTTTGATTCAATGCCACGACTCCAGACATGATCGATGTTCATGGGAACCCAGAGAGTCTGCCCAAGACGGGAAAGCGGTTTCCAGAGGATACGATCACGTGTGTTGATTGAAAAGATTCCAACATCTACTCTTTCAGTTCCGAGCAATGAGCCGATGTACGATAACCCGAGGTCCGCAGAGATGGAGCGCTCAGGACGGAGGTCTGGATTGCCACCAGGAAGCCAGTAAAGGTCGTTGAATGTTGGCGCACGAAAATTCTTCCCCAGTGAACCGCGAAGATGAACAGCATGTCCTGATGATGAGCTGAAAACTACCGCGTTCGTCCCAATGCGAGGCGAAACGACTGTCCCAAAACCCGTAAAGTGATCGATCCTGATAGATGGATAGACGGATATAAAATTGTGAACTGCCCAATCACCAGTTGCGGCAAGCGACCATTGCCAGCGACGATGGATTCCTCCAAGTTCCTCAGCATTTGCTTGTTGCAATGAAAGCTCCGCATCAAAGAGGGCACGGAACGTTCGTGCCGGAGCAAGTTCCATTGTGAAGACCTGTGTGAAGATGCTCTCATGATACCAGCTATCGAGCGCTTTCCCTGCGAACGAGATCCATGGATCGCGGTAGTGAAGCACCGAGCTTCGGAAATTCGTGTTGAGGTGAAACTCCGGTATTATCCCCTCACCTGCTGCTCCTCGTGAGGCTCCACGCCATTTCACCGAAATGTTCCCAAGAAAATCACGATTATCCTGGGTCGCAGGGTGAGAAGTTCCTGTATACGGTCCCGGGACCCCTCGATGCGAATCTTGAAGAAAGACAAAACCGTTCAAACGAAATGACGGCGTCAGTGCCCATTCTGAGGCAATAAGACCTTGAACAGTCTGATAATTATTCCACTCCCTCGTTTGCTCAGCCTCCCCATGGCGGAGTCCTGTGTGGTCAATAAAACGGTATGCGCCTTCACCAGCATCACGCACAAACCCCGCACGAAAACCGACGGCATTACTCTCCCAATGGAAAAGTGCCCCAATCCGACCTGGGCGGACTCCTCCGAAAGGGTCGCTCCCGATTTCAGCTTTAAAATGCATTTGGTCAAGGATTCCGTGAGTGAGCTGTTGATCTTCATGACGGTCACTCTGCCAGGGCGAACTTCCTCTGTCAACACGCTCCGCGGGGAACATCACAAGCTGTATGACACCACTCACAGCATCCGCTCCATAGAGAGAGGAGGCACCACCGCGAAGAATCTCAATCTTCTCAAGAAAAAGAGGACTCAGGAGACTCAGGTCTGCGGCACCATTTTCTACACTGTTCAGCCTCACCCCGTTGAAAGATACCAGTGTATGTTCTGACCCGTAGCCCCGCAATGAAATTGTTTGCAAGCCACCAGCACCACCGTAAGAACGAATCATGATCCCGGCTGTCCCTGCTAAAAGTCCACCAAGGCTTAACCCCGGAGAGGTCTCAATTTCTCGCCTCGTTATAACAGTAACCGGTGAAGGTGATGCAAGTTCCTCCTGCAACAGCCTTGTTGCTACAACGACCACTTCATGAAGTATGATGTCTCGCTGCAGCGCGTCCGCCCTTGGCGGACTGAAGAGAGAGTCAGCCCGCCCGTGGCGGAGGCCTCTCTCCAATCCTGATGAATCACATCCTGGGGACTCGTGCGCGTTTGCACTGCAAATTTGAATCCGCTCCTTTCCGTGGCAAAAAGGGGTTCTTTCTCGCTCGCCACAGGCGAGCGCACTGGACTTAAATTGAAAATGGAACCCCGGGCAACACACGACCAGTGTTAAAAGCAAATTCAAAAAGCGACTCATCGTAAAACCCATAAAAAAAATCCCCAGCCTTCACGTGGTGAATATCGAAAGCTGGGGATGAATACTCTCAGCAACGGTCCTCACCCGCGAAGGCACCAAATTGCAAAAGCACTCATGGCAGGTCTCCTGGCTTAAGGAACTTCCCTCCCGCTGAGACCAACGGGATTTTCAATTTGGGAACTTGTGCCAACCTTCCCACAGCGCTTTCGGAGCGCCATAGTGGTGTACACAGCACAAGGGGACGTGTAGTTCCTTTAACTACAAGTCACCGTTCGCTATCACAGTTGCGGGGCAGCCCTCGAATTGCCCGCTAACCAAAGGCGCGCAGGCGCACGAGGTTCCCTCTTAGCACCGACATCCCTTCAAGAATGCCAGCGAACCATGATGCTTTTAACAGAGAACACAATCACTAACAACTAACTTAAGTATACACAAATGCAAAAAGAATAGCAAATCTACTCCCCTAAAAGCAAGGGCGGACAACACCGTCGATGCGTCTCAGCCGACTATCAGAGCCTCCTCTATCGTAAAACCTTTTTCGCTTTTCTTAATCCTTGCCGCAGGAATAACAGGGTCGTGCTCAAACACAATAATCCAGCGCTCATCAGCTGCCTGTGAGAGAATCTTCTTTTTCTCCTCAATTGTTGTAAGTGGCCAGTGATCATAAGCCATCCCGTAGATAAGCGAAAGCTGTGCGGAGAGAGGTACTAGGTCCGCAGCAAAAAGAACGGTCTCCTCTCCTCCGGAAATTTTCACAAGCTGTTGGCTTGGCGTGTGACCATTGACAACGATAAGCTCAATACCAGGGAAAAGTTCCTGTGAGCCTTCAAGCAGCACAAGTTTCCCCATGTGGAGAAGTGGTTCAAAATTTTCCGGGAAGAAGCTCGCTTCATCACGCTCGGGTGGATTCATTGCCCACTCGTACTGCGCCCTCTGCACGTAGTAGCTGGCATTTCGGAATGTAGGGACAACCTCGCCGCGCTCAATTGACGTAGATCCACCGCAGTGATCAAAGTGTAAGTGAGTGAGAATAACATCGGTGATATCGTCGCAGGTAAAGCCTATTCTAACAAGAGAATCCTCAATCCACTCGCTGAGGTCAATCCGGTAGATTCTCATCAATTTCTCAGAGAGCTTTTTGCCAGCACCATTGTCGATCAGAATTTTCCTGCCATCGCCAACAATAAGCAGCGACCGCATTGCCATTGCGATTCGGTTCTGATCATCGGGTGGATTTGTTCGGCTCCAGAGTGCACGCGGGACGATACCAAACATCGCGCCGCCATCAATTGCCAGCTTCCCAGCATTGACTTCATGAATTTCAAATTTTCCGACATTCATTGCTCAGCCTCTCTCTGTGTAGAAGTCCCTAAGATCGTAAACATCCAGGCGCAGAAATATTCTTTTGGATGCGGGTCAGGTGGACAAGCAAGACATGTTGTTTGTATGCGAGGGTCGATCGCCCGTGCGAACCCGGTGTACTCAATGATGCCGACAGACTTGCAGGGGAAATCGGGCAGCCCTTTCCGCTGACGTGCTTCTTGAACACGACAGCGTTTCATGCGAAATACCATGGTGCGATCATCAAGCCACTCCACCTCTTGCTCATTGATAAAAGCATATAAGCGAAACTTCAGCGCTTGCTCAAGAGCATGGAGACCACCACCATCAGGCAAACGGAGAAAGTCCCTGATCCGGCTCGCCTCGAGCTCTGTAAATGTTTTCCAGGCTTCGCCATCATACTGGATTGCTTTCTCCATCCCATCGTGGCGCTCTACCGTCTGAAACCACAAACCGTCGTGAGCGAGCCATCGCTTCGCAAAATCGGAAAGGAGCTGAAGTAACCTTTCCCTCGAGAGATCATCAATATCCATTAGAACATTCCTTTCCCCAGGTTCAAAGACCCACCGACTTGATCGGGGACCATTTCTCGCATAAGATTGAGAGCAGGGGTAAATGTTGAATCGGCATGGAGTGCCTTAATAAGGTAATTGCGCGCATGAATGATCTCCCCCTGCCAATATGCCGCACGGGCATTCTGAGTGAGTGCAACAGCATACCACCGCCGCACCTGGTTCAGCAAAGGATCGTCTATCTCCCGCAAATCAAAATTAGGTACTTGAACGTCAACAGGATGCCATGATTGATATGCTTGTATTCTGAGGAGCAGTCCCTCCGGCACGCGGAATTCCTTTGGAGCCACCTGTGGCTCGACCTCGTAAGTGACATACACTGGCCGCACCTTCATGTTCATCTCGACAACACTCGTAATCATACCGTAGTATAAACGATCAAGTATCACTCCATCGTACGGCTCATCGCGCTCGAATTTCTTGACCTCATGTAGAAATGCTCTGCACTCCTCGGTGCTCTTTCCCATGATTTCAGGATGGAGAGAAAGAAGTCCTTCTACATACCATGACCGCCGCATCAACTCTTTGTCAAGAACCACGACATCAGGGCGAACATGCTCGATGTAGTGCAAATAAAAAAACGGCGATACAAAATAATCCCATTGATAGCTGATAATAAGTGCGTTTGGTCGCGCACTGGCAAGGACATCATGAGTATACCTCTCTGCAAAAGCTTCTCTTCGTCCATCCACTTTCAGATAATTCGCAAATCCCTCTGCAGCAACTGCACCAAGAACTATCAAAGACACCACAACGGTGCTCCATAACCGCCTACGTGAGCCGAAGTACGTGCTGAGAACTTTCTCCACACTCTCGAAAAGCCACATGGTTCCAACAGAGATGAAAAAGGCGGAGGCAACATAGGCAAGCAGGAAATATGAATCAATGTCCTTGTTCTCAACGTCAAAATTAATTGCATAGCCAATGCACGTCACAATGAATGTCAAAATCACAAGAGCGACTCTCCAGTTTCGGCGTAATGCAACGAGAAACCCTGCCAGCCACAAGCCCATGGGAAAATAAAGAACGTCCCGAGGCACAAGAGCCACGAAATGTTGCAATTGCCTCAGCGCCACTTCGGTGGAACTGAACATCCAGGATTGGTACTGCTTCCCGGTTACATGATTGAAAAACCGCTCAACTGTTGATGGATTCCCCCAATTCAGAACGGGCTGCGCGTATGCACGCAACATCAAAATAAGATAAAGCGAAATGCCCAGGAAAAAGAAGAGAACAATGCTAATGATCCACCGCGGATGAACTCCCTTAGATGGACCCAGGAAACGCCCCTTCTTGTCAACAAAGAGGAAAAAGGCGAGGATCATCCCAGGGATGGAAAGAATCGTTGTCATGTGGTTGGTGAAACTTAGCCCAAGAACGTACGCCAGAAGCGCCCACCGATGCTCGTCGGTACGATCCCTTAACGCCCAGAAAAAAAGGAGGAACACAACAGAAAGAAACAACTGGTGGAGTGCGTAGACTTCGATCGACAGGGCTTGTGACCAGTACACTGTGGTGAAGGCTATCACCAAGGCACCAGCAGTAGCGGCAGCATAGAGATGGAATGTTTCTTTCCATTCTAAGTAGTGTACAAAGAGAAATCGTAACCAGGCGACGAGCAGCCCGACTCCCGCAGCGCTCAGTAATGCCGTAAGGATGTTCAAGCGAACGATGATCCGCGGGGCGACCGGGATAAAGCTCCAGAGGTGAGCAATAATCGTGAAAAGTGGATACCCAGTCGGATGAGCAACGCCAAAGGTTGCAGCAACGGCAGCTAACTCACCAGCGTCAACAGTTCCTACAGAGCGAGCGAGAAACTGAAGATCAAGAAGGAATACCCCGGTTGAGAGAAGCAAAATTACTGCCAATAATCGGAGTGATCTGCATCCGAAGCGCATCATTCCATCAACGAAAAACTGTAACACCAGTTCACAACCCCTGTCTAACTCCCCAACGAAGAGGTTGCAATTGCCCTCTTTTATTACAAGCTTCCTCCCGAAAATTGGGAGTTGGCTTTTCACCCAAAGGCTTGAGCCACAGGCTCACCTGTCTGAAGGGCTGTTCGGCTGATCGGCCTCAGGCTTACAAGCCATCGCTTCAAGCACCACAAATGCTCCGAAAGGTAAACACAGTGCTGTAGCGATGCGGTCAACATGTTTGAAGAAACCCTGGAGAAATCTCACATACAAAGGAAAAAGGAGCAAGACGGTTCTCCAGCGAATACGTAAAGACGGAGAGACATTCCGCAGGAGTCGTTTCAATGCGTAGGGACTTAGAAATGTTGCTTTCGAAAACAAATCTCCCCGAAACCATGCACGGATTTTCCGGAGCATGCTGCTCAAGCTTAATGAATTCAATACCGCAAGGAGAATGTGTGTCTGCCCCACACGCATCATCTCTTGAAGAGCCTTCAGCTTCTGGTTGACAAACTCGAGAGCTGTAATTGAAACGACTTCTTCAAAAGCCCCGTCACGAAATGGAAGCATCGTTGCATCAGCGACGACAAATGAGCACATGCGGAGCTCAGGTTTTCTTTTTGCAATCTGAAGCATCTCCATTGAAATATCAATGCCAACTCCGTTGGCGAGCCCATGTCTGCTGAAAAGTGCAAGATGAATTCCTGTTCCACAGCCAACGTCAAGAAGCATTCCGCGATTCGGAATACGGACAAAGCGAAGGAGAAGCTCATTTTCCCTCTCGCCAGCGTAACGTCCGGCTGGTGTCGCGAACCATAGGTCATAGTTTTCCGCGACGGCTCCGCTGAAAATAATTTCGCGCTTAGTCATGGTGTCATCGGTAACGGACAGGCATTCGACAATGTGATGATCATCACAACTTCCCCAAGGGCTGCTGTAGCATCGAAGGCATCCTTCAGGGCACGAAAAAGCTTGTCAGTCTCGCCCCAGACAATTGTGCTCATCGTCCCAACCCGGTACCCAAGTCCAGCAACTCGGAAAACCTCAATTGCTGCATTAATTGCCGGAGAAAGGTCATCCTGCCGAAGTGGGTATACGCTCACCTGTGCCGTTGTTCCAACTGACTCCGATGCTGAAGAGGTCATTTCAGGGTTCCCTTCTCAAATGCGGTCAAGTGCTTTCTTCAAATCATCGATCAGATCATCGGGGTGCTCCAAGCCTACAGACAGACGAACAAATCCTTCCCCTATGCCAGCTTTTGCAAGCTCTTCTCTTGAGAACGATGCATGAGTCATTGAAGCAGGGTGCTCGATGAGTGTGTCTGGATCACCGAGACTCACAGCGAGCGTGATCACTTCAAGAGAGTTCATTAATTTTTCACCGGCTGCACGACCGCCTTTTACATCAAATCCAACCATGCCACCGAATCGTGCCATTTGCTCTTTCGCAAGTGCATGGTAAGGATGGTCGGGCAAACCGGGATAGTATACCTTCTCGACTTTCCGATGCGTCTTGAGGAACTCCGCAATCCGAAGAGCATTGTCGCTGTGGCGCTCCATGCGTGCGGGAAGGGTCTTCAAACCTCGAAGATTCAGCCATGCATTGAACGGGCTGAGCGGAGCACCAATTCCTTTCAGCATTACCTTGCGCGCCTGTTTTACATGGTCTTTCGAACCAATTAAAACCCCACCGATGCCATCGCCATGCCCGTTGATATACTTGGTTGTCGAATGCAGAACCATGTCGGCGCCAAGCTTCAGAGGATGCTGCAAATACGGTGTCGCAAATGTGTTATCGACAGCGACAGGTATTCCACGCTTATGAGCAACAGCAGAAACTCCGGCGATATCCACAATGCACAATGTGGGATTTCCCGGCGTTTCAATATAGACGAGCTTCGTGCTGCCACCTGAGTGCTGAGCATCCTGGCGCACAATGGCGCGGTCGAAGGCTTCCGCATCATGACCATCGACAAAATCCACGGAGATCCCAAATCGCGGCAGGACATCTGTGAAGAGCGTATACGTTCCACCGTAGAGTGTTCGTGAGGCAATAACCCGATCACCCCTCTGGGCAACAGCAAAAACAGCCGCAGCAACAGCTGCCATCCCTGAACCAAAGGCAACCGCTGCCTCCCCATGCTCAAGAATTGCCATCTTTTCTTCGAACACTTCAACAGTCGGATTACTGATCCGCGAATAATAATGCCCGCTACGCTGCTCAGCAAACATCTCAGCCGCTTCCTGCGTATCGTGGAATGCAAAAGTTGATGTCTGATAAATTGGAAATGAAATGGGATGGAGAGGGCTTTCGACAATTTGAGGTTCATGAACAAATTGGGTTTCAGTCCTTGCAAGAGCAAGCCGTCGGCGATTCATAAAGTGCCTCGCTATTGTGGTCAGATATTCCTCGGAAGGGGAAAACATTGTGAACTCAAGCGATTCCCCCGACCAGGAGAGTAACCTTGATAAACAACGATTATATCAAAACGCAGATACATTTCCTCTGAGCAAAGCACTCGTCGCTTCACTCCTATTTTGGTCATCCTCTTGTGGAACCCACTATGACACTAAGCCATTGTGCTTAAGTGGGTACGCCGAGGACATTTTTTTCAACAACGTCACTTGTCTGAACTATTGTTACACCTCGTTCTGCCCATGAGCGTTTGAGCGCTTCACCTTCATCTTTTCGGATGGGCTTTGTAGCATCTTCAACAAGATACACTGAGTACTTCCCCCGCTGCAAAAACCCCTCGATAGCATAGGCATCGCAGACATCGAGAGCAACACCATACACCACAATTACCTTTGGATCAATAACGGATAGCACTGCATCAACGTTAGGATTGCTGAATACATCAAATCGTTGCTTGCGAAAGATGATCTCCCCGGTGTGCGATGAAACCATCGCTTGAAGCTCCTTCATATCGTAGCTTTGACTTTCAATCCAGAGCGGATTCCGTGGTGCTGTTGCAGGGATTTTCGCCTGTCCGGGTGTTCCTTTCAAGCAGTGAGGCGGATACGTTTCTCGAAAATCAGGATTTGATGAGATCTCGGGATCATCCAGCGAATGGTAGTCAACTGAGCCAAGAAGAGGAATCCCCTTTGCCCTTGCAAAGTCGGTCAAGCGAGCAAGATTAGAAATGATTTCCTCCGCTTCTGGCACTGCAAGTTTCCCATCATGCATAACGAAATCTATTTGTGTGTCGACATCCCAGAAGATTATCTTATTCATTGTTCATCCCTCCCTTCCATCTCGAAAATTAATCAGGCTCTATGAGTGCCCATTTGTTTTTGATGAAGAAGCCTGTTTGCTTCCATGCGTTGAACCTGAAAATCCCACGTAATGGCACACCGGACATTCGAAGTAACCCGTATCTTCATCTATGACTCTGATATATTCCAATTTATTCCCACAGCGCGGACAGACTGTGAGTCCGCCTTTGGCGGATTCAACAGTTAGCGCTTGTGGCTGAAGACGGCGTTTCATCACACAGTCCACCGCAGGCGGAGAAAACTACCCATCATAAAAACAACAAGCCGGTCCCGCCCTTGACGGGATTCGGCTTGCTGCAGTCCACTAAACAGGTTACTATTATTTTTCAAACACTGCAAGGATATCGCTCCGCTGGACAATCCGGTACTCTTTACCGTTCATGGTGATCTCCTCGCCCCCATACTTTGCGAAAAGGATCTTGTCCCCTTCCTTCACCTTCTCACGGAGATCCTCATCCGTCCCCACCGCAGCAACGATTCCTGTCCGGGGCTTCTCTTTTGCCGTATCGGGAATAATGATGCCTCCGGCGGTACGTTCTTCCGCTTCGTCAATGATCTCCACGAGCACTCGATCATCCAATGGCTTAAGTTTCATTGATACAAACCTCCTTTTCTTATGCCTTTATTCATGTGGATCTGGCTTCAGCGGACTATTCTTTGATCCCAAGAAGCTGATTGATCTTCGGTCGGTCAAAACCGATAATCGGACGATTGTCAATAAGAATAACTGGAACACCCATTTGCCCTGTACGCCGCATCATATCGCGTGCACCGTCGGGATCGCGAGTTACATCAACTTCTATGAACCGAATTTTCTTTTCCTGGAAATATCGTTTCGCAGCACGGCACCACGAACATGTTGGGGTTGTGAAAATAACAACCTTTGGCTGGCGCTGTGAACTTACATGTTTGGCTATTCTGCCTTCGGCGGATTCATCACGGACAATAGAATCCATACTACACCTGCTGCTCATTTTGTAGAACTAACACAGGGGACTCAATTCTATAAGAGTACGTCAGTTCAGCAACCTGACGAAGCATTGCTGAAGCTGAACAATATTTTGTTTGCGACAATTCAATGGCGCGCTCAACGTCTTTCTGAGAAATGTTCTCGCCGTAAAAAATGTATTCAATGTGGATTTTCGTGAATACCTGTGGATGCTCCCTCGCCCGCTCCCCGGTTACTTTCACTTCAAAGCCGGAAAGCTTTACCCTTTTCTTCTGTAAGATTGAGGCAACATCCGCGGCCGTGCAGCCACCAAGTGACATGAGCATCAGCTCCATCGGGCGGGAAGCTGCTTCTGAGCCAGCAAACTCCTCAGGACCATCCATCATGACCCAGTGGTTGCTGTTTCCTTTTGCGGCAAATGTAATTCCCTGGAGCTGCTTAATGAAAATCTCCATTTTTCCCTCGGAATTTATGATTTCATTTCTTCAACTAGTTAGATGCTGGACATACTTCTAAAGATTCATTCCGCGACTTCGTAATTTACGAATTCCTTTCTCCGCATTCAAGCTTTGCAGAACTTGACTAAGCGAAGAAAACGGTGTATATTATATATAGAATGACGCGGGGTGGAGCAACTGGTAGCTCGTTGGGCTCATAACCCAAAGGTTGTAGGTTCGAGTCCTACCCCCGCTACTATAGCCCTCAAAGTAAATCTTGGGGGCTTTTTTCATGGAGATTTCACGCCATATGTTGCTTGCGTCTTGCGGAGTAAAGGATCAAAAGAAAATGACGCGGGGTGGAGTCCGCCGAAGGCGGAGTAGCTCGTTGGGCTCATAACTCCGCCAAAGGCGGATTGTAGGTTCGAGTCCTACCCCCTATGAAAAGTTAAGCCGCTGAGTGTTCCCAGCGGCTTCTTTCATTTTATCTCCTTCGCTCGCACCATCCAAAGTGAAGCAGGCTTCGGATACATATTCATGACCCCTGAAATCAAGTCAGCTCTGACCGATTTCGTTCCTCCCTATTTTCAGCACTTCCCGTATTGTCCTTGCCAGGTCACCAACCCGATACGGTTTCAGTAAAAATCCTGCCACTCCCGCTTCCTCCATTTTCCTGCGAGGCTCAGGTTCTATCAATCCACTTGCTATCAGCACCTTCACAGCCGGATCAATTTCCTTCAAGCGCCGAAATGTTTCTTCACCATCCATCTTAGGCATAGCCAGGTCGAGAATAACAAGGTGGATATCTTTACCCCGCACTCGATAAAGCTCGATAGCTTCTTCTCCACTTCCCGCCTGAAGCACACGGTAACCCAAGCCCGTCAGAAGCTCTTCACCCATTTCCCGAACCATATCCTCATCGTCCACGAATAAAATTGTTTCGCTCCCGCCAGGAATTTCTTCCTGCTCCTTTGCCACTTCGGCTTCAGCCCTGGACTCTGAGGCGGGGAGATAGACCTTCAACGTTGTCCCGACGCCAAGTGTACTTTCAACAGTGGTGAACCCATTATGACTGCGGACAATACCGTAGGCAACCGCCAACCCAAGGCCAGTCCCTTTCCCTCGTTCCTTTGTTGTGAAGAACGGTTCAAAAATCCGCTGCCGTGTCTTCTCATCCATACCCACACCGGTATCAGAAATGCGAATCTCTACATAGTCTCCGGGCAAGGCTTTCATGAAACTCTCAACAGGAACCTCGCTACCGGCGACACGGCGAGTCTCGATGGTAAGCTTCCCTCCCCTGGGCATCGCATCACGGGCATTGATACAGATATTCATGAAAACTTGCTGCAACTGCCCAGCATCGCCACTGATGATTGGGATATTATCTGCAAATCGTGTCTCAATTTCCACGCTCTTTTCAAACGTATATTCGAGGAGTTTCACTGTTTCATTAAGAACCTTGTTCACGCTAAGCGGCTTCATCTCGTATGTTTCCATCCGTGCGAATGCTAAGAGTCGCTTTGCCAGATCAGCTCCTCGTTGTGCTGCACTCCTGATGATGCTAACATACTGAGAGAGCTTTTCATCGCTACTCGCTCTCCTTGCAATCATTTCTGCGCTCCCAAGAACAGCGGCGAGGACGTTATTGAAATCGTGCGCGATACCGCCAGCCAGTCTCCCCATGCTTTCCATCTTTTGGGCCTGAATCAATTGCTGCTGCAGAATCTCTTCTTTGCTCAAGTCGAGCAGTGTGCCAATGATTGCAGGTTTTCCCTGATACAGTGAGACTACGCCGAGCACCTTGACGGGGAAAATCTCCCCATCCTTGCGAACAGCGCGGAACTGATACTCCACGCTCTTCACCTCTCCAGTGAGTCGACGGCGTATATTCTCGGCAACCGTCGGCCTGTCTTCCGGATACGTAAGATCGAACGGACCAAGTCTCTCCACAATCTCATCGTACGCATAGCCAAAAATCTCACAGAAACGCTGGTTGACGTACTTGAAGACCGCATCTTGGATTATATAGACACCTACAAGCGACTCCTCAACGATGCTGTGGTATTTGGCTTCCGATTCAACGAGGTTTTTCCTCAGCCGGGCGTTCTCAAGTGCAACTGCAGACTGCGCTGCTAATTCCGAGAGCAGTAGCATATCATCATCAGTGAAGGCATTTTTTAGAGCGCTTTCAGCATTTAGCACGCCTATAACTTTCTCTCCGCTTCTTACCGGTACAGCAAGTTCAGAGTTGCCTATAAAGCCGCCTACAACGTACCGTTCATCTTTGCTGACATCCGGAATGTTCAGTGGCTGCCCTGTGCGCGCAACCACAGTAGTAATCCCCTTCTCTCCTCCAATCGGTAAGCGGAAACCCTTTATCCCTTCCTCCGTTCCAACAGAATCTGCAACAACTAATTCACCCGTTTTTTCATCCACCACAAGGAAATTACATACCTCAAATCTCAGCACCTTCTGTGCTGCGGTTAGCACTGCTCGAAAGATTTGCTGCTCATCAGGCATCATTATCATCGTGCGGCTCAGACTGTAAATCGCCGAGAGCTTTTCCTCTAATCGCTTGCGCTCGGTGATATCATGAGCAAGAACCTGAACCGACTTCTTCCCCCCATAAGTAATAGGTGTCGCTGCGACTTCAACATCAATCACTTGTCCATCGAGTCGAACAAATTTCTCCTCAATCAAAGGAACTTCCTTTGCCTCTCTTATCATCGTCTGCACTCGATCCTTCACCTTTTCTTGATAATCGGGGTGAACAATATCAAGAATTGGTTTGCCAATCAGCTCCTGTGGACTTGCTGCACCTAAAAGTTTTGCTGCTGCAGGGTTAGCAAAGACAAACTTCCCTTCGCAGTGGACAGCCATAGGTTCGGGAGAAGACTCCACAAGACGGCGATAGTGCTCCTCACTTTCTCTAATTGATCGCGCGGCGAGGACAACTTTGTAGTTCCTGTAAAGTGCATACGAACTGCCAACTAAAGTGATGATCACGATGGTGAGCAAGATCAGCGTTTGCCGGAAGTTCCTTGAAATAAATCCTAACATTTCGCTTTCTGGAACACTCACTCCTATGAACCACGAGGCATTGGCAAAAGACATCGGTGCAAAGGCAGTAAGTCTCTTCGGTCTATCAATAAGCTGATATTCCGCAGTTCCCTCCTTCTGCCGCAAAACCCGTTCCACGTGCTCAAATCCGGCATGACATTCAGCGCACTCAGCTGTTTTGCGGAAAATGTTCCTCCCCACCATCTCACGGTGATCCGCACTGAACAAGAGCGTGCCATCTTTGTCCATCACAAAAACCTGAGGGAGTTTCATTCTTGGGCTGATAAGGCTAAGCTCCTCAGTGAGAACGCGTTCCAGGTCCAGGGTGAACACCAGTGCACCAGCATACCCACCGCATGGCTTTGGATGCTTCGGATCTTTCGCATCCTGATAAAGAGGTGTAACAAGGAAAACGCTAAACATCGCTCTTCTGGTGCTATCACCCTTTTGCATGGCGGAGTCTACATGCGACCGAACCAGCGATGTAACAAAAACCTTCCCCTTGTTCTCCTTTTGTGTCGCCCAGCTCCAAAAATCGCACTGGCTGTAATTGAGTCCAATGGCCTTCTCGGCGGTGGAGTAGATGATCGTGCCGTTTTCGTCGAGCACAGAGATTGCTTCGACAGAGACCTTCTTAAGATAGTTAAAATATGCTTGGACATCCTTTACCATCTGCCTCCAATCATGATACTGTACCGAGGCAAATGACGAGAGGACCTGAATACCCTGCGTTCGTGTTCTCAGGTACAATTCAATCCTGTTGCTCATTTCCCGAACGATGAGTAATTGGTAGTCGCTGAACTGGCTAATAGCTTCTCGAGTGCTCGTGTTGTGGAGGTCGATGACAAGATAGATGACAATTGCCACCACAAGAGCTGTCAGTGCAACGACGATCAAATTCTGTTTCATCAGAATCTCCTTCACCGTCCGACGATGCGCTGCATCGTTACTTCTCATCCCCTTTGAGACGTGACTTCAGATTCATAACTTTCTTGCCAAATTCTTCTTTGCTTTTTCCCGTGGCTTTCTCGTAGGCAATCGTCTCGTACTTCAGTGCATTATTAACATCACCAAGCAGGCGATACAGTTCACCAATTGTGTCGGCGAAATCCGCATCCTGGTATGAGCCGTAGGCTTCCAAAGCGTATTTCAGTGCTATATCAGGATAGACGTTCTTCTCAAACGATTGCCAGGCAGCACTATTGGTCACAGGCCCTAACATATCGGCATTCCCCCTGTAATTTCTCTTAACACTTTCAAATGTTTTGACCGTCCACTGCTGCGCTTTGGTGCTGTCGTTCTTATCTAAGTAATATCGTGCAATGAGAATGCCCAGGCTCGTCGTCTCAGAGTCGGTTAAGCTGTCCAGCATGGATTCATGGGATGATGAAAAATTGCCCGTCACAAGCCGGAGTCGGATCTCGTGTTCACGGAACATTGGATAAAATGGGAAAACTCTTCTCCCTGTCCTGATGAACAGCATCCCGCTCTCGAAGTCTTTGTTTCTCAGAGCCGCATTATACCCCTGCAGGGAAGCCATGAACATTTCCTGGGTACTCCATCCGGGGTGCTTTTCAATGAAGGTCTTGAATTGAGTGTAATCATTATTTGGGAAACCGGAGAATCCACCTGTAACGAGGAGAAATTCTGCGCTATCGGCATAAGCACCGGCATCTTTTATCTGAAGAACCTTCTTGCACTCCTCAGTATAGGATGGTAAGCCTGCTTTGTAGAGTGCATATGCCAGCTTGTAGCGTGCAGCCGGGTCATTCGGTTTAGCATCAGCGAGCTTTCGGAGAGACGGAAATGTAGAGGCACCATTAAGAATTGCATCAACCTTTTGAAGAAATTCCTTTGCTGGAGCCGCCCCAATGAGTTTTGCAATCAGTTCACCCTCCGAGTTGAAAAAGACTATAGAAGGGACAACTTTGATGTAATAGCTCTTAGCAAGCTCAATTCCCTCACCCTTTTCAATGTCGATCTTCATGCAGACCATTTTTTCTGTGTACGGTTTGAAAAAATCCTGGCGATACACTTGTTCTTCAAGCATTTTGCAGGGCTTGCACCAGACAGCGTAGAAATCGACCATCAGGATTTTCTTTTCATGTTTTGCCTTCTCAAGTGCGGCGGAAAACTTCCCGCTGAAGAAACCAGGTATCGTATCCTCGGCGTGGACTGGCAAGTAATAGAGTAAAAGGCTCATGAGCAACAGATAGAAAAACTTGTGTGTTCGCATAGGGACCCCCATCATTAGTGATGTTTTTGTTTCAGGTGTAAACTCTGTCCGCCGCTATGTTCGGTGGAAAAGAATAGGCGTAATCCCAAAATCACGGAAAAAAGTTTCGTAGTTGTCACTGATAGTCCCTTCAATCAACATTCGAATTTGTGAACGAGAAACAGGGAACCATTCAAACTGCTCAAAGAGACTCGCGAAGAACGTCACGAGCCAGACAGGTAGATGAAGTTTGAGCTTCTTCACGTTGAGTCTTCGGGCGATAATTTCAATGAGTTGATTATACGTGTAGCGCTCCGGACCAGCTACTTCATATACCTTACCAATTGTGTCGGGCAATGTAAGTGCCTTCACAACCCCTTGAGCAACATTATCTAAGGCCACAGGTTGAAATTGGCATTCTCCATCGCCGATGATCGGGACAACAAAGGGGATTCTCCGTACCAGAGATTCAAGAACCGTGGTGAAGTTTGCAGCCCCTTCGTTTTCATGCCCAAATATCACCGCAGGTCTGAAGATTGTCCAATCAAGTCCACTCTCCTGTAGGTACTGCTCTGCCTTATATTTTGTCGTCTGGTACTGCGACACTCCATCAGGGCGAACTCCGAGGGCGCTCATTAGAATAAAACGACGAACGTTATATGCTCTGGCTGCCTCGATAACATTGCGAGCGCCCTGCCAATGGATAAGCTCATACGTAATCCCTCTGGAAGGGATTTCACGGATAATGCCGGGAAGATGGATGACTGCATCACAGCCTGTGAGTCCACCTTCGGCGGATTCAAGCGAATTTGCATCGGTAATATCACCGTAAACAATGTGAACCGCTTCCACTAAGGTAGGCAGCTTTTTCTCGGAGCCCTTGCGCAAGAGAACACGGACACTGTACCCTTCCTTCACAAGCTCGCGAAGGATCTGGCGTCCAACATATCCTGTAGCACCTGTAAGAAAAACCTCTCTCACCAGCATCAGTCCTATGTGTCTTTCGAGTCCAACCGAGGAAACCTGCGAGTAAGTTACAGAACTCCGAACCTAAATCCAAATAGGTTGCATGTCCAATACCCTCTCAACGCAATCCTTGGGCCATCGTAGACTATGGGTGCAGAGTATGGCTCTCTTAGCGCCATTTGACAGCAAATGATCTGCTTTGCCCCAGTTTTCAAGGCGATTTAAAGCTTTTTCCTGTCCCCATTGAGCGAGGAAGTGCAAGATACGGCTGACAGAAAGCAACTTTCGCCTTGTTGCTGAAGTCGGTATCAGCCTGCGGAAGGGAACCAGAAGCAGGTGCTACTTGCAGGCACTGAAATGCCTTTTAAAATAGGAACTGGGAAAATGCAAACGCATCGCGCCTCTCAAGGGGTCTATAATGCCTTCTAAATCCGCCTTCGGCGGATTGCAATTTAATGCCAGATATTTTATAATCACCTTGAATAAAGTCCGTTGCGAACTTCCCGAAAAGTATGAAAAAGCCTCGCAAGCCATTAATCAAGATGTCTCCGGAAAAGTAACTGGGATGCCTTCCAGTCAAAAGAAATACAATGCACTCAAACTGACCGTCGGGCTGGTCGGCAGCTTGATCAACATAGCTTATCTCGTCGCAGTCACTCTCTCAGGGGTGGCGAAATCTCTTGAGCAGTGGGTCCATCAACTAACCGCAAATCCTTACATCGCCTTCCTGCTATATATGTTCGTCATCGGAAGCGGGAATGCCATTTTAACTTTTCCTCTTAGTTTCTACTCAAGTTATATTCTTGAGCATCGATTTGAGCTTTCGCATCAGACCTTTGGCAGTTGGGTTAGAGAAGGGATGAAAAGCCTCTCGATTGGCTTAGTCCTTGCAGTCCCGTTAGCTCTTGCTGTTTTTGCCATGTTGCGGATTCTTAGCTGGTGGTGGTGGCTTGGGACAGCCACACTTCTTTTCGTTGTTTCCATTCTCCTTGCACGAATCGCCCCAATTCTCATCTTCCCAATTTTCTACAAGTTCACCCCATTAGAAGATGCTGATCTGAAATCGCGCATCGAGCGGCTCTGTGCAGAGCAAGGGGTAAACGTGAGCGGCATCTACGTTTTCAATTATAGCAAGGATACTCGAAAGGCAAATGCAGCTTTCGCCGGGCTTGGTAGGACGAAAAGAATATTGTTAGCTGATACATTGCTCAACGGATTTACCTATGATGAAATAGAGGCAGTTTTTGCGCACGAACTCGGGCACTATGTCCAAAACCACATATGGAAGGGGATCGCTATCCAAACAGCCATGACGTTTGCAGGACTTGCTGTTGTTGCTGTAATGTACAGTTATTCCTTATCATGGATTGGTGCTAGCTCATTTGATACACTTTCAGCTCTTCCGCTGCTAATGCTCTGGCTCAGCGTCTACGGTCTGGTCATTACCCCTATTGGGAACATAATTTCCCGCGCTTTTGAGCGGAGCGCTGATCGATATGCTCTGCTTAGCTCCAGTAGTTCCGCAAGAAGAACAGATGCGTTCATCAGCGCGATGCGCCGTCTGGCTGAGCTGAACCTTGCTGACGAGGCACCAAACGCCGTGGTTGAATTCTTACTGTATAGTCACCCGTCAATTTCGCGTCGGATCTCATTTGCAGAATCACTTTCGAAATCGTAAACTTATATTAACCAACAAGAACCATAAGGGAGGAGCAAATATGCCATCATTCAGAGCAATTGCATCCCTTTTGGTCGGATTTGCCTTAGTCGTGGACTTGAATGGAATAGCAAAACTCTCATGAATAATAGAGACCCTTCACTTTTTATTCGGCTTCTTTCCTATGTGAAGATATTTGTGATCAGCCTCTACACGGTGCCAATGGCTATCATCACAATCGTGGTGCAGGTGATCACACGGAACGCCAGGCTTTTCGACTGGATTGCACGGACTTGGTCGCGGATAACATTGTTCATCGCCGGGGTTGGCGTGCGAATAAGAGGGAAAGAGAACATCGTCCCCGGTCGACCATATATTTACGTCTCAAATCATGCAAGTCTGTTCGACATTCCAGCATTGCTTGCGGGCATTCCGGATGCTTTGCATTTTGTTTACAAGAAGGAGCTGCAAAAAGTATTGTTTTTTGGCTGGGGGCTGAAGGCGGGAAGCTACATTCCCATTGTACGGGAAAAAGGAAGAGAGGCGCTCCGAAGTCTTGAGGAAGCTATACGGCGAATCCGGACCGGGACATCTGTGATCCTTTTCCCCGAAGGGACACGCTCACCTGATGGGCGAATACAATCATTCAAGCGGGGTGCTTTCTCGCTCGCAGCTCGGACTGGAGTCCCTATCATCCCAGTCACAATCAATGGGAGCGAACGTATCTTGCCAAAAAAACAGCTCTTCATTCGCCCTGGCGTTATTGAGCTTGTCATTGATGAGCCAATCCCGACAACTGGGATCAACTCTCGAGAGAAAGAAACGGAACTCATGGAGCAAGTGCGAAGAATTATCCTCAAGAATCATCATCTATCACGCTCGGCAAAACTTGTTTCCGACAAAGCGGAGAATCATCATGGGTGTTACGATCAGTGATGTTGAACATGTAGCGGCTCTTGCTCGACTGGAGTTTACTGAGCAGGAGAAGGAGAAGCTTGTCCACCAGCTTAACCGTATCCTTGAATACATAGACAAGCTAAACGAGCTTGATACCTCAGATGTCGAGCCTCTTTCCCACGTCATTGAACTCAGTAACGTGTTTCGGGAAGACGTCGTGGAGCCATCCTATCCTGTTGAGGAGATTTTAAAGAACGCCCCAGAACGAACTGAAAAATTCTTTAAAGTCCCGAAAGTGATCAGATAAAGATGAGCTCCATACGTGCCATCGGAATTATCCCTGCACGGTATGGGTCAACACGACTCCCGGGAAAGCCTCTCATCTCATTGGCTGGTGCGCCAATGATCCTTCACGTCCTTGAACGCGCACGCCGTTCCACATTACTTGGTGAAATTGTCGTTGCAACCGATGACGAGCGAATCCGCACAGTGGTTGAAGAATGCGGCGGTAAAGTGATCATGACATCGCCGAATCTCCTTTCCGGAAGTGACCGGGTTGCAGTGGCAGCAGAGCAGTTCCCGTATGCCGATATCATCGTGAATATTCAGGGAGACGAACCTCTCCTGCCGGCAGAAAACATCGATCTGTGCGTGAAAGCTCTCATCGAAGATGCTGAAGCAGATCTGGCAACTCCGGCGGTCGAAATTACATCGCCGGAAGATCTTGCCCGACCGGGCGTTGTAAAAGTTGTCACCGACTGGCGAGGATACGCTCTATATTTTTCACGTGCTGCCATTCCGTATGTCCGTGAACAGGGGAAGGAGTTCCGGTATTTGAAGCATCTTGGATTGTATGCATATAGGCGTGATGTTCTCAGGCGGTTTCTGGATCTCCCGGTCGGAAGACTCGAGCGTGCGGAACAACTCGAGCAGCTTCGCCTCCTGGAACATGGGATGAAAATTAAGGTCGTCGTAACAGCATTGGATAGCATAGCGGTGGACACGCAAGAAGATGTAGAGCGAGTTGCGGCGCTTATAGCTACTTCTGCGCCTTAGGCGGATTCAACATCTCTAAGGAAATATAGGGAAACCACGTAGAGATAATTTCATGCCTCGACGAGACCACGTGAAACATATTTTTGTTACTGGCGGCGTTGTTTCATCACTTGGAAAAGGAATTGCTGCTTCTTCACTTGGACTTCTTTTGAAAGCCCGAGGTCTTCGGGTCACAATTCAAAAATTCGACCCTTACATCAACGTTGATCCCGGGACGATGAATCCGTTCCAGCACGGGGAGGTGTACGTCACGGACGATGGAGCAGAAACTGATCTGGATCTCGGACACTACGAGCGATTTCTCGATGTTAACATGCTCCGAGAGAACAACACCACTGCGGGACAGGTTTACTACGAAGTCATCAGTAAGGAACGACGCGGAGACTACCTCGGTGCAACTGTCCAAGTCATCCCTCATATCATTGATGAAATCCGACGCCGGATCACTCGGCTCGGCACCGGTGGCAGATACGACGTCATCATCACAGAAATCGGTGGCACTGTTGGAGATATTGAAAGCCTCCCATTTCTCGAAGCAATGCGCCAATTCATGCTGAAAGTCGGCAGACGAAATGCCATCAACATTCACGTCACGCTTGTCCCTTACATCAAATCTGCCGGCGAACTCAAAACGAAGCCAACACAACACAGCGTGAAAGCTCTCCAGGAGATTGGCATCCAGCCCGATATCCTTATTGCTCGAACCGACCGAAGGCTTACAAAGGAAGTCCGCGAAAAAGTTGCTCTCTTCTGTAATGTTGAACCACGAGCGGTCATTGAAGGACGCGATGTTGATTCGATCTACGAAGTCCCACTCATCTTTGAGAAGGAACAACTTGCCGAGCTTGTCATTGAGAAACTCGGACTGAAATGCGCCAACCCGGACCTTCGTGCATGGAAACGGTTTGTGGAAAAAGTGAAGAACCCTTCAGGAACAGTGACAATTGCGATCGTTGGGAAATACACTGATTACATCGATGCATACAAGAGCATCACAGAGGCTTTCATCCACGCGGGGGCAGAAAACAGTGTGCGTGTTGAACTGAAATGGATTCGCGCCGAGGATGTTGAGACAAATGGAGCTGAGACATTTCTGAAGGATGTTGACGGAGTCCTTGTGCCGGGAGGATTTGGCGAACGAGGTATCGAAGGGAAAATCGAAGCGATCCGCTATGTGCGAGAGAACAACATCCCATTTTTTGGAATTTGCCTGGGGCTTCAATGCGCTGTGATTGAATTTGCACGGAACGTCTGCGGTATGGAAGGAGCAAACAGCACGGAATTCCGGCACACTCGGTACAACGTGATCGACCTTATGCCTCAGCAGCGTGGTCTGAAAGAGCTTGGTGGCACTATGCGACTCGGCTCCTACCCTTGCGTTCTTCAGAAAGGGACAAGAGCCTACAGAGCGTACCGGCGCGAGTTCATCACAGAGAGGCATCGACATCGGTATGAAGTGAACAACAAATTTCGAAAACGTCTCTCCGATGCTGGCATGGTCTTCAGTGGTCTCTCTCCAGATGGCTCTCTCATTGAAATGATTGAGCTACCGGATCATCCATGGTTCGTCGGCTGCCAGTTTCACCCTGAACTGAAATCACGAGCAACAAAGGCTCACCCTCTCTTCCGCGAATTCGTTCGGGCTGCAAAAGAATTCGGCGAAAAACGGATGGCAAGATGAACGTACCTAAGAAATTCCTCTGCGCTGCTCTTAGCCTCTCCTTTATTGCATGCGGAGAGCAGCTCAACGCCCAACCCAGCCAAAGGCTGATGAGGCTCGGGCTTAAAATTCCTGATGCGGAAGAACCACCTACACCGTGGCAACTTGACTGTACTCTTCGGATTGGCGCAGGGATAGGACCGGTTATCTCCGCAGCAGTAGGTGCTGCAAAGGGTCCCAACGGAGTAGCTATTGAGCTCGAGACAGGTGCGGAAAACTGGAATATCCTCTCTTCTGGCTGGGGATGGGGACCTGTATTCCGATTGAATGGAATCCATGTCGCTCCACTGAGCAAAAGCTTTTCAGTTCGCTACGCACTGGGTGCCGGATACGGCGTAGGAGGGTGGACTAACGGACTGAACATTTTTGGTCCATCCGAAAAAGTCGATGCAAAGGTTATCTCTTTCATGGGAGAAACAGGCTTGCGAGCATCTATCCTTATGATACTTCACTTTGAGATTTATGCGCGCCTGATCACATATACTTTTTTCTTCAGTGAATACCGAAACCTTTCCGGAGTTTCCTCGCCAATGACGATGCTCCGACCGTTCGTTGGAATCGGGATTGGGCTTCACACGCCTTCCCGTTAATTGTGAAGAAGTGAATCTGCCAAGAGTTCTATATGGCGCCGCTTTCTCGAGAAGACTCTCAGCATTCCACATGAAGTTTAGTTCACCATCTTGTAAAATGCATCATTACAAGCTTTCTTAAAAGGAGCGCAGACAAACTATGCGAGTACAATTCCTCGGTGCAACGCGGACTGTCACAGGTTCGATGCATCTAATCTCGGTAAACGGTGCCTCGCTTCTTCTTGATTGCGGACTCTTCCAGGGAAGGCGAAAGGAGGCTTTCGAGCGGAATAGAACTTTTCCATTTGAACCAAGCTCAATCAACGCGGTTGTGCTTTCGCACGCTCACATTGATCACAGCGGTAATCTCCCAAGCCTTGTACGGCAGTGCTTTGAAGGGACAATCTATGCCACCGCAGCAACCCGCGATCTCTGCAGCATCATGCTTCAGGACAGTGCCCATGTGCAACAACTCGACGTTGAGCACGTGAACAAAAAGCGCGCAAGGCAGGGCGAACCCCCAGTTGAAACCCTCTATACTGTAGAAGATGCACTGAAAAGCATTGAGTTCTTCAAGGGGGAGCGATACCACAAATCATTCGATGCAGCCGATGGCGTCCAGGCAACCTACTATGATGCTGGACACATCCTCGGCTCTGCACTCACCGTTCTTGAGGCCTCAGAAAACGGCAAACAGATTCGACTCGGTTTCACAGGCGATCTGGGTCGACAGAATCTCCCTATCCTCAAAGATCCCGAGTTCATGGGAGATGTCGATTATCTTATCTGCGAAAGCACCTATGGAGGACGGTTTCATAAGCCTATGAGCGAGGTGGAACCGATTCTCGTTGATGTCCTCAAACGCACCGTTGAAAGGAAGGGGAAAATTATTGTCCCGGCATTCAGCGTGGGGAGAACACAGGAGCTTGTGTACGAGCTTCATCAGCTCTTTGAGCGCAAGGAGCTCCCGGAAATCCCTATCTATGTCGATAGTCCGCTCAGCGTGAATGCAACAGAGGTGTTTCGCATGCATCCGGAGTGCTACGATACCGAGACCCTCAATTTGATCTCCCGCAATGAGGACCCGTTCGGCTTTCGGCGTCTCCATTATATTCAAAGTGTTGAGGAATCAAAGAGGCTGAATTCACCTCCAGCGAACAGCGAGTCTTGCATGATCATCGCTGCATCCGGGATGTGCGAAGGTGGACGCATCCTTCATCACCTTGCAAATTCAGTAGAAGATTCCCGCAACACAATTCTTATTGTCGGATACATGGCTGAGAATACTCTTGGAAAAATGATTGTCGAGCGCCAGCCGGTAATAAAAATCTTCGGTGAAGAGTACAATCTCCGTGCTGAAGTCGTTGTCATGAACAGCTTCAGCGCCCACGCTGATCAAGCGGAGTTAGTGAGGTACATTTCTCAATTCAATCGGAAGCGGCTCAAACACATCTTCCTCGTGCATGGTGACCTTGATCAAGCGGAGAAACTGGCTGCGGCATTGTCGATACAGGGATTTTCTTCAATCTCCATTCCAAATCGGGGCGATGAATTCGAACTCTCATGAAAGTTGCAGTTACAGGGGGGAGCGGACTTGTCGGCAAATATGTTGCTCAACATCTTTACAACTGCGGGCATGAAGTTGTTGTCGTTGATCTCCTCTCCCCACCCTGGAAGTTTCCTCATGCCATGTGCGATGTGATGGATCTGCCACGGCTTCGAGAAGTATTTCGTGGCTCGGATGCAGTTGCCCATCTTGCGGGAATCCCACATCCACTGGATCAGCCACCGGAGGTTGTCTTTCAGACCAATGCCATTGGGACATTCAACGTTCTTCAAGCCGCATCTGAGCTTGGGGTTAAGCGAGTTGTTCTTGCATCAAGCGAATCGACCCTCGGGTTTGCATTCATGAAACGCCGAATGGTCCCTGACTATGTCCCCATCGACGAAAACCACCCAATGCGTCCTCAAGACCCGTATGGGCTAAGCAAAGTTGTCGCTGAAGAAATATGCAGAGCCTTCGCTCAGAGAACCGGGATGACTACCATTGCGCTTCGCATGCCGTGGATCTGGGTTCCAGAAGAAGCAGAGCGAGCACGGTATCGCGAACTCATCCTTCAGTATGAAAAATGGTATAAGAACTTGTGGGCATACATACATGTCTACGATGTTGCAGAAGCATTTCGCTTGGCACTGGAAACGATGGCGGTCCATGAATTTGAACCGTTCTTTGTGACCGCAGATGACAACTGGACACTCCTCCCTTCACGAAAACTCCTTGCTCTGTTTTTCCCCGAAGTGGAGAACGTCGCCGCCACGTGGGCACAGCAGCTTTCATCAGGAGGAGAACGAGCTTCTTTTATTTCATCTCAGAAAGCCAAAACTATGCTTGGCTTTTCCCCGAAATATTCGTGGCGAGATCTCGATCTCGGCATTATTAACCATTGACCACAAAGTACACAAAGGAGTTTTTAAATCGATCTTTCACTATGTTTACTATAAGGAGCACAAAACGCGGAAAGACTTTCTAAATTTATGTTTACGGTGAGTCCACCTCGGGCGGAGAAGGAGCAAATAGATGGCTGAACCAGTTATCATCGATACAGACACAGGCGTCGATGATGCCATCGCATTATTGCTTGCTCTTCGCTCCCCTGAGCTACACGTAGAAGCCATCACAACTGTTGCTGGTAATGCTACAGTTGACCGCTGCACCGAAAACGTTAAGATAGTCCTCGATGTAGCGAAACCCGGTAAATGTCCATGTGTCGCTCGTGGAGCAGAGCATCCACTCGTCCGACAACTTCTCACAGCTCCTGAGGTTCATGGTGATGATGGACTTGGTAATGCGGCATCAGAGTTCGCTCCTAAAGAAGTACCAGTAGAAGAGGTCCCCGCCTGGCAGTTGATCATCGAGAGAGCACGGGCACTGAAAGGCGAATTGAATCTGGTCACATTGGGTCCACTGACGAATCTTGCCCTCGCATTAGAACATGATCCAGATCTTCCAAAGCTTGTGAAGCATGTCTTCACCATGGGTGGGGCTTTCCGGGTTCCAGGAAATACGACCCCGGTCGGTGAATTTAACTTTGTTGTTGACCCAGAGGCAGCTCAGCAAGTCTTGAAAGCAGGATTCAATCTGACACTCCTACCGCTGGATGCCACACAGCGTGTGCTCCTCACTCCCGATGACCTCGCGCGCGAACTCATCCGATCAAATTCGCCGATTTTGAAATTTATTCAACGAATCACAGCATTCACGATCGACTACCATCGACGTGTTGAACAACTGGACGGGATGTTCCTCCATGATCCAGTAACCGTTGGCGCGGCACTGTGGCCATGGCTATTTCAAAGCGAGTGTCTTAACATCGGTGTGGAAACGAAGGGAGAGCTCACTTCTGGGATGAGCATCGGAGAATTTCGCCGCAACAGAATGGCTGAACCTCCAAACATCACTGTGGTTACGGGGCTTGACGTCCCCCAATTCTTTTCGCTTTTCTATTCCCGGCTCTCGACCCCACGCAGCGAAGATTTTCAGAGCAATCTGGAGGCGCGGTGAGGTTTCTTTACAGCATATCCATATTCCTTTTTTTCACAGTGCTCGCATTTGCATTTACCCATTTCACCCCTGCACAAGTAGTTGACTCAACTGTATCTATAAGCACCCCAAGAAAAGGGAGCGATTCTGTACAAAAATCTGGAGGGAACGTCCGGTTTAGTCGATTTGCCAATACAACTCTCCTAACAGGGAACATCACCTTCGACCGCAAAATCATGGGAATTGGTATTCGGCTGTTCGAGAGCTACCGCTCCAGTGTTGTTTCCTCCAGCCAGTCCGCCAAGGGCGCAATCCAGGATAATCAAAATTTCTCCTTCCTTGCCCACTTTCCTCTGCTCACTTCGCTGAACGCCGTAGTTGATGCTTCCTCAATCCTCGCAGCCGATAATCAACAGTTAGCCTTGAGCAATGTCTCAAGCAATTTGGTTCGCACAGGAATTCAGTATCTCCCATCTTCATGGCTCTCAATCCGATCAACGCTCGGTGTCCGATGGGATCAGCAACTTGGAATGAAAAATGAAGGTCCCACTTACTCCTTTGCCACCGAGGTAGAGGACCTCACAATAAATGGGTATGCATTCCATGCCAATGCCAATCTCATCAACGATTTTATAAGACCGCGCCACTGGGCGACCGCTGAAGGAGAATTTGCTGTGACAAAGAACTTCGGGATCGCCTCTGATAGTCTCCACATCCAGCTTCTTCGAATGAAACGAGAATTCTATTTCCCCGCCGATTCGTTTGTCGCACGTGAGTTCGCTACACAGAATAACATCGAAACCAGAATTGAGAATGGCGTTGCCGCTTCAAACAATTTTATTTTTTCACTATCTCGGTCTTCACTGCTTATCGTCCGAGGGACACTCATAAGCCGGTCAATTTCCAGGGATACTCGCTACAAACTTCCGCAGTCAGCGCCCTCAAATTTATTCTCTACAGAAGTTCAGGAATTTCATCTTCAGGGAAGCACAGGAATTATCTTCACAAAGCCATGGCTGTCGGGTTCAATTGAGCTCTCCTATCTTGAGAGAGATGAGCTCCACAGCGTCCATTCAAACGCACAATTTCCTCAAGCACTGTATGAAATGCGCACTGTAGAGGAAACTCGGAAAAACAATATCACACGACAGACAAGACTCGAAGGGCGGTTCTCGATTCCCCTCGGAACTTCGACACAACTTTTTTTCTCCGGACTCCAGAACGCGCTCCGATACGACACACCAAGCAAGGAGAACATCGACGATCGTGATGAGCTTATGACATTTATTACAGTCGGCTTCCTTCACCAGTTTACACCTTCCTTTACGATCACACTTCCTATTGATCTTTCTCTTGTTCACACTGTTTATCTTTCTTCACAGCGGAGTGCAAATAACAACTGGAATCGTGTGCTGAAATTTCGCCCGACAGCAATTACACGGATCGACAACGGGATCGTCAATAAAGTCGCGGCAGAAGTTCTGGCGAACTACACTGTGTATGACTTTGAAGAGCAGATATTCTTTGTAAAAAGCTTTCTCTTTCGCCAGATGACGCTTGCTGACTCAGTATCGGTTGATCTCACACGTTCGATAACGTTCAACGGCTACGGTCAGTTTCGACGATATGAACAGGGCGAATTACGCTGGAAATCTTTTACAGAAATTCAGACAAGTGATGTGCTTGAGAAGCTCATAGTCCTGGGGCTTCATGCTCATCTTAACGAAATCGCTGATGCAAGCATCGGCTACCGATATTTCTCCCGAACAGAATACCGCCTTAATGGAGCAGCTAAAAACCTTGCTGTCTTTATCCGTTCGGCTGGACCCACACTCAGTGCACGGATAGCTACTGAGATAGGAACGGTTCAATTATCCGGGTGGTACGAACGGCAGTCCACCTCAGATGGACTGGGCATGTCTCGGATAATTCCAAACATTGATCTTCGAGTGGATTGGAAATGGTGAGAGAGAAACCCATCAGAAAGTTATTTCGAATAAGCATTCCGAGCGATCCGAGGAATATTCACCTCGCAGAGGAATTCCTTGCAAGGGTCAATCGAACCGCTCACTTCGATGAAATTGAATACCATAAGCTTTTGGTCGCCTTGACTGAAGCAGTAAACAACGCAATCCTCCATGGCAACCAATCTGATGCAAGCAAGAATGTTCATGTGACACTCGAACTTTCGCCGCGGCGATGCATTGTTCGGGTAAGAGATAATGGGAAGGGCTTTGATATTGGCGCTGTGCCAAGCCCTCTTCACGGTGAGCGCCTTTTCAAGGAGACCGGACGTGGCATCTTCCTCATGCGTGTTCTGGCAGATGACGTTTCATTTTCACACATTAAGGGGGGATTCGAAGTGAAACTCGCTTTCAGGAGAAGACGAAAATCCACCTGAAGGAAACCGGGGCAAATGGGAGATGGTGCTGCTGGCGACAGACTGCTAATCCCTACTTGAGACTATCGGCGGAGTTCTTTATACTAGCATCTGACACTCAAGAGAGAATTCCACCACAATCTTCGCTGTCCCAAAGGCGCCTCGAGAAAGATTAGGTGAAGATGGAGCCGATGCCCTGATGATTGACCTCATTAATCAGTCGCAATCGGACAATAAAGCCGACATACTTCAATTTGTTGAAGACAAGTTCGAAAAGCGACTGGCTGAAGAAATGAGTAAAGTAGATGAGCGGATCACGGAGGAAATACCCGGCGTACCCGCAGAGCTTGCGAATGCCCGAGCCGACTTTATCAAATGGCTGTTCATCCTCCCGGCAGGGCAAATCGGAGCAATGATAGGGATCTTGCTTGCCTTCTTCAAGTGGCGGTTGACTACGCCGAATCCAAAGTAGCCACCAACCAGCCTCCCCTCTTCGTTCAGCTCAGCGAGCCAAACTACACACGCAACGCACGAAGTCGTTCCAGAAGCAACCGGAAATCTTCAGGTAACTCCGAGTCAAAGTGCAGATATTGCTTCGTCGCCGGGTGAATAAATCCAAGGGTCTTTGCATGTAACGCCTGTCGCTTCATAATGCCGAGAAGCTCTTGCACCTGCTCCTTTCTTTTCTTATCAACGCTCCCCCATGCGATGCGTCTACCGCCATAGGCTGGGTCTCCAAAAACCGGATGCCCAATATGAGAAAGGTGCACACGAATCTGATGTGTACGCCCGGTGCGCAGACGAAGCCGAAGGAGAGTGAGTCCGACTTCGGCGGAAAATGTTTCAAGAACAGTGTATTCCGTAACCGCAGATTTTCCCCCGGGGATGACCGCCATCTTCTTCCGATCACGCACACTGCGGCCAATTTCAGCCTCAATCTCGCCCCTCGGCGTTCCAAATACACCCCACACTAGTGCCCAGTATTCACGGTCAATCGTACGGCGCGCAAATTGCTCTCCAAGAAATGCATGAGCGTAATCATTCTTTGCCACAACAAGAAGTCCTGAGGTATCTTTATCGAGTCTATGGATGATTCCCGGACGAAGGAGATCTCCTCCAGTGGAAAGAGACGAGGTGTGATAAAGCAGCGCATTGACCAGCGTGCCAGAGTAATTCCCATACGCAGGATGCGTGACCATACCCGCTGGTTTGTTCACGACAATGACGTCATCATCTTCGTAAACAATGTTGAGAGGAATATTTTCAGGTTTAGCTTCAGGAGCAGGGGGCACTGGCAGTGTTATTTGAATATCGTCATTAGGCGCAATACGATAACTTGATTTCACCTTTTTCCCATTAACAAGAACAAATCCTTGCTCAATAGCTTTTTGAACCTTTGTGCGGGTTACGTTGGCAATATGTGATGTAAGGAATATATCAAGGCGTTCTCTTTTTGAAACCGCAGGGACACGAATCTGATACTCCCTCGCCGCTGAAGAGGCCATTTTCAATTTCATAGAAAGGACTACGGTTGGAGACGTGAAGAATTGCTCACTTCACCAGACTCTCCGGTGGCATGGTCGGGATCATCGAAAGAGGCGTCAGAATACTTCACCTGTGATTCCTCTTGCAGCTTTCCGGTTCGACGGTGGAAGAAGATGAGAAGCACAACCCCGATTGTCACGGAGGCATCAGCAACATTGAAAACAGGCCATCGATTCACCTGGTGCCCAAATAGATTGATGTGGAAGAAATCCATATCAATAAAATCAATGACTTTGCCTTGAAAAAGGGGAGCCTGCTGGAACCATACACCGTAGAAAACTCGGTCGATCAAATTGCCAATAGCGCCGCCGAGTATTAAAGCCAAAGACAATCGCGGCATGATCCCTTCTTCACGTATCAAATAAAGATACCAGAGGATTGCAATGCTCGCGACGACGGCAATAATGGAAAAGAGGGCTTTCGGTCCAAAGTTAATTCCGAACGCCATGCCCGGGTTTTCAATATAAGTGATGCGAAGAAAATCGCCAATTAATCGCTTACTCGTTCTCAGAGGCATCCCGGTCAACTCGATCCCTAAAGCAGGGATGCTTATGCCCCTCACAAAGAGTTTGCTCAGCTGGTCGACGACGACAACAAAAAGGGAGATGTAAAGGACGCGCACGTGATTGCTCTTTGACCTGAATAGTTTAAGATTATGTCGTACCTTTTCGAGCCTTGCATTTGCTGCACAGCTGCGTATGGGGAACAGCCTCAAGCCGTTCTCGTTCAATAGGATTACCACATTCAATGCACATTCCGTATGTCCCCTTTTCGATCCTGAGGAGTGCATCATCGAGGTAGTTGAGGAACTTTTGCTCGCGGGCTGCCATAAGAAATAACTTTTCGCGTTCCATTGTATCAGTTCCCTGTTCCATGTGCAATGAATAGGAAGAATTTTCTCCAACATACTCGCCTGTTGTTGTATCAACCATGCTTTCACGCAACATGTCGAGTTCCTCAACAATATCCTTTCTCCGCTCGAGAATAATTTGTTTGAAGTGCTCAAGGTCAGCTTTCGTGTATCCTTTCTCGAGGCGCTCAGTCGGCGCTTTCACCTGTGCCATTTTTGCAGCTTTCGATGATCCTACTTTTACCACGCGCTGCTTTCTCAGTTTTTTATCTTTTCTCCCGGAAGCACGCTTTGTGGTGGATCTTGCTGATTTCTTCAGCATCGTTTTCCCTCCTCTTTCAAAATATTTCAGATGTCAACCACAGCGGAAAGTTCACCCGCATCCGTTTGTTCTCCGCTTCCCGAGTACCTCACCGGATTCGCTGAATACCGATAGTAGCGGGAATTCCATCGATCTCCACTGACGCTATGTAGAGATTGCTGGTATCTCCTTGTAGCGGTGCGATTTCTTGAGCCAGGGTTTCATTTCGAAGATATTCTGCAAATCGTTCAATGGCTCGAGCAAGAGATTCTTCTGTTTGATAGAAAATGGCAATCCGATCTGTAACTGCAAAGCCGGCGTCTTTTCGCATATTTTGAATCCGATTCACAAGGTCACGGGCACGACCCTCGTTAATGAGATCATCCGTTAAATGAGTATCCAGTGCAACGGTGACTCCATTTTCTGATGCTACAAGCCATCCCTCAATATCATCACGGACAATTTCCACATCCTCCTTAGCAAGCACCACCGACTCACCCTGAACTATCACTTCGAGCGACCCGTTTTTCTCCATTGCACGAAGTTCATCAACCTTGAGCGATTTGATCCGTTCTGCAACAACTTGTGCGCGCTTACCAAACTTCGGTCCAATTGACTTGAAGTTTGGCTTTGCGCGCCGACGAACCATCGGCGCATCCTCAGTGACATATTCGATGGCTTTCACATTAACTTCGTCAATGATTAGCGGTGCGACATGCTCGATCTCCTGTTGTTCATGAAAACCTCTGATCGGGATAACGATGCGGGGAAGCGGCTGACGCACTTTCAGATTGGCTTTCATCCGAAGTGCACGAACAAGCCGCACAATCGTCAGGGCGCGTTCCATACGCTTTTCAAGCTCTGTATCGATAATTGCTTCATCGACATCTGGCATGTCCGCAAGATGAACAGACTCCGCCGGGTCGCGCCGCGTGACAGAATTGAGACACTGATACAATGTCTCCGCAATAAACGGAGCAAAGGGTGCAATGAGTTTCGTCAACGCGACGAGAATTTCATATAACGTCTGGTATGCGGCGAGCTTCTCATCTCCTTTCCTCCGGTTATCCCCTGAAGACCACTTCGACCAAAATCTCCTGCGGGAGCGGCGGACATACCAATTAGAGAGCCGCTCAATGGTAAACTCGCTGACATCACGAGCAGCACGCGTGATGTCATATTCATCCATCGCTTTCCGATACCGCCGAATAAGACTGTGCAACTCGGATAATATCCATCGATCAAGTTCAGCTCGATTTACAATTGGAATCTGGTCTTCTTGATAGGTGAAGTTATCGATGTTAGCATAAAGCGCGAAGAAAGCATAAGTGTTCACAAGAGTTCCCAAAAACTTCCGCTGCACCTCACGCAAACCGTCTTCATCGAATAAAGTCGGCTTCCAGGGAGGACTCGAAGTGGTCAAGTACCATCGAAGTGCATCAGCTCCAAATCGCTCCAGAATTTCAAAAGGATCAACGGTGTTGCCTCGCGATTTGGACATTTTCTGCCCCTCTTTATCGAGGATAAGCTCATTGACCATCACGTTTTTATACGCTGGTTGGTCAAAGAGGAATGAACCGATGGCATGAAGCGTGTAAAACCAACCGCGCGTCTGGTCAATCCCTTCGGCAATAAAATCTGCAGGGTAGCTTTGCTCAAAGACATCACGATGCTCAAACGGGTAATGCCACTGCGCAAACGGCATGCTCCCTGAGTCGAACCAGACGTCGATGAGCTCCGGCGTTCGATGCATAACACCACCGCACTTCGGGCAGGTAAGCGTGATCCTGTCGATAAATGGACGGTGCAGGTCAAGATCTTCCGGGAGCATCGCCCCGTGAATCTTAAGTTCCTCAATGCTGCTCACGGATAGTCTCTCACCGCAGGAATCGCAGATCCAGATATTCAGCGGCGTACCCCAGTAACGATCGCGAGAGAGAGCCCAATCCTTGTTCTCTTCAAGCCAGTTCCCAAAGCGTCCGCTTCCGACTTCCGAAGGAATCCAGTTGATCCTTTTGTTTAAGTCGATCATCCGATCAACATATGCTGTTGTACGAATGTACCACGACTCACGAGCGTAATATAGAAGAGGCGTGTGACATCTCCAGCAATGTGGATAACTGTGGACAATCGTTTCCTTCTTGTAAAGCTGATGCCGATTTTTTAAGTCTTGAATGATTTTGGAATCTGCATCCTTTACGAACATCCCAGCGTAATCGGTTACGGCACCGGTGAATACCCCACTCTTATCGACCGGCTGAAGAAACGGCAGGTTATATCGCCGACCAAGCTGATAGTCATCATCACCAAAAGCAGGAGCAATGTGGACTATCCCTGTCCCATCTTCGGTGGTGACGAAGGTACCTTCAACAACATAGAATGCTTTCTTATCGACAGGTAAGAATTTAAAGAGAGGCTCATATTCCATCCCAACGAGTTCAGAGCCCTTTCGCTCATCGACAACGGTGTATTCACCTTCAAGTACCGTAAGGCGAGGTTTTGCAAGAATAAGCTTCTCTCCGTTGTGCAAAACAGTGACATACGTTACATCGGGATGAACAGCAAGAGCGACGTTCGAAATAAGCGTCCACGGTGTTGTCGTCCATACAAGAAAAGATGTATCTTCGGTTGCCTTCACAGGCATTTTGACGTAAATGGAAGGGTCCTTAACATCCTCATATCCCTGTGAAACCTCATGTGAGGAAAGTGGGGTTTCACATCGCGGACAGTAAGGTTGAATCTTGTGACTCTTGTATATCAACCCGCGGTCATGAAACTGCTTCAGCGCCCACCAGACGGATTCAATGTACTCGTTTGAGCATGTGATGTAGGCATCCTTCATGTTGATCCAGTAGCCTATCCGCTCCGTCATTCGTTCCCAGTCATCGAGGTATTCGAAAACCGACTGGCGACAAAGAGCATTGAACTTCTCGATTCCGAATGTTTCAATCTCGTCCTTGTGCGTTAAACCAAGTTTCTTCTCAACCTCTATTTCAACAGGAAGACCATGAGTATCCCAGCCAGCTTTGCGAGGAACCTGGTAACCGCACATTGTTTTATAACGGCAGATGAGATCCTTGAGCGTTCGTGCCATGACATGGTGTATGCCAGGCTTCCCATTTGCAGTTGGCGGACCTTCATAGAAGATAAATCGCGGTCCACCCTCACGAAGGGCTATGCTCTTTTCGAAAATCCGGTGAACCTTCCAAAATTCCAGAACGGCTTTCTCGTTCTCCGGATAGTCGATCTTGTCTGTCAGTTCCTTAAACAACAAGGTGATAACCGATCCTTTCAGTTTACTTCAACGATGGAATAGCTTCGAAATCAGCCACAGTAGAAAACTTAAGAACACACTTAACAGTATACTTGTGGTAATTGGAAAATAAAATTGAAAATGTTCCCTTTTGATGTGGACGTCACCGGGAAGTTTCCCAAGCCAGGGGATCTTCCCGCCGAGCATCAGCAGCGCGCCGATGAGAACGATCAATCCACCAGTAAGAATGAGCAGTTTACCAATTTGTGCTACCATTTATGCAGGCAACCCTTTGAAATCTCGAAGTAGAAACGGATTGAAATTTGTTCCGTAATCGTAGACGTCTATACCTTCCTCTTCTTTCAGAAAATTCACAATGCGATATGTGATCGGTGTAGCTATTGCCTCAAAGCCGACCTTGAAAACATAGTTCGAAAGAAATACTGCAAATAACAGTTTGTTGGTGATCGACCCAGCAAAAGCGATTGTCACAAACACAAATGTATCAACACCCTCGCCAACGATTGTGGAGCCGATCGTTCGTGTCCACAGCCATCGTCCACGAGTAAGGATCTTCATTTTTGCGAGAACGAAGGAGTTTGAAAATTCTCCCAAGAAGTATCCCAAAATGCCCGCAGCAACAAGTCGAGGTGTCATGCCAAGGATTGCTACATAAGCATCCTGATGCATCCATCCATCTGCCGGTGGCATGATCTGGACAAGCCATAAGACAAGCGTCATAAGAACGAGGGAGAAAAAACCTGTCCAGATGACCTTTCGTGACCGCCTGTAGCCGTAGACTTCTGTAAGCACATCACCGAAAATGTAGCTTACCGGGAAAAGGATCGTCCCGCCATCAAAGGTGAACAAGCCGAACCGCATAATCTTTGTCGAAGCTATGTTCGATATCAGAAGAACAGCAACAAATAGTGCAGTCACGCTGTCCAAATGCCGGAACGATATAGCTGGCAAGTACTTATTTCGTATGTCAGAGACGTTCGATGACACGCTTCATCAATGCTGTTAGTTTTGGTTCAGCTTCATTTGCAGTTGCAATGATCTCCTCAACAGTTGCTGGTTTCAGTGCGTCAGGAAAGCACTCATCGGTGATCACGGAAAATCCAAGCACGCGCATCCCCATCTGAACCGCCACAATATCCTCAGGAACTGTCGACATCCCTACGGCATCTCCTCCGATCATGCGGAGGAAACGGTACTCGGCTCTCGTCTCCAGATTTGGTCCGGGAAGAGCAACATACACACCCTTTTGTACACGAATCTTCAATTCAAGTGCAACGCGCTCAGCTAACTCAATTAGCTTCCGGTCGTACGGTTCTGACATATCGGGGAAGCGAGGTCCCAGCAGCTCATCATTAGGTCCAATCAGCGGATTATCGCCGAGCAAGTTGATATGATCGGTCATAATCATGATGTCACCGCGGCGGAAGAGCGGATTCATGCCCCCAGCAGCATTTGAGACAAGGAGGGTCTTCACACCAAGTCCCCCTTTTGCTCCCATGACGCGCACCGGGAAAGTAATTTGTTTCATCGTGTACCCCTCGTAGTAGTGGAATCGCCCCTGCATGGCGACAACACTTTTCTTGCCGAGGGTTCCAAATATAAGTTTCCCATGATGCGACTCAACGGTTGACAACGGGAAGTGAGGGATATCTTCGTAGTTCAAAACTGTCTCCACCTTGATTTCTCTTGCCAACCCACCGAGACCCGTGCCAAGTATGATCCCAATTGGCGGTCGCATCTTAGTCTTCGTACGAATAAATGCAACTGCCTCGGCGATTTGAGCGCGAAGTTCACTGAGACTTTCTTGCTGAGGTGAAGTCGACGTGACTTTCTGTGTTGACGTTCTCTTTTTCTTCATGGCTGAACTGTATCTGATGGTGAAATTGATCCTCCAGATGCGGACTCTGTCACTTTCTTGACAATTTCCTGAATATCGAGAATTTCTTTACCTGTGCCCTGGGAAAGATGTTCCCGCAACTCGGCTTCGGTATCAAGCTCAAGCGCCTTGAGAAGATCAAGTTCTGATGTCAAAAGGGTTTTCAGTTGAGCGCGGAGAAGCTCACGCTTTGTTCGCAGCACAGAGACCTCGGTCTGAGCACGAAGAAGGTCTGCTCGCGCCTTCTCAATGATCTGCTGGGCTTTCGATTCAGCATCACGCACAATCCCTTCGGCTTGTCTTTTAGCTTGCTCCTGGATAGCAGCGCTCATTTCCTCCGCCTGACGCAAGGTCTGCTGTAGGCTCTTTTCAATCTGACGGAAATCGGAAAGCTGAGTTTCCAGGCTCACCAGTTGATCATGCATTTCGCGATTTTGCTTTAGAAGGTCTTCCACATCAGTCGAGACCATGTCAAGCAGCGCCTCAACTTCTTGCCGGTCGTAGCCACGGAAGCGACGGTGAAAGCGCGCTTTCTTAATCTCAAGCGGAGTAAGTTTCATGCTGCACCTCCAGATTCTCTTTCACATTTTTCGTTCTCCGGGGCCCAAAAATTGCCGTGCCAAGACGGATGATAGTAGCTCCTTCCTCAATGGCGATCTCAAAATCGCCGCTCATTCCCATCGAAAGCTCTCTGAATTCTTCACCGACGAATCCTTCTTTCAAACTCTCATCACGAAGCTCACGGAGTGTTCGAAATGCCTGCCGCACGCGAGACATCTCAACGTTCAATGGACCGATAGTCATGAGTCCTCGGACACGCAGATGCGGCAGTCGAACCAGAGCTTTGACCAGACCCGCAGTTTCTTCTGGAGGCACTCCAAATTTCGAGGGCTCTCCCGAGGTGTTGACCTCCACGAGGATGTCAGCTATTCGATTGACTGCAACAGCCCGCTTACTAATTTCTTCTCCAAGCTTAAGTGAGTCGACTGAATGAATGAGGTCTAAAATATTGATCACCGATTTTACCTTATTTGTCTGGAGATGACCCACAAAGTGCCAGCGTAGAGTTAGGTCTTGCAGTTCCCGATATTTCCGGAGAAATTCCTGGACATAGTTCTCGCCAAAATCACGGATACCGGCTTCGGCAGCCTCCCGGATCCACAAGCCGCTAAAGGTCTTCGAAACTGCCACAATGGCAACTGATGAGGGGTCGCGCCCTGACCGAAGACACGCGGCTGTCACTAACTCATTGATTTTCTTGACGTTTTCGGCAATCATCCGCACCCCAAGAATTCAAATATACATCAGAATCATCTGAAAATCAACCACTATTTCAGCCTCACAGGCCTTGTCTCGAGCCTCCCATGCTTGACTTCATCTTTCCCTTTTGCGTATATTGATTCTGTGTAGTCTTACTCCAACCCTGAGGTCGTTCGATGGATACCTTCGATTTTGATGACGATGAGCTTGATCCCTCGCAGCGTGAACGCTCTGACGAAGAGATCAATCGGTTCAAAGAGTCGTTGAAGGACGGGAGCAATCCTATTACGAACAGCGACGCTCTCGAAGAAATAATAAACTTCTATTTTGATGAGGAAAAATACGACCAGGCATTGCGATATGTCGATATGCTCATTGCTCTAGTCCCATACAGTGCTGATGCCTGGGAACGCAAAGCAATGATCCTCAACAATCTCCAGCGCTACTCGGAAGCACTGGAGTGTTACGATCAAGCCCTCAGCCTGAACCCTGTCGATCCCGACCTCCTTGTGAATAAAGGGATCACCCTCGATAACCTTGAACGACACGAAGATGCTCTCGAGCTTTTCGAGAAAGCATTAGAGATCGATCCGAATAACGAAGGGGCTTTATTCAACAAAGGTTTGATGCTGGAAAAGCTTGAGCGCTATGAAGAAGCAGTGCCACTCTTTAAGTTTGTCGTTGATGAGAACCCTGAGCACAAAGAGGCATGGTACGAACTTGGTTTTTGCTATGATTATCTCAATCGTTTCGATGAAGCTATAGCCTGTTACGATCGCCACATTGAACTCGATCCATATAACTTTAACGCTTGGTACAACCGTGGTATTGCGTTCAATCGAGCAGGGATGTTCAATAAAGCGATTGAGAGCTACGATATGGCGCTTGCCATCAAAGAAGACTTCAGCGCGGCGTGGTATAATAAAGGAAACGCCTATGCGAATATGGGGAAGCTCTACGATGCCATAGAGTGCTACAAAAGAGCTGTTACAATTGATCCGGAAGACATTTTAGCATGGTACAACCTCGGTAGTGCGTACGAAGAACTTAGCCAGTGCAAAGAGGCGATCCGCTGCTTCACAAGAGTTATAAAACTGAATCCCCAGCATTACGAAGCATACTTTGGACGCGGTAGCTGCTATGATATGCTTGAGCAATATCGAAAAGCACTCTCTGATTACAATAAAGCCCTCGCTATCAGAAGTGACGATGCTGAAATCTGGTATGCGAAAGCAAACGCTGAATATAATCTCGGGAAACTTCGAGAATCTCTCGCCAGCATACGCATGGTTTTGAAGCTCGACCCTAACAATTATGAGGCTTGGTTCGACTACGGTGAAACCCTGCATGAGGTAGGTTATCTACAGGAAGCGCTCAAAGCGTATCATCGAGCAATTGAACTGAAACCCGGTTGGGCAGACCCATACCTTGGAATAGCAGAGGTGCTCTACAAGCTCGGCATGATGCAGGAAGCTGCAGATGCGCTGCAACAAGCCTTGACGTTGAATCCCAAGGCAATAGAGATTATTAAGTCCGCCAAAGGGGGACTCCACAAACTCAATGAGATGATGGATTCCCACTGAACACCGCACCGCGGATTGCTTGACCAGTGTTCTGGGCTTTACGTAACAAAAAGTGTTCTTTTGCGTCAGAGGCGCATAAACTCCAGGCTTACGTTCAACAGAGATCCTGCCCTTGACGGATCTTGTTCGAGTAGTTGCTAGTTTAATGGATAGTTACGCAGTTCTTGGATATCCAATTCAGCACTCCCTTTCTCCAGTCATCCATAACGCAGCATTTACGGCTTTGCGTATTGATGCCAAATATTATGCTATTGAGGTTCCGCCCGATTCCCTTAAGACAACTATTGAGGATCTCCGCAGGCAAAGATACCGCGGATGGAATGTCACCATTCCCCACAAAGAGCATATCCTCCCTTTTCTTGATGAGGTTGACGAGAGAGCGCAGCAGATCGGCGCGGTCAATGCCGTTGTACGCATTGGAGAACAACTGTTCGGGGCAAATACTGACATTGATGGGATTACCAAGTCCTTAGCTCCGTACCGTGAGAAAATTTCCGGAGCCCATGCGCTAATTCTCGGAGCTGGTGGCGCCGCACGAGCTGCCGTTGCAAGTCTTATTAGCTCGTACCACTGCGATCAAATTTTCATTTACAATCGTACACCTGTGCGAGCCCGAAAGCTTATTGATGATCTTGCACCATGGGCAAGAGCACAGGGATCATTGCTCACAAACATCGATGAAAACCACATTGCGCAAATAATGAACAGGGTTACCTGTGTTGTAAATGCCAGCAGCGCTGGAATGCATCCTCATGTAAACGAACTGCCAGTGAAGTCGCTCAACTTTTGGGCATCCAGAGCTTCACCACAAGATTCGGTGGTTGTGTTAGATTTGGTCTATAACCCGCTGCAGACACGATTTCTTCAAGAAGCAGAAAAAGCTGGCGCTCAAACAGTGAACGGCATGGATGTATTAATTTATCAGGCAATGTACTCATTTTTATTATGGACCGGAAAGCCTTTCCCTTTCGATCTCGCTAAGGAAGTTGCACTCCGGGAGCTTCATAACAGGAGCATGGTATGACATCCGATGAAATTTCTATTAATTCCATCGTCCAGGCATTCAGCAACGATCGATGGTCTGGTGCCCACGCCCTTGCACTTCATGCATTGAAGATCCTTGAGCGAGTCATTGCCCATGCTCGCTCATTATCACCCCGAGAAGGGAAGATGCTTTTTCTCAAGACTGCCGAAGAACTCATTGCCGGGCAACCGGCAATGGCAATTGTTCTCAACACGGTTTCTCGTATCGAGAGCCTCGTCAGACATTCAAAAAAAGAGTGGCAAAAGGCAGCATCTTCTGCTGTTGGAGAGCTCCGCCGACAGATTGAAGAGGCACCAGAAAGAATTGGGACGCACGCACTGCGCGTTGTCCCGCCACGTTCAGCCATAATGGTCCTCAGCTTTTCAAGTACTATCCTTCACATAATAAAAGAGCTTCACGCACATGGCAAACGCCCGTCTCTCGTTGTTCTTGAATCCAGGCCACTGCTTGAAGCTCGCCGCCTCGCCACGGCTGCAGCTCGAATGGGCGTTCCAGTAACCCTTTTTGTTGACGCCGCTGTCCAGGAAGCTGTGCGTCGTAGCGACATTGTTCTATTCGGAGCTGACGCAATTCTCCAAGACGGGAGCTTGATTCACAAGGTCGGCAGCTACCCAGTTGCCTTAGCTGCCCGGGAGGAGAAGAAACCTGTGTATGTAGCATGCGAGTCCTTGAAGGTGCTCCAGCACAATGACAACCGCCTCAATTGGCGTAAAGGACGAGACCCAAGCAGTGTGTGGAGCCATCCCCCGTCAGGTATTCATCCCGAAAATGTTTTATTTGATCATACCTCCGCTCGATTGATAAGTGGGTATCTCACTGAGTTTGGCTTCGGGAAAAAGCCTTTGGTAAAGGCAAAGATATAACCAAAATAGCCTTGACGCTTTCATCGAACGCGTCAGAGCTTGTTGCTGACCAAGGCGAGCTTTCTCAGGCTCAAGATTTATGTAGCCAGACCGACGTTCTCGCCTTTTTTCTCCCCCTCAGCAATCTCGAAATACCCTCAGATATCAAAACTGCACTGAAAGGGTCTTAAAGTAGATTTGGACAATTTGCTTAAATTCTTAGGGAAAACATTGATTTTATTTATATTGTTTTATATATTTTTGTATGATGTTTCCATAACTAAGGTAAACATTGAAGCTTGATGAGATTGATATTAAGATCCTGGAGATTCTCCAGCGTCACGGGCGGACGCATCGAACTGAGTTAGCTGAGAAAACCGGTCTTTCTCTCCCGGCAGTTAGTGATCGGCTCCGCAAGCTCGAGGAACGGGGGTTCATCTCTGGATATGCCGCCGTTGTAAATGCAAAGGCTCTTGGGCTGGATGTAACAGCGTTTGTCATGGTCTTTATTGACTCATCTGCGCACTACCCTGAGTTCCTCAAGCTCGCCCAGACTGAACCAGAGATCCTCGAATGCCACGCGATCACCGGGGAAGGGTCATACCTTCTGAAAGTGCGAACCCGTAATACAGGGACACTGGAACAACTGTTGTCGCGAATCCAGTCGTGGGGCGGCGTACGGGGTACGCGAACAAGTGTTGTTCTCTCCTCTCCAAAAGAAAGCACTATTATTCCTCTTGAACATCTTCGGCAATGAACAATCCACAGTTCCGCCACAGAGATAGCGGACAGACATAATACAAAATCAGAAAATAGAAAGGAAACACACGATGGGAAAAACTAAACAGGAAGTATTGGAGCTTGCAAAACACGATCAGGTTTCGTTCATCCAGTTACAATTCACCGACCTTAATGGCACTCTCAAAGGAGTAACAATCCCTGTATCCAAGCTCGAAGCAGCGATTGATGACGGAGTTTGGTTCGATGGCTCTTCCATTGAAGGCTTTACTCGCATTTTTGAGAGTGATATGTATCTGAAATTGGATTTGAACACTTATGCTGTCATACCATGGACAAAAGCGAATTCGAAGGATGTTGTTGCACGTATCATTTGCGATGTGTACACTCCAGAAGGAGTCCCTTTTGAGGGAGACCCGCGGTACATCCTGAAAAAGCAACTTGATATTGCCCGTGCCGCCGGATATGTCTTCAACGTGGGACCTGAATTAGAGTTTTTCCTCTTCAAAAAGGAGAATCATAAGCTGGCTCCCCTTCCACACGACACAGCAGGCTATTTTGATCAAACTACAGACCAGGCAATGGAAATCCGCCAGGAGATGACAACTGCGCTGCGCGGATTCGGTATTGATGTCGAGGCTCTACATCATGAAGTTGCATTTGGTCAGCATGAGATTGACTTTCGCTACGCCGATGCCTTGACAATCGCAGATCAAACGATAACGCTTAAATACACACTTAAATACGTTGCTGTGCAGCACGATCTTCATGCCACGTTCATGCCAAAACCTATCGCCGGGATCAACGGTTCTGGCATGCATGTCCATCAAAGTATCTTCAGCCTCGATGGGAAAAACCTATTCTACGACCCGAAAGACGAGTATCACCTTTCTTCGCTTGCAAAGTCATTTATCCAGGGGCAGCTCTCGCACATCAAAGCACTCAATGCACTCTTAAATCCTACTGTGAATTCTTACAAACGGCTTGTTGTTGGTTATGAAGCCCCTGTTTACGTTGCTTGGGGACAGCGCAATCGATCTGCCTTGATTCGTATTCCAAGATATACGCCGGGCAGAGAAAACGCTGTTCGAGCTGAACTCCGCTGCCCTGATCCGGCATCAAATCCATACCTTGTGTTTGCCGTAATGCTTGCCGCCGGTCTCGACGGGGTGGCGAAAAAGATGACACCTCCTCCACCTGTCGAAGAAAATATCTATGAGTTCACTGAGGAAGAGGCTGCAAAACGAAACATCCAGACAGTTGCACGTGACCTGCGCGAAGCACTTATCCATCTCGAACATGACGAAGTTGTTCGCGGAGCACTTGGTGAATTTGCCTATGAAAAGTTCCGCGATCTCAAAATGCGTGAGTGGGATGCATATCGTCTACAGGTAACACCCTGGGAAATCGAAGAGTACCTGGAAAAGTATTGAAAGCTACAGGGGTTTACCAACGATATTTTTGCAGCTTCAAAAAGAGACAGCTCTCTTTGCTGTACGTACTCCGTTTCCGCGCGGACAACTCTTTAAGCATCATCACGCTATACATCAATCCCTGACTCATTGAAGATCCTTCCGAAGCTTTGTATATTAGAATACCGTGTTGTGAGACGGAATTAATAATGAGCAAGCATTTCGCATATGGCTTAGCGTTGTTTTCAGTTCTTCTCGCACTGAGCTTAATCATCATCAGTTGCTCGCAGCGAGAGAGGGATCGAATTCAACATGCCGATGCTCTTGAGAAAAGTGGAATCGAAGCTGCCCAAAGGAAAGATTACGCTCAAGCCTTCAGCAATCTCCAGCGTGCACTTGAGGAGAATCTATCCCTTAACCGAACGAATCGAGTTGCCGAGATATCCCTGATGCTTGCCAAACTTCGCCTTCGACTTGTTCAACTTGATGAAGCTATTTCGTCTGCTCAGCGCGCCCTGCAAGCATACAGCGCGATCGCTGATCGTCGCGGCGAAATCGAGGCTTCTCGTCTCATCGGAGAAGCTTATCTGACATCAGGAGACGTCGATAAAGCGGAAGCCGCCTTCAATGCTGCATTGACTACTGCGCGGGTTTTCAGCATCGAGAGCCCCCCTTCAGGTACACCGGAAACCGGAATCACTGATACCATCGCTATTCTTTCTGACCTCGCTCGATGTGCATTAGCAGAGGGCTTATGGAGTCAGGCTGCCTCTTTATTTGAAATGGCTTGGCGGGAGAGTGGAGCCCCTCATGGGCAGACTGAACCCCGGAATGTAGGCCGAACAGCAGCACTGAGTCGGAATTACGCAAATGCATTGTTTCTTTCGGGAGACTCGCTCCATGCCGACAATATCTTGCGCCGGAGCATCCTCCAGTCACTCTCAGCAAGGGACTCCATCAGTGCATTTGAAACCGCGCTTTACCTTGTGCGGTCCGATATGCTCAGAAAAAATCAAGTTGACGCACAGGCAGACCTTGCATTTGCAGCGGGACTCCAAAGAGCTGCAAACGACCAATACCGTCTTCTTATTGATTTTTACTTCCTTGTGGGAGAGCTAACGGGCGATCCCTCTGCATTCGCTACAGCAGAGTCGCTTGCTCTTCAGCACAACGATACATTCGCCTTTGCATCAAGTCTTTTACTCAAAGCCGATTACGTTCCGGGAACAACTAAAAGCCCGGCAGCGGGTGCGAGACTTGCAACCGCCGATTCTCTCTTTCGCCTTTTCCATTTCGATCTTGGAAATGCTGTAGCTGCATATGAACGAGGGAAATTCCTGGAACGTATCGGGCAGCTACCCGCAGCGCTGAACTCCTACCGTCAAGCTGCTGAAATCGCCGAATCAATTCCTATCCAAAGCCAGCCGGTTGTTTCGCTCGATCCCACGCTCCGCGGGCGCATCCTCCGGTGGTCTTTGATTGATTGGTACGAACCAATTGTCAGGTTGAATGCTGCTCTTAAACAACTTGATGCAGCCTTCGAGGCTTCTGAGCAACGACTGGCGCGAGAACTTGTGAAAGAAGCAAAGTCAATCAACTTCAGCTCTGAGAACGATTCAGTCACGAATCTCATCAACATAAGCCAGTCATTAGCAAGAAAAATTTTTATGCTCAGAAGTGCCATCGTAGATGATCTGATCAACGGAGAAGTTGACAGCGCCCGCGCAACTGCGCTTCGCACGTCTTTGGCTGCTTCCGTCGGGTCATTCTTCGCCACACTTCAGAGCATTGCTGCAGCCCCGTCCGGCGGCATTATCCCTTTCTTGAAACCTACCGTTCTCCAGGCTGCTGAGATTCGACGCCGACTCAATCCGGGTTCCGTACTTGTGGAGTACCATATAGGCAGCAACAGCCCACTGGCGTTTGTCGCTACTCGTAAAGGAATAGCTGCTGTTCAGCTACCTTCAGTTCATTCTCTTTATGCTTTTACTGCCTTCATCACCAAGATCAGGGATGCACCTTCACCCGCTGATCCACAAATAGTCAAACTCAGCAAAGAAATCTTGCGGTCGTTGCAATCAGCACTTGTTGATCCACTTCGAAAAGCCATCCCGCTCAGCCGAAGCTGGACATTTACTCCGCGCCCTGCGGGGTCTACAGTAGAAACTGAGATCATCGTTGTTCCCCCGATAGAATTCCGTAATCTTCCCTTCCAGATGATTTTCCTAAGAGCTCCTCTGTCGAGAGGTGTAAGCTCCGTGCGAGTCGTCCCATTGGCATCGACGATTTCCTGGCAACGTTGTGACGTCGACACAGCGAATCCATTTACGTTCGTTATCGGAAATCCATCGGGAATGGACTGGGACATTGAATATGTTCTTCGCGACGTCAGGAGCTTATTGAAAGATGTCAGTGTGAACGTCGCAACTTCAGCGACCTGGAATGCGCTAAGGAGCGCAAAAGGACTTATCCTCTTCGCAGCTCTCCCTTGGTCATCGGAGAAATCTCAGAGCCCCTCATTCTTCCTCTCCAGCGGAACTGAATCACAGTCGCTTGACAACAAGGATATCGGAGCACTGTTGAGCATACATCCATTTCCTCTCGTTATGTTCATAGGAACTGGTGGACAATGGGATCCGTGGCTCTCGGCAGCACTTCTCATGGCACACGGCTCAAGAAATATCATTCAAAATCTCTGGAGAATTGATTCACACATCATGAGATCATTTGACGAATCATTTTTCACCGGGGGAGTTTTCAATCAACAGATAAGTTTCATTCCAGAGGCTGCCGGCAAGACCTTCTTCGACGCAATGAAAACAGTTGCAGCTCAAGAAGAGACATCAAATCTCCTTGTAGTTGGTGGGTACGTCTTATATGGATGGGGAAATAATTAAGGAGCTAAGCATGCATACACGAAAGCTCTTCATACCTGGGTTGTGGGCCATTCTCATATTGATGGTTCCTTCCAATGCGCTTTGTACTGCAAATGCATCCCAACTGAAAACCGAACAGAGGAAGCGCACCCCCCGTGATAACTTTCTCCCCGATGTGGTTGTCTTCAAGCTCAAAAAGAACACACACGGACTTCTGAGGCAGCTTGAGACGCAACAAGTCCTTGCGCGAATACAGGCTCAGTACCACCTGCAAGATATCTCGCAGATCTTCCCTCCTCCACTTCGCCCCGGGCATGTCCAGGATGAACTAGATGAATCGATGGCGCGGATTTACACTGCTCATGTGAGTGGTCCACTTGATGTGCCTTCGCTTTGCGATAGGCTTCGCCATGACCCCTCGGTGGAGTATGCTGAACCCCATTACATCCAACGCCTCTACGAGACTCCGAACGATCCCTATATCAGCAACCAAAATTTTCTTTCACAAATTGGTGCCTTTCGGGCATGGGATGTTGTGAAGGGAGATTCAACAATAATTATCGGCATCGTGGATAGTGGAGTTGACTGGCATCATGATGATCTATCTGCACACATCTGGATAAACACAAGAGAAATCCCGAACAACGGGATTGATGACGACCATAACGGATTTGTTGACGATGTCCACGGCTGGGATTTCGCTGGAAATGATGGAAATCATCCTGATAATGATCCGAAACCGGGCTCACCTCATGGGACACACGTTGCAGGGATAGCTGCGGCTGTGACAAACAATGGGATCGGGGTTGCAGGGGTTGGCTTCTCCGCAACCATTATGCCTGTGAAAACGAGTATAGATAACTTTTCCAGTACGTGGATTCTGTATGGATACGAAGGAATAAAATATGCTGTCGACAATGGTGCTTCAATTATCAACTGCAGTTGGGGAGGAGGCACACTCAGCCAATTTGAAGCCGAGGTGCTCCGGTATGCTGAAGCTCGCGGCAGTTTAATTGTAGCCGCGGCTGGGAATGATAGTTCATCTTCACTTGGTTATCCTGCATCATATCCCGGCGTTCTAAGTGTCGCCTCAGTTGATGCAAACGATAAAAAATCGCCCTTTTCTAACTATGGATACAATGTCGGCATCTCAGCGCCGGGAGAAAGTATATTTAGCACATATCCCGCCAACCAATATCGGTCCATGTGGGGCACATCGATGGCAACGCCGGTGGTCTCAGGTACTGCTATCCTTGTGAAAGCCCTTCATCCGAGCTGGGTCGCTGGTCAGATCGCCGCCCAAATCCGATCAAGTGCAACACCGATCGATAGCTCGAACCCTTCGTATGCAGGCCTTCTCGGGGCAGGTCGGGTTGATGCCTATGCGGCGGTTACTGCTCAGGTGCGAGGTTTCAGCATCACTTCAGTGCGGCTTTATTCACCTGATGGGGTCAGCAAAAACCGTACCGCTTTGCCGGGTGACACAGTTTTCATCTCCATAACTTTGAAAAACTGGCTGGAACCTGTGAACGGCATTACAGTGAATTTAAAAACGTCCGATCCATACATCGAGCTTCTTCGCAGCAGCGCCACAACAGGCTCGCTCAACACGCTTGATACGACTACGCTTGATGGACAGCCGTTCATCACCGTTGTCCATTCCAATGTTCCATATAACCACGAAATCGAACTCCTTCTGGAAGCGACATCAAGTGGCGTTACAGATAGAAAGCTCATCGCTCTCATAGCAAATCCGACATTCCAGAATCACGATGTAAATAATATCGTGATGACGCTTACAAGTCGCGGTACACTCGCATTTGATGACTATCCAGATAACACTCGGGGGGAAGGATTCATTTACAAACATGGACCTAATCTTCTATTTGAAGGAGCCATAGTGTGCGGAACCGATAACATGCACATTATAGACGTAGCTCGAGGACCAAACCCCATGGAGCAAGATCGTGGTCTTGCTCCGGTAACAATCTTGCAAATGAAAACACCAGGCCGTTTCTCAGCTCAAGAAGGCTCCGCCTTGCTATCCGACGAATATGCCGGCTCAGCACGAATAGGGCTCAATATCCATTTGCAAAGCTTCGCTTGGACCCTTCCGGGCGAACAGGATTTTGTGATCTTAACGTACACCATTAAAAACGTAGGAGCGACACCAATTGCATCTTTCTACTTCGGAATGTATTATGATTGGGATCTCGGCACAGCTATGGAGAATATTGCTGGCGTTGATGTTGCTAACAAACTTGGCTATGCATACGACACTGATACCGCAGGTGTGAGGACATGGGTTGGGGTAAAGCTTCTCACCTCATCTTCATTAGCGTTTCGCGCAATTGCAAATCCGGATACAAGCAGAGAAAATTGGGGAGTCTGGGATGGATTCACATTCGGAGAGAAATGGCAGGCTCTCTCATCAGGGGTCAGCAAACTGCGGGCTGGTCCTGACGATATTTCGTTCTTGATCGGCACAGGCCCATTCAACATCGCTGCGAGCGATTCAATTGTTGTGGGATTTGCTATCGTCGCGGGAGATGACTCTGCGGCATTGTTTCGGCATGCACTTGCTGCTCAAACCCAGTGGAACGACTTGACGCTCAGCAGCCCAGAAGAAATCCCGGCGCTATTCTCATTGGAACAAAACTATCCAAATCCATTTAACTCAGCAACAACGATCACCTTCTCTCTTCCTCAGCGAGAGAAAGGAATACTGAAAGTCTTCGACGTCCTCGGGCGTGAGGTAGCAACGCTCATCAATGGTGAAATTGAAGCTCGCCGACAATCTGTGCTATTTGATGCTCGAAATTTGCCAAGCGGTCTTTATTTCTATCAGCTAAGGACAAGCTCTCATGTGGCAACTCGGAAAATGCTTCTGCTGCGTTGATGGAGCACGTGTCTGGAATTATGATTCTAACCTACGATGAACTAATTGAGAGGTTTGCCCTATGAGACGAGGTATTGCTTTTTTCTTTTCCTTGATTTTCTCCATCCGCCTTTTCGCTCAGGTACAATTTGACTCACTGAGCGCATATCAGTTTGTCTCAGAGCTCGCATCTATTCAGTACGAGGGGAGGAAAAGTGGAACGCCTGGCGGTGAGAAAGCAGCGGAGTGGATTGCCGGAAAATTCCAGCAATTCGGATTGGAACCTGGCGGTGTAAATGGGACGTATTTTCAACCATTTAAGATTCTTGCCACAGATGATGGAGATACGACCCTTTTCGAGCTCCTGAACGGTCGAAAGGGGCAAGTAACGTACAGCCTCGGCGATGACTACGCAATCCTTACGAATTCCGGCACAGGAACTGTGACGACTGAGGTTGTGTTTGTCGGCTACGGTATCAACGCTCCTCAACTTGGTTATGATGATTATGCTAATGTCGACGTCCGCGGAAAAGCTGTCCTGATTCTCTCAGGCGCACCTGCATCACTTGATGAAAAGCTCACAAAGGAAAAAATTCGCGGGTTCAAAGTGAAACTTGCAGCGGAGAAAGGCGCTGCTGCAGTTCTTTATTATCAGGATGATCGGGCAATTCGAGGTGGAGCAGTCCCTGCAGAATACTATGTCCCGACACTTCCCTCATTATGGATTGGCGCTCGGGTTCGCAACGACCTTTTCTATAATCTGGGACTTGATTTCAATACAGTGAAATCAGCGCTGGAGCAGAGCCCGATGTCTTTTCCCCTCCACAAGAAGGTCTTCATCAAAACTACTGTGCACCGGCTGCCCGGCGATACTAAGAACGTCGTCGGCATTATTCCCGGAAGTGACCCAATTCTCTCACGTCGATATGTTGTTGTCGGTGCGCATATGGATCATACTGGCAAAGATTCAGAAGGGAGCATATACTACGGAGCTGATGACAATGCTTCTGGCTCAGGAACGGTGATGGAACTTGCACGCGCATTTGCTGCTTCAGGAGCAAAACTGAAGCGATCCATTGCCTTTGTGACCTTCGCAGCGGAAGAGCAAGGATTGCTTGGTTCAAAAGCGTTCGTTGATTCCGGGATAATTCCACTTGCCAACATCGATTTTATGCTCAACCTTGATATGGTTGGCAGAGGGAATGGGAACGTCAACGTAGGTGCTACTGAGTGTGAGCCGGAGTTGTGGTCTGTCTTTATGCAAAGTTTACCTGATTCCTTGCGCAACAAAGTGACGCTGTTCAGAGCTGGAGAGAATAGCGATCACTATCCATTTGAGAACAAGGGCATCCCAGCTTTCTTCCTTGCCTCAAGTGGCAGCCATCCCGACTATCACCAGACGAGTGACACGAAAGAGAAAATTCAACCATTTGTCCTGGGCGCTGTTGGCAACCTGGCAACTCGGATAATCGAGCTCGCTGCGAACACGAAACAATTCATCGCCGATTCCCTTCGGTACGCTGCCTCCCTTTTTTACCGCTCAAATGCATTGTTTGCATCGGCAGACCTGAAAGCGACCACAGCAGCGGAGTTCAAAACCTACGTAGATTCACTCCGCAGGCAAGGATTTGAAGCATGGCTGTATCCGATTGCCGCGTCGCGGTTGGATTCAGTTGCTCTTGAGATGACGCAGCTCTCAAATTGGATCTCTTCACTTAGCGACAGAGCGATCCTCGTTCGAAGCTCGTCGGATCTCACACAAGCATATCATAGTTTCCGGGTTGGGATTATACCTGTCCTTATTCATCCATTGCCATTTCTGTCAGACACCACCGCACTCCAAACCGTTGCTTATCTCGGAATTCCAGTGCTTCGTATCGACGATCGTGAGCTTCCGGGATTTTTTTCAGGTGCACTCATCACAAAACTCGGTCACGAACAAATCCGAAATCTGAACAAAGCGAAGGTCATTATCGAGCTGCGACTCCATTCGCTGCAAAGATTGCCAGATGTCATCAGCCTTGTGAAGCGACCGGTGCTTGCCATGATCGAGCCATTTGCTGACGACGCTGAAATAAGAATCCTCAGTCGGCATTTAAGTGCAGGCCATGTTCTTGCCCTGGTCCCTGTGCCTCGAAAGCAGTTCCTTCTGTTTGGTTTACCGCTTGCAAATGAAGTTGATCCGTCAACACTCATCTTCACTGTTGGCTCCGATACAATTGGAACCGAAGCGATGGAATTTTTCCTTAAGAAGGGGATCAACTCAAATGCGGCGCTGAAACTCTTTGGCCAATCTCTTTTGAATGTCCTGAAGAATACTGAACGATAGTGCAGGAGGCAATATGACGATTTCTGAACGATTGAGAGAACTGAATATCACCTTACCAACTGCGCCAACACCAGTTGCTGCATATGTGCCAGTAGTTATTGTTGATGGATTTGCTTACACTGCTGGTCAAATCCCAGTTGAGAACGGGGTTCTCAAGTATGCTGGCAAACTTGGGAAAGATTTATCGGAGGAAGACGGCTATGCTTCAGCCCAACTTTGCGCGCTGAACTGCCTTGCTGTTCTTCAAGCCGGCCTTGGAAATCTGGATCGAGTTGAACGAATCGTGAAGATTACTGTTTTCGTTAACAGCACACCTGAGTTCACAAAATCGCCCGCTATAGCGAATGGAGCTTCGGAACTTCTGCTGAAGATTTTCGGTGAAGACGGGAAACACGCGCGCAGTGCGGTAGGCGTTAGCAGTCTGCCACTGAATGCCGCAACGGAAGTTGAGATGGTTGTTAAAGTCAGTTCGGTGTAAAATGGAACGAGAAAAATTCCATGCGAGTACTAAAGATCGCGATACATTAGTGCCAAATGAAAGCATACCTTCCCCATTTGAACATTTTTACTACATACGTGGTGAGCTTCATTGCGACGGAGTCTCTCTCCGGGAGATTGCAAAAGAAATTGGCACACCTTACTACGTCTACAGCAAGGCTGCAATGCTGGAAAAATTCCGGGAATTCTCCAATGCCTTCAGTGAGTTTGACCATCTACTCTGCTACTCTGTGAAAGCAAATTCAAATGTGAACGTCATCCGATTGTTTGTGCAAGCTGGGTCTGGAGTTGATGTCAACAGCGGGGGCGAACTTTACCGCGCGCTTCTTGCTGGAGCGCATCCCCAAAGAATTGTCTTCACGGGAGTTGGTAAAACCGATGAGGAAATTCAATACGCCCTCCGTCAGCGTGTTCTATTCCTGAAAGCAGAATCCATTGAAGAACTTGATGTAATAAATGAAATTGCCCGAAGCCTCGGTGTTAATGCTCCCGTTGCCCTTCGAGTTAATCCGGATGTCGATGCAGAAACCCACCCTTATATCTCAACCGGGCTTGCAGAAAATAAATTCGGTATCCCCTGGGAGCAAGTAGAAGCTGCCTATGAGCATGCGATTTCGCTACCGCATCTGCGCGTGACCGGGGTTGATATGCATATTGGATCGCAAATCACCAGTGTTGATCCATTTGTTGATGCTGTTTCAAAGCTTGTAGAGCTTGTTGGTAAACTTCGAGCAAAGGGCATTTCGCTTTCCCATCTAGATATAGGCGGTGGATTAGGAATCCCCTACGCTGAGACCCCCACACCGTGTGCCGCTGATCTCGCAAAGGCACTACGTCCATTGCTTCAATCCGTCAACTTGACCATTGTGCTTGAACCGGGTCGCTATCTCACAGGAAATGCTGGAGCCCTTGTGACGAGAATTCTATACAGGAAGCATACCAGCTTGAAACAGTTTTTGATCGTTGATGCAGGTATGAACGATTTACTGCGCCCAACACTTTACCAGGCTTATCATCACATTATGCCGGTTTCACTTCATGAGCGCGAAACTGAGACGGTGGATGTTGTTGGTCCGGTCTGTGAATCGGCGGACTACTTCGCAAAAGCCCGACAGTTACCCCGGTGCGAGCGGGGGGAACTGCTAGCTATCATGTCTGCGGGAGCTTATGGATTCGTGATGAGTTCAAATTACAATTCGCGCCTCCGCCTTCCCGAGCTTCTCGTCGACCGTGATCGCTATACAGTGATCCGAAAGCGCGAAACTTATGAGGACATAGTGCGGCAGGAACGTTAGAACGGCTTAATCTCTAATGGAGCGAAACGACAAGAAACTTCGTGAATACAAACCGTTCTTGCAGTGGGACTCATTATAGCTCTCACGAGTCCCACCTGCAAGAAAGCTCTCCGCCAACAAGAGGAGGTGATGCACCTCCTCATCTCAGCAAAATCATTTTGCGTGTCTGTGTGAATTCGGGAGTTGAGAGACGATAGAGGTAAACCCCACCTGGAAGATTCTCCGCATCAAAAACAACAGCGTGGTTACCAGCTTCCATCTTCCTGTTTGCTATCAGTTCTCTTATACGTGCACCCAAGATATTGTAGACCGTAAGTGTGACGAAGGTGGACCTTGGCAATTGAAATTCAATTTCAGTCGACGGATTGAATGGATTAGGATAATTTTGCATCAGTGCAAATGATGAAGGAAGTGACCTGATTGTTGACTTGACATCCGTCGTAATTAATTTAGCCTTTGCTATAGCATCGTTCAGAAGAGCAACAGAAAAGTTATGATTGTGGAATCCGCCACTTTCGTCTGACTCAGCGTAAATCATATTGTGTTGAGCTTCAGACAGATATGCAGCCTTAAGAGAATCACCATGAGCTGCAACTACAGTGTCGGCTTTTGCGACTTCAACATTGGCAATCGAATCCAATGTGGCAAATTGGGTCTTCCACAGTGTGACTACAGTTTCTGCGGAATCAGCATTCATGTTTGCATGACACTTTGTGCATGCTGCAGAAACGCTTCCATCGGACTCTGTTATAAAAACTTGCCAGCTATGTCCACCGAACATCTTAGCATTAGTTCCATCCACGTCTGACTTTTGCATGTGGCAGTCAACGCATCGTGCTCCCGGCATTGTTACCTGCTGCGGAACGCCAATCCCTCCAGTTCCCTGCTCAATGTTGTAGCTTAGATGGTCGGTATCGGGAAATCTCAGATTGCCATGACATTGTCCGCAAAGCTGCTCCGAGGAACTCATAATCTGGTACATCCGGCTGCCGGAACTGAAGTAAGATAAGGTATCCGGGTTGTGAGGATTATGACATGCGTTGCAAGCCACGTCGGGCCATTCAGAGGTATCCGCGACTGTCGTTGCGGAGGTGAACACACCACCTGTTGTGGTGAAAAACAAACCCAGCGCCTGTCCTTCAGTGACCCCGCCGTTAATCGTTACCGAAGTTGGCGCATGGCAACCAATGCAGTTCTCGCTCTGGACAACTTGGTCAGGGGTCATATTAGTCTCGTTTGCCGCAAGTTCGGCAGCCACATCATACTGCCCGCGATGTCCGTGCCGACTAATTTTCCATGCGTCATAAAGTCTGTGGTCGGTGCTGGAGAATCTAAGGCTCCCATGGCAGTATCCGCAAAGCGATGATGCGTTTTGTACGGAATCATATTTCACAGTCTTGGAGTTAAAAACACCCAGCACAGGCTTTATTGTCGGATGATTCGCAGGCACATTGTGGCAGGCTACACATGCTATCTGAGGCCAGTTTGCTGAGTCCGCTGGAACAGTTGAACTTGTATAGACTCCGTTAGTCGTTGTGAAAAAGTGAGCCATTACCTGCGTTTCCGCCATGCCCCCGTTTACTGTGACCGCAGTTGGAGAGTGGCAGGCAACACAGTCCTCTGCCTCTGTGCCATTGATGACTGAGTCCGGGCTCTGGCCTGCCCAGTTTTGCGCGAGCTCACTTGCCACATCAGCTTGAGTGTTTGCATGTCGGCTGATAAGCCAATTACTCTTTTCTGTCGCATGGCAAGTCTGGCAATTTGACGTTGACTGTGCTTCACATTTCTGCTGCAACGAAATCATGAGGAAGAAAACCGTGAATAGGATTGCAATTAGTTGCTTCGTGCTCATTTTGCACCTCCATGTTTGACGATTTGGTTCTGCACCCATATAAACTACGACACTGATGCAGAGGATGCAAAGCAATCTTGTACAATTCCCTAATATTAATAAGACAGAGTATACCGTACTTCGCAAGTGCGGACTAGAGCCGTGTAGAAACGCTATTTAGTTTCAGCATTCATTCTATTGGTAGCCTTCTATACTTTGTTTGGCAGAAATAAGTAGAACCCTCGACAAGCTTGACTTTCAAATTCTCTTAATGGTATTGATGCAGTCCAGGCAAGATCGTCCTTACTGTTAAAAATGGGGGTGCGCTTACGCACTTTCTATCGAGAAGAGGGGCAGGTAAGTTCGCACGATAAGTGTGAAAAAGGGGAGCTGGAGTCCTCATCCCGATCCAATCAGGATGATAAGCTCCAGGCTTAGAAAATCACGTTTGGAACCTCAGACCCGTTCGCTTCCGGTGGATCGCCTCGTCAATGCATAGCAACCAATTACACCAAAGCATTATTTCAGCGAACTCGTCTCCCTGGTTTCAGTGGAGTTATTACTTACCGATACGAAGAATAGAAATCATCGCTCAAGAGCATGTCGATCTCTAACGTTAATTCATCCATCATCTCTTGTCCGCCGCTGAAACCGACACCCTTGAACTGGATCTTGCCTTTGCGGTCAATCACGAATCTAGTTGGAATACCTTCCACGCCATATTTCTCGACGAAGTTTTCATCAAGCAGCACAGGGAAGGTGTATTTGTTCTCCTCAACAAATTTCTTTACGAGCGCCTCACGGTCCGCACCCGTCTGCCGTTCCCATGTATTAAGAGCTAAGATAACAACCCTATTATTGTTCTTATATTGGTTGTAAACTTTCTGCAAATATGGGAGAGAGGCTTTGCACGGACCACACCACGTTGCCCAGAAATCTAGTACCACAACCTTATCTTTGAGATCGGAAAGTTTTACATACTTGCCATCAAGTCCTTTGAGGTAGAAGTCTATAGCCGGCTTATTGATGCGCTGTTTCATTAATTTTTTCTTCGTCTCGTTCTTGGCAAAGTTTTTTGCCTCATTCAGTGCATCATCGAATCCTTTATCCGAGCCTTTCACCTTTACGTAAGCTGCTTTGTAGTACTCAATCATCTTGTCAGTGGACTTCCCATTGCGGATGCGATCACTGCAAACCTCCATCGCTTTCTCAAACCTGCCATTCTTCACATAGCATTCAACAAGGCGCTCATTGATCTCTGGCTCCCCGCCTTTCGTGAGTACATATGCTTCTTCATATGCTTTCTCCGCTTCTTGTGTGCGCCCAAGTTTGAAGAGGCCGAACGCGTACGTGTCGAGAATGTATCCCAAACTGTTTTCCTGGCTTCTCTTCCACTGTTTGTTGCTGTAGTAAGATGGTTTTGAAGCTGGGCTAGGATTCCTCAGGAGATCAGCACCTTTCTTTGCCCATGCGACAGCTTTCTCCAGTTGTTCGCCCTTTTCAATCAATGGCCAAGCAATCTCGTTATACATCATGCCATCAGGCTTAGGCATTGATTCCAAAATCGAATCGGCTTTATCATATTGCCCCGCCTGGATGCAAAAATACGCCAGCTGCCTCTGATAGTTCTCTAACGAAGTCCCCTTCTGTGGGAAGTCGACCAGAAATTTCTCAAGGAGTTCAACTTTCTTAGCAGCGTCTTTTTCCGCATAAATTTCGCTTCTTCGAGCACTCTCGGCGATCTTCCCTTTTGGATTTGCAGCGATAGCAGCTTTACGAATTTCGTCAGCTTTGTCTTTTTGACCTGTCTGCTCGAACCAATACAGCAAACTGCTGACAACTTCTTCATCATCCTTTTGTGATTCGTACAGTTTTGCCAACTCTTCTTTTATCTTTGCTTTGGTTTCATCGCTTGGGTTTTCGCGTAACATAATGTTCCAGAGCAATGTGGTTGCTTGCCAGTTGTCGGGATAGAGTTCCCTTTCTTTTGCAACTTCAGTCTTTGCTGCTGCTATATCTTTCTGATGTTTGAACTCTAAGAATGAGCCTTGACGAAGGAATGATGCCCGCTGTAAATGTGCGCCTTTCAGAGGCTTGCCATCCGTTCCATGCACAAGAATATCCCATACGTTTTCACCATTATCATCTTTACGATCATCTGACACAAAGCGGAGGAGAATCAATCGCGCTTTCACATCGGTGAGTTTAAACGATGCTCTCCAGATCTTACCCTCTTTTCTCATAGGAGTTTCAATTAGAGTAGGTAGATCCATTTCTCTCATCACGAGAGCTTCAAGAGAGATTTCCTTTGCCTCTCGCAAAGTCGCTGCCCTTGCCTTTGGGTTGTAGGTAACAGCGATCTCATCCCCGATTTTTGGTCTGGCAGGAGAAACAGTCGCAACCTGGTTTTCCTGTGCCCGAACGCAAAGAGCGAAGATTAGAGAGGCGAGGACGAAAAAAGGAGCTTTCCTTTTCATAGCGACCTGCTCCTTTCACTAACTGGTTTGAAAATAGTTTCTTGAACCCCGAAGTCAGCTAAAGAATATATCTGCTCAAATCCCGATTCTTCACAATACCACTTAGTTTCGTGCGAACCATCTCAGCGGTGATTGTGATCTCGGTATTCTCAATTTTATCGGGTACATCAAAGAGGATGTCTTCCAGCAGCGTTGTAAGAATGGTATGGAGACGACGGGCACCAATATTCTCAACTTCTTCGTTAACCTGTGTCGCTATCCGTGCGATCTCGAGAATAGCATCATCGGTGAATGTGAGATGCACTCCTTCGGTCTCGAGCAATGCGGTGTACTGCTTGATGAGGGCGTTCTCCGGAAGGGTGAGGATTTTCACAAAATCTTCCTCCGTCAATGAATTGAGCTCAACACGTATCGGAAATCTTCCCTGCAATTCAGGAATCAAGTCCGAAGGTTTTGAAACATGAAATGCTCCAGAGGCGATAAACAGAATATGGTCAGTCTTCACCATCCCATATTTTGTCATTACAGTGGAGCCCTCGACGATAGGAAGGAGATCACGCTGGACACCTTCGCGTGAAACATCTGGACCAGCACCGGCGCTGTGATTTCCTGCAATCTTATCAATTTCATCAATGAAAATAATTCCTGAGTTCTCAACTCGTTGGATCGCTTCTCGGACAACGGCATCCATGTCGATGAGTTTCTGTGCTTCTTCCTGCGTGAGAATCTCTTTTGCCTCTGCAACAGTCATGCGCCGCTTCTTGTATTTCTTTGGCATGATATTCCCAAAAAGGTCCTGCAGATTAATTCCCATTTCTTCTGGAGCAATAGGACCGAGGACCTGCATAATCGGGAATTGATCTGTTGGCACATCAACCTCAATGACCCGTTGGTCAAGTTTGCCTTCTCGGAGCCACTGGCGGAATCGTTCCCGAGTTGATTCGCTTCCTTCTTCTGCGCCAGAGGCGGATGAGTCAGTGCCAACAGGGCTTGTCCTGAGCGAAGCCGAGGGGAACGGGACGGATTGATGACGGACTGGTGGAACAAGGATATCCAGAATCCGTTCCTCAGCATGGGAGCGCGCCTTGTCCTGAACCTCGATCGTCTTTTGAGCCTTCACCATATTCACAGCAATGTCGGTCAGGTCACGGATCATCGATTCAACATCTCTGCCAACATAGCCAACCTCAGTATATTTTGAAGCTTCAACTTTCAGGAACGGCGCATTAGCAAGTTTCGCAAGGCGGCGCGCTATCTCCGTCTTTCCTACCCCAGTAGGACCTATGAGGATGATATTGTTAGGCATGATCTCCTCGCGGAGCGAATCGGGAACTTGCTGCCGCCGCCACCGATTCCGAAGTGCAATTGCTACAGAGCGCTTTGCAGCATGTTGGCCTATGATATACTTCTCCAGCTCAGCAACGATCTCACGGGGCGTGAGCTCATGCGCCGGTCGAGAGCTTTTCTCTTCCGATGAAGCTGTTACCTGTCTAACACTTTTCTGAGCCTTTCCCACAAATTTCTCCTCCGTACTTTAGTTTAAAAAGAACACATCTATTTTACAATCAGAGCTCTTCAATTGTAAAATGGTTATTTGTGTAAATACAGATATTCGCAGCCGTCTCCAATGCTTCACGAACGATTTCCACAGCACTCAGGTTTGTGTACTTGATAAGAATCCGTGCGGCAGCCAGAGCATAGCTTCCGCCTGAACCGATGGCAACAATGCCATCATCAGGTTCGATGATCTCACCACTTCCTGAGATCACCAGAGCATGTTCGCGATCAAGAACTGCCAGGAGTGCTTCAAGCCGGCGAAGGTATTTATCCGTTCTCCAATCTTTTGCAAGCTCGACAGCCGCTCGATTCAAGTTGCCGCGATATTGGTCAAGCTTATCCTCAAATCGCTCAAAGAGGGTAAATGCGTCAGCGGCAGCCCCCGCAAATCCAGCAAGAATGCTGTCATGGTAGAGTTTGCGAATCTTGTTTGAGTTGTGCTTCATGATGGTCTCTCCGACGGTGACCTGACCATCTCCCCCAAGGGCGCTCTTGCCGTTTCGTGTTAAGCCAATAACTGTCGTAGCTCGAATAATCCGAGATGTTCCCATGACTTCCACCTCAAACTTTTCTTCGGAGTCGTGCCACAGGGATCAGCATTTGCTCCCGATATTTTGCCACTGTTCTTCGGGCAACATTAATGCCCTCTTTCCTGAGAATCCGGGTGATGTCGTCATCGCTGAGAGGGTGGTTCGGATCTTCTCCATCTATGATTTGCTTAATTCTGATTCTTACACCTTTGTTGGACATCTTCTCACCACTTGAGGTGTTAATTCCATCGCTGAAGAAGTAACGAAGTTCAAAGACCCCATGGTCTGTCTGCACATACTTTCCATTGACAACACGACTGATGGTTGAAATATCCATGCCGATCGCATTAGCAATATCCTTGTAGATCATCGGCTTCAGATATTCCTCCCCATGCTCAAAGAACTCTCGCTGTCTCTCAACTATGGCTTTCATGACTTTCATCATGGTTTCCCGCCTTTGATAAATTGCAGTGATAAACCATTTTGCTGCCTCAAGTTTCTTGCGCAGAAACTGCTTCACCTCCGGAGAAATACCATCCTTTTTTCGACGCGAAAGGAATTGACGATACGCTTTGTTGATCCGAAGCGGAGGAACATCTTTATCATTTAGCAGTACAACAAGCTCTCCATTGACGTTCTCGATAAGGAAATCAGGAGTTAAGTAATTTTCCTGTGGGGTAAAATCCCCTTCACCGGGTTTTGGATTCAGTCGCTGTATAAGCTCAACAGCCTTTTTCAACGTCTCCCGTGTTGTTCTCAAGTGTCGTCTTAACTCTTCAAAATGTTTCTTCGTGAACTCGTTAAAATGGTTCTCAAGAATCTTGCGAGCAATTTCCTTCACATTGGGATCACTAGTGTCCGCCTCAAGCTGGGCAAGGAGGCACTCCTGCAGTGTCCGGGCTCCAATGCCAACCGGGTCAAGCTGCTGGATTTTCTTGAGCACATTTTCAGCTTGATCTATCGTCAGATCGAAGCCCTCATTTGAATTTAGCTGTTGCACGATAAGATCAAGATCGCGGCGAAGGTATCCATCCTCATCGATGTTCCAGATAATTTCCTCACCAAGTCTTCGTTCGTCAGCAGAGAGATCCAATAAATGGAGCTGGTCGAGAAGATGCTCTACCATAGATTGTTGAGCAGGAATTGGAAATTCATCTCGTTCTTCCTCCTCGTGAGGACGTCTGTACGCGGACGGGTCATCGTTCATAAAGTCTTCAAGACTTAGAGGTTCTTCTTCAGCTTTCTCGTCTTTCCCATCCTCCTGAGTATCCGAGTACGGTTCCTCAGCTTGTTCCTGAGGCTCTTCTACGGCTTCGGTAAGTTCCGGTTCTTCCTCTGTACCTTCTTCAAGAAATGGATTAGTTTCCAACTCCAGTTTGATGCGCTGTTCCAGCGCCGCTGTTGGTATCTGCAAAAGTTTGAGGAATTGAACTTGCTGAGGTGTAAGCTTTTGCTGAAATTGCTGTTGCTGTCCGATGTTCAACATGCTTCATCACCATCCGTCACAACGTTTCACAAATCCTCCCCATGAACTATGTTTATTAGATTGTCTTCTCCACCTGCGGCTGATTGAAGCCGGGAATTTAGTGTTGTTGCTTCTATCAAATGCCCATACCACGATGCGCCGTAGGCACGAACAAGCGCCTCTTCGAGGAACTCTATAATATGGACATGCTCACGTTCCCCTCGCGCAATAGCAGAGGCACATTCAGGTATCTGGTGATAGCGAAGAACGCCAGCCTCTGAGCCAGTAACTCGTAAAGGGAAAAGATGACAGGAAAGTGGTTTACGCCAGCAGATTTCACCGGCACGGTACGCCAGCTCAAAGGCACATTTTGCGATATCACTTTCCCAGACAACAAAAACGCATTCATCCTCTTCAACACATGTTGTGGCAAAATTTCCCGGCCTTCCTTCGTACAGACCTTTTGTTGCAATGGCGGAAAGAGATCGCTCGCTTAAGTACTTTCGAATCACCGGGAAGGCACGCTCGATTTCCACTCGCTCAGAATCCCGGATAGGGGCGCCGCGGGGACCTGGGAATGTACAGCAAACCCCTTTACACTTAGAAAGATCGCAAGCGAAGTGGAGCCTTTTGATCCTGTCGTCGACGAATATGTTATCCACCACAAACATCGTGCCATATTTAAAGATACGAAATTCAACTATAAGTCAAAAACTGGGGTGGAAAAGCCCCTTGAGCTAACGAACTCTTGAAAACATCTTGCCCGGAAGTTGCCGAACCATATTCTTAAACTCAAGACTCAACAGATGAACAAGGGCATCTGAAGTCGACATACCAGCCTTTTCAGCTATGAGATCGATGTGGAGAGTCCCTTCGGCAAGGACATCGTAGAGTTTCCGTTCAAACAGGTTGAGAGACTCAGCCGCAGGAGATTCGCGCTTTTCCTCCCCATGGCGCCTTTTCAGGATTGGACGAAGAGAAGCTTCTAATTCGGCAAGAACATCATCGACGGAGGTGATAAGTTTTGCCCGTCCTTCTTTGATGAGACGATGGCAACCAGAGCTCCGTTTGTCAAGAACGCTGCCGGGCACAGCAAAGACCTCGCGATTTTGATCCAAGGCTGTTGACGCAGTGATCATCGCACCTCCATCTTCAGCGCTCTCAATAATGATTGTTCCAAGGGTCATGCCGCTGATTATGCGGTTGCGGCGCGGGAAATTCCCAGAGTCAGGCTTCTCTCCCATTGGAAATTCAGAAATAATGGCACCTCGTTCGATAATACGCTCAGCCAATTTCCTATTATCCGATGGATAAATAATATCTACGCCGGAGCCAATAACTGCCAGTGTCCGCCCGTTCGCTTTCAAGGCAGCGGCATGAGCGATGGAATCAATTCCAAGAGCGAGACCGCTGACGATCGTGATGCCGAGTGAGGCAAGTTCGCGGCTGAATTTTTCAGCCATCGTCTCTCCATATGATGATGGTCTCCTCGTCCCAACAATAGCGATCGCATGGGTGTCTCTTTGCTGAAGGTTCCCTCGCATAAAAAGAATGGCTGGAGGATCGAAAATCTTTTTCAACAGCGGAGGATATTCTTTGTCCCAGAACGTCACGATCTTGCCGTTGGTTTTATTAATTCGTGAGAGCTGTTCCTCAACAAATTGCGTATTTGGCTCATGATGCACAATAAGGGATGCAAGTTTCCGATTAATTCCATCAACTTGCGTGAGCTCCTTTGCAGAAGCTCTGAGAACGGATTCGGGGTCACCAAAGTGAGATACAAGCATGCGAAGGCGACCGGAACCGATTCCTGGGATAGCGGAAAGTTCAAGAAGAGCACGCACGTTCATAGTTATCTCTCACTTATAAGAATATCTGAAATTTGAGCTGTGATCTGATCTGCGAGAGCGTTTGCCTCCTGAAGTGTACGAGCTTCAGCAATCAGACGGAGGATTGGTTCTGTATTTGATTTTCGAAAATGAACCCAGCCATCAGGGAAGTCAATGCGGAAGCCATCGAGCGTGTTGATGCGAACATCCGGAGAAGCTCTTAGAGAGCGCTGAAAGTGATCCATAACGTGCTCCAGATTGACTCCACTGCATGCCTGGCGTCGCTTCACGATCGCATATTCAGGCAATGTGCGACGGTACGCACTGAGTGTGCCACCAAATTCCGTAAGCTCCTGCAAAATAAGTGCGATACCAGCAAGCGAATCTCTTCCGTAGTGAACAGCCGGGAGAATCACCCCGCCGTTCCCTTCACCACCGATGATTGCACTTATCTCTTTCATTCGCCGCGCAACGTGAATTTCCCCAACCTTCGTTCGCTCCACTTCTGCTCCGAACAACTTCGCAACATCTTCAATAGCACGCGTGGTCGAGAGATTAACGACAACCTTCTTACCTGCACCCCCAAGCTTTCGCAGAATGAACCGTGCTGCAGCAGTGACCGTATACTCTTCACCAAATGGCTTGCCATTTTCCATGATCAACACCAAGCGGTCGGCATCAGGATCGACTGCAATTCCAAGATCAGCACCGCGTGCAACTACAGTCTCGCACAGCTCACTTAGATTCTCCGGTAGTGGCTCTGGCATGTGAGAGAAAATTCCTGTAGGCTCACAATTAACTGGATAAACTGTGCAACCGAGTTCCTTCAAAAGTTTAGGAACAGCATAAACTCCTGATGCGTTCACGCAGTCGACGGCGATTCGAAAACGACGTTGACGGATCTGTTGTGCGTCAATGTAAGGAAGAGCAAGCACGCGCTTAATGTGCATGTCAATGAAGTTCTCCTCGACCCTACTCGAACCAGTTTTATCCCACGAAGCATAGAACTGTCCAGGTGAATCGACAATTGACCAGAAGACTTTGCTTTCGTTTTCGTCAAGGAATAGTCCTTCCCGCCCGATAAACTTCAGTCCATTCCACTCAATAGGATTGTGGCTTGCCGTTATCACAATCCCCCCTGCGGCACGAAGTAGTTCAACAGCAAGTTGCACTGTTGGTGTCGGAACAACGCCCAGAGCAATGACCTTCGTCCCTGTTGCTTCAAGAGCTGCACATACAAGTGATTCAATCCACTTCCCTGTTTTCCGTCCATCCCAGCCAACAACCACTGAATCATGATTTACATACCGTGCAAATGCTGAAGTATACCGAACAATGACTTCGGGAGTAAGTGATGAGCCGACGACACCTCGTACACCCGAGATGCTCACCATAAGTTGCGACATGGAACACAAAATCTCCTACCTTTTGAAAGTAGAGCTAATTTAGGAAATGTCGGAAGGATAATCAAACAGGAAAAGCGTCTATGTTAAGACGTTGCTACAGAAGATGTAATCGGGATAAATGGAACTTCTCGGCCAATTCAGAGGAAGATAGGATTAAAGTACATTTCCATCTGAAGCACAACAGTAACTGCTTCATTTTTGCACATCCTTCACGCTTTCAATAAATTTCTCAGCGCCCTTAAGCAAGCCCACCATCTCAACGAGTTCATCTTTGCTGATTCTATAATATTCATGAGAAATCAGATTTCTCAGGAAAATCAGCCTCTTTATGCTCTCAAAAATTCCATTATCAATAATTTTGTTGTTATGTAACAGCTCAAATATCTCTCTATATGTTGATGGAAAACCAAATTTTTTCTCCGTAACTATCCATTCACCTATCTCTATCAGTGCATTCACAGATTGGAGGCATTCCATTGCCAGCGTGTTATAAACAAAATAATCAGAAACGTCCTTCTCCGCCACCTCTCTTGCGTTCTTTGAATGGGTTTCAAATCTCATAATGAGATCAACTATTCGCATACCGTAAGCCTCCGTTTTATCCGTTCATACATATCAGACATCTCAATATATTCTCTCAGCACCTTCCTTTTTATCTCAAGAAGTGCATTTTTATCCCTGCAAAAAACCTCTTTCCCATACTTAAAAACGTCAAACTGAATGTGTATGGGGAGGCGATGGAAAAGCACAACATCAAACTTAGAAGAATACATGCTCCCAATCTCACTTTCTATATGTTTGTCTAAATTGCTAACAACAACCGCAATGTCTATATCGGAAATTTCTTTCATCTTATTTTTTGCGTAAGAGCCAAAAAGGATGACAGCCAGAACTCCCTGGAATTCCTTGATTTTTTCTATAAGGACATTAAGCTCGTACTCGTCTGGCAATTTCATGCTTCCCCCTTATTCTTACAGCTCCAAGATCGTCATTAAACTTCTTTTTGAAAATCTCCATCGCCATATTCGTAAACTGTGGAAACTCCTTAACAAACCGGTTAAAAAGTTCTCTTCCGTAATAGAGACGTCCTCCATTTGCCAGCGCCATACTTTTCCCTTTTATCTCTTCATTGTGCTCAGAAAGGATTTTTCTTATCTCCTCAAGCGTTCTCATTTTGATTCTTCCTTCTTAAACATCAGCAAGATTATAAAACCTTCGTGCTTCAAGCGCCACAGTCTCAATTCAAATTTGCTTTTCCGCAATAGGTTTGACTGATGTCACTCGGATTTTTTCTCGCCAGAACGGACTCTTTTGGACATTGCCTTCACAGATTTCTATTGCTTAATCTCTCCCTGAAGCAAAACTCTTGTTGCTTCAGGTTTGCGCCGTTGTCAGATACCGTTGCTAGCTCATAGTAGAAACAGGACCACGGAACTATCTATGTCTAATAACACAACAGCTATTCCAAACATGAACGCGAAGCAGTCCGTTTTGATCCTTAGTACAAAGCTTCAGATCTTCCGCCAACATGCATCGTGGGGGAATTCATTTTGAATCCACAAGAAAGTACGGGATCAGACTGAAAATGTCAAAAAATTGTTCCATTCGCCTCGGGCACAGCCAACGGCTGACCAGGGAAAGTAGAAAAGGATGCAGTATTTCTCAGATAATCTCGCAGACTATTGCTCACTTCCCTTTCCATTCAGGTTTCCGCTTTTGGAGAAAGGCATTGACACCCTCTCGAAAATCTTCAGTCGCACAGGCAAGTCCGAAGAGCATAGCCTCTATACGAAGACCCTCCTCAAGAGACGTTTCGTAGGCAGCATTCACTGCCTGCAAGCCAAGCTGAATTGCGCGTGGTGCGCGCGATTGAATTGTGTTCGCCAGCTCTTCTGCAGCATGAAGTAACTCAGCCGCGGGAACGACCTTATTCACAAGCCCGATTCGGAGAGCTTCCTGAGCATCGATCTGATTCCCCGTAAGCACAAGTTCAATTGCCTTTCCTTTTCCGATGACACGTGCAAGTCGCTGTGTTCCTCCATAGCCAGGGATGATGCCAAGGTTCACTTCGGGTTGCCCAAACCGTGCATTCTCTGAGGCAATACGGATATGACAAGCGAGGGCAAGTTCACATCCGCCCCCGAGCGCATAACCGTTAACGGCAGCAATAACAGGTTTATTAAAATGCTCAATGAAGCTGAACAGTTCCTGTCCTTCCTCAGCGAACGACTTTCCACTCAGCGCATCCAGAGAGGTCAGTTCACCTATGTCAGTACCAGCAACAAATGACTTTTCTCCGCTGCCGGTAAGGATTACGACACGAATGGAATCGTCTTTTTCTATGCTCCTGAAAGCATCCCAGAGCTCAGCTTTTGCAGTAGCGTTGAGAGCATTTAATTTCTCAGGTCGATTAATTGTGATGGTTGCAATGCCATCCTTGACAGCAAAAAGAAGCGTCTGGTATTCCATACCTATACCCCCTTCTTTAGTGAGAGCTTACGCGATTTCGACTCGACTTTGATCGCCGAGCATAAAGCGGTGCACCCGCGGCTTGCCTGAGGCTTCAACAATTTCAACATCGTTGCCAAGCACACTTCCCTCAATCCGAATGCCAACGCTGAGGATTTTGCATTGTTTCTGGACAATGCTGTATTCAACTTCGCTGTTTCTTATCTCCGACCAATCGCCAATTGATGTGAACGGTCCAATGTAACTGTCCTCAACGATGCAATTCTCACCGATGACAACGGGCCCTCGGATTACGCTCTTGATCACCTGTGTACCTTTCCCAACTATAACTTTGCCTGCGATAGTCGAATCATCATCCACATCACCTTCTATGTTCGATTCAATGGTATCGAGCACAAGGCGATTTGCTTCGAGGAGATCTGAGGGTTTTCCGGTGTCTTTCCACCAGCCTGTAATTTCGGCGAAACCAATTTTGTATCCATGATCAATAAGATATTGATGGGCATCGGAGATTTCGTACTCGCCGCGTGCACTCGGCTTAAGCGCTTTCACTGCTTCAAAAATATGATGGTCGTAAAGATAAATGCCGGCAACCGCAAATGAACTCTTCGGGATCTTTGGTTTCTCCTCGACTTTGACAATTTGATTGTCACGAATTTCGGGTACACCAAAACGCTCCGGATCTTTTACCTTTGCAAGTGTCAAGAAACAGTTATATCCACTGCGCTCAAACGCATCGATGAACCGTTTAATGCCGCCAACCACCATGTTGTCCCCAAGGTAAAAGACAAAAGGCTCAGACCCTATGAACGGCTCTGCGATCCGGACTGCATGGGCAAGTCCAAGCGGTGCCTCCTGAGGGATATACGTGATGTGTACGCCCCACAAGCTTCCATCACCAATTGCATTCTGCACCTCGTGGCTATCAGCATTAACAATGATGCCGACTTCGGTAATTCCGGCATCGCGGACTGCCTCAATTGCGTAATGAAGAATAGGCTTATTGGCTATGGGGATGAGATGCTTGTTCTGCGTGTGGGTGATTGGACGAAGCCGCGTGCCCCGTCCTCCACTTGTTATGAGCGCTCTCATAACAAACTCCTCTCACTTTTCGTAAAGATGCTAAATTTTCCTTGAGTTCCTCAAATAGCTGGCTATATCCTTACAAGCCGTCTCTCGCGGCGTTCAAAAAGAGCTATCATACTATTCCCGTATTTTCGGATAAGCTCAATCGCAAGATCAAAATCTCTCGCTACATCATCTGGTACATGTGCATCGGAGCCAAGACTTAGAGGAATCTGAAGCTCCTTGATGATCTCCAAGATTTCTACGCTCGGATAAATTTCATGAACAGGCTTGCGCAACCCCGCAGTATTTATTTCAACTGCAAGATCATTCTTTTTGATCACCTTGAATGTTTCCCACAGGATTTCCTTCATCGATGTCGTTGGCCGGTGGCCAAATTTTTTCACCAAATCAATGTGACCAAGAATGTCAAAGAGCCCCGATGTTGCAGCATGCTTCACGGTTTGAAAGTAACGCTCATAAATCTCGTCCACGTCCTGCTCATCATACCGGTGGATATACCGTGGATTGTCAAATCCCCAATCATCAAGAAAGTGTATAGAACCGATAACAAAATCAAACCCATTTTCATTAACAAGTGCCCGAACAAAATCCTCAGTGCCCGGATAGTAATCGGCTTCAACTCCAAACCTCACGGTGATATTCTCTTTATAACGGGTTTTTAACTCAGACACCATCGGCTTGTAGACCGATTCAAATTCCTCCAGAGTCATGCGATGCTCAGGGTCATAGAAATCCGGCATCGGAGAATGATCTGAGCAACCAATTTCAGTAAGCCCAAACCCAATGGCTCGCTGGATGTACGCTTCTGCTGTTCCGTCAGCATGTTTACAGAGAGACGTATGCGTGTGGTAATCAACGAGGTACTTTGCATTAGGCATAAATGGTCACCTTGAAGACTTTATGCTTTTTGTAGAAATCGCTTGAATGAAAAGCTTGAGAAGGTCCGTCATTTGTTTCTCACTAAGCGAGCCTTTCTGCGCTGCGATTCTCACAGTTTCCATACCAAGCACAACGTAGAGCGGCACAAGATGAGGTAAAGATGCATTAAGAGCACGGAGATGTCGCTGGACAGTTGCTGCATCGCCACGCTCAATCGGACCAGTGAGAGCTTCTTCAGGGGATGTCAACAGCGCTGTCTGAATAGACGAGCGCACTATTGGCTCAAAAATTTTTTCAGGTTTTCCAATAGATGCTCTCAGCACTTCATTTGCTGCAGAGAGAGTCGTAATGAGATAATTCGATGCGAATACTGCCGCTGCATGGTAAAGAGGCTTTTTCTCACGCGTAATCGCAATTGCTCTTCCGCTGAAGAGCTGAACAATTTGGCGGGCAATTAATGTCGCCCTTTTCGTCCCCTCAATCGTAAATGGGATGCCGAAAAGTCTTCCTGCACGTTCTTTCAAGGACTGAGACCTCGGAAACATTTGTAGAGGGTGGATCGATCCCACACCGGCACCACGTTCTCGTAGCGGCTGTAAGGCATCAGATGAGAGTGCGCCGGAGGTATGCAGCGCCGTGAGCGAACGGAAATGCAATGGAGCACGCGCTGCAATCGCTTCTGCAAGTTCCTGGATAACACCATCAGGTACAGCGATGATGAGAAGAGAAATCTCATCGGGGAGTTTTTCAATATCCGTTATTGCAAAACGGCAATGAACCTGCCGTGCAAGTCGTTTGGCTGATTGCTCATTGGCACTTAGAATTGCCGCAATACGGAGACCTTTCTTCTGGAATGCAGCCGCAAAGGCTCCACCGACGCCTCCAGCACCAAGGATAGCTATAGACTGCTCTGCCAAAGGCGCACGATCTGAAGGGCGCTTGGATGATTCACTCATGCAGTTGTACTCTGGAATGAGACAGCGGAAAGATATCCAACCACACCAGTCTTGTCGCCTGTGACATCTCCTGAGTTACAAGCATGGAGAATTTCTGTGCGATCGGCTCCGAGTCCTTGCGTTGCGAGAAGCATTGCAGCAAGCGGTCCACCACCGCATGCTTCCGTTCGTTCATGCTCTATGTCATCGAGGAGCTTCCTTGCATCAAACTGGGTAACATCCTCCTGCACAATACGATCGAGTTCTTGCGCGATATGGTACGGGTAATAGTGTGACAGATCTGAACTTGCTACGATCACAACAGAACGATCGCGGCACGTTGAGATCAGTGCCTCAGCCAGTGTCTCAACGTACTCGCGGCGTTGCTCACCCATTATGATCGGAAGAATGGTAAAATCGGTGAGCACGCGCTGGAGAAACGGAAGTTGAACCTCGATTGAATGCTCTTCACGATGCCCGTAAGAGGTGACGATAATCGGATGTCCTGAAGCTGCAAGAGCATCACGGAGAGATGTGTCGATCATGACATTGCCTAGAGGTGTTTGGTAGGCATCCCCAGAATAGATGGAAACTCCGTCAAAGTACTCGCGGTGACTTGGACCAATAAGCACCGCAGTGATATGAGATTGTCCGCGAAGCAATTTATAGCCGTGCGCTGCAGTGAATCCTGAATACATATATCCAGCATGGGGAGCGAGCAAGCCTTTGATTGTCCCGGGGACGGGTCCCGATTGTGCGCGTTCGAGAAGATCATCAACTTGTTGGGTCAGTGCATCCGGGCGGCTCGGATAAAACATGCCGGCAACCGCTGGAGGTCGAGTGATCATTCCAAAGTCCTCCCCGCCAAAGGCGGGTTATCTTTACGAATCATGGTTGTATAAACTCAGATTCTGAAAAAACTTCGGCACTGAAAAGGTACACCCGTGCTTGTGGGTCTTTCCACGCATCAGTCGGGAGTCCCGCTTTCCGACAAGTCTGGGCGAGAAACATTTCCCGATCCCATCCATATTCTGTTGCAACCTGTGGAAGAAGCAAGCCTCGAAAGTATCCAAGCTCAACAACAAGCCCATGCTTTCCAATCTCAATTTCATCAGGAGATTCCATCAGCTTCAATGGTGTAAGTGCAGAAATCTCCACTTCAATTTCAGGGAGTTCGTTCTCCGAGACGGGCGGAAAACGCGGGTCTTCAAGCGCCGCTTTCGCAGCAACTTCGTTTACTGTTACAGCCAGTGGTTTCACTGGCTCAATATAGCCAATACATCCGCGCAGGTCGCCATGCGCCGTCAATGTCACAAACGCGCCACGAGGCTTTAGAAGTTCCTCAGAGTCCACATGAACCTTCGGGGGCAACTCCCCTCGTACAGCAGATTCCACGGACGCTCGGGCAATGCCGAGGAGCTGCTGCTTATCCTGGTCTGTTAGTGGCATGGTCTCGCACCGTGATGACCTCGTGGTAGGTTACAATCTAAAACAAGTTAAAGAAAATTGTTTTGAGTTTCAACTATTGCAGAATTTTTCTGCCCGTTTGTCGAAAATTGACTGACCCGAAGCATAGCCAATGTCCTGAAACTTCACCGATTTCCTAAAAATGAGAAGCTACCTCTAATTTTTGAGAATGGGGACCTCAACCGGCCTGCCAACTTTTAGGAATTCCGAATTGTTAAGCAGTATAGCCTTTGGCATGATGTTTGAAGTCTCTCTCCAAAAGGGAAAGCTATGGATTTTGTTCGCTCATATGGTGCGTCTTTCTCCGTCGCGCTTTTGTTGTTGGCGTTTCCGGTCACAAACTACAATTTGCAACGGGAAGACCTGGTACATCAATTGCACCGTGGATGGGGGCTTGTTTACCCGGATTCTTCTGCGGTTGTCCTACATGACAACATCCTCCTTCTTGTAATCAAGGTTGACACCGCAAAGGTCTCGTCCCTGAAGGTCTATGCTCCCTGGGATTCATCAATCTCAATTGAGCCCACTTCTATAAGAGGAGGAGGCATACCCAGAGATAAAATTGCAACTGCACTTCCATCTGACCTGTTGCTCAAGCAAATCACCATTCGAATTGCACCATATCATCAACCCGCGGACACTGTTATTGATAGCTTCTACTTTTCACAAAAGGTGGTAGCAAGAGAATTTTTTCTCAACGATACGTCTCGTCACGAGCCTTACTGCAGAATGTAGCTACCGCAACAGTCGAAAGCAATGCTATTCCGTCGATGTTCCTGCGAAGCAACGTAACCTATAGTTTTGTTACGGGAGTTGGAGACGCGATCTTCGCTGGAGGAGAAAGAAACGTCGCTTTTCTGCAAGACGTCATCTATCAATGGTCGCACGGAGTGAACATTCTCTTCATGCTCAATTACACGTTCAATTGGTTTTCCACCGCTTTCACCGGAAATAAAATCCATCGATATTCTGCCACAGCACAAACAGCCGACATCATTAGGGGCTTAACAATCCGTGCCCGGGCAACAAAAACCCGTGACGTGCTCCAGGGAACGAGGAATTACAATTACGAAGCCTCCCTCTCTTACAGCTGGCGAGCGTTAACACTGGAACTTCGATGGGTAAGTTACTCGTTAGCAACATTCCAGAGGAGCGACGTGTACGTGACAGTTATCAGGCCTTTCAGCTTCGACTTTAAGTGAACTGAATGAGACGAATTATGCTCATAATGAGTCTTTTCGCACTCGCGTTGCACTTTGTCACTGCTCAGCACCGCGCAAGCGTAGATCTACTATGGCCAAAACCTCCTGAGAAGCCACGCTTTCGATTCCTCTACTCCTTCTCCAGCAAAGAGGATATGGGAATTGAAAAACCGTGGTGGCGGAAGATCCTTTCATTCGTTTTCGGAGAGGAAAAAGAGGTCACACACCTAATCAGACCGCAGGGAATTACTGTTGACGCTGATGAACGGATCCTAGTCACCGATCCAGGTGCACGAGGTTTCCACATATTTGATTTCAAGCGGAAAGAATATAGCTTCATACGAGAAGCTAAAGGCATCTCATTACTCTCTCCCGTTGGCATTGCTGCTGCACCTGACGGAACGATTTATGTGTCTGATCCTGAGCTCCACGCCGTGGCGGTCTTTGACCATGAAGGACGTTGCAAGTTCTCAATTAAGAATGGACTACGTAGGCCTACAGGTGTCTGGGTGGACAACAACCTGCTGTATGTAATAGACACAGAGGCGAATCAAATTGTTATCTTCGACACGAAGGGCGATGAGGTATACCGCATCGGTCGAAGAGGAAGCGCTGACGGCGAATTCAATTTTCCAGTATACCTCTGCTCTGGAAAAACACGTGACGAAAAGAACGATAGGAAGCTTTACGTAGTAGACGCAATGAATTTCAGGCTTCAGATTCTGCGCCAAAATGGTGAGTTTATTTACAAATTTGGCAAGCTTGGAAATGGGGTTGGGGATTTGGCACGTCCGAAAGGAGTAGCACTCGACAGCGATGGCCACATTTACATTGTCGATGCGCTGTTTGATGTTGTGCAGATCTTCGACCAGAAAGGCACGCTTCTCATGGCACTGGGGGGATCCGGTTCAGGGATCGGGAATTTTTACCTCCCTGCCGGGATCTTTATTGATACAGAAGACCGTGTCTACGTTGTCGACTCAGGAAACAGACGCATTCAGGTGTTCCAATATTTGAAGTGAAGGCCAATGGGTTCAGCTTTTCAAAACAATAATGTGGCACAGCAACGCTTTCTGCACGTTCAGCCCCGGCTGGCGATTTTCCTGTTCTCATCAATAGTGGTGCTTCTCGGTAATTTGGCCCAATCTCAAATACTTCTTTCCAAGCATAATCTTTCTGTCTCAGGTCCCGGGACAATCAAGGCAACCAGCGAGCAGGAGGTGTGTAAATTCTGCCACATCCCGCATAATGCTTCACCTGCCGTCCCGCTCTGGGATCACACACTGTCCTCAGTTTCCTATTCGCAGTATACAAGTAGTACAATGGCTTCGACATACGAAATTCAATTTCCCAACGGTCCGTCGAAACTCTGCCTTTCCTGCCACGACGGAACAATTGCAATTGGCTCTGTGAGCACAGGACAAATTGCTGTTACCGGCGGTACGCTCGTCGACCCGGATCAGTCCCTTGCTGCAAATACCTCCAGCAATCTTGGGGGTAACACAGGTGGAAATCTTACAGATGATCACCCTTTCTCGATCGTGTTCAACCATAGCACTAAGGGGAATCAGTTCAATTGCACAGGATGCCATGACACTCACGCGAACACATCAGATAACATTCGGTGCACCACGTGTCACGACCCGCATAGAGAGGATCGGGATCCAACGACAAGAAAATTTCTGATTCAAAATAATTCCGCATCTGCACTTTGCCTCAAGTGCCACAAGAACGCCTATTGGACAGCGAATCCTTCAGCTCATCAATCGTCGACGAAGACCATGCCAATAGGTTTGAGCCATACGGGGTATACAACCGTTGCAACAAACGGATGCGAAAGCTGCCACAAGCCCCACGGCGCGCCCGGGGCGGGGCACCTCCTTAACGCCGCTGAACAAGGAACATGCGACCCTTGTCATAAAGGAACAGCAAACGGAGGAATCACAGACAAAAATGTTTCAAATAGCTCAGGCGGACCCTTTGCAAAAGCGTATCGACATCCAACGTACACCGTCGACAATAAACACAACCCCGTGAATGCCTCTCCTGCGGCAACTAACTCTCCAACAGAAAATTCCACCGATGTTAGCGTTCCCAACCGCCATGCTGAATGCGTAGATTGTCATAATCCTCATGCTGCAAAGAATGGATTGCACAGTGTGGGCTCAAACGCTGCATCCAATGTTCTTTCAGGCGTGTGGGGACTGGAGCCAGCGAACCCCTCCACACCGTGGACACAGCCAACAAGCTTTACGAGAAATGACCCAGCAACAAAGGAGTATCAAATCTGCTTCAAATGCCATTCATATTACGGGCTTGGCTCGGCTCCGACTGGTGTCACCACAATCGTAGGTCCCTCAGGGTCGAACATCACCGATCAGGCAATGGAGTTCAATGTGAACAACTACTCGGCACATCCTGTAGAGATTGGGCTAAATGATCAGACAGGTTCGTACTCGCCAAAAACGCTCACAATAGCTCAGATGAACACGCGCTGGAGTAATATCGGGGCGCAGACAATGTATTGCAGCGACTGCCATGGGAATGATGAACCAACACCGCAGGGTCCTCATGGCTCAAACTATAAATACCTCCTCGCGGGTACTGCAAAGTACTGGCCCACCAATGCGAACGGAGCCCTGTGGTCGCTTTATGACGTGAAGAACAACCGCAATAATTGGCAAGCTGACCTCTTCTGCGTGAACTGTCACCCAATGTATAGCGGCGGCTTCAAAAACGAGGTCCACTCCAAAGGACCCCATCAGAAATCCGAGGTAAAATGCGTTACCTGCCACGTAGCTGTACCACACGGTTCTAAGCGATCTCGATTGATTGGGTACACGTCGGATCCAAGTCCTTATAATTACAACGGGACGGGCACTTACGAGAAGTTAGTCATCACAGGATTCCGGAAGGCAAGCGGTCCATTCAATTATGATAAAAGCAACTGCTCGATGCCACCGGGAGTGTGCCATGGCCAGCAAAGTGGAACATATGACCCATAAAAATTACTACTTGATTTGCGCCAGTTGAGTCAATGATTTCTTCTTGCAGTGCCAGAATTTTCTTCAAGGTGATTTGACAATGGCGAGAATTGAGCAACACTCGTATCTCTGACCAGAGAGTTACGATTAGCGGCAGGTACCCGTGGAGCTGAGCTCGCCACTGCATCGTGTTGCACAGCTTGCGCTCCCCTTTTAAGATACTGCTTAATCAAAGCCCCAGCTAAGGGAGCAGCCTGTGTACCTCCAAATCCAGCATTCTCAATAATTACAGCCAGGGCGATTTTAGGATTATCGAACGGGGCAAAGCCAACAAACCATGCATGATCTTTGCCGTGTGGGTTTTGTGCCGTCCCAGTTTTGCCTGCTATTTCAAGTCCCGGCACCTGCGCAGCATGCCCTGTCCCACCTGGACCACTCACTACAAGACGCATCCCCTCCCGGACCACTGATAGGGCTTCAGGAGCAATGGGGAGTTTTTTGTACCTGGGCGAAAGGGCAATCAATTTCTTGGAAACCTTGTCTCTGATGAAGAGCACCACATGAGGTTGAACATAAGTTCCACCATTTGCCAGAATGCTCGCATAAACAGCCATTTGCACCGGCGTCACGGAGATTTCCCCTTGACCGATTCCAAGACTGACAAGAAAGCCCTTCGTCCATTTCCCTTTTCCATAAAGCCGATCAAAGAGCTGCTCCGATGGGAGAATCCCCGACTTTTCCTCACCGACATCGATGCCAGTCGGTTGACCGAAGCCGAAAAGTTGTCCAAACTTATTTAGGCGATCGAGCCCGACCTGCAAAGCGAGTTGATAGAAATACACATTGCATGATTTCTCAATAGCTTCGGTGAGATTAACCCATCCATGCGCTCCGTGATCTTTGAACACACGATTCCCGAAACGAAATTCCCCGGGGCAAAAGATTTTTTTGTTCGGATCGATGAGATGATCTTGAAGTGCGGCTAACGCCAGAACCATTTTGAACGTTGACCCAGGTGGGTAGGTACCGAGTGTTGCACGGTTGTAGAGAGGTTTTGATTCATCCTGTGTTAGCGAACGCCAAAGGCTTGGTGGTGTCACTCCACTGAAAATGCTTGGATCGTAATCGGGGGCACTGGCAAGAGCGAGAATTTCACCATTCTGTGGGTCCATTGCAACAATAGCACCTCGACGACCTTGCAACAGTTTTTCCGCAAGCTCCTGAAGCGAGACATCAATGCTGAGGAAAAGGTCGTTCCCCTCACGCGGGGGTATGTCCCGCAAACCGTTATCATATGCTCCAACTGTTTGCCCTAAGGAGTTCACACTATAGAACTTGTAGCCCTTCTCACCGCGCAAATATGTTTCATAAGCTTCTTCAATACCAGTGTACCCGATAACATCTCCTGGTTCATAATACGAACCGTACTGGAGCAGTTGAGATTCAGAAATTTCTTTTAAGTACCCAAAAAGGTGCGAGCCTCGAAGTGAGTCAGGATAGACACGTTTTATCTCCACCTCATATGAAACTCCAGGGAGACTGCTATGCAGCTCCTCAATTTTTGCAATGGTCTCAAAGTTCACGTCGCGGGCGACTTTCACAGGTGCAAAACGAGAACGCTGCCGACCATTCTCAATCTTCTCCTTAATGGAGCTTGTATCTATTCCAAGAAGTTGTGCAACAACGGGAACATTCCGCATGTCGAAATCATTCGGAATGATCACGATCGAATAGGAGGGGTGATTATCCACAAGCAGCTCACCATGCCGATCGTAGATATATCCGCGGAGAGGAATTTGAACGACCGGTCGGACACTATTTTGCTCTGATTGCTTGCCATATTCCTCGCGGCGGAAAAGTTGTAGCTCGAAAAGTCGGACCACAAGGAGCGCCATGAAGAGCATGATAACTGCGCGCAGCACATCTGCACGAACTTTACCCCCAATCTCGATGCCGATCATTCTGATAGCTCTCCCCACTCTTCATATCGCCGTCGATAGACTATATTAGGAATCGCTGCGAAGGCTGTGGTATACACTGCCGAGAGCATCCCCAGGACACGAAACGACATCCAGAATCCAATATGCGTCCCCTGTAGATAAAAAAAGAAGAATATGACATTGTGAACAATAGCAACAAGAAACACAATTCCAAGAAACCAGGGGCTTCCCAGAGACTGGGCAATCTGATTCGGTCGATAAAAAAATCCTGTAAGGAACCCTGCTGTCGCTTTCGCCAGTAAACCAACGCCAAGGAATTCGCCGCTCGCGAGATCTGTGACTAATCCCACAACAGAACCAACAGTAACAGCGCTCAACTGTCCACGGCGCAGAGCTACAAAGATAATCCAAATTAGAAGAAAATCGGGCTGGACATTTTCGATCGCAACAAGCCGCCCAACTGTTGCTTGAAGTATGAGCAGCACAGCACCAACGCAGATGTATTGGAAAATCCATTTCAAAGATAAGGGGGACACATCTATCCTATGGGACAGCAGTTCCATTTGCTCTTATTCCGCTGAACACGTTCGACGGTGGAGATACGAGATAAACAAACACTTCCTCTAACCGATTGAAATCGACAGAGGTGCGGACTGTAATTTTATGGAACAGGGATGCTGGGTCATTCTCCACATGTTCGACAACACCAACCTTGATGCCTTGAGGGAACAGCGTGCTGTATCTTGATGTTTCTACAACATCGCCAACTTTTACATCAAGGGTTTTAGAAACGTTCATCATAAGGCACAGGTTTAGATCCTCGCCGCTCCACTTCAATATACCTTCGATGCGGCTACGTTGATCGCAGACAGCAGCACGAAATTCACGGCTTGGAATTAAAGAAGCTATTGCATAATTATGGCTTGCTGAAATGATACGCCCAACCAACCCATCGCCATTGACAACTGCCATACCAAGGTCAACGCCATCGCTGGTGCCAACGTTAAGGGTCAATGTGTTTCGCAAAACATCGAAGCTTCGTCCAACAACCTGTGCGGCGAGGTATCGATGAGGAGCTTCTTCTTTTAAACCAACAAGTGAGCGGAGTCTAACATTTTCAAGTGCTGCAGAGCGGAGGCGGTTGACCTCATCAGCAAGCTCCATGTTCTTTTGCCGCAGCAACTCATTTTCACGTGCAAGGGAAAGAGGATTCGGAATCCACGACACTATGTGCTCAAGCGCTCCAAGAGCCGCTGCAGTCATTGTACGAATCTGTTGAATCTGTGGGTTCGTGTTCAATGACATTAGCAGAAATGAAATGAGGACAGCAACGCCGTACGCAAAGAACTCACGATGATGCCGAATGAATCTCAACAATCGATCCATGATGTTTCACCGTCAGTATCGTCGACCTTTTATGAGAACATTTGAATATTTCGGAAGATTCTCAAGCACAATTCCAGCGCCGCGCACAACCGCAAACAGCGGTTGCTCGGCAACATGGACAGGCAGAGTGGTCTCAAGTCGAAGCCTTTCATCTAAGCCTTTCAACAGGGCGCCGCCGCCAGTGAGCATAATCCCTCGATCGAGTATGTCAGCGGCAAGTTCTGGAGGGGTTTGTTCAAGCGTCGATCGGAGTGCATCAACTACTGCGGTAATTGGTTCGTTCAGCGCTTCACGAATTTCCTCAGAACTCGCTTCAATAGTTCGCGGGATGCCACTGACAAGATCCCGTCCTTTAACCTGTATTCGGACTTCCTCTTTTAGTGGCATTGCAGAACCAACTTCTATCTTGATAGCCTCTGCGGTTCGTTCGCCGATAAGTATATTGTAGTTTTTCTTGAAATATTGGATGATGGCTTCATCCATTTCATCGCCGGCAATGCGAATCGAGTTCTCAGTCACAATCCCTGAGAGTGCTATGACAGCAATTTCCGTTGTACCACCACCAATATCGACAACCATATTTCCGACCGGGGCGTCAACATCAAGACCTACTCCGATGGCTGCCGCCATAGGTTCTGCAACAAGATGCACCTCCTTTGCTCCTGCGTGTTCCGCGGAATCGCGCACAGCCCGCTTCTCAACCTCAGTGATCCCGCTTGGCACGGAAATAACAATTCGTCGCGATGGCATCCAGTTTGCGTGGATACGCTTGATCAGTTCGCGTAGCATTCCTTCAGCAATCTCAAAGTCAGCAATCACACCATCTTTCAGCGGTCTGATTGTGCTGATGTCCTTGTGCGTCCGCCCAACCATTTCACGGGCTTCGTTTCCAATGGCAACAATCCGTTTTGTTGTGCGGTCGAATGCGACGATCGACGGTTCGTTGAGAACAATCCCTTTCCCTTTCATGTAAATTACAGTATTGGCTGTTCCTAAATCAATAGCGATATCAGCGGAGAAGAGAGAAAAAAGTCCCATCGTTTACATCCTGCAACCTTAGTGATGAAAATGTCGAATGCCCGTGAAAATCATAGCTGTGTTATGCTCATCGGCGGCACGAATAACTTCTTCGTCGCGGATCGAGCCACCGGGTTGAATCACCGCTGTTGCCCCCGCGCGAACACACTCCACCAATCCATCAGCAAATGGAAAAAAAGCGTCTGAAGCAACAACCGTGCCGCGCAGATCTAAACCTGATTGGTGAGCTTTCATCACCGCAACACGCGCCGAATCAACTCGAGACATCTGCCCAGCTCCAATTCCAACAGTCCGATCCGAAAGCGCAAATACAATTGCATTGGACTTCACATGCTTCGCAACGCGCCACGCAAAAAGAAGTGCTGAGAATTCATCCTCTGTCGGAGCTCGTTTCGTCACAACACGAAGATCCTCTTGCCCAATCCGCTGGTGATCTGGTTCCTGAAGCAAGAATCCTCCTATAACACTCTTCACATCAAACTCATATAAGAAACGTGGGTCACTGCTCTGCTGTATCAATCGGCGGCCCTTTTTCCTTTTGAGAAACTCAAGCGCATCAGGCTGAAAGTCCGGCGCGATGACAACCTCCGTGAAGACTTCATCAATGGCTTCTGCTGTCTCCAGGTCAAGTGGCTGATTCACCACAACTATGCCGCCAAAAGCAGAAACAGGATCAGTGGCAAATGCGGCGTGGTATGCGTCGAGAAGATTCTCAGCTGTTGCAACACCACATGGATTCGTATGTTTAATGATAGCAACCGCAGGCGTATCGAATTCGTTGATGAGCAAAGCTGCAGCGTGAATGTCGGCAATATTGTTATAGGAAAGTTCCTTGCCATGCAATTTTTTGAAAATCTTCCCGAAATGTCCGTAGAGTGCCCCTTTCTGGTGCGGATTTTCACCGTACCGTAGATCAAGTTCCTTGCCCGCAGCGAGATTGAGCACCGATGGCAACGCGGATTTAGCATCCCTGTTGATATATTTATCAAAATATTGGAAAATTACCTGATCATATTTTGCAGTATGGAGAAACGCTTCCCGTGCCAGAGTGAGTCGCATCTCACTGGAAACCTTACCCTGGTGTTTCCGAAGCTCGTTGAGAAACGCAGGATACTGATCGGGATTTACAAGCACAGTTTTATACTGAAAATTCTTCGCTGCTGCTCGAATCAAAGTGGGACCACCAATATCGATCTGCTCCATAGCTTCGTCGATTGCTGCATCGGGTCGCATCGTCACTTCTTCAAATGGATAAAGGTTCACAACAACTAAATCGATTGATTCGATGGCAAACTGGGTCATATCTTTTTGATGGACCGGATTATCTGGAATTCCGAGGAGTGCGCCAAGGATTTTCGGGTGGAGGGTCTTAACACGTCCACCAAGTATTTCCGGGAAGCCCGTCAATTCAGAAACATGACGAGCTGCAATGCCGTGAGTTTTCAACAAGTGAAACGTCTGTCCCGTGGAGATGATGTCCACACCAAATTCTGAAAGTTCTTTCGCGAGGTTAACAATTCCACGTTTATCGGACACACTCAAAATTGCGCGTTTAATAGGGATCACTTAACTCCTTTCACCGCCACTGGCGGAACAGGTCGGCTCGATTTTTCTGCCAAACAAAACACACGCCCATGGTCGACGCGGATTCGTCCTTCGGCGAAAAGTTGAAGTGCCTCGGGGTAGAGTTCGTGTTCAACTTGTAAAACTCGCTCCGCAAGCGTTTCGGGTGTGTCATCATCATGAACTTCAACAGCGCGCTGCAGCACAATGGGACCGTGATCGTACTCCTCATCAACAAGATGAACAGTGACTCCGGTCACTTTCACCCCTGCTTTCAGCACAGCCTCATGGACGTGGATGCCATACATCCCTTTGCCTCCAAAGGAAGGAAGAAGAGCTGGATGTATGTTCACAATGCGGTTTCGGAATTCTCGCACAATGGCTGCAGGGAGTTTCTTCAAGTAGCCCGCCAGCGCAATGAAATCTATCTGATGGCGATATAACACCTCACGCACGGCGGCTACATAGTCATCTTCTGATTGTTCACCATAGGCTGATGGGGAAATATGGTAAGAAGGGATATTCCGCGCCCGCGCAGCAAGCAAAGCACCAGCATCGGCTTTGTTCGATATAACAACTCCTATCCTTGCCGCCAGCCGTCCTTCCTCAATCGCTCGAAGAATCGCGATGAAGTTTGATCCTCGTCCCGAAGCAAAAATCCCTATGTTCACCTGCGGTATTCTTCCCTGATCAGCAGCGCTTCGACATCACCACACCACGGAACCCCGGAAACACAGAGAAATTTACCGACGGAAAGATACAAAATCAAAGAAACAAATTTATTTGTCCGCCACAGGCGGACCGGTTCAAATACAAACCCGAATGTTAATCCGCAGCCATTAAACCGATTGCAGGAATTGTGTGTCAAAATAACGAACTAAAAACCTAAATGAAAGGATAGAAACATGAAAAGAGTAATTCTATTTTCTTCCCTGACGACGGTGGTTTCGCTGCTACTTTTTGTCACGGCGGCTTTTGCCCAGGGCGGCAGGTGGGGACGAGGAGCCCCGGGAACAAGGATTTATAATCCGAGCACTGTAGAAACAATAACCGGAAAGGTAACTGCCGTCGATACTATTTCATCACTACGCGGCATGGGCGGTGGAGTTCGCGTCACACTACAAACTAAGAACGGCAAAATCGATGTGTATCTCGGTCCAAGTTGGTACCTCTCGCAAAAGTCAGCCCTCGGCGGATCTCTGAAAACGGGAGACGAACTTACAGTAACTGGCTCTAAAGTCTCACTCCGTGGCACAGATGTCCTGATAGCTGCTGAGGTGAGAAAGGGTTCAACGACGCTTCAACTGAGAGATAAGGATGGTTATCCGCTTTGGTCTGGCGGCAGACGTTGACATCAAAGCTTGTGGGCGGCAGCGATGCCGCCTTTTTTATTTTCCATAAAGGCGAACTTCGGTGTCAAAACGTGAAGTAAACAGTAGCACGAACTGTAACATCTACCTTCAAGGCACTGTTTTCATACATCACGATCTCAATGTTTGGTATGAAATGGACGTTTTTCCGTGCTGCAAAGTCGAGTGCCGCTATAATCAGGTCCTGAGCATCATCCCTTGTCTTTGCGTCAGCGTCCCAAGAATCATATCGTGCTACAAGACGCAGTCCTTCTATCAGGCTGACCCATCCGTTCAGACTGATCCCGTAGCTCGTAAGTGTCGTCCCGTCAACCTGCCCACTGTCGATAGTCTGCATGTACGCCTGTACGCCAAGACTAACCACTTTATTGCCATAATTAGCAATGATCTCAGCAGTCTTAATGTTTTTCTTCTCCGGCACACCTGAGTAATCGCCATCAACGACAAGGTCGAAATCGGAAGCGGGCTTGAATCTGAGCATCACGTAGGCTCTTTTGTACTTATTGGGCTCCGCCTTCGGCGGATTGCCAATGAGGAGCGATGCAGCCAAAACATCGGAGAATTTCTGTGTAAGGGATACGCCAAGGCTGCGCGGATCAGATATTCCGTGAAGGTCCTGGATCGTTTTCTCGAGCGATCTGTATCCGAAGATCTCCTCAGCAGTATTTATTGACCACGTACCTTGAAGCCCGATAACAATATTACAACCGGGGTAAGGCTCCTTCCAATCGAGGTAGGCATCTTTCATCGTGACCGATAGTTTGCCATTTCCGAGATTTGAAGTTGACGGATCTGATTCGAGTCTGAATCGAGCTGTGAAATTCTTTGCCACATCATAATCTGCAGTAAGATAAATTCTTCTATATTGGAATCCATGCATATTCTTGAACGATTGGTTGCTACTCCGAAAGTTGTAATAATAATCACCAAACATCAGCCCAGAGAATCCAGGAATTGTCTGCTGAGTGAAGGCAGTACGGGTGATAACCAGAACTGCGAGAAGCGCACAAAATTTTCCGAAGAGCATATTGTCTCCTTTTTGTTATAAGTTAACCGTGCTTTATAACCTGAGAATTAACGCTGTGTTAAATATTCGTGAAGCAACTCGGCGGAAGAGCACTTACAATCGGGCGATGGGCTCTCTACAAGGAAAGCCAGAATCATGAGCAAAAAGGTGAGAAAGAGAAGGTAGCCTGCGGCGGATTCAATGCGAGGTATATGCCTTGCTGAAATACAATGCTGAATATCTCATCGGGCGGGTAGCGGATCAATACGAGAAATGATCCCATCCCCCAGCAGGAAGCATCCGCCGTCCCCCAGTACGATTCACAAGCGTGAGCCCTTCTTCAGCATCGACTATTCTTCCAATGACACTTACCCCCGGGAGCGCTCCGATTGTCTCCCGGGCCTGGAGTGTTTGGAAAGCCTCCCTGGAAATCGTGAACAGAAGCTCATAATCCTCGCCGCCGAAGAGGGCGTAGTCGACCGCCGAATCACCGAATTCTGCTGCGACCTCCCGCGCTACGGGATGAATTGGTAAATCTTCCTCAACAATTTCTATCCCAACATGACTCGATTCGGCAATGCGGCGTGCATCCGAGGAAATGCCATCGCTGACGTCAATCACAGCATGTACACCAGCTCTTCGCAGTGCTCGAGCAAGATCAAACCGCGGCCTCGGCATGAGGTGCCGCTCGATAACATCCTTATACGGCTCAAGGTTGGGATGGAAATCATTTTCTCCTTTACTTTCAAGGAAGCGCTGTTTCTCTCGTTGGAGGATCTTTAAGCCAGCATGAGCACTCCCAACATATCCGCTGACGCAGAGAAGATCCCCAACTTGCGCATCTGCACGCCGAAACGGTTTCCCCGCCACATCTCCCACCATTGCAATGGAAATCATCATGTTACCGAGTGAGGTCGATGTGTCACCACCAACAATGCGACAACCATATTCTCTGCACGCCTGGCAAGCCCCGATGTAAAGATCTTCCACCATCTCAACCGTTATCTTTGCGGGTAAGGCAATTGTGACCACAGCATATTGTGGTTCCCCTCCCATCGCAGCAATGTCGCTGAGATTCGCTACCATTGCTTTCCATCCAAGATGTCGCAACGAGGTGTACGTGAGATCGAAGTGGACCCCTTCTACAGCTACATCTGTAGTCAGGAGTATCGAGCGAGCTGGGCGAGGTCGAAAAAGTGCCGCATCGTCACCAATCCCGATCAGGCACCCTTCGCCGGCTGTGTAGGCTTCTCCTTCCGGGGGTGACTGGTCTACAATAGCCCGGATTTTTCCAATTAAACCAAACTCACCAACAGAAGAAATTGGGGTTGAATCTGTCATCCTTTTTCCCCGTTACCGTGAATAGTCGAAACTGAACATAGAGCCTTGTGGTCTCCCGTCGCCGGAAAAGGGTAATTCATTCGCCGAAGGCAAATGGGCAGATTTGACTTTTATCTGTTATCTCACAGCATCGCCAGTTCGCCCCTGGCGGAAAGGCTTCCGAAAATTCATGAACAACAACGCAAGATATAAGTCAATTCACCTTAATATCAAATTAACATCAAAAAGCTGAAACCGCAGGCAGGGGTCTGGCTCGAGCGTGTGGGGCATAAAGGATTCAATCTTCAGAGAAAAGTGAAGCCAGGTCTTTCCCACGCATACTTGCCACCGCAGAGCAGAGCGTATGTGCCTCACCCCAGATGACCACACCACAGCTATCTTTCCCATGACCAACATACCAATCGCCATGTTCAACTGCGCCTTTTGCTGACCGGGACAAAGCTAACGGTACTCCGCGCAGCACATCCTCTAAATGAAGTTGGAGCAGATATATGAACGTTGAATCGCGGCGATACACAATGTGAGCACATTTCATCCCCTTAAAATCTGTTACACCAGCGCCTGCAAGTTGATATCCAGCAATCTTCGGCAGATAGACATCAAAATCAATCTTCCCCTGGAAAAATCTTTTGACTTCCTCTGGGTCGTCTGAAGAAACTTGTATCGGCATTGCTCCTTGCCGAAAAGCATGGTAGTTCGCTATGGCTGCCTCCATGACATCTGCACGGGCACCAAAGGGAAGCTGTCTCAGAATGCCTGAATGAAAAAAGAATATCCCGCCGATGAGAATCGCAACTGCTGCTGCAACAGGAATAACTGAGCTGGATCGCAGCCAGAGACTGATACGCCTCTGACGGAGCCGTTCGGCGTGGCCAAGGTATGCCTCCTGGGTAGAAGATGGCTGGGCAAGGAGGGCAAAGAGATTGTGCGTTACACTTTCGGGTGTTTGGACACGATGAAGGTGCTTTGCGACAACATGCTTTGTAATTTTTTCAAGATGAAATTCAATCCGACAGGGAAAGCACTGTTTGAGATGTTCTTCCAGCTCACGTAGTGTTTCGCTGTCTAACTCGCCGTCGACTGCGGCGCTCATGAGTTCATCGGCGTCACGGCAATTCACACTGGTATCCTCGCCAATTTATTCATTCGAAACGTATCCGCGTTTGCGTGCATATTCTACCAACTTTGCACGAAGCATTTTCCTTCCCCGATGAAGCCGCGAACGGACTGTACCAATTGGACAATCGACAAAATTAGAAATTTCTTCGTAAGTGAATCCTTCAATATCACATAAGATCACAACCGTTCGGAAATCTGGCGGAAGCGATTCAAGTGCTTTAGCAACGTCGTCATCGAGCAGGTTACCAAACAGTCTCTCTTCCAAATCAGTTGTCTCTGTTGACTCATCACGGATGCTATCATAGAACTCCTCGATATCACCGTAGTCGACTGTATCAGGTTCACGAACTTCTTTCCGATATCGGTTGATGTATGAATTCTTCATAATTCGAAACAACCACGCACGGGAGTTAGTTCCTTTCTCAAATTTGTCCCAGAAGCGGTACGCTTTAAGATAGGTATCCTGCAGGAGGTCCTCAGCATCATCAGGGTTGCCGGTCATCCTGAGAGCGAAGTTGTAAAGGACATCCATGTGAGGAAGAGCCTCTTCAGCAAACTCAAGCTGCTTGTCCCGCTCCTGGCGGGACTTCCGCCGTTCCCCATCATCTTTGCCTGTTAAGAAACGCTTTGGAACTCGCATGCGAAGGTCTTCAGATTTTGCGTAATTTCAAAATGATGCTGATGTACTGGCGTCACAAGAGTGGTGGCGCTAAAAGCGCCATCACTAAATATGTTACGAAAACGTTGGATCACGATCAAGTGGCGGTAAAGGGCAATCACTCCTTTTCATACGGAATGCCATCCGCAGCCGGGGGTATTGCTCTGCCAATGAAGCCAGCTAACACCACAATCGTCGCTATGTAGGGAATCATCTGGACAAACTGAGTAGGGATTCCGACACCCTGAAGTTGAATTTGGAGGCTTTCAGCAAACCCAAAAAGCAAACACGCCGAAGCAGCTCCCAGAGGGGTCCACTTCCCCACGATCATAGCCGCAAGTGCAATAAACCCCCGTCCAGCGGACATTCCGTCAGTAAACGAATGTTGGTCAAAAGCCAGCCAGGCACCTGCCAATGCGGCAAGCGCACCACTGGTAAGCAAACCGCAATATCGGTAAAAGGAAACACTGATCCCAACGGTGTCCGATGCCTCTGGGTTTTCCCCCACCGAACGAAGCCTCAAACCAAATTTCGTTTTGAAGATTACGAAATGACTCACAATAACAATCAAGATCGTAAGAAGCACCAGAGGATTTCCAAACACCTGAGTTAAAACCGGCGAAGAGCTGATTAAAGGCAACTTGAAATGAGGTAACCCGGGAATACGATCTGAGTTACTCGAGCTGTGAAAGAGAATTTGAAGCACGAATTTAGTGACACCAACAGCAAATAGATTTATTGCTATCCCAGATACGATTTGATCGGCTTTCACATTGATGGTCACAAGAGCGTGGATCAGGGCAGTGACCAGTCCCCCTATGATGGCGCAAATAATGCCGACAAAAGGATTGCCTGTATAATAGGTACCAACTGTCGCGCAGAATGCGCCGTTCAAAATGATTCCCTCGAGTGCAATGTTAACAACCCCACCGCGTTCACTGAATACGCCACCTATTGATGCAAGAGCATAGGGAACGGTAATACGAATCGTCTGCGCCAAGAACGCAATGGAAAAGATATTCTCAATCATTTCCAGCCGCCGCCTTCTTTTTAAGGAAGTTCATTAGAAAGCGCTTGAACATCTTGTTCGATGAGATGACAAAAATAATCACTACGGCTTGAAGAATAATGACAAGCTCTTTCGGCACCATTGTGTTGATCACCAAACCACCGTAGTCAAGCATCCCGAATAGGAGCGCTGAAAAAATAACGCCAAGCGGGTGGTTATTACCGAGCAGAGCCACAGCAATGCCCATAAAACCAGTCCCGACAGAAAATCCTTCCTCAAAATAATATTTGTATCCCATAACAAAATTTGATCCTGCAAGCCCGGCAAGGGCACCGCCAAATGTCATGCTCAGGATAATATTCTTAGGAACATTGATGCCACCATATTCAGCCGCTTTCACATTGAGTCCGACCACCCTAACTTCATAACCATATCTTGTGTGCCAGATATAGTACCAGAGCAAGAGTGCTGCAATAAAAGCAACAATAAGAGAAAAATTTACAGGGGAACCCGCCATCGCTGGAATAAATGTGTCAAATCTTGGGAGACGACCTTGTGGCGATATCGGCGGTGTATGAACAGTTGCAGGAACATTGAAAACATTTGTTACAAAGTAGCTTACAAGAGCTGCGGCAATAAAATTGAGCATGATCGTGTTAATCACCTCGTGGGCTCCAAGTTTCGCTTTCAAATAGCCTGGTATAAATCCCCACAAACCGCCACCAATCATCCCTGCAATTAAGAGAAGCGGAATTTCTAACAACGCCGGAACACCAAATGTTTTCATACCAACAATAGCAGTGAGAAAAGCTCCGAGCTGAAGCTGCCCCTCAGCTCCTATGTTGAAGAGACCAGCCCGGAAACAGAGGGCTACAGATAAACCAGTGAAAATCAGCGGGGTACTTTTAAACAAAAGTTGCCCTATTCCATAGGGGCTACCGAGTGTCCCGGAAAATAGCGCTGCGTATACTTCAAGGGGATTTTTTCCAATAATGAGAATAAATAGTCCACCAACAATAAAAGAAAGAAGCACCGCCAGGAGTGGAACAAGAAAATTTTGCGTAAGAGGATTTTCAAGTCCGCCAAAGGCGGATTTCTTCTTTGCCATCTTCGATCCTCTCAGCAAGCTCGCGAGCAGAACCCATCATGTAAAGACCAAGTTCCTTCTCTTCAACCTCATTCCCCGGAAAAACCTTGACGATTTTCCCCCGATACATAACCGCTATACGGTCTGCCAAGCTTAGAATCTCACTCAGGTCTGCGGAGACAAGCAAGATTGCCTTATTAGCGTCACGCGCAGATATAAGAACCCGATGGATAAACTCGGTGCCACCGATGTCCACACCCCTTGTAGGCTGACAGGCAACGATGACATCGGCATTTCTGGAGAGCTCTCGCGCAATAATCACTTTTTGCTGATTCCCACCAGAAAGTCCACGAGCAACCACGTTTACATCAGCGGGTCTTATGTCAAACTTCTCAATTAGAATCTGGGCATACTCCTTAATAGCTGATTCCTTCATGCTTACAGCGGTGCTGAATTTCTTTGTAGCGTGCAAACCAAGAATAAGATTCTCTTTAACGGTCAGATCCATGACTAATCCACGCCTTATTCGGTCCTCAGGAATATGAGCTAGTCCGTGGTCAAGAACCTGACGCGCACCAAGCCCGAGAATCTCAATACCCTTAATTTTGACTGAGCCAACCTGAGGAGCGCTAAGTCCAGTGATGCATTCAACAAGCTGCGTCTGGCCATTACCTTCGACACCGGCTATCCCAAATATTTCTCCTGCTCGCACCACAAACGAGATATTCCTCAGAAGTTCTACACCGCGTCTGTCTGTATAAGACAGGTTTTCGACCTCAAGGATAGGATCGCCAACCTCCTTTACAGTCTTCTCAACCCTGAAGAGAACAGGCCTCCCAACCATCAATTGCGCTATCTCCTGAGGGCTTGTCTTTGCTGTCTCAAGTTCTCCAACGATTCTCCCTTTCCTCATCACTGACACATGCTCGCTAACAGCCATCACCTCATTGAGCTTGTGCGTGATCAGGATGATGGTCTTACCCTGGGCTTTGAGTTCAATGAGAATTCTAAAAAGCTCATGTGTTTCTTGGGGTGTGAGTACCGCTGTTGGCTCGTCGAGAATAAGAATGTTCGCATTTCGATAAAGAGCCTTGAGAATCTCAACACGTTGTTGGACACCAACACCAACATTTTCAATCTTCTCATCGAGAGGGACTCTCAATGAGAACTTCTCGGCAAGTTTCTGAATTTCATCTCTGGCTTTTCTGAGATCAAGGAAAGATCCCCGAGTCAATTCCGCCCCCAATATTATGTTCTCCAGAACCGTCAGGGGTGGGACAAGCATGAAATGTTGGTGGACCATGCCGATGCCAAGCTTGATTGAATCATGCGGAGATTTGATACTTACTTCTCTTCCATGGATACGAATTCTACCGGAATCCGGTTGATAAAGTCCGTAGAGTGTCTCCATAAGTGTCGTTTTCCCCGCCCCATTCTCCCCAACGAGAGCATGGATCGTCGCGCTATGCACCCGCAGGGTCACGTTATCATTCGCAACAACGCGTGCAAATCGTTTGGTTATATTGAGAAGCTCAACAGCGTAAGGCATAGGAAGGTTAGGTGAGGCTCGCTTTCCTATTGATAGGGAACTACGATCCTGCCACTGATAATTTGATGCTTAATGGCTTCAACTTTCTCATACACATCCGGAGGAATCAGCGCTTTGTTATTTTGATCGTAGACGAATCCTACTCCGCCATCAGCAAGCCCAAAGATTCGCGGCTTCCCTCCCTGGAACTTTCCTTCTTTCCATTCCTTGATAACATCATACACGGCGACATTAACCTTTTTAACCATGCTCGTGAGAACGTAACCGGGGGCTTCTTTCCACTGATCCATATCGACACCAATTGCGTATTTTTTCATCTCCCGAGCGGCTTCAAAAACACCAAGACCCGTAACACCGGATGCATGATAGATAATATCAGCGCCCTGTGAGTACTCGCTTAATGCAAGTTCCTTTCCTTTTGCAGGATTCTTGAATGCATCCCCGGTAACGCCGGCATAGGCTATGAGCACCTGGGCGTTCGGATTAACATACTTCACACCGGCTTCGTACCCGGCTTGAAATTTTCTTATGAGGGGCGATTCCATCCCTCCAACAAAACCAACCTTGTTCGCCTTTGTCACCAGACCAGCAATCGCACCGACAAGGAACGATCCCTCTTCCTCCCTGAATTCAATCGGTAGTAGATTTGAGGGCAATTGCTTGCTTGGGTCATAAGAGTAATCAATGCAAGCGAATTTTCGATTTGGGAAATCTCTTGCAACATTTGTGATATCATCAGTAAAAATAAATCCCACTCCGAAGATAAGCCCAACACTTTGTGAACTCGCAAGCTGCCGCAGAGCTGACTCGCGATCTGAGCCACCGCTGGGCTCTATGTATTGGAAGTTTACCCCCAGACTATCCTTTGCCATTTCCAGACCTGCATAGGCTGCGTCATTGAAAGACTTATCTCCCCGACCACCGACATCGAAAACTAATCCCACCTCGCTGTCTGCTGGCGCAGTCGTGCGATTTTTGCTACAGGAGAAAAAGGACGTAGCAAAAGCCAAAATAACAACCAGCGCAAATGACAGTTCTCTCTTCATCTCTGCTCCTGCAATTGATAAGACTTAAAAAGCCCGCCTTCGGCGAGTCAGTTTCCTAAAAATGTGCGCCGGAAAGAATCATGGATCGAATCAGTGTGCCGTTCAGTCCCAAAGTCGAATAGTTTATGCATGGGGTCAAAGGTATTTCCGCCCCTCGGCGTGTGATGACCAAGAATCTCTGCAGCAACCAGCCTTGGGCGGATACCCTGCTTTATGTTTTTCTAGATTGATTTTCAGGACCCTCCCCAGCAATATCGATAACATAATCAGATCGCAACAACCGACACTCAAAATATACCAGCCGACCCATACAAAATCAAGGATTACAGAGGGAAGAATCGGCATTTAAATAGCCTCAGAAAAAACTTTATCTAACCTGTTAAGAGGTATAAAGACGTCGCAATTAACTGTTTGATTGTAAAACGGACAACAAATGATTCACATACAAAAAAGCCCGCCGAAAGCGGGCTTCGTGGCGAATTCATCCGTTCATTAGACCTTTTGAACGTTCGTGGCTTGCAAGCCTTTGGCACCTTTCTCGAGGTCGAACTGGACGCTATCGCCCTCGTTCAGACTCTTGAAACCGTCGCCTTTGATTGCGGTATAGTGCACAAAAACATCCTCGCCATTTTCGCGACGAATGAATCCATACCCCTTGGTTCTGTTGAACCACTTTACTACTCCCTTTTCCATTGGAATATGTTCTCCCTGAAAAAGTTCTTGAAAATCGTACAGCCAGTTTCTTGACGCTTGAAACACAAATAAAGGCATCCAATCTTTGCTATCTTCTGCCCCTTGTTTGCCGAACGATCCATTCAGAACCTTTTCAGGTCCAGCAAACTAACTCTGTGTTGATGCGCAAAAACGGTGTACTGTTTATTGCATGTATAAAGTAACACTTACAAATCTGAAAAGCAAATTGTTATCGAACAGGATCTCAGCGTAGTTGAATTTCCCGTTCCGCTCGTCTATATTGTTTAAATACACAGTCTTGGGAAGGTAAATATGGCGACTCTCAAAGAAATCCAAAAAGCTCTCCAGGATGCGCACATCGATGGCTGGCTCTTCGCTGACTTTCATCAACGCGATTTAATAAGCTACCGCATCCTTTCGCTTGATCAAACTGCTATGACGACGCGACGATGGTTCTATTTTATCCCCGCTGAGGGAATGCCCCAAAAGATCGTCAGCGCTGTAGAAGCAGGGAAGCTTGATTCACTTGAAGGAGAAAAACACACCTACCGCTCATGGCAACAACTTCACGAACTTCTTCGCGCCGTTCTTACTGGCATCAAGCGAGTGGCAATGCAGTATTCACCAAAGAACAACATTCCCTATGTCTCAACTGTTGACGCGGGCACTGTTGATCTCATTCGGAGCTTTGGCTTAGAGGTAGTCTCTTCCGCAAGTCTTGTTCAGCAATTCGATGGATTACTCAGCGAGGCGTCGCTACGATCGCACCGTAGTGCGGGAGCCATTGTTCACAGGATAAAAGACGAAAGCTTCGACTTAATCCGGCGATCCGTTCAAGCTCACCGCGAGCTTACTGAATATGACGTAGCACAGTTTATCCTCCAACGATTTGATCAGGAGGGTTTGACGACAGACTCTGTTCCAATCGTTGGAGTGAATGAGCATCCAGCAGACCCTCATTTTGAGCCGACTCCAGCGAACACATACACTATCAAAATGGGAGACACTGTCCTAATTGATCTCTGGGCGAAACTTAAAACCCCGTCATCAGTTTATTATGACATTACCTGGTGCGGGTTTGTCGGGGAAAATCCACCTGAACGCTATACAGAAATTTTCTCCCATGTTGTGCATGCAAGGGATGCAGCAATCGACTACCTCAGAGAGAAACTCAGATCCGGCAAAATCTGCTACGGATATGAACTTGATGAGGTCGCAAGAAAATCTATTGTAGAAGCTGGCTTCGGAGAATATTTTATCCATCGCACAGGTCACTCTATCGGCGAAGAAGTCCACGGGAACGGAGTAAATATCGATAACCTGGAAACTCATGACGACCGACCGATTGTCCCTGGAGCGCTATTCTCGATTGAACCGGGGATCTATCTACCCGGAGAAATGGCTGCACGGACTGAAGTTAATGTTTATGTTACACCAGATTGGCAAGTGGAGATAACTGGACCAGCGCAACAAGCATTGATTCTCCTTTAACTGATCTTTAATCCTTGATTTATGACGCGGCGAGAGCTCATTGCGGCACGTACAGCTTCCTGGCGATTGAAGCCTGAACTCGCTCTGACAAGTGTTGAAGAAATTAATGCGTTCGTCGATGCCATGGGGATGTGTGTTCAAGTGCCAAAAGCGGGAGTTGCACTCCCCTCACTTGCACAAGCACTCATGGGACGCGAAACTGTACCATCGCAGAGCAAAGCTATCCTCAAAGAAATTCTCAGTTCGTTCTGGGAAAAGGCTTTCTCAAAGCGCAGATTCATCGAAGCTCCTGTACTCTGGCGTACACCGATCGTCCTTTCAAAGAACATCTTCACCCTTTTTTACACTGTTCTGAAATCTCGCAGAATAGAGAGAATCCTATTGCCACGAACAAGCAGACTCCAGCGAGAGGTTATTGAATTCATTGTCCATCACAAACTCGCAACGCGAAAACAGATTCGCGACTTTATCTCAGCAAACAGGCGTGCTCCTGGAACAACACAGGAATCTCTCGATAGGGCACTCCTCACACTCTGGTCACAGCTCGATATCATTCGAACCGGCTTCATCCACGGAGAAGGAATGCTCTGGCAAGCTACACTATCGTGGGATCGATCTATCAAACAACGTGCCCGTAAATTCTCCCGGCAAGAAGCTCTCAGAAAGATAATCGAACAGTTTATTAGAACAACAATCGCAACAACACGCCGACATTTGAAACGAACGTTCAGGCTTGTAGCGTCGCCTGAGGAGATTGACACAGCTATCAACGATCTGCTCTTGCAGGGGGCTATCAAAGTTGACCCTGAACTAATTATCGGCGGTAAGCGAGCTCTCATTGCCTCAGACTTCCGTGCAAGAGGATGAACTATGAAAAACTTCCGCCACGTAATGACAATGCTCATCTTGACTTTGGGAATTTCAAACTCAGCATTTGCTTACACTCAGCATGATACTACAAAAACTGAGCCCTCCCAACGCGCTGATACTATTCATGTTCTTCGACTGACTCCGCAGCCCCCTGATTCACTGTTTGGCCTTAAACCATCAGAGGTTATCGCTGCACCAGCACTCAAGCATTCTGCTTCGATTATGAAGACCGAAGATCTTCTTCAACTTCCTCTTATCTACCTCCCATCACTTGGCATGGCATATCAACCTTCGCTTATTGAAATAGGCGGGCTAGCTCCCTCTCATTCTCCTGTATTGCTCGAAGGGCTACCAATCGCTTATCAGCTTCGCGGCGCCGGTGACCTACGTTTTGTTCCATTTGAATCCCTCAGCAGCATATCGTACTTAACACCAGCAGAAGGATTATATTTCACAATGAGCCCAAATGCTGGCGTCCTTCAGCTCTCTCGCCTTCGGTACAACACACTCAAGCCTTACTCAAAGATCTATTACGATCAGGGACCGTACGGTATTTCGACACTCGATGGATTATTCACCCAAAACATAACCCGAACAACTAACGCAATGATTGGACTCCAGCATGGCGTCGCTGATGGAAGGTACAACAATAACCGAAGTGATGGCTGGAATTTGCGTGGAATGCTACAGCATCAACTCTCGCACCACATCCTTCTGGAAATTTCAGACGTCTGGAGCCGATTCGACACACAGCTCAATGGTGGCGTTGATCTTGCATCAACTTCTCCCGATGATATCTACAACGGGCTGATAGCAACTGTTCGCTTACCCTCCGGTTCTGAAGTAGCAGAACAAAATGACCTTCGAATGGAACTCTATGCAGCACGTGATACGATACAAAACTATTTGCATATAGCTCTTCGCTATGCAACGGAGAGACAATCGCTGAACAACGTCCAAACGTCCCCTTCCGATACCACTGAGTCTCGCTCGTTTGAGATCAAGTCAAGATCAATTGATGCCGTAGTTGATATCTCTAACAAAGCTGGAATTTTCTCAAGCAACACACGATTTGAGGCATCTTTCTATGACAGCCCGGGGTCGACAAAATATCTCCCCTATCGTGATCTTCATCTGGGCGCCGTTGAGAAAGTAGGGGTCCACTCATCTTCAGTCCACTGTGATGCGATCTGGCGAATTGATTACATCAACAAGCGCACTTTTCTCTCAGGAGCTGCGACTGCTTCGTTCTCGTTTCTGAAAGAGATGGGTCTGCTTCTGCAAGCTGCTCTGACGAACCGCTACCCAAATTTCACCGAACGATACTGGCTCGGGAAGCCCCCGAGCTCCTCTACAACGCTCTACTCAGCAGAACCAATCCCGGAACGCCATGCCGACTTTCGATTTCGCCTTGCATGGAGACCATCGGAGAAGGTCGACTTCAGATTCACTGGCTTGCATCATGTCATTCAGTCAACTATAAAAATCTTCCCGGCACATTATTCGCCTACTCAGCCACCATTCTCAGCCCTCTATGCAATTCTCAACGGTAACAAAACCGAAATCACGGCTGCAGCTTCCAGAGTTACGATCAACTTTTTGAAATTTCTCCTCCAAGCCGAAGCGAATATGGTAAGCTATCGCTACGAGGAGACTGTGGAAAAACCTGTTCCAACTATCAACATTTCATCTTCCTTCAATTATATTGACACACTCTTTGCAGGAAATTTCCCATTTAGAATTGGGGTCCGCATTCTCTACCTATCGGCTCAGGAGGGGAGGACATACTTCCCAGATATCGGTTATTTCATTTCTATACCATACGTCCGGTTTGGACCATCAACAACCATTGACTTTTACGCTGTAGGAAAAATTGGGAGTGCTATCCTTCATTTCGGCATTTTGAACATTACCGATGCCCATACTATGCTAACCCCAGTTTATCCGGTGCTGGATCGAACGTATCATTTTGGAGTTAACTGGGAATTCTGGGACTAAATGATGCAACGCACAGTCACGATCTTCGGAAGCTCTCGCGCCCGCGAAGGTGACCCTGAATATGAAGAAGCCCGAACTCTGGGGCGATTACTTGCAGAGCAAAACTTCAAGATCTGCAATGGTGGTTACGGCGGCACTATGGAAGCTGCAGCACGAGGAGCAAAGGAATGGAATCCATCAGCCCTTACAATTGGAGTTGTCCTTGACCCCGGCTTCGGCGGGGCAAAAGCAAACGCGTACACGACACAGATCATCGTTGCCCACTCACTCCTGGGGCGACTCGAGACGCTCATCAGACTTGGCGATGCCTACGTCGTTCTCAGAGGAGGAACCGGAACGTTGGTGGAGCTGTCAACTGTTTGGGAATACATGAATAAACACATTATGGAGCAAAAGCCATTTTTTGTACTCGGTTCCTTCTGGCGGCCAGTTATTCATGTGATGCGTGAACAGCTTATCTATGAGGGGAGAATTCGCGCGGCAAAGCTCCCTGTCGAGGTGCAAACTCCAGAGGAAATCGTAAGAGGGCTCCTTAAGTTGTTTTAAAAATCAAATCTGCCGCAGGCGGACTGCTCAGCTCTCCATTGAATACATGACAAGTCCGGATGGGAGCTTCGGATAGAAATATGTCGACTTCTGCGGCATCGCCAGACCAGCTTTTGCAACTGCGAAAATCTCGGAGATGCTCACCGGCTTGACGATGAAGCCAATCTGCGCCTGACCAGAGCGGACGCGGGATATGACTTCATCCACATCCTTCGTATAGTCAATATGTCCCTTCCTTACTTGAGATTCTCGAGTAACACCAAGGATCTGCTCCAACACAATGAAGTGCAAAACCGTGAGCGGCAAATTGCGCAAAGGCTCCGCAATCTGAGTTCTTGCCCAGAGGTCGACCTGAGGCTTCTGTTCCACAGCGTAGCATCCAGAATCGAGAACAAGAACAAAAAGGGACTTATCCGGCACGTTGCACACATTCCCATTCCCAATAGAGTCGGGGATTGGTGTGAGGATGAACAAGTTCCGCAGGTGATTCAGCACCCTACCAGAAGAAAATTCCAACAACCCGGATACAAGTCGATGCGTCGGGAGCACCACAAGTCCTGAATCGCGTTCACTCGTCAAGTACATCATCGTGAAGTCAACAGCATGGGGAGATGGCAAATTCTCTCGATTGCGCCTCCACATGCGGTATTGGAACGCCGTCTCAAACCGGTGATGGCCATCAGCAATGAGTACGTGAGAGCTGGAAACTTTCTCTGACATCTTTCTCACAATATCGCCTTCAGGCACGATCCAGAGTTTGTGAAGAACTGAATCAAAGTTGAGTTCAAGATCAGGAGCGGAGCAAGCGATCTCGGTGAGGCTACACTGAAATTCTCCGTCGGGGTCCTCAAGGATACCAAAAATCTGGCTGTATTGGGTCGCCGTCGCCTGGAGAAGTTTGAGCCGATCTTCCTTTGGTGCCGAAAGAGTTTTTTCGTGTGGAAGAACCTTTCCTTCTGCACCTGAAAGTTCAAGTTTGCATCGAGCTATAAGTCCCGTGCGGACTCTGGCGCACCCCATTGCGTGGAACTCTTGCCGAAGCACATAAAAAGCTGGCTTTTCATCAAGGCGAAGAACTCCTTTGTCACGCCATTCTTTAAGAAAATGCGCTGCCTCAGTATATGGATCGGCTTCTCGACCGAGGACAAGTCGCACAACATTATGCGGATCGCGAGAGTAAAGTTCGTCGCGCTCACTGGGAGATATGACGTCATACGGAGGTGCAAGCACCTTTTCAAGCTGAGAAGAGCTGAGATTGTACCGTAGTGCGCGAAAAGGTTCGATCACTGGCATCGAGGTAATCTCCTACTATGCAGATGTATACCCGAGTCGTTTAAGCCACGCATCATTGTCACGCCATTTTTCTCGCACCTTCACATGAAGTTCCAAATAGACTTGCCTGCCGAGGAACTCCTCAATTTCACGCCGCGCATCAAGACCAACTTCACGAAGCGCTTTCCCTTCTTTGCCGATAAGGATTGCTTTCTGTGAATCACGCTCCACGTAAATCTCAGCGCTGATGAAATCCTTCCCTTTTTCACGCTCACGAAATTCGACAACTTGCACAGCCGTTGAATACGGAATTTCCTGTCGAAATTTCTGAAAGATTTTTTCTCGAATGATCTCGCTGACAAAAAATCTTTCTGTTTGCCCACTGACAATGTCTGGAGGATAAAATGGAGGTCCTTCGGGGAGAAACTGCAATAGGGCCTCCCGGAGGTCGTCAACGCCATCAGCCCTTAACGCCGATATCGGGATGATCTCGCTGAAGGGGTACACCTTTATGAAGGCATCTATCATTGGAAGAAGTTCACCTTTCCGAATAAGATCAATCTTGTTCAACAACAGCAGAACGGGTTTTTGCAACGGGCGCACAAGAAGGATAAGATGGCTATACTGTTCTTCAACGGTTGATGTATCAACTTCCGTCACGTCTATCATAAGGAGCACAACGTCAGCATCCTCGATGGCTGAGCGAGCTGCTTCAACCATCACTTCCTGTAGTCGGTAGCGCGGTTTTATGATTCCGGGAGTGTCGAGCAAAATGATCTGGTAATTCTCACCGCTCAGGATGCCTAAAATCTTATGGCGCGTCGTCTGCGGCTTTGGAGTCACGATGGAAATCTTCTGCCCAAGAAGGGCGTTCAGAAGGGTCGATTTCCCAACGTTCGGCTCACCAACGATAGCTACGTACCCCGCACGAAATGTTTTGGAAGCATTATCCATGGAGGTAAATTTGTAGGGCGAGAAAATTTCTCGCCCTACGTCTTATCACTTCACCACCAACATCTTCATCACTTGAGAATATTTACCTACGTGGAGGCGGTAAAAATAAACACCGCTTACTAAGTCTGACGCATCGAACTGAACTTGATAGTTGCCGGGCGGCAATTGCTCATTGACCAATGTTCTTATTTCCTGACCTAATACGTTATACACCTTCAACGTCACGAGATCAGAGCTTGGGATCGAGTACCGAATTGTGGTCGTTGGGTTAAATGGATTAGGGTAATTCTGATAGAGCATCACCTGCCGCGGCACATTTGGAGCTGGCTCGTCAACACCAACCCGTGTACCGATAACAAACCACACAGGGAAGGCTGCATCGATGGAATGCGTCTCTGCCGATCCGGTGCCAGTAATCATATCTGCCTGAAGTGGCATTTTCTGGATAGCATCGTGGTTCGCACTCTGGTAATTGACGAGTGTATGATACGCAATAGTTCGGTCATCAGCAGAATATGTGGGATATCCGAGAACCGTCAGCGGTCCCGCAACTGTGCCTACATTCCCGGTGTTAAAATCTGCCGCCATGACATAGTCTACATTCAAGCTTCTGCTCCAGTAATCGAATGTGAAACGGGTCGGCGACGTCTTTGAAAATGCAGGGTTGCCAAGACTCAGATCCCCACCGAGCGGTGGGAAAACGCTTCCCATCTGTCCAGTGGAAATTTTTAAGAGATTAATGTTCCAGAAACGTATAGTATCGCCAACGGATCCACGAATCTCATTGAAAGCATCGAACAGTAAAAATTGTCCTGATGGATCAAATGAGAGTGCATCAGCGTAAAGAGCTGTCCTTGCATCCGGAGCATCAAATGACTGAGTCACAATCTTAAATATCTTTGCCTGCTGGTGAACAAGGTCAAAATAGTAGATCGTTGTGTCAATGTACCTCGATGTGAGCGCAATACTGCTGAGCCCCGGTCCGAGCGCAACACTCCACCAGACTTTGCTCGTGTCGAGCAGAGTCTCTTGAGGATTCTGTGGATTCGTATAGAGGGCTCTCAGGTTGTAATCATCGTCAACGAACACAACAATCTGCCCATTATCCGCAACTGCAGGGCGATTGAAAACGATTGTACGACTCAGCGGGAAATAGTCGGATGTTGACTGAATCGTTGTTTTTGCCATATAGAGTGAGTTGGGATCGTTCGGGTCGGTATTTGTCACAAGTATCCATTCATCCCCCTGCGGTTTCGTTGTAGGTGGTGGAGGCGTTCCTGAACCATCGTATACTTCCACAGCATCCCATGCGTTCTTCACGCTTTGAACCTCAGGACTTGTTGCCCCGTATAGATCTGTAGCAGCTTTCACAGTAGCGATACGGGCATCGATAAACTGAGATGATCGAGTCAGGTAATCCGATAGCGCCCTGTACCAGATTCTCGCTGCCTTAGGTCGACCCAGGTCCTTTGCAACAAGATAGAAAGCATGATTTGGAATGCCGCTGTTAATGTGCACACCGCCATTGTCCTCCGTCGTATTGACAAACTCGCTCATCCTTGCCGGTTGCCAGCTCTGGCTACCGGGCGTGCCACCATTATGGGGATCAACAAAGTCCCTCATTGCACCAGTCGGGAAGAGAGAATAATCCTTGATGATCTGTTCCCCCATCGTCCAGTTTGCTGAATCAACCATTGCTCCAAAAACATCTGACATTGATTCGTTCAGAGCTCCAGATTGATACTGGTATTCGAGATTTGCTGTGTACTGTGTGACACCATGCGTCATCTCATGCGCTGCTACATCAAGCCCACCAGCGAGCGGCTTGAAGTATACTCCACCATCGCCGTAACACATTACCTTTCCCGACCAGAATGCGTTCTCCATCGGCTGACCATTGTGTGTCACGTGAATAATGGAATAAAGCGTCATCCCTTTATCATCAACTGAATTGCGATTATGGAACGTGCGGTAGTAGGTGTACGTCTGAATCGCGTTGAAGTGCGCTGACACAGATGCTGGATCAGTCCATTGATTGTTCCCCGATGTGACAAAATAAATGGACGATTGGCTTGAAAGGTCCTGATTGCGAAGGTCGAGGGCAACGATGGCGCCAACCGGGTTTTGTGGCATTTGAGACTGTCCCGGATTAAACATTGGCTGCGATGCATCGATCATGTAATATGTCGAACCTATTTGATACGTGCCAAATGTTCGATTGACCCCGTTGAGGTCGGTTCCAGAACCTGTTGTTGCTCCATCATAGCAGATGGCATTATACGAATGCAAAATGCTTCCGGTGATAGCATCGACAAAATAGTACCAGTCTTCATCGAGATTTGGGCGCACCTCAACAAACCAGACAAGATGCGGCTGATGCAGCGCATCATGCCAGATCACACGGCGAGCTATTGGTCCGTCATAGCCATGAATCTGCTTCATCTCCGGCGAGAGCTCTGTTATAGCACTTCGTGTTCGCAAATCGCTCAGCGCGGCTTCCACCGCCTGCGAAGCACTGATTTTTCCCGTCACGTCATGGACCACACTCGGTGTCGGGGCATAGCGTCCGTTTAAAGAGAGGATATTGCCTCGAGGGTCAACATGCACATAGATATCTTTTGCCCAAACTTCCACACCGTTGTAGACTTGCCGAAATCGCACGTGTGTAATCCCGAGTTCATCGCGGTGCGTGCTCATCAAAGAGAACTCCGCTTCCGGATCAGCAATTTGCAACAATGATTTCTTCTCCTTCAAGAAACTTTGTGCTTGCAATATTGCTTCTTCCTGGGAAAGGCTTGCGCTCGATTGCGCTAAAGGAGTCTCCGCAACTTGAATGAGTCGAGGTGTCCCAAATTCCTCATCCCAGATAATTTTCTTTGCCTCTTGTGGTAAGCTCTCAAAGTTGGGGAGGCGCAACTTCTGCTGTGCTCCAGCCATGCTTGACGGAGACTCAACGCCGCTTCCCATTTTTGGCATCACCCCGACCCGTGCCATAAAATCAGATAGCCGCCTCCCTATGCCCGAAAGTGCCTCAGAGTACGCCGGCTGAGTGGCAACCCCCTTTTTCAATCCGCCAAGGTCGGGCTGAGCATTCAGGCTGTTTAGAGGAGAAAATTTCCCTCCCTTCTTAAATGCAGGCTTGCCTGCAAATGCAGCCAACACCAAAGCAAGTGTCAGCAAGCAGATACTGCATAACCTGGGTTTCATCACTACCTCCTCGAATTTGTTTGTGAATGTGGTGACCTATAAAAAGGGGAGTAATATAATACCTAAAATCCCAAAAAGCAAATAATGCTCGGATGATTCACTGATAAACCAGCAACTGAGCCAACCACATCCACCGTGCCCTAAAAAGCCCTCAGCAGCAACGCTCCGGGACCCCTTCACGCCTCACAGCGGGTCCGAAAGCCTTCGGAGGAAGAGGATGCCCTTTCATAGTAGCTAAACTACGCCTCCCAGCGTCGATAAAGATAACAATAACAGCGACCATCATGATGGCCGTAAGAACAGATTGGAGGTAGCCAGTAAATGCCATGCCGGGTTGCTGAGCAAGAGGGAGGAAGTTATCTCGTATATTTAAAAAACCTGCAGTAAGCGTAGTAGCTCCTACAAAAAGCATCGGCACAAACGTGAAGAAGGCGTACTTCGCTCTCCCCATGTTGATGATAAAAGTTGTTCCGATAGCCAGTGCCACCGTCGCAAGCAGTTGATTCGCTGTTCCGAACATGGGCCAGATTGTACGGATCGAGCCTGTGTAAATGAAGTATCCCCATGAGACGACAATTGCTGTCGTTGTAAGGATTGTGCCCGGGAGCCAGGCAGGATTGCCGAGAGGCTTGTGAAAGTTGCCAAGAAATTCTTGAAGCAGAAAGCGCGCCACCCGTGTCCCAGCGTCAATTGTGGTAAGGATGAAGAGAGCTTCAAACATTATCGCAAAATGGTACCAGTAGCTCATCAGGGCGCGCATCCCCGGAAATGATGAGAAGATTTGCGCCATGCCAACCGCGAGTGATACAGCGCCTCCGGTTCTTCCCGCAACATTCTCCCCTACTTCACGACTCAGTTCCGAGAGATTCACTGGATGAAGCCCAAGGGTTTGAAATAATTCCGGACTTACATTGATCGCATAGTAGTCAGCAGGATGGAGCGAAGCAGCGGCGATCAGCGCCACCACTCCTACCAATGACTCCATCAACATCGCACCATATCCGATGAAGCGCGCATCAGTTTCTTTGTTGACCATCTTTGGTGTCGTACCTGAAGAGACCAACGAATGGAATCCTGAAATTGCTCCGCATGCGATGGTGACAAAAAGGAAGGGGAAAAAATTCCCCGGGACTATCGGTCCGCCGCCACCCATGTAATGCGTAAAAGCAGGGAACTTAAGGTCCGGGTGAACAATCAGAACACCTGCGATGAGAAGGGCAACAGTCCCAATCTTCATGTAGGAGGAAAGATAATCACGCGGTGCAAGCAAAAGCCAGACCGGCAATACTGAAGCGAAAAACCCGTACGCTGCTAACAGTACAGTCAACTGGTGGTGGTTAAACAAAAGATAGCTGCCAACGGGCAAAGTCGCAATCCACCGACCGCCTATCACTGCCGCAATTAAAACAACGACTCCAAAAATGCTCGGTCCCTTGATGGAGCCGGGCTTTATCTTGAACATGTACAGTCCCATCACGATAGCAATTGGGATTGTCATTGCGATTGTGAACGTTCCCCAGGAGCTTTCAGCCAGAGCATTCACAACAACAAGACCAAGCCCGGCAAGAGCAACGATAACAATAAACAAAACCGCTACGGCTGCTGTGAACCCAGCGACAGGTCCAATCTCCGCACGGGCAATCTCAGGAAGTGACCGGCCGTTGTGTCTGATGGATGCAACAAGGATCGTAAAGTCATGAACGGCACCTGCAAGAACCGCACCAAGAAGTAGCCATAACAATCCAGGAGCGAATCCAAACTGCATCGCAAGTGTGGGACCAACAAGCGGGCCCGCTCCTGCAATAGCAGCAAAATGGTGGCCAAAGAGAACCCACTTGTTCATGGGAACATAGTTATGACCATCACTGAATCGATGCGCAGGTGTAATATTTTTGTCGTCAAGCGCTAAGGCTTTTGCAGCAATGAACGCACTGTAAAAGCGATACCCAAGGACGAGTATCAGCAGTGCACCAATCATGATAGGGAAGGAGTTCATAGATGTGCTACCTTACCACCACCATCTTCCTCACCTCGCTGAAACTGCCTGCTTCCAACCGATATAGATACACTCCGCTTGGCAAATTGCTCGCATCGAAAGTGACGGAGTACCTGCCAGGGTTCTTCTCTTCGTTAACAAGAGTTCTGATTTCTCTACCGAGCACATCGTATATCACAAGTTTCACATGCGAGTCGTGCGGGATACTGAATGAGATAGTAGTTGCGGGGTTTCCTCCATAGCCGGATCCGCTCCTGGCGGAGAAGGGGTTGGGATAATTTTGCTTCAGATCAAATGAGGATGGGAGAAGCTCAACAACTTGTTTAACCCCCACAGGGATATAACTCACATAAGCACGGATGAGATAAATCCAGATGCTATCAGAACCGGCAACCAAATAGTACCAATTCGGACTCCCGGAGCTTGGATTATGCATATAGGTGAAACTGTGGTAAGAATTTTGCCCCGGATATTTCGTCACCATCACCGCCGGTGTATCCGGGCTATTGATAACAAAGCCAACCGCAAATGGGGTGCCAGCGTCAATTGAATAAGATCGAAGATCGACTGTTGCCCAGTTAGGCCATGGAACGGGATATGGATACGGCGGTGTCGTTGAGACAGAGGCAGTGATCGGAACTGCAAGGGGTGCTCCAAGTGGTGTTGGTCTTTGCACACCTGTGTATCGCCACACACCTCCAGAGATTGACCCCTTCCTCCGAAGCGCAACTCGGATGGAATCAAGCTTTGCATTCGGAACAGCATCAAAGGTTACGCAGACTGTGTCAAGAGTAGAAAGACGTAGATAGCCAGCGGGCTCAGTCTCATCCCACTTTAGCTCCACCGCTCCACCACCAACTCCAGATGCTTGATATGAATAGTCTGCATCGATGTTGTAATCCACATTCAGGACAATGAAGTGGATTGTCGTATACGTGGTTCCAAAAGCTGGCTCAGAGAATTCAACGTTCGGCGTAACATCCAATACCCGCTTCGCCGATGAACCTATCTCCACAGCTTTGACAAGTATAGATGAGCTCGCAGTTGTAAATGTTGCTTTAAGCTGTGAGCCACCCTTGAATGATAAATACTCAGCCGCGAGTTTTCGAACTGTACTGCTCGAAGATGGGACATTGGGATTAAAATAGGTTTTGCCAACAGCTTTCGGAAGGCCCGGGTAGAGATAGCCGTAGGCAGGGTTTACTGAACGATCGTCTAAGATGTTTGCAACAAGCCAGTTTTTGAAAATATCGTTGAAGCGAAGCGTCGTGCCATATTTTTGAAATGCGTCGTTCAACCCGCCAATACCGACATACTGGTCCTGAACAATGTATCGAAACACGCCAATTCCTAACTGATCTCGAACATACACCATAAATCGTGCAGCACGAGAGTAGTCGCGGAGCACCTCGGTATTGTTACCCGAACGCCAGTCCAAAAGATAATGATTTGTTTCATTTACGTAACCCGACTGGTCATAGATCGAATAGCCGCAGTTGACCTCTGCGAGAAGCGAGCATCCTTCATTTATGAAGGTCCACTCGTTTTTATCGTAGTTCCAGTGAATCATATGCTGGAACTCATGTGCAGTTGTGCTCATTGCAGCTTCAAGACCGGAAGGTGAGTTCAGATTCCCTGGATTTGCATCGATGTAGTAAATCTCCGCTTTATTGCTTTGTGGCTGATTAGTCTCGTTGAAGCTATAGAAGTAGCCAGCCACGTACCCTCCCGTTCCACTCCACCCATCCTTAATGTTCAAGATGAGAATGATGATACGCGGGTCATTGTCAACATCGGGTGGATTGCCGAAAGCGTCAACATCCATCTGGTAGATTCCCTTTGAAGGGTTTGCCGGTGTGCGAAGATCAAATGCGGTGCGCACAGAATCAACAGCAGCCTGACTCACGCGTGTGTTCCACAACGAGTCCTCGACGAAAATGTAGCAATTTGTCCCAACGGCGCGGCAGGTGGATTGAACCTGGTAATTCTGTGAAGTAGTAAAATCGAAAGCATACCATGCATGTTGAGACCCAACCGTGAAATTCCATGCGGTTGGTTTCGCAAGCTTCATCTGTGTGAACATCTCAGGATGCTGAGCAACATATTCACGCACCTGTTGTTCTTGTTTCCATAAAAGATGAGAGCCTGGAATTGGATAGCTCCCGGAAATGGATTCGCTCTCCGGGTTAACCGCCACAGTCACTTGCGCTTTGAGCGACCCTTCAAGCGCTAAGACAAAAAGGATGGAAAGTAGGAAAAACCTTGCTGCACAAGTTTTCAATGCTTTCATATATACCTCCGTGATTGGGAAATTATTCGCATCCGTTCAAGGAGCGACGATTTTACAGAATATAGCCAGCCCTTATTTTTCTTGCAACAAAACCTCTGCGCGCACAACATTGAGTGCTTTTCCTTCAGGGACGTCGAGTACCCGGTCCACGTGCAGTTTGACCAGCTTGCCCTGGTTTGTTAGCAGCAGCTCCTGTGTTTCTCCGGTGCATTGAAGGATGTATGTTTTGCCAGTTGCAACCTCTAAGGCGAGCTTTGTGAACGGCTCATTTCCGGTGAGATATATCTTACCGACAATCGTACGGGTTTGGCTTTGTGACAATTGACCTGGAGAAGAACAGGAGGGAAGCAACAAAATCCCAAAGATGGTAAAAAACCAGCACAAGATAAGGAAAAGTCTCTTTTCGGGAAAGCTTGTCATAACTCTGAGTATTCATGGAACCCTTGCCAGGGCATGATTCCATAAATACTAAATTCTGATATCCATCCCGCTCAATAACAAATCGATAACGCAGGTTAGAATTTCATTTAGCAGACACACTTAAGTCAATTTCCCATGGCAATGTTTATATTTTTTCCCGCTTCCACATGGGCATGGGTCGTTCCGACCAACCTTCACTTCCACTCTTACTGGCACACGTTTGGGGGGCGCACCAGCCCCGCCCTTGGCTGGGTGAACGGGCTCTTTGTTTGCCTGGTAACCCATTCCGATCGTATCCTCATGGGTATATGAAACCTCCTCACGGCGCGGAGCTCGACGAACGCGGGGCTGAGGAATGGCTTCAGGTACTTGCGGAAAGACGGTGAAGACGAACCGGAGCACCTCGCTATTGATCATCTTCATCATTTCGGAGAACATCCAGAAAGCTTCTTGCTTATATTCAAGGAGGGGGTCTTTCTGGCCATAGGCGCGGAGATAGATCCCTTCTCGAAGATCATCCATCTCGCGGAGGTGCTCTTTCCAGCGCTCATCAATCACTTGAAGCATCCCCATCCGCTCAATCAACCCCATCATTTCGGAGCCTAATTTTTCCTCCTTGCGTTTGTAGAACTCAAGTGCGGCTTTCATGATCTCGTCGTGGGTGCCCTCCTTGCCGAGCTTCGACCATTGGTCGGCAGTGATTGCAACGTCGACGAGGAGGTTGCGTCGGAGTTCTTCACGCAGTTGCTCAATCTCGCCTGCGTCATAATATTTTTCAATCAAATCAGCGACATATTCATAGAGCATATCCTCGATTTCATCTCGAAGGCGTTCTCCGAGCAGAGCATGGCGTCGTTTTGCGTAGATGATTTCCCGCTGCTGGTTCATCACGTTGTCATAATCGAGGAGCCGTTTGCGAATCGCATAGTTGTTCTCTTCAACCTTCTTCTGTGCACGCTCGACTGAACGAGTAATCATCGGGTGAGTGATCGGTTCGCCTTCTTGCAATCCGAAACGGGTGAGGATGCGAGCAATTCTATCGCTGCCGAACAGACGCATGAGGTCGTCCTCAAGCGAAAGATAAAATCTCGACGATCCCGGGTCGCCCTGGCGTCCTGATCTTCCTCGCAACTGTCGATCGATCCGCCGCGCCTCATGCCGCTCAGTACCAATAATATGAAGTCCACCTGCTGCAGCGACTCCCGGACCGAGCTTGATGTCAGTGCCACGACCAGCCATGTTTGTGGCAATGGTCACAACACCTGGAAGACCCGCATTGGCAACAATCTCTGCCTCGCGCTGATGTTGCTTCGCATTCAACACACTGTGAGGAATCCCTTTTCGCTTCAGCATGCGACTCAATGTCTCAGATACCTCGACGCTGGTAGTCCCAACAAGGACTGGTCGACCGATCTTTCGCATCTCCTCAATTTCGCTGATGACCGCGTTATACTTTTCCCTCTTCGTTCTATAGATAAGGTCATCGCTGTCAATGCGAACACAGGGTTTATTCGTTGGGATGACAACAACATCAAGCTTGTAAATATCCATAAACTCCGCAGCTTCAGTCTCCGCAGTACCGGTCATGCCAGCGAGCTTCTTGTAGAGGCGGAAATAATTCTGGAGAGTAATTGTGGCAAGCGTCTGCATATCACGCTCGACCTTCACACCTTCCTTAGCCTCAATCGCCTGATGGAGTCCGTCAGAATAGCGCCGACCGGGAAGCAACCGACCTGTGAATTCATCGACAATCATCACCTTCCCGTCTTCCGTGACGACGTATTCCACATCCTTCTCATAGAGCGAATAAGCTCTGAGAAGCTGAGAGACTGTATGGATGCGATCGCTTCGCTCAGCGTAAAGCTGATAGAGCGCATCCTTTTTCTCCTGCTTCTGTGCTGGTGAAAGAGTGGCATCATTCTCAATGACGCTGATCTCTGTCCCCAGGTCGGGAAGAACGAACATCTCCTTCTCTCCTGTCATTGAGGCAAGAAACTCTCGACCCTTTTCCGTGAGATTTACTTCATGCGTTTTCTCATCAATGCTGAAGTAGAGCTCGTCATCGATCTCATGCAAACGCCTTCCTTGTTCACGTAAGTATTCCATTTCAGTTTGTTCAAGCAGACGTTTATTCGAAGCCTCAGCGAGGAGTTTCATCAATTGTTTATTTTTTGGCATCCCTCGGTGTGCTCGAAGCAGAAGAACGCCCGCTTCAGCTTCCTTTCCTTCAGCAAGGAGAGTCTCAGCATCTCTGACAAGCTTCGCAACCAAAGCCCATTGCGCTTTAACAAGTCGCTCAACGCGTGGATTCATCTCATCGAATTTTTGTTCGGTGGTTCCAACCGGACCGCTGATGATAAGAGGTGTTCGCGCCTCATCGATCAAAACTGAGTCAACTTCATCAACAATAGCATAGTTATGTCCGCGCTGCACCATATCATCTTTGTTAATGACCATGTTATCGCGGAGATAATCGAATCCGAACTCGTTGTTTGTGCCGTAAGTGATATCGCAGGCGTACTGCTTCCGGCGTTCAGCGGGCTCCATTTGCGATTGAATGCAACCCACAGTGAGGCCCAAAAACTCGAAAATCTTTCCCATCCATTCGCTATCCCGGCGAGCAAGGTAGTCATTAACTGTTACAAGATGGACGCCACGCCCGGGGAGCGCGTTCAAATATAATGGAAGTGTTGCCACCAGCGTTTTCCCTTCACCGGTCGCCATCTCAGCAATCTTGCCTTGATGAAGCACAATCGCCCCCATAAGCTGCACATCGAACGGCACCATATCCCAAACAATCTTATGACCGGTAACTTCCCAGCTCTGCCCAACCAGACGTCTACATGCCTCTTTCACAACTGCGTAAGCCTCAGGGAGAAGCTCATCGAGAACTTCCTCAATGGTTTCGTCCAGTTCTTCCTCGACCGCCTTAATACGGTCGCGAAGCTCCTGCCGTTTCTCAGAACCCCATTCCAGTGACTGTAAATCTGCCTGAAGTCTGTCAAGCTCCGCCTCCAAGTCGCGTGTACGCTCTTTGATGCGCGCGCGAAACTCATTGGTCTTTGCTTTAAGCTCCTCGTCGGAAAGGTGTTGATATTCAGCAAAATAGGCATTAATTTTTTGAACGGTTGGAAGAAGAGCCTTTATATCTTTTTCATGTTTGCTCGGAAATATTTTTCTAAGAAGTTGTAACATTTGGATCACCTTATCTTGCAAATTTTCAATCTGAAATATACCTTAATGGCAATTGCGAATCAAGGCAATAAATCGCTTCGTCTAAACCTTCATGACCGACCGATTAACCGGCAATGAGCTATTCTTCCTTGACTCTTATACCCCTGCATGCAGTGAAACATTTCTTCGGAAACTTCGTTATATTTAAATAGGATCCAAGGGAAGCATAATGAAAGGATAATGCCGTGGAGACTCAAAAGCCGACTGGAAGTACACCTCAGCTTCGGCGATGGGCACTGCTGGTCCTTTTCGCCGCTGTAACAGCTGCGTTCGTCGCAATAATGATCGCTTTCAGCCGAATTGATGTATCAGAGACCTCCTGGTCAATTTTCAATCAGATTGACAAGAGAAAACCAAAACAAGAGCAGCGCGTGGAGCGAAAATTTCCCTTCCACGCAGGCAACGAACTTCAAGTAACGACGGACGTTGGCGACATTGTCATCCAGACCGAGGGACGCGATACCGCCTCAATCATCGTAGAGCTCAGAGGAACCTTAAACGAACTCTCAAATTTCAACCTCGACTTCAGCGCTTCTGATAGAGGTCTCAAAATTACTGGCAAGAGTATAAGTGACTTCGATAAGCTTCTTCCCAAAAATTTCCACATCCTTTATCGAATTAAAATTCCAAAAGAAGCCTTCATCGATATCGAAACAAGCGGAGGAGATGTCCTCATCGGTGATGTAGATGGGACTGTAAAATGTATCACTTCAGGTGGCGATATTGATGTTGGCACGGTAACAAAGGGCGCTCGACTTCATACTTCGGGAGGAAACATTCGAATCAAAGGCGCAGCGGGACCGTCGACCATTGAAACATCGGGAGGTGACGTACACGTTGACCAATCGTTTGGTACAGCAAGAATTGAAACCTCCGGTGGGGACATTTCCATAAATGAAGCGAATGGAATACTCTCAGCAACTACCTCAGGCGGGGACCTTCGCATTGGGGTAGGGACATCAGTAAAGGAACTCAAAGCCGAAACCTCGGGAGGTAATATCACCGTCAGCATCCCTCCAACAATTAACGCCACAATTGATGCTCAGAGCATCAGCGGAAGTGTTGAAAGCGATCTTCCTATAACTGCGAAAGGCAAGGTCTCTGAGGGAGCACTCCGCGGAACCCTGAACCGCGGTGGCGCGGAAATCACCCTGCGGACCTCTGGTGGAACAATTCAACTACACGCCGCCGGTCACGAGAAAGGAAATAATTAACTGTTGCCTCTAAGAGAACCTCTCGCAGGCGGATGAGCCTATGGCTACAAAGATAACTCCCGATGCTGCAAATCTCGCAGAATCAACCCATATCGTAGACCTCGATCGCTGACCAAAAGAGATGGGAGCCGAAAGAATCGCATCATCTCCAGCAGCACAAGCCCACCAGCGAGAATCACATCTTCCCTGCCTTCTGAAACCTGAGGGATTGAGCGAATCTGTTCTACTTTCATCCGACTCAGCCTGGCGACAAGGTTCTCAACATCGACGTACTTAAGCTGAGCCCCTTCAACAGGTCTGCCTGAGGCGGATTCATACGCTTGAAGTCCAAGCTGCATCGCTGCTAGAGTTGTAATTGTTCCAGCGACACCAATAGCAGTTACCTCATGCCTTTCCCCGGGCTGGAGAGATAAGCGGGGACTGTTTTCACGAAGCACATCTGCAATGAAATTCCCTGCTACCTCAAGTTCCTGCTTTGTTGGCGGATCGGAATGGAAAAACCTTTCAGTAATTCGGACGCTGCCAAGCGGCGTGCTCAGCGCTGCATGAACCTCCCTTCGAGTCCCGATAGTAAGCTCTGTACTTCCACCGCCAATATCAATCACAAGAAACAGAGATGCCTCCTTGGCATCTTCGGCGATGTTGGAGATCGCCCCCTTGAATGTCCATGTAGCTTCTTCTGTCTCCGGGAGAATTTCTATCGAGAATCCGAATCTCCGCTGTGCCTCGCTGACGAGAAGTTCAGCATTTAATGCCTCGCGAAGAGCCCTTGTCCCGGCCGCGACAACACGGTCAACGTTGCATTTATCAATAATTGCACGGTATTCACTAAGGACAGCAAGAGCGCGCTCTATTGATTCAGTAGAAAGAGTGGTGTGCTTGTCTACACCTTTCCCCAAACGTGGAATACGCTGAAGATCGACAATCGGGACAAGGCAGCCATCAGCATCAGCGATGAGGAGAAGTACACTATTTGTGCCAATATCAATGGAGGCGTAACGCACCTGAGATTACCGTTTTTCAATGACTAATGCTATCCACCCATTGATTCCATCATTTTCAACTTCAGTTAGCTCATCCACGAGACAGAGCTGAATATCTTCAGATGTTTCCAAGCGCGCTAACTCGTTGACAACGACTTGTTTGTCATCCTTATAAAATCCTGAGAGTATAAGTTTACCACCCGGATTTAACCGCAATGCAAGCTGCCCGATTATTGCCTTTATGACGTTGAGAGTAATGTTCACCAGGATCAGATCAAAACCGCGTTCAGGAACTATCTCAAGCGAACCGCATCGTACCTGAAAACGATTTTCAACTCCGTTTAAAACCGCCATCTCCTGGGCGTTTTCACAAGCACCCTCGTCGACATCCACTCCGAGTGCATGTGAGGCTCCAAGCTTAAGTGCTGCAATAGCAAGGATGCCACTTCCAGTTCCCACATCAAGAATAACATAGCCCGGCCTCAAATGTTTCTCAATGAGGCGCAGCATGAGCCGTGTCGTTTCATGGTACCCCGTACCAAAAGCCATCTTTGGATCAATGGTGACAACAACCGACCCCTCATATTCTAACACCTGATCCCGTTTCCAGCTCGGCGTGATCACGATGTGAGGAGAAACACGAATTGGCTCAATGCTTCTCTCCCATGCACTGTTCCAGTCTTCCTCAAAGACTGTCGCAATTGAAAACGACATCATCAGTGATAAATCAGAGGAAGATATGATTCCTTCAGCACGGAGGTTTTTGAAAAATGAACGAAGTAGCTCCGCTTTCTCCTTGCTCCAATGCCCTTTCAAAATACTTGCACAGAGTTCCGTATCTGTCTGCTCATAGCCCAGGCAGCCAAGGTCATCAAGCGCACCGATGAGAAGCTCCTGAACTTCGCTCGGCGCCTTGATAGTAATCAACACGTACTCACGCTGCATCATTGTACTGAGGCAGAAGGCATGTAAACCAGCGTTGTCAGAAGCGTTCCAACAGCGGCAAGGCTATTAGCACTACATTTATCGGGTGTGTCCTCAAGCGTATGCCAGTACGGGTAATCGAAGTCAATGAGGTCAATGGTAGGAATCCCAACCTGATTTAACGGGATGTGATCATCATATACAGCAGGACCCGTAACATCAATAAATGCCTGAACTGGAATACGACCTTTCATAGCAAGCTGGTGAGCAACTGACCACACGTAGTTCACCACGGTGAATGCATATTTTAATGAGTACTGCTCTTTGGGGATCTGGACATCTCTTTCTCCGATCATATCAAGCAAGACGCCATATCGAGGATTGTATGTTGGATCCTTGTGCTCAGCGAAGAACTTTGACCCCTGAGCGTATCCGGAGAGGTCCCCTTCCTGACCTAAGTCTTCACCATCAAAGAGAACAATGTCAACGCCAACAGGTGGCGGGTTCCTGTGGAAAATTCTTGCCAGCTCCAAAAGCACAGCAACTCCACTGGCACCATCGTTAGCACCGAGAATGGGCTCTCTCCGGTTGGAAGGATTCGAATCCATGTCAGCCCATGGTCGGGTGTCCCAATGAGCGCAAAGAAGGACACGATCTGGCGAATGCAAATTAAATGAAGCAATGATGTTTGTAAGCGAATATGTTTTCCCACGAGCGAAACCGGTAAACGACTGCGTTGCCACTCCTTCAGCGTAATAGCGAAGTTCATTAATGAGGTACTCCTTGCAACGTGAATAGCCGGGCGAGCCGGGATTACGTGGACCGAAATCAGTTTGAATCCGGAGATACTGAAAAGCAACCTCGCCACTAAACTCAGGTAAAGAATCAAGTGAAGTGAGTCCGCCAGGGACAGACATTGGCGAGTTTCTCGATGATTCCAAACCTTTCTGCTGAGGCTCTTTCCTGCAGGAGCAAAGAAGCAGTGCGAGAAGGAGCAGAAGAGCAAACTCAAAGCGGAACCTCATAGCTTATTCCAACTAATTAAGACCAAGCTCTCGAAGCAACGTGGCAATTTCACGAAGTTTAATATTGCGAAGGTAACCGACATCCATTGGCTGATTGATTAAATCCATCTGCCCGAATGTAAGAGGTTTCCATGGCTCAATCTTTGAGGTTGCGTAGGAGAGGCGAAGTAACTTTGAGACCGCTCGATGGAGTTCAAATGTGAAACCAATACGAGATGGAACACTATCGCTGTTAAAAAGTTTGGCGGGGACAAGTAAACGTACTTCATAGCCATAAGGATTTCGGTGAACCGCTGCACGGAGTTCCTTAAGACCAAGGCGACGAAATTCCCCGGGTGGACTAACAAACGCTGCTTGAACAAGGATGCTCTTCCCGGAAAAACGAGGGATCACTGCAAGACGAAAAACATCTTCATCGGGACTTGAGCGAAAGATAGGCTTTTGTGCATCACTGAGCATGATTTTGCTCATCCCATTACGATCAAACCAGAAAAACAGTGTGTCTGCCATGGAAGTGTCCCTTATGCCGACATCGAGGTAAAGATTTTTCTGCTTCCCCTGGTCTGAGTCATACCACGCTGACAGTTTAAAAGGGATCGTCTTCAGCTCGCCCTTCACTGCAATTTCAGTTGATTTGAAATTTTCCGCATCCCCCTTTTTGGCTATCACTTGGTCGGCAGGTCCGGCCTGCCCTGGGCTTAAAGAAGGGGATGACTTGACACTGTCACAAACTATCCAAATTGCAGAGGTATCTGTCAGCCAAACACTGACATCAGGTGGAAAATTCCTGTTGAGCGGGAAAGCGGGAATGGTGGCAAACTCCGCCTTCCAATATGATTTCCCGTTGGCAGGATTGAAGAAATTCTCCGTCGATCTGAAGGTGCGGTAATTTACATAGGTTTCATACCCCACTGTGAATTTGCTTGATGGATCAATGACAGTACGTGTGACCTCATACTTATCAACCATCATAAACATCCCGCCGCTATAGCGATAGCCGCGGATCATCCAGTGGTGCTGCTCAAGTTTCGTAGTGACAAAACATGTTCCCCGCTCTATAGTGAAACCGACCTCAATAGGTATTTCTGAATATGGCAAGCTCATGCTATCGGCAAGGAAAAAAGTGTCAACCTCATTAATGAAGAAATACGCAGTCACCTGCTTGATCTTTGTTCGCGGCTGACGAACTGTAACTGCTACATCATACCGACCATCTCCGGAAAAATCCCCTACGTCATACCCCCAGACTTCGCCTGAAGAAGGCAACTGTCTCATCAAACTCTCAAGAGCAGGATCAGAAAAAAGCGAATCGATCCTCAGCCGAAATTCTGCAAGCGAAATGCTCAGACCGGGATCATAAGCCAGAGGCTTATCAGCCCACGGCTGAGAGAGCGTACTGCCAGTCGTAAAAGGGGGGAGTAAAGCAGTCAGTACCATGCTCCACATTAGAATCATGGCAAGCCAAATGGCTAGCCGCATTTTGTAAGATCTTGTCACGACCATTTGCTTTTCACAGTTCGCTCGCTTAAATATACCCATTGCGTGATGCCAAAGCAAATACGAGACTGCGAAAATGAACGTCGAGGAGAAGAACAAAGTTAGTAATTTTCTGATTACTCATACAGGAGGTAACGTTATGAACAAGACTCGAAGATCTTCAGCTTTCCTGTTGATCTCCGCTTCTCTCGCCACATTGCTTTTATCCTGCGTCTCGATTCGTCCATCTGAGTTTGCTACACCTCCTCGCTCTCTGAGCAGTTTGCGAGCTGCGATTGATTCTCTTCTCTCGGATTCACTCTTTATATCAACTCGCGCAGGGATAAAAGTTGTCTCTCTACAAACCGGTGAAGTGCTGTACGAGCGCGACAGTCACGTCCTCTTCCACCCTGCTTCGAACCTGAAGCTCCTCACAGCAGCAACTGCACTGCGGACTTTAGGGAGAAATTATCAGGTGCACACATGTGTCTTTGGTGAACTTGCTCCCGACGGTACGATTAAAGGCGATCTCTTCATAAAGGGATACGGAGATCCTGATCTCACTGTGAAAGATCTCGAATCGATCGCTGATTCCCTTAAAGCTGCCGGTGTTAAACGAGTACTTGGCAATGTTGTCTCCGATGTATCGTACTTTGATAGTCTCTATTGGGGAGCTGGATGGATGTGGGACGACGATCCTGCATGCTGGCAAATGTACTTGACGCCACTTTCTATTGAGAAAAATTGCATAGAAGTTATTGTAAGTCCCGGAAATCGTATCGGAAGTCCCCCAACTGTTAGTCTTAATCCCCTCACATCGTTCGTTACTGTCCAAAATGAGGCAAGCACTCTCAGCGCAAGCGATTCCGAGACCCTCTCAGTAGATCGCCTGTGGCGCGAACGACTAAACATCATTACGGTCAAAGGTGGGATAAGAGCGACATCGCAACCACAACACTACCACGTGAATGTTTGGCAGCCTGAGCTTTATGCTGCTTCATTGTTTCGCGATGTTCTGCATTCGAAAGGAATTGAAGTACTTGGTGGAATTAAAAGTTTACGGCAGAATTCCGCGGCGGATGAGCTAAAACATAAGAACGCGCTCATAATGCTCGCCGATCACACACGAGGACTGGATTCTATTCTCGTGAATATGAACAAGGTGAGCGACAACCTCTCAGCGGAGAATGTCCTCCGTATTGTCGGTGCTGTCACACACACTGCTCCGGGAAGCGCTGAAAAAGGACTCTGGACACTCCGTTCAGTCCTTCAGCAAATGGGGATCGATTCTGCATCCTATTACATAGTCGACGGCTCGGGAGTATCGCATTACAACCTTGTCAATGCAGACATTCTGGTGAAGCTTCTCACAGCTGTGCACCGGGACAGTACGAACTTTGATCTTTTCTATGCCTCGCTTCCAATTGGAGGTGTAGATGGAACTTTGAAAAACCGGATGAAAGGAAGTCCAGCAGAAGAAAACGTTCATGCAAAAACAGGGAGTATCAATGGTGTGAGTTCTCTTTCGGGATACGTTCACACACGCGACGGAGAGCCTATTGCATTTTCCATGCTGATGCAGAATTTCATTGGCTCAGCGCAATCTTATCGTTACGTTCAAGACCGCATTTGCACGTTGCTGGCTGAATTTTCACGCCAACAACGCTGACGCTCCAACGACAAAATGTCCCGCTGTTATTGGCAGCGGGTCCATCACTTGCCGTCTTGTTTTCACTAACTCCAGCTCCATCGAGCTTATGAGCCTCCGGTGCAAAACTTGTCGAAACCTGCACTCGAAAGGATCAAGAGGTGGTTTCGGAGGAAGTGTGAGTATATTACATCAGCTTCGCTCTATTGACCAGAAACAAAGATAGCAGTCTCGATCTTAAAGTGGAATTTAACCTTTCAATCTGCCAATTACCTTTTCTAACACCTGAACAGCCTCATCAATCTCATCCTCAGTTGTCCACCGCCCAAAAGAAAAGCCGATGGTCGCTTTAGCAGTCGGCTCATTCAAGCCCATGGCAAGAAGAACATGCGATGCTCTTAGTGCACCAGAGGAACATGCCGCGCTGCTCGTCACTGCAATACCCTCAACATCAAGTGCCATGATCAGCGCATCACCATCGAGTTTATAGCGCTCAAACGGGAATGAGATGCTAACGACATTTGGCACACTGTATTCAGGATGACCATTGATGATGACGTCAGAGAACAGTTCACGTTCTCCCAAGGCGGACTGAACGAGGCGGGTTTTCAGTTTCATCGCATGTGCCGTCTCCTCTTCCATCCTACTGATAGCCAATTCAATAGCTGCGCCTAAACCGACAATGAGCGGCACAGGCGTCGTGCCAGATCTCCGTCCCCGTTCCTGCCCTCCACCATGAAGAATCGCTTCTACGTCCACCCCGTCACGTATGTATAGAGCTCCGACCCCCTTTGGACCATAGAATTTATGCGCAGAAAGCGAAAGCAAATCAACCCCAAGCTCATCCACATTTACAGGAATTTTCCCTACAGCTTGGACTGCATCGGTATGAAATAAGGCTCCGTGGTCATGAGCGATGGCTGAAAGTCGCGCAATAGATTGGATCGTACCCACTTCGTTATTCACAAGCATGATCGACACTAGTGCGGTATCATCTCCGAGGCATGCCTCGAAGGTTGATTCATCCACGCGACCATAGCGATCCACTCCAATGGTTTCAACGAGAAAAACATTGTGCTCAGAAGACAGTCCGAGCGTCTTCAGAAAATTTGCTGATTCGTGAACCGCTTCATGCTCAATGGCACTTACAATGATGCGTTTTTTGCTCGGCTGATTTCTTCTTTTGCCAAGCGCACCACCAATAATTGCAAGATTGTCCGCCTCTGTGCCAGAGCCTGTGAACACAATTTCACTCGGTTTTGCCCCAATGGCTCGGGCAACACTCTCTCGTGCCTGTTCAACGGCAGTCCGTGCCTCCTGTCCAAATCTATGAATCGAGGAAGCATTCCCAAACTTTTCTGAGAAAAATGGCTTCATCGCCTCCATGACTTCAGGAGCAAGAGGCGTCGTTGCAGCATAATCAAGATATATCCCTTGACTGCGGTCGGGATAGGTTCTTTTCGTCATCGTCATCCTCTGCGGTAAATTTTCCGAAAACATTATGAAAGCAATTCGGCATCATTAACGCGAAAGCGAGGGTGTATGGAGTGTGAATCCTCTACGATGGATATGGTAAGTTCTCTGCATTGGATCAACAATTCCAAAGTATGCTGCGCGGTAACCAAACTTGGCTCTGATCCTGTCGATGCTCTTTATCAGGAGATTCCGCTTCGTGCGCGCATCCATAAACAATTCAAGCTGGCTATAACTGCTTTCCAGACTCGCAACGCCAACGGCGATGAAACGCACCTGCATCCGGCGAGACCAAAGAAGTGTAAAGAGCTTTCTAGCCCTGTCAAAAATTTCAAATTCCGAATTCGTCAAATAGTCGAACGTGTGGCTCTTCTGATATGTTGAAAAGTCAGCGTAGCGTAGTGTCACAAAAACAGTTCCTGCCAATAATCCTTCGTCCCTCAGAGCCATCGCAACTTTTTCTGACAAATAGAACAACACAGCATCAATGAAAGTGCGATCATTTGTATCCTCAGCAAACGTTGTTCCCCGCGAGATGGATCTCGTTGCATCCATCTCCGGTGATACCGGTCGGTGGTCGATCCCATTTGCAGCGTCGTGCAGATACCTGCTAACAATCCCAAAAGTTTGCCGGAGAAGCAGTGGATCACAGTGCGATAGATCTCCAACAGTGTGGATACCGAGAGCCCTAAGGGCTTCCTCAGTCCTTCTCCCGATGCCGGGGATAACACAGACTGGAAGTGGCGCAAGAAAATTTTTTTCTTCGCCGTAAGGCACTACGAGAAGTCCATCAGGTTTTGAGAGATCCGATGCTATCTTTGCACAGAGCTTGTTTGACGCAATTCCAATTGAGGCTGCAAGATTCAGCTTTCGATTTATAGCCTCTTTAATCGCGCGCGCCATTACTACTGGATCATTATTCCAGTTACCTAAATGAAGACAACCCGTGACATCCACATAGGCTTCATCAAGGCTTACCGGCTCCACCATAGGTGAAAAATCACAGAGGATGTCGAAAAATTTTCGTGAAAACTCTTCATAGTTTTCGAAATTCCCTCTCAGAAAAATAGCTCGTGGAGCAAGCCTGAAAGCTTTTGAAAGAGGCATCGCCGTCCTCACCCCTAACTTTCGTGCCTCGTAATTTGGACAGGCAACAACCCCACGTTCATCAGGCAAGCCTCCTACAATGACAGGTCTCCCTTTCAGATTCGGATTCAGTGCTTCTTCAACAGAAGCGAAGAAGGCATCCAGATCAATGTGAAAAATTGTCGGGGTGGGTGAATTTGCCATTGAACACCTTCGTGCAAATCAGCCGTCATCCTGCACTGCGTACCGCGATCGGTTTCTCAAGAAACCTGAGTACCCCAATAACTTTCCCGATGATTTTTGTCGAAACTTCATCAAACGGAACTGGTTCATACTCAGGATTGTCTGGTTCAAGAGTAACTGTACTGCCTCGGCGTTTCAAACGCTTGACCGTTGCTTCTTCGTCGTTGAGAAGAGCCACCACAATATCGCCACTCTCCGCTGTAGTTTGACTTCTGACAAGAACAAGATCTCCATCAAGTATGCCAGCATTTTTCATGCTCATCCCTTTTACACGAAGAAGAAAATTACCATCCCCTTTCACCATTCCTGAGTCAAGTACAAATCTGTCTTCGATGTTTTCAATTGCAAGCATCGGTTTGCCTGCAGCGATCCTGCCCACAAGCGGAACCTCAATTCCTTTGGATGCAAAAGTTAGCCGCGCTTCTGCCGGCTTCTCCGCCGTAGGGGCCACAAGTTGAATCCCGCGACTTGTATCAGGAGCGCGCCTAATGTAGCCCTTCCTCTGCAGTGCATCAAGATGCCGCTCAATTCCTCGTGTCCATTTCACACCGAGATTATTTGCAATCTCGCGAATCGTGGGTGGATACCCGTACTTCATCAGATGTACCTGAATAAATTTCAGAACCAGGCGCTGCCGCTCGGTCAACTCACCCCGGAAAATAGCTTTTCTCGACACCGTTTGATTAGTAGACTAATTTCTACCTAGCTAAATATATTGCCGTCCATCAAAAAAGTCAACTAACGATCGTCCATCGTCTTGTATCCACGAAGCCTCCGAAATCCGCCTGTGGCGGACGCATACCGAAGATAAAAAAATCCCCTCCTTTTCAGGAGGGGATCGGACATTCGTAACTTCAGGTGGAAATCTGAAACTATTTAATCAATAGCATCTTCCCCTTCAGAATATGTCCGCTCGCATTAAGCAGATAAATGTACGTCCCTGAAGCAAGTCTACTTGCATCGAAATTCACTGAATACCAGCCCGCTTCTCTATAGCCATCAATAAGTGTGGCAACCTCTTCTCCAAGTATATTGTACACAGTAAGTTTCACATGCCCAGCCTCAGGCAACGCAAACCGAATCGTTGTGCTCGGGTTAAATGGATTCGGGTAGTTCTGCTCAAGTGCATAACCAGCAGCGATGCTTGTTTGATTTGCTTTCTTGTTCTCGTCTGGCGGATTCATTCCGGCACCCGGAGTAGGCGAGAAGGTTGATTTAACAACTGAAAGGAGATTGAACGAAGCAACGAAGTTATTTGTTGCAATAGCAATCATCCTATTGTGGGCTGCATCGTACACGGCACGCCCTGTGCCGTTCACGTTCGTATTCTTGCCAATATCGGGTGTGGTTTCAATTAATTTAGCCTGAGCAGGTCCAGCCGAAACATCCACGATCCTGAATATCCTGTAACCGGAGGTTACGCCAGGCACAAGGTCCAGCACGAAGAGATATTCTCCAGAACTTGTCTTAGCGTAATCTACTGTCGCAGACGCTGATGATACGACAGATCCTGGGACCTCGCCCAGGAGATTTCCGTTCTGATTCCAGAGGCCAATAAGTGTCCCAGCACTGTTCCCCCAGATATTACCATTAGCATCCACTGCGAGCCCCAGTCTGGCTCTTCCTGAACCGACTTTGATTGTGTCAGTCCATTGGAAGTTAACGCCATCTGTTGTACTGAAGACTGCCACCCATTCATTTGCCGGGCTACCGCCACCACTGGAGTAAATCTTTGTGTTAGTTCCCGAACCAACAACAGCGAAAGCATCGCCATACCTTTTTGCCGTTGTCCCGCTATGATTGATCGTCCCTGAGAAAGCAACAGTGGGTGCAGCATTCTCGCCAGCCCACCGGTAAATCTTAAAATCAGACGTCCCAGCACTGACCTGCAAGTTGCAGGCATAAATTGCCCCATCTCCAGCTACATCAATCATGTTCAACGGAAATGTCCCACCGGAGATTCCGGTGACATCCAGTGTTCCAAGGCTATCACCATTCTGTGCGCTCAACTTAAGGACTCTAAGCCCACCTGTTCTTGAAACTACATAGACATGATCCGTGAGAGGATTATACGCAACGCCCCGAGCTGCGTGGTCATTCTGGAGCCATGATACATCGCCAGCCTTGATTGCCCAGATTGCATTGAGTTTCGACAATGGTGTTGTCACATTGATCGCCACACCGCTTGGGCTTGGTGTGATGTAGTAGTTATACCCATTTGGTGGTGAGATGAAGTAGTAATGCTCATTATTGTTCTCAAACAGGATCACATTCCCAAGTGCATCCACAGTCAGACCAGCTCGAGAACTGATCTGTCCTAATGGCGGATCGAATATCTTCACCACCTTCGGCTGGTCAAATGCAAAACGCTCAATCTCGTACACACCATTCTCTGTCCCAGTCCCTGAAACCGAAACGTAGAGCCGATCATCTTTATTCGAAGAACGATTAGCTCCATGATACATCGCTATCTCCGCAGGACGAGAAGCACTCCACACAACTGACCATATGCTATCGGCTCGTGTCACAGGAACTCTACCACCTACCCAGTACTTCTCAAGCCATCCGGGTATAGCTCCAAGCTCACCTGTCGTACCACTACGAAGAAGTACATAC
>JBMFJZ010000005.1:0-161058 GCA_049973045.1 Bacteroidota bacterium | reverse complement strand
GGAGACATGCCCGCTGGAGACCACAGCGCTATCTGGGATGGACGGGATGCAAGTGGAGATGAGCTAAGCAGCGGCGTCTATCTCTGCAGAATTATAGCACCATCTTCTTGTGGGACAATCAAGATAATGCTGTTAAGGTAGACACTTGGTCATCTACCGATGTTATGGAAGCAACCTGGCATTCATGGGTTTTGTACAGAGTGTTGCTTTTGATGCTACAGTCCACTGAACGCGGACGTGATCATTTGCTTTGATACCGCGCGAAGGTTTACTGAAGTCGTAGCGCACTTCGCCAGAAGAGGACGCCGCACGTGCCGCAGATTTCGCTGTCACACCTGATATATCACCACCACGGTCCCCTGCACTCATGTTTTACGGTTACTTTACCTTCTCAACTTTCTCCACATCGATTACAGCAATTCCGCCTCTCTCAGCGATGGCTCCAGTAACTTTCACATCATCTGCGATATATTTCGAAAGGATCTTTGTGGCCGGTTCATGTCCTTTGACCGCGAGATATACCTTTCCTGATTGGTCAAGGATCCCAATAGGCAACCCACTTTCAATACATGCTTCGGCACATTTCTTGTGTTTCGCACCGTGGGAGCCATGGTCGACATAACAGGAGATATCAATTACTTCGCCAGTAATTGTTTTCTTCTCAGATGCTTTTTCGGTCTGAGCAAACATGGGCGAGGAACTCAAGGCGAAGAGCGCCACGAAAATTGCAATAAAAAACGTTTTTTGCATGTGGACCCCCAAATTTATTATTGAAGATGGTTTCCAATCTCTTCTAAAAGACAAAGATAAATACATTTGAAAGAGGGCAAAAGTTCCCGGGTCTATTGAAGTTTATCCGCAATGGAGTTGCTTTTTTCTTTGGAAATCTGCATCTTTAGTTTTCGTAGTTCGTCCTCACGAGAGGAGCCAAAGATGGAAACAGAGATTATTTACTTAGACCGGAATGAGAATCATTATGGTCCGGCGCCACGCGTTTTCGAGCTTCTTTCCAGCCTGAGCAAGAATCAACTCAGCATTTATTCGAAGGATTTTGCCCGCGGAGTCAAATGTCGGCTAACTGAACGGCTTGCATACGATTATGGTATCCCGGAGTGGCAAATTGTCCCCGGATATGGTTCGGAAGACCTTTTGAAGCAGGTTGTCCATTGTTACCTTGGTCCTTCGAAAACTATAATGATTCCTCAACAATCGTGGTGGTACTACAAGAAGATCGCAGGTGAAGTTGGTGGAAGACAGGTTGAGTATGCACTGAGAAAAGGTGTGAAAACCTTCCAGTACGATCTTCAGCACATGCTGGAAGTATTCAACCGAAACAAGCCAAGTGTTGTTCTCCTCAGCTCACCCAATAATCCTACGGGTAATTCTTTGAATCGCGACCAGCTTGTTTTCTTGTTAGAAAAAATGAACGACGCTGTCGTTGTTCTTGATGAAGCCTACCTTGGTTTCAACGGTACAAAGAATCACTATGCGAAGGAATTGATCGAGGCATTCCCACGTCTTGCTATCTTGCGGACGTTTTCAAAATACTATGCACTGGCTGGTGTGCGCATTGGATACGCATTTGTGGGGAAAGGTCTATCCGAGCTTCTGAATTTCAGTGCTCGATATCTTGGGTACAACCGAGTTTCAGAGGAAATTGCGATCGCAGCTCTTGATTCAGAACCATATTACGAAACCATACGGCAGAAGATGGTTGCTGATAAGGAGATGTATTATCGCGGATTTGATGAGCTCCCTGGTTTCACGGCTTATCGTTCCGATGCTAATTTCATCCTTGTGGAGTTTCCGCCTCGACTGAAAACAGCCTTAAAACAAGCGCTTGAAGCGAAACTTATCCGGGTAAAGTTCTTTGATGAGCAGCAGTTTGAAAACTTCATGCGAATCACCATAGGCACAGAGGTAATGAATCACTTTCTCATGGATACGATCACATCTGTTGTGAAGGCTCAGTATGCTCCTGTGGTTCGATGAGTACAAGCGTTCACTGAAACTTCCCGAAGTGGAAGAGATTTTTGATCTTGTTTTGTTCAGGCCTGTTGCCTTCCTCTTTGTAAAATTGCTTTTGCCGACATCCATCACTCCAAATCATGTAACGCTTATTGCAATGGTATTTGGAGTTGCGGGTGCTTGGCTTTTTTCATGGGGTATACCAGGTGCGCTTGTTGGAGGGGCTCTCCTTTTCGGCATATACAATGTTCTCGATTGTGTTGATGGGCAGCTTGCGCGCTTAAAAGGTAATGGTACCAAGTTAGGGCGCATTATGGATGGTATCATTGATTATATTGTCAATATTGCCCTTTATATTTTCCTTGCCCTTGGATTAAGTCGGACATCGCCGGATCCGGTCGGCATGTGGACCCTTGCTCTGCTGGCTGGGGTAAGCAGCGCTGTGCAAGCAATTCTATTTGATTACTATCGGAATGAATTTCTCGGTTTTGTCTTTGGACATGAAGATGCCACGAACCAGGATATTAGGCGATTCAGTGCTGAGGTGGCGAAGTTGCGGAGAAGAGGGATTTGGACGCCGCGCCGAGTGCTTATTACGATTTACCTGCTGTATTTAACCGTGCAAAAGCGACTCGGGGGTCGGGCAGCGATGCTCCACCGCCAAATTTCGCCAGAGCAGTATTACCGCAGCAACAGAACGCTTGTACGGATGTGGAGCTTCATTGGTTCTACCAGCCACGTAACGCTTCTTCTCGTAACTGCTCTCGTCCACCGTCTCGACCTGTATCTTTGGATCACGGTGACTTTAGGAAATGCCTGGATGTTCCTCCTCATGATACTTCAGTATCGCACTGAGCAGGCTTTGATTGCTCAGCATCTGCCTGAGTAGATGTCCTATGAAGGCTGTTATCGTTGCAGCGGGCATTTCCTCGCGCCTCAGGCCTCTCACCGACTCAATACATAAAACGCTCTTAAACCTCGGCGGGAAAACACTCCTCGATCGCATTGTGGAGAATCTTCAAGTATGCGGTATAACTGATCTCATAGTTGTTACTGGCTACAAAGCAGAGCAACTCCATGCAGCGCTTTGCTCCCGGCATGATGTGCAAGTGACCTTCGTCCATAACCCACTGTTTGCTGAAACGAACAATGCGTATTCCCTTTCCCTAACGAGTGACGTTGTGGCAGATGAGCCGTTTGTTCTGCTCGATAGTGATATACTGTTTGACTGGAGGATTCTTCAGCACCTCATAGAATCACCTTATCCAGATGCGTTGGCACTCCGAACCAGAGGAGAAATTCATGCTGAAGACATCAAAGTGATCGTTGATGAGCAGTGGCGTGTTACTCGGATCGGAAAGGATGTCCCGCTTGCAGAAGCTCGCGGTGAATCCATTGGGATTGAGAAATTTACAACAGCCGGACCCGCTCTTTTCAAGACCCTGCGTAAACGCATTAAGCTTGGTGATGGAAGAAACGAGTTTTATGAAGTGGCATTCCAGGAGATGATCGATGCCGGAATAAATCTATACGCTGTTGATGCTGCTGATCTTCCCTGTATTGAAATTGATACTCCTGAAGATTTAGCAGCCGCATATACTCTTGCGAAAGGGTTCTCTGAACATCGAGGTTAAATAGATGAGAAACACCGAATTTCTGTATGAGGAGTCGCTTAAGTCGCGTCTATCCGATGAGCTAATCAACATATATTGCTTACGCCCGCTTGCCGGGATAATAGTGAAAGCACTGTATCCAACCCCCATCACAGCAAATCAGATTACCGTAGCCTCGATCATGGTGGGTGTTCTTGCGGCTGTGCTCTACGCAGTAGGTGTTCAACCGTATGTCGCTTTTGCCGGGCTGGCGATCGTGTTGAAAGATGTCCTTGACTCCGCAGATGGCCAACTTGCACGTGCTCGGCGAGAGGAGAGCAGAAAAGGACGATTTCTCGATTCGCTCGGCGACGTTCTAGTGAATGTTCTCCTTTTCAGCGCGGTCGGATGGATGCTCTTTCGGCAGAATCACTCCACAAATGTGATTTTCCTCTCAGCAGCTGGATTCGCCGGATTAACACTCCGAGTTTCTTCTCATGTGTATTACAATGTGGCATACTTACATCTGCAGCAGCGTTACTTGATCAATCGGCTGAGAGAAGATTTCTCTGAGGCTGATTACAATGAAGATATGCTGACGCACATTCTTCACCGCCTCTATTTGGTGATCTATGGCTGGCAAGATGCACTGATGGAGCGCATCGACCGGTGGAGCGCTGGTGCGAAGCTTTCGGAGGAACAAGCTCGACTTTGGTATAGCGACGCCACAGCACTTCGATTATCCGGATTAATTGGATTTGGTACGGAGTATCTTGTGCTAATGCTCTGTTCATTGTTCGCCAACCCTATTGGCGGACTTGAACTGTATCTCTGGCTGAACCTTCTGTTGATGAACTCCATTGCCCTTGCAGTGATCTTTTACCGGAGGCTCGTTCTGAGAAAGATCATCGTTGAGAGAAAAGCGCGGACGGTGTCGAATTGTGATATTTAAGCTTGAAAATTTGGAATTCTAAAGCGGGAAGTTTGCATTTTAGTAAGCATATAAACCGTTAGGTGTTGAGATGAAGGGAAAACGTAATCGGCAGGTGCTCACCGGTCTTGATCGACGATACGATGTCGAACCAACAACTTCGATCGATGTTGGAGTTTTGGAGACGATTCCGTACGAATATCCGGAACAGGAGCAACTTGTTGAAATAACTACAGATGAGTTCACTGCAGTGTGCCCCTATTCTGGGCTACCTGACTTTGGACGCATAACAGTACGATATATTCCATTGAGGAAGCTCATTGAGCTTCGGTCGCTGAAGTACTATCTCCTTTCGTATAGGAACGTGGGCATATACCAGGAACATGCCGCCGCTCGTATTCTCAAGGACCTCCGGTTACTCTGCAGACCAGCATGGATGAGGGTCGAGCTTGATTACAACACACGCGGAGGGCTCCGCACGGCTGTCGCCGTTGAATACAAAAAACCAGGGTATCGCGTTCCGGAGTCCGTCGATCGATCGGCTCTGCGCAAAGAAGAGGTGCGACTATGAGCACCATCATGCTTATTGCTATTTACGTTGCTTGTGAACTTATTGCAAACATTACGGCTTCGAAGCCAGTTAGTGTGGGTCCTCTTGTTGTGCCCGGTGGGGTTTTCATCTATGCGATCACGTTTACTCTTGTTGATCTTATTAACGAAAAGCTTGGTAAACAGCGTGCGCGGCAGGTTGTCTTCGGCGCATTCGCGGCAAGTTTCCTCCTGGCTCTTTATTCGCTTTTCATCATTGCTCTTCCCTCTCCATCGTATTTCCGTGGGAACCTGGCTTTTGTTCAGGTTCTTGGTGCTACCCCGCGCATTGTCGGAGCTGGACTACTTGCATTTCTTGCCAGTTCGCTGATCGACGTAGAGATATTCGCATGGTGGAGAGAACAATTTGGGCGATACAAATGGGCACGCGTCCTTGCGAGTAACTCTGTGTCAACTTTCCTTGATAGCGCAATATTCTGTACTGCCGCCTTCATTGGCATCATGCCGGTTGCTCCTCTTATCTTAGGACAATACTTGATGAAAATGGCTGTGACCGTTCTAAGCGTGCCACTTATTTATGCTGTTCACCCCGCCGGTAGGTGGGGTGCGAAAGATTCTATCGGCACCGCGGTTTTAGACGGGGAATAGAATTGGTGACTGTCCTTAGGGAGTGACGGAACGAGAATTGGACATTTATCCTCCTTCGGTTGCTGCTCACTGCAGCGGAGAAGTCTTACTTGTCTTTTACGGCGTTCTTAGCTGCGTGGGTGCACTGTGGTGCCCGGAGGGCCACGTTTTTAACATCACTTGAAACTTTTCGCCATGCTTGCTATTTTGCTTTTTGTATGAGCTTGATTCTTGGCATTGAAACATCTTGTGACGAGACTTCTGCAGCGGTTCTCCGCAACGGGAAAGTTTTAAGCAACATCACGAAGGCTCAACTCATTCACCTTCGGTACGGTGGGGTTGTTCCCGAGCTTGCCTCACGTGCTCACCAGAAGCTGATTGTTCCAGTTGTCCGGGAAGCACTGCATGCGGCTGGGGTACAAAAGAAGGAGATTGATGCTGTTGCCGCAGTCTATGGTCCGGGGCTGATAGGCTCGCTCATCGTGGGTTTAAATTTTGCTAAAGCATTTGCTTACGGTAGAGGAATTCCATTCATCGGGGTGAATCACCTCGTTGCTCATTTGTATTCAAATTTCTTGGAGGAACGAACGCCTGAGTTCCCATACGTTGCTTTGATTGTCTCTGGTGGGCATACAATACTTGCCTATGTGGAAGCACCGTTTGTTCACCGCGTGCTTGGAGAGACGCGTGATGATGCAGCGGGTGAAGCATTCGACAAAGTTGCGAAGATGCTGGGTCTTGGGTATCCTGGTGGACCAGCCATCGATAAAGCCGCACAGAAGGGGGATTCGAGCTATGTCCGCTTTCCTCGACCCGGTCTTGGAGATGGGTATGATTTTAGCTTCAGCGGATTGAAGACATCGGTTCTCTATTTTCTTCGAAGGAACAAGCTATTCCCAGCCAGTGGCGAGTTAGTGTATCATATTGCTGCAAGTTTCCAGGCGGCGGTCGTCGATGTGCTGGTTGAAAAAACAATTCGTGCAGCCGAGGAATTTCACGTTCGCCATGTGACAGTCTCCGGCGGGGTAGCAGCGAATTCACTTCTCCGTCAGCGGTTTTCTGAAGAGCTTAAGAAGCGCGAAATTTCGCTTCATATTCCTCGTATCGACTTTTGCACTGACAACGGTGCGATGGTTGCATACGTAGGATGGATGAGATTTCAGCAGCCCCACTTTTCAAAAAGCGGGATATCCCCTCTCGATCTCGGTCCCGCACCAAATCTTACGCTGGATGAAGAGGTAATGTTCTATGGCTGAATCAATTGTTGCCCTGCGGAAGCTGATCGATGCCATCGACGAGAAGATCGTGGGGTTGCTTAATGAACGTGCACAAATAGCCTTAAAGATCAAGGAGAGGAAAACCCTCGAAGGTTTTTCCCTCCGTGATGGTGAACGTGAAGAGGAAATTATTCGTCACGTTAAAGCTGTAAACCGCGGACCTCTTTCATCCAGAGCGATTGAGCATCTTTTTCGGGTTATCATTGAGAAGATGCATGAGCTTTCTAAAGAGTCCGTAAAGAGCGATAAAGGATAGCTGTGGCACGCCGTAAGAGAACATCTTTAATGCGCTGGAGCAGAAGGATTGCAGGGTTTCTTGTTGTTTTCGGATTTATGACAGGTTCTGTATACCTCACATTTCTTGCACCAAACTATTTTGCTGACCGTACACAGTCGAAAGCTATCTTCATCCCCCGCGGGGCAACATTTGCTGACATAGCTGATTCGCTCTACCAGAATGGGGTTGTGAGAAGAAAATTCTGTTTTGTTCTTGCTGGCAAATTATTAGGATGGGCAGAGAAGATCAGGGCGGGCAAGTATTTGTTGTTCAATGGTGCATCAAACTTCGAGATACTTCGTGATCTCCATACGGGCAGATCGGCGATTAATATAACCATTACGCTTGTTGAGGGACAGACGGCACGAAGCTATGCTCATATTCTTGCACGTGAAGTTGGTATTGACCCCGTGCGATTTATGGCTCTGGTGAACGATAGCACATTTGCCCGTGAACTTGGAATTGAGGCCTCGTCTCTCGAAGGATATCTTTTCCCCAACACCTATGAATTCTACTGGCAAGAAGATGAGGAAGCCATTATCAGGCAACTCGTCGGAACGTTTAAACACTTTTACAACGATTCTCTGCAAGAACAAGCTCGCAAGCTCGGTCTAACAACAGAACAGGTTGTTACACTTGCGTCAATTGTTGACGCGGAGGCGAAAGTGGATAGCGAGCGATCAATCATTGCCGGGGTTTACTTGAATCGCTTGCGTCGCGGAATGCGACTTGAAGCCGATCCCACTGTGCAGTACGCACTTGGAAAGCAGGGCAGAGTCTACTGGAAAGACCTCGATGTGCAGTCACCTTATAACACTTATCTTTATGCAGGCCTGCCTCCCGGTCCGATTAACAATCCGGGGATGCGTTCCATAAAAGCTGTGCTGTACCCGTCACGACATCAGTATCTTTTTCTCGTTAGCAACGGCCGAGGTGGACATGTATTCTCTCGAACGTATAGAGAGCACCAGAGGGCAGTGCAAAAATACCGGAAAATAAGGGAGCAATCCGCCCTTGGCGGACGCAGAGAGAATGCGATCAGATAAATGCAGATTAGGTTTTTCAAGAAAGGTCACTTCCTTAGCAGCAAATCGCTGTAAGAAGCTGGGATCAAATCATCTTGAGGAATTTTGAACAATTCGAGAAAGAATGCACACTGCTCCAGCAGTTTTTCTTTGCTCATAGTTCCCTGTTTATCGGTCGCTTCTATTTCAACGAAGCTGCCAAGATTCTTGACTCTATCGATATGAAATCTCACATTATCGATAAAATATATCTCACGCTCCTTTTCAACCACAACCAGTGGACCTAACGCTTTCATTAACAACTCTTTTAGAGAAGAGGCGGAAGGATCAAGTGAATATACAATGTACCTGCTCTCCTTTAGTCCGCCTGCGTCGGAGTTATCTTCGCGCTCATAGTAGATGAGATTGTTCTCAATGTTCCCTTCACGAAGCTTCAATCTACCATGCGGTACTTTGAAGTATGTATCGATTTGATGATCAGTACCTTTGAAGACGGCGTTGTGTGTTCGCAAGATCACTCTTATGCTTTCAGGATTTTTGCACCGAGCTTTGATTTCGATGTTTGTATAAGCCATGTGCTTCTTTTCGGAAGCTAAATTGGTTGATGGAATTGTCTGTGATCCGGTAGAGGTGTCAGTTCTACTTCATCCGCGGTACCTCAACTATTGGTCCTCCAAGTATTATAGGTACATTGTTTTCCTGAGCTATTTTATTGAATGCAGGAATGTCCATCTTCAATATGTTATTAAACTGTTTCAAATAAACCTGCAGTTGTTCGCTCAGCTCCTTCATTGTTCCGAGTGTAACTTCAGTAGGTTCTCCGCTGTACGGCGACATAAGGCTGAACAACAACCGGGTGAGTCGGTCGTGAAAGCGAGATAGATGGTGAATCTCGTCCTCAGCGGCGTCATGTTGCACTTTTGTGTTAAAAAGTGTGTCTTTGAGTGCTGTCAATTTCTTCTGGAGCAAGTTCATTTCGTCGATGACTGATGTGTATTTTCCTTGCTTCATGCCTGCTTCATCTGTCTTAATGGCTTTCTTGATGGTTGAAATTTGATCTTCAATATCTTGAATGCGATTAAGAATCTCATTGAGAGCTGAGACCTGGTCACGCACTTTTAAGCCTGCTCGTGTTGTAGCAACAAATCCGGTGGAATCGAAAGGGAGGCGCGGATCGGGTTTTATTTCAACCATCTCTGTCTGGGTATCTCCTCTTACTGTCACAGAAATCTTATATTTTCCCGGAATTACAAAAGGACCATTGGTTGTATATGGTGATTCCTTTTTTGATTTTTCTGAACCAATAAGGAGTTTAGTCGGGCTTTGATAACGCATGTTCCAAACGAAGCGGTTGAAGCCTTTTTTCGAAGGACCGTAAAGCGTCGCGACCAGGCTATCGGAGGAATCGAAAATTTCTATCAACACAGGAGTCAGGTGTTTTTCTTCCTCCTCCTTGGTAACTTTCAGCTCATTCTTCAGGTAATAGTCTATCATGACGCCAAGGGGAGGATTAGGGGCGGAGTACTCGCTCGGGCTTTGAAGACCCTGCCTATTCCACAAGTGAAACATGTATGCAGAGAGTGGGCGGAAGAGATGAAAATTTTTCCCCTCGGTCGTTTTATCAGTTTGTTCGAGTGGACTTAGGTTGTCAAATATGAATATGCCGCGTCCATGGGTTGCAATAACCAGGTCGTGGGTTCTTTTCACGAACTTCAAATCATAAACGCAAGCTGTCGGGAAATTGCTTTTCAGCGGTTGCCAGTGCTTACCATAATCTCTTGAATAGAATAAGCCCGTAGTAGTTCCGACGACAAGGAAACCACGCTGATTTGGGTTTTCACGCACGACGATTGCAGGGTCATCCTCCGGCAATCCACTCGAGATGGAAACCCAGCTTTCGCCAAAGTCATCTGTTTTGAAAACATACGGCCGATTGTTGTCAAGCTCATGAAGATCCACGGTGATATAAGCGGTTGCTGCTGAAAATGGTGAGGCTTCAATCTGATAGATTCGTCCCCACTCTGGAAGATTCCGTATGTTCTTTCCAAGGTTTGACCAGTGTTTGCCTCCGTCGCGAGTCACGTGCACCAGTCCATCGTCTGTGCCTACCCAGATTACATTTGAATCCAAAGGGGAAATCGCAATCGAAAGAATTGTGTTGTAGGTCTCCGCGCCGCTGATATCGTACTGGATTTCACCGCCGCTTGTTATTTGCTTACTTTTGTCATTCCGGGTTAAATCAGGACTGATGACGCTCCAGTGTAATCCACCATCAATGGTCTTGAAAACGACGTTGCTCCCAACATATACCACATTGGGGTTAGTATATGAGACAGCAATTGGTGTCGTCCAGTTGAACCGGTACTTGAGTTCAGCGGGGCTCATATCTCCAGCATCAAGTTCATATGGTCTTATACGCCTGGATATCCCGGTTTTCAGATCCAGTCTTGTCAGCCATCCATTTTGTGACTCGACGTACACGATGTTCGGATCACTTGGAGCGGGTACGACATATTCACCGTCTCCTCCTCCAACGACAAACCATGTTGAGCCGAGGACACTTTTCCCAAACAAGTTTGCTGATGGTCCATACCATGCATTGTTGTCCTGCAAACCGCCGCCAATGTGGTACGGGATGCAAGTGTCTGTGGCTACCTGGTAGAACTGTTCTATTGGGATATTGTTCATGTAACGCCATGTTTTTCCGCCATCAAGGGAAATGTATGCACCACCATCATTCCCGTCGATGATTCTATCTGGATTTTGCGGGTCAATCCATATGTCGTGGTGGTCGACATGCATTCCTTCACTGATGTTCTTGATCGTCTTTCCACCATCGGTTGACTCAGAAAGGATAAGGGAGAGGAAGTATAGCTTATCTTCGTTGTTCGGTGCGACGACGAAACGAGAAAAATAAAATGGTCTGACGTTGAGGGCATGATTGTTGCTAACGAGAGTCCAATGGTCCCCAAGGTCTTTTGAATCCCAGAGCATACCTTCTTTCGATTCAATTAATGCGTATACGTGATTTGGATTCGTTGGTGCGATGGCAAGCGCAATACGGCCAAGCGGGCCTGAGGGTAAGCCTTCGGTGAGTTTACTCCACGTAGCACCACCGTCAGTAGAGCGATAAATGCCACTTCCGTAGCCCCCATCGTCAAGCTTCCAGGGATGTCGCACCACTTGCCACATTGCCGCAAAGAGAATTTTTGGATTGCCGGGTTGCATGATCAGATCAGAGGCTCCTGTAGTGTCGTTGACGAACAGTACTTTTTCCCAGGTTTTCCCACCATCGGTAGTGCGGTACACACCCCGCTCGGGGTTAGGTCTCCACGCATGGCCGATTGCTGCGACAAAGACTATATTTGGGTCCACCGGGTCAATGACGATCCTGGAAATTTGTCCAACTTCTTTGAGCCCCTTATATTGCCAGAACTGTCCGCCGTTTGGTGAGAAGTAAACCCCTTTTCCGGTGATGATATCGTTTCGAAGGTTAGCTTCGCCTGTGCCCACCCATACTAAGTTCGTATTTGATGGAGCCAGAGCTACGGCACCGATGGAAGCCGTGGGTTGCTTTTCAAATACCGCTTTCCACGTTACGCCACCATCCTCAGTTTTGAAAATCCCTCCCCCCGCTGTGCCCACATAGTACACGTTGGGCTTTCCTGGAATACCAACCACTGCGGTGACTCTTCCACCAGCTACAGCAGGGCCCAAATTTCTGAACGAAATGTTATGCAGGATGTCTGAGGTGTCTGCTGTTTCATGAGATTGCGCAAGAACTATCGGAGATGCTATACAAATAATGAGCAGAAGCATCGCCATTATTATGCCAGCTTGTTTCCGCAGCTGCATATTCATGATCTCCTCCATCTATAAGAACATTCAGTTATCATCAGAAGCAGTGTGAGGGATATTCGATGGCGTAATGCATAAGGGGGAACACGACTTCCCGAATATGTCAGAGAAGTTCGAAAAGATTAAGCCTTGAGTATGTACAAAAAAACATAGTGGTAGCTGCAGAAAGTGTAAAGCTTTTGCAGCTACCACGTCTTTACTTCCTAGTTACTCCCTAAGGCGTCACTGATTCACACGAGTAGGATTAAAGAGGTCCTCAGCCCTTTGGACGGGAGTATGCGGATTTGAGTTAATTTCATCGCTGGAATACAAAAATCTTTGTGGGAACTGGGTGCCACTTGTTGGTGTCAGCCGGACTGTATTTCCGAGCGAATCAGTGTACGCAATATTGTAATTCACACGCCTGAGGAAATTGAAGGCTTCGATTTGATGCATGAGCGAGAGGTATTCCTCATTCAGTATCGCCTGTAGCAATGCATTGGCCGTGGGGAAATCAGTTGCTGTGAAGTCCTGTGAGTGGTTTTTGAACACGTTGTTGTTATACTGCCGAGCCATGTTCAAGTGTGCAATTGCGCTGCTCACATCTCCCAGACGTGCGTAGGCTTCTGCCATGAGCAAATGTGTTTCAGAAGCTCTGATAACCGGATAAGGGGAAGTTTCAGTGTAAGCTCCATCAGAAGTGTTCAGGTCCTTACCATCTGGAGTAAAGTAATACTTCATACGTCCGCTTTCATCTGTCTTCCCATCACCTGCCAGTGCCTTCATCATAGGGAATGCGAAATTACCAACGGCGTCAATGTAGCCAGAGCGGTCGAAGACCAGGAAAGAATACCACAGATTCATGTCGCCTTGATATGTGCCCGAGGGGTGTTTGAACATTAGATCTTCGCTGCCGCTGAGAGCTGTTATCCCCTGCTGTGCCTCAGCGATGACCTGGTTCAAGGTAGCTGCATCATATCCGTTATGCCTTGCGACATGCATGAAGTAACGTGCCTTTGCGGAGTGGGCAGCCTTTATCCAAAGGTCTGGATTACCAGCATAGGAAAAGGCGTCCTGAGCAAGGGGGCGCTTGTTGCCGGCCAACGTTGTGATGCCATCGCTGAGAACATTTTGCACTGCAGTGTAGACATCGAGCTGATTGTCATACTTAGGCGTTGTTGTCACATCGGGTTTAGCTGCTTCAGAATATGGGACGTCTCCCCATAGCGCAGCGACTGTGCCCATATGTATTCCCTCAAGGATTTTTGCTACACCTACGAGATTGTTCGCCCCACTGGCTGCAGCCTTTTGTTGTGTAAGCCGCAAATTTGCTAATACACGTGTATAGGCAAGGAACCAATCATTTGCAAAGTCCTGTGAGGATACGGTGTAGCTGTTGTAGCCTGAGAATTGACGTTCGGCGCCGTGAATTTGTTGTGCCCAAATACTTGCCAACATGCTGGGATACCCCTCAGTGAACTCGATGAACGCCGCCTCAGCGCCTGCAAAGACCTTTTCTGCAGGCGCATCAGAAGGTGCCAATGGGTTTGTGTCGTATCCCTTAGTAAAGGATTCGCAGCCGATGAAACCTACGACAATTCCCAGGGCGATAAGTAAACTTGTGACGTTTCTCATGGTTGCCTCTCCATTCTTGCTTATGTTTAGTAGTTCACCTGAATTGAGAATGCGTACGTTCTTACGCTGGGATTGTTGAAATAATCGAGTCCCTGGCCATTGCTCGGGCCTGTAAGGTTTGTCTCCGGATCAATGCCGGTATACTTAGTCCAGAGGGCGAGGTTTCGTGCTATTGCAGTCAACATGATACTCTCTATACCAAATCTACGCAGAGGGATTGTATAGGAGAGTGAAATCTCTCTGAGCCTTACGTAGCTCCCATCCTCAATGAATTGCTCGGCTGGGCCAGTGAAGCCGGAGCCAGGACCGTCCCAGAAGTACGTTTCGTCAACAAGTACCGGTCCACCGCCAAAGTCATGGACATATCCACGGAATGAATAGGTGCCATCTGGATTCTTAACGTAGGTTTTGAAGCCGTATGCTATCATTTGCTGTGGTGTAAGTCCCTCGTAGTTCTTCAGCGTAGCCGCCTGTTCGGCTGTTAAGGTAGTCCACCACTGCTGGTCTCCATGGGCACCGAAGAAATAGAGAGCTCCTTTCGTGCCGTTCCACACATCTCCGCCCTTTTTAATGTCGACCAGCACGTTCAACGTAAGTCGTTGATAGCGGAAGGTGTTTATTATGTTGCTGCGCCACTTAGGGTTGGGATCTCCAATGACGCCTGCTTCGGCGGCTAATTGAGGAAATCCATTCGCATCAAGTGCCAACTTGCCAGCTGCATCTCGTTCCCATCGGCTACCATAGAGGACACCTACTGGTTGATCCAGGATAGCTCTCGAACTTGGATCAACGAATCCGTTCAAGAACACTGATTTCACGCCAGCAAGATCGGTTACTTTATTCTTATTGGTGTACCAGTTTATGGTTGTCGTCCAGGAGAAACCACCTATCCTTAGCCATTCACCGATTAGCTGGAGCTCTGTTCCTGTGTTTTTGATCTTTGCCGCATTTGCCACCTTGTTGGAGAATCCAGAAGACGGTGCAATGTCCAGGCTTAAGATAGCATCCCATGTATAATCGAAGTACTGGGTGGCGCTGAGGGAAATGCGATCGTTGAGAAATCGCAGGTCAAGTCCGAATTCTATTTCCCTTGTCCTCTCGGGTTTCAGAGTGGAATTTCCTAATTGGGCTGAGCGAACAGCGCCGCCACCGTAATAGAGCGCATTGGTTTCAGGACCCCATCCGTTTCCAAAGGCAGCGTTGACAAAGTATGTCTTTGTGACATATGCGGGGGGCTGATTAGCCGCTATACCGATTGAGCTCCGCAGCTTGCCGTAGCTCAATATTGAATTAAGTGTCGGATTATCCTGCAGTGCCGGGAGTCGGGTAAATTCCCACGCTAAGCTGGCTGAAGGGAAAAAGTAGGTTTGCGCAACATCTGGTCCATACGTTGAAGCACTTTCGCTTCTTCCTGAAAGGCGCAAGAACAACTGCTGATACAGATCGAGCCCAAGTTCTCCATACAGTGCGGCGGTCCTAACAATTGTCTTGCCTTCGGTCGGGAAATATGAGAGAGCATTGGTAAAAGTCGCAGGAGCAGTTGGCAGGATAAATTTCGTTGCCACAACATTTGTGTTGTCGGTTTCTTGGTGGTCAAGATGCCCGCCGAGGAGTAGCGACCCGGTGATGTTCTCGGTCAAGTCGCGGGTTGCACGTGCCATCAAGTCTGCATTGATCTGATACTGGGAAAGAACATTCCGGTTTAGTTGTCCCGTTGGCACGGAAGCGTCACCTACGGGATACGTTGTTGACCCGCGGGATGTATAGTAATCCACACCAGCCCTGCCTGTAATGTTGAGCCAGCTGAGCGGGTCGTAAGAGAGCTCACCGCTTCCAAAAAGCCGATTAGTGTTATACGATGTAGGGACCTGATAAATGGTAAAGAATGGATTATCATATCCTGCTACTCTCGCAGGGTTACCCTCGCCGTTACGATATGTGCGTTGGACATTGGGGAATACGGCTCCCGATGGGCTAACGTAGTTCACCAGATACGGTTGGTTATTAAAGTCGGGTGGGGTACGATAAGCGCCAAGCAAAATACCTGAAATATTTGACCCCTGCTGAATACGTGCCGAGTTAGTGTTCATGTATGAGGCGTTCACTCTTGCCGTTACATTTTCTGAGAAACGTCGTGAAACGTTGGCACGTATAGAAGTACGACCGAGCTCCTGATTTGCAAGGATAATACCTTTTTGACTTAACCGATCGATATCGAGATAGAAAGTCCCCCACTCATCCCCGCCGCTCACTGTGACACCGTTGTCCCAAGTAACTGGGGTGTGGAAAAGTTCTGTAGCATGGTCGTAGGTTTGCTTTGAGTTCTTCTTGATGATTGTCGAATAAGGATAATCTGGCCTTGCAAGCGAATCCGGACCGCCAGACCTGTCGGCAATTCTATCTCCCCAGCTCAGCGAGCTATTGAAACCGAATTTTCCCCCAAAGCCTTGGCCAAAGCTTGTCTGAAGAGGGAAAGAGCGCAAAAGATCATCTGCGTAGACCTGGGAACGGAGTGAAATGTTGATCTTTTTCCCGGGGGCAAAAACTCCTGGTTTCGTTGTGATCACGATAACACCATTTGCAGCGCGAGCACCCCATAGCGATGCTGCCGAGGGTCCCTTGTAGATTTCCACGCTTTGAACATCTTGCGGGTTGAGATCAACCATTCGTGACTCAGCCGATGTGCCCGCCACATCGATGCCTGAATAGAGTGTGCTATTGAAAATTGGCACTCCGTCCACCACAATTAAAGGTTGGTTATTGTTCTGTAGAGATCGTGCTCCGCGTAGTACAATTCTTGTCGCCGCTCCGGGGTCTCCAGAAGCTTCGGTAGTAAAAACACCAGGTGCCTTAGCAACAATGTCTTTTAACACGTCATGGGCACCTGAAAGAACGAGAGATTGCCCTTGAATGGTCGAAACGGCTGTCCCCATCCTCTCGCGGAGTGCCTCCGTACCAATAGCGGTAACGACAACTGGTGGTACAGAGAGAGTGCTTGGTGTAAGTCTCAGATCAATGGCGACGGTCTCACCTGCACTAACCCTGGCTGGCCGCCGAATTTCTTGGTAGCCAACATAACGACCAACGATGGTGTAGGAGCCTGCCGGAACATTTTGTATTGTGTACTCTCCATTTGCATCGGCAGCTGCTCCCATGGCAGTTTTTTCCAGAAAGACGGTTGCTCCAGGCAAGGCTATGCCAGTTTGAGCATCTGTTACCTTGCCTTTAATTGTGCCTGTTTGCGCTTGCACTGCAATTGCTGTGAAGAAAAGCAAGCTTACTACAACGAAGGCTAACGTAAACAACCTGCTCATGTGAACCTCCTTTCGTTAAGTGACTGTTGAAGCCTCTTCTTATTTATCATGCCTGCACTAACTAAAGGCGTAACCAAGCTTTCATTTGGGTTCTTTGTTTTAACCGGACAACAAGGGAATATATCAACGGCATATCAAAAAGTCAAGTCAAAACCGATCAACTCAACCATTTCAAAGCGAAGGATTGCTTCCGTTCGACTATTTCCAGCAGTTATTCCTCGGCATGAGGAAAACTGTTGCTTGGAAGTGAGTAGGCTGAGAGCATTGCTACGTGGCGGCGCACGCTATGTCCCTTCATACAACCTTTCTGCAAGTACGTAGGGGAGACCAGCCTGAATAATTTTTTTTGCTGCTACATCGATATTATACGGCGCACGGATATGCTCGTATGCCCATTCCTTCGTGTCAAAAATGCCGAAACTGAGATCTGGGTTTCCATCTCGCGGTTGACCAATGCTCCCTACGTTAATAATGTACCTATCATCGCGCCTTATGGGACCGTGGGAGCGATGCTCTGAAAATATCTGTGGAACGTGCGAATGTCCGATGAAACAGATAGGTGTTGTAAAAAACGGGAAGTTGACCTTTGCCTCTAAATTGGAGAAAATGTAATCCCACTCCGCAGGACGTCTTGGTGACGCATGAACAAATGTCAACTCATGGTCGTTGATGATGAGGGGGAGACTTTCAAGATATTCTCTGCTTTTCTGTGTGAGGACATCGTGAGTCCATTCAGCAGCCTCTCGTGCGTATTCGTTAAAGTAGCGTGTGATCGATAGATCAAGCGCAGCGGCATCATGATTGCCAAGGACCGTCTCAGGACAATGTCGCTGAATGATTTCAATGCATTCGTTTGGATTTGCACCGTAGCCGACAATATCACCCAGGCAAACAATTCGGTCAATGTTGCTGCGGTTGATGATGCTGATCGCTTCCGTGAGAGCTTCAAGGTTTGCGTGAACATCGGAGATAATTGCAATTCTCATGATTGCCCCCACCTGTCTTCTCTTTGTGATGGGAAAGATCTGCACTAGGTGATTGTCTTAAGATTGCAGACACCCTCGGAGCTTTACATTAGCTTGGAATTCTGATACGAAATGTTGTCCCTTTTCCTACTCTTGAATCTTTCAAAAGGAGTTTCCCGCCATGGTATTGGTCGATGATACGTTTTGCCAGACTTAATCCCAAGCCCCATCCGCGCTTTTTTGTGCTGAATCCCGGCCGGAAAATATCGCGTCGATAGCGCTGATCAATGCCGCGACCGGTGTCCGTGACATCAACGATTATATCGGTGCCATGACGAGTCAAAGTGAATGTGATCATCCCTTGTGGTGTGTCAATAGCGTCAAGCCCATTTTTGACAAGATTCTCAAGCACCCATTCGAACAGTTCCCGATTCACTCGAGCGGTGTAAATTCCGTCTGTTTCTAAACGCAACTCAACGTCCTTTCCTGTCTGAGGGATGCGGCGCCGGAAATAGGCGATGACTGATTCAATAACATCGTTCAAGCGTTCTTCTTTAAGGTCAGGCTTTGATCCAATTTTAGAGAATCTTTGTGCGATTTTTTCGAGGCGCTGGAGATCACGTTCAGCCTCTACAATTGTCTCAACGGCTGCTGAATCATTCCCAACTCGCTCATGGAGCAACTCAATCCATCCGGATAGGCTCGAAAGCGGTGTGCCGAGTTGATGGGCGGTCTCACGAGCCATGCCAACCCAGATGTTGCTTTGCTCCGTTCGCTTAATGTATGAAAATCCAATATAGGCGACGATGATAAATAGTCCAGCGATTCCGAACTCGATGTAAGGGAGCCATCTGAGTTTTTTCACGAGCGAGGACTCCCCATAATGCACGTAGTTAAGAATGACCGAATCTTGCACAGTTACTCGCAGCGGTCGATGCTCGCGGTCGTAAGATGCAATGAGATAGCGGAGATGCTGTTCCTGCTCAGCAGCAGATTTACTTGTATCGATCTCGATGTTTCGAGTTGTCTTAGAAAATGGCTCGAGCGGATTATTGTTCGCATCGGTGAGGATCATTGGGAAGTCGATGGAGCGGATGATCTGGTCGAAGATGAATGAATAATCGATGCTGAGCTGTTGCTCGGTTGCAATATATTCAAGCGAGCGAGCATAGAGCGTGGCGACCTGTTGCTCGCGCTGCTGCAGCTGCCTGACAATCCGTTGAGAATAGTAGAGCGTCATCCCCATGATGAGAACCGCTGCAACGAGAAGTCCAAGTTTGATGTTCTTGGAACGTGGACTTTGTGGACGAGGGATTCGTTCAGTCACCATACTGGTCCTCTCGGTATCGTGATGCGGATATGTCGGCGCTCATATTTGTTTGCTTCACTGTGAGCCAAGACTCTGAGCCATCATCCCGCCGGAGGCGGGCTTCGTTTCACTCAATTTGTGAGAACGATCGTTTGCTTTCGAGAAGCACCGACGGAGACGAGTGAAAGCTTTACTCCGGAGAGCTCAGCAAGTGCCCTCAGGTATCGGCGAGCGTTTATAGGGAGTTCAGAGAACTTTCGAGCTGAGCCTGTTGGCTCTCTCCAGCCCGGGAATCGCTCATAGATTGGTGTCACCCGAGATAATGTTTCAGGTTCCGTCGGGAATTCTTTCAAGGATTTCCCATCGAGTTTGTACCCGATGCAGATGTTTAGTTCAGGAAACGTATCGAGGACGTCAAGTTTTGTGATAGCAAGCTGTTCAATGCCGTTGACCCGAATAACATATTGCATCGCAAACGCATCGAACCAGCCACAGCGACGGGGTCTGCCTGTTGTTGCTCCAAATTCATCGCCGATTTTTCGTATTCGCTCCCCTACGTTGCCGTGCTCCTCTGTAGGGAAGGGTCCTTCTCCGACGCGTGTCGTGTAGGCTTTCGCAACTCCAAGAATAGTCCGAACGGCAGTTGGAGGAATCCCTAAACCTGTGCATGCACCCCCCGCAGTTGGATTTGATGATGTCACAAAGGGATATGTTCCATGATCCACATCAAGGAGAGCCCCCTGTGCTCCCTCAGCGAGGACGGCTTTGCCAGCACGAAGAGCATTATTTAGATACAGTGAGGTATCGGTAACAAATGGATCGATCTTCTTGTCGAACTTCACGTATTCTTCAACAATCGCATTAATGTTGAGTTCTTTCTCGCCGTAAATTTCTCTGAGGAGTTGATTTTTCTCAGATAGATTGCGAGTAAGTTTTTCACGAAGAACCACGGGATTCAGAAGATCGACGATGCGGATACCGCATCGTGCGAACTTGTCTGTGTATGCTGGACCAATGCCGCGGCCTGTCGTGCCGATATGTCTGCCGGTCTCATCAAGTTGATCCAGCAATTTGTGATACGGCATGATAAGATGCGCCCGATGGCTGATGAGGAGTCTACCACGGACACTTACGCGTAGTGTTTCTATTTGTCGGACCTCAGCAAGGAGTGCAGCTGGATCAACGACGACTCCATTTCCAATGACGCATGTAATGTGGCGGCGGAAGATTCCAGAGGGAACTTGATGGAGGACGTACTGCTTGCCGCGGAAAACCACAGTGTGCCCGGCATTAGCACCCCCTTGATACCGTGCTACAATGGAGGCATTCTCGCTGAGAAGGTCGACAATTTTCCCTTTCCCCTCATCGCCCCATTGTGTACCGATTATGATGTCAACAGGCATGGATTCCTTTTCTCTGTCTGAGGTCGCTCTATAGCATAAAGCAAAAGAGTTCCGCTTGCGGCGGATTCAAGCGGCGTTCTGCACTCACAAAGTGCTATGTCGGGTGAAGATATTACAAAAAACTCGCAACGGCAGAATCGGTGGAGTCGTAATGCTCGAAAATTGTGAGTAGCTTTGTGATGGTTAGCAGATCTTTGATTTTTGCTGAAGCGTTAGCCAGCTTCAAATCGCCGCCAGCATTTCTCATAGTTGTTAAACCGCCAATAAGCATCCCGAGACCTGAGCTATTCATCGCATCGACAGCTTTTAGGTCAACGACGATGCGGCGCGCACCTTGCTCAACGAGATGATGGAGATGTTCATTGAGGGCGAGAGCGTCGGGTCCACCCATGATGCTTCCCTTGAGTGTCAGCACTGTGACCCCACGATCTTCCGATGTCAGAATTTCCATGATGCTCACCGTGAAGGTTGATTCTTCTTCTTACTCCAGATCGTCCAGTCGAGCACAAGAGCACTGGCGACATAGATAGAGGAGTATGTTCCGGAAATTGTGCCTATGAGGAACGTGAAGGCAAAGCCGCGGTTCACCTCACCACCAAAGAGAAACAGGACAAGAAGCACCATTACTACAGTACCGCTTGTGATAATTGTTCGGCTCAATGTTTGGTTGATGCTCTTGTTCATGACATTTGCAAGTGATTCTGTGCGATAAATTTTCAGATTCTCTCGGATTCGATCGTATACAATCACTGTGTCGTTGATTGAGAATCCGATCAGTGTCAGAAACGCTGCCATCATACTCTGATTGAATTCGAGATTCAGGTACGGAGTCACACCATTCAATAGCGCCACAAGTCCAAGGGTGACCAGAACATCATGGAAAAGCGCCACGACACCCATGACACCGTAGATGAACTTAAACCTGAATCCGATGTAGACCATGATGATGATCAATGTGGCGGCGATAGCATAAAACGCATTTCTCCGCAGCTCAGCTCCAATCTTAGGACCGATTTTGTCCTCGCGTAGTACAGTGAACTTAGCGTCAGGTATGTATTGAGTTAACGCCGCTTTTATCTGGTCTCCGATTTTTGTCCCTTCGGCTTGCAGAGGTGTTCGAATAAGCATATCCTGAGGTGAACCGAAGCTCTTGATCTCAGCTCCTGTCATTCCGCTCTTATCGAGGGCGCTTCGAATTCGTCCAACATCAACCGGCTTATTGAACTCAACAATAAGCTCCGTTCCTCCAAGGAAATCGATCCCGTAGGTCAGTCCTCGAATTGCCAAGCCAGCCATGCCAACGACGAGGGTAATGACTGAGACTGTGTACCAGGTTCTCCGCTTATTCATGAAGTCAATGTGTGGCTCTTTGAAAAATCTCATTGATACAACCCCGCAGTGTTATCAGATAAATTCTGTTTCGTGGATACTTTTCCCGCTCCGAGATAAACGGGATTTTCAGTGTTTTTCAACCAAAGTTGATTCTTGTTGCTCCCCGTTCGACCATCGTGTCGAAGATGACCCGTGTGATTACGATGGCGCTGAACATGCTGGCAACAATGCCGATCATAAGTGTAAGCGCAAATCCCTGAATCGGTCCTGTTCCAAATTGATACAGCACGACTCCGCTGAAGAAAGTCGTGATGTTGGAGTCGAAAATAGCTGGGAAAGCTCGTGCATATCCTGTGTCTATTGCTGCACGAAGTGTCTTCCCGGAGGAGAATTCCTCGCGTATACGTTCGTAAATAAGCACGTTGGCGTCGACGGCCATGCCAATAGTTAGTACAATGCCAGCGATTCCCGGCAGAGTTAGAGTTGCTTGGAAACCCGCAAGGACACCGAGAATAAAAAGTATGTTGAACAGCAGCGCAAAATCAGCCGCTGCTCCTCCTGTGCGGTAGTAGGTCAGCATGAAGAGAACGATGACCATGAACGCCACGAGGGTTGAATTAAGCCCTTTGCGGATTGAATCTTCGCCAAGTGATGGTCCGACCGTGCGCTGTTCGATGATCGCCACAGGGGCAGGCAAGGCACCGGCTTTCAAGACAATTTCAAGAAGCCGAGCTTCCTCAAGATTATCCATCCCCTCAATTTGCGAGCTACCCCCGGTGATCTTTGATCGCACCTCAGGGGCTGAGTAGACAGCATTGTCAAGGACGATAGCAATATGTTTGTGTACATTTGCCCCTGTGATCCGTGCCCATTCTCTTGCTCCCTCACTGTTCATGTACATTAAGACAATTGGTGCATTTGTATTCGGGTCGATGGTTGCCCGCGCATCAGTCACAACTCCACCGGTAAGCTCGGGCTGCTTGCGAACAGCAAACAGCTCATACCATTTTTTCCCCTCAGCTACGATACGCGGGTTTGGCTTAGCAGACCAGAGGAACTGCATGTCGGTAGGGATAAAGCGTTGAATAATAGGCTGCGCGAGCAAACGATTGACGCGACCGCGATTGTCTTCTGAGACAAGTCCGACGAGCATGGTTCCGATCTGTTGCGGCCGAACGAGGTTCAGAAACGGATGTTGCCGGGCAAGAGCTGCCTCTGTTGTGTCTTGTGGTGCCACAGGCGCCATGGTGTCTGCTGTGGCAAGGGCAGTTGTATCGGTAAGCCGAGCTGTGTCGGCGGCGAGGGCAATAAGTGCAGTATCGCCACCATGCGTTGCGAGATACTGGTCAATTGTGTCGTAGACCTTCGCTGTGATGTCGTAATCTTTGACCAGTTTAAATTCCAGAAGAGCTGTTCCCTGGAGTAGCTGACGGACCTCCGCCTCCTTGCTGACGCCCGGCAGCTCTACAATGATACGACTCCCTCCCTGTTTCTGAATTGTTGGCTCAGAGACCCCGTATTGATCGACACGATTTCGAATGACCTGCATGGCGCGATCAACTGCTCCATCTGCGTTTTTTTCAAGCTGGCTGATGATCTCGTCGTCGGTGTCCCGGATATTGCCGTAGTATCTGCTGAGACGAACACCGTGCTGCTGAAATGCTTGCTGAAAAATAGTGAACAACGGTTTCTCCGAAGTCACAATCTCCTTGTGAACCTCTGCCATGATGCTATCGAACTTTGCATCCTTGTTTTTAGCGAGGTCCTCCAGAAGCTTTGGCACATCAACCTCGAGAACGACACGCATCCCTCCCTGAAGATCAAGTCCCAGTTTGATACGCTTCATTCTTGCTTCGAGAATGTCTTTCTCATGAGTGACGAAGTATTTCAGGCTGTCAGCGCCATGAAGCTGCTGGAGCTTTCCCGAGTAGTAGTAGCTTCGATATGTGGGGTAAAGGAAGTAGAGTGCAAGGACAACGAAAGCAAGGATGAGGATGATTTTCCAACGATTTTTTCTCACAAACGATCCTCCAATAAAATCAATATTGAGACCGACAAATCAGGTGTAAGAACTCAACGAAATATTAATATAGCCGCCATATGAGAAATAAACAAACAAACTTCATTGCTTTTTAGACCACCCTCGGCTATATTCATATCGATAAAATTTATGGAGGTGCTTAAAGGTGTTCCTGAGGGTGCCACCATTTTCAATGTTGCTGTAGCGCCATTTTCAACTGGAGAGTTGCTCGTATGTCCATAATGACAAAAATGCGCGATAACATGGCAGGGATTTTCGCTGCCTTTGCCGTCATTTTTATTGTTTACATTGTTCTCGACTGGGGAATGGATATTACAGGCAGGAAACATCGTGAACAGAGCGATGTAATAGGCTCAGTGGATGGAGTTGACATTCATTATCAGGAGTTCGCTGATCTTGTCCGCCAGGAGATTGATAACCAGCGCCAGCAAACCGGGAAAGAGATCGATCCACAGCAGGAAGCGCAAATCCGTGAGCAGGTGTGGAACATGCTCGTCAATCGAATTCTCATGGAAAAAGAGGCAAAACGTCTTGGCATTGAAGTGACCAACCAGGAGATTGTGGACTGGGTGCGTGGTCCAAATCCACCAGATTTTCTTGTTAGAATCTTTACCGATTCAACGGGAAAGTTTAATCGGGAAGCGTATGAACGTGCTCTGAATAATCCTCAGTTCAAGAACGAATGGGTACAAATTGAGCAGAACCTCCGGCTCATGCGGCTTCAGCAGAAATTGGAGAGCGCCCTGATGGCTTCAGCAATCATTACTCCTGAAGCGGTGCGACAGAGCTTCCTCGATCGGGATACGAAGCTCAACGCCCAGTATGTCTTTCTTAATCCATCGCAGTTGTTCAATGATACCGCAGTGACCGTCACAGAGGACGAACTACGTCGATACTATGACGACCATGCCTTTGAGTATAAACAGGAAGCCACGCGTAGACTGAAGATTGTTACATTTCCCGAAGTTCCCTCTTCACAGGACACGCTTGACGCTCTGCACGAGGCAAAAAATATTATCGCACGAGTAAACTCAGGTGGAGATTTTCTTGAACTAGCGAAAGAATATTCAGAGACGCCTGTTACCGATACTCTCTGGTTCAATCTTGGCTCGATCAGTACAGCGAAGCAGGACAGCGTTGCCACTGCATCTGTGGGGGCTGTTCTCGGTCCTATCCTTGATTATGATGGTGTTCACGTGATAAAAGTCCTTGGTGAGCGGCAAGGAAAAGAAGAGTTCATTCAAGCAAGTCACATTCTCCTCAGGCCTAGTGGTTCCGACAGTGCTGCAGTGAAGCAGCGGGCGCGTGAGATTGCTGCAGAGGCACGCCGCGGCATGGAATTCTCGGAATTAGCGCGTAAGTATTCGCAGGACCCCGGTTCAGCCCAGCGAGGAGGCAATCTTGGATGGTTTGGGAAAGGAAGGATGGTGAAAGCTTTTGAAGAAGCGGCATTCAAAGGACGCATCGGGGAAATCATTGGACCTGTCGAGACGCCATTCGGTTTTCACATAATCAAAGTGACAGGAAGGAGTCGTACGGAATACAGGCTTGCTGATATTGTCCTTCGTGTGATGATGAGCAGCCAAACACGTCAGGATATTTCGCAGCGTGCATCAGATTTTGCCTACGTCGCTCGGCAGGATGGTTTTGATAAGGCTGCGAAATCGCTCGGCTATCAGGTGAGAGAGACTCCCCCATTTACTGAGAAGGGAATTATTCCTGGAATCGGACTTGAACCGGAGATCTCGCGATTTGCATTCGGTGGAAAACCGGGGAAGATCAGCGATCCCTTTACTATCCGTAATGCCTATGTCGTTTGTGAAATCTCGGAGGCAAAAGAGGCTGGCGTTAAGCCATATTCAGAAGTAAAAGACCAAGTGAAGTCAGCGGTCATTTTCGAAAAGAAAATGGCGAAGACCAAAAAGTATGCTGAGGAGCTCAGAGGGCAGCTTGGGACTTCAAATGAACTTGCCCTTGTGCCAACAATTGACCCCCGGCTCCGATTAGATAGCACCGGAGTTATCACCCCACTTTCTGCTGTCGAAGGCGTTCCCGGTCGCGATGAACGCTTCGTTGGCTCGTTGATGGTCATTCCGTTAAACGTTGTCCCGAATCCAATTCGAGGTGACCGCGGATATTACCTTGTAAAACTTCTCATGCGGACGCCATATGATAGCTCTGCCTATGCTTCCCAGAGCAATATGCTTCGTGAACAGCTCCTTCAGTCAGCTAAGGCTACGTTCCTCAATGCGTGGCTTGATAACGTAAAGGAGAAGGCAAACATCATCGATAATCGCGACAAGTTCTTCCGGGAATGACGGATGAACTATGCAAAGGAAATGGATTTGTTCTCTGGCGCTCCATAGCGCCATTTTTATCCTGACCGTCCCAGCACAGGCACAGTATGACCAGGCTGTGTCTCGACTCAATATACTGGTCAATGGAAGTTACACAACGTCTGCAAAGTTGTTTCCATCTCCAGATGCACCGGATGAAGATGTCCGTTCGCAGTACCTCACGCTGAACAGCATTTTGGGCATCGGAGCATCTCTTCAGTATCACTTACCAGGATACAATGTGACGTTCGGCGTTTCCGCTGAGTACATGGAGAAGACTGCTGAGCGTTCCCCGTTAACTCGTCTACGCGAGGGCTTTAAGTTTTCTCCAATTGAGCTGACAACTTATTTCCAGATTCCAATTCGAAATGAACGAATACGTTTGTTCATGGGAGGGGGTGTCGGTTTCTACCTTGGGTGGCGCATTTACGGACAATCTGAATCGATATCAGTCAGCAAAGCCTATGGTATCCATGTTGTTGGAGGGATGGACTATTTTCTGACGGAACATTTTTTCCTTCGTGGAGAAATGAAATTCCGCGATCCTCAGTTCGATACGACGAACAGGTCTCCTAGATACGGTGCTTATCCCGTTCGAGGCAGAATCAATATCGATGGAATCACATTTAATCTGTATGGAGGGTTCGCTCTCTAAAGGCGATGGGAGTATTGTTTTTTGTTAATAGCCGAATACGCTCAGTTCCGCTGAAATAAAGGAGGAGTCGTGCGACGTGTCATTTGCAAGCAGGTGTGAACTTTACTAAGTTTCAGCGACGATTTAAGGTATGAAACCGCAGCAAATCGACCGAGGGCTGGCTCTCGTTTTATTTCTTTCGATGACTCTTATATGGGGGTTTACGTGGCCCCTTTATGTGGTTGGCTTGAGGAGTTTTACTCCATTTATGCTTGCTTCAGTTCGCAATCTCATAGCGGTGCTCGTCCTTTTGCCTTTAACCCGCTGGCAACGTATCAAAATGCCCCGGGAACCTCGTACGCTCCTTTTTCTCTGTATGTTAGGCCTTTTCTGGATCATGATCCCTTATGCCTTGGTTTTCTGGGGCATTCAGTTTACGACATCTGGTGTTGCTGCAGTGCTTAACGGGACGAATCCGTTCTTCATCGCACTTTTTGCATGGGTATTCTTTCGCACTGAACAGGCAACGTTGGGCAAAGCACTTGCTCTGTTTGTTGGGTTCCTTGGTATCACAATAATTTTTTCTGATCAATTCGTAAGCAAGGGGCGCTATTCAACTACTTTAGGCGACGGCGCAATGGTTTTAAGCGCAGCGAGTGTTGGATTTGCTCAAGTCTTGGCAAAACGATTTGGTGCACGCATTAACTCACTTGTCCTTGTTGCTGCTATGGATCTTGTTGGGGGGATTGCGCTGTTGGTCCTGAGCTTTTTATTTGATCCCCGACCACAGATTCTCGTCTCTCTTGAGGCACTTGCAGTGGCGCTTTACCTCGGTGTCCTTGCCTCAGCATTTGGATTTGTTGCATACACGTGGCTATTGAAACGTATTGATGCAGTTCGACTTTCGATGGTCGCATTCCTTGTACCTGTAATTTCTCTATTTGTGGGTGCGATCTGGTTGAAAGAGCGAGTTACCCCCTCAGATATTGGCGGTAGCGCTCTTGTTCTCCTTGGTTTGGCATTCATGAACTTCACGACTGTCGGTGAGTCACGACTTAAACGACTTGTTTCAGTGTGGGTGAAACATGAGTAAACGTAAATCGCTTGTTTACCTTACAGGTTTTATGGGAAGTGGTAAAAGTACAATCGGTCCCATTCTGGCAAACGTACTTGGATACGATTTTATTGATCTGGACAAACATATTGAGGAACGGGAACAGAGAACCGTGTCCGATATTTTTGCGGAAAATGGTGAAGGGTATTTCCGGGAATTAGAAAAGGCGGTGATTGAAGAATTAAAACAGAAAAGCTCAACTGTGATCTCACTTGGGGGTGGAACAATAACAAAGATCGAGAACTTAGAGACCATCAAATCAACAGGGGTGCTTGTCTATCTCAAGAGCAGTCCACAGCAAATTTTCCGACGCATGAGGTACAGATTGGATAGGCCTCTTCTTCGTCATCCCGATGGGCGACCGCTTTCAGATCGCGAGTTGATGTCTAAGATTCAATCTACTCTTGCATTACGAGAGGTTTTCTATAAGCAGGCTGATGTTGTTGTTTCCACCGATGGGAAAAAGGTCGGGATTACGGTGGATGAGATTGCTCGAAAGCTACGACGTCTTGTGGAATAACCATGGAACGTGTTCTTGTGCAGCTTGGCGAGCGAAGCTACCCAGTTTTTGTTGTCAGCGAGGGATTTGCATCGCTTGGCGAGATGGCAAGAAGTGCAAAATTGCCCCTTACTGCGGTTGTTATTTCAGATAGTAACGTCGCAGGAAAATATCTCCTCCCTGTTCGCAATGCCTTGAAGGATCATAATATTCAGGTTGAGACTATCATCATACCTCCTGGTGAAAGCCAAAAATCGCTGCGCCGCTACAGTAATGTTGTTACCTCTATGCTCCGAAAAGGCATCGGGCGCGATTCCTTTGTTGTAGCACTTGGAGGAGGTGTCATAGGCGACTTAGCTGGATTTGTAGCTGCAACATATATGCGCGGTCTGCCATATGTTCAAGTCCCCACAACGTTGCTCGCACAAGTCGATAGTTCAGTAGGGGGGAAAGTTGGCATCGACCACAGGCTTGGGAAAAATCTCATCGGAGCTTTCTATCAGCCGCAATTCGTCTTTGCCAATCTCGCAACCTTAACAACTTTGTCAAGGCGCGAAATCATCAGCGGCTTGGGAGAAGTCGTCAAGTATGGGATCATTGCCAGTGAAACTATTCTTGATTTTGTGGAGACTCAGCTTGATGCGATCCTTGCGTCGTCACTGGAGGCATTGGCATGGCTTATCCCTCGGTGCGTTGCTATAAAAGCGGAGGTTGTTGCTGCTGATGAACGGGAAGCAGGGCGCCGAATGGTATTGAACTTCGGGCATACCGTTGCTCATGGACTTGAAGCTGCAACGCGGTACTCAAGGATGCGACACGGTGAAGCAGTTCTTATTGGGATGCTGGGCGAAACCTATCTGGCGGTCCAAAGAGGTCTTACGGATGGTTCGCTGCTCGACCGATTAGTTAATCTCGTATCTCGACTTTCATTGAAGATTGATCTTTCACATATCCATATGCGGAATATCTTAAAGCCTTTGCGATTGGATAAGAAAGTTCGAGGTGGTGCCCTAACGTTTGTTCTCCCCCGAAGTGTTGGAGCGGTTGAAGTTGTTTCGGATGTTGGGATGGATGAAATTCGTGCAAGCATCGAATTTCTTCGAGCTCAATTCATTCACACCTAACTGCTGCCGTGAAGTGCAATGGAAGAGCCCCGAAGATTCTTACCCCAGAAGTATCTATCCCGACTTTTCATCCTTATTTCTTTCTTTGAGCTTGTTTTGCTTTTGAGCTCTGTTAGCGCTCAGATTGAAAATGAAGCAATCAATGTTTCACCGAAGCGGGAATTCCGCGCAGTTTGGCTTACTACGGTGTACGGAGCAGATTGGCCCGACCGCGCGTTAAGCGCTTCCGAGCAGCAAGAGCAACTTGAGCGCATTTACGATACATTAACTGCACTGCATTTTAATGCTGTTGTTTTTCAGGTTCGTGCTCGCGGCGACCTTATGTACCCATCTCAGTACGAACCGTGGGCAGTCTCACTCACAGGCTTCCTTGGCAAGGATCCCGGATACGACCCACTACAGTTTGCTGTTGATGAAGCGCATAGGCATGGACTTGAATTCCATGCCTGGTGGAATGTGTGCAAGGTCGCTGATGGTAAGCAGCCCCCTGTCAGCACCTCTCCTCCCCATATTATCCGGCGCCACCCAGAATGGGTTCGCCTCTGGGAAAATCGAAATAGTGCGGGTGCGGTGGTAAATCCGGAATACTGGCTCGACATGGGACTTCCTGAGGTAAGGTCTTACCTTGTCGATGTTGTACTGGAGATGGTTCGGCGATACGATATTGATGCAATACATTTTGACTATCTTCGCTATCCCGGGAAAGAGTTTGATGATAGCTTGACGTACGCCATTTATGGACGTGGAGAACCTCTTGATCAATGGAGGCGCGAAAATCTGACTGCATTTGTAAGGGCTGTTCATGACAGCGTTATGCGGCTGAAACCGTGGGTGAAGGTCGGTGCTGCCCCTATTGGCATCTACAAGAATCTTCCCGGGGCATCAGGCTGGCAAGGATATGTAGAAGCTTTTCAAGATGCGCGGCAGTGGCTGAAGGAATCCGGCGGACTTGATTACATAATCCCACAAATTTATTGGACATTGGAAAGTAACCCTCGCTTCGGTGTGCTTGCCCGTGACTGGATTGAAAATTCGTCCAAACGGGCTGTCTATCTTGGCGTGGGGACATACCGACCGCAGGTACTGAAGGAAGTCGGAGAAATAATTGATACAAGTCGTGCTTTAGGTTCACTCGGTAATTGCTTTTTCCGCTATCGAAATATTGCAGGCGATAGTGTTGTTGCACAACGCTACATGCTTCCTGCACTTGTTCCACCGATGCCGTGGAAAGATAGCGTCGCTCCGCAACCTCCGATGAATCTTGTAGCTCGGGTCGAGAACAGAACGCATGTACGACTTTCCTGGCAACTGCCTAATCAGGCTTCAGACGGTGAGACAGCATCGCGTTTTGTAGTGTATCGCTTCCGGGGCATGAATCAGCAGATCAATGATCCGTCGAATATCCGGTGGATCACCGCGCGGGTCGAGACAAGCTTCATCGACGATTTAGGTAAACCCGGTGCGCTGCGATACACCTATGGCGTCACCGCTCTTGACCGCTTAGCAAATGAAAGTACTCTGTCCAATACCGTCACAATAGTGATTCCGACAATTGTACGCATTGCTTCGCTCTTTCAAGTTGAGAACAATCTTTCCAAGCCATTCTGGACAGGAGCGAGTGAATTTTTCTTTGGCTATCAGCTTGATACCTCAGCGGTTGTGCGCCTGGAGCTTCGGGATGGCCAAGGGAACATCGTTCGCGAGATTCTAAGCGGATACCGTGCAGAGGGAGAGCATATTGTGCGCATGGATGTTACAGGGCTTCAACCGGGGATTTATACAATTACGTTGATGACCCCGAACTTCAGGCGAACGGAAGGATTTATGATCGAGCGTTAAAATGGTGAAGTGACCTCCCGCGAACGCTGGCGGGGAAGAAGCTATTCAGCTAACGCAATTCACTTTTGCTCATCTCTGATTAATTCACTAAATTGTTCTGTTCTGACCCAATGCAGAACAAAGCTGGAACAAGTGTAAAGTAAATTTGGCTTTTGCAATTAAACGAAGTGACAGTGGAAATTGACCCTTGAGTCTGCCAGAGCCTGCGCGTGTGTAAACAGGGGGCGGACTTTGGCGACTTTGTGAATACGGGGCGTTCAATGAAGCTTTTGATCATCAATGCTGCTCAGGTTGTGACTGTTGATGCGCACGGTGCACGCGCAAAGCGCGGGCACGAAATGCGAGACATCGGAGTAATAGAAAATGGTGCAGTGCTCATAGATGATGGAGCGATTGCATGGGTTGGTACTTCATCTGACGCATCCTCGCTTAACATCTCTGGGGAAGCGCCTGAGGTTCTTGATGCTACAGGGAAAGTTATCATGCCCGGATTTGTCGATGCGCACACGCACCTAATCTTCGCTGGGAGCAGGGAAGATGAGTTCGCGCTGCGGTGCCAGGGCTTTACCTACCAACAAATTGCTGAACGAGGTGGAGGGATTCTGCGGACTGTGGCAGCGACCCGTCAAGCGAGTCGAAAGACGCTCCGCTCAATTGCTGCCCGACGGCTTGACACGATGCTTCGATACGGAACTACCACAGCTGAGATCAAAAGCGGCTACGGGCTTACAGAGGAAGATGAACTGAAGATGCTTCAGGTTGCGCACGACCTGACCATGGAACATCCGATGACAATTGTGAATACCTTTCTCGGCGCTCATGCTATTCCACCGGAATTTCAACCGTGCCGAGAAAGATATGTGGATGAAATCGTCAGTCGTATGCTGCCATATATCGCTCGAAAAGAGCTTGCTGACTTCGTTGATGTATTTTGCGACGAAGGCTATTTCACTTCCGAGGAAACACGAAAAATCCTCCAGCGAGCCTCGCAGCTCGACTTCGGCATTAAGCTTCATGCTGATGAACTTGCACCGACCGGGGCTGTGTTCCTGGCAGTGGAGTTCAACGCCGTATCAGTTGATCATCTTGAGCATATCACTCAGGAGGAAATTGATGCTCTTGCTAAGAGCCAAACAATAGCCGTTCTGCTGCCAGGTGTATCTTTTTTTCTTGCGCACCGCTATGCCCCGGCTCGTTCCCTGATCGATGCAGGCGCCGCGGTCGCAATCGCAACAGACTATAATCCCGGATCGTGCATGGCATTTTCAATGCCATTGATGATGACAATCGCCTGTACACAGATGAAGATGACTCCTGAAGAAGTTATCACTGCGAGCACATTGAATGCTGCTGCCGCTCTCGGTATGAGCAAATCTATTGGCAGCATTGAGCTTGGCAAGCGCGCTGATTTGGTATTGCTTGATATTCCTAACTATCTGTATCTTCCATATGAATTTGGTGGAAATCATGTCTGGCGTGTTGTCAAAAATGGTGTGCTACTTGAATTTTGAGAAAGAAAGGTTGAATCATGGACAAAGTCGTTGAATGCGTGCCTAACTTTAGTGAGGGGAAAAATCAAGAGGTCATCAATTCGCTCGCGGCAGCGATCAGTAGCACTCCGCAGGTTAAGTTGCTGAACGTCGATCCCAATCCTGATTACAACCGAGTGGTTATCACGTTTGTCGGTACGCCAGAAATGGTGGGAGAAGCAGCGTTCCGTGCAACGGCTGTCGCGGCGGAAAAGATTGACATGAGAAAACACAAGGGGGAACATCCTCGTATTGGCGCTGCAGATGTTGTCCCGTTCGTCCCGGTCCGTGGCGTGACCATGAAAGAATGCGTTGAGATTGCGCTCAGCTACGGTCGAAGGGTCTGGAATGAACTGAGAATCCCAATTTATCTTTACGAGGAAGCAGCCACCAAAGAAGAACGCCGCAACCTTGCTGCGATTCGGAAAGGCGAATACGAGGGATTGCCAGCTAAATTAGCTGATCCTGATTGGGCCCCTGATATCGGATTGCCGGAATTCAACGCAAAATCTGGTGCAACAGTCACTGGAGCGCGCGAGTTTCTTATAGCATACAATGTTAACCTGAATACACCGGACTCAAAGCTTGCCCATGAAATCGCCCTGAGAATTCGTGAAAGCGGTAGGCCGTTGAGAGACAAACAAGGAAAAATTGTACATGACGAGCATGGAGAAAAAGTCATGATCCCGGGATCGCTGAAAGCTATAAAGGCGATAGGCGTTTACCTTGAGGCTCATCATATTGCACAGGTTTCTATCAATGTTGTGAATTATCGTATTACGCCGCCACATGTCGCTTTCGAGGAAGTCAAGAAAGAAGCAGAGAAACTTGGGTTGAAAGTTACAGGCAGCGAGATCGTTGGACTTATCCCGAAAGAGGCACTTCTCATGGCAGGACGATTCTATTCGAGAGGGAATTCGGCTGCATCGGAGGAGCAATTGATTCAGATTGCAATTGAACATCTAGGCCTTTCTCAACTTGAACCGTTTGACCCGAAGAAAAAGGTCATCGAGTATCTACTGGAGCAAGATTGAAAATGATGTCACCAATGATTCAGACACAGACGATTAACGACTTCCTCATGGATTTATCTTCATCCTCTCCAGCTCCGGGAGGTGGTAGTGTCGCCGCCCTTTCAGGAGCTCTTGGTGCATCGCTTGTCGCGATGGTTTGCCAGTTGACCATTGGGAAGAAAAAGTATGCTGAAGTGGAGCCAGAGATGCGGGAAGTTCTGGCGAAAGCCGAAACTCTTCGTGATAAACTCAAGCACCTCATAGATGAGGATACTTCTGCGTTCAATGAGGTTATGGATGCCTATAGATTGCCAAAAGAGACGGATGAACAGAAACGCGAGCGCCAGGAGGCGATCCAGAAAGCTCTTCGGAGGGCGGTTAACGTTCCGCTCTCCGTAATGCAGGAATCGCTTCACGGAATGTCTCTGAGCCTGACTGCAGCTTTAAAGGGAAACCGCAATTCGGTGAGCGATGCCGGTGTGAGCGCGCTGATGTTTCTCGCAGCCTCTGAGAGCGCAGCTCTGAATGTGCGAATCAACCTGAGCTTATTTGATGATGCTGAAGAGGCAAAGAGAATTGCAGGGGAAGCTAAGGAAATGCTGGAAAATGCTCGGCGTGCCAGGGAGGAAATTCTGCAAATCGTTGAAGGGACATTTGCGTTTTGATTGATTTGATTATCAGTCCCTAACTCGCCTCGTTTTCTCCCTTCAGAACCGCCTACCGCTTCGCATATATTTCTTCGATTGTTTGCAGAGCTATCGCCGCTGCTACGATAGCAGCCGTTTCACTCCTGAGACGGAACTCCCCAAGTGAAGCAATGTGAACACGGCTCACAAGTTGCATCGTGCGAATTTCATCATCGCTAAATCCCCCTTCGGGTCCGATAAATAGCCTCAGCTCAGAGTGCTCTTCGCGCCTGAAGGCGCTCCGTATGATTTCTGTTAGAGTAGCTTCGCTTGATGCCTTCTCGTGTAAAACAACTTGAAGTGTATGTGGATTTCCTTCTTGAAGAATCGATGTCAGGGGTCTTGGCTCATCAATCACAGGCAGGATTGTTCTGCGAGATTGTTTCAGCGCAGAGATCGCAATTCCTTTCCAGCGATTCACCCGCCCCGCTTTCGGCGAGATGACACTCCGCTCCGTTATCAGAGGGACGATTTTAGATGCTCCAAGTTCGGTGAGCTTCTCTACTGCAACGTCAAATCGCGCTGGTTGATGTAGAAGCCCCAGGCATATGCTGAGTTGAACCTGTAGCTGCGGTTTTTCCTCTCGTGCTTCAAGAACGGTGCACAATGCACTCCCCTTCGAAAACGCTTTAATCTTTGCCAGGTAAATCCAACCTGTGCCATCGGTCACCTCAATTATATCGCCAATTCGTTTCCGCAGCGACGAACGCAGATGACGGTACTCGTCGCCATCCAGAATGAGCCCGCCGCCGACGAGTTCTCTGATGCGATCCCTGGGGACGTAGAAGTAGGGGCAATTCATGAGTTCCCCCTGCTGGATGAATCAAAAGGATGCACCCACATCGAAGATGAACTCCCCCTTCATAGACTGATTCAGAGCGTATTCAAGGCGAAGGATGATGCTGTACGGAAGTTCAAGATGAATCCCGGCACCGTAGCCGAGAAAGAATCTCTTCGTGAGAAATTGTTCATTGCGGAACCATACTGTGCCGATGTCAGAAAATAAAGATATGTCCATAGCAATGCGCCAGGTATCGAACTGCGGGATGGGAATTTCCTCCACGTGAATATAATGTGGCTGAAGGAGCTTTAATCGGAGTTCAACCGAGCTTCCGAAGAGATTCTCTCCTTCAAGCACCTTGTAAAAATACCCGCGGATGCGCTCCTTGTATCCGAAGAAGACATGCCTGTACGGTGGAACAGCATTTCCAGCAGTCAACGCTCCGAATGCTCGACCTGCAAGGGTGAGTGCCGGGGAAAGGCGTTGATAATGCCGAGCATCACCAGAAACTTGTCCCACCCAGAGGTGGGATGAAATGGCATTATCGGTAGAGGTGTTCTCGAGGAATCGCCCGTAGGTGCCTGAGGCACTGATAAATGTTCCCTCCGACGCGTATTCTTTAAGGTCGCGCGTGTCGTATGAACCACCGATCGTTGCGCTGATGAGATTATCGATTCCACTCGGCGAGATTGTCCTGCCGGCGGAAGGCTGTGTTACTGATACTCGCAGATACTCCAGCCGCACGCCAAGTGAAGTGAATAAGCCAAATCGTTTACCAATGAGAATTGATCCGCTGAACAGGTGCTGATCAAAGTTACTTCCCGCGCCCTGAGCGATGAGGCTTTTATTTTTCTGCACGGAATATTCAAGCTCAAATTCTGAAAATAGGTTCGATCTATTCATCCAGGGATTTTTGTAGGTAATCTCTACCCAGGGGTCATAACCAAGAGCAAAACCGAGCCATAACTTTTCATTCTTTCCGCGGAAATTATCATGGAGAAATCCTAAACCATAGTACAACTTCTTCCAGTCGCGGTCCTCCAAGCCAATTATGGGGACAGGGAAGATGTACCATCGTTCCCGCACAGAGACGATTAACGGAGTGCGCACCTTCGTTTTGTCATAGAGAAGATCGACTTGCGTGAATAATCCAAGGCTGTATATCCGCTCCTGATTATATCGAAGCTTCTCAATGGTGATTAGAGAATCCCTGCGGAGAGACATTTCGCGGAGGATGATGCTCGATTCGGTTACCTTATTGCCCTTGACGAGAACAGTGTCAACAACATGTGCGAGTGTATCCGGCGTAAATGGTTCAGCTAATTGGGCATGGAGAGTTCTCTCCTGTGCTGAGGCAGCGCGCGTAAGAAAGAAAAGGAATGCAGCAACGAGATACGTCGCTACCCTCGGCAGAGCCATGATGGAGCAACGGGGGTTCATCTGATGCTGAAAAGGCGGTTGTGCTCAATCTTGATGCATCGATTCATGATGACTGTGATACCGTGGGAAAGGGCGCGCTGTGCAGCCTCTTCGTTAATCACGCCAAGTTGCAGCCATAGAATTGGGGCGCCGATCTCAATAGTTTCATCGACAATAGGAGGTACTGCTTCTGGACGGCGAAACACATCAACGATGTCTATGCTGTGAGGAACCGAACGGAGATTCGGGTAAGTTTGCATGCCAAGAATGCTGGTTGCCTTTGGATTGACCCGGAAGACTGTATAGCCATTGTTAAGAAGATACTCGGCAACGATGTAGCTATCGCGCTCCGGTTTGTCGGAAAGGCCTACAACGGCTATTGTCTTTGCTGAGGTCAGAATAGACCTCAGTCTATCATCGGAAGGAACAAAGGTATTTTCGCTCATGACTTATCCTCCTCTGAGAAATAGCGGACATTAAGCTGTTTAGCTGCGCGGACTTCATCCAGTCTCCGCACAGGGGTAGTATAAGGGGCATGGAGAACGACCTCCTTTTCTGTATCGATTTCCTTGTTGATTGAGAGGAGCGCATCGGCAAATCGATCAAGAGATTCCTTCGTTTCCGTCTCTGTAGGTTCTATCATGAGAGCTTCAGGCACGATCAAAGGGAAGTATGTTGTCGGAGCATGAAGCCCATAATCGAGAAGGCGTTTAGCAATGTCCAGGGCGCGTACGCCTTTTCTTTTCTGTCGTGAGGCAGAGAGAACAAATTCGTGCAGAGGCTGAGTCGTATAAGGGAGCTCAAAAGCGTCTTTCAGTCGGCTCAGCAGGTAGTTTGCATTGAGTATAGCATTTCGACTTACCTTCTGCAGTCCCTCGGCGCCGTTGAAGCGGATATATGTGTAGGCGCGGAGGAGTATCCCAAAATTTCCGAAGAATGTTTGCATTTTTCCGATGGAGTGAGGTCGATTCCAATTGAGGACAAAGCTCTCGTTGTGCTTTTCAATAGTTGGCTTTGGGAGGAATGGTTCGAGTCGCTCGCTTACGGCAACAGGTCCAGCCCCCGGACCACCTCCGCCGTGGGGAGTGGAGAATGTCTTGTGCAAATTAATGTGGACCACATCGAAGCCCATGTCACCCGGTCGCACAATTCCAAGGAGCGCATTCAGATTTGCTCCGTCCATGTACATCAAGGCACCAGCACCATGGATGAGCTTTTCAATTTCAACAATGTCACGCTCGAATATCCCGAGTGTGTTCGGGTTTGTCAGCATGATTCCTGCAACGTCCTCGCTCAGATTTCGCTTCAGGTCATCAAGGTCTACGGTTCCAGCCTTATTGGACTTGATGCTCACTACAGTGAAGCCAGCGATTGTTGTGCTTGCCGGGTTTGTTCCGTGGGCTGAATCTGGAACGAGGATTTTTGTTCGGCGCTCGCTGCGCACATCGAAATATTTTCTGATCATCAAAAGCCCGGTCAACTCGCCGTGAGCACCCGCTGCTGGCTGCAGACTGATGCCTGCCATGCCCACGATTTCCTTGAGCATCTCTCCGAGCTCATACATGACTTTGAGAGCTCCCTGGGCGTGATTTACCGGGGTCAGTGGGTGGAGATTCAGGAAGCCAGGCAAGGAAGCCGCCACTTCGTTCATCTTTGGGTTATACTTCATGGTGCAGGAACCAAGAGGATAGATCCCTTTGTCGATGTGGTAATTTAATATCGAGAGGCGTATGAAATGCCTGACAACCTCACTTTCGCTCACTTCTGGAAGTTTAGGTTTCTTTGTTCGAAGCACAGATGCTGGCAGAAGAGAATCAATAGGTTTTTCCGGGACGTCAAGTGCGGGCAGTGATGCTCCGCGCCGACCGGGTTTGCTTTGCTCAAATATAAGAGGCTCGCTCATGTGTTAGCTCCTGAAAATTGTCTATGCCACTTCGTAGATGCAAGAAATTTTTCTTGTAACAAATTTAGTTATTCAGGACTTCCTTTACAAGATTTAGGATATGTAAAACGTTTGGGGCTTACTTCATCATTCCGACAACGTCGAGGTATAACCCACTATCTCCGCTCGCACTTGGAGAAATTTTTGCTGATTTTTCGTAAAAACGCCTTGATAAATGCCGATTTATTTTGTATTATCTTGTTAGGTTTTGTCGTTTGGCAGTTGCTGGTGAAGGGGGAAATGCCTAATCCCGTCAATGATATTTTTCTAGTTGCAAAGGCTGAAGAAAAATTTGAATTTGATGTCAGTGAGATCAACACAAACTACGGTTGAACCATTTCATGTGCTTCGAGGGGGCTCATGGAGTCGAAAAATGGACAGTGATCTAACGTTTATAACAAATGAACCTGGCCACGCCCTTAAAGAAAGATTTGAGGTGCTAATTAAGGACTCGCGCTTTTTTGACTGCCTCGTGGGTTATTTTTATACAAGCGGGTTTTATGCCATTTATAAATCATTAGAGAAAACTCAAAAGATAAGGATTCTTATAGGAATTTCTACATCAAGAGAAACATATGATTTGATTAAAACTGCAGCAAGTGAAAACAAGCAAATTCGATTTTCCCATGCCGAAGCAAAAGAGGTCTTTGAAAATCTGGTAGAAAAAGAAATGGAAGAATCAGAAGATAGCCAAAAAGTGGAAGAAGGGATCTGTAAATTTATCGAATGGTTAAAAAGTGGTAAGTTAGAAACAAGAGCGTACCCTTCCCAGCACGTTCACGCTAAGTTATATATAATGACCTTTATGGAGGGAGATAGAGACGTTGGTAGGATTATCACCGGCTCCAGTAATTTTACACAATCAGGACTAATTGATAGCCTTGAGTTCAACGTTGAATTAAAGAGCCGAGCTGACTACGATTTTGCTAAACAGAAATTTGAAGAATTATGGAGAGATGCAGTTGATATAAGCGAAAAATATATTCAGACAATTCAAACAAAAAGCTGGCTGAGGCAAGACATAACCCCTTACGAATTGTATCTGAAATTTTTATATGAGTATTTCAAAAATGAACTGAGTCTTACGGATGAGGTGTTCATAAAATATTTACCCGAGGGTTTTAAGAAGCTTGAATATCAAGAACAAGCAGTTTTAAACGCCAAGAAATTACTTGAAGAGTATGGCGGTGTTTTTATTTCTGATGTAGTGGGACTTGGGAAAACTTATGTTGCCACTATGCTTGCAGGACAACTTGATGGAAGAACACTTGTTATTGCACCACCAGCACTGCTTAATAGAAATAATCCAGGTTCCTGGCCAAATGTCTTTTCCGATTTTCATATTCCCGCTGAGTTTATCTCTGTTGGTAAACTTGATTGTGCAAAAGAGTTAATAGAGCAGAGAGAGTACAAAAATATTATTATAGATGAAGCACATCGTTTTAGGACAGAAACAACAATTAGTTATGAAGATATTGCTGAAATTTGTCGCGGAAAAAGAGTAATTTTGGTCTCCGCTACCCCTTATAATAACTCACCAAAAGATATCCTTGCACAGATTAAACTCTTTCAGAATACCCAAAAAAGCACTATCCCCGGAGTTACAAATCTTGAAGAATTCTTCGGAAGACTTGAGGGGAGGTTAAAAAAAGTCAACCGCCAGAAAGATTATAATAAATTCCTTGATATAACAAGAAGTAATGCAAAAGAAATACGGGATAAGGTTTTGAAATATTTAATGGTTAGAAGAACAAGAACAGAAATTGAAAAATACTTTGAAGATGATTTAAAAAGAAATAATGTCAAATTCCCGAATGTAGAAGACCCAAAACCTTTATATTATCAACTAAGCGATGAAGAAGATGGAATCTTCATGGAAACTGTTAGGTTAATAACGCAAGAATTTAAGTATATCCGTTATACTCCTTTGCTCTACTTAAAAAAAGGAATTTCAGATTTTGAAGCACAGTCTCAAAGGAATATGGGTGGATTTATGAAGGTTCTGCTTGTGAAGCGTCTGGAGAGCAGTTTTTATGCCTTTAGAAAAAGCATTGATAGATTTATAAAATCTTATGAGATGTTCATTAAGGAATATGAAAAAGGGAATATTTACGTAAGCAAGAAATATATTAACAAAATTTTTGAACTCCTAGAGCAGGGAGATGATGAGGAAGTCCAGAAGTTAATTGATGAAGGAAAAGCAGAAAAGTATGATGCGAAAGAATTCAAACCTGATTTTGAAACAGCCCTCAAAGATGACCTTCAAAACCTTAGAGATATTAAATCAATGTGGGAGAAAGTAAGAAGAGACCCCAAATTAGAAACCCTAGCGCACAATTTAAAAAATAATAGCCTTCTTAAGAACAACAAGCTAATTATATTTACAGAATCAAAAGAGACAGCAGAATATTTAACTAAAAATATAAATAAAGAATTTGGCGATATAGCACTACTTTTCCATGGCAATTCTCCAGAGATAGTTCGGGATAAAGTTATAGAAAACTTTGATGCAAGGGTAAGGAACATTAAAGACGATTATAGAATCCTCGTTTCAACCGAAGTTCTTTCTGAAGGAGTAAATCTTCATCGCTCAAACATCGTCATAAATTATGATATCCCATGGAATCCTACAAGGTTAATGCAAAGAGTAGGAAGGATAAATCGTATAGATACAAAGTTTGATAAAATCTATGCTTTCAACTTTTTCCCAACGAAACAATCAGATTCTGAAATTGAACTTACAAATATTGCCCGCTCAAAAATAGAGGCATTTTTAACATTGCTTGGTGGTGATTCTTCAATCCTTACAGAGGGAGAACCTGTATCTTCCCATGAATTATTTGACAAACTGCTATCAAAGAAAACCATTACAGAAGACGAGGAAGAAGAAAGTGAACTTAAGTATTTAAGAATTATTGAAGATATAAGAGATAAGAATCCTGAACTTTTTGAAAAAATAAAGCGTCTTCCCAAGAAAGCCCGCTCAGCAAAGATTTTTTCGCGAGACTCAGAAACTATAGCAGCGCCAGAGTCTTTGCTTACTTTCTTTAGAAAAGGAAACCTTATGAAATTCTTTTTATCAAGTAACAAATCCACGATAGAACTTGACTTTTTGACATCTGCAAAGATTCTTGAAAGTTCCCCAGATGAAAAAAGAGCAAAACTACCACTTGAAAAATATTACGAACTCCTTGATAAAAACAAAACTGCTTTTTTTAATGCCACAATTGAGGAGATGATAGAAATCCGTTCTAAGAAAGGTAGAGATAGCTCAACAAAACTTCTTAAAATCCTTAAAGTGACACAGAAAAATAGCAAGCAACTTACAGATGACCAGGAAGAATATCTTAAAAAGGTGATAAACCGACTTGAAGAAGGTTCATTACCTAAAAAGACAGTTCAGAGAGCTTTAAAAACCTTGAATAAACTTGGAACAGACATTCAAAATCCATTAAAAGTTATTGGGACCCTACAAAGAGAGATTTCACCTGCTTTTCTTAAAAGCCATTATGCAGAGACTTCTGCTATAACAGAAGGAAAAAGGGAAGTTATTTTATCACTTTATTTAGCAAGGGGAAGCAATGAAAACAATTGAAGAGAAAAAAAAGAAGTTATTAGAACTAAAGCCATTACTTAGAGAAAAATATAAAGTAAAAGAGATTGGAATTTTTGGTTCTTATTTAAAAGGCAAACAGAAAAAAAGAAGTGACCTTGATATCTTAATTGATTTCTATGAGGTGCCAGATTTATGGACTTTCATTGAGATTCAGGATTTTCTGTCTAAAAAACTAAAAGTCAAGATTGACCTTGTCATGAAATCTGCACTCAAACCATACATCGGGAGAATCATCCTTCAAGAGGTGCAATATATATGAGGGAAATAAGGGATTATTTGTCCGACATAAAAACTGAGTGCGAATACTTAATAGAAAGAACTAAGGACTTGAGTTATGAAAACTTTATTCAAAATGAAGAACTTAAAAGGGCCTTTGTTAGAAGTCTTGAGATAATTGGTGAGGCTTCAAAGCAGATTCCCAGAGAAATAAGAAAAAAATATCCTCAAATCAGATGGAAAAGTGTAGTAGGAATGAGAAATTTATTGATCCATGAATATTTTGGGGTAGATTACAGGGTTGTATGGAAAGTAATAAAAGAAAGGCTACCCAAACTATATGAAATTATAAATCAAATAATAAGCGAGATATAAGCAATGAATAAAGAACAGGCAAAAAATCTGATAATTGAAACTTTTGAAAACCCTTTTGATAAAAAGCAATTTACCAAATTTCTGAAGGAGCTTTTAAAAACATTTGAGGAAAAGCCCTTCTCTTATCAAGGAAACTATATCCCCGACGCCTTCAAGCTATACATAAACTCTTTAGAAAGGATTGGCAAATATTCCTATGATGACAAAGAAATTGACCTATTGATTGTCCTATTAAGAAAAGAGACCTCTCTTGAGCGGGCAAGGACAATGCAAAGAAACTTTATTGCCTGGTATTTGAAAGGGAGTAGAGGTGGAAAGTTAAAAGACGCGGCACTCGTTGCCTTTATCTCTCCTGATAGTGAAGATTGGCGTTTTTCTCTTGTCAAGATGGATTATAGATTTGAAGAGACCCCCGCAGGAAAAATCAAAGTCAAAGAAGAATTCACACCTGCAAAAAGATGGTCATTTTTAGTCGGCAAAAATGAGAAAAGCCATACCGCACAGAGTAGTTTTTTACCAATTCTTGAAAAAGATGAATGGAAACCTTCACTTGAGGATTTAGAAAAAGCTTTTGATGTTGAGGTTGTTACCAGGGAATTCTTTGAAAAATATAGGAATTTGTTTATAAGAACAAAAGATGCGCTGGATAAATTACTTTCACCAGATGGCAAAAAGTATTCAACAGAGGGCTTTAGCCCTCTGAAAAACGAATTTTCAAAGAAAAACATAAACAGTGCTTATTTTGCTAAAAAACTCCTTGGTCAAATTGTCTTTCTTTATTTTTTACAAAAGAAAGGTTGGTTTGGTGTTGGAAGAGGAAACCCTTGGGGAACAGGTCCAAAGGATTTTATAAGAAGATTATTCCATAAAGAGTTTGGAGATTACAAAAACTTTTATAACGATATCCTTGAACCACTTTTTTACGAAGCATTAAGAACAGATAGAAGTGCAGATGACCATTATTACAGCAGATTTAATTGTAAAATACCTTTCTTAAATGGTGGTCTCTTTGATCCGATAAACGGTTTTAATTGGGTTAATGTAGATATTCTTTTACCGAATGAACTTTTCTCAAATTCAAATAGAACAAAAGAAGGTGATATTGGAGACGGAATACTTGATATTTTTGATAGATATAATTTCACGGTTAATGAGGAAGAACCTCTTGAAAAAGAGGTTGCCCTTGACCCGGAACTACTTGGAAAAATCTATGAGAAACTGAACGCTATTCGTCCAGATAACTTTGATGAGTATGTAAAGGTTTTGAAATCAGGTAAAAAAGGAGAGGAAACAAAATTTAACAAAGAATACGGTGTTTATTATACACCAAGAGAGATTGTGCATTATATGTGTCAGGAGAGTTTAATAAATTATCTTGAAACGGAACTAAAAGGAAAAGTAAAGAAAGAAGATATAGAAAAATTTGTGAAATATGCAGATTTGATTTTAGAAAATGAGCGAACAGCCCTTGAAAAGAGAAACAAGATTGAAAGAGGTGAGCAGAAAGAAACAAAGTATGAACATAAGATACCTGAAAGCATAATAGAAAATGCAAAAGAAATTGATAGATTGCTTGCTGATATAAAAGTATGTGACCCAGCAGTTGGCTCTGGTGCCTTTCCAATAGGTATGATGCACGAGATTGTAAAGTTGAGAATCCTGCTTTCTGTTTATCTCAACTCCTTATCATTCAACCCCCTGCTTAAGCGGGGGGTTGCAGAGGGACCTGCACAGGGAGTGGGGCAAGAGTCAGGCAGTAAATTGACATCCTATGAACTCAAGCGCCATTGTATAGAAAACTCACTTTATGGTGTTGACATTGACGCAGGTTCAGTTGAAATCTGCAAACTCAGGTTCTGGCTTTCTATGATTGTAGATGAAGAAGATTTTTATAACATAAAGCCACTTCCGAACCTTGATTATAAGGTTGTCTGTGGGGATTCGCTTTTGGAAGTTGAAAAAGATTTATTTAATGCCAATGCATTTAAAAAACTTGAAGAATTAAAACAAAAGTATTTTAGTGAAACAAACCCTACAAAAAAGCAAGAATTAAAAAGAGAGATTGAGAAACTAATTTTTGAAATCACAAAGGGACATAAAGAATTTGACTTTGAGGTTTATTTTTCAGAGGTTTTTCATAAAAAGAAGATTGAGAAAAAATGGAAAGCATATCTTGTGACATGGGTAACACACAACAGCAGGGTAAAAGAAGAAGTTGTAGAATACGGAATAAAAATTGGGGAGCCGGTGATCTTAACAGATGAAATGAGAAAGATTGTATGTGAGGCATTGAATAAAAAAATCAAAGATGCTGGATACAGGGTGCTTGCGGGTAATGTGCTTTCGGACCATGTTCACTGTGTAGTTGTTTGTGAAGAAGAAGAGTTACAGGAGATTGTTCGCCAGTTAAAAGGATATTCTTCGTTTTATCTTGCCAGACAGCTAAAGCTGTCTGTTGAAGGCAAAGGAAGACAAACAAAAATATGGTCAGACGGATACAGCCATACTTATCTTGAAAGTGAAGACCACCTTTACAACGCCATCAGATATACAGAGAACAATCATCTAAAGCACAATCTACCTCCCCTCAACAGAGGGCTTCAGCCCTCTGCACAGTTTCAGCCCTCTGCACAGCTTCAGCCCTCTGTAACCATTGAAACAGCATTTGAACCTGTAATTATTCCTGGCGGTTTTGATATTGTAATTGCCAACCCACCGTATAGTGGAATTTTAAGTAATAGAAATAAACTCGTAGCCAATTACAAGTATTTTGACTCCAGAAAAAATTCAGCATCTTTCTTTATTGAAAGAGCTACTCACATTACCAATCTCAAAGGCATAGTAGCCTACATAGTTCCCAAAAGTCTTACTTACGTAGAAGGATGGGAAAAAACAAGAAGTTTTGTATTAAATAGAAACCTTCTTATAGACATTGTGGATGTGAGCAAGGCATTTGAAGAGGTTTTATTAGAACAGGTAATCATTATTTTTAAAAGTAATATTCAACAAACGGATTATGAATTCTTCACATTTGAAGGCTGGGAAAAAAATATTAAATACTTAGGCAAGGTGTCACTTAGCGACTCTTGTAATTTTAATATCATACCTATCTACCTGGATGACTTTAAGAAAAGTATTCTTTATAAAATTAAAGAAAACTCTCTTCCATTATCATCAATTTCAAGAACTTTTAGGGGATTGCCATTTCAGAAAAGAGTCATAGATAAGGGAGAAGTTATAATATTGAAAGGTAAAAACATTGGTAAGTATAAAATATATGGAAAGATTGATTATATAAAATTGGATAAAACTGAGTTAAAAAATAAAAAAATTCAGGCACTAATGAGACCAAAAATAATTTCTCAAAGAATTGTTGCTCATGTTATGAACCCATTTGATAGGATAATCATAATGGCAACTTATGACAAAGATGGTTTCCTAACTCTTGACACAGTCATGAATACATTTTTAACTGACAACATATTTTCATATGAATATATACTTGGAATTTTGAACTCACGGCTGGCAGAATGGTTTTATTACTGGTTTGTTTATAATAGAGCGATAAGGACAATGGATTTTGATGAATATTATATTGGGAAACTGCCGATAAAGAAAATCACCCCTCAAAACCAGCACATAGTCCAGCAAATAGAAAACCTTGTCTCCCAAATCCTCTCCCTCACCCAATCTCCGGACTACGAAACAAACCCACAAAAACAAGCAAAAGTTAAAGAACTTGAAAAAGAAATAGATAAGTTGGTTTATAAACTTTACGATTTAACAGAGGAAGAGATAAGGATAATTGAAGGAGGGAAGTATGAATTATAGATTAATAGCAATACAGGTAGGTGATTTGCTAAAATATGACGCTTCAATTAATGAAATAAATCGCGCTGCTAAATCGGTTTTTAAGTTTAATGTTGAAGAATTTCCAAATGAGGCGACTACCTCAGGACGAGCGAAGTTAATTTATGATTGGATACTTACATTAGCAAAGCAAGAGATGAATAATGATGAAAGGAATCAGCATCTAATAAGATTTTTGAGATTAATAACTCCTGAAACGAAGATTAGAAAGATTGACGAAATTTTAAAAGAAGGGGGAATAAACTTATCCCTTGATGAATCAATACGTGAATTCTATCAGAGGAATTTTCACCCACTCATATTCAAGCATTGCCTGAAACTATATAAGGAAGGAAATTATTTTCATGCAGTATTTGAAGCTGTAAAAGTGTACAACAAATTAGTAAAAGAAAAATCAAAAAGCGATAAAGATGGACAAGCATTAATGATGGAAGTTTGGGCACCAGAAGGTGTTTTAAAGATAACAAAATGTGAAACTCAAACAGAAAAGGATTTTCAAAATGGTATTAAATTTTTGTCAGCTGGTTTAATGAGTGCAATCAGAAACCCAACAGCTCATGAACCAGCACTCCACTGGCCAATATTTAAGGAAGATTGTTTGGATATATTAAGTTTTATATCATTTTTATTCAGGCAATTAGACAAAGCAGTGTATTTTAGATCAAATAAATAAAAGAGGAGAGTTATCTATGCCAAGGTCATTTGAAATTAGTGTTAATCCAGAAGTTATTAAATGGGCAAGAGAGAGTGCAGGGTTTAGCATTGAAGAAATAACCAGAAAAATAAAGACCTATGAAAAAATAGAGGTAGGGGAAAGAAAACCTACCTTCAGACAACTTGAACTTCTTTCTCATCTTTTCAAGAGACCTACGTCGGTTTTTCTTCTTTCAGAACCACCTGTAGAACCATCATATTCCACATCCTTCCGCATTATGCCCAAAAGTGAGAAGTATTTATCAAAAGAATTAAGATTAGCCATAAGAAAAGCCAGATATTACCAGTCAGTTGCAAACGAATTGATGAAAAACCTTGACGTTTCTACTAAACCAGACATTACTTCAGCTTCCATAAGTGAGGACCCATCGGTTATTGCACGACGAGAAAGGGACAGGATTAGCATCTCAATTGAGAAACAATTTGAATTTAAAAATGCCTATATGGCATTTAACGAATGGAGGAAAGCTATAGAAAATTTAAATATTTTAGTTTTTCAATTTAGATTTCCTCTTGAGGATGCAAGAGGGTTTTCTCTTATGGATAAAGAACCACCTCTAATTGTTTTGAACACCACTGATAATATCCTTGCAAGAATCTTTACGCTTTTTCATGAATACGCACATATTCTATTGGAAATACCAGAAATTTATGCAAATGAGCAAACTTTAACTAATCAAAACATGGATGTAGAAAACTGGTGTAATGAATTTGCGTCGGAACTTTTAATCCCGCAAGATGTTTTAAAAACAGAAAAGGAATATCAGGACTTTATATTTAAAAGAGCTGGTTTAGAAGTATTAAATAATTTATCAAATAAATTCAGGGTTAGCAAACATGCAATGCTTACGAGGTTCAGAACATTGAATTTAGTGACATGGGAAGAATATGAAAATGCCGTATCAAAAATTAGAAGCCAGTATGAAAAAGAAAAAGGTGTTAGCTTTTATTTGCCTTCATATAAGAAATGCCTGCAGGAGAAGGGAAAAAAATTCATATCACTTGTAATGAATTCAAAGAAGAGCGGTTTTATAACTACTGCAGAGGCTATAGAGTATTTATCCCTGAAGTTGGATAGCTTGAAAAAGGTGGCAGAATCCGCAGGGTTATAAGCTGGAGTAATATGTGGATATTTACTGCATTGATACAAGCAGTTTGATTGATATGAAAGAAAAATACCCCAAAGATATCTTCTCTGGATTATGGAAAAGAATAGATGAACTTTGTAAAAACGAAAGACTAATAGCGCCGATTGAAGTAAAAAAAGAAATTGAAAAAGGGGATGATGAACTTAAAAAATGGGCACGTGATAAGCTCAGAAAAAGAATGTTTAAAAAACCAGATAAAAACCAGGTAGAAAAAGTTCAAGAAACCTTGAAGAACTATCCATTCTTATCAAAGTCAGATAAACCTGATGAGCCAAATGCTGACCCGTGGTTGATTGCACTTGCTATTGTGAAAAATGAGGAAGAAAGAGGTAAATTTGAGCATATGAGAAACAAATATATAGTTATCTCTGAGGAATCTCCAACAAAACCTAATAGGATACCCGCTGTCTGCCGAAATTTTGGTATTGAATGCATCAGTCTAATTGATTTCTTTAGAAGGGAAGGTTGGAAGTTTTAAATGTTCCCTAATCATAAATAACAAGCAATGAAATAACCCATCCGATAGTCAGTGAAATAGAAAACCTTGTAGATCAAATCCTCTCCCTCAATTCCCCTTCTGTGAAGGGGTGGACGCCAAAGGCGGACGGGGTAGTTGAAGACACCCCTCTAAAAGAGGGGAATGAGGCAAAAGTAAAAGAACTTGAAGAAGAAATTGACCAACTGGTTTATAAACTATATGATTTAACAGAGGAAGAGATAAAAATAATTGAAGTAAGTTAGAGATAAAAAGTTTTTTGATGCCCTTGGCTTGACGGAAGAAGAGCGAAAAGTATTTGGTAGGGGCGAATAATCATTCGCCCCTGTAAAAAAACAGATTAGAAAAAGCAAGGAGTGTGTGATGGATAAGGAAAGAAAAAATAAAATTCTAAATGAGCTGAAAAGGGAAATAATCGCGATATTGGGATTTAAATTTGTAAAACTTATCCTTTTTGGCTCTTATGCAAGGGGAGAAGAGAAAGAATTCTCCGATATCGACTTGTTATTATTGGTGCGCGAAGAACTTACTAAAGAGGAAAAGGAAAAAATATACACCACTGTCTCTAATATTTCTTTGGAAAATGATGTGGTCATCTCTCTCATAGACTACCCTGATGCAATTTTTAACTCCTTTAATACCCCATTTTTGCAAAGCGTGAAAGGAGAAGGAATAGAAATATGAAAAAGTATCAAGAAGAAATAAAAGCACTCCTTCAAAAAGCAGAGAGAAGTTTAAATTCAGCGAAATTATTAAGAGATGCAGGAGATTATGATTTTGCGGGATCACGGGCATACTATTCTATGTTTTACTGTGCCACCGCAATTTTGCTTACAAAAGATTTAAAATTTAGTAAACATACAGCGGTTATTTCCTTCTTTGGAAAAGAGTTTATAAAAACCGGATTGTTACCTGAAAAATTGTATAGTTACATAATTGAAGCGTTTAGTGAAAGACAAAAAGGTGATTATGAAATTATTTTTATGCAGAGTTTAGAAAGGACATCGGAAATAATTGAAAAGGCCGAAGAATTTATAAAAGAATGTGAAAAATTTTTAAAGAGTTTAGGATATGAAATTTGAGGAATGACGAAATTATTTTTAACCTACCCCAACTCGGCACAAAATGGCTTGGACTGAAAAAGGGAGATAAAGGTAGCCTGCGAAAAAATCCATTACCCGATAGAAAAGCCCTTGATGATATTGTTTTTGATGCCCTTGGCTTGACAGAACAAGAACGAAAAGAAGTATATTGGGTAGGGGCGAATAATCATTCGCACATTGTAAAAAACAAGATTAGAAAAAGCAAGGAGTGTGTAATGAGTATGGTAAGAAAGAAAAATTCATTCGGAGGAGATTGGACTGAAGAAAAACTTGAAGCTTTGAAAAAATATTTAAATGCTTATCTAACAATTATGAAGGGCAATGAAAAAGCGAGGTATTATAAGATTATCTATATAGACGCCTTCGCCGGTCCAGGGTATAGAGCAGTAGATACAGAGGAAAAAGGATATCTTGCCGTTTTCTTTGAAGAAGAAACTCGGAAATTTTTAGATGGTTCTCCACGAATTGCTTTACAATCTATGTATAACAAAACTGGTGAAACATTTGATGAATTTATCTTTATTGAATTGGATAAAGGAAAATGTGAAGAATTAGAAAATTTAAAAAAAGAATTCTCACATATAAAAGATAGAACAAAAATTGTAAATGAAGACGCTAATTCATATCTTCAAAAACTTTGTAGGATTACTGATTGGAGTAAAAAACGTGCTCTTGTCTTTTTGGACCCATACGGAATGCAAGTAGAATGGAAAACCCTTGAAATGATAGCAAAAACAAAGGCTATTGACTGCTGGATATTGTTCCCTTTAGGAGTAGCCGTAAACCGCTTGCTTAAAAGAGATGGAAATATAGACAATAAAAGACGAGAGAGATTAAATAAACTTTTTGGAACGGAGGAATGGTATAATGAATTTTATAAAGTTAGCAAAAAAGAAACACTTTTTGGACCTGAAACGAATGTAGAAAAAGTTCCTATTACTAAAATTGGCAATTATTTTTGCAAAAGGTTAAAAGAAATCTTTTATGCTGTATCAGAACCACGCGCACTTTATAATTCCAAACGAAATCCTATTTACTTGCTCATTTTTGCATGTGCAAATGAAAAGGCATCAAAAACTGCATTAAAAATTGCCAATGATATATTAAAAAAGTTGGGATAAACTATGGCTGGAAAATCAAAAATAGAATGGACACATTACACTTGGAATCCTGTAACAGGTTGTTCTAAAATAAGTACAGGGTGCAAAAATTGTTATGCTGAGCGTTTCGCAAAGCGTCTTCAGCTTATGGGAAATCCGAGATACAAAAACGGTTTTGAAGTGACTTTGCATCCTGACCTTCTTTCTGTTCCTTTTCGTTGGAAAGGTCCTGCTTTCGTTTTTGTCAATTCCATGTCAGACCTTTTCCACGAAGATGTTCCACTTGATTTCATAAAAGAGGTTTTTAAAGTGATGAACAAAGCAAAACATCTGACATTTCAGGTTTTAACCAAAAGGTCAGAGCGACTTCTTGAAGTTTGTAATCATGTTGAATGGACAGATAATATATGGATGGGTGTTTCTGTGGAAAACTCGGATTACATTTACAGAATTAATCATCTCCTTCAGACACCAGCAAAGATTAAATTTATTTCTTTTGAACCGCTTTTAGGACCGATTTCTGAATTCCCAACAAAGGGAATTGATTGGGTAATTGTAGGTGGGGAGTCGGGTCCAGGTGCCCGACCAATGAAAAAAGAGTGGGTTATGGAAATCTACCGTCAATGCAGAAAAAATGGTATTTCTTTCTTTTTCAAGCAATGGGGTGGTGTCTTTAACCATAAAAACGGAAGGAAATTAAACGGTAAAATATATAACGAATATCCACACAAAGTTTCTTTAAATGCTTGAAATTATTTAATAAGGTGGAATGAAAAATATCAACCTGAACCAACTCGGCACAAGATGGCTTGAATTAAAAAAACAGCGAATGCAGAATCTTTTGAAAATTGCTCTGCCTGATGAAGCACTATACAGGGAAATTTTGCTTTCACTTGGATATCCTCATAACAAAGTAAATTTTTTAGAACTTGCACTCATTACTCCTTACTCTGAAATAAGAAGATTGAAAGAGAAAACGATAATAGAAAAAGCCCTTTTATACAGAGCAGGCTTTACAAATGATAAAGAAGGATTGCCAAAGGATTTTGATTTTTCTTTAAAAACCGATAAATCCGTATGGAACTATAAGGGCATAAGACCGGAAAATTTTCCCGAAAAAAGAATCAAAGGTATCTCAATTCTTCTATCAAATACAATAGATGAAGGAATAGTAAATTTCTTTTTAGAGGGTATTAAGGCAGAATTGAATAATAAAAATCCAAAAGACGCGGTAAAGAAAATAATGAATTTTGAGGGAGTGGGAGCTCAAAGAAAAATAGAGATGTTTTTTAACATAATAATGCCATTTTTTATGGTTTATTCGGAAGATGATAAAATCAGGAACTTTTTAGATTTCATTTTTGAAAAACATCCGCCATTAAACGAAAACAAACTTATTAAATCTTTCAAACTCAACTATCCAGATATTGAGATTGAAAATGTTAAAACATATATGGGAGCTATACTGTTTCAAAAACAAAAAGTCAAATAACTTGAAGCCCCAATTGACCAGCTGGTTTATAAACTTTATAGTTTAACAGACGAGGAGATTAAAACAATAGAAGGAGGAGGTATTTTATGGACAAAAACGAAGTAAACACCGCCTTTGAGATTTTGCTTGAGGAGATTGAAGAGGTCTTCAATATCATCAGCAATGAAGGAGAAAACTCCTTAAAACCCGGGATTTTGATAAGGCAAAGTCCCTTATTGAAAATGGTGAGCGGCTAAAATCTTTCAGAGAAAGGGTGAAATCACTTCAGAAGGAATGGCAGACGATTTTTAGTGAAAGAGTGTCGGCTGAAGTTCGAAAAAGGCGAGTGAAAAGCAGGTTGAAAAAGGGCTTGAGAACCCCTGAGGATAAATTTGTAATACCCATTTTAGGGTCACTTATTGAACTCGGTGGAAAAGCAGAAATGAAAGATGTTTTAAATCTTGTGCATGATAAAATGAAGGATATTTTAAATAAATATGACTATGAACCCCTTTCTTCTAATCCAAAACAGAAGCGCTGGGAAAACACTGCACAGCGGTAGAACAACGGGGAAAATAAAAACCATTAATTTTCAACATGTTATTCAGAAACAGATACCGCATAGAAACCACACGCATGCAGGGGTATGATTACGGACAACCAGGTGCGTACTTTGTTACCATCGTTACCACGAACCGTGAATGTTTGTTTGGTCGCATCGTTAATGGAGGAATGCAATTATCCGATTGTGGACGGATTGCCGAACAATGTTGGTTGGAAATACCGGTTCATTTTCCACACGTTTCATTGGATGAATTTGTAATAATGCCTAACCACGTGCATGGGATCATTGTGATAAATGAAATGGATAATAATATGGTTGTAGAGACACGGCACGCCGTGTCTCTACAATTATTACAATCGTTGCAACCATTACGACAATCCGATATTGCACAAAATCATCCAATCGAACGATTCGGCAAACCCCGTCGCGGAACATTATCGACCATCATACGATCATACAAATCGGCTGTGACCAAACAAATAAATGAAATGAGGAAAACAAAAGGCCTCACCATCTGGCAATCCCGTTACCACGACCGGGTCATCCGCGAGGATGAGGGATTAAACCGCATCCGCCAATACATTTACGAAAACCCGTTGAAATGGGCTATGGATGATGAAAACCCTGATAAATTGTGAAATATAATTCCGATTGTGCGAGAATGGTAGAGACTACGCCTTCGGTGGATTAACAGAATAAAACACTAAAGGCGACCGGCGGGTCGCCTCCACAGCTCCACAGGCAGGACTCGAACCTGCAACCCTCCGGTTAACAGCCGGATGCTCTACCATTGAGCTACTGTGGAACGGCAACAAAACTAATATAGCATACAAGGAAATAAAAATCAACTGCTTGACAAACTACATCAAAGTGAGTATTTTTTTATTGTGTACTACGCGGTGATACCCTCAAAGGGGTGGCGAGAAGAGAGAATGGCACAAATACTTTCAGAACGGCAGAGAATCGTTCTTCGAGATATTGTCCGTTATTTTATCGCGACAGCTATTCCAGTCGGTTCCGAATTCCTCTCGAAGCGATCGAAACTCAAGGTAAGCCCCGCAACCATCAGAAACATAATGGCGGAACTCGAAGCAATGGGGCTTCTTGAACATCCTTATACCTCCGCCGGCAGAGTCCCAACAGACAAAGGATATCGCTTCTACGTTGATGAACTTATGCACGCTGAGGAAATCCCTGAGAGCGAAAAACGGAGGATCGAAAAGACTCTCAGAGAAATCAGCGACTATAATGAGCTTCTATGGGAGTCATCACAAATACTCGGAAGAATTTCTCGTCAGCTCGCTATCATCTTTCTCCCACACTTAGGAAGCGGTATCTTTGAGCATCTGGAAATCATCCCAATTGCGAGCAACAGGCTTTTTATCGTCCTTTCTGTTCGGTCGGGGCTTGTGAAAACCATCATGATGGAAATTGCTTCAGAAGTCCCGCATGACCGGATTCAGAGGATCGCCGGTCTTCTCAATGAGCGCCTTTGGGGGTTACGACTTGACGAAATACGAAGCACATTCGCGGAACGGATTAAGAGCGTGCGATATCTTGAGGTGGAGATTTTTGATCAATTTGCTCAGCATGCGGATAAAATCTTTGCTGATCTCCCCGGGCGAATGCGTGTCCATATTGCCGGACAGCAGAACATCTTTTCTCAGCCAGAATTCCACGACCCGGAGACGGTCCGTGATGTCGTAGCTCTTCTGGAAAATGAGGAAAACATTGTGGAGGTCTTCGAGCAGAGCATCCCTCGCGAGCCCTCAAAGTCTGAAATGGCTAAAGTTGAAGCATGGGCAACAATTGGAAGAGAGCATCCTGTGCGACGACTGGAACCCTATAGTATGGTCACAGCTTTGTACAAGGCTGGGGAGACTGTGGGAACCGTCGGTGTGCTCGGACCTAAACGAATGCGCTATAGTAAAGTCATTCCAACTGTTCGTTACATCGCTGAATGTCTTTCTTCAATCATGAGTTAGTTATTGATATGAGCACTGACGAATTGGAAATGGCGCCGAAAGCGACAGAGAAAAACGTCAATCAGACTGTCGAACCTGATAATCTGCCAAAAGGCGGACAGGAAGTGTCTCAGCCAGCAGAATTCTCCGAAAGCCGGACAGAGGCTATAGATGAGACTGCTGCAGAATTAGAGACTCTTAAGCAAAAGATTTCAGATCTTCAAGCCGAGGTTGAGAAATACAAGGATCTTTATCTCCGCAAAGCCGCTGATTTTGAAAACTTCAAGCGGCGTACTACAAATGAGTTTGCTGAGATTACTCGATTTGTAACGCAGCAACTTATTTTACAATTTTTGCCTATTGTTGATGATCTTGAACGCACTCTGAAAGCGGCGCGGGAATCGAATGACTTTGCCTCTCTCTTGAAAGGCCTTGATCTTGTTTTCGCGAAGTTCATGAAATTCCTTGAATCACAAGGAGTGAAGCCGTTCGAATCTGTTGGGAAGGAATTTAATGTTGACTTCCATGATGCGCTCATGACGATTCCTCGAAATGACCTTCCTCCTCACACAATCATTGAAGAGCTTGAGCGTGGGTATATGATTGGCGAGAAAGTCTTGCGCCACGCTAAGGTCGTTGTTTCAGATGAACCGAGAGATGACCACGTGTCGTCCGCCTCGGGTGGAAATGAGGGATCAGAGTCCGCTGGAGGCGGATGAGCGATTCGTATGCCCCCCAAAAGAGATTACTACGAGGTTCTCGGCGTTAGTCGTAACGCAACCCAGGATGAAATTAAAAGCGCCTATCGGCGCCTGGCAATGAAATATCATCCTGATCGGAATCCCGGGAACAAGGAGGCTGAGGAGAAATTCAAAGAGGCTGCAGAAGCCTATGAGGTCCTCAGCAACGAAGAAAAACGTCGGCGATATGATCAGTTTGGACATGAAGGGATGCGCGCAACTGACTTCAGGGATTTCACGAATGTTAGCGATATCTTCAGCGCATTCAGCGATATCTTCGGAGGAGCATTTGGCAGAAGTATTTTTGAGGACTTTTTCGGTGAGACCTCGACTCGGACCGCTACGGGGCGTCAGCAAGCAGCAGCTCAAGGTTCTGACCTGAAGGTTCGCCTAAGATTAACGCTTGAGGAGATTGCGATAGGAGCAGAGAAGAAACTAAAGATCAAGAAATGGAAAGTTTGTTCTACATGTGGCGGCACAGGTGCGAGGGGGTCAAGAGGGAAAACGGTCTGTCCAGTCTGCCACGGCACGGGTGAAACTCGTCATGTGAGTCGCTCAGTGTTTGGGCAGTTTGTGAATATCACGCGTTGCTCGAATTGCGGTGGGGAAGGATATGTCATCAGCGATCCATGTCCTGCATGCGGAGGTGAGGGGAGAATCCAGGGAGAGGACACAGTTAAAGTCACAATTCCAGCCGGCGTTTCTGATGGGAATTATCTCACGCTCCGTGGTCAGGGAAACGCAGGACGACGCGGAGGACCCTCGGGTGATCTTATTGTCATAGTTGAGGAAGAAAAACATCCATATTTCATCCGTCATGGCGACGATATTCTCTATGAACTCCTTATAAGCTTCACGGAAGCTGCACTTGGCGCTGAAGTCGAGGTCCCAACTCTCACCGGTCGCGCTCGATTGAAAATTGACCCCGGCACTCAGTCCGGGAAAATCCTTCGAATGAGGGATAAAGGTATACCGCATCTTAATAGTTATGGACGCGGAGACCAACTCATTCGCATTCACGTCTTGACACCAACAAAACTGACATCGAGAGATAAAGAGCTTTTAAGAGAACTCGATAAGTCTGATACCATGAAACTCTCCGACCGCGAGAGAATTTCCTATGCACAGAAGAGCGCAGCTAATAAAATGAAAGATACTATTTCATAGGAGATCCCTGCGTGGCTAACTGGATGAAGCAACTTGGTTTCACACCGAATGAACGCCGATTGCTTTTTGTTCTCTTAGGTCTTTTTCTGCTCGGAGCTACATTGAAGTTGCTCCATCTAACGCATGAAACATCTCCAAGCTTCAGTTATGCAGCAGCAGATTCGGAATTTGCTCACCGCTCAGCTCTCCTGGATTCACTTAATGCATTACGCGATAGCACCCAGGGAATGGAAAGGCAGACACAGTTCACTTCATCTCGTTCAAAGAAAAAGCTCCCTGCGCCAGCAAGCATCAACCTTAATACCGCCACAAAAGATGAGCTGAAAATGCTTCCCGGCATCGGAGAAGTGATGGCTCAACGTATTCTCGACTATCGAGCCGCTCATAAAGGTTTTCGAACGCTCGAGGAGTTAAAGAGCGTTAAAGGAATTGGCACAAAAACTTTCGAGCGATTGCGACCGTACCTGAAACTCCACTAACAAAAGTGTTCTCCAAGAGCAAACGTCAATATGTGTTTATGGTTTTCCCGAACCGTATCCTTGCTACGGAAATGGAGGGGACATCTAAGACTATAGCGATCTTATCGTACGCGCAGGTTTATTCATCGTCTCCAGTTATCCATGATGGTGTGATGGATTCCTCTGCCCTTAGTGACGCTTTTGATCAGGTTTTCGGTCAACTCGGCAGGAAAGCCGATTCAGCAGTTGTTGCATTGAGCAGCGACGTCGTTTTTTCAGGTACTGTCCCCGTGGACGAAAGCCTCTCGCATTACGCTCTTCAATCCCATATACTCTGGGAGCTGGGACATTTCGTCGAATCTCCTGAAGAGTATGTCACGAACACAACAGTGCTGAATCACTTGCCTGAGAAGCATGCTAAGCTGATCCTTCTTGTCGCTTTCCGAAAAAGATGGATTGATGCGCTTCGTTCGCTTTTGCTCGATAGGCATATCTCACTCAGTGCGATTGACACAACACATTTCGGCGCGGAATATTTCTTTCGATCAGAGTTCCTCAGGAAGTATAGCCAATCTGAGCTGTTGGCGCTTTTCCACCCAGCGAGGACTGCAGGAACTCTAGTTGTCCTGGTCGGTGTGGGTGCTCAGCGAATTGACATCTCTATTCTCCGTGATGGTAGGACTTTTGCCTACATTCGGCAGGTCCTTCCTGAGTCGCGGGCGGAAGATGAAATTGCGCACGAAATCGTCAGAGTGCTTCTGAATAATTTTCGGTCAATGCACATTGAGTGGACTGTTATTCTACATGGGGAGAGGGCGACGGAAGGACAGGTTCAAGCGTTTCGGTCCATCTGGAAAACAGATGTAACTCTGCTTGACCCGTTGCGCTATCTCAAGGCTTCGGGAGCCCTCAGGCAGAGAATTGGGAATGGACCGATGGTTGCAGGGGGAATTGGGCTTGGGCTTCGAGCCATGGAATTACTCCCATGAGGATCATCGCTGGAGAATTCAAGGGTCGTCGTATTCAGGCGCCAAGAACGCGTGCAGTGCGTCCAACAACCGACCGGGTGAAGAAAACAATCTTCGATGTCCTTGCGACGAGAATTGACTTCGAAGGAATTCGTGTGCTTGATCTTTTTGCGGGTAGTGGGACGCTTGGTCTGGAAGCTCTCAGCCGCGGTGCGAGCCATGTTACCTTTGTCGATGCTTCCGTTGAATCTCTGCGCATCATCGAGGCAAATCTGAAAGCACTTCATGCGGAGTCACGAGGGAAGCTTCTTCATGCTAATGCAGAGTTGGTTATTTCGCAATTGAAAGAGCCATTTGACCTTGTTTTCGTTGATCCCCCATACGCCTATAATGCGTTAGAGGCTCTTCCGATAAAGCTTGCCTCTATTGTCGGTGCAGGTAGCTGGATGATCATGAAACATCCTTCAAAAGTTCAGCTGTTATCCAGCAGCACTTATTGCGGGACTATTCCTGGCTTCCGCTTCATCATCACAAAGCATTTCGGGGAAACATCAGTAACCTTCTTCCATCTTGAACAGAATACAGAGTGAGGAGACAATGCGTATTGCAATTTATCCGGGTACATTTGATCCAATCACGAATGGGCATCTTGATGTGCTTGAACGTGCGATTGAGATTTTTGATAAGGTGATCGTCACAATTGCGGCAAATGCTGCAAAATCGCCAATGTTCTCAGAACAGGAGCGAATGTCGATGATCCGTGCTGTGACCGCAAAGTACAAGAATAAGGTCGCTGTTGATTGCTTCGATGGACTCCTTGTTGAGTATGCGCGCTCCAAGAAAGCAATTGCTATTGTTCGAGGGCTGCGTGCCATCTCTGACTTCGAATACGAGTTTCAGATGGCGCTCATGAACCGAAAGTTAGCAAACGAAATTTCAACTGTGTTCTTGATGCCGCATGAAAATTTCACTTATCTTAACTCGAGTATCGTGCGGGAAATAGCATGGCTTGGAGGAGATGTGAGCAACTTCGTTCCTCCGATTGTCGAGAAGAAACTCAAGGAGAAGATCCGCGCTCTTAAATTGAAAGGGGTATCTTGGAGCAATAGAATCTCTATTGATTTAATACAGTGAAATGTAGGTTGCTATGGAACTTTTGTAGGCCTCTCCGCCGGAGGCGGATTAGTTTTAAAATGATGAGGTGTTGTAATGCCAATGTATCAGTATCGATGTAAAGCGTGTGGATACGAATTTGAAGAATTGCAGAGTATTTCCGCTGAGCCTCTTAAAACATGCCCAAAGTGTGGGAAAGCCAAACTCTATCGTGTGATCTCTGGAGCCGGTTTAATTTTTCGGGGTTCAGGTTTTTATATCACTGATTATAAGAATAAAGGCAAGAGCGCTTCCACATCGGAGACAAAGAAGACTACAGACTCGTCTCATAAGTCCCATCCGTCCCGTTAGGACGGACTTTGCATGCATTGGTCATGTAACTTTCAAAATCCTTGCTAAAACAAGAACAAATTGTTTTCACCGATTTCTCCACACTGCGTACCCTGCTGCTTTAAGTGCTTCCGCTGCTCTTTCCGCGTCTCGTTCCGTGGCGAATGAGAGCTTGAAAGTTCCTTGCTCGCCCTCTCGCACTCGAAGCAGCAGGATATCGCTTATATTGATCTTCTTTTGTGCAAGGACACCTGTGAAGCGGTTGATCGCACCTGGCTGGTCGTCCACAGCAAGAAAAATATCGCTCAGCGGATGAAGAAATCCTTTCATATCAAGCGGGATTCTCTGCCGGGTCCTTTCAGCTCGGCGAAAGAACCGGGCAAGCTTCTTCTTCCTTGCGGAATCACATCCTGTAGCCTGTTCCATAGCTTTGAGAATTGATCGATAGGCGCGCAGAGCACGGCGAACTTCGCTCTGATTCTGGGAAAGAATCTCACCCCAGAGTTCAAACGGACTTGATGCAATACGTGTCATGTCTCGAAATCCACCAGCAGCAAGTTGCCTTGCAAGTGACATGTTTCGCGTTGCACCACTCACCATATTGACCAATCCGACTGCTGCGAGCTGAGGAAGATGACTCACAAGAGCCGCAATTCGATCGTGTTCTTCAGCAGACATGATCATTACTCTAGCCCTGAGCTGCTCGATGAGGTTCAGGAGCCTCTTGAGGGCTGCTCGTGGTGTATCCGGAGTTGGTGTAAGGACATAGACTGCGTTTTGGAAAAGGAGTGGATCGGCATTTTCAAATCCACGTCGCTCTGAGCCTGCCATCGGGTGTCCGCCGATAAAGAAACGGTCCTCAGGTAGAAGACGTGACGCCTCCTTCACGATTGGGACTTTCACACTGCCGACATCGGTGATGATTCCTCCGGGAGGAATGGAGCGGGCAACTTGTGAAAATACTTGGAGTGACTTTTCTAAGGGTGTTGCGATGATTGCCACAGTTGCGAATCGACATGCGTCTTCAAGTATAGAAGCAGCTACGTCAATTGCTCCCGCACGGCGTGCACGCTGGAGAACGGCTGGTGTATCGAATCCATGGATCAGAATGTTCGGTGAGGAGCGTTTAAAAGCGAGTGCTATTGATCCGCCTATCAGACCCAAACCGATGATAGCAATACGTTCAGGTCTAGAAAATTTTCTCGAAGGATGCTTGGCGTTATACGATATGGCGTCCAATTGCCTCCGCAATAAGTCGCACCTCTTTCATGAGTTGAGTGAATTGTTCGAGATAGAGTGACTGTGGACCATCGGACTTAGCTTTTTCTGGTTCGTTGTGCACTTCAACCATAATTCCATCGGCACCGCTTGCGACTGCAGCACGTGCCATTGGAATCACTTTATCGCGCATCCCAGTTGCGTGGCTTGGGTCGACGACAACTGGCAGATGACTTTTCTTATGGACAACTGGAATAGCACTCAGGTCAAGCGTGTTCCGAGTTGCTGTTTCAAATGTCCGAATGCCGCGCTCGCACAAAATAACGTTGTGATTGCCTCCAGAAAGAATATATTCTGCAGCCATCAGCCATTCTTCAATAGTTGCTGCCATTCCTCTTTTTAACATGACCGGTTTTGATGCTTTCCCCAGGTCCTTGAGGAACGTGAAGTTCTGCATGTTTCGAGCCCCAACTTGAAGGACGTCTGCATATTTTTCGACGAGTGATATCTGACTTGAGTCCATTACCTCTGTGATGACAGACAGGTGGTAGGTGTCTGCCGCTGCGCGCAAAAGTTGCAACCCCTTTTCCCCCAAACCCTGGAATGAGTACGGGGAGGTTCGCGGTTTGAATGCCCCTCCACGCAGAATCTTCACCCCCAGATCCGCAACATGTTTGGCAATGGTGAAAACCTGTTCCTCGCTTTCAACGGAACACGGACCTGCCATCACCACGATTGCTGTTGAGCCGATCTTCACGCCGTTGACGTCCACGACAGTGCCTTCCGGGCGAAATGTCCGGCTCGCAAGTTTGTAGGGTTCAGTGATCCGATAGACTGCCGCAACGCCGGGCAGAACCTCGATCTGACGAATATCGAAATCCGGCTTGACGCCAATGGCTCCAAGGACTGTCTGATTTACTCCAGTCGACCGATGAACATCGAATCCGAATTCTCGGAGAACCTTTGTGACATGCTGGATGACTTCTTCGGAAGCGTTCTGCTCTATTACAACAACCATGTCCGTTCACCGTTATTATTTTTGTATCGATACATGATTTTCTCCTGAGGGGAGTAAATGATTGAGTTATTCATATCGATCGAGGCGAAATTTTTCTCCCAGGTAGAGCTTTCGGGCTTCCGCATCACCTGCAAGCGATTCAGATGTACCTGACTTGAGGATACGACCATCGTAAAGGAGATATGCCCGGTCTGTGATTGACAGCGTCTCGTGAACATTATGGTCTGTGATGAGCACGCCAATCCCGCGATGTTTGAGATTGTGGACAAGTTTCATCAGGTCTTCAACAGCTATCGGGTCGATGCCCGCAAATGGCTCGTCGAGAAGGATAAACTTAGGGTTTGATGCCACGGTGCGTGCGATTTCAGTTCGGCGCCGCTCACCTCCTGAGAGCATATATCCTTTGCTCCCTTGAACGGCTTCAATACCGAACTCTCTGAGAAGCTCGTCACAACGCTCTTCGCGCTGATGTTTGTCAAGAGGAAGTTGTTCTAAAACCGCCATGATATTTTCGCGCACAGTAAGCTTACGGAAGATCGAGGCTTCCTGTGAAAGGTAACCAATGCCGAGCCTTGCACGCTTGTACATCGCAAGTCGCGTAATATTTTCTCTTCCCAGAAATACGTTCCCGGAAAATGGGCGGATTAGCCCGACGATCATATAGAATGTAGTTGTTTTACCGGCACCATTCGGACCTAGTAAGCCAACCACCTCTCCTTGACGTACATACAAGCTTACGTTATTAACAACGAAGCGTTTCCTATATCGCTTTGAGAGATGTTCGGCACGAAGTTCAAGTTCATTCCCCGTCCCGCTTACAGCGGGATGCCTGGTTTCCGACTCAGAATACAACTGATGCACGCCATGACTCATGGGGTTCCTTTGCCATCCCGAGAAAGTACAGGGGCACCTTGACTACTTATATGTCTGTTTAGCCGTGCAAGGAGTAATGGGGGTGCGTGAAGCTCAGGTCTTTTCGTTTCCCAGAAGTAGTTAGGCAAGCGATATTCCTGAACGTTGCCTCTTACCATATTTTCTGGGTAATAATTTCCTTGCACCCCACCGACAGCGATTACACGCTTCAAGGCTCCTTGCCTTTGATTTTCTTTGGTTCCGTATGCTAATTCCAATGTGATCCGATCAGCGGTGGTCTGGTTGACACCATTTGGTTTTCCTTCATCAAAGAGAAATGAAAAGCTCATTGCATTTCCAAAGGCGGTTACTGAACGCAATGAGTCGTGGAGGAATTTCAGCTCAATCTTTGCTCCACCTAATTGGTCACGGCGTTCGCGGTGCGTAGTATCAGTTTCTGAGATAGCGATGGCATCGCCAAGGATGAGCACATCCGATGGGTGGTGATTGTGAAGCAAGACCTTCACAAGATTTCCCCGCGCCTGAGTACGCTCGTACCAAAGGACCGGATTCCCTGTTAGAGAGATTGTATCTGCATCTGGATCAAATTCCGCAAGGACGCACCGTGCTGCCAGTCCTCCTCTGGTTATCCGGACGCTATCGCGGGCAATATACCTCCGAGCGGAATCACCCACAACCTCCATCATCTTGCTTTGCACGAAGAGTGTATCGATGCGTCCCTTTTCAGTTGTATCTATGCGCATCAAGACCGGCTGGTAGTTCATGCGGCTGGAATATGGAGTTTCGCGATGAATGAGCTCTTCTCCAACAACCCACACTCGATCTGCAGGGTTTGAGACAATTACATTTCCCTGGGCAATGAATCGTTTCTCTTTTCGGTAGTAGGTGAGCTGGTCTGATTCAACTTTTGAAGCGGAATCCGAAAGCGCAACATTCCCATCAAACTGCGCTATTTCAGATTCAGCATTGTATGAACCTCGGTTTGCTGTAAGTCGCCTGCCAGCGTCAATAAATGTTAAGCCCGCTACCGTTGTGGCAATTCTCGTTCGGCTGTCATAGTTTGCTGATGGACTTATCAATGTCAGAGTGTCGTTCGTGACGATAACACTTCCCTCAAGATCGATCCGATTAGTTTGAAAATACTGAACCGCACGCTGACACCGTAGAAGAGTTGTGCCTTGCCGCAGGACAACGTTGCCAATTAATTCTCGTACAGACTCTCCATTCACTGTGCGTCCCACCAGACTGTCGGCGTGTTCGAGTATAACTGGTTCCTCATCCTTCGCTTGACTATCCATTACTGAACAAAGCATGAACAGTACAGATACAACTTTCAAGCGGTCGGAAAAGTTTCTGCTTCGAGTGCGCTGCATCACTTTACCGTTGCTCGACCTGTGACATGGAAAATACGGTAGTTCGTCAAGCTTTCATCGGACTCGAAGCCCTGACCCTCGATTTCTTCAGTTGGGCTTGTAATTTTGACATAGGAATTCGTATGGATCAAGCGGCGAGCATTGTCCCATCCAAGCTGATTTGTGCGAAGTGTCACACCGCTATCCGAAATCACAATGACATTGCCGAATGCCTTAAGATCGTGTGTTCGATCGTCCACCTGACCGGAATCAGCCGTGAGAACAGATGTATGATGTTCCTCTCGATCGAAAAAATCGACCTTGATCCCATGGTTGAGGATTGTTATTTCGGTGTTTGGGTAAACTGCCACGTGGCCCGCCCGGAGAATGGCGCGTGTCTGTCCTGAATCCGCAAAGGCTACTGTTATTCCCCAGCTCTCCTGCGATGGAGGGACACCTGTTGGTATGTCGCTTGAGACGGCTGGCTTCAAACGGCTTTCGCAGCTCAAAAGAAAAATTGCCGTGAGAATGAGAGGAACATTTCTCCGCCATAGGCGGATAAGCCTCTGGCTTAGACTGTTGTTCATCCGGTGCTATCTCCCCCAAGTCCAGCTTTCACAAGGTCATGAAGATGGATCATCCCGATTGGATGATGAGCGTCGTCAACTACAACGAGCTGTGTAATATTGAAAGATTCCATAACCTGGAGTGCAGTGACAGCGAGAGCATCCTTTGCAATGACTTTCGGTTTTGTTGTCATGACAGTTTCGGCACGGAGGTTCACCACGTCAGTAGTTCGTTGGAGAAGCCTTCGCAAGTCGCCGTCGGTGATAATGCCTACGAGAATTCCTCTCTCATCTACAACACAGGTTGCTCCAAGTCGTTTTGAGGTCATCTCAATTATGGCATCTTTGAGGAGGACATTCTTGTGGACAATTGGAACCGCGCTGCCACTAACCATCATTTCTTCAACCTTGAGAAGGAGGCGTTTCCCCAGTATACCGCCGGGATGAAAACGAGCAAAATCTTCGGCAGTGAAATTTCTACGCTCCAGCAAAGCTACAGCCAGCGCATCTCCCATTGCTAAGGCTGCTGTGGTGGAAGCCGTTGGCGCTAGGTCGAGTGGACATGCCTCTTCATGGACACTGACATCAAGTACGACGTCTGCACTCTCCGCAAGCTTGGAAGAGAGATTCCCAACCATGCAGATAATCGGGACGCCAATTCGTCTGAACATTGGGAGAAGCTCCTGTAGCTCCTGAGTGTTTCCGCTCTTAGAGATACAGATGACAACATCTTCGCTGCGGACCATCCCAAGGTCCCCATGGACAGCATCGGATGGATGAAGAAACAACGAAGGCGTACCTGTTGAGTTCAAAGTTGCAACGATCTTCCGTGCAATGGCGCCAGATTTCCCCATTCCCGTTACTACCACGCGCCCCTTTGATCGATAAATCAATTCTACAGCCTGTGCAAAGCGCTCGTCGATATGCGACTCAAGTGCAGAGACGGCTTCAGATTCTATTCGTATCACCCGCTTTCCGGCAGCAATTGCTGATTCTGTCGAGTGAGTGTCTTGCACCACGGCGCCCTTAGCGCCATTCGGTCCTTGTTGGAGACCTTTCTCCTCGTTCATATTAGTCCCTCGCCTTGATCGGGGATGTTCTCTTTGGCGGGTCCGAAGCGAGCATTAACTTCCTTTGTATCCTTTTCCCTGTGCGTGCAAGATAAAATCGATGACCTCGCGAACGGCACCATCTCCTCCCCTTGCGCGGGTAACAAAGTCAACAACCGATTTAACCTCCGCACGCGCATTGGCTGGTGCTGCGCTAAACCCAACGGCCTTAAGAAGTGGAATGTCAAAGAGCTCATCTCCCATATATGCTACTTCTTCGTCTGAGTATCCATAGGTGGACTTGAGTTTTTCATATGGTTTCAGCTTATCCAAGAACTCCTCGTACACGTCAACGATACCGAGTTCTGCTGCACGCCGTCTGACGATCTCAGATTTTGCCCCCGAGATGATGCCCACACGAATTCCTGCCTGAATCATCTGGTGGATGCCATAGCCGTCATGAATATTGAAGACCTTGAACTCTGAGCCGTCAGCCCCGTACAGGAGGGAACCGTCAGTGAGAACTCCATCTACATCGAGTAGGAAGAGTTTGATTCGCTTTGCCTTTGCTAAAGCCCTCTTCTTACGTTCACTTAGTGAAATCACGATTGCTATCCAGTCTGTTTGATGAGAATGCCTAACTCACGTACTTGCTGTGCCAGTGCCGAGATTTGAGAGAGAAACAACGGGAGTTTCTCAAGAGGAAGTTGAGTAGCTGGATCGCTGAGCGCATGAGGTGGATCAGGATGTGTTTCAATGAAGATAGCGTCACAGCCTGCTGCTACTCCAGCCCGGGCAATTGGGAAAATGAATTCTGGCTCACCGCCTGAGTGGTCTTTTTCTGCTCCCGGAAGCTGTATGGAGTGTGTTGCATCCAGAACAACCGGGTATCCGAATCGCCGCATGATAACAAGCGATCGCATGTCCACAACGAGATTATGATAACCGAAGGTTGTCCCTCGCTCTGTTAGCATTACTCTGGTGTTACCAGTCGAGGCAACTTTCTCAGCTTGCAACACCATATCCTCAGGTGCCATGAACTGTCCCTTTTTAATATTTACAGCACGTCCGGTACGTCCTGCGGCTTGGAGGAGATCCGTTTGCCGACAAAGGAATGCAGGAATCTGCAAAACATCAGCAACTTCTGCGGCCAGAGCAGCTTCTTGCTCATTATGGATGTCTGTCAAAATTGGAATACCGAATTCACGCCGCACATCTGAGAGAATTTTAAGCGCCTCCTGAATTCCAATCGTCGAGAATGATCTTCCACTTGTCCGATTTGCTTTTTTATAGGACGATTTGAAGATGAATGGCATATTGTATTTACTGACAGCACGTTGTATAGCATCCGCTGTACGGAATGTAATCTCTTTCCCTTCTACAACACATGGTCCGGCGATCAGAACCAGAGGTTCATTGCTTCCAATTTGGATTCCATTGATTTCTATTGGTGACATGATTTAACTTATTCTAAATTAACATATTAAGAAAAAAGACCGAAACAGTCAAAGAGGTGGCGAAAGCAAGTCTAAAATGCAAGAGGGGATGCCGGTATCTTAAAAGAACAAGCCGAGATCAAGCAAAAGAAATAATCCGCCGAATTGTTTCATCGGTTTCCCCTGGAGGCTTTCGATCCCTCTCGTATATGGGATCAGATAATACCGAACACTAATTCCTGAGAGGCTGCGAACATCGGAACCGAAAAAGGCTCCTGCACCAATAAACGCATTAAATGTGTAGTGGGCTTGACCATATTTCAAACTTGAGAAGAACTCACGGTCATAAGGGGATGAGTAAATAAGCGTGGGTCCAATGCCTGCATCTATATGAGGTCTGAAATTTGGCATGATCACGTTCTGGAACAGTTCGTACTGGACCGCAAGTGCCACCGGTAGCATGAGAAATCGATTGATTTTCCCCGGCACAAATGTTTCTCCAGTGAACGGGTCAATGTATTCAACTTCTCTCGTGTCTTTTACAGACGAGAGTCCGATTGAAACATTGCCATAGAGTTCGCTTGTTAAGCGCCGGCGGTAGAAAACTCCGGCTCCGTATCCGTTTTCAGAAAAGAGAATATTTATACCCCAGGCATTTAGCTTCTCTACCTTGAAGCGAGGTTGATTGACAAAAAACGCGCTGTCAGCTGGAGTAAAAAAGACAGTTGTGTCCTGCGCGCTGTTCTCAGAGCTGTTTGTCATAGGGCTACTTGATGCTGAGGGCATGGAAACAAAAATTGGGATTACCCCCAGAACAAGCAGAAGGAATATCTTTATTTCATGGATGGTCAATTTGTGTTTTTTCATCGAACGGACTCCATTAGTTGCGCTGGCAAATGGTCGGTACCTTCCAATTTTAAATTTCCGGTCATCTGAAGGTTCACCGCATTCAATCTACGACGAACACAGCAAATTTCAAATAGCGAGTTTCTGGCATTGTGCTCAGCACGGGATGGTCCGGGGAGGCACCGCGCCAATCGAGAAGCCGAATCTGGCGGTGTGCTTGGCGTGCTGCTGAGACAATGGTCTCGAAGAATAGCTGATCGTCCACATGATGCGAACATGAGGATGTTGCGAGTATTCCACCCGATGATAAGAGTTGCAGAGCCATTGAGTTTAATTCTTTGTAAGCGTGTTTAGCAGCTCCAAGATTTTTCTTGCTTTTTGTGAGAGCCGGCGGATCGAGGTTGATGACATCGAACTTGCCCTGATGGGCTACTTCGCGCACGAGTTTCGGGAGCTCTTCAAATACATCGGCAACAAGGAAGGTGCACCGATCGGCGACACGGTTCAAACGCGCATTGTGCTTGGCGCGTTCAATAGCCAATTCTGAAATGTCCAAGCCAATTACCTCTCGTGCCCCTGCCATTGCAGCGTTTAAAGCAAATCCACCATCGTTTGTAAATGCATCGAGCACGCGACAGCCTTGAACATATCGCCGAAAAGCATATCGATTTTCTCTTTGATCCAGGAAAAAACCGGTTTTTTGCCCCTTTAACACATCGAGCCGGTAAAGGATTCCATGCTCCGTAATTGTCGTTGAGGTCTCTTTTCCCCGCAGAATCCCTGACCGCTCTGGCAAAAGTTCGAGTCCGAGCAAAGGTGATTCATTCCGCTCAATAATTGAGAGGGGGTGAAACCCTCCTATGGCGGACTGGAGAACATCGGCGATCAGCGTGATTCGGTTATACATCCCCGCGGAGTATGTCTGAATTGCGAAAATATCATTGTAACGGTCTATGACAAGTCCGGGAAGAAAATCGCTTTCTCCGTGTACAAGCCGATAGGTAGTCTCATTTGGATATAGTCGTGCTCGGAGTGCAGCCGCTGCTGAAATGCGTCGCTCGAAGAAACCGAAGTCAATCTCTTCTGCCTCACGCGTCAGCAGACGTACTGTTATCAAAGAGTGGGGGTGATAAAAACCCCGACCGATGAACTCACCCCCTGCAGCATGGAGATCGACAACGTCCCCCGCTCGTGGGTTCCCTTCGACGGATTGCACCTCATTGCTGAAAACCCACAGGTGACCATTTGTGATACGGCGTGCTTCCTTGGGGCGAAGTATGACTTTCTTCGTTCCCATACGTGACCAAATTAGAAATGGCAGGAGTGAAATTCAAGGAAGCTCATCACGATGAAAAAGAACTACTTTGCAGAGGTTATCTAAGCGGATACCCCTCTTGCATATGAAGGTAAGATTGGATAATTTTTCCCGTGCGGTTGATTCCGCAAGTCGACCAATAAATAGCAAACAAAAACAGGGTGAGCGGGTGGATTCGTAGTAGTTGATGGTGGGTAGTGGATAGTTGATAGTGGGGAGTAAAGGTGGTAAAATGAAGCAAAGAAAATTAAGAGATGGTAACATGGGCAGAGTTGAGCGAGTCATTGAAAGCATAAAGCGGTACGAACCAGAAAAGATAATTGCATTTGGCTCGTATGTGAGAGGAGAAACTGACGAATACAGCGACCTTGATTTTGTCGTTATAAAGAAGACAGATAAAAGGTTCCTTGAGAGATTGATAGAAGTTGCAAAGCTCATTGATTACGATTTGGGACAGGTAGATGTCTTTGTTTACACGCCCGAAGAATTTCAAAGCATGATTGCCTCAGGGAATCCTTTTATAGAACAAGTCTTAAAGGAAGGGAGGACTGTATATGAAACTAACTAAGGAGGAGGCACTGCGGTGGCTAGACCAAGCTGAACACAACCTTAAAGTTGCAGAGAGTAATCTGCAACAGAAATTTTATTCAGATGTATGTTTCATGGCAGAACAAACAGCTCAGGTAGCGCTCAAAGCGTTCGTAATCTATCATAAGAAAAGGTTAATTTGGGAACACTCTATTCAACAACTTGCGCAAATATGCACTCAATATGATAATGACTTCACAGAGTTTATAGAGATGGGGATGATTCTTGATCGGTACTATATTCCCACAAGATATCCCGATGCTCTTGCAACACCAGCCGTACCATACAAAACTTATAGAGAAAAAGATGCTCTGGAAGCAATAGAGTTTGCGAGAAAAATTGTGATGAAGGTGAAAAATAAAATTGAAGTGGATAACTGAGAAGATGATATGATACATTTATCGGAGTAGGTAGGTGCAAGGCTCGATTAATTAATAATTAAATGGGATCCGCCGGAGGGCGTCCGCCGACGGCGGGCCGGAAAGGAGCTTTCTATGAAATTCCTGAAACACTTTGTTGACTTCCTTATCCGCCAGTGGCGGATTTGCGCTCTGCTGCTGGCGCTCGCAGCTCAAGCTGGAACTGCTCCAGCTCAACTTGAAAATCCCGCTCCCCTTAGCGGAAAAGAGGGGCGGCTCCTTCGGTTCCCTGACATTTACAAGGATCGCATTGTCTTTTCGTACGCTGGTGACTTGTGGATTGTCTCAAGTCAAGGAGGTGTGGCACGCCGATTGACATCCCATCCGGGTCTTGAGCTCTTCCCGAAGTTTTCGCCCGACGGTTCGAAGATTGCTTTCACTGGTCAATATGATGGGAATTTTAATGTTTACGTGATGCCATCTGAAGGGGGAACTCCAAAACAGCTCACGTTTCACCCGGATGTTGCGAAAATTCCCGAAAGGATGGGTCCCAACAATGAAGTTATCACCTGGTATCCTGATGGTAAGCGGATTCTTTTCCTGTCGCGTGAGAATACGTTTTCTAATTGGTTTGGGAGACTTTTCAGCATTAGTATCGAAGGAGGTCTGGAAGTCCAGTTCCCGCTGCCGAAAGGGGGGTTAACATCGTTCTCGCCAGATGGAAGCAAGATTGCCTACAACCGGATTTTCCGCAACTTCCGCACATGGAAACGCTACTACGGCGGACTGCAGCAAGATATTTTCATCTATGATCTTAAGACAAAGAAGGAAGAACGCATCACAGATTGGAAGGGAACTGATACATCACCAATGTGGTACAAGGAAACGATCTACTTCACTTCAGATCGTGATAGCGCTCACCGAATGAATATTTATGCCTACGATATTAAGACCAGAATTACTCGTCAGGTTACTCACTTCACAGACTACGATGTGAATTGGCCCAGTCTTGGTCCCGATGCAATTGTGTTTGAGAACGGAGGCTATCTCTACGTCCTTGATTTAGCAACGGAGCAAGAGAGGAAAGTGGATGTTCAAGTTCTTGGGGATTTTGTTGAAGCACAGCCGCAGTGGGTCGATGCAAGCAAGTTCATAACAGGCTTTACACTCTCTCCAGATGGAAAGCGAGCGCTATTTGAAGCTCGCGGAGATATCTTCACAGTGCCGGAGAAAGAAGGGAATACTCGCGACCTGACAAAGACATCCGGTGTTAATGAAAAATATCCGACATGGTCTCCAGACGGGAAATGGATTGCATATTTCTCCGATCGCAGCGGTGAAGATGAGTTGTATCTGAAACCAGATGAAGAAGGCGCTCAGGAGATTCGTGTTACCCTCGATGGTAAAGTGTACCGCTACCCTCCAGTTTGGTCACCCGATAGTAAGAAGCTTCTCTTTGCTGATAAAAGCCTCCGTTTGTACTACGTCGATATTGACACGAAGCAAGTAACCTTTGTCGACCAGGATCGTTACTGGGAAATTCAAAACTACGGTTGGTCTCCAGACAGCAAGTGGATTGTTTACGATAAGCATCATGACAATACCTTCACAGCGATCTATCTTTACTCACTGGATGACAAGAAGATTCACCCGGTGACAACAGGCTTCACGAACAGCCGGTCCGGGGTATTCGATCCCGAAGGGAAGTATCTATATTTCCTCTCCGACCGAAACTATAATGCAGTGCTTGGAAATTTCGATGCAAGTTATTCGTATACGAAAACGACCGGCATTTATGTTGCTACTCTGCAAGTGGATAGCCTTTCTCCCTTTGCTCCACGGAGCGATGAGGCAGCAGTGAAAACAGGTGAGGGAAAGGAGAAGTCCGCCGGCGGACAAAAGCCGAAAACAATTCGGATCGATCTCGAAGGGATTGATAAGCGAGTTGTGAATGTTCCAATCAAGCCAGGCAACATCCGGTCGCTCAATGCAGCAAGGGGTCGAATCTATTATATAACAGCCCCGACGATGGGTCTTTCCGGAAACGCCTCCGGCGAAGAGCCTGCACTTCATTGCTACGACTTTGTTGAACGGAAAGAGACAACGCTCCTCTCCCCGGTCGATGCCTATGACCTCTCCGCTGATGGAAACAAGATCATTTACAAGAGTGGAAAAACGTTTGGGATCATCGACTCAAAGCCTCAATCATACAAAGTTGGAGACGGGGCATTGAACCTGGACTTCATGAAAATGCGCGTTGATCCGAGAGAGGAGTGGCGTGAAATGTTCGATCAAGCATGGCGGCTTGAACGGGATTTCTTCTACTCACCAGCGATGAATGGCATCGATTGGGAAGCCACAAGGAAAAAATATGAAGTACTTCTTCCACATGTCCTTGACCGATATGATTTGACCTACGTTATTGGAGAGATGATCGGAGAGTTGGGGAACTCGCATACATATGTTGGTGGTGGAGCTATGCCAGACCTTCACCCTGTCAATGTAGGGATGCTGGGTGTTGATTTTGCGCTTGACCCTGAATCTGGGTATTATCGCTTTGCGAAGATTTATCCAGGAGAAAATTTCAAAGAGAACCGTCGTTCCCCCCTCACAGAACCGGGCATCGACGTGAAAGAGGGGGAATATCTTCTTGCGGTCAATGGCGCCCCGGTGAAGGCACCCGCTAATCCCTATAGTTTCTTTGTAAACACGGTTGGACAAACGGTCACACTCACAGTCAATACAAAGGCAACGACTGAGGGCTCCAGAAAGGTTATCGTCAAACCGATTGAAAGTGAATTCGGTTTGCGGTATCTCTCCTGGGTCACAAGCAACAGAGAAAAAGTTGATTCACTCTCGGGCGGGAAAATCGGCTACATTTATCTGCCTGATATGAGTGCTGACGGGTTGAATGCATTTGTCGAACAATACTATCCTCAGATCCGGAAAGAGGGCTTGATCATCGATGTTCGGTACAATGGTGGGGGATTTGTTGATGAGATGATACTTGAACGCTTGCGCCGAATCCTTGTTGGCATGTCAATGTCACGGAATGGAGCGAACGAGACAATTCCTGAACAGGTTTTCTACGGCTATATGGCATGTCTTATCAATGGATACTCTGCATCAGATGGAGATATCTTTCCGTATTATTTCAGGAAATATGGTCTGGGTCCGCTTATCGGTGAGCGGACATGGGGTGGAGTTCGCGGCATACGTGGATACCGCCCTCTTGTTGACGGCGGCTATGTGACAGTGCCGGAGTTTTCCATTTATGGACTGAGGAGCGAATGGATTATTGAAAACCATGGCGTCGATCCAGACATTGTTGTAGATGAGTCACCAACCCTGGTGATGGAGGGGCACGATCCACAGCTTGAAAAAGCCGTTGAGGTGCTTCTAAAAGAAATCCGCGAACATCCGAAAGTCTTGCCTCCTCGACCACCATATCTGCCTCCGTACCCTGAAGAACAAAGATGAGCCGAGACTACATTGGTTCGCCTATGGCGGACTTTGTCGTGGCAAATGTAGCACGAGTCTGTGCGACCAGTTGGAGATTCTCAGATTGCTGAAGTAGGTAGTCCCGGCTTATCGGGACCACTGAGGAATAAGAAAAAGCTCGCAACAGCCCGCAGAAAAGTTCGCTCTAAGGCGAACTTACATCTCTTAAGCATCATTGGTTCGCTTCTTTGCTTCTCGAAGCCTAACATGATATATTTTAACCAGTTTTTCGCGGAGTTTTGGTTGATTACTGCTGCCGTAGTTTTTGGAACCAGACCTGATACTATCAAACTTGCTCCAGTCATCAAAGCTCTCCAGCAACGCTCAAATGAATTTACTGTTGTCCCCATTGCAACTGCGCAACATCGCCAGATGCTTGATCAAGTCCTGAATGTTTTCAAGATTCATCCTGAGCATGATCTTAACATTATGTTGCCAGAGCAAACGCTGGAGCAAATCACCGCTCGTGCCATAGAGCGCTTAGGGAAGTTGTTCTCAACACTGAAACCTGATGTCGTGCTCGTCCAGGGGGACACGTCGACGACGTTTCTGGGAAGCCTTGCGGCGTTCTACCACCGTATTCCTGTTGGACATGTAGAAGCAGGACTGCGCACAGAAGATAAATTCAACCCATTTCCTGAAGAGATAAACCGTCGATTGACAACTGTGATAGCAGACTACCATTTTGCACCAACTCTTGCAGCGAAGCGTGCGCTGCTCGCTGAAAACGTACAACCAAAGCGCATCTATGTTACGGGTAACACCGTTATTGATGCTCTCCATATGGCGCTCAAGACAGACTACTCGCCGCGGCGAGCTGATAAAAGAGTGCTCCACATCGTGCGTGAGGTTCAGAGAAACCATCGTCGACTTATTCTTATCACGAGCCATCGTCGGGAAAACTGGGGTGAACCAATGCGTGCTGCCTGTCGGGCGATTCGCAGGTTAGCTAATTCTCCTGCAGCAAAAGATGTCATGTTCGCCTTTCCAGTTCATCTTAACCCTATTGTCCGTGAAGTAGTTTTCAAGGAATTGGGTGACATACCGAATGTTTATCTCGTTGAACCGCTTGAATACCTGGACTTCGTCAATTTGATGAATCTCAGCTATTTTGTAATCACAGATTCTGGTGGCATTCAAGAAGAGGCACCTTCTCTTGGGAAACCTGTCCTTGTGATGCGTCATCTCACTGAGCGACCTGAGGCGGTGATGGCAGGAACAGCGAAATTGGTGGGTCTTGCTGAGGATAAGATTTTCAAAGAGTCGTATCATCTTCTCACTGATGAAAAGGAGTATCGCCGTATGGCTTCAGCAGTGAACCCGTATGGAGATGGGCGCGCCTCTGAAAGAATCGTGGAAGCACTTCGATACGAATTCGGTTTACGCTCAAGGCGCCCGGGGGAGTTTCATGGATCGGATATTTATGTGAGGGCGACACCCCATCCCATAGGCAGGGCCGAATTGTAAGCCTGTTCCTGACAACTTCAGGAATTGAACATTAATGAATGCAAACTGAAAGATGAAAATGTTTAGCGTGAAAAAAGCAGTGGGTCGAATCGTTCTCCTGCTTATTCTCGTGCTTGTAGCCGGAAGCTCGTCCCGCTTAGCAGGACGTGAGGAGAATTTGAAGAAAGTCTTGATCCTCCATGAAGCAGGAAGTTCCCCACTGAACGGGGGCTTGGGTGATGCAAGGCAGCTTCGCCAGCTCCTCGGTCATTTTCAGACAAATGTGACAATCCAGGCGGTGAACTTGTACAAGCCCGGTGAGATATCACAATATGATTTTACATTCTACATAGGTTTTACAAAAAAGGATGTCCCTCCGCAGAAATTCCTGAAGGATGCTTATGAAGCGACAAAGCCTCTCATCTGGTTGAACACTGGAATGGAGAAATTTGCCAGTGTGTTCGATCTCAGAAAGCGATTTGGATTTACATATGTGAGGTTCGACACAAGCTCCGTTTACGACGTCGTTGATGGAAAAGGGACTCGCTTCAGAAAGACGGAACCGAACGCAAACGTGATCAGGATAGTCGATCCGAATCGATGTCAGGTGTTAGCGACAGCCACATCAACACGGAAGCACGTGACGATTCCCTACATCATCAGGAGCAATTCTTACTCCTCTAACGGCGCACCATTTTGGTATGTTGCCGATTCGCCGTTTTCCTATGCAACTGAGGCAGATCGATACCTTCTGTTCGCTGATATGCTACATGACATCCTTGGCGAAGATCACCCCGAATTTCACTCAGCCATTATTCGGATTGAAGATACAAATCCATTTTCTGATCCTGCTCAACTAAGAAATGTTGCTGATCTTCTCTATGCTCGACATATTCCTTTTCTTGTTGGTGTTATCCCTTTCTACGTGAATCCTGCGACTGGAACGCGCGTGGCGATGTCAGATAAACCTGACTACGTTGATGCTCTTCATTACATGATGGAACGAGGCGGAACGGTCGTGTTACACGGCACCACACATCAGTATAAGGGAGAGACAGCCGTCGATTATGAATACTGGGATGAAAGTCGGGATAAAATTCTTCCTGTCGATTCAAAGGAATATGTTGAGAAAAAGCTGCGTGACGCAATCAACGAGTGCATGAAGAATGGTGTGTATCCGCTTTTGTGGGAGACTCCCCACTATAGTGCATCGATGCTTGACTACTCCGTGTTCGCGGAGCATTTTAGCACAGCGATTGAGCAACGGCTTGTGCTGGAACGTCTGGATTACAGCCAGTACTTCCCGTACGTGATTTTCAAGGATATATACGGACAGCGAATTTATCCAGAGAACCTTGGCTACATTCCACTTGAGCCAGATAAGCAAAAAGAAGAAGAGGCAGTTGATCGGCTCATTTCGTATGCGAAAGTGAATCTTGCAGTGCGCGATGGGTTTGCCACAGCCTTTTTCCATCCGTTCCTTGATCTGGATTTGCTTGCGCGGCTTGTTGATGGTATTCAGTCGCTTGGATACACGTACATTGACTTACGGGACAGCACGAACATCGTGAAGTTTGCTGATCGTGTGATTCTCAGCGGGAGCGCTCCTATCACATTGTCGCTGAATGAGCAGTATCTTCGGGAGGTTTTTCTCGATGAGAAAGGACAAGTTGCCCGACGCGAAGTTTCATTGGAGCGACTAAAAAAATCAGTCACAAGGGAAATCAAACTCGAGCCGGGATGGATATATGTAGCGGAACCGACGGAGTACCGAGAGCGCGCACTTTCATTCTGGGAGAAATTGACATATCGGATTTCCAACCTCGCACAGCGGATTTTTGGAACGAAAGAACCACAGGTTCCGGCAAACGTTTTGCTGCTCTACGATCCCAGGGCTGCCGGCGGAGCGAAAAATGATCAGTCAAGCCTTGCGTCGGCGTTTCTCGTTCTTAACATACCTCTTGACAGTCTTGCTGTCTCCTCGATAACCACAATTGAGCTTGGCGACCATAATCTTGTCCTCGTGCCGTACAACGTTGCTGACTCACTGACCGATGATCAAATTGAGACGCTGCGGGCGTATGTGGAACAAGGGGGGAACCTCATCACCGATTTTCGCAATCCCGTTGCTGCGGAACTCGGCGTGCATTTTCTTGAATCAACGATTCGCATTGACAGGGTTCGAGACCGGCTATTTCCCGATGAACTTCTCCGATGGCAACGCAGTGAAGTGATGAACAAGTTCGAAACGATGAACGACGATGAAATCATGGTTACAGATGACAAGACTGAGACCCCGGTGGTTATTGGAAGGAGGTACGGGAGAGGCAGCTTTATTTTCTTTGGAACGAGATTCGACCCGATGAGCAACGGTGGCTTCAGCCGGTATCCTTATCTTATTTATCATGTGGAGCGATTTCTCCTGTTGCGTCCCATCGTTCGGCGTGAACAACTCGAAATGTATTTTGATCCGGGATTTAGACACACGGTTAGCATTGAGCAGCTTGTGTCGCAGTGGGCATCTAAGGGGATTCGCGTGATTTATGTTGCAGGGTGGCATGAGTATCAGAGGTATACGTATGATTACGCGCGGCTGGTCCGACTTGCCCATGCCAATGGGATCCTTGTGTATGCTTGGCTTGAGCCTCCACAGGTGAGCCAGAAATTCTGGACTGAACATCCTGAGTGGCGGGAGAAAAATTACAAGGGGGAGGACGTCCGCCCCTCATGGAGGTATCCAGTGGCTCTTACGGACCGAGCGTGTCTTGATGCTGCACTCGAATACTATCGGAAACTTCTTGTATCCTATGATTGGGATGGGGTGAACATTGCTGAGCTCTACTTTGAAGCTGGGCAAGGTATGAGAGATCCGAAACTCATGACTCCGATGCATCCATCGGCGAGAAACCAATTCAGGAGAACCTATGGCTTTGATCCGATTGAGCTTTTCGAACCAAGTTCCCCACACTACTGGCGTAGTAATCCGAGCTCCTTATCTGACTTCACAACGTACCGTGTCCGCATGGTTACTAACCTCCATGAGGTTTTTCTCTCGCTGGCTGATTCAATACGCAATTCCAAAGCAGGATTTCGGATCGTTGTCACAGTCATGGATAATCTGGATGCTCCTGAGCTTCGCAACAATTTCGGTGTTGATGTTAGAGAAATTCTCCCTCTCAGGGCAAAGTATCCATTCACGCTTCTGATTGAGGACCCTGAATCAATGTGGTCCCACGATCCGAGGCGATATGAAGCTATTGCCAATCGTTACAGGGCGCTTCTTGATTCCGATGATTTTGCTCTTGATCTCAATATACTTTCATTTCGTCCGGATACTGTTATCACTCCATTCCCGACTCGGATTCAGACGGGGACAGAAAGCTACTGGCTTGTGCATTCTGCTGCGTGCGGAGCAAAGCGTGCAGTTATCTATGCAGAATCAAGTGTGAATCCTCAGGATCTGTCGCTCCTTCCATATGCCTATGCTGCCCGAACCAGTGTAAAAAAGGTCGATGATGGCTGGGAAGTAAACACGGCAACGCCGATTGTTCTCCAACTTGCTGCCGGCACGCAGGAAATCTGGCGCGGCGACGAGCGGATGGTATCGATTGGAAATGGGAAATTTCTTCTCCCGATCGGATCGTATCGGATTCGTGAGGTACCCTCGGTGGTGAGCCCGTTTCAGCCAGATATTCTTGAGACGCGCATTCTTTCCATCACCGGTGAGTTACTTTCTGCACGGAGTTCGCAGCGGAGCGTCGAACTTCGATATCGCTCGGATACTCGATGCATTGTGACCCTCACGAAGGAACCGTATGCACTTTTTGTCGACGGACGTGAGAGCAGTTTCAAAGCGCTCAAAGGAGACGGTCGATATGCACTTGTGCTTCCTCCAGGTGAGCACACGGTTCTCATAGTTGCACAAAGCACGGTCTCATATGGAGTTGATTTTACCAGCTTTTGGTCTTCATCCATCATTGTCATGTTTGGACTGGTTTCAGGTGGGCTATTGCTCATACTGTATCTTGTTGTTCGCATGCGCTACCGTTCCCTTTTGTAAAGACCTATGACGGAAACAGCTCTACAACTTGATCTCAGCATCCTCTTTGTCGTTGCGGTCATCCTCATCTGGTTCATGATTGCATACCAGTTAGTGCTCACACTTGCTGGGTATTTTCATTTTGTTCATTCCGTGAGGGAGAAAAAGGCGATCGACGCCATGAAATTCGATTTTCCACGGGTTGCTATCTTGATCCCGGCACATAATGAAGAGAAGGTTATTCGCCGTACGCTTGAGGCTATGCTGGCATTTGACTACCCATCCGATCGATATGAGGTTATTGTGGTCAATGATGGTTCAACAGATGAGACGGGGGTAATTGTGGAGGAGATGGCTTGGCGCGATGCTCGCGTGCGCCATCTTATTGTTCCTGAGGAAGAGGGAGGGAAGGGGAAATCCCGCGCATTGAATATTGGACTCAAGCATACTAATGCTGAATACATTGCCGTATATGACGCGGACAATACTCCAGAGCCGTCAGCACTACGGTATCTTGTGACTCAAATGATTCTCCATCAAGAGCTTGGCGCAGTCTTGGGAAAGTTCCGCACAAGGAATCGGTATCGAAACCTGCTGACGCGTTTCATTAATGTCGAGACACTGAGTTTTCAGTCAATTCTTCAAGCGGGGAGATGGAAGCTGTTCAAGGTTTCTACGCTTCCGGGGACAAACTTTGTAATCCGACGCTCGCTCCTCGAACAGCTCGGGGGATGGGATGAAGAAGCAATCACAGAAGATTCGGAGCTGAGCATACGTGTGTACATGAAGGGTTACAAAATTAAAGTTATTCCGTATGCAGTTACGTATGAGCAAGAGCCGGAAACATGGGAGGTGTGGAGGAAGCAGCGAACGCGCTGGGTACGCGGCAATAACTACGTCGCACTAAAATTCTTTAAAGAAATCCCGCAGTTCAAAAACAAATTTCTTGCCGTAGAGGTCCTCTATCTCCTCTCGCTCTACTACGTGTTCTTCTTTGCAATTGTTATCTCGGATATTCTTTTCATCTTGAGCGTTGCTGGATTAGTTGCCATTCCACTGCCAGGTCCATATACCGCAGTTTGGATTCTTGCATTTGTACTTTTCATTCTGGAAATTTTACTTGCTCTTTCTTATGATCGTGAAGACAACTTGAAACAGATAGGGCTTATCATCTTGATGTATTTTACCTACTGTCAGCTCTGGATCTATGTTGTTGGCAAGGCGCTGTATCTTGACCTCATCCGTCGGGAAAAGCGAACATGGGTAAAGACTGTTCGATTTGAAACAGAACCACAACCAAAGTGATGGAGCTGAAGATGAAACATCTGACGGTAGCACTGTTTCTGTGTGCAACGACCGGTTTTGCACAGATCAATGTAGGCGCATCGGTCTTCACACAGTATGATGCGAATGTCCTCGGAAATTATGAGAAGTCACCCGATCTTGTCGGATTAGCAAGCCTCAACTTGGGAAAAGATTTCGGCGGCAACTCGTGGACTGTCACCACCAGCTATACGGGGAGCTATACGGCATTTCGGACATATGCCGACCATGATTTTCAACTTCATGCCTTGAATCTTTCTTCTATGTTTACATTTGGCAAGGAGGATGATGAGGAGGACGAGGAGGAACCCCGGGCTGGGTTAGTTGATACGACGTTTCATCTGCTAATGGTTTCCTTGAAGGGCCTTGGGCGCTTCGACAAAACGACCTTCGATCTCTACGACCACTACCTGGGCTCTGGGACGGTTGAACTCCGATATGCAGTTGGGGCGAAGTCAGCCTTGCGAGGGATCTACACGATTATCTACAAAAATTTTACAAACGTCCCAGAGGTAAACAATCTTGAAAATAACGTTGCCATTCAAGGGATGTTCGGCATCGGTGGTGCAACGCGGTTGTTCGTTGATGCTGGGGCAGGCTACAAAGCTTATCTGACGACAACCTACGATACAACAAGGTTCAAGCAGCCTGGAAAAGGGCGAGGGAAAGGGAAGGGGGGATTCATGAATCCGCAGGCAGGTCAAGAAAAGATTTTCATTGCAGCAGTTGAGTCTCCTTCGGTATCGCAGGTTGTGTTTGGAGGGGGTATTGCTCAGTATTGGCGCCAGGGGCGCTACTCTTTCTTCGCCGCATATCATCGTCGAACGAACCCGGTGAACGCAGCCCGCTACATTTCACAGCAGCCCTGCGGTTTTGGTGCAGATGAAGATATTTACGACGATCGGTATATGTATCAGAGTCATGAATTCAGCGGCGGTGTACACATGCGGGTTGCCTGGGATATTTCTGCTGATATCGGAGGTGAGTATATTACCAAAGCTTACTCCCGCCCTGCTCTTTCTTTAGATGGAAGTCAAATCGCGCCGCAGCGGGAAGATGTCAGGCGCACCCTTGAAATTGTTTTGAGCCGTGACATCAACGTTGGTTCATCCTCGATGACGATTGCTGTAGGTTCTTCCTATGTTCGAAATTGGTCGAACGATGAATATAATAAGTACGATGGTTACGCAATTTCGCTGAGCATAGATTTCTCGCTATAATGAACTGATTGGATGGATAATTCTTAAGGTTGTCTTAGGTGGAGGAATGATGTCATTGATTCCAAAGGACAAGGGATTTTTTGATCTCTTTGACCGCCAGACTAGTGAGTTGGTTGAAGCGGGTAAACTTTTGCAAAAGGCATCAAGGGATTTTGTTCATCTTCAAGAACATGCTGAGACATTTGGTGAACTGGAGCATGAAGCCGATATCACAGCCCATGAAATTATCAGCAAGCTTAATCGAAGTTTTATTACGCCGCTGGATCGAGAAGACATTCTTGCACTAACCCACGGCATCGATGAAATAGTTGATCTTATCGAGGCAGCGATCGGCAAGGCTCGGATCTACCACGTGACGCAGCCAACTAAGCACATGGAGCACATGGCAGAAATCATTATGAAGTCGACTCTTACTATCCAAAAGGCTGTGCGCGAATTGAGGGATCCGAGACACGCTGACCGCATTCTCTCATATTGTATTGAGATTAATAGGTTGGAGAACGAGGGTGACTTTGCGTTCCGTACCGCAATTGAGGAACTGGTTACAAACCATGTCGATGCATTCAATTTTGTGCGGATGAAGGAAATCTACGAAGCTCTGGAAGATGCTATTGACCAGTGCGAAGATATAGCGAACCTCATCGAGGGAATCATTGTGAAAGGGGTGTGAGGATCAGCTTACCGAACACCGATTAGAGTCCTATGTCTCTTACTTTTCTACCAATCATCGTTATCGTGCTTCTTGCCTGGACGTATGATTTTTACAATGGCATGAATGACTGCGCCAATTCTATCGCAACGAGTGTCTCGACGAGGGCACTAACGCCACGCCAGGCCATCTTCATGGCTTTTTTGATGAATATTCTTGGCGCATTTATCACCACTCAAGTTGCCAAGACAATTGGCAAAGGGCTCGTTGATCCTGCGGTTGTCGATTTTTACATTGTAATCGCCTCTCTTGTTGGTGCTATTGGGTGGTCGGCTGTGGCAACGCACAGCGGCATTCCAATTAGCATAACCCACGCACTCGTTGGGGGAATTGTTGGAGCTGTTATCGCCAGTCATGGCTCCGGTGCACTGGAAATGAAAGGTATCAGTTTGGTCGTAACTGCGATGATCATTTCTCCGGTGGCTGGTTTTTTCTTCGGCTTCTTGATGCTTGTAGCTATGATGAGACTGGCGAGGTATGCGAAACCCTACACAGCGAATCAAACATTTCGAAGAGCGCAGATTCTTTCCGCCGCTTTCATGGCGTTGAGCCACGGAGCAAATGATACTCAGAATGCTATGGGGATTATTACGATGGCGCTTGTGGCAGGAAAACTTATCCCAACGTTTGAAGTACCGAAGTGGGTTATACTTGGATCAGCTTTCTTCATGGGGTTGGGGACGTACACCGGCGGGTGGAACGTCATTCGGACAATGGGGATCAGGGTTGTGAAATTGCACCCAGTCCATGGCTTCAGTGCAGAAACGTCTTCAGCCATTGTCATTTTGCTGAATACTCTGCTGGGTGCTCCTATCAGCACCACCCACGTTATCTCAACAGCCATTGTTGGCGTTGGCGCTGCTGAGAAGCCAAATAGAGTAAACTGGGGAACTGTCGGGAACATTGTCGTAACATGGATTTTAACCATTCCCGGCTCCGGTATAATTGCAGCGATTGCATACAGAGTGTTTCGGCTGATAGTATAATTTCGGCTTCGATCGATTTTCTGCCTCCTTTGCATTTCCGTAAGGGTGTTTGTATATTTTCTGTTGCCGCGCAGTTGCCGCGGCTTTTTGCTGAGTGAGCGGGGGAATGCTTCTATGACTGGCAAAGTACGTGTGCGGTTTGCCCCAAGCCCTACGGGCTATCTTCACGTGGGCGGATTGCGTACAGCATTGTACAATTTCCTTTTCGCAAGGAAATATGGTGGCTCGTTTATTCTCCGAATTGAGGATACTGACCGTACTCGATATGTTAAGGGCGCTGTTGAGAATCTTATCGAAACCCTCCGATGGGCAGGCATTGAGTACGATGAGGGTCCCGACAAAGGAGGAGCCTTTGGACCGTACATTCAGTCCGAGCGACTTGAATTATATCGCCAATATGCACAAATGCTCCTCGAGCAGGGGAAAGCCTACCGGTGCTTTTGCTCTGAGGAGCGTCTGGAGACCATGCGCAGGGAGCAACAGCGGCGTGGCATCCCATCGAAGTATGATCGCACTTGCTTACGGCTGAGCGCAACCGAAATCCAGCAGAAGATAGACTCAGGTGTCCCTTATGCCATTCGAATGAAAATGCCTGAATCCTCGATCGTCCGTTTCCATGATCTCATCCGCGGGGAAATCGAATTCCAAAGCGATACTCTTGATGATCAGGTCCTGTTGAAATCTGACGGTTATCCGACGTATCATCTGGCAAATGTTGTCGACGATCATCTCATGGGAATAACGCATGTAATACGCGGAGAGGAGTGGTTATCGAGTACACCCAAACATGTTCTTTTATACGAGTTCTTCGGGTGGGAGAAGCCTCAGTTTGCACACCTTCCACTTCTCCTTAATCCCGATAGGTCTAAGTTGAGCAAAAGACAAGGTGATGTTGCGGTCGAAGAGTATCGCGCGAAAGGTTATTTAAAAGAGGCTCTTGTTAATTTTGTTGCACTGCTCGGTTGGAATCCGGGAGATGACAGAGAAATTCTTACCCTTGATGAGCTACAAAGAGAATTCTCGCTTGAACGAGTCAATAAATCGGGTGCAATCTTTAACATTGAGAAGCTTAATTGGCTAAATTTCCAGCACCTTCGGCGTAAGCCCGATGTCGAAGTTCTTGCGATGCTGAAAGAACATCTCAGCAAGTCGTCGCTAAATACAAAGAGTTTTGACGATGAATATTTATTGAAAGTAATAACAGTGATGCGCGATCGTGTGTCGTTCGTCCGTGAATTCTTGGAAAAAAGTCCTTATTTCTTCAAGGAACCAGTAGAATACGATGAAGCAACGGTTAAGAAACGCTGGAAAAAAGAAAGTGCAGGATATTTAAAAGCTGTTTCAGAAGAATTTGCTAAACTTTCAGATCCACAGAAGTCCGACTATGAAGCAGCATTGCAGCTTGTGGCAGATAGGCTGAAAGTTGGGAAGGGTGAGCTGATACATCCTTTAAGACTCGCGGTTTCAGGTAAAGGCGAAGGTCCGGGATTGTTCGACATACTTTATATTCTCGGAAAAGATGAGACGTTGCGAAGAATTGATCTTGCAATTCAAAGACTGAAGTAAGAGCATGGACAAAAGCAAGAATCAAAAGGTGCAAGATTCGAGACGTGAAGCCACTGAGCGAAGGAATTTCATTCGCGAGATCATAGATGAAGATTTGAAGTCAGGTAAATACACGAAGGTTCACACCCGGTTTCCTCCTGAGCCAAATGGGTATTTGCACATAGGCCACGCAAAATCTATTTGTCTTAATTTTGGACTTGCAGAAGATTATGGTGGGCTATGCAATTTGCGGTTTGACGATACAAATCCTACAAAGGAGGATATAGAGTATGTTGAGTCAATTAAAAACGATGTGAAATGGCTCGGGTTCGACTGGGGTGATAGGCTGTACTATGCCTCAGACTATTTTGAGAAGCTGTATGAGTATGCAGTCCAGTTAATCAAGAAGGGCAAGGCTTATGTGTGTGATCTTAGTCCTGACGAAATTCGGGAATACCGTGGAACGCTAACTGAGCCTGGCAAAGAAAGCCCATATCGTAACCGCAGCATAGAAGAGAATCTTGATTTATTTGAACGAATGCGCAAAGGGGAGTTCCCTGATGGTTCAAAGACACTCAGGGCAAAAATCGATATGTCATCTCCGAATCTGAATATGCGTGACCCGGTAATGTACCGCATTCTTCATGCCAAGCATCATCGCACGGGTGACGAGTGGTGCATTTATCCAACGTACGACTGGGCGCATGGGCAGTCTGATTCAATCGAAGGCATCACACATTCCATTTGTACTCTCGAATTTGAAGACCACCGCCCCCTGTATAATTGGTTCCTTGATGAACTTGGCATTCACCATCCGAGGCAAATTGAATTTGCCAGGCTAAACTTAACATACACTGTGATGAGTAAGAGGCGGCTTCTACAATTGGTTCAGGAAGGATACGTAAACGGATGGGATGATCCACGTATGCCTACAATTTCCGGATTGCGTCGCCGGGGATACACGCCGGAATCTATCAGAATGTTCGCAGAGCGTATTGGTGTTTCAAAAGCCGATAGCATGATCGATGTATCAGTTCTGGAAGATTGCCTACGGGATGACTTGAATAAGCGCGCGCAGCGTGCAATGGTTGTGCTTCGTCCTTTAAGGCTTGTGATCGACAATTACCCCGAAGGAATTACAGAGGAACTTGACGCGGTGAACAATCCTGAAGATCCCTCCATGGGCACGCGCAAAGTTCCATTCTCAAGGGTCCTTTACATTGAACGTGATGACTTCCGTGAAAATCCGCCTAAAGGATATTTTAGACTCTCCCCGGGTGCTGAGGTTCGGCTTCGTTATGCATATATAATAAAATGCGTCGGCGTGGTAAAAGACGCGAATACAGGAGAGGTGATAGAAGTACATTGCACTTATGATCCGGAAACCCGAAGTGGAACGCCTGCCAGCTCACGCAAAGTGAAAGGAACGATTCACTGGGTTTCTGCCGAACATGCAATTGACATAGAAGCCAGACTGTATGACAGACTATTCAACGTAAAAGATCCGAGCGGAGATGACTGGAGGGAGCACATAAATCCAGATTCTTTAGAGATTCTCAACGGATGTAAAGCGGAACCGTTTTTAGCGAAAGCAAAACCCCAGGATCGATTTCAATTTGAAAGGCTCGGCTACTTTTGCGTGGACTATGACTCAAGAGACGGAAAACTTATATTCAACAGGGCTGTGACGTTGCGAGATACGTGGGCGAAGATCGAGAAGTCTCAGTCCTGATTGGGCACGAGAGGTTTCCATTGGACAGAAGAACAATTTCCCGCTTGCTTCTTCTCAGGCAAATGAATATATTTTGCACAATTTCATGGCTTGTATGCGATGACAATTGACTATAGCGTAATTCGTTTACGGAATGCTACGTTTTATGCATACCATGGGACGATATCTGATGAACAAAATCTTGGTGGGAAATTTGAGGTTGATGTCGATCTCTACTGTGATTTTGTTCCCGCGGCTGAGTCGGATAGCCTTAAACAGACGGTTAATTATGAGCGCGTGTACAGCTTCATTGAAAATATCGTTACCGGCAGGAAGTATTATTTGATCGAAACAGTAGCACGGACAATTGCGAAGGAGCTTTTGAGGGAATTCAGCAAGGTGAATCGGGTGGTTGTCAGGGTGCGAAAGCGTCATGTACCGATCAAAGGAGTGATCGATTACGTCGAGGCTGAATTCTCCGAAACGCGATCTTGACATGGCACATGTTTTTCTCTCCGTTGGCTCAAACTTAGGCGACCGCCTGCTTTATTTGCGCAGGGCAATCATCGCTCTCTCAAATTTGCCCTCTTGCCATATCCTTAAAATCTCACCTGTCTATGAAACCGAGCCTGTGAGTTCGATTTCTCAACCGAGCTTTCTGAATCTTGTCCTCGCATTTGAGACAGGGATGCAACCGCTGTGTCTCCTTTCCACAGTGAAAGCAATTGAGGTTTCAGTAGGCCGAACAGCGTCGCCGCGCTGGGGACCGCGTGAAATCGACATTGATATCTTGCTATACGATGACCTCATCATAACTACGGAGGTCCTCTCTATCCCACATCCAGAGATGCACCGACGTCGGTTTGTACTTGTTCCGCTTGCAGATATTGCACCTCAGATCATGCATCCGGAACTTCGACTTCCTGTACGTGAGCTTCTTCTGCACTGTGAAGATAAGCATTGGGTACGTCCATTTGTGGCGCCTCTGGTGCCATTTGTCTGATAAGCGGCAGAGATTTTAGTGACACTCATAGAAAGCGAAATCCGCTACATAGCGATTGAAGGGAATATCGGGGTAGGAAAAACAAGCCTTGCTGCAATGCTGGGGGAACGTCTTAACGCGAAGGTGATCCTGGAAAAATTTGAAGAGAATCCCTTCCTTCCACTGTTCTATGAAGATCCTGAGCGATATGCCTTTCAGACACAAATGTTTTTTCTCCTGAGCCGATATAGACAACAACAGGAGTTGTTTCAAGCCGATTTGTTCCATCAGTTCGTAGTAACTGACTACATGTTTGAAAAAGATAAAATTTTTGCCTATCTCAATCTTCAGGATGAAGAGCTGAAGCTCTACGAGAACATTATCGGATACCTGGAGAAAAACATCCCTACGCCAGACTTGGTGATTTATCTCCAGTCAAGTGTTGAACGTCTTATGGAAAACATCAGGAAGCGAGGTCGAAATTTTGAGCGAAATATTTCTGAACAGTACCTACGTGACTTGAATGAGGCATATAACTACTTTTTCTTCCGTTACAAAGCTTCTTCGCTTCTCATTGTAAACGCAACGGAGATTGATTTTGTCAACGTGAAAGAAGATTTTGAGAATCTTGTAACTGAGATTCTTCAGGCGGGGCGTGTCCCTGTCGAATACTATAATCCATCAAGTCGGAAAAGAACGCGATGATTGTACGCCTTATAGTCTATGCCATTTTGTTTTATCTTCTCTGGAAATTTCTCCGCGCTTTTGTTCGGTTAGCCTCTACAAACTCTCGATCAGCGGAGCAGCCAACTTCGCATTCGGCTAGCCATTTGGATTCTCAGCCAAAAACGCAGACTAGAATGGATTTCTCGGATGGTGATATTGAGGATGCGAAGTTCGAAGATATCACTAATGTGAAATGAAATATCCAGCGCACTCTGTAAAAGTTCTCAGTGCTCATTTCTCAATGAAGCATGCTGCTTCCTGACCTTGAGACTGTCCGTCGTATTCTCGTTGTGCGACAACATGATCAACTTGGGGACATGTTGGTCGCAATACCTCTGTTTCGCGCTTTGAAAAAGAAGTTCCCTGATTCGACATTAACTGTAATTGCTCGGCCGAAGAATGCCGAGCCTCTCATGCACCACCCCTCCATTGATTCCTTATTGATTTACGACAAGGAGCGATTCTGGTTTTGTCCAAAAGCTTTTTTGGAATTTTTTGCGGAGCTTCGGCATCTCAAGCCAGATGTTGCCGTTGTTCCATCAACGAATTCTTTCTCCGCAACAAGTGCCTTGTTAGCCTTCCTTAGCGGTGCGCCGATTCGCATTGGTGCTCGCCGAATTGGGGAAGAGCGAAACCCTTTTGCCTTTCTTTTTTCGCACCCCATTGATCTTGACTGGCAATCCGAACCACATCGACACCAGTCGCTGCGCAACCTTGACAATGCTCGCTTGCTTGACGTACCGATGGATGACTTACGTCTTGACATGGGATTTACTGAGGAGGAGCTCCGCTACGGGCAGCATCGTGCGAGCGAACTTCGTGGTACTTGTCTGTGGCTTGTTGGCCTTCACATCGGTGGAAAGCAAGAAAACCGTTGGCCCCCGGAGCGATTTGCACAGCTTGCGGATCGCCTCCATAAGGAACTTGATGCAGCGGTGTTTCTTACCCCGGGTCCCGTTGATGCGAAGCCATTGGAGAAATTCCTCGCCACTGCACAGATACCTCATGCGGTGCTAAGGAATCTCCCAATTCGACTCGCTGCTTCTGTCATTCGTTACGCCAATCTATACGTTACCAACGATACAGGGATGATGCATTTGGCAGCCTCAACAGGATGCCGTGTCCTCTCGTTGTTTGGACCTACAGATCCACTCCAATGGGCTCCCTTTGGAGACGAGCATCTGTACATCCGATCGGAGTCATCCGATATGGAAGGGATTGATGTTGATACGGTGTTTGCCGCTGCGAAAGAGATGCTCATTTACAAGTAGTAGGTCAGCGATCAGCCGGCTGAAGGCAAGCGATTTTCCTTGAAGCCTCGAAGGTTATTTTGTATATTAGAACAGTGAAGATAGAGGAGCGATGGCTGAGATATCTTCCATACCTGTTTTTTTGTACACGGCGGAGACAACAACGCTGGAGGTAATTGAACGAATTGCTGAAGCAAAACAGCGTCTGGGGAGGAGAGTTTTAATTTTGGGTCACCATTATCAGCGGGATGATGTTATTCAGTTTGCTGACCGGACTGGCGATTCTTTTGAGCTTTCGCGGTATGCGGCAACGATCCGGGATGCGGAATACATTGTGTTCTGCGGTGTCCACTTCATGGCGGAAACAGCTGATATCCTTACGTCAAAGGAACGGGTTGTTATTCTTCCAGATTTAGCAGCGGGATGTTCCCTTGCGGATATGGCTACGCTTAAGCAAGTGAAACGGGCATGGGAGGATATCAGTTGTTCGGTTGATGAGAAAGTTATTCCGATAGCTTATATAAATTCCAGTGCGGCAATTAAGGCATTTTGTGGTGCCCATGATGGTGCGGTCTGCACTTCTTCAAGCGCGAGAGCATTATTCACCTGGGCTTTTGAAAAAGGTGAGAAAGTTTTCTTTATCCCTGATGAACACTTAGGACGGAACACCGCCTTCTCAATGGGCATAGCACTTCATGAAATGATTGTCTGGGATCCGCTCCTGCCATTTGGTGGAAATACCCCTGAAGATGTCCGAAAGGCACGAGTGATCCTCTGGAAAGGGTACTGTGGTGTCCATCAAGCGTTTCTTCCAGAATATGTCGATTCGATGCGAGAGCGGTATCCGGGAATCAAAATCATTGTTCATCCTGAGTGCAGTTTTGATGTAGTGCAGAAAGCCGATATTGTTGGCTCAACCTCTCGTATCGTTTCAGCTGTAGAGCAGGCTCAACCAGGAACAGCTTGGGCGATTGGAACAGAGTATCACCTGGTTAATCGTCTTATGAAAAAACACCCGGAGCAATTTATTGTGAATCTCGCTCCGCCAATCTCAAACTGCACCAAATGCACCACTATGTACCGCATTTCACCTGAAGCTCTTGCTTTCTCACTTGAACGTCTGGTCGACTCTGGAGTTGTGAACCGTATCACAGTTCCTGATGATATTGCTGAGTTCGCAAGAGTTGCTCTTGACCGAATGATGAGAATTACGAGTAATCCCGCTACTGGCATAGCAAGTATGAGGGTTTCATAGTTGGCTTCGGCGGATGGAGGTAAAATGGAATTTAAGCCAGAGATTTATCCGCTCATGGTGGAGAAGATGCAATCCGCCCAAGGCGGACTATGGCGAGAACTTCGTGTAAGAGTGAGCGCCGTTTTTACTTGTTTGTCTGTGCTTGCTCTCTGGGCGACTAGTGCCCAGGGGCAAGTTTACCGAGGGGTGAAATGGCAAATGACACTGGAGCAGGTGAGGAAAGCTGTACCTACAAAGACGTTTAAGTACGTAGGGATGCCAAGTCGGACTGTCACTGTGTATTACTATGACGACACGCTCAGCGGGTACCCCGGAATGGTCGGCTTTTATTTTAACGAGGGAAAGCTTAATCGGATTATTGAGGCGTATCAGAAAATTTCTGAAGTACGTGATAAGGCGGAGCGAGTTGCCATAGCAAAGCATGTGCTCGATGTGATGATTCGGAAATTTGGTCCTCCGCAAAGCTCCTCTGTTGATGAGATTGAGCAAGCCCCTTTCAATGAGGCGCTTCTTACACCTGATCGGGTTTTTGAGGCGACCTGGAAGAAAGGAGATACACGAATTCGATTCCAATACTATAAATCGTGGTCCCTTCGTGTCTATTATGAGCCACTGAAGGAATCCGAACCCCGCCAGAGGGGGTCATCTCCGAAGCACTGAATCAATCTATAGCTGAAAGAACGCCATGAACCCAACGTATATCGAACATCTCCCGCGCCGCGTTGGCGAGGAAGTGACCATTCGTGGATGGGTGTACAATAAGCGCTCAAGCGGAAAAGTTCGGTTTCTTTTAGTTCGTGACGGAACTGGGATAGTCCAGTCGGTTCTCATGAAAGGGGAAAGTCCGGATGAGTTGTTTGATCGTTTTGATCAACTCACGCAAGAATCGTCTATCATTGTCCGCGGTGCCGTTCGCTCTGATGATCGAGCACCCGGAGGCTATGAGCTCACGCTTCATGATCTCCAGATCATCCAGATCGCTAACGACTATCCGATTACACCAAAGGAACACGGCATTGAGTTTTTGATGGATCATCGGCACTTGTGGCTTCGCTCGTCGAAGCAGCATGCAATTCTTCGGATTCGTCATGAGATCATCAGAGCAATCAGGGAATTTTTCGATCAACGCGGCTTCACGCTTGTCGATGCACCCATTTTCACACCTGCTGCTTGTGAAGGGACGACCACGCTCTTCGAAACCGAGTATTTTGATCTCGGCAAGGCATATCTCACACAGTCTGGTCAGTTATATGCTGAAGCAGCAGCTATGGCGTTAGGAAAGGTTTATTGCTTTGGACCAACATTCCGTGCCGAGAAGTCAAAAACGCGGCGACATCTAACTGAGTTCTGGATGGTGGAACCGGAGGTTGCGTTCAACGATCTGAATGCCGACATGGAGCTGGCTGAAGAATTTTTAGAGCATATTGTAAGCTCTGTCTTGAAAAACAGAGAGCGAGAGCTGAGGGTTCTTGAGCGAGACACAAGGCTGTTGCAAAATGTGAAAAAGCCTCTGCCAAAAATCACATATGATGAAGCTGTCGAGATTCTGCGCAAAAACGGGATCAATTTCCAGTGGGGGAATGACTTCGGTGGCACAGATGAGACGGTGATCTCTCAGCAGTTTGATCGACCTGTGATGGTTCATCATTATCCAGCAAAGGTGAAAGCATTCTACATGAAGCGTGATCCCGAGAATCCCGAGTTAGCGCTCGCTGTTGATGTTCTTGCTCCTGAAGGATATGGAGAAATTATCGGCGGCAGTCAGCGTGAAGATGACTACGAAACGTTGCTCAAACGTCTTGAGGAGTATAATCTCCCTCGCAAGCCATTTGAATGGTATCTCGACCTGCGACGATACGGAACAGTCCCGCATTCTGGATTTGGCTTGGGTGTTGAGCGAACTGTAGCGTGGATCTGTGGACTTGATCACATACGTGAAACCATTCCCTTTCCAAGAACAATCTATAGGCTCACTCCATGACAGCATATCTTCAAGCGGAGCATCTCCGGAAACAATTTGAGAATGTCTCCGCTGTTAGTGACGTCTCATTTTCTGTTGACCGAGGTATGATCTTCGGTCTTCTTGGTCCGAATGGTGCCGGGAAGACAACCACCATCCGCATGATTCTGGGGATCCTTCTGCCGGATTCTGGAAGAGTCCTTATAAATGGCGAGGAATTTACGGATCGCCATCGCAACCGCATCGGGTACCTACCTGAAGAGAGGGGGCTTTATCGGAAAACGATGGTCTTAGAGACCATCGAGTACTTCGCTGTATTGCGTGGACTGCCTCATCACGTGGCACGGACTAAAGCCGAGCAATGGTTAAAACGGTTAGACTTATGGGAAGCCCGCTCTCGGAAGTTAGAGGAACTCTCAAAAGGGAATCAGCAAAAAATTCAGTTTATTATCTCAGTTGTTCATGAACCTGATTTGCTGGTTCTTGATGAACCCTTTGCTGGACTTGACCCGGTCAATCAAGCGCTTCTAACAGAGGTTCTCCTCGATCTTCGTCAGCATGGCACTGCAATTGTTCTTTCGACTCACCAGATGGAACAGGCTGAAAAGCTCGCTGATCCTATTCTCCTGATTGATCATGGTAATGCTGTCCTTTATGGACAATTAGGGGAGATCAAACGTCGTTATGGAACTGATACAATTGTGCTGGAGTTCGATGGAGATGGTTCGTTTCTTTCGAGTTCTCCTCAGATCAAGAAAATACATCTGTATGAAAAGTATGCCGAGTTGCAACTGGTTGACCATGTTGCTCCCCAGGAATTTCTGCGCGAAGTTGCGGGTCTACTTTCCATCCGGAAGTTTCAAATTGTTGAACCCTCATTACATGCAATTTTCCTCGATGTAGTTGGACAGAAGGAGGAGCATCTATCATGAAAGCTAAGTGGACACAAGTGGCATGGTGGGAATACGTTACGAAAGTTCGCACGAAAACATTTCTCTTTTCTCTCTTTGTCACCCCTATTTTCGCCTTTGCTATGATGTTCCTTCCGAGTTTCTTTGCCACCAGACCTGAGACGGAAACAAGGGTCATTGGTGTGGTCGATGAGACCGGAATTTTAGCACCGCAATTGGATTCGCTCCTCATGAATCGTTATAAGCTCGCCGATGGGCAGCCAGCTATCCTTGTTCGCTCCATCCCTGTTGTCTCGAATGATTTAGATGCTGCGGTTCACAAGGCGCAGCAACTGCTTGCACAGGAAAAGATCGTTGGCTATTTGATTATCCGTCCAGATATCTTTTCCAGTGGGAAGGCGGAGTACCGGTCAGAAAATATCGGGAACCTGCGATTGTTAGATCGTGTTGAAAGCGCTCTCAAGGACGTGGTTATGCGTCTAAGAATACTTCATGCCGGTATCAACCCGGATGTTATGAAGAAACTCGAGACACCGATTGATCTCAAAGCTGTGAAGGTCACCAAAACTGGTGAAATTGAAAAGGGTGACGCACTGCAGCTATTTTTTACCTCGTTCGCTTTCCTCATGTTGATGTTCTTTCTTATTATTACAACAGGACAAATGCTTGTGCGCAGCACTATTGAGGAAAAGACCAACCGAATCGTTGAAGTTCTTGTCTCATCAGCTCCATCTACTGATCTGATGGTTGGGAAGATCATCGGGCTCAGCGGGCTTGGATTGACGCAGGTGTTGGTCTGGACAGCAATTGGGCTTTTCATAGCACTGTCAGCTCACATTGTGACAATCACAGTGTGGCAACTGCTTCTCTTCATCAGTTACTTCATTTTGGGCTATCTCTTCTTTGCGGCATTATTCGTTGCAATTGGTTCTGTGTTGACGACGGAACAGGAAGCTCAGCAGTGGATGCAGTATCTTTCTATGGTCTTTGCAATCCCGCTGGTGTTTGCCATTAGCGGAATTGAGAATCCGAATGCCGTAGTGCTCCGAGTTTTAGAATTCATCCCGTTGTTCACGCCAATGATTATGGCGTTAAGAATCCCCCTTAATGCGATGCCTCTCTGGGAGATTGTCGGAACAACTTTCATCCTTTCGATGTCTGTGATCGCCACTATGTGGGCGGCTGGGAAAGTTTTCCGTGTTGGGATTCTCATTTATGGGAAGAAACCTTCATTTGATGAGATCATTCGATGGCTGCGTTCGGCATAGGGGCTGAAATTGATTGTCATGGGGAATTTCCTTAAATTAAAAAGGTTTTTGTCTGAGGAAGTCGATCATAGCTTCTATGGCACTTGAACAGATTCTCTTCTTTGCTCTCGCCTTTATCGCTGTTGCTTCAGCATTACTCGTTGTAACCCGACGGAATCCTGTTGTGAGTGTGATTTATCTTGTTGTGAATTTCTTTGCACTCGCCGGTCTGTATCTCATTCTAAGTGCGCAGTTCATTGCTGCAATTCAGATCATTGTTTATGCTGGAGCTATCATGGTACTTTTTCTGTTCGTTATCATGCTTCTAAATCTCGGCGATGAGCAAAAACTTACGGAGCACCTGAATTATCGAAAGGCAATTGGGGTGGTATTTGTTGTCGCTCTGGCAACGGAGATTGTTTCGGTTTTCTTTCTAAAAGCAGGATCGGGCCTTTATCAGCAATCTCCGAAGGCAGCGAACATCGGCACAGCGGAAGGTGTGGGGAGAGCGCTTTTCACGAAATTCTTCTTCCCATTTGAGATAACCTCCATTTTGCTCGTTGCTGCTATTGTCGGTGCAATTGTGCTTGCAAAGAAACGACTTGATTGAAAGATTGACAGTTGCAAGTGTGTAGTTGATGGTACTATTGACCGACCACCATCAACTGCCAGCTAATAGGTGAGGAATATGATTCCTCTTGATTATTATCTTATTCTCAGTGCCATTCTTTTCACCACCGGCGTCGCTGGGGTTATCATCCGACGGAATGTGATGATCATCTTCATGTCTATTGAGCTGATGCTTAACTCAGCAAATCTCACGCTTGTTGGATATTCGTCATATCTTGGGGATTCAACCGGGCAGATGCTGGTCTTCTTTGTCATCGCAGTTGCAGCTGCTGAAGCTGCAGTGGGACTCGGAATTGTCATAGCGCTCTTCCGACAACGGCAGACTGTGAACGTCGATGAGGTAAACATCCTTAAATGGTAAGGATGATGAAGCCTCAACCTTTTGTGCGTTGTCCTGAGCGCTCCGCCTTGTTGGATCTCCAGAGGCGGTCCATCTACGTTTTCCATTTCTGGAGGGTTCAAAATAGATGTATCCGCTGATTCCCTTGACACTTCTTTTTCCGCTCCTCGGATTTCTTTTCAATGGGCTCGCGGGGTCAAGGATAAGGTCTGAGAAGATTGTTGGATGGATTGGGAGCGGGACAGTTGGTGTCGCTTTTGCTCTTGGAGTGCTCACGTTCGTCAAGATGCTCTCGCTTCCAGTTGATCTTCGGGCTCAGACCGTGGAGTTGTTTCGCTGGATATCCACTGGTACAGGTACGCCGGGTTCATTGAACATTTCCTTTGCACTTCTCGTTGACCAGCTCTCTATTGTGATGGTTCTTATTGTCACGGGGGTGGGATTTCTCATTCATGTCTATTCGATTGGATACATGCATGGCGATCCTGGTTTCTGGAGATTCTTTTCGTACATGAATCTTTTCGTTTTTGCCATGCTTATTCTCGTGCTTGCTGATAATTTTGTGGTCCTATTTCTTGGCTGGGAGGGGGTGGGTCTGTGCTCTTATCTGCTTATTGGATTCTGGTATGATCGACCTTTTGAAAAAAGCACGACTAGCGATGCGGCGAAAAAAGCTTTCATTGTGAATCGTATCGGAGACTTTGGATTTCTCCTCGGGTTGCTTTTGATCTTCGCAACATTTGGGACATTAACGTTCAGCCCAGTGTTTCATCAAGCGGAGGCGTTCCTTCCCGGGGATCTTAGAATTTTCTGGATTACACTCCTTTTGTTCCTCGGTGCAGTGGGAAAATCCGCTCAAATTCCACTCTATGTATGGCTCCCGGATGCCATGGCTGGCCCGACGCCAGTAAGCGCATTGATCCATGCTGCAACTATGGTGACAGCCGGGGTCTATATGGTTTCACGGGCGTCCGTCCTCTATGCCCTGGCACCGACAACAATGATGATCGTTGCAATCGTTGGCGCAATGACAGCGCTCTATGCCGCCAGCATCGGACTGGTTCAAAACGACATTAAAAAGATTCTTGCCTACTCCACGATCAGTCAGCTCGGTTACATGTTCCTTGCAGCCGGGGTTGGGGCTTTTGCCGCAGGCATCTTTCACCTCATGACCCATGCTTTTTTCAAGGCACTCCTTTTTCTCGGTGCTGGTGCTGTCATTCATAGCCTTCATGGGGAACAGAATATCCAGAGGATGGGTGGATTGAAAAAATACTTACCGACAACGTACTGGACCTTTCTTGTTGCAGCTTTAGCCATTTCAGGCATTCCCCCGTTGTCGGGGTTTTTCAGCAAGGACGAGATTCTCTCAAAGGCGTTCTTCAATGGATCGTTCTGGTTATGGTTCATCGGCTTTGTAACAGCGGGCATGACGGCATTTTATATCTTCCGTCTCTTTTCACTTACGTTTGAAGGTACGCGGCGATTCCCAGACTCCGTTCATCCGCATGAAGCTCCAATGAGCATGGTAATTCCACTAATAGTCTTAGCGGTTCTGTCAATTAGTGGAGGGTGGGTTGGCATTTCACCAAGTTTTGGGGTCCACCTTTGGCAGATTGAGCAGTGGCTTGCGCCAGTATTTCAACCTGCTTCAAATGTGCTTCTTCTCATGCACGAAGAAGTGAATGGAATTGAGTATCTCTTGATGGCCTTAACATTTTTCCTCGCCGCGGGGAGCATCTATGTGGCGTATATGATTTATGTCCGTAGAAGGGAAATTGCTCTTCAGCTCGGTGAGCGATTCTCGGTGTTATATAAAATTCTTTTCAACAAGTATTATGTCGATGAAGCGTATGACGCAGCGATTGTCAAGCCGCTTGTTCATGGTTCGCAGAAGCTTCTATGGAAGTGGTTCGACGTTGGGATTGTCGATGGTACAGTGAATGGAGTTGCAAAGTTAGTCAATGTTCTTAGCGTTGTTACGCGCCGCATTCAGACAGGGGTTGCACAGAGTTATGCTGTGGTTTTCATCCTTGGTCTTCTTTTTGCACTTTGGTGGTTACTGTTTTCATAGAGCAGAAAAATGGCTATGATCCTCAATGAACATCTCCTAACACTGATCATTTTTACACCGCTACTTGGAGCGATGGTCCTTTTGAGCATCCCTTCCGATGCTCTGAGGGCGATTAAGTGGACTGGCGTTTTCTTCTCAGGGGTGACATTTATCCTTTCGATTTATCTGTTCATTCGGTTCGATGGATCTCTCTCTTCAATGCAATTTGTCGAGCGGGCGCTCTGGATTCAGTCGCTGGGTATTCACTATAACCTTGGTGTTGATGGAATCTCGCTTCTGCTGGTGATGATTACAGCAATTTTAACGCCGATTTCACTTATCGCTTCGTGGGAGTCCATCCAGAAGCATGTGAAGGGATTTGTCTTCTCGATGCTCCTTCTTGAGACAGGAATCCTTGGTGTGTTTCTGTCACTTGACCTGTTTCTTTTCTACGTCTTCTGGGAGAGCATGCTCATCCCGATGTATTTTATCATCGGGGTCTGGGGTGGCGAGAATAGGATATATGCGGCGATGAAATTTTTTCTCTACACTATGGTTGGGAGTGTACTGATGCTTGTGGCGATTATCTGGCTTGGCATCTACGCGATGAAGATAACCCCGCAGCATCAATTCACAACGGATTTGCTCACGCTATATCAGATCGCTCCTAACATCCCACTGGCACTTCAATCATGGATGTTTCTTGCCTTTGGACTTAGTTTTGCAATTAAGGTTCCAATCTTTCCCCTTCATACATGGCTTCCTGATGCCCATGTTGAAGCTCCAACAGCCGGGTCAGTTATTCTTGCAGGTGTGTTGCTGAAGATGGGGACGTACGGACTTGTGCGTTTCTGTCTGCCGCTGTTCCCGCAGGCCACGTTCTATTTTCTCCCATTCATTGCTCTTCTTGCCGTGATCGGGATAATCTATGGTGCGCTTGTCTCAATGGTCCAGCCCGACATCAAAAAGCTGGTGGCTTATTCATCCGTCAGCCACCTCGGATTTGTTGTACTTGGAATCTTGGCTCTTACTGAGGAGGGATTGCAGGGGAGCTTGATCCAGATGATTAATCATGGGCTCTCAACAGGAGCGCTCTTTTTGATCGTTGGGATGATTTACGATCGACGTCATACGCGAGCGATATCTGAATTTGGTGGCTTAGCACACCAGATGCCTGTCTACGCCGCTTTCACTATGATTGTTGTTCTCTCCTCCTTGGGTCTTCCTGGACTAAATGGATTTGTTGGTGAATTCCTGATACTGCTTGGATCATTTAAATCTGCAGCACTTGGGAGCATTTGGTTTGCAGTGTTTGCAGCGACGGGGGTGATCTTAGCTGCAGTCTATTTGCTTTGGATGTATCAACGCGTGTTTTTTGGAAAGCTGGAGAATCCTTTGAACCAGGGATTGAAAGACTTGAATATGCGGGAAATTGGTATATTAGCAACGATCGTCCTATTCATTGTTTGGATAGGTGTTTATCCATCGACGTTCCTTGACAAGTCCGGCGCTACGAGCAAAGCGCTCATTGAGTATGTCGCGAAAGTGCATTCTGGAACTGCGACGAGCCTCGCATGGACTCCGGGAGGGGTTTCTGTGAAGAGTGAGAAAGAGCAGCCACATGTGCTCAGGGTAGAGGAAGTGCTACGGTGATGTTCCGGGCTCTTACAGCTCTGGTAGGATTTGTTATAGGCTCACCATTTTTCGGAGCTATTCTCCATGCAGAAGAAGTAGAATCGATCCCAGCAGTTCCACTATATGCTTCGATCCCGTTTGTTGTTCTGCTTGCGGCGATTGCCCTGATGCCTTTTGTCAGTCACAAATGGTGGGAAAGGAACTACCCCTGGGTTTCCTTTAGCCTCGGTTTCATTGTAGTTGTGTACTATCTCTTCGTTCTCCAGAATAGCTCTCGGCTTTTTCATACAGCCTATGAATATATAAGTTTTATTTCTCTCATAGGTTCGCTCTTTGTTGCTGCCGGCGGTATTCACATTCGACTGCGCGGGAGATCAACGCCGATGGCTAATGTGATCTATCTCGCTGCGGGATCGATCGCTGCAAATATTTTAGGCACCACGGGCGCCTCAATGCTTTTCATTCGTCCGTATTTGAGGGTCAATAAATATCGACTGCGACCATTTCATGTAGTTTTCTTTATTTTCCTAATCAGCAACATCGGCGGTGCTCTTACTCCGATCGGCGACCCACCATTGTTTATGGGATACCTGAAAGGGATCCCCTTCTTCTGGGTGATTGGGAAAGTATGGGAGATATGGTTTCTTGTGCTCGTTGTAGTATTAGCAATTTTCTATTTTCTTGATCGTCGTTCATTTATCCGTCTTCGAGAACGAGTGCGGGAGCGGGCTGAAGAAGAACGAGAACGTGCTGAAGTCAATGGGTTGCATAATCTCGTATTTCTTGGCATTATCATAGCTGCAGTTTTCGTTGAACGCCCACCCCTCATCCGAGAGGTAATAATGTGGGGAGCAGCACTCGGTTCATATCTGACGACGAAACGTGAAGTGCATGCGAAAAATGAATTCAACTTTATTCCAATTAAAGAAGTAGCAATTCTCTTTGCTGGTATTTTTGCGACGATGATACCTGCCCTGGATTGGCTGGACTTAAATTCCTGGAAGCTTGGCATTACTCACCCCGCTCAATTTTTCTGGGGTACCGGCATATTGTCCTCGTTTCTCGACAACACGCCGACCTATCTGAACTTTCTCAGTGCTGCATTTGGATTGTTTCATCTTAACATTGATAATCCACATCACATGGCCTTGTTTCTCGAGAACCATTGGAAATACATTCAAGCAATTTCAGTGGGAGCCGTTTTCTTTGGAGCGATGACCTATATCGGAAACGGACCGAACTTCATGGTGAAGTCCATTGCTGAGCAGTCGGGTTTGAAGCCTGTAAGTTTCTTGGGATATATGGTTCGGTATTCAGTCCCGGTTCTTCTCCCGGTTTTCTTCATTGTATGGCTACTCTATTTTCAATGATAGAAAGTGAACGATTCGAAGGAGTAGTTCTGCTATGGAAAATCTCCCTGCGGTGAAAGCCACCTCCGATTTTCTTAGTATCGTTGCTGTGAGCATCGTTATCTTCACAGCACTCGTCGCGATGCTCGTTAGCGTTTTTCTGAAACGGCCAATGCGAGTCATTTTCTGGCTTGGTATGCTTGGCATAGGAGCAGCAATTGTTGCTGCGTGGTTGGTGTATCCTATTCGCGGTGTCGCTTTGGGGGGGATGATCTTCCTGGGCGGATATGCAAGTTTCTTTGATGTGGTATTGCTGTTAGCTGCTGGGTTGACCTTTCTCCTTTCGGCAGATTATCTTCTACGAGAAGGCATTAGTTATCCGGAATTCTACACGATGATCCTTTTTGCAGTCTCTGGAATGATGTTGATGGCATCCGCAGCGGATTTGATTGTTGTGTTTCTGGGATTAGAGTTGATGTCAGTTTCGCTCTATGTGCTTGCTGGGTTCATGCGACGTCGAGCGAAGTCAATTGAAGCGGCGCTTAAATATTTTCTCCTCGGAGCCTTTGCCTCAGGCTTTTTTCTATACGGTATCGCGCTTATTTACGGGAGCACCGGGACGACAAGTCTTGGTGGAATTGCTCAGCAGTCTGCCCTCGGCGGGTCACCCCTTTTCTGGGTCGGCGTTGCAATGCTTGTTGTAGGGTTCTCTTTCAAGGTTGCGGTTGTACCGTTCCATATGTGGGTTCCAGATGTATATGAAGGTTCACCGACACCCGTTTCGGGAATCATGTCAACAGGAGGGAAAACCGCAGCATTTGCAGCATTTTTCCTTGTTTTTGTAAAGTTCTTGAATGGGGGCGGTGAGAAAATCCAGGTTCTCTTAGCTATCTTCGCAGCTCTCTCAATGGTCACTGGGGCAGTGATTGCCATTGCGCAAAAGAACCTCAAACGAATGCTGGCATATTCGAGCATCGCTCATGCAGGCTATATGCTAACAGGGTTAGCAGCTGCCAATGGGCTTGGGATGTCAGGGGTGATGTACTATCTCACCGCATATACACTTATGAATATCGGAGCTTTTGGGGTTGTCTCGATAGTTGAACGGGTTGAAGAAAAACACCTGGAGTACAGTGATTACGCCGGGCTGGGCTTCCAGCACCCATTTCTTGGTGTCTTGATGTCGATTTTTCTTTTTTCACTTTCTGGAATTCCACCATTTGCCGGTTTCTTCGGGAAATACTATGTGTTTGCTGCTGCCGTTGATGCACATATGACGTGGCTTGCGATTATTGGTGTGCTTGCAAGTGTCATCTCCGTATATTACTATTTGCGGGTGGTGGTCTATATGTATTTTCGGGAAGGGAGCGAGGAAGGAAAATTGCAAATCTCCGTGCTCGGCGGCGTTGCACTTGCAGTAGCGGCGGTCGGGGTTATTGCGATCGGAATATTCCCGTCCTCAGTTCTCTCCTTTACAACATATCTATTCTGAAACGGTGATTGTTATGGATCGGATAGTAACCGCTGCTGAGATGCGGCAATGCGACCGCATGGCAATTGAATCTGTCGGGATTCCGAGCTTTATCCTGATGGAAAATGCAGGGCGAGCTGTCTCAGAAGAGATCGCAAAGACAGCTTGTGGTGTAGCAGACAAACATGTTTTGATTATCGCCGGCAAAGGCAACAATGGGGGCGACGGATTTGTTGCGGCGAGGCATCTTTCAAACTCCGGAGCGATGGTCACAGTGGCTCTCCTTGCTGATCCAGGGTCACTAAGTGGAGATGCACTGGCTAACTATGCCATACTTGAACACATGGCAAAGAATCAGGAAAACATTCAGCTTCTCCGCGTTCAGCCTGAGAACATTAAAGACCTTGCATCGTTACCACACGTGGATATAATCGTTGATGCCATTCTTGGGACAGGTTTCAGTGGTGAACTGCTTGATCCGCTGAAAAGAGCTATCGAGTGGATCAACAGCCAGGATGCTTTTATCGTTGCAGTTGATATTCCTTCGGGGATCGATGCTGATACAGGCAGATGCACGACGGCGGTACAGGCAAATCTCACAGTAACAATGGGGTTAAGAAAGCGTGGCATGCTTCTAAACGAGGGTCGTGTCCATTCAGGTGAAATCCGCGTGGCTGATATCAGTATCCCCCGGTTTGTCTTTGATCAACTTGAGCAAGGGACATTTCTTATCTTTGCGAGCGATGTTGCATCGCGGCTTCCTCGGCGACCTTTTAACGCTCACAAGCACAGCGTTGGGAAAATCTTTGTTCTCGCTGGCTCTCCCGGTTTTACAGGTGCAGCAGCTATGGCGTCGATGGCTGCGATGCGGAGCGGTGCAGGAGCAGTTATTTTGGGTATCCCGAAAAGCCTGAATTCAATTCTTGAAGAGAAAGTTACCGAAGTGATGACAGTTCCACTATCAGAGACATCCGACAGAACTCTTAGTTTAGATGCTATGGCGGATATGAAGCCGTACCTCGAATGGGCTGATGTCCTTCTTGTTGGTCCCGGACTTTCGAGGAACTCCGAAACGCAAGATCTCGTTCAAAAACTTGTCAGGGAGATTAATCGTCCAATTATTCTCGATGCCGATGGGCTGAATGCGTTTGCGGGAAAACCCGAGATTTTTCTCCAGCATGCAAAGGTGCCTATTGTTATTACTCCTCATGCAGGAGAACTTTCGCGGCTATTGAGAATCTCTGTTGAGGAAATTGAGACCCATCGGATTGATGTTGCTCGAACGACAGCTAAAGAACTTGATGTAGTCGTTTTGTTGAAAGGAGCCCCGAGTGTCGTTGCTACCCCATCTGGTGATGTATATATCAACAGCACGGGGAACCCGGGCATGGCAACAGCGGGCGCCGGTGATGTCCTTTCAGGGATTATTGCTGCGCTCATTGGGCAAGGAATGAAATCAGAGGAAGCAGCATTTGCCGGTATGTACGTTCATGGGGCTGCTGGAGATCGAGCTGCCTCAGAACTCGGAGTGAGAGGTATGATTGCAACTGATATTCTGGATCGTGTGCCGAGCGTTTTTATGGAACTAGACAAAGATGGCGGAGTATGAGCACTAAGAGGGACTTAAATTTCTGGTTCGACCAACTGCCTGCAATACTTTGGGCAGCTTTTATTTTTATCCTTTCATCGATGCCGGCTTCAGCGTTTCCTCGCATTTCGTTTCCCGGTGCCGATAAGCTTGTTCATCTTGGCTTATTTTTCATTCTCGCGATGCTCACTGAACGAGCATTCCGGCGACAAGCTCTGATTCCAAGGTTGCGGAGCTGGAGTGTGGTGTGGGCTGTTGGTCTATCGCTACTTTACGGATTTTTCGATGAAATACATCAAATCTTTGTTCCTTCTCGAAGTCCTGATCTTACTGATGTTGCTGCGGATTTTCTTGGCGCATTGATCTTCGCTTTTCTGTACGAGCCTTTGTTGGCTCCGCGAAAACGGACAACAGCTTAAGGGATTGCAATGAGCGGAAAGCGGATATTTCTTGATAGCTTCGTTGTCATTGGATTAATAGCGGCGATGGTCGTCCTTCACGCTGTTCCGAAATGGTTAGGCGTACATAGTGTAGATGAGCTGAAGGGGGTTTTTCGAACACGAAATATCCACCCTGCACAGCTGGATTCCATCAAAGGCGGGAAAGAACCTGTGGAGCGAATGCACTACAGGGTTGCAGCAGAGGAAATGCCAATCCCGCTTGGGGGAGAATCAGCAATTCAAGCAAATCTCGTGTACCCTGATGTCGCTCGGCGCTTGAGCATAGAAGGAACTGTTTACGTTCTTGCTTACGTCGATAGTGCCGGGACTGTTGTCAGTACATCCATTATCCATGGGATCGGAGGGGGATGCGACGAAGCGGCTTCCGATGCTGTCTCGAAAATCCATTTTGCGCCTGGACGTGAACAAGGGAAGCCAGTTGCTGTAAAAGTGATGATCCCTGTGCGGTTTTCGTTAGCAACGAATCCTCAAAAAGAGGAAGAGTCATTGGCGAAGTAGGTGAGCCATGCTCCTTGTTCTTATCATTGCGTTGGTCTTGAGCGCTTTTTTCTCAGCAACTGAGATTGCTCTTGTGAGTGTAAACAAGCTACGGCTCTGGGTAAGCGAACGTCGAGGTGAGTTTGGCAGCAAAATTGCCACACAATTTGCTGGGGTGCCAGTAAAACTTCATTCTGTTGTCCTTATTGGTAACAATGTTGCAGCCATGCTCTTCTCCACTGCTGCAGCTGTTCTTTTATTGCGATTAACTAATCTGAGCGATCTGGCTATTACTCTCATTGCAGCGTCTTTGCTTCTCCTTTTTGGTGAGGTTATCCCGAAGTCATTGGGGCGGGATGCACCGCTCAGGGCTGTTCGCCTGTTAGCGGTTGTGCTTCAGGGTTTCTCCTATCTCTTTTATCCAGTGGCGATGGTGTTGCAGTGGTTTGCCGGGAAATTGGTTCGCTTGATTGGTGTCTCCACGAATGAAGTTTCTCATGTTTTTCAGCGGAGCGATGTGGACGTGCTCGTCCGCCAGGGATTGGAGTCCGCCAGAGGCGGAGATGATCGTCAGGGTGAAATCATCTCTCGGATCTTCACACTATCTGATCGACCTGTGCGTGAAGTCATGGTTCCTCGCACGGAAATTACTGCCGTTGAGGTTCATTCCCGCATCAAGGAGGTGTATAAGGCATTTATCGAGTCGGGATATTCCCGACTTCCGGTATACGATGGTTCCCTTGACAAGATTGTTGGGGTCGTGAGTGTAAGGGATATGTTCTCGCGCCCCCGGAGCTTAAAAGCCGTTATGCAGGATGTGGTCTTTGTGCCTGAGACGAAACGATCTGGCGAGTTATTGAAAGAATTTCGGCAAAAGGGGCGCTCTCTTGCGATTGTGGTTGATGAGTTTGGGGGAACGGCTGGACTTGTGACAACTGAGGATCTTGTAGAAGAATTGTTGGGGGAAATCCATGATGAATATGACGTGGAGGAAACTATTTGCCGTGAAGTCGAGCCCTCGGTCTACCTGGTGAGCGCTCGTGTTGAGGTTGATCGACTCCGCGACGAGTTCGGAATTTCCCTCCCCGAGGGAGATTATGAAACAGTTGGTGGATGGGTAGTCGCTTCGTTAGGAAGAATTCCTCATGCTGGGGAAGAAGTACTTGTAGATGGATTCAAGATTGCTATACTTCGAGCAACGCGGACGAAAGTAGAATTGGTGAAGCTGATCCACCCTCGTAAATGGTACACTGCACCACGTTGATTTTCCGAAGCTGAACTTGTATCATAGAAATATGCAGTTTAGCATTGGACATCAGGATGGTGAAGCTCGTGCAGGATTTTTGGTGACGGAGCACGGTATAGTTGAGACCCCTGCGTTCATCCCCATAGGGACGCAAGGAGCGGTCAAAGCAGTGGAGCATCGTGAACTTGAAGCTCTGGGAGCAAGGATGCTTCTAGCCAATACTTATCACCTTTATCTTCGACCCGGTCTCGACGTCATTCGTGGTGCTGGTGGTCTTCACGCATTTATGGGTTGGCAAAGGGCAATCCTCACGGATAGCGGCGGGTATCAGGTTTTCAGTCTGGCAAAGCTTCGCTTTATTGACGACGATGGAGTGCTCTTCCATTCGCATCTCGATGGCTCATCTCATTACTTTCGCCCTGAAGCGGTCATTGAATATGAGCGCGCACTGGGCTCAGATATCATGATGGTTCTAGATGAATGCCTTGATTATCCAGTGAGCTATGAGCAAGCTGCTGTTTCGGTCGAGAGGACTTTTCGTTGGGCTGTGCGTAGCCGGGAGGCATTCGAGAAGACGGTACCTTTGTATGGGCGACAGCAATATCTGTTTGGAATAGTTCAGGGAAGCGTCTACGAGGATTTACGGGTGAAGAGCGCAGCTTCTCTCATTGAGCTCGACTTCGATGGCTACGCTATTGGGGGACTCTCTGTCGGCGAACCAAAAGAAGATATGTATCGCATGACTGAAATTACAGCGACGGTGCTCCCGGAAAGCAAGCCCCGATACTTTATGGGCGGTGGAACACCTGAGGATTTGCTTGAGTTAATAGAAAGGGGCATGGATCTCTTCGATTGTGTTTTGCCAACCCGGAATGGACGCAATGGACAGGCATTCACTCGTTTTGGTACATTGATGCTTCGCAATGCAACTTTCAAAATGGATTTCTCACCAATTGACCATGACTGTCGTTGCTATGTTTGCCAGAACTTTTCGCGTGCGTATTTGAGGCATCTGTTGAATGCGAAAGAGATCCTTGCTTTGCAGCTTATTTCGATTCACAATCTTTCATATTATCTCTGGTTGATGCACGAAGCGCGGAGAGCAATCCAGGAGAAACGATACCATGAGTGGAAAACTGAACAGTTAGCACGCCTGCAAGCTTCGGGAGCTGTTGAGATGAAAAGGACTTGATAGACATTTTTAATCTTTAACGACGAAGCACACGAAGAACCCAGATCCGGAAAATAGTAAATTTAGATGTGTCTTTGTGTACTTTGTGTGAAAAATAATCTTTTATTCACTTCAGTGTAAGGAGATCGACGTGCAGACTTCTCTTCATTTACTTGTTGCTATGCAATCCAGTGGGGCACAGACCGGAGCTGGAAGTTTTTTGAGCACGATCATCATGTTCGTGCTCATCTTTCTCATTTTTTGGTTGCTCATTATTCGTCCTCAACAGAAGCGTCAGAAAGAGCGGCAGAAAATGCTCGATTCCGTCAAAAAGGGGGATAAAGTTATCACTATTGGCGGTGTTCACGGCACGGTGGTCGGAATCGATGAAAAAACGCTGCTGATTCAGATTGCTGACAATGTTAAGGTAAAATATGAGCGCAGTGCTGTAAGTCAGATCATCCGCGAAGGAGTGGAATCGCCAACCTCCTAACGGGGGAAGAAGGACGAATGTTTCAAAGGTGGATTTGATTTTCAGTCGCAATTTGGGTTTAGACTGTGAGACCACGAACAAGTATGAGAGGATTGTCTTAAATGAGGAGCAAGGTCGGGCTTTTTAATACAATCGAAGAAGCAATAGAAGAAGTGCGTTCAGGAAGATTGTTGATTGTTGTTGATGATGAAGCACGGGAAAACGAGGGAGATTTTGTTCTTGCTGCCGAGAGAATCACACCTGAAATTGTGAATTTCATGCTTGCTAAAGGGCGTGGGGTTTTCTGTGCTCCAATGGCAGCCGAGCGAGCTGATGCTCTTGGACTGTTACCTATGGTTGAAAGCAACACCTCACTCCATGAAACTTCTTTTACTGTCTCGGTTGATTACATTCATGGCACTACAACTGGTGTTTCGGCTGCGGACCGAGCCGCAACGATCAGAGCGCTGGTCGATCCTGATACCAAACCAAGTGACTTAGCTCGACCGGGACATGTTTTTCCGCTCCGAGCAGCAGAGGGGGGAGTGCTACGAAGAGCCGGGCATACAGAAGCAGTGGTTGATCTGTGTCGATTGGCAGGGCTATCGCCAGTGGGGGTGTTGTGCGAAATCATGAACCCCGATGGAACAATGGCACGTGTCCCTCAGCTTTATAGATTGGCGAGGAAGCACGGCTTGAAGATGATCACCGTGCGGGACTTGATCGAATACAGGATGCGACGTGAGAAGCTGGTTGAGCGCCTGGCAACGACTAATCTCCCAACAAAATATGGTACATTTACTCTGCATCTTTATAGAAGCCAGACGGATAGCAAAGAACATGTGGCTCTTGTCAAAGGAGCAATCAAGCCTGATGAACCGGTGCTTGTCCGTGTTCACTCAGAATGCCTGACAGGTGATGTCTTCGGCTCGTTACGATGCGACTGCAACGACCAACTTATTGCGGCAATGAAGATGGTCGAAAAGGAAGGGAAAGGTGTCATCGTCTACATGCGTCAGGAAGGGCGCGGCATTGGACTTGTGAATAAAATCAAAGCATATCAGCTACAGGATCTCGGTAAAGATACCGTCGAAGCAAATGAAGCTCTGGGATTTCGTCCCGACCTACGCGACTACGGTATTGGTGCACAGATATTACGCGATCTCGGTGTCGGGAAAATGAGATTGATGACGAACAATCCGAAGAAAGTTGTCGGGCTCAATGGCTACGGACTTGAAATCGTGGAACGGGTTCCGCTTGAGATTCAGCCGAACTCGGTTAACGAACGTTATCTTAAGACAAAGCGCGATAAGTTAGGACACCTTATTTTGCTCAATGGGAAATGATCAGCGCTCAGCGAGATTGCATCTCTGAAGTCCGCCTCTGGCGGATTGTAGTATAAAAAGTTCCATTTTCCATAGCCACCATTCGCCGAATGAACGCGAATGATGGCTATGTTGTTTTCGTTTTCTGGAATAGAATGTGCGATTTCATGGTGTTCTTGCAGTTATCCTTGCTGGAAGCGTCATTGGCTGTGATATTCCTACGAAAGTGCACGATTCAGTCCAGCGGAATGAGCATCTACAGCAGGAAATTCGCGGCATGAGCTTTGTCAGTTGGGATGCCGCTGGGTACTCTTCTTCTGATGCACTTTTATCATTAATGAGGGTACGAGACATCGGCGCAACATGGGTAGCGATTGTTCCGACTTGGTATATGACTGATCTGACATCGGCGTCTATTGTGCCTGACCCAATTAGAACTCCAGATGATGGCGCAGTGCGTGCAGCGATCCAAAATGCCCGGGCGCTGGGGCTGCAGGTTTTCCTGAAACCCCATGTTGATGTTATGGGCAATAAATGGCGTGGAAATATCACTCCTGCAGATACATCTCTATGGTTTGATTCATATAGGACGTTCATTTTGCACTACGCTGAAATTGCTCAGACCGAAGGTGTGAAAGCTCTCTGCATAGGGACGGAATTGAAGAACCTCACGAGTTCTATTTACCAGCAGAAGTGGGTTTCGATGATTCGAGATGTAAGAGAAGTGTTCGGCGGACTTTTGACATACGCAGCAAATTTTGATGAATATCAGACTGTCTCTTTCTGGTCGAGGCTTGATTTCATCGGCATCGATGGATTTTTCCCGCTAAGTACACATGCATATAGCACAGTCTCTGAGCTTGTATTTGATTGGCAACCGTGGCTTGCAGATATCTCACGATGGGTATTGCAATCCCCCGATGCTGCAGGGAAACTAATTGTGTTCACCGAATTGGGGTACGCAAGCCAACCGGGGTGTGCTATTGCTCCGTGGAAAAAAGATCCGGCTGCAGAAGCTGATGAAGAAGAGCAAGCCCGCGCTTATGAAGCAGCACTGAGGGCGCTAAGGGTGCAGGGTTGGTATGGGGGAGTCTTTTGGTGGAATTGGCCTGTGAAAGCAGATGCACCTATCTACCGCAATGACTATTCACCAGCGGGGAAGCGGGCTGAGGAAGTGCTGCGAGCATTTTGGAAAGAGAATCTCACCACGGAGGTTGAACGATTTCGATCTCATAGAATGTATGAAGCAATAGGGGAATTAGTGTATGGAGAACGGCAGCAATAATGCGGTTGTCTATTTGACGAAGGATCGTTTTCAGGAATTAGAAAACGAGCTCCGCATGCTGAAGACGAAAGGGAGAGCTGAGATGGCGCAGAAAATTGCTGAAGCAAGAAGCTACGGCGATCTTTCGGAAAATTCAGAATATGATGCAGCGAGAGAAGCACAGCAAATGTTGGAAATGCGCATTGCGAAACTTGAGCAGACGCTTTCCCGAGCTCGTATCATTCAAGAAGGAGATCTACCAAATGACAGAGTCTACATCCTATCGACTGTCGTTTTGCAAAATAAGAAAACCGGTGAGCAAATTACCTACAAGTTAGTGTCTCCAGAAGAAGCTGACTTTGAGCAGGGGAAACTCAGCATTACATCACCTGTTGGCAAAGCCCTTTTAGGAAGGAAGGAGGGCGAAGAGTTTGCAGTTAATGTTCCGGCTGGTGTTCTCGAGTATAAGATTCTGAAGATATCACGTTAGCCGCACCGGGTCCCCCAGGCGGGCGTATTGCTATGGCCTTGGTGTACTCGCCGGCGTGAGTCCGCGCATGACACCTTCGTATAAGCGTGGAGTCCCTGGAACCGCGGTCATTCTTCCCCCGAATCCCATTATGCGGATTGTGAACATCTGGATAGGGGTGACCTTGATTGAGTTTAGAAGCTCTTGATTAATTTCCACACCGTATTTTCTTGTAAGCTGCTCAACGAGGTCATTGACCAGATGATTATACACGGCAGGTTTTGCTTGTTCACGAACGCGTTCCACAACGTCATGAAATGAGCTTGTAATAGTGTCGGGAGGGAATTTTTTCTCAAGAAGTGTAAAGATGGTATACCCTTCAGTGGTTTGGAACGGTCCCCGTGTTTCGTTTATTTCCATTTCAAGCACTTCGCGACCAATAGAACCGAGTGCTGTGGCTTGTACTGGTCCAACGACGCCGCTATCGGTTTTTGCATTTGGTGCTATTGAGTACTTCGCTGCAAGCTCGCGCATGCTTGCCCCGGTTGACAGCTCCTTGATGACATGTTCCATTGTTTGAAGGTCGCCAGTGACTACTTCAACAATTTTCACTTGAGGTGTGGGACCAAAGTCGTCTTTATGCCGCTCGTAGTATGACCAGATACTATCCGGATTAGAGATGAATTGCTGCCAGATTCGATCTTTCATCAGAGCAGCCAGCCAAGCATCCTGCCACATCTGCAAATCGCGTTGCACGGATGGATCATCTTGAAGTCTTAGTTTTCGTGCATACCGGATGAGAAGCTCGTTTTGAATAAGCTCCTTGATTTTCTCATTCAACGCAACTGCCAGATGCGAATAACCTACAGAATCTACAATGAAACCAGCAAAAGCAATTTTCTCCAAAGCACTGCTGAGGGAAATAGATTCACCGGGCATAGTGATTAGCGTCTTCTGAAGATGCTCCTTTAGTTTCTCTTCTACTTGTGCGATGTTCGTAAGGGTGACCCCAAATCGATTTCTTGCGCCAGCATTGTACTGTTCCTCCAGGGTCCTTTTAACAGCTTCGTAGAGTTTGCGGAAAAGTTCAGGATCTGCCTCTGCTTTAGTTGTTCCCCACACCTCCTTAAGGAATTCCATTGCGCGTTCATTTTCCTTTTCCATGCGCAGTTGTTTTTCAATCCTCGATCGGATGGAAACCCACTCAGTTGGCGTTGGCGGAAGTGGATTCGTCCGATGTTCTGTCTTTCGGATGATGTAATAGCCGTCGTCTCCCTTGACAGGCTCCGAAATCTCTCCCGGATTCATTGACGCCATCCTCCGCTCTAACTCAAGTGGAAGCCTTACCGTGTCATCGGCTGAGCCAGCGTTAACAGCCCGCTCGCTACCATGGAGACTTGTATCAGCCTTCTGAAGGGCTAACAGCGTGTCAAAAGGTATACCCGATTTTAAGAGATGCACCAGGTTTTTGATACCTGCCTGAGTTGGCGAGAAAAGGAAATCAAATCGCGTTACAATGTTCTCGGCATTGTATTCGTTCTGAATTTCTTTTTCTGTGATTTTGACCTTACCGGCTACTTCTATTTTATAGAGCTTGTCTCGTAGGAGAAGGTCCTCGGTAAGCCGGGTCATTTTCTTAAACATTGAATCTGCTGTGAGCCCCTGGTTTACTGCTTCAAGAGCCAGCAGTTTTTCGGCAATAAGCGAATACAGGAATTCATGCTTGACCCAGGGCAGATTGCCAGATCGGTCTTTGAAGGGATAGACGCTTAATTCAAATCGCTGGAAGTACTCCTCTGCAGAGAGTGAGCGAGGTCCAATCTTTGCAAGTTCGCCCGTGGGAATCTGTTGGGATCGAAGTGAGTTTGCGGAGAAGATAAGAATGAACAGAAATGTGTAGACAATGAGCGAGGTTCTCATACGCGTTGATCAACCCTTTAGTAAGCAAATACCGGTCAAAATATAGTGCGGTTGAACGTCTTTTCCAACGTTTTCATGAGCTGCTTGTTAGCTTGCTGAAATAGTCCAAAATGTTTGAGATATGAGTTGTAATAAAGGGGAAAAGGGGACGGCGGCATTTTGCTGAATCAGTGATATTATTGGCGAATAACCGCCGTCCCTTTCTTGCCTAGATGAAAAGCGGCGCCAGTACCAATGTAATGGTGCTCAGCAATTTTACCAGCACATGAATCGATGGTCCAGCAGTATCTTTGAACGGGTCTCCCACAGTGTCGCCAACGACGCTTGCTTTGTGAGCCTCGCTTCCTTTCCCGCCGAACATGCCCGTTTCAATCCACTTTTTGGCATTGTCCCATGCTCCGCCACCGTTGTTCATCATGGTAGCAACAAGGATTCCTCCGATCGTGCCTATCATGAGAAGTGCAGCAACAGATTCAGCTCCAACGCCGAAAAGTTTAAATATCAACCCGACGGAAACAGGTGCGATGACGGGGATCATACCGGGAAGAACCATCTCCTTTAATGCCCCTTTGGTTACGATGTCCACTGTTCGACCATAATCGGGAGTTTGCGTTCCCTGGAGAATGCCGGGTTTTTCTTTGAATTGGTTTCGCACATCGTTGATAACGTAGTACGCTGCTTTTCCAACTGCGCTTATCGCAAGTGCTGCAAAGAGAAACACACTCATAGCACCAATTAAACCGCCAACGAAAACCTCCGGACGTGCGATATCAACAACAGGCTGGAAGTATTGGTTGTAATGCTTCACCTCATCGAGATAGGCAGAGAATAGAAGGAATGCAGCTAACGCAGCGCTTCCGATAGCGTATCCTTTTGTCAATGCCTTTGTTGTGTTTCCCACTGCGTCGAGTCGGTCTGTTTTTTTCCGTACCTCCTCAGGTTGTTTGGTCATCTCGATGATCCCCCCTGCGTTGTCAGTGATGGGACCGAAAGTATCCATAGCGAGTATGTAAGCTGCGGGTGCCAGCATCCCCATGGTGGCAACGGCTGTTCCATAGAGTCCCGCCTTTGGTATGCCGCTTGTCACGCCTAAATAGTATGCAGCAATGATGGCGGCACCGATAACAATCACAGGAACTGCTGTGCATTCAAGGGCGACTGCAAAGCCAGTGATAATGTTTGTCGCTGGACCGGTTTTGGAGGCTTCGGCAATCGACCTTACGGGACGGTATTTGTACTCTGTGTAATATTGTGTGATATAAACGAACGCGATGCTGGTGGCAATGCCAATAACTCCAGCGAAGAAGAAGTGTAACCATGCAGTTGGAGCTTGGTCTGAATAAAGCAGCCATCGGGTTGCAATAAGAAAGCCGGTCATTGCGAGAATGCTCGTCAGATAGTAACCGCGGTTCAGGGCTTTCATCGGATCGCCATCTTCTTTTGTACGTACGATCACAACGCCGAGGATGGATGAAATGAGTCCGAATGCACGTACGAGGAGAGGGAAGAGAATCCCGTGCACTCCAAAGTATGGGAAGAGCGCAACACCGAGGATCATGGCTCCGATGTTCTCTGCTGCTGTGGACTCAAACAAGTCAGCGCCACGACCCGCACAGTCGCCGACGTTGTCGCCAACGAGATCAGCGATGACAGCGGGATTTCGCGGATCATCTTCAGGGATTCCCACTTCGACTTTTCCCACGAGATCGGCGCCTACATCAGCGGCTTTCGTGTAAATTCCACCGCCGAGCTGGGCAAAGATCGCCACAAAACTTGCACCAAATCCGTAGCCAACGATGAGAAGAGGAATTTGCCTAGGATCAACGCCAAGGGCTCCCACAATGGCGTAGAGTCCACCAACTCCGAGTAAACTCATTGCAACAACAAAGAGCCCAGAGACGGCGCCGCCGCGAAGAGCAATCTGGAGAGCTCGATTGAGACTTGAGAGGCTCGCCGTGGCACATCGGAGGTTCGATCGCACCGAGACGTACATTCCGGTAATGCCCGCAATAGCTGAGCTCAGTGCTCCAAGCACGAAAGAGAGTGTGATGTACGTCGCAAGCTTAAGGGCTGTCGGAACAGGATCGAACGGCTGGTGTTGTCGCACGAATGCGTACAGCACGAAAATGAGAACGGCGAAGAGAAAGCTCAAGTAACCGATGGTCCTGTACTGCCTCTTAAGAAATGCTTCCGCCCCTTCTTTGATATAACTGGCAATCAGTTGCATTTCAGGCTTTCCCATTGGCTGACTGAGCACCCAGCGAGCAAGCCAGATGGCGAACAAAAGCGCCAATATAGCAATCGCAAGGACAAGTGTGAGAACCATAAACCTCCTTTTGATTAAGTTGTTTGGATATATGATGGGTTTCTTATGAGTGCTGAAGCACCACTACAGCTTGGCGCCATAAGTATAGAGTTTTAGCTCAACTTAAATTTTGAATAAAATCAGCATTTACTTTCAAAAAATCAAGAACTTCCAAATTAATCTCTAACTACGAACCACACCAGGAACACAATTAGGAATAAAAATTTAGAAATATCTTTCCCGTTGCACGGATACAGGATTTTCAATGTGTGCTTTGTGCTCTTTGTGGTGAACATTGAGTTGTCGCGTACACCTTTACAATTTTGTAAAGCGTAGTTCGTTGTGCTGGGACAAACCCTGCTTCACGAATGAGTGTTATCGTCTCATCCACTGTTGTAGTGTTAATGAAATTCGCTGCTTTGTGAACATTCTCCTCTAAGAGAGTTCCTCCAAAGTCATCGGCTCCAAAGTGGAGTGCTACTTGACCGATTTTCTTTCCCTCAGAAAACCAGGATGCCTGGATATGGGGGATGTTGTCAAGATAGATTCGTGAGAGTGCGATCATTTGCAGGTAACGGGTTGGGGGGGCAAAATGAGGGATAATTTTTTCAAGCGGTGTGTTCCCGGGTTTGAAGCTCCACGGAATGAAGGCAGTGAATCCACCAGTTTCATCCTGAAGCTTCCGAATACGGTCGAGATGTTCGATGATCTCCTCATCGGTCTCAAGATGACCATACATCATCGTAGCGGTTGTTTTATATCCAAGCTCGTGAGCTTCCCTCATCACACGGAGCCAGTCGTCCGATGTCCCTTTCTTATGGCTGATCTTCATCTTGACGCGGTCAGAGAGAATTTCGGCTCCGCCGCCCGGAAGGGTCTCTAAACCAGCCTCCTTCAGCTTTGCGAGCACTTCGCGCGTTGAGAAGCCGCTGATTTCCGACATCCCGATGATTTCTGAAGTTGTGAAAAAATGAGGATGGATTTCAGGTACTTCCGTCCGTGTTCTGCGAACCAGCTCAAGATAATATTCAAATGGTAAGGCAGGGTTTACACCTCCCTGAAGTAACACTGTTGTTGCGCCAGAATTGGCAGCAAACTTAAACTTCTCGATAAGCTCATCTATAGAAAGAGTGTAGGCATCGGGATCTTCCGGATGCCGATAGAACGCACAGAAAATGCAATCAATGGTGCAAATGTTTGTGTAATTCGGATTCGTGTCAATTACAAATGTCACAATTGGATCAGGGTGAAGTCTCCAGCGAATCGTTTGGGCAACCTCCCCAAGTTCAAGCAAAGGAGCTTCGCGGACGAGCAAGAGCCCCTCTTCAGAGGAAATTCTCCCCCCTCCTCGAGCCTTGTCAAGGACATCAGACAGAGTCATTGTGATATCCCTCTTGCAATTCTCCGACCGGTTGGAGATGTATGATGTGTTTACGAAATTCTTGCATTGCGGCTTCCTCCTTTTCTCCAAATCTGAAGTTAAAACTCTTGAGATACTCTATAACTTCGTCTGGCAGTAGTCCGATGCGTTTCCCATGATGGATGCCAATTGTGAAGCCTCTCGATTCTGTTTGGACGATAGATGCCTCAATGGCTGCAGCGAGTTCAGTGCGTTCTTCCGGCGTGACCCTGGTCTGATCTGATCGAACCGCCCACACAGCAAATACGAAGGGGAGTTGCTTCCACTCATACCATTCCTCGCCGAGATCGTAAATAAGTTCAAATGGCTGAAGTCCTGATTTTGCCCGTTGCAGAGCCTGATCACCAATGAGAAGCACTGCATCGTAGTCTGAGTATCTGTTCATGTGCTCAATTGGGAGGAGGCGGGTAAGCGATGCAGAGATTCGGTACTTGTCAGTGAGAAGGACGCGAAGCAGTTGGATGGAAGTTGCTGTGTCATCGGTTATGCCGATCCGTTTTCCATGAAGTTCGCGCCATGGGAATTTTGAAAATAAAAGAACACTTCGAGCTTTATTCTTTACCGCTATGCCGTAAGGGAGTCGCTCAAGTAAGTCTGGCATCGAAAGGCAATCTGAGAAACTGATTGGTCCAGCGTCAACGAACCCGGATCGAAACAGAGCTCCCATGCGACGCGGTGTCATAGGGATTAAGTGGAATCGTGGTGATGAGAAAAAAGCATAAAAGGGCTCGGAGTTCAGATATGGGAATTTGCCGACTATATGGCGTGTTGGCTGAGGATGTCTGCGTAAATGTATCGACTTTACTGGTAGAGCAGCGTGGATAGCGATTGGATTGTAAAAAATATCCCGCTCAACAGGAATTTTGCCAGCGTGGTGGATGAGTGCGATGATTTGCTCCTTTGCAAGCTTCATTGGAGTTACAGCACCAGCATCGTGGGCAATATGCTCTTCGCCGATTGTCCCATCAATGTCATCAGCTCCGAAGTTCAGCGCTACTGAGGCAATTTCCTCGGTAAGCATCACCCAGTACGCTTTGATGTGAGGAAAATTGTCGAGCATTAAGCGTGAGATAGCGACCGTTTTCAAATCGTCGATTGCTGAGGTAAACCGAGTTGTGATCCCTGTTTTCCCTGGTTGGAAAGCCAGAGGAATGAACGTAAGAAAACCCCCGGTCTCATCCTGAAGCTCGCGCAGCTTCATCATGTGCCTGAGGCGTTCCTCATATGTTTCTATATGCCCATAGAGCAGCGTGGCATTTGTTGGTATGCCGAGACGATGTGCTGTCCGATGAATGTGTAGCCACCGCATTGCGCCGATTTTCTGGTTGAAAAGTCTTCGCCGTACACGTTCGGAAAAAACCTCTGCGCCACCACCCGGCATTGTGCGCAAGCCCGCCTCCTTAAGTTGCAGTAGAACCTCCTCTATGGACATCTTGAATTTCTTGGAGAAGAAATCTATCTCAACAGCCGTCCACGCTTTTATGTCGATGTTTGGGAAGCGAGCTTTGATCTGCCGCATCATGTCGATGTAAAACTCCCATGGCAAGTCTGGATGTAGAGCGCCGGTGATGTGAACTTCATGCAATTCCGGGGAGAGCTTCGAGAGAATTTGTTCAATTGTCATTTGATATGCATTAGGGCTGTTTTTCTTTACTGCGAAATCACAGAACTTACAAGAAAGCACGCAGATGTTCGTCGGCTCTATTTTGCGGTTGAGAACGAAATATACAGCGTCCCCGTTTTTCGCATATTGCACTGTCTGTGCCATCTTGCCGATGGAAATTAGATCCCGGGAATTATAAAGCGTAAGCCCATCTTCAAGCGTAAGACGCTCTCCTCGCTGAATTTTCTCCCAGATTGGTATGAGTGAATTGTCATGGAAATTTATATCGTTTGTCGGCTTCATGCTCTGCTGCTTTCGATGTTGAGTGAATTCCATTTTTCGTCGACTTTCTTAATGATTTCTTCTGACATTGTAAGTGGCTCAGGATAGCCTTTCTTCCAGGTGGCATCAATTCCCATTGGACCATAGTAAACAGGGCTAATGCCTACTAATGCTTGGTGGTTGAAGAGGATGTCGCGCTCGCCGTCGAATCGTGTGAAGATTCCCCAAATCAGCTCCTCATCTCGATGGATATTCACATCCGGACTTACAGCAGCGATTATTTTGAGTGAGGAGAGCATCTTTTCTTTTAGCAATCGTCTCAACACAGCTCGTCCTGCTGATTTGACTGTTACAACCAACAATGATTCCTCAAGAAGGTTCCAATCAAGTATGCGCGTATCAATCGGTCTCAAGCGTTGCAAACTAAGCAAATGAGTTATACGTTCCGGCGTTGTTTTTCTTAGAGGGGCTCTATCTTTCTTATGTTTCGCAGTTCGGTAAGGTTTCTTTGTAGCGTCGAGGATTATCTTGCTCCCCAAATTCATCGTGAGGCTTGTGAAGTCAAGTGTATCAAGAGGGACTTTCGGGATCAAGACGAAGTCCTCATGAGGATCGAACCAATCTCGGATTTCTCTCAGCACCGCGTGGAAATCTCTAACATCAATCTCCCCACTGACTACGATGACACATTTGGTGAGCGAAAGCTGTCCTTCTCCGACAATAGATAGTGCCGTCTTCATGGCTTCCTTTTGATATCGTTCATCGACTGAAATTACAAGCAGGTTGTGGAACCCAGCCTCATAGTATGCCCACAGGTTTTTGATCTCAGGATGGAGGAGGCGGATCAGCGGGCTGAGAATTTCTTGCGCAGCATTTCCGAGGTATTTATCCTCCATCGGGGGCTTTCCAACGACCGTCGCTGCATAAATTGGATTTTTCCTGTGCGCCATTGTCTTGATGTGGAACACCGGGAACTCAGCAGCGGAGGAATAGTGCCCGAAATGATCGCCGAATGGACCTTCACGCCTTCGTTCAAAGGGAAACACATACCCTTCGAGAATGATCTCGGCTTCTGCGGGCACATCAAGTGGGACTGTTTTTGCGCGTGTAATCAGAGTCCGGTCACCGCGAAGAAAACCAGCAAAGTCCATCTCATCGATCCCTTCGGGCAGGGGGGCTACAGTTGCCAGAAGGAGCGCAGGATCGGTGCCAATTGCGACGGCGACGGGTAAAGGCTGATTATTTTTTTCTGCTTTTGCGTAGTGAAAGCCTCCACCTTTCTGAATCTGCCAGTGCATGCCTGTTGTTGTTTCGTCAAATATCTGCATGCGGTACATGCCAACGTTGCGCCGGTGCGTCAAAGGGTCTTCAGTAATCACCTGGGGAAGAGTGATAAATCTGCCTCCATCTTCTGGCCAGCATTTCAGAATAGGTAACATGCTGAGCGCAGGAGGTCCAATCACCTCATAGCTTGGAGCACGCCGGCTCCGCTTTTGCCGAAATGCAAGTGCACGTCTAACAACAGCAAGATTCCCAAAGGAAAGCTTCGGAGAAAAGGAGATAAGTTGTTCAGCGAATCTGATGAGTTTTTGCCCGAGTTCGTAGGGATGAATTCCAAGTGCAAGCTCTATTCTTCGCTCCGTGCCAAGAACATTCATCACCAGTGGAATTGTTGATCCGATTGGATTATCGAAGAACAAAGCAGGTCCGCTATTGCGGAGCGAGCGAATGGAGACCTCTGTTGCTTCAAGAACAGGATCAATTGGTGTAGTGATGTGTAGTAACTCTCTTTCTTGCTCGAGGAATATGAGGAATTCTCTCAGGGAGTGAAATGGTGTAGTATGCCGCTTACTCATTCGAGTCTCTCTGCATTCCAGCCGGGGGTTTCTCTAAGTCCGAGAACTCCGAGCACTTTGTCCGCAAACGATCGTGCAAGGTCTTCAATTGTTTTTGGATGTTCATACATAGGTGGTGAAATTGGCATGATAACTGCGCCCTCGTGGGAAAGCTGCGCAGCGTTTTCCAGCACAATTGTTGACAGCGGTGTTTCGCGCACGCAAAGGATCAGCTTGCGACGTTCTTTCAGGGCTACACTTGCGATGCGACTAATCAGTGTGTCGCCAATTCCGCTGGCAATTTTTCCGAGGGTCGAAGTCGAACATGGGATGACCACAAACGCATCAAAATAATTTGACCCTGAGGAAAACGGTGCCGAGAGATCAGAATCCTGAAATGTCCTCTTCACATGCGAAGCGAGATCCATTTCGCTGAGCCCGGTTTCGTCTTTCAGGACAGCTTTTCCCCATCTGCTGATGACCAAATACTTTTCCGCTGGTGCTCTCTTGAGGAACTCGACACCAAAGAGAGCTCCTGAAGAGCCAGTCATACCAACGATAATTTTCATCCAAAAATTCCTGCCAATACCATTCCAAACACGACAAACCCTTCCACAGCATTGATTTTGAAAAAGGCGAGTTCAACATCGCTTGATTTTTTCTGCTCGAGGTAAAGCAGGACTCCACTGAGCACGAGAAATGGGAGAGCAATTGCCGAATAAAGAGAGGTCAAAAACAGTGCAACGAGTGAACCAAAGGCAGCGGCATGAAGCAGGGCCGATATCTGGAGTGCTTTTTTCTTCCCGAAAATTGCAGGGATGGAGTGGAGATGATGTAATCGATCGAATTCCTCGTCGAGCGTCGCGTAGATTATGTCGAATCCAGTTACCCAGAAAAGTGTGAACACCGAGAGATAGATCGCTGGTGTTGCCCCCTGCAGGGAGGGTTTAATAGCGAACCAGCCTCCCAGTGGACCTAAAGCATCAGCTATTCCCACTCCGAAGTGAGAGAACAGCGTAAATCGCTTCATGTATGGATAAACTGCAAAGACCAGAATTGGGATTGGAGAAATGATTAGACAGAATGTTGAAAGAAGGGCTGCAGACCCAAAGTAGAGAATTGCTCCAGTGAGCAGTACTCCATACGCCTCGTGAATTGTCATTCGCCCCGAAGGAAGTTCGCGGCTGGCTGTGCGTGGATTGAGACGGTCGATCTCACGATCGATAATGCGATTTAGTGCAAAGGCAATTGTTCGTGCCCCTGACGCTGCGGTCAGGATGAGAAGGATTTGTGCAACGGTTAGGATTCCTTTCGCAGCGATGAATGCCCCTGCGTAGATAAGGGGCAAAGCAAATAACGTGTGCTCGATTTTAATAAATCTGAAAAAACGGTTCAAGCAGTCCCCTTGTCGGTTGAAATAGTAAGCGAAAACAATAATAATTTAGCATCATGCCCTGTGAGACGCAAACTTAGAAACAGCCTATTACCTGAATTGATTGTTCATCTCATTTACGCTGCTCGCTGTTTCGCTCTGTAGAAAAGAAATACACCTACAGCGTAGAGAACAGCTGTTGCAACACCGGAGATAATTTGTGTTTCAGAAGTTACTACCCCCATAGTAGGTAAATAAGCTGATGGTGGTGCTGCAATAAATATGAACATCGATGAAAGCGTACCGAGGATAGCATATACCGCACTCAGTCGCTCTCGCTGATGTGGGTCTTCAACGCTTGACCTGAGGACTAAGTACGCACCGAGGAGTAAGAAAATTGCTATCGAACCGCAAGGAAGATGTTCAAGGCTCGAACTTCTTTTAGCGGTGAGCGTCAAAACAAGTGAAATGAAGCTTGCCAATGCTCCGCACAAGGCAACAAGTTTGAGTTCATGACTTTTCAGGGGTTCAATTTTTTTATTCTGCAGAATAATGAGTGATCGAATTCCGAGATGAATGAGCGACGCAACTCCCCACATTTCCAGAACAAGTGCCGCTGTTAAAAAAGCAGTTGCCATAGGTATTTACCTTGGCAAGATTTCTGTTAGGACACGCCCCGAGCTCCCAGCGGGAAATTCAATTTGAAGAATTTCGCAAAGCGTCGGAGCAATATCTGTTGGTGAACTTGGCGTAGTAAATATGCCGTGTTTGATTCCTTTTCCAAAGAAGAGAAGCGGCACGTGAGTATCATAGCTATATGGTGCGCCATGGGTTGTCCCTGTTGCACCGTACGAGAAAAAAGTGAATGGCTCGGTGACAATAATGACATCTCCTGAGCGCCTTGGATGAAAGCCTGCGAGCACATGCTTACCAATGTCTCCAGCCACTTCGCCGCGCAGAAGCTGCGTGCGAGTGTATGCGGCATGAATTCCTGGTTGTTCCATCGCCGCACGGGCAACAGCGTTCTCCACAGCCTCCTCCTTCAGGTGAAGTTTATGGATGAGATCGTAATTTAAATATACCGATTCATTGGAGAACACTTGGATCACGTTTTCACCGATGTCAAGGATTTCTTTCACTCTTGCTACCACGTTTTCTTCAAACGATTTCCTCGCCAGTCGTTCTGCATCGAGTCCGTGTGAAGAGGCGTATTCGGGATTTGGCGCAACGCCGTGATCAGCTGTTAAGACAAGTAGCACTTCTCCTTTGCCGAATTTCTTATCGAGGTACTGGAAAAATCCCGCAAGTTGCCGGTCAAGCCTGAGGGTTATGTCTTCAACTTCCTGACTGTAAGGACCGAAGGTGTGCCCTACATAGTCATTAGATGAGAAACTCACCGTAAGCAAATCTGTGACACCGCGCATTCCGAGTTTTTCTTTTTCAATCACTTCCTTTGCAAGCTCAATGGTAAATTCATTTGCAAACGGCGAGGTGAGGAATGCATTGTATGCTTTATTGCCGGCCAACTTTGTGATCAAATGTGGAAATGTTGATCGATTACCGCCTGGAAACAGCCCTTCACCCAATCCGCTGTCGGGCGCTGTCCGTTCGTATGCTGACTCCGGAAGAAGTTTCCGCCACTCCTTGCCGATATATGAATCCGGTAAGTGACGTTTGTTAAATTCTACAATGTATTCGGGTAGTTTCTCCATATAGTAATTGCTCGAGATAATTGTGCCTGCGGCTGCGTCAAACCAGTAAGCCGCGGTTGCTGTTCTGCCAGCAGGAAGAATAGCCGCTCTGTCTTTCATTGCGATTCCTATGACCTTTGCACGAAAATTAGTTGCAAGTCGGAGCTGGTCTCCGAAGGTGCTTCCAATGAAATTTCTCGGCGACATTCTTCCGGCATCCGTTGTCGCCCCGAGGGGGTTCACAATCGAGTCATATACACAGTAGATTTCTTTTCCTGTAGAACGGTTATACCATTCATTGCCTACGATGCCATTGACTGACGGAGTTGTTCCTGATCCGATTGCCGCGTGCCCGGGACCTGTGTACGTTGGCACGTAGGGGAAATGTGCGTTTGTGAACACTGCTCCTTCGTTGCAGAATCGGCGGAAACCATCTTTCTCAAAAAGGTCGGCAAATCGCGTGAGGTAATCAGCCCGAAGTTGGTCGACAACAATTAGAACAATTAACTTTGGCTGCGACGGGATCGCCGCTTGAGTAAGAGGAGTTATCGTTAGCAGTAGGATAACAACCAAAAAGAACGTTGTGAGACGACTGATGATGTGTTTCATGCTGTGGTTCTCCTTTTTCATGAGAAATCAATTGAGTGTTGAAAAAACTGCTTTAAAGTGTTGATGATTTCATTTTGTGGCGCTGCCACAAGCTGTACAGGTGGAAGTGTTTCCCTGATAACATCGCCATACTGCTCGGTTACCAATCGTGGGTCGAGGCAAAGGACGCATCCGCGGTCATTTTCAGAACGGATCAGACGTCCAAATCCCTGGAGGAATCGCATCGCAGCAATTGGGAGGAAGTATTCTGTAAAGGGGTTACCCCCGTGAGCAGCAATTATTTCTGACCGTGCAGCAACAAGAGGGTCGGTCGGTACAGGGAATGGAAGTCGCGTGATAATGACGAGGCTCAAGCTTTCTCCAACAACATCGATTCCCTCCCAGAATGAATTTGTTCCAAAGAGAACCGAGTGAATATCCTCCCGAAAATGGCGAATCGCCGTGGTGCGCGGGAGTTCCCCCTGGCGGTAGACCTCAATTCCGAGCCTCTTAATTTTATCCGCAATTGTTCGGTGAACTTGGTTCATAAGATGATGCGAAGTGAAGAGCACCAAAGCTTTTCCATGAGATGCCGTGATCGCTGCGGTTACCATTTCACATACATTTTGCTCATAAGCTGGATGCCGGGGGTCAGGCATGTCAGTCGGGACAAGGAGCAAAGCATGTTTCTCATAAGGAAATGGTGAGGGGAGAAGCAACGTAACCGATCTATGTTTTTCTTCATTGAGCCCAATCCGCTCGTGGAGGAAGTCAAATGATCCATTGACAGCAAGTGTTGCGCTGGTAAGAACGACGGTCTCCATTTTCTGGAAAAGATTTTCTCCGAGAAATGCCGATACGTCGGTTGGAGCAGCAATGAATTTCAATTCCCCGGATAATCGAGTTGATGCGGTGCTGTGAAATGATCCATTTGTCGCTGGGGGTGGCGGAAGCTCAGCCCACCGTACTAAGGAATCGTCGTAAGATGAGGCGAAAAGAGTTTCGGCGGTTTGATACATTTCCTCAAGATGTTGCTTCGCAAACTGGAGTTCGAGAATTTGACGGTGGACATCCTCGTCATCGGTTTCTTCGGGAGCTGTCTGGAGAAGGTTATCTATATCGTCACCGAGATGTTTAAGTGTCCTAAGGAATTTCCTGTAATTTGCAGAAAGAATGGATTGAAAGGAAGCGTCTTCACGAAGTTCGTCGGTGAAGCGAAGTTTCTGTCCGAACGGTGAGCCTTTTTCAATTCGATCCTCAAAGAAGGTGTGTAGTTTTTCAAACATTTTCTCGGCGGCACGACGTACGTTTCTCACATGCTGTGTTGTATTTCTAATTAGTTGATCAAATGCTTGCTTTTCCGCTTCCTGGGTGATAAGGGGAGCTACAGCATTAGCATAGTTTGCGAGGGTTCCATGTTTTTTTCCCTCATGAGTCAATCGATCAAGTGCGTGGAGCACAACGGACAATGAGATGGAGAACGAACATGCCTCAGTTGCCTCTTGTTCTAATCGATGAGCTTCGTCTATAATGAGGTGCTTGAATGGCGGAAGCACCCCAGCAGCATTTGAACTTTTCACCTTGATTACAAGGTCACTCAAGAGGAGAGAATGATTGACAAAGAGGATATCTGCTCTCTGTGCGTCGTAGCGATCCAGAAGAAACGTACATTGTGGCGCATAGGGGCATCGCTCTCCCAGACACAGGGGAGGGTACACCTCGATGGCTCGCCATACTGGAGGTGATGGTTCAAGAGGGAGATCAGACCGTCGGAGAGCCGGTGCGCGTAGTGACCACTCAGCGATAATAGAAAACTCCTGTTGATCATGTTCAGTCCAGCCGAATGGGAGCTCAATTCGAACCTGGTTAAGTCGATCGATGCAGACATACTGTTGTGCTCCTTTCACCACTGTTGCAGTAAATGGGATTCCAAGCGATTCCGCGAGGACTGGCAAATCTTTTTGCCATAATTGATCTTGTAGTGGTATGGTGGCTGTGCTGACTACGACCGGTCCCTTTTCTTCCCCGATATAAAGTATGGCGGGTACAAGATATGCAAAACTCTTTCCGATCCCCGTACCAGCCTGGACTGTGAAAATTTCATTTTGTTCAAATGCACGAGCAACCCCTTGAGCCATTGAAACTTGTTCTCTACGCACGCGGAAGTTTGGGACCTTCTCTATTAAAGGTCCTTTCTCAGAAAATATTTCATGGATGAGAGTTTGAAGTGACATCAAATTTGCAAAATTCCCTTGTTGAATCTAAGAAAAAAATGCAATACTTACGCTGAACATAAATATATTGAAATTTTCTCAGAATCTGAATTGGGGGGAAGAACAAAGTATCTCGTATAAGCTTCTTGGGCCTCGCAAAGGATTTCTTTACGCTCCGAGGTTTTTTCACTTGCTGGGTCTCCGGTGATGCATTCCTTTTTAGCCGGTCAATTTTCTGGGTCTATTTGGTAAGGTATGGCAAGTGTGAAAAACGGGCAGTTATACTGATTTTTTAGAGAAAATGGGTCATTTACTTGACTTTAAAAATAAAAGCATTAAATTATGTGACATGGTGGGGGAAAGTGGGGAATTGGGGGGAATAGGGTTTTTTCCATGTTCGAGGAGAGTGTCCAATGTCTTCCTTCAAAGGTCGGTACTCTTATTCAGTGGACAATAAGGGGCGGATTAACATCCCGGTGAAGTTACGTAAGAATCTTTCGCCCGAGGCGAATGACACATTTGTCATCACGCGAGGTTTTGAGCAATGTTTGTTCCTTTATCCACTTGACGAATGGAATAAGCTTGAGATAGCGATTCGAGACCTTTCTCCAGCAAACCCTCAGCATCGGTTTTTCGTCCGTACGCTGCTGCAATGGGCAACCGAAGCTCAGCTTGACTCGCAAGCACGTGTGAGCATTCCTCAGGACCTTCTTAAATTTGCTGCTATTGACAGCGAAGTTATTATCCTTGGGGTTCTTGAGCGCATTGAAATTTGGAATCCTCAGATTTATGAGAACTATATGTCGTCCCAGGCTGTTTCGTACGAGAACGTTGCTGAGGCAGTTTTTCGTCCGAGGCAGTGAAGCGGCGTTTATTAATCTCAATGACAAGTGAAGCATGGAGGAAGTATTTCATGTCCCTGTTCTGTGTGATGTTGTGGTGGAGCTCCTGGTTATCGATCGTGATGGGATTTACGTCGACTGTACGCTTGGAGGGGGTGGCCATGCTGAGGCGATTCTATCGCGTCTCTCGGAGCAAGGAAAATTCATTGGCATTGATCGTGACTCCGCGGCAGTGAGGGCTGTCCAAGAGCGATTCTCCATCCTCCGCACTGCTTGTCGGAATTATGAACTGATTCAATCCTCGTTCTCAAACATTGATGAGATTCTTATCTCTCGAGGTGTTAAGGCTGTGAATGGCATTTTCTTTGATCTCGGTGTTTCATCTTACCAGCTTGATAAGAGCGGCAGAGGATTCAGTTATCGTTGGGAAGAGCCGCTTGATATGAGAATGGACTCACGTTCAGGGTTAACAGCTCGGGAACTCTTAAATGAAGCGGATGAGGAGGAGATTTTTAGAATTCTCCTAAGATTTGGTGAAGAGCGTCACGCTCGCCGTATCGCTCGGCAGATTGTCGAAGTGCGTGCTCACGCCCCTTTGAGGACAACCGGAGATTTGAGAGCAATCGTTGAGCGGAGCGTTGGCAGGAAATACCTCAGGAAATCCCTTGCGAGGGTATTTCAGGCTATTCGCATCGCTGTCAATGACGAGCTTTCTCAACTTGAACAAGGGATACAAGCGGCGATAAAAATGCTTGCTCCTTCTGGAAGAATCGTTGTGATCTCCTATCATTCGCTCGAAGACCGGATTGTGAAAAGGTTGTTTCGAACCAGAGGAGATCAACAAGCAAGTTTGACCATGATAACAAAAAAACCAATAACCCCATCTGAGGAAGAAATTCATTTGAATCCTCGTGCGCGGAGCGCAAAGCTCCGGTGCGCAGAACGATTATCGATATGAGTCGGAACACAAACAACGAGATTCAAGTTTTGCTTGATCGCGCTCAGGAAGATCGCAGATACGTTTACACTGCTGAAGATCTCCAGGGACACGACCCAGGGTATGCAATGTTGAGAAACCGGCATGGGGTGAGGCGAAAACTTACTCTCGGGACGCTTCTTCTCTGGATGGGAGTGGGAAGTTTTGCCGGGGTGCTTTACGTTGGTAACAGCATCGAGGTTGATCGATTGGCAATAGAGGTTGGGAAACTTCAGGACATACGCGACCATATCGTCCACGAGAACGATGTCCTTCGTGCTGAGCTTAATCTGCGGTCAAGTCTGGAGCGCATCAGCCCTAAGGCTTCGGAGCTTGGTTTACATCCTGCATCATCTCCACCGGTGTGGTTTACAATCGATGAATCAAAAATCAGAATGCTTGAACGAGGGAAATGATGAATCTCTATGGAATGAAAATCTCTGTGGCTGGAGTGATCGTTCTTCTTGTTTCGCTCCCGGTGTGTCTTCGTTCCCAGAAAGCAGCTCAATTTCCGGGCATTGCTCGTATGGACAATGTGGAGATCGCTGTTGGAGACATCCAACGCGCACAGGCATTCTACGAATCTATACTTGGGTTAAAGTTCGAGTTCTATTCTGATGAAGCGAACTACGGCTGGTTTCGGGTTGGAGGCGGGGTACTCGCCTTTCATAAGGGGGACAAGCTCATCAATGAAGCCGACATGCGGATTTTCTTCACAGTGAGAGATATTAAAAAAGCAGCAGCTTTTCTCCGTTCACACAATGTTCCGGCATCGGGTGTGCGGGAATTGCCGGAGCATAAAGGTTGGGTTGTAGATTTCGAGGATCCGTGGGGGAACAAGCTTGGGTTCTTCCAGCCCTCGCGGAAATTGAAGTGATATTAGTGGTGGTCGAAAAGCAAAAACTATGTTCGGACGATCTTCTCGTTCATCTTGGACTGCTCACACGCAAGAGGATTTAGACCACTCGCTTTCTGGAGCGAAGTCACACGGATCACTATGGCGAGTGCTCTTTGTTAAGCTCCTCCTTCTCCTTGCGTTCTTGGGAATTGCAGCTCGGCTTGTGAAAGTCCAGATCATCGAACAGAGCAAGTATCAAGCGATGGCACGGCGGCAGTATGAACATCGCATCCTTCTGCCGGCGACTCGAGGGAGCATTTATGATTGCAAAGGGAATCTTCTCGCATCAAATACAGTGTTTGTCTCCTTCGGTATCGACCCAAGAGCGGTTGAGGGTGAAGAAGAGCATGTTGCAAGAACATTGTCGAAGATATTTTCGCAGCCTGTAGAAATTTACTTGCAGCGGCTTCGATCTCCAAAACGATTCGTCTGGATTGAACGGCATGTCGCTCCATCTGATGATGGCAAAGTGAAAGCCATGGAATCTGCAAAGATAGGTGGACTGATCGAGGTAGAGGAGCCAAAGCGGCTGTATCACTATAATAGTTTGGCTGGTCAAGTGATCGGCTTCACGAATATCGATAATCGGGGTATTGCAGGAATTGAGCTTGAATATGATTCGCTCTTAAGCGGGCGCGACGGATTTGTCGTGCTCCAGCGTGACGGACTCGGTCGTACACTCCCCAGCGTTGACTATCCTCGTGTTGATCCACAAAGCGGGAGAAGCCTTGTGCTGACGATTGACCTGGCTTATCAATCGATTGCTGAAGAGGAGTTACGGGAGGGTGTGAAGCGATTTAATGCTGAATCCGGGATTGTGCTAATGATGCGTCCTGCCACGGGGGAAATTCTTGCCCTTGCTCAATTTCCTCCAGTAAATCCCAATGCTCCTGCATCGGTCCCCGTGGCGGACACAAAGATCCGTGCTGTGACAGATCAGTTTGAGCCCGGTTCAACATTCAAGATTGTGACAGCAGCGGCTGCTCTGGAGCATGGAGTCCAAAAGCCCGGTGATTGGATTTTTGCTGAGAATGGGGTATATCGCGCTCGTGCGAGGGTGATTCGCGATGCTCATCCTTTTGGTTGGATTACATTTCGCCAGGCTATGGAATATTCCAGTAACATTGCAATGGCGAAGGTCTCAGACCGAATTGGCGTTGAGCGATTCTACCGTATGGTGCGAGCATTTGGTTTTGGGACACCCACCGGCGTGGATCTTCCGGGTGAGGTAAGTGGGGAACTCAAGCATCCAGCCCAATGGTCAGCGACCACCTTGAATACAATGGCGTACGGGTACGAAATTGCTGCAACACCTTTGCAGCTGGCAGCTGTATACAGTGCGATTGCAAATCACGGAATATTGATGCGCCCCTATATTGTGAAAGCTGTCCTCAATAACCACGGTGACACAATCATTGAGAGAAAACCCCAAGCCATACGTCGGGTTGTGAGCAAGGCAACCGCAGACACATTGATTAGTTTTCTCCGCGGTGTAGTTGAAGAAGGGACTGGCGACTCGGCAAGGATCTCCGGCGTCTCAATAGCTGGCAAGACAGGAACATCGAGGAAATACATAGACGGACGTTATCAGGCTGGCAAGTATACGGCGTCCTTTGTGGGATTTCTTCCTGCTGAGGATCCACAGCTCCTCTGCCTTATTATGTTGGACAACCCGATGTTTGGAAGCTACTACGGAGGGCAGACAAGTGCCCCTATCTTCCGTTCCATTGTTGAGCGCATATTGAACACTGTATCACCACTGAATACAGTACCTCAAACCATGGCGCACATGAAGCAAACCGTTCAAAAGAGGGTTGTTGTGCCTGATGTACGTCATCTTCGTGTTGATGTAGCCATGAAACTTTTGAGCGACCGATATCTTGTAGCGGAAGTACATCAGGAAGGGGACTCCGAGCGAATAATTCAACAGATTCCTGAACCCGGTCAAGAAGTTCCAGCGGGGTCTATAGTCCAGTTATTCACTGTTCTAGAGGGAGAGCGCCCTTCCAAAGCTCACCTCTCGCAGATTGTCGTTCCCAACGTGTGTGGGCTTTCTGTTCGTCGTGCGGTGAGCAGACTCCATCTTAGTGGGTTTCGTGTTAAGATCGAAGGCGCTGGGGAAGTTGCGGAGCAGGTTCCGAAGGCTTCTGAACGTGTCCCGGTGGGAACGGAGGTAATGCTCCGTTGTGTCCCTCGCAGGCAACAAGTCCGCATGTAGCGGGGCGCCCTATAGATCAAGTTGGAAGAGAGGAAAAGAAAAATAAAATATGAAGTGTATCCATGAGTCCTAAACCAGTAGATCTTCTTGAACTTCTTGAAGGATTTCCCATTGTGAAATTCTTCAACCCTTTACCAGCCGGTCCCAGTTTCGCACGTCGGCATATCAACCCGTCTGGGGGTGGACTTGACATTGCCTCAGGCGGGGAGCTCCGCGTCAGCGGTGTTGCATACGATTCACGTCAGGTGAAGCCCGGGAATTTGTTCATCGCCATCAGAGGAGAAAAATTTGATGGTCATCAATTCGTTGCTGATGCCATCAATCGTGGTGCGCGTGCTATTGTTATTGAGGAAAGTGCTGAGAAGCTCTATCCTGATTCGCTCTTTGCTCATTCAAATGCAGCCAAGATAGTTGTGGCGGAATCAAGGAAAGCTCTCGCTCACATTGCGAATCGATTTTATAGAAATGCTGCATCGAAACTGCGGATCATTGGGGTGACAGGGACAAATGGGAAGACGACCACCACGTTCTTACTCCAGTCAATTCTGCAAGCTGCCGGTGAACAGAGTGGCTTGCTTGGAACGATCGAGTATCGTATCGGGGATGAAGTTCGAACAGCATCTCATACAACACCGGAATCGCTGGATCTCCATGCTCTCTTTGCTGAAATGGTTGAACGCGGAACGCGCTGGGTGGTGATGGAAGTTTCTTCTCACGCTCTTGCTCTCGATCGTGTGTACGGCATTTCTTTTGAAGCGGCTGTTTTTACGAATCTTACACAAGATCATCTCGATTTTCACCGGAGCATGGAAGCATACTTTGCGGAGAAGAAGAAGCTCTTTGATCGGCTCCCATCGACGGCGAAGGCTATCACAAATGCCGACGACGAATATGGTCAACGGATCATAGAAACAACTCCGGCTATGCGATATCGTTATGGTCTGCGGAATGCTGCAGACGTTCGCGCCGAGAATATATCTACTTCCCTTGAGGGGATCTCGTTCGATGTCCTGTTCCATGGTAATCGATATCAACTAAGGTCGCCGCTCGTAGGTCGCTTTAATGTTGAAAATGTCCTTGCCGCCACTGCTGCGGCGTTTGCTGTTGGAGTTCCTTTTGAAGCAATACAGTCCGGAGTTCGTTCAGTTTCCTCGGTTCGTGGCCGTTTTGAACCGGTACCCTCACCTGAAGGATGGATAGCGATCGTTGATTATGCTCATACACCCGATGCGTTGGAGAAATGCCTTCGCGCTATTCATGAACTTATGCCGGCGGGGGTGAGCCAGCAAGGACGAATTATCACTGTCTTTGGTGCTGGAGGCAATCGTGATCGAACAAAGCGCCCAAAAATGGGACGGGTTGCCTCGGAACTCAGTGATGTTGTTATCATTACCTCTGACAATCCACGCAATGAGGACCCTCAACAGATCATTGAGGAAATAAGTGCCGGGACCACAACTCATGCGCTCATAAAGAAGATTGTTAACCGAAGGGAAGCTATTGAGTATGCCCTCTCTATGGCAACGGCTGGAGATGTAGTTCTCGTTGCCGGGAAAGGGCATGAGCGCGAACAAATCATAGGCAATCAAGTTATACCGTTCAGCGATCGTGATGTTGTTGAAGAATATATCCGGGAGCACAGTGTATGAAGCTAACGAAATCGGATATTCTTTCTCTTCCCGGGGTACGTATTACATCTATTGAACGATTCCCGAAAGGGATCAGAGGTATCAGCACGGATTCGCGAGGGGTGCATGAGGGCGATCTATTTGTTGCTATTCGTGGAGCACACCACGATGGGCATGATTTTGTTGCCCAGGCAAAAGCTGCTGGCGCTGCGGCAGCAATGGTTGATACCAAATGGGCTTCCTTACATGAGCAGGAGGAGGAGTTTCAGCAATTTCCTCTTATCGCTGTGAATGATACAGTTCTCAGCCTCGGAAATCTGGCGGCTATATATCGAGCTAAGTTCGACATCCCTATCATTGCCATTACAGGCAGCAGCGGGAAAACAACAGTCAAAGATCTCGTTGCAGCCGTGCTTGCGAACAAATTCAATGTCCTGAAAACAGAGGGCAACCTTAACAACTTCATTGGCTTGCCATTGACATTGTTTAGACTTGAACCGTCTCACGATATTGCTGTGCTTGAGCTTGGCACGAATCATTTTGGAGAAATTGCTCGGTTGACGGAGATTGCAAATCCAACGCACGGATTAGTAACAAATGTTGGTTTAGCTCATCTGGAGTTTTTTAAGTCGCTGGAGGGTGTTGCAAATGCAAAGGGGGAGCTATTTGAAACAATGAGCGATCGCGGGACAGCATTCCTAAACGCTGACGACCCCTATGTCCGTGTCTTTGCACGTAGCTTTCGCAAAAGAATCCTTTACGGCTTGAAAGCACGAAACGCGGATGTCCGCGGCAAGATACTTGAACTTAGAGATGATGGGACAACTCGGCTTCGAATACTGAGGCGAAACACCCGCGGGGCGATGGAAGTTAGTCTTCGGCTGGTTGGCGAGCACAATGCAATCAATGCGCTTGCAGCGGCTGCAGTTGGTTTTGCGTTCAGGGTTCATCCTGCAAGAATTCGCCGCGCTCTGGAGTCCTTTCCTCCCCTTGATGATAAGACTTCTGGCGTTCGTCCTGGGCGAATGGAAATTCTCCGGGTTGGTGGAGTGACAATCATCAATGACTCGTACAACGCAAATCCAGACTCAGTTCGTGCTGCGCTCCGTACGCTTGCAGCCATGAAATCGTCAGGGAAGAAAATTGTCGTTCTTGGTGATATGCTGGAACTTGGTGAAGCGAGCGAGTATGAGCATGCGAAACTCGGAGTGGAAATAGCCAATCTTGGCTTTGAATACATTCTCACGTTTGGTCAGCAAATGCGTTTCGCCAGCGAAGCATCGAAGGCAATCTATGCGTTCCATTACGATGAGTCCGCCAAAGGCGTATTAGCGGAGTATCTAACAGAATTGACTCATCCGGGTGATATCGTGTTGGTAAAAGGCTCACGCGGTATGAAGATGGAAGATGTTGTTGCATTTCTTGTTGAGAGGCTTCGCGCGCATTTATCTAAGCATGCTAATGAGGTACAATAATGTTATTTCTACTTTTGAATTGGATTGATCGATTGCATCACATTCCTGGTTTGGGAGTAATTCGTTACATCACATTTCGGGCTGCAGCGGCGGCAATTACTGCGCTATTCTTGAGCTTTTGGCTTGGGCCCATCGTTATCCGGAAGCTGCGGATGCATCAGATCGGTGAAGCAGCAAAGCTCGAAGCACCGAAAACCCACCTGGCAAAAGCTGGAACACCGACGATGGGGGGGATCATAATTCTTATATCAATTTTGGCTGCGGGACTCCTCTGGGCAGACCTCCGCAATATGTATGTCCTTCTTATTCTTCTTACGACTGTGTGGCTGGGTGCAGTGGGATTTATGGATGACTATTTGAAAGTTGTAAAGAAGAAACGGCATGGGCTAATAGGGAAATACAAGATTGTTGGGCAGGTGCTTATTGGGATCATCCTCGGGGGTGCTCTTTATTTTTTCCCTCAGTGGTTCGATTCTACTTTATGGCGCCTCAAATCGGTCACAACGGTCCCCTTTATCAAATATCTGATGTTTGATTATTCTTGGTTCTATATTTTTATGGTGATGGTGGTGATCACAGCAACATCGAACGCCGTGAATTTAACGGATGGCTTAGATGGCCTTGCTATTGGAAGCGTGGGGATTGTGGCATTGGCGCTGGCAATCATTAGCTACGTGACGGGCAACGCTGAATTCAGCCGATACCTGACTATTCCATTCCTCCGTGGCACGGGTGAACTTACAATCTATGCTGCTGCCCTTGTCGGAGCCTCGTTAGGGTTTCTGTGGTTCAATGCCTATCCAGCACAGGTCTTTATGGGAGATACGGGGTCGCTGGCTCTGGGTGGTGTAATTGGTGCGATGAGCATAATGGTAAAAGAAGAGCTGCTGTTGCCGTTCCTTGGGGGTATTTTCTTCGTTGAAGCGCTTTCGGTGATTATTCAGCGTGGTTATTTCAAATACACGAAGAAACGCTTTGGCGAAGGTCGGCGCGTATTCCGAATGGCGCCGCTTCACCATCATTTCGAAATGCTCGGCTGGCCTGAACCAAAAATTGTCTCACGATTCTATATCATCGGGATTATCCTGATGATCCTTACGCTTATGACATTCAAGATTCGATGAATGATGCTTAGCGAACCCAAGAAAGTGAATATGAAGAGAGTGACAATCCTCGGAGCAGCACGAAGCGGCTTAGCTGCAGCACGGCTCCTTCGTCATCATGGTGCCAAAGTTTTTGTAAGTGACCAGAAGCCGCAACGGGATCTGACTGAAGCAATCGATGAGCTAACGCGCTTGGGAATAGAAATTGAGACCGGCAGTCATTCTGATCGTGTGTTAGATGCGGATGTTATTGTTATTAGTCCCGGTGTTCCAACCGGAGCGCCTATCGTCCAGAAGGCGCTTGCACTCAGGATCCCGGTCTTCAGCGAGATAGAGGTAGCATCATGGTTTTGCAAAGCTCCCATTGTCGCCGTTACCGGGTCCAATGGCAAGACCACAACGGTATCTCTCCTCGGAGCAATCTTAGAAACATGGTTTGCATCCCTAAGGGGCAGGCGAGTGTTTGTGAAAGGAAATATCGGAGATGCATTCTCCACGATTGCTGATGAGGCGACACCCCAGGATGTAGTTGTGCTCGAAGTTAGCAGTTTTCAGCTCGACCATATAAGGACGTTTCATCCGCAGATTGCAATTCTTTTGAACATTACGCCAGATCACCTCGATCGGTATGGGTATGCTGTTCACACCAAAAATGGTGAGGTTGAAGCGTTCAAGAATTACGTTACATCGAAGCTCCGCATTGCTATGAATCTGAAAGGAACTGATGCGCTCATCTACAATGCTGATGATGAGATTGTCGTCCGAGAAGTTCGTGGATTACCGCCTGACAGAGGAACTCGCTTTCCATTTCGTGTTGCGGGCAATGGAGCAACTGCTTCCGTTGATCGTGGTGTGCTCACATTGCGAATGGACGGGAAAGAGGAACCGGTTTTGCCGACAAATGAAATTGCAATTCGCGGGCTGCACAATCTTTACAATAGCATGGCGGCATCGATTGCTGCTCATATACTTGGGACGCCGATTCCGGTCATTGCCCAGGTGCTGCGGACATTCAAAGGAGTTGAACACCGACTTGAATTTGTCCGCGAAGTTAGTGGAGTAAAATTCATTAATGATTCCAAAGGAACAAACGTCGACGCTGTCTGGTACGCGCTGCAGAGCTTCTCAGAGCCGATTGTTCTTCTTCTCGGCGGGAGGGATAAAGGTAATGACTATTCACGCTTGGTCCCTCTTGTTCAAAAGCATGTACGCGCTATCATCGCTATTGGAGAGTCGGCGGAGAAAGTAACGACGGTGTTCTCGCCTTTGATTTATACTATCCGCGCCAACTCAATGGAGGAAGCTGTACAAAAGGCTTACCAGCTCTCAAAAAGAGGTGACGTTGTTCTTCTCTCCCCAGCGTGCGCCTCGTTTGATTGGTTTGAAAATTATGAACATCGGGGGCGCGTGTTCAAAGAACTTGTTTGGAATTTGCCTGAAAAGCCATGAAGCGTTATAGAAATTATATCGACATTATCACGTTTACCGCCACTTTGTTTCTCCTCATTGTTGGTATAATTGTTGTGGAGAGCGCGAGTGCCACGATTTCTGATCTGAGATACGGAAGCACTTCATGGCTATTCACTCGACACGCAGTGAAGGTTATCGTGGGCTTGATAGCCTTATTCATTGCAGTCGCGACCGATTATCATGTGTATCAACGATGGACGAAAACGGCACTGTTAATTGCGGTTTTTCTCTTGATAGTAACACTGGTCTCAGGTGGAGAAATAAAAGGCACGTCGCGGTGGCTTCGCTTTGGCGGATTTGGATTTCAGCCCTCGGAATTCGCCAAGACAGCTTTAGTGTTCCATCTTGCGTCCCTTCTTGCAGTGAAGAAGGACAAGGTGGCGAACTTTAAGCGAGGATTTCTCCCGTTTCTATTCTGGATCGGGATTGTCTCTCTCCTGGTCTTTCTCCAGCCCAATTTCAGCACAGGAGCAATGATTCTCCTTATAAGCTTTGTGATTCTTTTTGTAAGCCGTGTGCGCGTCATTCATTTGATCAGCCTTGGGATTGTTACAGTCCCGGTTCTTGTGCTTTTCCTTATAAGTGCGGAGTACCGCTTGCAACGGTTGCTTGCGTTCATTCAAGGCGGACACTACACAACAAGAAACTACCAGGTAGCACAGGGGATCATTGGATTTGGCAACGGAGGAATTTTTGGAATCGGACCGGGGCAAAGTAAACAGCGTCTCTTTTTCCTACCTGAGTCTTACGGAGATTTCATTTACGCGATTGTTGGAGAGGAGTATGGTTTTCTCGGGACTATGGCGGTCCTTGCGGCATTTTTCATCATATTTCTTCGGGGATTTAAAATCGCACATCATGCACCGGATCTCTTTGGTCGGTACTTAGCAATTGGAATTACATTGACAATCACGCTTTATGCTCTTGTCAACGCAGCGGTGACACTGGGGCTTCTTCCAACGACAGGCTTGCCTATGCCTTTTGTGAGCTATGGAGGTTCAGCATTGCTTTTTGCTTCTTTTGAAATTGGAGTCTTGTTAAATATTTCTCGGCAGACCGACTTGCATCCACGGCTCATTCGGCTGGCTGAGGTGAACGCTCCAACTCGAAAATCATCGTGAGAGTATGATTCTTAACTGGAGACTAAAGAAATGGGGCGGAGCAGAAAGCGGACTACAGTTGTAATTGCTGCCGGCGGAACAGGTGGACACTTGTTTCCAGCTCTCTCAGTTGCAGACGAGGTGCGTCGGATTCATTCTGAAGTGAGGATTGTTTTCGTCGGTTCAAGAGGCAAAATTGAGTCGCGGGTGGTGCCTGAGCGAGGATATGAATTTCGAACTATCTGGATCAGCGGGTTACGCCGTCGAATGAGTGCGGATCTGCTTGTGTTCCCTGCCAAAGTGCTGGTCTCGTGGATTCGATCGCTGGGTCTACTGATGCAGCTAAAGCCTGCCGTTGTGTTCGGTAGCGGCGGGTATGTCAGCGGTCCTGTTGTTGCTGCCGCTGCATTTCTTGGGATACCTCGCGTGATTCATGAGCAGAACAGCGTCCCCGGACTGACAACGAAACTGTTATCATTCATTGCGACAGAAATACACACGACGTTTGAAGAAACGCAGAAGTATTTGCCGAAAAAGAAGAAGCTCGTCGTCAGTGGTACTCCAACACGCCGGGAACTTGACAATGTAAGCCGAGTTGAAGGATCTGCTGCATTTGGCATTGACCCTGAGCGCCCGACACTCCTTATTGTTGGCGGGAGTCTTGGGGCACGTACAATCAACGATGCTGTGCTTGGCATTCTTCAGGAACTTTCAGCACGGTCGATCCAGATTCTTTGGCAGACAGGAGAATATGACTTTGGTCGAGTGCGTGCGGCGGCGGAAATGTACTCCAATGTTGTTGTGCAACCGTTCTTTGATCGAATTGAGTTTGCTTATGCCGCATGTGATCTTGTCCTCTGCCGGGCAGGTGCAAGTACCATTGCAGAATTGACGCGGATCGGCAAACCATCAATCCTTGTCCCTTACCCATATGCCACTGCTGACCATCAGACTCAGAATGCTTGCCTCCTCGCGGAAAAGGGGGCGGCTGTGATGATCCCTGATCGTGAACTTTGTACGAAACTCTCAGAGGTGCTTGTCCCACTTCTTGCTGATCGAGTTAAGCGCGACCGCATGGGGGAGCAAGCACGTTTGTTGGGAAAGCCTGATGCGGCGCACGTCCTTGCAATTGCTCTTTTGCGCTATGCTGATAAATAATTCGTAGAAGAAGTTGTGTGATTGGTGCGAAGGTGATAGAGGAAAGATGAGTTTGTATGGAAGATACAGATGAAATAACGCATGGCGCTGATGATGAAGATGTGTTTCGATATCGCCTCGATTTCTATTACCAACAAGCGATCATTTATATGGTGACTTTCATTGGTTACGTGTTGATTCGTGGGGCAATAATCAAGGCGTCGATCTCGGTGATTCTCCATGACCCGTTCGCCTATCTTATTGGATTGTTTTCGGTTGTCTCATTGGTGGTTCTTTTGCTAAACCTTATTCGCGACCGAAAGTTAATAATTGCGGGGCAGGAACTGATTTTTCAGCATCGGTTTCACACGCGCATTGTCCCTGTCGATCATATAGAGTGGATCTCGTTTGGCCGTGAACAGTTGGTGAGAACGCATGGACATCACCAGGTGGTACGTCTCAAGCTTCAAGATCAGAGCGGCATCGTTCGGATTCGTATTGGGCGATATGAACGTCCAACAGAGTTAGTGGCACGGCTCGAGCGCTTTGCGAAGTCTGTGCCGAAAGCGACGGCGGCGCAATTACGATCGGCTCGGAAACTTTTATGAAGAGGCTTTGCGATGTTTCGTTCTATTAAGAAAATTCATTTTGTTGGAATTGGCGGGATTGGTATGAGCGGCATTGCGGAGATCCTGCTCGATCAAGGTTTCACCATCACAGGCTCCGATCGCCAACTTTCTGAGGTCACTGATCGTCTTAGTCAACTGGGGGCAACGATCTACGAAGGACATGATCCCTCAAACGTTGCTTCTGATGTTGATGTGCTTGTCTATTCTTCGGCAGTGCCTCCCGATAATCCTGAATTGCTCGAAGCACAACGTCGAAAAATTCCTGTCATTCGCAGAGCAGAGATGCTTGCCGAAGTGATGCGATTGAAGTACGGTATCGGCATCGCCGGCACGCATGGAAAAACAACAACAACTTCGATGGTCAGCCTTATCCTTATGGAAGGCGGTCTTGATCCAACAGCGATTGTTGGGGGAAAACTAAGCGGACTTGGAGGGACCAATGCCCGGCTTGGACATGGAGAATTCATCGTTGTGGAAGCAGATGAGTATGATCGCTCATTCCTCTCGATTACCCCAACGATTGCGGTGCTGACAACGCTCGAGACAGACCATCTCGACTGTTATCGCGATCTTGAAGATATTAAGTCGGCATTTATCCAGTTTGCAAACAAAGTTCCATTTTATGGCTTTGTAGTGCTCTGTCTTGATGAGCCTACACTTCAGGATATCATGCCTTTCATAAAGAAGAAAATCGTCACGTATGGGCTCAATCCTCAGGCAGACCTGCAGGCAGTGGATATTACACACCACGAAAATCAGTCGAATTTTCTCCTCGTTGTCCGGGGCGATACCAAAGGGACGATTCATCTTCGTGTTCCAGGGAATCATAATGTGCAGAATGCCCTGGCAGCGATTGCTGTCGGCTTAGAACTTGGGATCCCTTTTGAAAAGATCAAAAGAGGGATCGAGCAGTTTACAGGTGTCTACAGGCGCTGGGAAGTTAAAGCTGAGATCAACGGCATCACGGTTGTCGATGACTACGCTCACCATCCGACTGAAATTAAGGCAACTTTAGCCGGTGCAAAGAGTGGATGGAGGAAGCGACGCATTGTTTGCGCTTTCCAACCGCATTTGTACAGTCGAACGCGGGATTTCTATGAGGAATTCGGTCGGTCATTTTTCAACGCCGATGTTCTTCTTGTGACAGATGTTTATCCGGCTCGTGAAGAGCCTATTCAGGGTATAAGCGGTGAGCTAATTGTCAATGCTGCCAAGATGTTCGGTCACAAGGATGTCCGCTATGTTCCAGACAAGAAAGATGTGCCCGATGTCCTTCTCTCCGTTGTGAGGGAAGGCGATATCGTTATCACTATGGGTGCTGGTGACATCTGGCGCTATGGTGAGGAGTTCATCCGAAAGCTGCAGTCCCAGAAGGTGAGTCGCTGATGATTTCAGTCGAAGAAATTGGGACATTTTTCAAAGGTCGGGTTGCCATTGGCGAATTGTTGAGGAACTATACGTCTTTTCGCATCGGTGGACCTGCGGACTTCTACCTTGAGCCGCGAGATAAAGAGGATCTTCTGCATATTGTTCAATATTTTCAAACTAACAATTTCCCTTTTGTAGTTATCGGCAACGGGAGCAATTTGTTGGTCAGTGACGAGGGGTATCGAGGCGCGGTCATCAATCTTGAATCAGGATTAAAGACCGTGACTATTGATCCCGCCGCAGGTGGGGCAAGCGTGTATGCTGAAGCGGGGGTGAAACTGGCAAAATTCGTTGATGTTTGCATCCAGCGTGGACTTGGAGGGGTGGAGATGCTCGCCGGCATCCCTGGGACTCTGGGAGGAGCAATCGTTATGAATGCTGGTGCTTACGGCGGGGAGATTTCAGACTGCCTCCGTACCGTAGAAATAATTCGTGATGCTGCATTTGTTATTCTGCCAAAGGAAGAATGTGGATTTGCCTACAGAGGCTCAGAGCTTACACACGATATCGTTGTGAGCGCTTCGTTCCAGTTGCCAAGGAAAGATCGCAATGAATTGCTGCGGGTACGGAGGGAGCTTCTCCTGCGTAGAAATGAAACCCAGCCCGTGAACTTTCCCAATGCTGGAAGCATCTTTAAAAATCCGCCGAAGATGTATGCTGGAAAATTGATTGAGGAGGCAGGGCTGAAAGGAAAGCGTATCGGAGGAGCAGAAATCTCAGAACGGCATGCCAATTTCATTGTCAATCGTGGAACAGCGAAGGCGAGTGATGTAGTTGCACTTATTCGTCTTGCCCGTGACGCTGTTAAGGAGAAATTTGGCATAGTGCTCGAACTCGAAGTCAAACTACTTGGGTTTCCAGATGACGTTTTTCGTGAGGGTGCATGAGGGAAGCGTCGATGACGTATTCCAGAGCTGAAAGAAGCAGCGTCGGCAAAGTGCTGGCGTTTCTCGTAGTGATTGGCTTCCTTTTCTTTGCTTGTTATGAGGCGCTTCAGTGGCAAAATAGTCTGCGCATCGAGTCAATTCGTGTGAAGGGCACACGAATTGTAAATCCTCAGACTGTTATTGCACAATGTGGGGTGCATGTTGGCGATGCACTGTATAGCATCGATCTTTTTACTGCAAGACGGCGAGTAATGGCAAATCCATTTATTGCGGATGCTCAAATACATCGAATAGTTCCGGGGACACTTGAGATCGCTGTGGTGGAACGGAAACCTGTTGCGTTGCTCAACGCTGGTGAACTTTATGCAATTGATCGGGATGGTGTCATCCTTGCTCCTGCTAACCATCTTCGGTCTCCTGGCTTGCTTGATCTGCCAATTGTCTCAGGGATTGGAGTGAAGAATCCTGTGACGTTGGGAAAAGCCATGAGCGATCCGAATCTATTAGAACTCCTATCAATTCTGGATGCAGTTAAGCAAGTTAATGAAACATTGCTTCAGCGAATCTCGGAGTTCTCGGTAAGTTCATCAGGTGAGATTATTCTCTATACAGTTGACGGGGCAGTGCCAATTTTGTTTGGGCATGGAGATGTTGTGCGAAAAGTTGTAGCACTCAATACATTTTGGGATCGATTTATCAGACAAGAAGGTCTATCGCAATTGGAGTATCTTGATCTACGGTTTAATGACCAGGTAGTGGCGAAATGGAGCCGTAAATTGTTGACAACTCATTCCCTTGAGGAGAAGAAGGCAGGTTGAATATGGGATTGTTCGGGAAATCTCGGGAAACTCATGAACCCGAGGAAGAGATATTCGTTGGTCTGGATATCGGCACGACGAAGGTTTGCGCTGTTGTTGCCTCACCAGGTGAACATGGGAAATTGAATATCCTTGGCATAGGAAATGCTCCCTCCGATGGGCTGACCCGCGGAGTGGTCACGAACATTGATAAGACAGTGAGGTCAATTGAAATGGCGATCCGCGAGGCTGAGGCGCAGTCCGGTGTGCAGATTCGAACAGCAACTGTCGGGATCGCTGGTGACCATATACAGTCATTCCAAAGCCGTGGGGTCATTGCTATAAGCGGGCCTGAGCATGAGATTTCTCAAGCCGATGTCGATCGCCTCATCGAGGACACGAAGCGAGTCGCTCTGCCGGCTGACCGAAAGATCATCCATGTAATTCCACAGGAATTCATTATTGATGGGCAGGGGGGTGTCTATGACCCCGTTGGAATGTCCGGTGTGCGAATGGAAGCTACTGTGCATATCATCACCGGACTTGTGACCGCAGCACAGAATATTTATAAATGCGTGCAAAGAGCTGGACTGGAAGTAAACGATATGGTTCTCGAACCGCTTGCATCGAGTTATGCTGTGCTTGATGATGAAGAGAAAGAAATTGGTGTAGTGCTCATAGATATTGGCGGCGGTACAACTGACCTTGCAGTTTTCGAGGAGAAAACCATTCGCCATACTGCTGTCATTGGGATTGCTGGCAAGAAGGTCACCGATGATATCCGGAAAGGTCTTGGGATTCTCTCTGAGCAAGCCGAGCGGTTAAAAAAGGAACATGGATTCGCATATGTCCCTGCAATCATCGATACTGAGCCGATCGTACTGCCCGGGATTGGAGGACGTTCACCACTGGAGATCGACAAGAAGCTTCTTGCACAGATCATCCAGCCACGCATGGAGGAAATCCTTGAGATCGCTTCTCTTGAAATCAAACGTTCCGGGTATTCAAAACATCTGTTCGCTGGTGCTGTACTCACCGGAGGAGGGTCTCTTATCAAAGGGACAGTAGAATTAGCTCGTGAGGTGTTAGGAATGCCGGTGAAGATGGGGATCCCGACAGGGTTTGGGGGTGGTTTGGTGAGAGAAATTGAAAATCCGATGTATTCAACTGCTGTAGGGTTGATCTTGTATAGCCTCCGTCATCGCTATCAAGATCGTTCATCGATACCTTTTGCTGTCGCGAAAAGGAAAGGGTCGATTCGGACAATTTTCTCGCACATGAAAGACTGGTTCAAGGAATTGTAGTCTTAATTGAATGTCCAAGCCATATAAGGAGGAACGCACGTGATTGAGCTTGACAATACTTCAACTCGTGGAGCAAAGATTCGTGTAGTCGGTGTAGGTGGTGGTGGTGGGAACGCTCTTAACAGCATGATTGAGCGCGGGCTCACTGGTGTGGATTTTGTAGGGATCAACACTGATCTTCAGGCTCTTGAGCGAAACAAAGCACCACATAAGATCCAGGTCGGTAAAAACCTAACTCGTGGTCTTGGAGCAGGAGCTGATCCAACTATCGGGCATCGTGCCGTCGAGGAAAACCGAGAAGACATTAGCCGTGTCCTGGCTGGGAGCGACATGGTGTTTATCACGGCTGGCATGGGAGGGGGAACTGGAACAGGTGGAGCACCAATTGTCGCTAATATTGCAAAGAGTGCAGGGGCACTTGTGGTTGGTATTGTGACGAAACCTTTCCACTGTGAAGGGAAAAAACGGATGGCACAAGCTGAGTGGGGAATCGAGGAGCTTAAGAAAAATGTGGATACTTTAATCATCATCCCGAACGAGAAACTCCTCGCGCTTGTTGATAAGAAAACAACGCTTCTCGAAGCCTTCGAACTTGCCAACACCGTTCTTTACAATGCAACGCGGGGTATCTCGGAGCTTGTCACAGTCCCCGGACTCATCAATGTTGACTTTGCTGATGTTCGAACAGTCATGCGAGAAATGGGCGATGCGATCATGGGGAGTGGAGTTGCCAGTGGAGAAAACCGCGCCACGGAAGCAGCTCACAATGCGATCTCTAATCCTCTGCTTGATGGGATCTCAATCGCTGGAGCACAGGGCGTGCTGATCAACATAACAGGAGGACCGAACCTCTCCCTTACGGAAGTTACCGAGGCGGCTCAGATCATCCGTGATACTGCTGGTGAAGATGCCAATGTAATCCTCGGAGCGGTCATCGATGAGCGAATGACTGATGAATTGATGGTCACTGTGATCGCAACAGGATTCAATCGGAAAGCAACGCCTAAAGTTCCGAAAATAATCAGACCTATCGATCGTATTCCAACTGGACCGCGCGAATTAAAGGCATTTGATGAACCAACATACCGCCGCTGGGGAATCGATATAGGGCTCAATGAACTGCGCAGTAAAGCAGAGGAACAAGAAAAGATCGACAAGGATGATCCAGAGAAACCAGCTTTTCTCAGAAAAATTATGGATTGAGGCTCCACTTTATACGCGTGTGGAGTTCGGTACAACGAGACGAAAGAGATTTGGCAAGGCTCTATTTAAAAATCTCCCTCGTTCTACTTTAGTCTATGCGGATCCGGAATTCTAAACCTCCTGTGGCGGGTTCATGAATTGAAGATTGTGCGCCAAGGGGAGCAAAAATGCAGAATGGGAGAAGATATCCTTCGGATAAAGAAATTTACTTCATTCCGTCAGTAGCTGTGACCATCTAAGCTCGGATCTCGAATTTAAGCTGCTTATCCTTTTGACATCCTGATGTGCGTTTGTCTGCAGAACCCCCCCGTGAATTGAGAAAGTCAATTTTAACGGCACATTGATTTTCAACTCAGTTTTTCATATTTTAAAGTACCTTCAGTATCAATCTGTTGTGAGGATGTTAATGTACGCAGTAGTTGACATCGCAGGGAAGCAATTTAAAGTCTCTCAAGCTCAAAGGCTTCTTGTTCCGAAGCTCTTTGCAGAACCTGGGGAAGTACTGACCTTCGAGCGTGTTCTTCTCCTTGCCGGCTCACCCGACAGTCCCGGAAAAGTCGCGACACACAGTGTCGGGATCAAAGTTGGTACTCCGATGGTCCAAGGAGCGAAGGTCAAAGCAACTGTTCTCTCCCATGTGAAGGGTGAAAAGGTTATAGTGTTCAAAAAGAAACGTCGCAAAGGATACCGTGTAAAGCGTGGGCATCGGCAGGGATATACGGAAATTCGCATTGATGCTATTGAAGTATAAGAAGGGGTAAATCGATGGCGCATAAGAAAGGTGTAGGAAGTTCTCGTAATGGCAGGGATAGCAATGCCCAGAGACTTGGAGTGAAATGTTTTGGAGGCGAGCGGGTTAGTGCTGGCAGCATCCTTGTCCGCCAGCGTGGGACGAAGTTCCATCCCGGGAACAACGTTGGTCGCGGTGGAGATGATACACTTTTTGCACTGACCAGTGGAATTGTGAAGTTTGAACGTGCTGGTAGATTTAGAACCCGGGTAAGTGTCTATCCCGTTCGCTGAGGGAGGGAACGATATCTGATTCCTATCAAACTGGCTCGCTCCGCGTCCTGCCACTGGTGGGAATAGCTGCCGCGGGGCAGCACAAAGTCATTGGAGGACTCTATGAAGATCACTGTTATCGGTGCGGGAAATGTTGGAGCATCAACCGCACAGAGGCTTGTTGACAAAGAACTTGCCAATGAGGTGGTGCTGGTGGATGTTCTTGAAGGGATTCCGCAAGGGAAGGCTCTTGATATTTATGAATCGACTCCTGTGAATGGCGTCGATGTTAAAGTGACGGGTACAAATAGCTACGATGAGACTGCGAATTCCGATATCATTATCATTACTGCTGGCTTAGCACGAAAACCGGGCATGAGCCGCGATGATCTACTGTTTGCCAATGCTGATATTGTGAAGTCGGTTACAGAGCAGGCTGCTCCCAAATCTCCAAATGCAATTATCATTGTAGTCTCAAACCCGCTTGATGTTATGACCTACGTAGCAATGAAGATCAGCAAGTTTCCTCGGGAACGCGTGTTTGGGATGGCTGGGATTCTTGATACTGCTCGCTTCAGGACCTTTATTGCGATGGAGTTAGGTGTCTCAGTGAAAGATGTGACAGCACTTGTTCTTGGTGGGCATGGAGATTCTATGGTTCCTCTGCCGCGCTACACTACCGTCTCCGGCGTTCCTCTTCCTGAGCTTCTTCCAAAGGAAACAATTGACCGACTTGTCAAGCGGACTGCTGGCGGTGGAGGGGAAATCGTCAACTTGCTTAAGACGGGGAGCGCCTATTACGCTCCATCTGCTGCTATCGCACAGATGGTTGAAGCCATCGTCCGGGACAAGAAGCAAATTTTGCCATGCTCGGTTTGGCTGCAGGGTGAATACCGGCTGAATGATGTTGTGGTAGGTGTGCCAGTGAAACTCGGCGCCAAAGGCATCGAACAGATTGTCCCCCTGGAGCTTACGGAGGAAGAGGCGGCGTCACTGAAAAAATCGGCGGATGATGTGAAAGCGAATATTGCGAAGCTGAAGTTCTAATCCAGCTCCTGTCGAAGAAGTGACAAAGCAGTCCGCCTTTGGCGGACTGCTTTTTTGTAAATGCGCGGCAATTAGAGATGCGAGAGAGGGGACTCCAATTATGTGTGGGAAGGAAAGTTACTTCTCCATCACGAGATACCAGATGGCGCTTGCAAGAGTGAGGACTGAGACGAGGGAGAGAGCAAATATGCTCCAAGGAATTTCTTGAAAAACGTTCATTCCCCAAAACGAAATGGTGAGAGCTAATGGCGTGAGGAAAAACGTAAGGACAGCGAGGACAGCGTTTGTCTTCCGATTCAGTTTCATTTCGTAATACTCATTAAGATCGGCGATCTCTTTGCTCACTGCTTCGAAAAGTGGGAGAGATTGTAATCCTTCCTGGTACTTTTCATAGATAAAATCTCCCTGAGGCCTCTTAGTGATTTCGACGAACCAGAATCGATTTCGGAATTCGGTAAAGCTATCGACAAGGGCGCGAGTGTTCTTCATGCTTTCTTTGGGATTGTTTTCCTCCCGAAGGAGTTCAGTTGAAAATTTGAATAGTTCAATTTTCTGGTAGAGCGTGTAGATGTAAAGATTGAAATAATCGTTCTCTATGTTTTGTGGAAGATAAGTTAGATGGAACGAATTCTTCTTGAAAGCAAGGAAGGTCACCGTCTCTCGAAGTGCAAGCGCACGCCAGTAACGCCACATCGCAATGCGATTTGTTGTCATGATGCTTTCCGCATATTCCGGTGAGGGGCGGAAATTCCCCCCTTCGGCTGAAGATGAACCAAGACCTGTACATGTTCCAAACTCGTAAAGCACCTGATCTATCGGGTCGTGGAATGATGAGTTTGGAAGTTGCTCGGTAAGAAATTCTTCAGGATAGTCAACACATGCGTACGAATATGCAAAGAAGCGGTCGCCGTAGATTTGTCCCACAACCGATTCGAGATATCGTTGTGCATAGTCATAACTCATCGTTTTTTCCTCGCTGAGCGTTGAGGCAGCACGCCGCCAGCTCAGAGGCGACTTTTCCACAGATGTTGCAACTCCACTAAGAAGATGTTCAGCTAAATCGCGAACTGAATGGATATCTCCTTCTCCTGTCTGTGCATTTTGCTTCTGCTCCTTAAGTAGCTCAGCCATTGACCATCCAACCTTAGGTGGGAGTACCTGGCGGAAGAGAGCATTGAAGTCAATAATGTGGGAGAGGCGCGGTGAGCCCGGTAAGTGAATCTTTAAGGCAAGGAAACCAGTTCCGTGTGGAAAAAGGAAAAGGTCAGCCCAATCAATAATCGCCGCATACTCAGCGTATGTTGAGCCAAATGAGAATCTCAGGCGGAACTCCTTCACAGAGCCTAATTCATTTTGCCGAAGCGTGAGATGGAGCACCGGGAATTGTGAAATATATGTATAAATCGTTTCGGGGTTTGCATCACGAAAGTGGTCAGCGTGTCGAGAGAGTTGTTCTTGTCCCTGCACCGTATTTGGGATTGATTCAAACTCAGGGAAAACAAATCGTTTCGCGAAGGGGAGGAAAAAGTAAGAATCATCGAGTGCAGCTTTCAGTTGAATTTCGCTGAGACGTGTGAACCAGGGCACCCATCTGCGCAGAATGGGGAACAGCTCTGGTTTACTGCCGCGATCGGGGACGCAATGGAAAAATGGATAAATGAAAATAGTGAAGTGGTGCTCAAGCGGCTGGTCCAGGTCTTCAATCTGTATCATCGGGAGATTTCTCCTCTACCGTCATGGTACGTTTGTCCGCTGTCCGAACTTAGGTTGGAGACCTCGGAAATGACGGAGCTACTCGTCGGCTGAAGTTAGGAAGAATCTTTATATATCTTCTCTTTACCTCACGGTGGAGCCTGAAATTGACGTCACTTTGCAACTGAGGTGACCTCTGGCACGCCCTCAAGTTTCTGAATCAACTGTTTTGCATCGCGGTGAGGATTCCACAGGCTTTCCGCAAAGAGAACCACAGGAAGCCATTGGCGCATCTCGAACAGAGCATCTTCAATCAAGCCGTAAATTGCCTTTTCAGCCACCGGCGCATTCTCAATAATTCGAACCATTTGGAACTCATACGGTGCATTTTCGCGCCAGGAGCGCTCGTATGGTTGCCAGAATCCCGCTCGCCGTTGAGCCAATCGTTGAAGCACCCCTTCATCCTCAACATGCATCGGAGCCAATCCACCCCAACCTGCAACCATTCCTTTAAAAACAAATGCGGTGGCACCAGTTTGGGCAGTAGTAGGAGCGTTCGATTCCTGCCTTTGAGATCGAGCAAGCTGATCTACAAACTGGGTGGTTTCGCGAAACGACTTCTCATCCACTGACCATGGATGGTATGCAAACGGGAACGAGCCTGCATCTTCCCACATGAGCACAGCACGCTGATCGACTTTTGCTACATCCCGGAGCTCGTTTCGGAATGCACCCGCGTGGACGCCGCAATATATTTTCACTCCCGGGAATTCTCTGGTGAAAGCTTCAATCAGTGGATTGACCCAGCCAGCCAGAAGTTCCCCCGCGGATTTTAACAAACAGCCATTTGGACATTGAGAACCAAACCGACAAAATTGCGTTTTTGAAGCTACTTCCGTGAATGTCTGGAAGTAAACACCGTCTCCCCCGGTGTTCGCATAGATTTCGCTATAAGTCCTCAGCACATGATCTTTCCACTGTGCTAATTCAAGCGAATCAGATGGACAAACAGGTAGCCCCCAGCCCCATGTGTATCCCCAGATAAGCTCAATACCTCGTGCGTGCGCATACTGAACGATCTCCTTTGGGTTTGCCGGCGGGAATCGGTGCCACAGAATCAGCGAGTTGAACTTCCAGCGAGCCATGTTGTCGATGAATCGCTCATAGTTATAAATCCGTCCGCCCCAGGTCCAGATACCACGAATTGCAATGCAAGGTTTGTCGCGCAGGTCCACAGCCTCCCCATTCAGTAGCTCCCTTAGATGCCCATGAATGAGATCCATTGTTCCGTAGAGTACCGCACGATCATCACCACCAACAACAAAAGCAGCCTCGTTTCCTGCTGGAAGGTGGATAAGGTATTCCTGAGGCTTTAACGAATCTGCAAGTATTGATCTCGGAAGGGATGGGAGAACATCTGAGATTGCGAGTAGAAAGATCTCTCGGGTTAGTTGCGCTTCTGTTTTTCTTTCTAAGGTATTTACCCCTTTTCTTAAATCAACCCTCGCATCATGGAGCTGGAGCGCTCGGCTCAACTCCGAGGCTGCAAAGGAAATTATCGGCGAATCCCGATCAGGAACAATGATGACGTATGTCAGTTCATTTTTTATCCGCTGTTCTTGTAGCGGAGAGCCCTCTGTTGCTTTCAGATCCATTGTCAATCTGCTTTGTGACATGCTGTTGACAGAAAGCACAGCGATCCATAATACGATGGAAGCGAAGGAAAATTTACTACAATCCCGCACGATGTTGCTCAAACGAAAGCCTATGAAATTCCCGCATCACCGCGTTTTTGAGGTGCCGTCCATTGGAAGGGCTATTTGAAACCGTTTGGTGTCGGACTGTTCCCAGTATTCACCCGTAATACGGTGGTCCTCCTCAGCATCAACATAAATAACCCCGAGCTGTGTGGTTTTCAACGTTTCATAGATTGGAATGCGGATGTTGCCGTTTGGGCTTATGACCTTCCGAAGCATTGTGATGATTGTTCCGGCGTCGTCATAAAACTTGATATTGACAACTGTTGGTTTGTCACGTTCAGCATTTGCGATGACAAGCCATGAGTTAATATCAGGCACGCTGCCAAAGTGCTGGCACAGCAACTTTGTGTACCCATCTCCATTGCTTGCTGGCAGTGCGACGTCAAACTGTGCCTTGTTGATGTCGCGATAAAACTGCCAGTATTGCCCAACTATTCGACCTGTTGCAGATTCAACTCGGATTGTACCTGCTGCTTTTCGCTCGCCAAGGACTTTGTAGATATCATAGTTGATCTTCCCGAAGGCATTGAGGAGTTCGTACTTATCATAGAGCAGAACGCCGTTCTCATCGTAGAATTGGATGTGAACCGTTGGACTTGCTCCGTCCAGGTCAGTGATAACAAGGTGAGTTTCAAGCTCAGGATCAGAAATGAAGGAGTTCACGATCAGTCTGTGGACTGCTTGTTTAGCTGGCTCCGCTCTGGCGGCTTCAGCAATCCGTCCAGGCGGACGGTTTTGTTGTTTCCTCTTTGACTGTGCTGAAGCATTGCTTTCTGCTGCAGCGATTAGAGCAACCATGGCGAAAAGGACAAAGGCATTGCGCATCCTTTCCGCCGGGAGATGCGGAATTCTCAATATCTGCATAGCTTCTCCATAAGTCTTCCGTACCTCAGAATGTGTAATAGAGGCTAAGTACAGGACCTATGATTGTGCGTGTGCCATCCTTTGCACCGGACTCTATGCGTATGCCGGCGGCAACAAAACGGTAACCCAGACCGCCATCGAAGAAAATAACGGTCTCATTACTCAACCCGCTTGTTGATGTGCTATTGTAAAGCGCCCCAAGATAACCATAGAGGTACATAGGTGATTCAGGGAAGCGGTACGTCGAATTGACACCCCCACCGAAACCAGTGTAATTCGCTTTTTCTTCAACGCTAAAGCCCATGAACGAAATCTTGTACTTGTAGCTCAGCAGCTTGAAGGTGCCAAAAATTCCAAATTCAGGCCTCACTGAGTATAAGGCTAAAAGGTTGAAATCTTGTCTGCTAATTGAAGTGGTCAGATCTCCAACTGGACGCCCATAAGCATCATAAACTGGCACCGGCGCACCGTATTGGTCGTATCCGTGCACGCTGAGAGATGGCTCAAAAGAAGAGACGGTTGCTGCGAAAGAAATGCTCCCTGTGAAGGAGCCAACTTTCACGGAGACGTATGGTCCTCCTAAGAATCCTCCTGCAGATTCTTTCCCCTCAAGGTATGCTGTTCCTGTGCCTAAGTAATTCCCAGATTGGTCATAAATATCAATGTACCCAAGGAACTCCTTAGTGTCGCTGAATATGTTCCAGCTTCCGTACCATCCTTTGAGGCCGGCAGTGACCCAGATTTTTGGTCCGCGGTATCCGGCTTGAAGGACATCCTGCGAAAGGGTTGCTGAGGTGCCGGCAAGAAAGAGCAGTAAAATGGTTCCAAGTCGTTTCATGAGGCCCTCCTTTTGTTATCAGACGTATGTTCCATTGTTTAGTGTGAGCAAGAGCACGAAGATAAAATCTGTCACGGTGGAGGAGGAATTGCTTCTTCCTCGCGTGGTTTCTTTGGCTTCGCTGGTTGTTCCTCCGGTTTCCCCTGGAAAAGGATGCGGATAACGGTCTGCGATTTCACTCGTCGCCCATTGAGCTCGGCTGGGGTAAAGCGTAGCTGATGCACCGCATTGATTGCCGCTCCATCAAAACGTGGGTCAATGCTGCGCAGGACCTCTGTACGATCCACTCCGCCATTCTCATTGATGTAGGCTCGTATTTCAACGGTGCCTCGGAACGTAGGTCCCATGTGCAGGGAACTCATATCAATGTAGTCGTACACCTTGCTGCTACCGCCAATGATGGATGGTGGGACATCGAGCTCACGTTCTGTGTAATAGATTGTCGGGGGCGGCTGAGCAGGCTCCTTGGGAGTTTCTGTCTCACTCTTTCCTTCAGGTCCTCTGGGCTGAGCTAATGGCGCGGTCTCAGGCTTCGCTGGCTTCTTTGATTCGACAGGCTGTACCGGCTGCACTGGTTTTGAGCTTGCTTCAGTTTGAGCAACCTGTGCCGGTTGCGGAGGAGTCGCAGGCTTTTTCAAAATGAGCAAATAGAGACCAACCACTGCAATAGCAACCACAGCCACAACTCCAATGACGATTACAACAGAGGACCCTTTAGCCGCCTTCGGGGGAGCGGGGGTAGCTGCTTCTTTCTTTGGTATCGGCACAGCAGGTTGTGCTTCAGAGGCTGCTTGCACAGCCCTCGGTTTCTCAGCCTGCGGACGTGGGGCGGGAGGCGCTACTGGGACCTCTGTCGCTTTCGCCGGAGCTGCTCTCTGCTCTTCGAAGAGGTCTTCCTTCCCCCCAAGTATGTCGCCGAAGAAGGCGATGAAGTCCTCTTTCAGTTCATCAGGAGTATAGATAGCATCTCTGCCGCCTCTGTGATAGCAGAGATACTCAATTCGTGCTCCTTCCCCTTCGTTCAGCACATAGACATCTTCCTTATCATCAAGGAAGATGAACAGCGGATGTAAACTCAGGAAGGGACGAATCTGGTGCTCCTCTGGTTTGCAGAGAGCAATGTGCCCGGCGCGGACGTTTGGATCGGGCTGTTGCGAGATGTACGTCGTCTTCATGATGTCCGTGCCGTCAAGCTTCTCGAGCTGGTGAACAAAATTGTTTCGCTTGTCGAATTCGATTTTCCTCACAAGAGCCAGTTCGTAATCGAGGAAGAGCGGAAATGTAAACATGAACTCTTCCACAGCATCAAAGAGAATTGGATTCATGTTCACGCAATCGCGCTTCTGTATTGCACCGTGCCCTTTTGTTTTATTCCGGTAGTTGACCGTGGCGTTGACGAACATCTCTGGCGAGACGGAGGTGAGATTGCTCGGTTTGTCCGGATTGAGATACTCGTTGATGGCGTTCACGGCGGTAATCATCTTCTTGTAGTCAGGACTTTTCTTAAAGTAGCGATCTGAGAAAAGCGTGGTTCCTTGTGCAAGATTGAAGCGCAGCGTGTCTCGAAGAAACCCTGCCCAGTTTCCGAGCGACGGGCGGTTGATGCCCTGTAGAGTTTTGTTTACGCTTTCATCGCGGCGATGGCTTTGAACATACTCAGCAATGGAAACAGAGGCGATGAATTTCAAGGCGACTTCAAATAAATAGCCGATCAGTGTAAAGCGCTCAACAGGTTCGTCTGCGTTGACAGCACGAAGGTATGCTTTTGCAATAGGATAGGGAAACTCATTTCGTATCGTGTTGTTCATGATCGCTCTCCCTCATCCAACGAAAAATCTCGTCACAGGGAAAATATAGAGAATTAGAAGTGAAGATTCAACAATATGCGCTCACTTCTTTGCCGCCGGACTGAATCACTCTGCTAATTACCAGGGGGAGATGTGGCCTTACACCTCCCCTTTGTTTCCACCAGAGCAAGCCTGACCTAATCCTCTTCAGAAGGAATAGAAAGTTGCCCTGAATATGAGAAGTTTAGAAATTCTTGTATCTGAGAAGGGCATCGCTCCCCGCTTGCAATTGTCCACTAGCACTGGTGGACGGAGTATAATTTCGAACCGGACCAACACCGGAGGCGAAGTACATGTAGGTATCTTGCGTTTGGCTGAAGACGGGTTGTCCTCCCATGGTTGCTGTCACCGCATTCCTGAGACGGAATTTCGTTGCATTGAATGTTCCTGCTGGAGTTTGCACCTGCTCTTGACCTGAGACGAGGCCTGTTAGTTTAAACAAGAAGTGCAGGCTGACTCCTTGCTGGGAGATTGTCGTATCCACCATCACGATAGTGTATTCAACGCCTGTTCCCGCAGAGAACCGGATAAACGGAAACCAGCCCGATGGGAAGGTGATCGGTAGCCCCTCCGGTGGTTGCATTGCAAAATAGATCCAGAGATCTCCATTAGCATCCTTCGAGACCAACATCGTGTCAGCGGATTCGAACTGATTCTGGTGATTGAATGTGCTGTCGATGAGCATGTAGGCGCTCCGCCCAGAGAACGTCGTCTGCGCGGCAACCTTCGTTGACGAATAGGTCTCGGTGCCCGCAACGTGATTATTGTTTGCATCGAGCTCATAGACAATGTAGCTCCAGTAGTGACCAACAACAAGTGGCAGCAAATCTCCTGTTGTTCCGCCACCAGGTGTTGTAGGCTCCTCAGATTTCTTACAACCTGAGATGAACAAAAATTATAGTAGAAGAAGCGCTGCGAACAAGGCGCCAAGGCGCCACTGGAATCGAAAGGTTTTCATGGAGAACCTCCTTCATTTTGTGAATGGATATGTGGACTGTATTCTGTTAAAGTGTAATGCCATTTTCCTTCTTGCATTGATGCAGAGGTGGCTCTGCTCTTGGGCACCCACGCGTGGCGCTCAAAACGCCGAGCTTTCGCGCCACAATTTTGAAGCGTGTAACGGATAATACAAAGATAATTTAGAATTTGCAAGAGAAACGACCCTTATTCGAGTTTCTAACGGAAGGCATACTGCCTGAAGCAACTCTATTCATTCTGTCAATTTGATCCCGGGTACACAGCGGTGTGCATGTAGGTCGGTTCTCTGAACCGAGCGGAAGTCCGCCGAAGGGGATTCGCAAGCACACCGCCGTAGCCGCTTTGGCGGTGGTTTCGGGCTGCCAGCGCACAAAAGCATAACGCCCATTTTCAGAGAGATCTTCAGTATTTTTCATCTACCAATTTTCGGGCTTCGTCGGTTCTTCCAAGCTTATGAAGAACTTCTATCAAGTTTTGTTTCAGTACTTCATGCTTTTTATGAATGCGGTGTAGCTGTGCCCACCGTTCAGCTACTGTGGAAAGTCGATCTATTTTCTCGGCGACCCGAATTGTCGCTCTGAATGCGGAGGAACTATTTTCGTCCCCCTCGCTCTCAAGGCTCAGTTCTACTGCCTGCTCGTAAAGCTTAAAAGCGCTCTTCAAAGCTCCGCTTATTTCATATATCTTTCCTAAGCTCAGGTGAGCCTTAATAGAACGTGGTTCTGTCTGCAGAAGCCTCTCGTAGAGTGACCGTGCTTGCACCCAGTCTTCCTTTTCCATTGCAATCGTTGCAAGAAGCTCAGTGAGCAGTGGCGCATTGGGATATTCGCGCAGAAGCGAGGTCAGTTCTTGCACGAGAGTGGAATCCAGTTTGTTCGGAATCCAGTGTTCTGCAACATCGAGAGCAATTCTCCGGGGCTCACGCAGAGATTCAACTGCTGCAGAGGCTTTCTGAAAGTTAGCAATTCCTTTTGCGGAATCTTCCGAAAGCGTTGCAGCAATGATTTTTTCTTTCTTCGCTATTTCATCTACTGCACGTCGAAGCGCAATTACCTGGTAATGCCTTGCCTCTTCAAGTCTGCTAACGGACCTGTCCCGGGCAACACCATCCAAAGGTGGTTTTCTCAGGTACAGAGTGAAGAGGCGATGAGCAGACCTGGAGTTGCCCCCATATTGCTCTGCGGTTTTGTATGCTTGAATTGCCTTAGCGGTGTCACCAAGGCTCTCCCAAGTTTCGCCTTGCGCAGTGAAAGGCTCCGGTGATTGAGGCTCTAACTGAGCCCAATGTTCATAGAAGGCGAGGGCTTTCCTTTTCTGGTTGATCTGCTTTGCAGCGTCGCCCGCACGCTTTGCTGCACGGGTATTTGTCGGGTGATCGTGGAGGATGTTCTCATACACTGTCAGTGCTGAATCAAACATAGATTCGTTTTCATATGTCGAGGCAAGGCTGAAGAGAGCCCTCAGGTCATACGGGTGTTTTTCAAGAAATGTTTTATACGAAGCTCGTGCACTATCCCACCTCTTTTCTTCTTCAAACGTTGCCGCAATCTTTAGAGAAAGTGTGTCTGCATCCGGATGATAGCGAAATAACTCTCTGTAGACTTCCCTTTCCTTGTCAAATCTAAGAACGTTATGCCAGTACTCAGCTTCTGCACGATAAACTTTTGGATTTCCCGGGAATTGCTTCCTGAGTTTTTGAAACTGCAGTTGTGCTTCGGTTCCTTTTCCCAGAGTTAGGTAAACCTGAGCGAGGTCCAAACCTGCGTCGAGGTCTTCAGGATGTTCCCGTAGATAATCTCTGTAGACAATTTCCAAGCTGCGATAATCTTTCTTCTGTATCAGTATGTATTGCTGAATATGTCTGAGTTCTTTCTTCGCAGGGTAACGTCTCAGACCTTCCTTGACAACGCGAAGTGCTTTATCGTATTCTTTTGCCTGTGCCAGAGCAGAAGCGAGAGCTGGATAGAGGTCTTGTTGTGTCGAGTCGTGCTGCAATGACCGGCCAAATAGTGAAGCGGCTTTTTTCCACTGCTTTGCCTTGTACTCCTGAGCACCTGCGTTTCGGTATGAAAGAACAAGGAAGTTTTTGTTGACGTCAGACGGCTCAAGCCTGTACAGTCTTTCGAACCATTTTGCAGCAGATTCGTAGGAATCATAGTTCCAGAACAATTCGGCGTAAAAGCTGATGAGTACTCGATTGTTTGGGAAATATCTGATTGATCTCTCGGCGGTGACCTGCGCCGAGTCGAGCTGATTATTCCTTGCATAGGCTTCGCAGAGGCTTTTCCAAGCATTGACATTTCGAGGATTTCCTCTAATTGTCTGCTGCAGAAGTGGTATAGCTTCCTTGAGTTGATCGCTTTGAGATCCGCCTTCGGCAAGGGCTTTGACAAACAGGGATTGACTCCTCAGCGTTGATGAGATGACGAGAAGAGAAATAAATCCTAAAGCCAGGAGCTTGATTAGTTGTGCACTGCTCATAGGTTATCTTGCCCTGCGGATCGTTGTGCGATGGGCATGTCTCAGTTCCTTGAGAGCGATCATGTATATAGCCTCTTGAGTAATCATTTTTTCTGCGATGCCATCGGCTTCACCGGAATTGGGTCCTCACGGCTGCTCTCATTGCCAGAGGTATCGATAGCTTTGATTTTGTACCATGAACTTGTTGTCCCTGAGCGGTCGAGATACTGGAGCTCCTCAATAGGCTTAGCATTGATTCGCGTGTAGATACCTGTGGGTGAACTGGAGCGATAAACATTGTATCCCACGAGGTCAAAATCGACCACGCGTTCCCAGGTGATTGAGATTCCTTTCGGAGTAGCTTTTGCGGCTAAGAATCTCGGTGACGGCGGCGGACTGAAATCTCGTGCTTGAACTGTGTCAGATGTTGTTGGAAAGCTTCTATTGCCTGCTGTATCTATAGCGATCACTTGATAAAAGTACTTCTCTCCTTTTGCAACCGAGCTATCGTAGAATCTTCGATTGTCTAATTGAAATGAGCCAAGACTGTGGATCGGTTTCCCTACTTCACCACGGAGAAGCTCGTACTTTGCCACATCGAGCGATGTGCTTGCATTCCATTCCGTCATGAATGCCCTTCCATCGAGATTTGCAACCCGGACTGCTCCCGGTGGTGAAGGTGGTTCATCGTCCGGGACAACGACGTTGATACGTGCACGCTTGCTCTCGTTCCATGACTTGTCGACTGCTGCTACATCAATTACGTAGTGCCGACCCGGGAGAAGCCCTTTGCCGTCAAATCCACTATCAATAAAGGAAGTCGCCTCAACCGGTCGCTTTGTGATCTGCGCCATCCGCTCCGGAGCTTCACCGCGGTAGACGTAGTAGCCTTGAACGTCTTTGTCGCCGGGCGAAAGCCACTTCAGGTGAGCCATTCTTCGCACGACTGTGCATGAGAGGTTCTTCGGCTCACCGGGCGGCGTTCGATCACGCGGTAGAGCGCTGATTGCATTCGATGGTTTGCTTTCGTTTCCAGCCGTGTCAATGGCAGAGACTTGATAAAAGAGTTGCATCCCACCGACTCCGATGCTGTCTACATAATGAGGATTCGATGATGGAATTGGCTTCGTGTTGATCTTCTTAAACGGCTGATCTAACCCTGTCGATCGATAAACGTTATATGATGTTACATCGAGTTCAGGATTCATGTGCCAGATCAGTTCCACCGTCAAGTTTCCAGCGAGGGTCGTCAAGCCAGTTGGGGGCGAAGGGGGTGTCCTATCTCTTAGTGATATGGAGACTGTGCTTGATGGGAGACTCTCCAGACCAACAGCATCGACAGCGGTCATTCGATATGTGTACTTCACTCCGTCTGTCACCGAGTTGTCGCGAAATTCAAGTGGTTGACCTTCGATGCGCAGTAAATTCCCCTGATCGATCCGCTCAAATGGACCGTCCCCTGTTTGACGATAGAGGTAGAACAACACGCAGAGATCGCCTGTATTCGGTTTCCATTTCGGGTATTCCCACTGAATTGTGACAACTTTGTCACCCGGTTTGAGTGTCAGATTCGATGGAGGCTTCGGGGGAGTTTCACGAATTACGACGGTCTGGTCTTCGTGCGACAATTCTTTACCGAGGCGATTTACGAAGACGACTCTGTAAGTGTAGGTTGCGCCGAGTTGATTGTCAGTAGCGATGTAGAATCTGCCGAGGATTGTCCCTACTTCTCCATGAAGGAGTGAAAGCACTCCACCGGCAAATGCATTTCCCCTCAAGCGGAGCAGCATCTGTTGCGGCGACTCTGCCCTCAGCGCTCTTGCGACTGCTTCGTATCGGTCGCCAAGAAGAGCCTTGGCTTCTTCTGGATTTGTGATACCGAATACGGGCTCTGCTGTGAGCCGCTTGAATGTTGTTTCACCCGGTCCTTTGCGCTCGACGTGGAAACCGGTACCACGGCGCGGTGTCTCTGTCAGGAAGATGAAAACGGAATCACTTTTAACTCCAGTAACGAACTTCCCGACTTTGGAAGTGCGCTCGCCCTGAGGTAAGCCAACTCGAGTGAAAATGAGTGTTAATGCACAGCAAGCAACTGCAAACGCAATGTTTCTTTTCATGGCTGTCACCGTGTGATGTGTGAATTTTTACACGTTGTTCTCGTCGTTGAGCTATCTGTCCTTTCTATGGCAGATAGGTTTGAATCATTGTCTGAACATGATGCGATGTATATGTCATTTTTCCAAGCGGCATTTCTAAATTTACGCTTCGCTGATCCGGCAAATCGCCTCTGCCGGATCCACCCAAGGCACGATAGCACTGTCATTGCGAGTCCGCCGAAGGCGGACGAAGCAATCCTCTGGAAACTAGCATCATGAAGTCCGCCGAAGGCGGACGTAACCGAATGTCACGCTGAGCCCGTCGAAGCGTGACATGGCATCGGGCAACGCAAGAG
>JBMFJZ010000004.1:108922-291271 GCA_049973045.1 Bacteroidota bacterium | reverse complement strand
AGTTCCTGGAGGGAGCCCTGCTATATTCACACTGACATTGACCCAGGCACCATCTGTGCCGGATACCGTCCCGCTCGTTGGGGAAAGGCTTAGCCAGTTTGCCCCTTCGCTTGTATTCCAGTGTAAAGTATAGTCAATACATGAAACCCCATTCAGTATCAAGAACGCCTGTGATGATGGATTAGAGCCACCGTACTGAGCGGTGAAGGTTAAAGAAGAAGGCTCAACTTTAATAGGAGTCCACGCATAATACCGTGGATAACCGTTTTGCTGTTTTATGTCGCTGCAATATCGCACGCCTGTAAAGACTCCACAATCTGCGTCGACAGGCCCGGAACACGGTTGGGTCAGCCTATCCCCCGTCACTTCCACACATTCCCTTAATGTAATCTTGCGGTCCCTGCACTCGCCTGTTCCTGGATCACGAACAAGAATAGTTACAGTAGTATCATCGCAGAAGAAACCGTCCAACTGTCCACTGTCGCAACAAGGATCGATAGAGGTCGCCCGGGCTGTGCCGGCGGACTTCTCCTGCGACGAAGCTACGGAAAGAACGAAAGCAGAAATAATAAGGCTGATAAAAATCTCGGCTACTCTCATGCTCTAAACCCTCCCAAATCTAACTTATCTGATCCATCGAGCATAGGAAACGTATGCCGTTCCTGAAGCACTAATTTCAGCAATTCTATGCAGAGAAGAATCTCCTGTGTCATAAACATAAAAGTGAAGCCCTTGATCTTCTTGCCGACGACCAAAAATCGCGACATAACGACCATCCGGGGATTCCGTTGCAGCCATGTCTCCGCCTTTAAATCCGTCAGTCATCTTTCGCGCTGATAGCACCTCTCGAGAACCAAGCGATATCTTGTAAACGCCGTATCTTGTATCCGAAGTGTCTGCTATCTTACTGCCAACCCCAAGTAGGGAACCGTCAGCCATCCATTGAGGGGAAAATAGAGAGGTAAAACTTACAGTATCTGTCCTAAGCGGATAACGAATGCGTGTGAAAATATCAACCACGCGATAACCTGTAGAGACGTCGTACAGTATCCAACGCCTGTCCGGAGACCAAAGCGGGCGGGAGTGGCCAAACATCTCATCCAGATCGACCATACCCCATCCCTCTGGATAAATTGCTCCAAGTCTCCTCCTCGAAGGCTCCTGGGAAAAAGGAGGCCAGTAGAGAAATGCAATAGGCACTGTATAAGGTCCTCCCCAACTCGGTAGAGCAGCAAAGTAGCTAGTGTCCGTAATTGGATGGATGTTCTTGCCATCCCGATCCATAATGTAGAGTCGCTGGTAAGGCGGACTCCAGCCGTCGAAGATAATCCACTGCCCGTCTGGAGACCAATCTGGACTTGACTCCGTGACCCATTGTCTATTGCTGAGGTTCACCATATCGGTTCCATCCACATTGATTCTGTAAATATCAGATGACCCAGCAGGTGAAATCTTCCAAAAAGCGACCGTTTTTCCATCCGGGGACACTGCCGGTTGGCAAGCATCGTCAACAAGAAGTCTTGGCACAGGATTTGGAGCACTTAAATCAAGCAGATAAATCGACGTCCCCGTACTGTACACAATCTTCCCGCTCAGCTCCCAGTTTGGACTGACGGGGTTCTCGGCTTTCTTACAGGAAGAAATAGAAAGAAAAATAAGTGCGGCTACCAATAGCTCTTTTTTCATAGCGTGCCTCCAGGATGCATCCTCAGAAATTTACAAGAAAAACATTGTGATGTCAAGTCCGCAAAACGCGGAGGAAGCATCCATTTTTGGGGATGGCAAACCAGTCGTCAGTGAGAGCAGCTGTCTTTCCGGCTTTTGCTTCTATGCTCGGTCAAAATAAATAAGCTTTAGCAGTAACAAGTTCTTTGGACAGTGGACATTGCAAAGCATTCATCGCTACTTGAACGTCCCCTAACTGAGTTATCAGTCAATTCCCCTACATTGGCCTCCTGTCGTGCTGGAAAGAGAGGGAAGGAACTGCACCCGGCGGTAGCTTCGTTGTTAGAGGCCGGTTTGCTCAGCCATAGCGCGTGGATATTTTTGAATTTCTCCTTGACGTTCGATATATTTTTGATCGTACCCGCGTACGGTGAGCTTACTCTTGTAATTGCCTACCCGAGATTTTCGGATGCTACGATTCTTGCTTTTCGTCTCTTCGTTAACTACTTTCATGATGCATGCTTGTACTTTGCCACATGGGGCACAAAGTATATCTTTTCCTCATAGCAATTAGCTTAACAATACAAACCCCGCGTATGACGGGACAGGTGCTCAAGGCTCTCCAGCCCGGAGCTGGGAGGGGTGTGTCATTTGCTGCTCAGAATCCTACTATCATAAAACCGCGGGTAGGAACTCGCGATACCTTCGCTATCGTCGACTTTCATCATGTTCGCAGGCCATCTGTTGCTCTTGTGCTTAGCGGTGGCGGCGCCCGCGGCTTAGCACATATTGGCGTTCTTCGAGCGCTCGAACGACACGGTATTCCCATCGATCTTATTGTTGGAACAAGTATGGGAGCCGTCATTGGGGGTCTCTACGCAATAGGATACTCCCCTGATGATCTCCAACGGATGGCAGACACCACACGCTGGGATGATATCATCACCCTCAGTGAACAACCGAGTCGCCGTGAACTCTTCGTGGATCAAAAATCCGCTGCCGAGCGGAGTCTCATTGTCCTTCGTTTTAAAGGCTTTCAGCCGGTACTCCCAAGTTCTGTAAGCGGAAGCCAGCGCCTCACAAACCTTATCCAAACTCTCGTTCTTCAAGGCATCTATCACCCCGATTCATCTTTTGATGACCTTCGTGTACGATTCCGAGCTGTCGCTACCGATCTCATTTCAGGCAAGCGAATTATTTTCGACCACGGCGACTTAGCAGAAGCTCTTCGCGCAAGTGTAACCGTCCCCCTCCTTTTCTCACCAGTTAAAAAGGATTCAATGGAGTTGGTTGATGGCGGACTTATCTCAAACATCCCTGTTGATATTGCGCAGAAGCTCGGAGCCGATATTATTGTCGCAATAAACACTACCAGTGGACTCCGTCCTCCAAATGAATTGAGCGCACCCTGGAAGACGGCCGATCAAATTGTCGATATCATGATGCAACTCCCAAATCAGCTTCAGTTAGAACGAGCCAATCTTGTGGTCACTCCAAAGCTCGGCAACCATCTCTCATCCGATTTCACAAATATCGATTCGCTTATCGCACAGGGTGAGGAAGCAATGGAGAAGGAGATCCAGGCTCTCCAGAATCTTATCATCAGTGAAGACCAACACAGCCAAAGGTCGCCCGCCCATGGCGGGAACCCTATAGAGAAGTTTACACGGTTCATAATCAGTTTTGAGGGTGATGGAATTCCTGAGAAATTGAGAGATAAAATACTTCGGAGACAGTCACAGCCGGCCCTATATTTCTCTGAAATCCAAAATGATGTGGACAGGCTTTATGCAACAGGGGACTTCGCTGAAGTGCACGCTGTCATCGCTATGGATAGCACAAAGCTACCATTATCTCAGTTAAGCTCTGTAACAGAAACCCAGCAAGTAGAAGCGCGGATCACTTACGTTGTTCGGCGAAACCCATACCTTCAAGCTGTGCAGTTCACCGGAGTCAAAAGCATTCCACTTCCAGAACTTCAATCGCTGTTCAAGGAATTGCTGGGGAAACCAATTAATGCCTTTGCTACTCACCGTGCAGTTGAAAGAATTCTGGAGATATATCGCCGTCGGGGATTTTCACTTGCAACAATTCGGAAGATTTCGTTCGACCCGAAAACAGGTACTGCAATAATCGCCATTGACGAGGGATCCATCCAGGCCGTTGAGATCACCGGTAACCAGAAAACGAAAGACTATGTCATACTCAGAGAATTCTCTCTTCGCGCTGGAGACATTTTTAATGTACATGATGCAAATCATGGTGTCCAGAACATCATGAGCACGGGCCTTTTCTCAATCGTATCGCTTCGGATCAATTCGCCGCGTAGTAATCCTTCGCTACACAAGCTCGTGATTGAGGTCCAGGAAAAAAGCTCAGAACTTATCCGTCTTGCTTTTCGTGCTGACAATGAGCGAAATCTGCAGCCCTACATCGACATTCGCGACGAGAATTTCTTTGGCACTGGCAGCCAGCTTGGGTTTACATTTTTTGGCGGAGCGCGAAATCAACTTTACCGTCTTGAACACAAATCAAGCCGAATCTTCAGCACCTACCTTACGTTCAATCTCAGAGCGTACTACAACCTTACTGACATTCGCACTTATGGTGATGTCCCAACAAGCAGTCCCTTTGCATGGCGTCTTGCTGCAAATGGAGAGTACCGACAAATTGTCTATGGTGGGGCGTTCACATTTGGCGGTCAGTTCGGGCGGCTTGGCAACGTTACCGCTGAGCTTCGTGAAGAACATCAACAGGTATACCTCCTTTCGGGAAATGCAGTCGGACCTGAATCGTATTGGCTCGGAGCGCTCCGTTTTTCATCAGTTGTCGACTCACGCGACCGAGTTCCGTTCCCAAATTCAGGCATATACATGACTCTTTCCTACGAAACAGCTTCCCCAAAAATCTGGAGTGATGTTGCCTACACAAAGATTTTCGTCTCATATGAAACTTACACAACATATGGGCATCACCAAACAATTCATCCTCGTTTAGTCTTTGGTTTCGCTGACCGCACACTCCCCTTAACCGAACAATTCTCTCTTGGTGGGTTCTATTCCTTTTATGGACTGCGAGAGTACGCTTTCCGCGGACGTCAACTGTTTGCGGTGAATTTTGAATATCGAACTCCTTTTCCGCTGAGAATTTTCTTCGACACATATTTCTCCATTCGATACGATCTCGGCTCGGTTTGGCAGTATCCGCAAGACATTCGTTTTAAAGACCTGAGGCACGGAGCAGGTGCGGCAATTGCCTTCGATACCCCGATCGGTCCCGCCGAGTTCGCAATTGGTAGGAGCTTCCTATTCTGCAGGGGACTCCCTGAAAATCCACTCAGCCTCGGACCCTGGGAACTCTACTTCGCCATCGGGATTCCGGCACCAGGAAACGACTAAGCGCAGAGAATACAGGATAACCACAACAGTGCCGAGGCGCTTAATCGATCTCCTTACATCAACTTCCACTTTTTGTAAAACTTTTTTATATTTCGTTCGAAACAAAAGAGGAAAACAATGACGACGAAAGGGCATCCCCAGATTCAAGAATTCCCTGAGAATTCTCTCGAGAAAATTGCCTACGCAAGTGTGCAATCAATCCCAACACATGAGCCAAATGATCGCAACCGACTCGGTTATCACGTGTGGCTCTATCTCACTCATCACTTCGAATCACTTGAAGAAGCAGTCAACGCGGCGCGAGCGCGACTTCTTATACCGACTGAAGAAGCTGTTGCCGCTATCGACGCTGCACTCAAAGAGCGACTTGCAAATCTTCAGGCAACTCCCAAATAGGCAACGAATCTGGAACTCGTGAGATTGCCAGGGCAACGGGAAACAATGTCCATCCTACTACTGCCGATCTCACAAAGCCTCAGTCAATCAGACGACTCGTGAATGCTGTTATCGCTGCCTTCCACCGTGTCTACATCCTTCCGGTGGTCCATCGGTAGCTTCTTCTGCGGATTTGAAGGTAACGCCTCGAAAGAAGGTGTTGACTTAGTTCTTCTCAGCGCCATTCGACTGATTCGGGAGGCAATCCCTTATATGCAGAGACAAAAATGGAGAGGCTTTATCGTGATGACCTCACTCTCTGCCAAACAACCCATTGACGATCTTATTATCTCAAGCATTCTCCGCAGCGGCTTGCGGTCGCTTACAAGAATTCTCTCGAATCAGTACGCACCGGATGGGATCACAGTTAATAGTGTCCTCCCGGAGTTCATCCTCACGAAGCGGCAGGAAGAAATATTCCGTGCTCGGGCGAAAACATCGGGACAATCATCTCAAGCATTAACTAACATCTTTGTCCAAACAATCCCTGCGCTTCGACTTGATTCTCCAGAAGAAGTAGGGGGCTTAGTTACCTTCCTCGCATCCGAGCGTGCTGGTTACATCACTGGGGTAGCAATTGCTACTGGTGGTGGGCTGAGTAAAGGCATACTCTGATAAGGGATCAGTAAAAATTGCCTCACCAACCGACTCACCTTGCTTTATCTCCTTCTCGTATTCTTCCTTATAAGCTCTAATTGCTCGGTAAAGTGCTTCAGCAATTTTCTGCTGCCCACTTTTACTTGATAAAAAGCGTTCATCTCTTCTATTCGATAAGAACCCGGTTTCAATGAGCACATTTGGCATTGATGCACCCACAAGCACGTAGAACCCGGCTTGCTTAACATCATTGGAAGAGCTTGGTGGCAAAACATGCGTCATCTCTCGCCGAGCAATGTCTGCAAAAAGCTCACTATATTTCACATAAGCACTTTGTGCCATACTGATAAGGATGAAATCTTCTGCGGTCAATTTATGATAGCGGCGTTCATAGTCTTTTTCATATCTGATTACAGAATTTTCACGTTGTGCAATTTCAATAGCTTCTTGTGTCCTGCCCGGGCGAAGAAGATATATTTCAAAGCCATGAGAGAAGGTTGGTTTCCGGGGAGTGGAGTTACAATGAATGCTGATGAAAAGCTTTCCGCCAGCCTCGTTTGCTATCTGACCGCGTTTATACAACTCGACGAAACTATCCGTTGTCCGTGTATAAACCACCTTTACCCCTTTCATGTGCTTTTTAATCAATGCCCCAAGCTTCTGTGCTATCCCAAGGGTGACATTTTTCTCCTTCACCCCGGTAACTCCGATGGCTCCTGGATCCTGACCGCCGTGTCCGGGGTCTATCACGACAACATCGAGGTACCATCGCGCTCGCTTCTTGCTCAGGTCATTCCGGAGTTCCTCCATACGGTGCCTTGATGCCTCGTTGCTACCAGCCATATGCAATGAAATCAGAATATCATTGGAGGAGCGATCCCGCAGAATTTCACTGCTCGTTACATTACCATCAATTTTGAGCGTCAGTTGCAAAGCGGTGGGGGACTGAATAGCAACTACCTTTTTAAGAATTCCCTGTGGCTTCGCAGCGTTGAGCCTCTGAACATCTGCTCGTGCATTTGCAATGGTGATGTAGTACCATCCATCAGAACGCATCCAGCCCTCAAAATCTTTCAGGGGGCGCGATGCAAGCAAACGAATGAGAACGCCATTGAGCTTCTCTTCAACATGCACGCCATAAATATCAGCTCGAGAGGTCTTAGCAGGTGATCGAACCCGAATTATCCGCGCAGGAGGCTCATATGAGACATCACCAGAGTAAACCTGGTCGAAAAGTGGAATAAAAAATACCAGAGGTACAAAGAGGGAATTATCGCGTTCAAGAATGGGGAGCGGAAACTGATATATTGATCCTGTGACGTTGTTCTCTGTGATGACAACAAATGGGTTGTCAGCGGTAAACTTAAGACGATATGGTTTTAAAGAAATCTCGACCTTTCTTGTCGCGTTGTTTGTATATACAGATAAGCCGAATCGCCCTGCAAGGTCAGTGACGGAACCATACACAACGTGATGCACTTCGAGCGTTCGAATAGTCCCGCTGCGTCGCATATCGTATTCGAAAATCACACGCACCTGTGCTACAGCACTAACTGCTGAATTGTGCAAAGCTATTACCGCTATCGCAAGCAATGGATAGACTAAAGCGAGACGCCGAATTGGGTAATTTTTCATATAAGCCAACAGAGAAATCGTTGTCGTTATCTCTCATGTCATTTCAAAATGAAACCGGTTTCCTGACTCCACCACAACAAGTCGAGCTCATCTGGAGGAATACCCACCGAGCGAGCGAATTTGTTGAACTGCTCTTCAAGTTCAAGATACTTTTTCACAGTTAACGTTCTAGGCGTTTCTTTTATAACCCCGTAGTGAACCATATTTCTTAGAATGTGCCGGTCCAGAATCACAACATCAGTTCTGCCAATGTTCCGAAGAAAATGCGAAGCCTCTTTCATCCCCAAGCCGCGCACATTTTTCACAAGCCACTGCCGCAACTGATAGGTGTTGACTTCGTTTCGAAGCTTTTCTTGAATTTCGGAAAAACGCAGTTTCGCTTCAAGTAAATACCGGGCTTTCATTCGATGGAAACGAACATAACCTTGCTTTGGTTTGCGCAGAATTGGCTCCGGGTCAAGTGAGGTGCCTGCAAAATTGCGCCTTCGAAGTTCCTCGACAGCAGCAGCACAGGTTACAGCACTCGATTGCGGAGTGAGCAGACAGTAGAGAAGCTCATAGAAATACTCCTCTTCCGGAACTTCATGAAAGTCCCGAAGCTTCTGCTTGATTTCAACTGCACGCAACCGATATTCAGTTAGAAGCCTCGTCACGGCGGGAGATGACTTCAGATCTTTGGCACTAAGCATTGACCGAGCTACAGCCAAGCTGCCCTCGTTCCTTCCTTAAATCGCTCGCTCATAATTGGTTTTGTCAAAGCGCCACACTTTCTCGCCACAGAATCGCTTACCTTCAGGGCAAATTGGCTTTTTCCTTGCTAAGTCACGGATGGCACACGGAGGGAGCAAGTATTTTCCAATCCGCGGATGAACCTCAGCAATCTGAAGTGCCTCTTCAAGCGAAGTTCGCCAGATTTCTTCCTGTGCGTTGTAACATAGTCGCATCGCAAGTTTGTGATGCAGATTCAGTAGGTCAGCAGATTCCACAAATCGAATTGGAACTGCATTAGGCAAGAGGTAAAAAACGAATTCATCGCGAACGCCAAGAGACTTCAGAAGTCGGATGCTTTCCCATGTTCGCTCCATTGTCTCCCGATAAAGTGCATGTGCCTTTTTGACCTTCTTGATGATCGGTGGCGTGATGAAATCCGGCTCATCTACGGAGAGCTGCAGGTAAAGAAATGGTCTTGAAGCCGGCGTCATCCTGTGTCGTTGATCCTGTGAATCGGCTGTGTGACTGAGTTTCTTCTTGAAAGTGTATCTTACATGATACAAAGCTCTCGATAGCTTCGAATGAGGAGTCAGAACAAGAGATTCCGCCAGCAAACGATTCTTTGAAGGATCAAGCACAAGAGATATAGCATCTTCCTCAGTTAAGCGAGACTCTGGCAAGCCGAGCACAGCCCGAACAGACTCAGCAAGAAGCTTCTCCCCATTTTGAGGAAAGGAGATCAGCTTTGAGCTTTTACCATCAAGTTCATGATCGAACTCACTTACAAACTCAGCTCTTTCTTCTTCACTTGACACAATATCTAACGAACTCTCCGGAAAAGCCTCTGCGGAAAGTTCATCTTCGAGAATGAGTTTGTAATTCGGGTCAAGACGAAGCAACTCTTGGACCATCTTCTTTACTACAATTCTCTGCTCGGTAGGAACATCATGCTGTTGAACAATTCTATGATAACGCAGAAGAGTCAGGACACTTACAGTGTGATAAAGATATGTGAGTGTTCCAATTGGGAGGACATAGCGAGCGACTTCTTGTGCTTTCCGTCGAATCTCCTTCGCATAACGAACTTGTTCTCTTTCCCGAGCAGGGAATCGCTTGAAATATTCTTCTACAACAACCGGCTCGAGCAGACCTATGAGCGCCTCGTACGCATCAGCTTGCATCTCGATGGTGCGCTGGTAGACGTCCAGTGCCTGCCCATCAAGAGCAGGCACAAGGACGCTGCTGCGGTTGACTGCTACGTATCGCTGGCTTACTTGCTCAGAGTTGTAAAACGGATGACTGTGAAGAAAAGACCAGACAAAATGGCGCGAAACATTCGAAATTGCAAACTGCACGTGAGCATGCTGAAGTGTTGTGTGATGACCCGCCCTATATATGCTTTGTGCGAGCTCCTTTGTCCCGATCTTGTCGGGATCAATCTGCTCATCGCGAACAATGCCAGAACCGGAATAGCACGTCCTTGCTGTTGCAAGAGCGTTCCTAAACGGTGTCGAAAAAGCTTTTACAATTTGAACATCAGGCTCCGGAGAGCGAAATATCATCGGCATATTGAAGATTTCATCAGTTGCAAGGAAATTGGGATATATTATTTCTTCTTGCGCATTAAGCCATGGCAGTGACTCTCTTAGGTAGAAACCAAGAACCCAACAACAACTCGGGCGAGAAGACGAACCGAGTATTTCAGACTCAGATACGAAACTCTGGCACTCCAGGAGATCACTTCAAAAGCTTGAGCTTGTACTCAGTCTCTTGCCTGATAGGTATCACCATCTTCTGCTCTCCGCTTGAAGCGACGGTCATTTCTGTACTGGCTTTGCTTTCAACCGATACGAGCACACCCTGAAACACATCGAAGTAAGCTGTCCCAGTTGCAGACCCATCGCCATCAACAAAGAACGGCATCCCCATCATGTTGCCGGTACCTTCAAGTTTAGTTGACTGAGTAAATGGTAAGTCAACGCATTCATGCCCAAGAATCTTCACCGGCTTCTTGACGAAGTATCTCGTGACCGTATGGCTAACCGTTTTACCACCCATAACCTCCAACGTATCATCGCGTTTCACGACAAGCGAGTCCCCAATGCTCAGTTCAATTGGATCAAAAGGGACAAAAATTGAGCTAAGGCGTGGCGTTAGACCGGCAGACATGGGAGATGTGAGAACTGAGTCAATTTGCTCCCGATTTAATTCTTTTCCACTGCTTGAAATGGTTATGCGAGAGCGCTTCTTCACCACCTCGCCGGGGTTCACGATCGTTGTATCCCCGCGCATAGAATGAACCTGAACCTTCATCGAATCAATCCAGATGACCATAACGATGTCGCCATTTGGTTTAATCTCTTCGGTCTTTGTGGTCACGGTAGCCTCTGATGAGCTTCTCGCTTCCATCTCCTGCCCCATCATTTCCTGCGTCGATGTGGTGAAAGATGTGAGAAGATAAGAATGTTCTTCCCCTTTGTGTGATTTGTAGAGAAGCTTTACTCCGCTCGTCCACGCTGTGCTGCTGAAAAAGAATAGCACCGTGAAGAGAAAAAAACACCAGTGTTTCTGTGCCATGATAAACCCCCATTTGTTATTGTGAGTTGGATTTCCCCATTATCGGGGATTGATGTTTTCAATGTGTCACACATTTCTCCATGATAATAGCCGCCGCTATAACTTCAGATTCCTGCAACTGAAACGTGGCGATCTCGGCTAAGATGTTCCAGCTTCTATCGACCTCCTACTGAACAGACATCTCACGGTGCCATTTGCTTTCTGTCTCTTTCACTGCGAAGAAGTGCTTCAATCTCCTCAGTCTGTTTTGGCACACATGACGAAAGAACTTGGTGCCCTGCTCGGGTCACAAGAACGTCATCTTCGATCCGAACGCCGATATTCCAGTATGCCGAATCAACGCCTGCCGCTCCATGCGGAACGTAAACGCCGGGTTCAACCGTGATAACCATACCCGTCCGAAGTGTGTCCCCACTCCCGAAGGCAAATAACCCGGGATCGTGCACATCCAAGCCAATAGGATGGCCAACAAAATGTGTAAAGTAATCCTTGAAGCCCGCTTTCTCGATGACATCACGAGCAGCTCTGTCCACGTCTCGCAATCGAGCACCAGGCTTTACCACCTTTATAGCTGCTTCCTGCGCCCGAAGAACCATTTCGTAAATCTTTCTCTGTGCTTCCGAAAATGTGCCACCCACAGGGAATGTGCGAGTGATATCAGCAGCATATCCCTGATACTCAGCACCAACATCGAGAACTACTAAATCCCCCGCTTTAATTGCGCGTTGATTCAGATCGTAGTGAATCTTCGTTGAGTTTGGACCTGATGCTACGATGGAAGGGAAACTCGTCCACTCCGCCCCTTCCCGCCTGAACGTGTATTCAAGGATTGCCTGGAGTTCATATTCTTTCATCCCAGGTCGAGTTGCCCGGAAAACAGCTTGTATTCCGTCGCATGTGATTTGAACTGCCTTCCGGATGAGTCGAAGTTCAGTCGGAGATTTCGTAATGCGAAGAGAGGCGATAAGAGGAGAAATGGATTTCACAGCAAGTGATGAATATCTTACCTTCAACAATCTTTCTGCATCGCGCTCAAGGAAAATTTTCCGATCATTCAACCAATCGTAGACGAATCTGGGATGGAGAGCTGTATGATAAAGCACACGAATGGCAGGTTTGTTCGCCAACAGTTTTTTCAAAAATGGACCGAATTCCAGAACTGAAAAAACTGTATCAACCCCGGAAATTCTCATAGCATCTATATTTGTGAGCCCACGACCAGTTATATTTGCTTGCCTCTCATCAAATGGCGGAGTGAAGAGAATATCGTGCATCTGCTGATTACCAAGCTGAATTCCATCCTTCAAAATGACGAGAAAGGAATTTGGCTCAGCGATGTTTGTTAGATAAAGGAAATCGCTTGATTGACGATAAGGGAAATTCACGTCACTGGTTCTCGTTGCTACTTCAGCAGACCCAACAATTGCGACACTCGCCGAATCCATGCTTTCCCTCAACAACATGCGGCGCTCACGGAGTTCGCTTGCGGAAATGGCAACCGACCGATTGTCCTCCGCAATGAGAGCTGAGGAAACAAATGCGATCACCGTAATAAATGGCAAAGCAAGTGAAGCCATACGAGATTCTCGTAATGCCATCACAAAGCCTATTCCGGAAGAATAAGCGTGTACTGCAAAGGCCGTGTGACGGGTGTTGCCATCTTTCCTCTCAGCTTTAAGCAATGGTCATTTTCAGTTGAATTTTCCAAGTGCTTGGAATCAACACCGTCAATGTGTGACATTTCTCTCCTGATAATGATAATAGCCACCGCTATTAGCGATGCGCCATGCGACACGAAATACCAGCTTACCAATCCGTGCCGCCTTGTCATAGTTGATCTTCTCAGCACTGTCGGTAACTTTATGTAAATCGGGATGGTCTTCTGTGTTAAAGAAAATCGTCGGAATACGTTTGCGCGCAAAGCTCGCCTGATCGCTCTGAAAGAAATAGCGCTCATTATAGCGGAGTGTCATCCCAATAGCTTGATTCTCTTCAACAACAATCTTCGCAAGGTCGGGATTTCGTAGCGCACCGACAACGGAGAGAGACTCTGGTCCGTTGCGCCCAATCATGTCAAGGTTCAACATTGCTACGGTCTTGGATAAAGGGAAAAGAGGATGTTGAACATAGGCTTTTGAGCCAAGAAGTCCGAGCTCCTCTGCAGCAAACGCAATAAAAAGGAGACTTCGCTTCGGCTTGGTGGAACTCATTGCAAAGGCTTTCGCAACAGCCAGCAAACCAGATGTTCCCGATGCATTGTCGTCAGCTCCATTGTAGATCGAATCTTCCCCAGCGGTAACGCCATGCCGAACACCTATATGATCATAATGTGCGCCTATTATCAGAAGCTCATGCTTTAGTTTCTGGTCAGAGCCTTCAAGGTATGCAACGACATTTTTTGCAGGAAAGTTCTGCACCTCCGTGCTTGTAGCGAGGTTGACTACGACCCCGGGGATTTCAAAAGAATGCGGTTGCATCGTTGAATCAATCCGGCTCTGAAGATTCTTTATTCTCTCCACTGATCCAAAGAGTGCAGAGGCGAATGAATGCCCTACCTCAACTACAGGAATATTGACATCACCAATCAACTGGAGCGGCGTGATCTCCTCAGGAATTCCCTTAAAAAGAGATGGCCAGGGGAAACCATGAGGGCGCGGCGGATGATGATGAAGTGGGTCAGCATAGAGAAGTACACCCGCAGCACCGTGGTCAATTGCGTTCCGCACCTTCTCACGCACCTGACCATGCTCTGTCAGTTCGCCTCCCTGAAACGGACTTGAAGGGTCGTTCTCACGCGGCTCATGGGTCAGGATAAAGGCTATCTTTCCGCGTAAGTCAATTAAGGAATCACCGCTCAAGCTGTAATCATCGTAGCTGTACTCGGGTGCAGTAATTCCATAGCCCAAGAAAACTACCGGGGCAGTTACAGAAGCGTTCCCTGTAAACTCATACGGCATAAAGTCATCTTTAATTTTAAAGGAAGTTCTTGTGCCATTAGAATTCAGTGCTAATGTATTCGTTTTCCCGAGACGGATTTTTCCGAGAGCGACCGTCTGGAAATAACTGCCCTGAACGGGTTCAAGTCCGAACGAATGGAATTGCTCTGCAATGTAATTAGCAGCGATCTCAATTCCCGGCGAAAGTGTTGCCCTCCCTTTCAGTGAGTCGCTTGCAAGGAACTCAAGATGCTTCCGAATCTCTTGCGGGGTAATCAAAGCAATGGATGGTGGAACAGCGGAGGGTTTGTCAAAAACCAGAACAGCCGTTGCAACAACAGCCAATACTATGGCAAATAGCATGTGAAGATGTGTGCGTCTCATCTCGTAGCTCCTTGCCTAAGTAGTTTCATCCATTTCGCACATCTGGCTCCTCGTTCTCAATTGCTTCAAGAATAAGCTCTGCGATGTCGCGTACCTGGACTTCTTCCTGCTCCTTCATCTTCACACCGTCCGAGAGCATCGTCATGCAGAATGGACAGGCTGTAGCAATAACATCTGGTTGAAGAGAGAGTGCCTCTTCTGTTCTTTCAAGATTTATGCGCTTTCCTATCGTCTCCTCCATCCACATGCGTCCTCCACCAGCACCACAGCAGAAACTCCGATCACGCGACCGCCGCATTTCGACAAGCTCAAGTCCAGGAATAGACTTAAGCGTCTCACGGGGGGCATCATACTCCCTGTTATATCGACCCAAATAGCAAGGGTCGTGGTAAGTAATGCGCTCTTTTGCCGCCGATGGCGGCACAGGGACAGCCTTGCTGACTTTAAGTCTCCCAGTTTCAATCAGCTCGTATATGAACTGTGTATGATGAACGACCTCAAACGTCCCACCAAACTGGTGGTATTCATTCTTTAATGTGTTGAAGCAGTGCGGACACATTGTAACGATCTTAGTAACATGATAGCGGTTGAGGGTTTCAATGTTTTCCTTCATGAGCATCTGCGCGAGATACTCATTGCCTGTGCGACGAGCAGGATCGCCGGTGCATTTTTCCTCGGTCCCGAGAATTCCAAACTTAACACCGCAGCGCTGCATAAGTCTCGCAAATGCAACGGCAACCTTCTTATACCGAGCATCAAACGAGCCTGCGCAGCCAACCCAGAACAAAACCTCCACATTGTTATCCTCGGCAAGCGTCTTAATGTTCAAGCCCTCAGCCCAGTCTGCACGCGTTGTATAACTGAACGCCCAGGGTGTAAAATTACGCTCCAGGTTCTGGTACATCGGCTGGAGCTCGGCTGGGAAGTTCGACTCGGTGAGCACAAGTCCACGGCGCATCTCGATAATCGCAGGCACATGCTCAATCGTTACAGGGCATTCTTGCACACATGCCATGCACGTCGTGCACGACCAAAGTTCCTCATCTGCAATATGATGATGCACTAAGGTTCTCTCAAGGATCCCCTTCCGGAGTTCATCATCCCCGCCACGTGTCATCGAAAGGAGCAACGGTCCTTTTTCCTTCAATCTATCACGAATGTCCATAATAATCTTTCGGGGTGAAAGAGGTTTCCCTGTGTAGTTCGCCGGGCATGCTTCGGTGCAGCGACCACACTCAGTACATGTGTATCCATCAAGAAGGTTCTTCCAGGAGAGATCTTCCACATCAAGAGCACCAAATCTTTCCACATTTTCTACTTCGAGGTCCAGCGGTTTTAGTTCGCCAGGTGGATGAAGCGATGAGAAATAGACATTTGGAATTGACGAAACAACATGGAAGTGTTTTGAGTATGGGAGGTAGTTCAAAAAGGCAAGTACAAGCAAGATGTGCATCCACCAGAAAATCTCAAACCAGACCTGGACTTGTCGGGATTCACTTGAGCCTCCGAAGATAGAACTCAGCGCCGTTGAAACCCAACGTGCGCTCATAGAATAGCCTAAGGAGATTCTGCTTGCATTCTGCCCGAACATTGAGACCATGATAAGAAGAATTAGCACGAGGATAATTGTTGCATCAATTTTGGCGTGAACATCAAGTTCAAGTCTCTTTGGACGCCCAATGTACCGACGATATAGCGCCGCTATCACAGAAATAGTGACAAGGACACCAAGCAATTCTTCAAGAAAAATCAGCGGCGCATAAAATACACCGAGGAATGCAAATGTGAATTGCGGAGAAAATCCTTCTCCTATTGTCTCAAGGATCGCAGCCAGCAGAACGACAAATCCCCAGAAAATAAAAAAGTGCATCCAACCCGCAAACGCTTCGCGCAGTAGTTTCTTCTGACCAAACGCGATCACAATAACATTAAGTAACCGCCGAAAAGGCTGGTCGTAGCGATTCTCGGGCTTGCCTAAGCGAATGTATCGGATGATCCTCGACAGATTTGCAAGAAACAATCCAAAGGCAAGAGCAAGAACAACAACGAAGATCGTGCTACGAAGTGACATTTATCCCTCTCCTTTTAGAGTCTCAGAATTCTTTCTCCTGCACTGACAGCATAGCCGCCGATGGTTACATTTTTTAATCTACCTCGCTCAATAGCCACCTTGACAAAAACATAGCCAGGTTTCCCCAGCGCTGCTCCCTGCTCGCCAATATAGAAAAGAGACCTAATTCCTGTCGGACCCCCTTTTTCTTCTCGGGCCTCCTTATGTGCATCTAATAATAGAGCAAGATATGCTGCAATTGGACCATTGGCTGAGCCTGTAACAGGATCCTCCGGAATGCCAAGCCCTGGAGCAAAAAATCTTGAGCAGAACTTTTGTGCCCGGACTTTACCTCCGTCAAACTGGGCGGAAAAGCGCTGCCGGGCCCCAGGAACAAAAACAGAGACACCTCCCACGTGAAGTCTACGAAGAACGTGCGCCAGCGTTTTCATGGCTGGAGAAAGATTATGGAGCGTAGCAGCTTTTCTTAGAGGTAAATAGAAATGGTTATCATCACGGAAAGGCAATATGGACGGGTGGAGGTCTGATGAGGTGATCCCGATCGACTCAAGAAGATCGGAGACGGGTTGCATTCTACGGAAACGTGGAAGAGGGAGTGTGAACCAAACCACGTATCTCCTGTAGCGTTTTTCCACTTGAACTGGAAGAACCCCCGATTGCGTCTCCACGTGAATGGATTTATCAAGTGCGATTTTCTTGAGTCGAGCCAGACAATAAAAACCCGCAATAGTTGCATGACCACACAGCGAAACTTCAGCTTCAGGGGCAAACCAGCGCAATCGAATATCTGCCAACTCGTTTGATGGTTTCATGAAGAAGGCTGTCTCCGAGACACCAACCTCAGCGGCGACACGCTGCATTTCAGTTTTTGAGAGCTGCGAGGCATTAACAACGACACCTGCGCGATTCCCCTTTCCGCGCTCGGTCGTGAACGCATCAACAAGATAGACCCTGACAGTCCTCATATCCAAGTCAGTTCCATGCGGAACACAGGTTCACTCACCAACAAGTTGAACAATCAGTGTACGCGTTCGAGGGCGATTGTCGAAATCGACAAGGACAATCTGCTGCCAGGTGCCAAGCAACAGCTCGCCATTCTGAAAAGGCACGGTAAACGATGCGCCAAGAAGCGACGCACGGACATGAGCATAGCCGTTGCCATCTCCCCACGTGGAGTCATGATGATACGTTCTTCCAGTCGGTGCCACTCGCTCAAAAGCTTCAGGCAAATCCTTTAGCAAGCCTGGCTCGTACTCCGTGGTGGTTATGCCAGCAGTTGAACCGGAGACAAATACTGTGGCAATCCCGGACTTCAAACCACTCTTAGCGACAGCTTCACGCACGCGATCAGAAATATCAATTATGTCTGTATGTCCACGAGTGGAAACTGCAAAACGCTCTGTTGCAACCATCTATAATTTCCCCATTTGTAAATTAACAGCAACCAGTGTGTTTCGATTTTCAATAAAGTACAGAATTCCTTTGCGAACAGCAAACGACTGCATCGCGGGATACCTTGCATCGTTCAGCAGTGTGCGGGCAAACACAACCTTCGAGGAGTGGCGGTCGATAACTATTAAACGCTGCGCCAATCGTTCTTCACCACCTTCGGTCTTTGAAGCCACCACATGAAATGACAATACAACGTAGGGGTCGACCGGTAACAGTTCAACATCTCCTCGCCGGTCTTGTCTAGAAAAAATGGATTGAATTGATGAGTGAAGTTCTTCAAGATCCTCCGCATCATCGCGGTAGGGAAATGGCAACTGGACATCATCTTCTTGCTGGACCAGCTCTCGAAGCGCTGAAACTTCATCCACTCGTGCACCGAAATCTTGAAGCACTTCGCCGGTCCGAGCACACAACTTCAAAAATCGAGTTCCGGTAAGCTCCTCTTTCTTCACAATTAGTGCTTCGGTGAGTTCGAAGTAGAATGTGACCTCAGGGTTTCTCCAGAGAACTTCACCAGTTTGAAGGTCCAGAACAGTAATTCCTCTATGGATCGGAAGATCAGGCTGTGCATACTCAGAAACAAAAATCGTCGACTCAGTGCATGTTTCAATCTCTGTCCACCACGGCTCCGGAAGTCCCCGCTCAGCCCACAACACTTTTCCGTCTGTAGCGTTGACAGCGAAGAGCCGAACGATCTTACGATCTTGGTCTCGCTCTTCCCCAATTATGAAGTCATTTGGTGAGAAGAGGGTTCGCCATATCGTTCCAGACACCTGAAAGCGCCAGAGAGGATCAACATGCCCTTTGCCAAAAATAGAAAATGTCATTGCTGGATAGATCGAATTTTGACTCAAGATAGCAAAGGAGAAAGAGAACTCCAAGCCAAGATAGTGCTCTTTGTATGTCCTCTTCTCCAGCGCTTTCAGCGCGGTGACAAATGATTTCAAAACCGGTTAAATGTGTTTTCTGAAGACCATCTGATGGCTACACGACTCAATGGAGAGTGGGGGTTGATTCACAGCTCGGTAACAGCCGGGTTATCGGGGGCTGGGTCCGCTTGATAATTCCACAAGCTATAAGCACAGCATGATTAAATTCCTGAACAATATCCGTAAGCAATTTGCGAGGGGCTGAGGAGACTCCTATTCGAGGCTCCGCTTCGGCAAGGCGGACTTCAGTACGGTGTACCGTCGAAGATTTTATGTAAGGCAATCAATGCACGACCTTGACAAATTTTTTTGCCGTATATTATCCTCAAGTCGGAGGACTAATGAAGCAGACTTTTCAGTACCTAACGCGTGCGATAGGAACCCTGCTGATGATATTGTCGCCGTCGCAAAGGGAACGTAGCCCCAGTAGATTGGCTTCTGACTCCGGTCTGAGGCGGGCAGGGGAAGACCAATGTCTTGGTAGTTCATGCGCTGTCTCTTTTGCGTGCGGTCCCTTCATTTGTGACATGCAAACTGCGTGTTTGATTTCGTGGGATAGTTACGTAGATTACTGGTACTGTAATGGCGGGGGAGCGGGGTACTGCAATGGGACAGGTAACGGCGGGTGTTGGATCTCTTGCTAGGGCTTTTACTGTGACGTAACCCCTGACTGCAGAGGGTACTGGTCGTGTGGATGTGCGGTTGGTTTATGCTACTGCCAGCCCTTTTAGTCATAAGCCGTTCCAAAACCAAGGAGAAACTAATGGAAACCGGCAAGTATGGAGACTTCTTAATGACGAAAGCGCCCCTTTTCTTGCTGCTTCTCACCGCCTTCCTGGGATGCTCGAAGGACTTAAATCAACAGAGAAAAGCACCACCCACACCGGTATCAACAGCCATTCCTTCGAATGAGAGCGCACCGATCGGTGTGTTTAGAGACAGCTCAGCTACGACACAAAAGATTAGTGAACTTCTCAAGCGAGACTCCCAACAGGTGCCAGGTTTCGTTGTTGCGCAACTAAGTTGCTGGATCTCTTTAGCAAGGGAAGTACTTCATTCGCACGGACCTTTCTCAGCAATAGAATCATCGGCGAACGAACTACTAAATAACAGTCAGTTCAAAAGGTACCCGATTTATGTGCTTGATGTTTACAATATATTAGCAGAAGCAGGAATGAGTTACTCATATTCCATTGCTGCGCACTACTATAAGAAGGTCTTGAGCATGGAGTCCAGTGACCCAACGTTTTCGCGTGCAGCACTTCTTAAGGCATCGGCAGCGCTCATGCTAGTCAATATTTACTACAAAATAGAGCTGATATCGGATGTTCTCTCACCTTTCGCCGATGAAAAGAAGGCACACCAGATGGCAATTGGGTTGTGAACAAAGGAAGCAACCTGCAGCTTGATTTTGATTTTAATTCTTTCTATATTCGTTTAGTAATTATTCTTTGACAACGATAAGTGCTTCGTGTCCGTAGGGGTGTCCCAGCGCACAGCGGGACTGAGAACATACCCTTCGAACCTGATCTGGGTCATACCAGCGTAGGGAACCGGAGAGGCAGTTTACACTGAAAAGTACTTCTCATGAGCCGTTCACCAAAGCTGGTTGAACGGCTTTTTCATTATCCCCCACTCGATGCGAGGCACTCCAATTCATCGAACCACAAACAGATGAAAGGAGTGACACGCTATGAACCGCATTCACCACAACGCCGTCGGCATACTCATGGGTATTTGGTTCTCCACAGTGACAGCACTTGCTCAGGGGACCATCGTTGGCAAGACGGTCAACGCAGACAACGACCAGCCGCTCGCGGGCGCATCGGTTATTGTGCTGGGAACAAACATAGGCGCCAGCAGTGACGCAAGCGGCAGATTTACACTACAAAACGTCCCGGTGGGAACAAGAACAATTGTAGTTCGCTACGTGGGCTTCCAGACTCTTCGCGTTCAAGTGAAGGTCATTCAGGAGGAAGCCGTCGCATTGACCCTGCGTCTGAAGCCCGAAAGCATTATCCTTACCCCAATCATTGTCAACGCCATGCGGGCTGAAGAGCGTACATCGCCGGTGACATTCTCTGACATTGATGCCCAAGCAATCAAGGAACGCTATGCTGTGCAAGACGTGCCTGAACTCTTGTCTGAGCTCCCATCAACAATTTTTTATTCTGAAAATGGAAATGGTATCGGTTACAACCATCTCTATATTCGTGGCTTTGATCAAAGACGACTTGCTGTGCTTATCAATGGCGTCCCACAAAATGATCCAGAGGACCACGATGTCTACTGGATCGACTTTCCTGATCTTCTTGCGAGTACAAGTCAGATCCAAGTGCAGCGTGGAGCTGGAAGCGCGTTCTATGGACCGCCAGCAATTGGAGGCTCAGTGAACCTGGTAACAGCAGCAGTCACAACTCGCCCGGCGATTTCCGTCACAGCAGGTTATGGATCTTTCAATACAAGGCGTTACGCAGTAAGTCTTAACTCAGGTCTCATCGCAAACCACTATGCAATCTCTGCCCGACTTTCCAAGATATCAAGCAGCGGATATCGCAACCAATCATGGACAGATTTCTCAAGCTATTACATCAGCGCGACCCGGTATGACTCCACCCTGACGACGCAATTCAATTTCTACGGAGGTCCAATTGCTGATGGGCTTGCCTACTCTGGTCTGCCAAAGTTTTTTATGAGCAATAAAGATCTTCGTCGGCTCAACTATAGCTACTGGGAAGCAAGCGGCGACTCTGTGACCTTTGCTCTCACGCGCCGGCCGGAAGAAATCGAGAATTTCAGTCAGCCCCACTACGAGTTGCTCAATGAATGGAGAATCTCCCCAACACTGCGTCTCAATAGTGCTTTGTTCTACATCTACGGTGCTGGCTTCTTCGATTACGATGGCTCATGGGCGGACACCTCCTATTTCCGTCTCACTAGTGAATACGGGTTCCATCCAACTGGTAATCCACAAAATGCGTTAATTCGAGCCTACGTGGAGGGGAAACAGTTCGGCATACTCCCACGCCTCACATGGACTTACGAACATGGAGAACTCGTTGCTGGAGCTGAACTTAGAAAATACACTGGATTCCACTGGGGCAGAATTCAATGGGCGGAAAACCTCCCCGAAGGACTCAATGCCGATTTTCACTACTATGAATTCCACAGAGCAAAGGAGGTCGCCTCGTTGTATCTCCACGAGGTTTATTCTCTTCATGAGAACCTCACTGCAATGGCGGATCTCCAGTTCATATTCAATCAATATCATTTCTACGATGAGAAATTTCTTGGAACAGAATTCATCGTTCCTTATCGATTCTTGAATCCCCGCATTGGATTGAACTGGAACATTACAGAGGCATGGTCAATGTACGCAAACCTTTCGCGTACTTCTCGCGAACCCCGATTGAACAATCTTTACAACGCAGGCGAAGTCACTGGAGGCGCAACCCCGATGTTTGGAACGAACCCAGATGGAACCTACAACTTTGGCAATCCGCTTGTGCGTCCGGAAACACTCGATGATATCGAAGTTGGTATTCGCTTCACACGAGAAGACTTCCCCTTCGGAGCAAATCTCTACTTGATGAATTTCCGCAACGAAATCATAAAGCAGGGGCAGCTCGACAGATTTGGAAGACCTATTACCGGGAACGCTGAGAGGACGATTCACCAAGGACTCGAACTTACCGGGTCAATTACCGAGATTGTCAAAGGATTGAGCATCTCTGGAAATCTTTCATTGAGTCGGAATCGCCTGGTGCGGTACACGATTTACCGAACGGTCCGCGATTCAACTGGAAAGAAAACTATTGCAGTCAGACTTGATGGAAATCGTATTGCTGATTTTCCTGATGCTCTTGGCAACCTCCGTATCACCTATAAGCTCGGCGGACTTAATGCATCGCTCCTGCTTCAGTATGTCGGCAATCAGTACACGGATAATTTTCAACGCAGCGACCGGATGGTGGATCCCTATACAGTCCTCAATGGATTTTTGACATATCGACTGAACGACGTGTTCGGGTTCCGTGGGTTTGAATTTCGCTTGCAAATTAATAACATACTCAACAAGTTATATGTCACTCATGGCGAGGGAGATGAATTCTTCCCTGCTGCTACAAGGAACATATTTGCAGCAATCACGGTGGATTTGTGAAATTCCCACGACGGTACGCACTCGTCATCGCGAATGGCTCCGTTCCACGTCGTGAGCTTTGTCGTACCTTGGCAAAGGATGCCTCGCTCATTGTTTGCGCTGACGGAGGTGCTAACAAGGCACTGGAGCGAGGCATCCGTCCTCATGTAATCGTAGGAGACCTTGATTCGGTCAAGCGGTCAACGCTGAAAGCATTACGAACATCTCAAATCGTGCTCAATGTAAATCAGGAGGCTACTGACCTTGAAAAAGCACTTGACTACCTTATAAGCAAGCGACTCCGGAAGGTGCTCGTCCTCGGCGCAACAGGACGACGCACAGATCACACCCTCACGAACTTCAGTATACTCAAGAAATACTCGCAATGTGAGTGCCGAAGCACCATGGCGCCGAGGCGCCAACTGGACATTCGCTTCATCGATGATTTTCTAGAGCTGAGAATCCTTCCACACCGCTCAGTCCTCACAACAAGTGTTGGAGAAATTCTCAGCCTCGTACCGCTCGGGAAGGCAGAGGGAATTACAACAACAGGCTTGCGATTCCCTTTGAAAAATGAGTCACTGGAGCTTGGCCTCCGTGAGGGTCAAAGCAATGAGGCAACCGCTCGCAGAGTTGTGATCACGTACACCTCCGGCACGCTCCTTTTAGCACGGTTCCATCATCTCTGAATTCCTATGCCACATATCCATTTTGCACTTATCGATGCGTTTCTGGTGAGTGGCTATGCACTTCTCATCCTCCTTATTGGCTTCAGGGCAGGAAGACACGAACACAGAAATGTTGATGAATACATTATCGCTGGGCGCTCCCTGACACTCCCGGTCTTCGTTGCGACGCTCGTCTCAACATGGTATGGAGGGATTCTTGGGGTCGGTGAGTATTCATATCGATACGGCATCTCGAATTGGGTTGTCCTCGGAGCACCGTTCTACATTTTCTCAGCTCTATTTGCTCTATTCCTCGCAGAGAAAATCCGACGGACAAACTTCACAACGATCCCCGACAAGCTCGAACAAGCATACGGCAAGCCAGCAGCAATCATCGGCGGTCTGCACGTCTTTGTGCTGGTAACACCAGCAGCGTACACCTTGCAGCTTGGCATACTTGTGGAACTCTTGTTCGGATTCTCACTGACAGCAAGTGTTCTAATCGTGACTGTCGTTTCGACCGCGTTCCTTTTTGCCGGTGGCCTTCGCTCAGATGTACGGACAAACATAGCGGAGTTCATTCTTATGTTTGTCGGATTTGCGACAGTGCTTCCGTTTTCCTTTGCAAAATTTGACGGGCTTGCGTTCATCAAAGCTAACGTCCCACCACTTCACCTCACTCTGAGTGGCGGAAATTCACTTCAGTTTATCCTCGTCTGGTTTTTCATCGCCCTATGGACATTTGTTGATCCTGCTTTCCATCAACGATGCTATGCTGCAAAAGATGGAAAAACAGCAAAACACGGCATTCTCATCGCAATCATCTTTTGGTTTCTCTTCGACTCAATGACAACAACGGCTGGGCTTTACGCTCGAGCCGCATCACCACATTTACGGCAGCCTCTATTTTCATATCCAATGCTTGCTGAAATCGTGCTGCCACCTGTTGCAAAAGGGATGTTCTACATCGGATTGATTGCAACTATAATGTCAACTCTCAGCAGCTTGATGCTCATCTCCGGCATCACACTTGGCAAGGATGTTGCGCTTCGACTCCGCCATCAACCACAAGAGGAAACCAGATTGATTCAACCAAATTTGTTGCCAGTTGAAAACTCCTTAGGAAAAGTGCCTCATGTTCGGATGTTTTCAAATATCGGGCTAATCATCGCCGCCCTCTTTTCAATTGCACTTGCTCTCCTTGTCCCTTCTGTCGTCCGGTTATGGTACTCTGTGGGAACGGTCATTGTCCCCGGTATTCTTCTTCCTTTGCTGGCAAGCTATTTTCCACCCCTTGCAATGAGCAAACGGGCTGCTCTATCAACGATGATCCTCGCACCTCTGATTTCTTTCATCTGGCTCATTGACGGCGCCGCTCGAGGATCCATTGAACAACCATCATACTGGCTTGGCATTGAGCCAATGTACCCGGGGCTTTTGCTTTCCATCAGTATATGGGCACTGGGAAAAACGACTCAACACTGGAAATCAAAACATCTTCACAAAAAGCACTAAAGTCAGAGCTGGAAGTAAAGACGCCTGTGCGCGGCATGTGGGTTTACGGGAGTACACTTAATTAATTGCAAGATAAGAAATAATCTCCTATCTTTTCTCAGTTGAAATACGTCGCAAGAAACGTCAGGGGAACCTGCCCTGATCTCGGCGAAGAAGCATGATCATTAAAGCGCAGAACTAACAAGGTGTCAAGAATGAAGAAACAATCCGCCACCGTTACGCTTCTCATAGGAACGCTCTTATTTCTTAAATCCAGTTCTCTCCTTTCTGCAGTCCCAATTGATTCTTCCTGGATCGTATCAAATTACCGCGCACTTGCAAATCGCATTATCCAGTTTGCACAGAAAGACAGTTCAGCATACAACCGATTAGCTTACCTATGCGACACGTTTGGACCGCGCCTATGTGGTACACAGAATCTCGAGCAGGCAATCGACTGGATCTTAAGCACGATGAAACTCGATGGATTAGACAACGTTCACAGTGAGATGGTAATGGTTCCGCACTGGGTACGGGGCAAGGAATCTATCGAAATGCTGGAACCACGGAAAAGGAAACTCCCGATGCTTGGTTTAGGTGGCAGCGTTGGGACACCACCTGAGGGTATCACCGGAGAAGTGCTGGTTGTGAAGAGTTTTGATGAGTTGACAAAACGAGCAAGCGTAGCGCGCGGCAAGATTGTACTGTTCAACGTACCGTACACGACCTATGGCGCCACAGTGCAGTATCGTGCACGCGGTGCGATAGAAGCAGCTCGGGCAGGTGCAAAGGCAAGTTTAATCCGCTCCGTTACACCATTCTCTCTGCAAACTCCTCACACAGGGGCAATGCGGTACGACCAAAAAGTGCCGAAAATCCCTTACGCTGCTGTTACCATCGAAGATGCAGAAATGATGCAGCGGATGCAGGACCGTGGACAAAGAATTGTCGTGCACTTGCAGATGGAGGCTCACACACTCCCCGACGTACCTTCACGCAACGTTGTTGCAGAACTTACGGGGCGAGAAAAGCCTGATGAAATCGTCGTGCTCGGAGGCCATATCGATTCCTGGGACGTCGGTGAAGGTGCAATGGACGATGCCGGCGGATGCATCGCAGCCTGGGAAGCCGCCCGTTTATTAAAGCAGTTAGGACTTAAGCCGCGCCGAACAATCCGTGTTGTTCTCTGGACTAACGAAGAAAACGGTATCAGCGGCGCAAAAGGATATGCTGAAACTCACAGAAATGAAATACATAATCACATCCTGGCGATTGAAACAGATGCGGGCGTCTTCAAACCCAATGGCTTTGGCTTTACAGGCAGCGACTCGGCGTTCAGCATAATACGAGCTATTGGGAAACTTTTAGAACCAATTGGTGCCGATACCATAACAAAAGGTGGAGGAGGTGCTGATATCAGCCCGCTGATGAAAGAAGGCATTCCAGGTATGGGACTGAACGTCAATGGTACCCGATATTTCTGGTACCATCACAGTGATGCCGATACTGTTGAGAAGTTGAACCCCGATGAGATGAATCAGTGTGTCGCAGCTCTTGCCGTGATGGCGTATATTGTAGCCGATCTCCCTGAACCATTCCCCGCCCATTTTTCCCCGGGACTTCCTTCCCATTGAACAAATGGACAGGACTTTCTCGTTACTCAGCTTGCACGTTTGCAAAGGCATCTGGCATTGCAATTGCAAATGAGCGCTGAAGCAGACTCTGGCGACTTTCATGAACATAAATCGAGTGTAGATTACCCATCACCTCGAATGACATATCTCCGAAACCATTGATGTGCACGGCGAACGGTATCGACTCGATGATTGGGCTCGTTGCCGATCCCGTGACCTTCACGTGGATACACAACAAATTCAACAGGAACATTGCGGTATTTAAGTGCTATATACATCTCACGCGAATTGCTAATGTTCGTATATTCATCATTTTCTCCCTGAAGAATAAGGGTTGGTGTCACAATATTCTGCACATAGAAAGCTGGTGAGTGCCTGACATAAGGATTTTCCATGTTAATTGGCTTTTGCCAGTAGTACATCCCGAAGTACATCACCTCCCACGATGGCTGCCATGAGTTACTGAAATCCGTGAAGAGACTAAAAATGCCATACATCGAAACAGCGGCTTTAAATCGCGGAGTTTGCGAAATAATCCAGTTGGTCATATAGCCTCCGTAGCTGCCGCCAGTCACCCCCATGCGTGTGCTGTCAACAAGTCCCTGCTGAATCAGGTAGTCGACACCAGCCATAATATCACGATAATCACCACCTCCGAGATCGTAACGGTTAGCCTGTCCAAAGGCATCGGTGTATCCGCTGCTTCCGCGGGGGTTTGGAGCAAGCACCATGTAGCCTTCCTGAGCGAAAAGCTGGGGATAGTATGCCTGAAGAAATGTGTTGCGAAAGCGACCATACGGTCCACCATGGATTGTCAGAATCAATGGATAACGCTTACCAGGCTGATAGTCCACAGGCTTCACAAGGACACCTTCGATGGTGAAGCGCTTGTCAGGTGCCTCCCAACGGATAACCGACTGTTGCCCAAGCTTATACAGACCCAATTGATCACTGAAATGCGTGATCACACTCTGCTTGCCTTTCGCCAACAGAACAATCTCAGGGAGTGTTGTGGCGGTCTCCTTTGTCATGCACCATGTTACTCCATCCGCAGTTCGACTGATCGTTTGATAGTTTGCATCGCCCTCTGTGATTTTCATAATCTCAGATGATTCTCCTGCCGCTGGCGTGGAAAGCGTGTAGAGATGTGTCTGCGTGCCTTCAGCAGCAACGAACCATATCTTCTTCCTGCGCCGTGGGCTGACATCCCAAGCATACTCCGTCACAGCCTCGTCAAATGTTGATGTGAGATTCCACACCGACTTATCGCGAAGAGCTATGACGCTTACATCGGTTTCAGCAAATTCAACGTCTGGCACAGTCTGACTTATATAGGCGACAAGTTTACCATCGGGAGAAAAGTGAGGTTTCGTTTCCGGTCCGGGGAAATTTGTGAGTTGCTCTGGCTTGTTCTTCTCCCCTTCGGTCAGTCCTCTTTTAACGTCGACAAGCCAGAGATCGTACTTCTGCTCATCGTTGTATTCGCCTGTGTAGTTAGTCTGATAAACGATCAATCGATCGTCAGGAGAAAATTCGATATTGCTAATTCCAGCATCTCCGTTAAGAATTTTCTTTGATTCCGCGGTAGCAAGATCGGCAATCCAGATATCACGTGGAGGCTTCGCTTTGCCGACTACAGTTGCATCAAATCTGTATTTCCTATTGAACTCCTCTTTGTTCTTTTCTTCAGCAATCGGGTCACGCTCGGCTACGTAGGCAATCCATTTGCCACTGTGCGACCACCGAAACTCTTCAACACCGGTTAGAGAGTGTGTCAGCAATTTAGCCTCGCCCCCATCAATTGGCATGATCCATACCTGCTGTGCATCGAACGTTCCATCGCCAGGTCGGGTGGAGAGAAACGCAAGTAATTTGCTATCAGGTGACCACTGGGGCGAGAAATTTTTCTTCCCCACCTCAGTAAACTGCCTTAATTCCGACCCATCGGATTTCACAATGTAAATCTGCGTTATCCAGATACTCTTGTTGAAGTCCGGCAATGTCACTGTGAACGCAACATACTTACCGTCGGGTGAAATAACGACCTCTCGAGGATAGCGCATGCTGAGGATCTTTTCAATGGTCAGAGAGTCAGCTCGCCCCTGATTTGTCATCGACCCCGATGGTATTGCAAAGAGCAACAGCAAAACGAAAGTAGCAACGAATTTGCAGATCCGTGACGACATTGTGCAACTCCTTTTCACTTCATCTTGAACAAATATAAAGAGCACGGAAAGAAAGATAACAGGGAGGAACTGAAAAACCAAGTCTTGTTTCCTCACAACTTTATCTTAACTACCAGTATCAAATTCGCTTGAGCACCAAGTCCCATTATGTATGATCCAAGTTTTTCCATTGCACTGAGCGAAATAAGTTTTAACAATGGAAAGAATTTTTTCAACCTGAGACGACAGGCTCGAGAATTTCCACTTCCACTTCACGTCGCGTACGGATTCGTACCTGAGCGCCAAAAGGAAGCGTGAGCTTTCGAGGGATGTGTCCGTAGGCAAGATTCGCAATAACAGGCTTTCCGAGGGTAGAAAAATAATCAGTAAAGATTTCATTGAGAGTCAGATGTGGTGTTTGCGGGTCGCGAGGAACACAATCGGTAAAAGCACCAAGTAGAATTCCCCTTGCTACGGAGAAAACCCTTGCATGTCGCAGTTGTGCAAACATCCGATCTACTCGGTATGGCTCCTCCTCAACTTCCTCAATGACAAGAACAGGATCAGAAAATGGAGGAAGATATCGAGTGCCGAGAAGGCTCACAAGAAGGGAAAGGTTACCACCAATCAGAACACCTCGAGCTTCTCCCGGATGGAGAGCTTCCAACGGGACATCTGTTGGGTTCTTCAATTGTCCGATCCTCTTCGGCGATGTGAGCATCCGCCAGAAATTTTCTTCCGTGAAGGGATCAATTTCCCCCTGCATTTCCACAGCGACCATTGGTCCTGAAAATGTAATTAACCCTGTCCGTTTGAAAATCGCTAGTTGAAGAGCTGTCACATCACTGTATCCAACAATAATCTTTGGATTGCGCCTGAGAGCGGCATAATCGATACGGTCAAGAATTCGCGGTGTTCCGTATCCACCACGCACAGCGAAGATGGCTCGAATATCTTTCCTCCTAGCCATTGCGTTGAAATCCTCTGCCCGTGCTTCATCCGTTCCCGCAAGGTCCCCATGAACATCGCGGACATGTTTTCCAAGTTCCACCCTGTACCCAAGCGACTCAAGATATCGAACACCGCGGTCAATTTTTTCCAGCGGTTTGGGTGAACTTGCCGGAGCAACAATGCCGATGACGTCGCCCTTTTTGAGAGCCGACGGTTTGATTGTTTTCAACATCGATATACCTCAATATGAATATCCAGGTCACTAACTTGAAAAGATCGATGAAAATTTATGCTGATCAGGCCAAAGAAAAATTACTCTTCAAATATAATTAGATAAGCGGAGAAATGAAACTTTTCTCGCAATCGAATGTGTCCGCCTTAGCTCTTTTCAGCACTAACTTGTTTTCTAATTAAACCGGTATTTAGAAAAACAGGAGCCTAAAGTTCTTAAAACTGAGAATCCCTTTGCAGATTTGGAAAAATAGAGAGGGGAACTCTCACATTTTATGCAGAAATAGTGGCAAAATACGTGGCATGAGATTTGCTTGTCCATCTCTTGTTTTGTTCCAGCCTCCTCGAAAAGCTGGAATACAAAAAAACATCATCGTTCCAACAGGAAACGGAGGCAATGATGAAACGGTTTGGGGTTCTCTGTTTGATGGCAATAGTTGCAAGTTTTTTACCAGCAGCGTATACGGAACTCGCTGCCCAGACGGCGAAGATCAAAATCGAGGCAATGTCCCCATATCGACTCTCAAAAATGGGACTGTCCACACGGGCTTCCACAAGCGGGCTTCATGTCGTCGGTAAAGGGACATATGTTTATCTCTCCGCAGACACAATAGGGCAAGCAATCACATCATTTGCCTGGTCTATTGTGCAGAAACCGACAGGTTCCAATGCCGCGCTCGATAATCCCTCAGCTCAGTTTGTGCAATTCCTTGCAGATTCGGCTGGACAGTACATAGTCCAATTGACCGTTAACGGTTCTTCGACTGCGTACGATACCATGTACGCAAGCACGTACGTGGGAGTTGGGGGCTTCCAGGGAGTTGCTGCGCAGTTCCCTCAGTGCGGTCTTTGTCACAGTGGCAAGGTAACAAAATGGGTACAGACGGGACATTCTCGAATCTTCGAGGAAGGGATTGATGGGAAACTTGAAGGAGGATTCTACCTTCCATTATGTATGAAATGCCATACGACGGGATATGATGCGAGTCCAGCTGCTAACAACGGTGGGTTTGACGACGTTGCGGCTCAAGTCGGATGGAAGTTCCCAACCATTGTCCCAAATTCCAATAAGTTCCACGATAGCCTTGTTGTCCCCTATCCACAGCTTGCGCAACTTGCTACGATTGGATGCGAGAGCTGTCATGGACCTGGGAAAGACCATCAGGGTAACATCGAAAAAATTGGTGTCAGCTATGATGTTGGTGTCTGTGCACAGTGCCACGATGCCCCTACACATCATATGGTCGTGCGTCAATGGGAACTTGCTACCCCACATGCAACTATGCCAAGCGGTAGCCACGCAACGTCAACTTATTGCTTCCCATGCCATAGCGGTAAAGCGTTCACAAAGTGGCTGGACAATAAGACAAACCCCGGATACACAACAAGTGACGCTGGGTACCCATTAACCTGCACCGTATGTCACGACCCTCATGATGCAACCAACCCACACCAACTCCGTACCGTGCAGGCTGATTCTTTGATGAACGGATTCGTGATTGGGAATGTCGGAGGCAACGGGCGGCTCTGCATGAATTGTCATCGTTCGCGATACAAAGCAAATGTCAAGGTAGCGCAGTGGAGTAACTACTTCGGTCCACATGAAAGCCCGCAGGCTGATATGTTCCTTGGACAGAATGCATACGAGTACGGCTTGCCAATTGCTGGTTTGAGCACTCATACTCAGCTTGAAGATGGATGCGTCACGTGCCATATGTCTGCAGCAACAGGGAAAGCAACGTACATGCTTGGCGGTCACACATGGAAGATGATGGGTCCCGACAGCACCGGTACAGAGGTTGATAATGTCACCATCTGCCAGCAATGCCACGGACCAATCACATCATTTGACGATGTGAAAGCAGCAGCTGATTACGACGGCAATGGAAAAATTGAAGGAGTTCAGACAGAAGTACAGGGACTACTTAACCGTTTGAAAGCTGTTCTTCCCATCGATCCTGCTACGGGTGAACCCGTTAATATGGCAAAGGATTCAAACCTCGTGAAAGGAAAACCTGAGCTCATGAGGGCAATCTACGACTACTATTTTGTCAAGAACGACAAGAGCATGGGTGTTCACAACGCAAAGTACACGTTTGCAATCCTTCGGGCTGCATTGGGGAGCCTGACGGGTGTTCAGCCAAATGACCAGTTGATCCCGAAAGATTTTGCATTGAGTCAGAACTACCCGAACCCATTCAATCCATCAACGGAGATCAAGTTCTCCATTCCGCGGGCTGCCCACGTTCAGTTGAGCGTCTATAACATCTTGGGTGAGCTTGTCACAACGCTTGCCGATGGTGAGCTGGTCCCGGGCAATTACACGGTCTCGTGGAACGGTATTAATCAAAATGGGACACCTGCGTCAAGTGGAATTTATTTCTACAGACTTGTTGCTTCTGTCAGCGGTGCCAACGAATTTGCTATCACGAAGAAGATGGTGCTCATGAAATAAGGACCTCTTGTCATCTCGGAGATTTGGGGGACCGAACTTGACAGGGATGTAACTTTCTTATATTAAACTCTACACAGCACAATAAGGAGGATACCCGAGTGTAGAAATTGCTCTCTGACCACCCAGGCTGACAGAGGGATCGGTTATGCGTATATGCATTGTTATTTGCGACAATCAGATGCATGTTGCTTCGTCGCCCACTGCTGATCCAGAGAGGCGTCCTACAATCCGCCGTATCGGAAGCGCCGAAAGGAAATAAGTCCTACCGCGGGGGATTGATTCGCTCTGGAGCAAGGAAACAGATGATGTGCGCGAGCCACTATTTATCTATCCGTCGAGACAAGGAGGTGATTGAAAGGCAAATCCAATTGTTTACCGTACATCACCACTACACGTTTGCGCTTTGTACGAAATTTTCTCAAATAAGGAGATGAACCAATGAGCTTTAGGCCATTTTTAACTCTGCTAACTCTCATCTTCAGTACAGCAATGCTTCTTGCACACACAGCAACCTATGTTGGGTCGCAAGTCTGCCAATCTTGCCATTCAGGTACACCCGGCGGCAATTAATATACACCGTGGTCCCAGACGCTGCATTCGAAGATTCATTTGGTTCCAAGTGCTTCTACAGTCAAAGGTGACTTCACACAAACTGTAAGCATGGGCGCCAGCTACGGCAATGCTCAAGTGATACTGCGGACAAGCGGGGGCAAGTATTACGCCAAGGTCGGCGCCACCGGAACGGAATACGAAATCGCCTATACCTATGGTGGCGGCTGGAAACAGAGGTACTTGGTAAAGATTGACAACAGCTACTACATCCTTCCCATTCAGTGGAACCTCAACAAGTATCAGGATAACTCTTCCGGTGCTTGGGTGACGTACAATCCACAGAACTGGTTCAATACAGACGGCACACCCAAGGCAACGAACGTAAATGCCTTCAGAGCAAAATCCTGGGACAAGAACTGTTCTGGCTGCCACATCACCGGCAACAATATCCAGCGAGTGGTAGCAGGAACGGACACCTCCTGGACTTCCACTTGGGCTAACAACAGCGATGCCGGGAATATGGTGATCGGTTGTGAAGACTGTCACGGCCCGGGCAGTTTGCATCCTGCAAACGCTTTTGGCACAGACAAGAAGATTATCAACCCCGCGAAGTTGCCGGACAACGATCGGAAGTTAGAGGTTTGTGGACAATGCCACTATCGCGGCACAAGCAGCGGGGGCACTTACGAGTATGCGTGGGATGAGACAAACAATGTCGGCTATCAACCCGGCAACATTCTGGCACCCTTTATAACGAACAAGCCGGGGGTCTGGCCTGACGGCATCACCGCAAAGCAGCATCACCAGCAATATCAGGAATTTCTCACATCCGCACACGTGACAAATCCCTATCATAAGCTGAACTGCTTTAGCTGTCATGATCCGCATGGCACCACCGAGCATCAAGTTCGCGATTCCCTTGAGGTCACATACCAGAGTGTGAATTATAAGATCAAGACAGACAATGATGATAACACACTCTGTCTCGCCTGCCATGCAGGCTATGGACCGTTTGCAGCAATAACCAAAGCGATGGTCCAAGACCCGGTAGCAAACAAGGCAGCCATCGGCGCAATAGTGTCTGGCCATACCCGGCATAGTTATGACCCAACAGATGCCGACACGACAGGCGGCGCCAGCCGCTGCAGCAAATGCCACATGCCGAAGACAGCAATTTCGGCAAAACCGTACGACATTCACAGTCACACATTTTCAACAGTGCCCCCTTCAAAGACATTGGCATATCAAGCTCAAGGTGGAATGCCCAACGGCTGCGCTGTGAGCTGCCATCGTAATGGCACAGGCAAGATCCCGAACTTTGGTATCATCGATGCCAATCTTTCCCAGTGGAATGAACAGACTGACGTAGCCCTGGCGGCTGAGTTGAAATACTGGGATGAGAATATGTTCTTCAAGGAACGTGGCGGGAAAGGAGCTGTGGTCAATGCCTTGCCAAGTGCATCTGCTCCAGCAATTGATGCTGACACTTCTGACTGGAGTGACGTCGGTTGGTCACACGTCGCGCTGGCAAACAATAAATCCGCATCTGTCAAAGCGAAAGTCAGTGGCAACAACCTTTACATGCTCTTCCGCTGGGCAGATCCGACCATGAGTATGGTGCGAAGTGGCTCCTGGGTTTGGGATGGCACGAAGTGGGCTAATAACCCGGGCCAAAGTGAAGACAGAATTGCAGTGATGTGGAACATCGATATTCCACAAGAGAAGTGGGAAAAAGATGGCTGCATGAATAAATGCCACTTCGATGTGAACAACCCCGTTGCTCCCGACGGAGACCCAGAGGATGATTCCTATTTGCCACAGGGGCAGCACGGCGATCTCTGGCACATGAAACCCGCGCGAGGACTCGGCGTCATCAGCGCTCACCAGTCAGGCAATGTCGTGATTGATCCAACCACGCATCAGGCAACGTCCGGCGTCTTCCAGTTAGTGGGATATTTCGATGACCAGAACATGAAGGAATACGTTGGCAAACCTGATGGCGGCAGGGTAGGAGATGCTGGTACTGGAATGGACAGCCGAAACCGTAACACAGCCCAAACTGCACCAAAATACATTGAGAAAAATCCGACGGACTACATCGACGCAATGGTCCTCACACAGGCCGAGATTGATGCCGGGGAAACAGCAGTTGTCGATTCTTTGACCCCCGCTGAACTTGCTACTTATTGGGGAAGATATGCCGCGCTGAACGCTGTTGTCCCCGAGCGCATTGTCAAACCTCCCACAGGCAGTAGAGGAGATGTGCAGGCGGCAGCCTTATGGAAGGATGGCGTCTGGTACGTCGAACTCAAGCGCGCTCTGAACACCGGCAATGCCGATGATGCTCAGTTTGTGATGAATCAAACCATGACATTCGGGATTGCTCTGATGGATAACGGAGGCGGTGAGGTCCATTGGACCCAAGGGAGTGTCCTGAATAAACTTGGCGTAGGTACGACTGTCGGCGTCGAAAAGATCGCTGGACAAACACCACTGAACTACCGTCTCGAACAGAATTACCCCAACCCATTCAATCCAACAACAACGATTCAGTACACTGTGCCGGCCCGCAGTATAGTCACAATCACGCTCTATAACGTGCTTGGCAAGCAAATTGCCACCTATGTGAACAAAGAGCAAGAAGCTGGCACCTACAAGTTCACTATCGATGGTTCGGATCTTCCAAGTGGTGTCTATTTTTATCAGATGAGGGCTGGCAATTTCTCTGAGACGAAGAAGATGATGTTGCTGAAATAGGAACCCCCCTACGGTGTTTCCTTGGCGCCGATGGCGCCACGAAAGGGCAGCTCATATGCGTTAGCTGCCCTTTTGCTTTTTCAAAAATCGCACTTGCTTTTTTAGCGGCGTTATTATAAACTTAAAAAGTTTCGAATCAATCTCGATATTTGCCGAGGGTGCTATGCATCGACAATTACTTGTACTGATGCTTGTCGCTTTTTTTATTTTTTATCCTTCAAGAATTTTCTCACAAACTCTCAGCGGTCGATTAACCACATCGGTTTACTCTTATCAGCAATACGATTCCCTGAATAAGAAATCGAACCATCTGCGCGCTTATCAGCTGGCAGAGTTTGCCATCGCAAAAGGGAACGTGTCATTTACAGCATACATTCAAGGGTCAACAGACTTCTTCGGAGGCATCGAAAACGATCCACATTTCCGCGCATATAATGTCTACCTGGACATCCGACGCATTGCCAGGGTCGCAGATCTTCGGCTGGGACGCCAACTAATCTTTGCAGGTGTTGGAAGAAGCATGCTCGACGGACTGTCACTGAAACTCTCACCATATCATGATGTCACTCTCTTCGGATATATTGGTGGGCTGCCTCCAGCCAATGGATCATTGAAGTCTGCCTTTGTCGGACTTTCGGATAATTATCTCTATGGTGCTGAACTAACTACTTCACTTATTCCGTACGCACGAATCAGCCTGAGTTACATGAATCGTCATCGACTGCCCGAGTCATATCAAGCGACCCGCTTTGATACAACACAGCCTGATGGATTTAGGAGGTATGAATTCCAGAGCTCATCAACTGCGGAGCAATATGCTGGAATCAATGCTACCCTCCAGCTCCCATCCCGGCTCATGTTCTATGGAAGATTGGATTACGATCTCAACCTGTTACGTCCTCAATGGGGCGAGTTCTCACTCTGGGTACCGGCAACAAATAAATTGACCTTCACAGGTGAACTCGTCTATCGACAACCGCGTATCTCGTATAACTCAATTTTCTCTGTGTTCGACCACAGATCAAATCTTGAAATTCGCGCCGGCGCCAACTATGCAATTACTCAGAGAACACAAGCTTTTGTTCGATTTGGAACAATTACCTATGAGGGCGATAATGGATCAACCAGCACCCGCATTACTCTCGGAGCATCTACACAGTATGGAAGTTTTACATACTCAAAGGACGTAGGATTTGCCGGGAAGATGGACATTATTTCCGTGCAGGCGCTGTACCCTATCGTCAACCGGTCAGTTATGCTCACGGGAGGAATTTCCTACGGCCGATATAAACTCGACCCCGACCTTGGTCCAACAGAAACGGTGCTCACAGCTCTCGGCGGTGTTCGCTATCAACCTCTACCAACTGTAACGTTTGATGTACAAGGACAATTCCTCTCGAACCACGTATACTCAAGTGATGCACGAATCTTCCTCCGCGGTTCCTATTGGTTCTTCAGCAAGCTACGATAAGGGCATGTCTATGAAAACTCAAACGACCATTATCATCTTAGTGTTGCTTTTCACTGGAATTGCTCTGTTAACTTCGGGCTCACAGGGCTTTGAAGGATCAAAAGATCAACAAGATATAACAAAGGTTGTAAAGTTCTCACACAAGTTTCACGCTGAGCAAGGTGTCGGCTGCACCGACTGCCACACCGCCGTCTCAACGAGCGAGCAATCAAGTGACCTTCTCCTACCGAAGATGAAAGATTGCGCCTCTTGCCACGACGTCAATACAGATTGCGAAAAGTGCCACTTCGAACAAAAGCCATATCCGAGCTGGGAAAAGTCCGCACCGGAAATTCGCTTCTCGCACAAGTTCCATTTAGAAAAGTCCACCGATGAGGGACTCGAATGCAAAACATGCCATGCAGGTGCCGATACGGTGGTATATGCAACCGCATCGCAACTTCCTGTAATGGAAAGTTGCATTAGCTGCCATAACAACGACAAAGCCCCAAAAGCCTGTGAAACGTGCCACACCGACATAGCCCACCTCTATCCACAAAATCACAAGATAGGAAACTTCCTGCGCGAGCATAAGAAATTTGTCCTCACCAGCATCGGGGTAGAAAATTGTTCCACTTGCCACTCTGAGAATTACTGCCAGGAATGCCACGATGCCAATGCTGTTTTACATACAACCCCAACACCGCGCTCGACCATCTCTCCCCGCGCTCCATCGCTTGAAAGCAAAACCCCAATAGTCATTGAGCGCGTCCACGACCTGAACTACAGATACACCCATGGCATCGAAGCACAGGCTCATGCCGTGGAATGTCAATCATGCCATTTAGCCCAAATCTTTTGTGCTGATTGCCACAGTGCAAGTGGAAGAGGAGATTTTGCTCGTATCAAACCGCAGTCTCATCTTGCTCCAAATTTTGTGACAATCGGGCGCGGCTCTGGAGGTGGAAGGCATGCAGAGCTTGCCAGAAAAGATATCGAAGCCTGTGCCGCCTGCCACGACCAGGAAGGACGAGATCCAACATGCACTCTCTGTCACACTGACCCCGATGGAATTCGTGGAAATGATCCACGGACACATCAACCAGGCTTTATGGTTGATGTCGACGGAGACTGGCATGAAAACCAAGGAGCTGTTTGTTATAATTGCCATACTGATCCTAATGCACACCCGGGAGGGAAACCTGGCACAGGCTTTTGTGGATATTGTCATGGAGAAAAAGATTAAGATTGCCTGAGGAGAGAGTTCTATATGGCTGAGAATATTATAAACTCTGATGCACATCTTATCCGCACTGTTACCTTAAGCATAATTGGGCTTGTACTTTTTTCCTCATGCAGCAAGTTGAAGGAGAATGCAGAAGTTGCAGCACCGCAACTGACCGTTCATTCTAAAGAATTTGAGCGAGACACAACTTCTAATGAATTTCACGCAGTGGTTCTGAAACGTTCGGACTGGAACCTTTCCCAATGTGCCCCGTGTCATGGACTTGACTACATGGGGGGGCGCGCAGAAAAATCGTGCTTCACATGCCACCCCGCATTTCCACATCCAAAAGGCTTTGCCGATCCCCCTTCCCCAGCCTTCCACGGAAAATCATTGAAGTCGACCAACTGGAATCTTGCCCCTTGTGCTCCATGCCATGGCTCTGATTGGCTCGGAGGGCGCTATGGTATCACATCTTGCTATACTTGCCACAACAGCTTCCCCCATGTATCTGGCTGGAAACTTGTATCAAGCACAACATTCCATGGGAAATTCCTTGCCGCCAATCAATGGCAATTGCAAGCATGTCAGGTCTGCCACGGTACAAATTATCAAGGTGGAAATACCGAGATCAGTTGCAGCGGCTCAGGATGTCATGTTAATCGGACGCCAGAAGCATGCAACACATGTCATGGCAATTTCTCCGGAGCTATAAACGATACCTTAAGCTGGGCACCGCCAAGAGACCTTGCAGGCAACACATCAGAGACAAGTCCTGGTGTCGGGGCTCATCAAGCGCACTTGCGGACTGGGGATGTACGAATTGGCGTAAAGTGCAATGAATGTCATATAGTGCCACAACCTCAAGATGTTTTCTCACCTCAACATCTAACTCCGGTATCTGTTGTTGTGTTTAACGACACACTTGCTAAACATGCTACGGCGGTTGTTCCAAATCCTCAGTGGAATCCGTCGAGTCTTACCTGCACGAACGTTTACTGCCATGGGGATTTCCAATTCAACAAGGCTGCTTCAAGATATTCTTTTGCCTACAAAGATTCTGTGATGCGGGGAAATAATGCCTCACCGATATGGAACGGCAAAGACCAGGCGGAGTGCGGGAGCTGCCATGACATTCCTCCCAAGGGACACATTGATGAACCCAGTTCAGCTTGTGCGAACTGCCACGGTGATGTTGTGAACTCAAGCGGAGATATTGTCGATAAGACAAAACACATCAACGGCAAGATTAACGTCTTCGGGCAGGAATATTGAAGAATCAATTTGAAACGATTAAAGAGAAAGGAACTTAAGCATCTTCGTTTCATCTGAGCTCCGAAATCAAATTGTTCAATGAGCTCTCCGCCTCCCTCGTTGAGAAAACCTGAAATTACAGAAGCATGAGAACAAGTCATTGAGCAAATGCTTCATCTCACATCACCTCATGAGGCATTGAACCTTCTCCGCCGCCGCGGACTTCTCCAGCCAGATTGCTGTAAATTCGCATTTAGTTTCAACGGAGGATTTTCATGCGTGTTGCTCTTGTCCATGATTGGCTAACAGGGATGCGCGGCGGCGAAAGAGTTCTTGAAGTTCTCGCGGAACTCTTCCCCGAAGCTCCGATCTATACGTTGCTGCACGTACCCGGCAGCGTCTCAGATATCATTGAACGTCACGAGATCAGAGTTTCCTTCCTTCAGCATTACCCATTCATAAAGAAGCGCTACCCGCTGTACTTGCCTCTTTTCCCTGTCGCAATAGAAGATTTGGACCTGCAGGAATTTGATCTTGTAATCTCATCAAGCCACTGCGTTGCGAAGGGGGTGATCCCGCGCCCAGGTGCATTACACATATCCTATCTCCACACTCCAATGCGATATGTCTGGGATATGTATGAAACGTATTTCGGTGCTGCTCGCGTCGGAAAACTTCCACATCGGCTCATATCCGCTGCTGCAACATGGCTTCGCCAATGGGATGTTTCCAGCTGTTCAAGGGTAGATCATTTTATTGCGAACTCTGCCTATGTGCAAAAGCGCATTAAACGGTATTACAATCGTGATGCAGTGGTGATTCATCCCCCTGTTGATGCATCACGCTTTATGTTCTCGGAGCGCGATGAGGGATACTACCTTGTCGTCAGCGCTTTGGTGCCGTATAAGCGAATAGACCTTGCTGTTGAAGCATTTAATAAACTTCGGAAACGCTTAGTCATTGTCGGCGATGGGCAAGAAATTCGTTCCTTGAAGCGCATTGCAGGCCCGACAATCGAGTTTGCCGGGTGGCAACCGGAGACTTCTCTCCCTCAGTACTATGCTAACTGTCGCGCGCTTGTTTTCCCTGCGAAGGAGGATTTCGGAATTGTCCCCCTTGAAGCAATGGCAAGTGGCAAACCGGTTATTGCCTATGGCGCCGGTGGAGCTCTTGAGACTGTAGTAGCTGAGGGGGAAATTCGAACCGGGGTTTTTTTTCAAGAACAGTCAGTGGATTCGCTCGTCGCTGCTGTGCAACAATTTGAGACCCTGGAATTTAATCCGAAGCTAATTCGTGAACATGCTTTGAAGTTTGATAAGCCTATTTTCGCACAGCGCCTCAAGGGCTTCATTGACCAGATTGTAAAGCTATGAGTGCGGCTATATCGGCACTATGGCGCTTAGACGCCAAATGGACAAAAAAACGGTGCTGGGAACAGGACGTCCCCAGCACCGTGAAGGAGGCATGGAGGATTAGGAGGAGGGTGTCTGAAGTTCCACTGCCACTAACGAAACATTCTTCTTGGAGTCCTTCACTCTTAATAACAACGAATCACCAGGTTTATGTTCCCGAACGATCTTTTCAAATTCGGCAACAGATTTTATGGGCTTCCGGTCAACATCAAGAATAACATAGCCCTGGCGAAGTCCTCGCTGGTACGCCGGACCCATCACCTGAACATCTGTAATGAGAACGCCGTGACTCACATCGTACTCCTTCTTCACCTTCGCATCGATATTTTCCACCGTTAACCCAAGGCTTTCTACCGTAGCACTCGCGGCGTTCTCACTGGATTCGCTGCTCGTTTCTGCACTCTCAGCGAGCGTTGATTCCTTTGACCGGGCTTGCAATGTTATGGTTTTCTCAAACTCCTTCCCATTACGCAGGACCGTCAGCGTGACCTCATCACCAGGTTGCTTGTTGGCAACAAGAATCTGTAGCTCGTTCGGTTGAGAGATCTTTTTCCCATCGGCTTTCAGGATAACATCCCCCTGTTCAAGACCAGCAGATTCCGCCGGGGAACCTTTCACGATGGATTGAACAAGAACTCCCTCAGGCCTCTTCATCCCTAGTGCCTTTGCCATAGTCTCATCGATAGCTTGAATATGCACGCCTATATATGCCCTGGTAACCTTGCCGTGCTTGATGAGCTGAAGTGCAACACTCTTTGCAAGATTGATCGGGATAGCAAATCCATATCCTACATAACCACCGGTGTTGGTTTCAATAGCGGTGTTGATCCCTACGACCTGTCCGTAGAGATTGACCAATGCTCCACCGCTATTACCGGGATTGATAGCAGCATCTGTTTGGATAAAGTTTTCTATAGCATAGTTATCTTTATCTCGTATGATACCAATATCTCTGCCAACAGCACTCACAATTCCTGCGGTGACTGTAAAATTCAGTCCAAGGGGATTTCCAATTGCCAGCACCCACTCACCGACTTGAATGCTGTCTGAATTACCAAGAGCAGCAACTGGTAAATCATGACCATCGATCTTAAGAACAGCAAGGTCGGTCTCAGGATCACGTCCCACCAGCTTCGCTTGGTACTGGCGCTTGTCGGTCAGCGTAACCTCAATCCTCCCTTTCTCAGCTCCCGCCACAACATGGTTGTTCGTGAGAATATAACCCTCAGGACTGATAATTACCCCGGAGCCAAGTCCGACTTGCGGCATCGGCTGAATTTTAGGGATATTAAATTTGAAATCCGGGAATGGCCAGTCAGGACCAAAGAAGAACTTAAAGAAATTGTCTCCCTGATCGCTCGGTCCAAGATTTACTGGCTTGGGAGTAGAGGTCACCTCAATTCGAACAATGCTTGGCTTCACAGCCTTTGCTACCTCTATGAAGGTAGAATTAAGCTGCTGAACAAGAGGCGATACGTTGACATTTGGTGACCTCGGCGCTCCTAAAGAAATATCTCCGGGTCTTGCCCCAGCTCGCTCAATGGTAAACCCAAAAGTGACTGCAAGAGCAACAAGTCCCGCTATGATTCCGAAACCAAGTTGCCTTAGATACTTATTGCGTTGCATAACCTGATCTCCCACTTGTTCCACCTAATCTTTCTACATATTATTATACAATCTGGAGATGAAAACCGCATGAAAACCAAATTAAACTTAATTTACTTGCAGAGTCGTCGTAATATGTTGTATATTAAGAAGTTGGAAGGTGCGAAAATACCATGCGAATCCTGGTCATAGAAGATGAACGCAAAGTCGCCTCATTCTTGAAAAAGGGGCTGGAGGAAAACGCATATGCAGTTGACGTCGCTCCAAATGGGAAAGTCGGAGAAGAGCTCGCCTTGGCTAATCCATATGACCTGATTCTTCTTGATGTTATGCTCCCTGTTCAGGATGGATGGGAAACACTCCGAAGGCTTCGCCAGAAGAGGATTTCTACCCCGGTCCTTATGCTTACAGCCCTGGGGGAAACAGAGGATAAAATACGGGGACTTGACTATGGAGCTGATGACTACCTGACAAAGCCATTTGAATTTGGTGAGCTCCTTGCGCGTGTTCGTGCTCTTCTCAGACGCCGCGGGGAATCGCGATCCCCCATACTCCGATTAGCTGACCTTGAACTGAATCCAGCAACTCATGAGGTCACCAGAGCCGGAAAAAGAATCTCCCTTACGGCAAAGGAATTTGCATTGTTGGAGTACCTGCTCCGCAATCGTGGGATCGTCCTCTCACGGGATGCGATTTCGGAGCACGTCTGGAACATGGATTTCAATCCGGAAAGTAATGTGGTTGATGCCTTCGTAAAGCTTCTCCGGAAGAAAATCGACAAGGGCTTTGACAAACAGCTCATTCATACTGTTGTTGGTATCGGCTATGTGATGAGAGAACCTGATGACGATGAGGATCATTAAGACAATCCGAGGACAAATCACAGCGCTGTATGTGACCATCTTCGGTATCACACTCATTGCATTCAGCAGCATCATTTACATCCTCTATGAGAGGAAAAGCTGGAACGAATTTGATCTATCTCTTTCGAATCGAACGCTGGAGATTGTTGATGCAATCAAAGATACCGGGATACTCGAAGAAGAAATCCTGGCTCAGCTTACGCAGACAGTCATTCCACTGAATTTTGGTGGAAGCGAATACGTCGAGATATATGGTATTGATGGAAGACCAATTGTGAAATCAAGATCGCTTCAAGGATATGCTCTTCCAATAGATCGCCGTGCCTTCACATTTGCACTCCTTGGCAAGCAAACATACCAAACAATCTCCGCGACAAATCCTAAAGCTCGCTTTTGGGGCAAAGGTGACCTCCGCCTCCTCACTTATCCGGTGCTGAGAGGTGGCATCACGGAATATGTGATCGTCCTTGGACGATCAACAGAAACGCTGGTTCGCTCCCTTTTTTTCTTCAGGCTCATGCTTTTTGTTGCGATTCCATTGACGCTTCTCATCGCAAGCATGGGCGGATGGTATATCGCGAAGAAGGCGTTTGACCCCATAGACAGCATTGTTCGTACAGCTCGGACTATCACAGCAGAACATCTCCACATGCGATTGCCGACCCGTCGCGTAGGTGATGAGATCGACCAGCTCTCTCAAACATTAAACGAGATGATCGACCGCCTTGAACAAGCCTTTCAAACTGAAAAACGGTTCTCGGGAGATGTATCTCATGAACTACGAACGCCGCTGACGATCCTGAAAGGTGAAATGGAAGTTGCCCTTCAACAGCAACGATCACCTGAAGAATATCGAGAGGTCCTTCGTAGCGCCATTGACGAATTGGGCCGCATCACAAAGATCGTCAACGACCTACTCCTCCTCTCTCGCACAGACGCCGGGTACGAGGTTCTGCAGCATAAATTAATTCGTATGGATGAATTAATTATGGATGCTGTCCACCGTGCTAATGTTCAGGCGCGAGCAAAAAACATCGACATTACTGTACGTGTCAGTAACGATGTCGAGGATGAAGAAATAGTTGTCAATGGTGATCCAGATAAGCTCATGAGTTTATTCTCAAATCTGCTTGAGAATGCAATTAAGTATTCGCCACCCCGGAGCCCTGTGGTTGTACACCTTTCCCGCTTGGATGGATACGCAGAGATTATCATTGAAGATCACGGAATCGGCATTTCACAAGAAGACCTGCCTCATATCTTCGATCGATTCTACCGCGCTGATAAATCCCGAACATCTGATACACAAGCGACCGGCACCGGACTCGGATTATCAATTGCAAAGTGGGCCGCCGAAGCTCACGGCGGCTCAATTACAGCTCAGAGCGAACTCGGGAAAGGTACACGAATGATAGTGCGACTACCAGTTGCCCACACCAAACAAGGGCATGATTACATTTGAAAGGGCATCACACCTTCTTATACATTTCGAACCTACTTCTTTTTGTAGTTCTCGGTGCTATCATTTTGCTTGGAATTTAATCTATCGCTATATTCCTTCTTGTGAAAGATCTTAGCTACTGTAACCTTGGGAAATTATCTCTTCCGTTAACATCCATGCTCATCTCCATTCTGGTGGCTGCTGTTGCACTATTTGTAATCGGGGTACTTGCCCTTGCGGCATCTGCAGGTCCAATCATTTTGCTTCGCCCGCAGCGCTGTACCCCTGCTGATTTAAGAAACTCGGGAAAATGCGCTTACCCTGACGATTTTTCTCTCCCCTCAGAACCGTTTAGTGTTCAAGCGTTGGATAATCTAACGCTTCGTGGCTGGATCATACCTTATAGAGCTCCCCGAGGAACGGTGATATTCCTGCACGGCGTAGGGGAGTGCAAATCTCAAGGATTGCCGGTTGCAAACCTGCTATTCCAGAATGGGTACACCACAGTCCTTGTTGATTCCCGTGCCCATGGCGAAAGCGACGGAGATGTGTGCACGTACGGATACCGTGAAAAAGATGACCTTCGCAGAATTATTGATGAATTGGAAGTACGGGCACGTATTGTACAGCCGCTCGTTCTCATGGGGATCTCCATGGGAGCTGCAATTGCACTTCAAACCGCTGCCATTGAACCTCGCATAAATGGAGTTATCGCGGAAGCCTCGTTCATTAACTTGAAAACCGCAGTGTTAGAATACGAATATAAAACCATCCGTTTGCGATCTAAATTATTGCAAACCATCATCCTCCGCAGAGCAGAGCGATATGCGAACTTTTCAGCCGAGGAAGTCTGTCCGCTGAGTGCTGTGAGAAAGATCACTGTGCCGATTCTCTTCATTCATGGTACCAGTGATCCGCGCGTGTCTTACAAGGCATCGGAATTATTGTTTCAGCATGCAGCAGGACCCAAGGAACTGTTTCTCGTTCAGGGAGCACATCATACAGACGTCTGGAAGGTTGCCGGCGCTGAGTATGAGCAACGTTTGCTCCGCTTTCTTGAAAAGGTCTCCGGCTAAATTTGCATGCTGAACCAGTAACTCACTTCCACAAATCCGGCAATGACAAAACGGAAAGCGAATACCGAAGATGCAGATAATGCCGATTAAAAAGAAGAACAGCAGGCTGCCAAGTTTGCAAGTTATTTGGGAATTTCTTAGAATAGGCATGTAAAATCCTTTCCGGCAACTCGCGAGTTTTTGGTGAAACAAACCGGTATCAAGAAGCTTTATTACTCTATTAGTGAGGTGAGCAAGATCACCGACCTGGAGCAGTACGTTCTACGATACTGGGAATCAGAGTTTGAGCAACTCAAGCCAGCAAAGAATCGGGCAGGAAATCGCATTTATACAAATCGCGATATTAAGCTCATCCTTTACCTCAAAAAGCTTCTACGTGAAGATGGATATACTATCGAAGGTGCGAAACGGATTCTGAAAACCTATCGACCCGATGATGGAGGGGAGCAGCTCGAGCTACTCACGGGGGATCAAGGAGGTGAACGAAGTAAAGCGTCTGGTCGTTTGCGAGACGATCTAATCGAAATCAAGAAATTTCTTGAGGAGTTGCTGGTACGACTCAGTTAATTTCGGAACGTGGCGCAGCCTGGTAGCGCACCTGAATGGGGTTCAGGGGGTCGCGGGTTCAAATCCCGCCGTTCCGACATGAAAGCTAATTTCATATCGCATGGCGAGACGCTCTAACCTAAAGTTGTCCTTCCAGCAAAATTTCGTTTTACTGCAGTGCAATTTTCAGGAGAGTGTCTTATTATGTCAGGCGATTAGGAAACAGGCAGAATTGATTTTACGAATAAAATTGATTGGCACTACGTGTTTGGCACACGTACCGGAGGGAGCACGTTGCCTACGTATTTTGGGTTCACGAATGCCCCGTTATTGCGTCCTTTAATAATAATCTGGACATCTATCCTTTCATTGTCTGAACTTCTCTCAACGAGTAAAGAAACGCTGGACCTGCTACGCCAGCCATGAACGACCCAACAAGCACATAACTTCCATCAACCGGAAGATAGCGGTCAAACCCAAGCAGCGTGGCAACCCCAAAGATCGCAAAGAGTCCACCGCCGAAGAACAACGTTCTCCCACCGGTCTGTGCACCAATTCGTTTGATCTCTCGTTCAGTGAAAGAGTGTGTCAAATGCAGCACTCCCCCAAACAAAGCTCCAATGATGGTCAGCATGATCATTGTTCCCAAGCCGAACAGCAAGCCCGGTAGAAATCCAAGCCAAGGAGTTCGCATTGCTGGCGATGCAACAGTGTTAACAAACAGAGAAAATCCACCAAATCCAAAACCAGCGACGAATCCATGGATAAGCGTCCAATGAACAGGAGGGGCAACAACCGATCCACTCGCCAAAGTTGATGCACGTCCCGGTGTATGGTGGCGTCCAAAGACGTGTCCGCGCTGCTCGATGTCCCCTGCCTCCTCATGGTGATGACCAAGTAGATGAAAATGAGGATAGCGATTCTTCCGTAAAACAATAGCACCCGCCACAGACATGATCACTCCAACTATAATGTAAACAATCCCGTTGATTGTTGCTGTAAGAACGAGAGGCGCCAACGCTAAATAGGCAAGCTCAGAAGCTACTGCACGTTGCACAGCAAAGGCGGCGGAGAAGAAAAACCCAGCTTTCATTCCCTCTTTGCCACTTGCTCCACCAATTGCATAGCTTAGTGTAATGGGCCAAGTGTGCTCATCGGGAAGAACCCCATGCAGCAATCCAAAGAAAAAAGAGTAAAGTAAAGCTTCAAATGGAGACATAGCTTCCCCTTTCCAATATAACAAAGTTAACCGACGTCTGTAACATAGTATCCCTCTTATTGGATTTCAACACTTTTCTTTGTTATATTAGTTTCACCTCTGCAACTATCAGAGCAAATAATTGGAGGTCATGCAATGAGACCTTTAATGTCATGGCTGTTTGCTTTCCTTGCCTCTTTCCTCCTTGTCCAAATCTCTTTTTCACCTCGAACGGAATTTCACACAGCTACCTTCTCCATAGTAGCATACGATTCAGTTACCGGTGAGCTTGGCATTGCAGTACAATCGAAATTCCCAAATGTAAGGCCCATTGTTCCATGGGCTGAAGCCAATATTGGAGCCATTGCAACACAAGCACTAGCGAACACAAGTTACGGGCAAATGGGGCTTGCTCTTCTCAGAAATGGAGCCAGCGCTGAAGAGGCCCTTCGCATTCTGATAGAAAATGATTCACTTCGAGATGAGCGACAGGTTGGAATTGTCGATGCAAAAGGCAATGCGGCGTCATGGACTGGACGCAACACATTCGATTGGGCAGGTGGAAATGCCGGAGGAACGTGGGGAGGAAAAGGGGAAATTGTGACCGGGCGGATTTTTGCAGCTCAGGGAAACATTCTTGTCGGTAAAGAAACAATTGAGGCAATGGTGCGGACGTTCAGTGAAACAAAGGGAACGCTCGCCGATCGACTCGTTGCTGCACTTATAGCAGGAGGAAAGGCTGGCGGTGACCGACGTGGGGAAGAATCAGCAGCATTGCTCGTTGTCAAAAGGGGAGCAGGCTACGGAGGGCTGGACAATTACATTGACATCTCCGTCTACGATCATCCGCACCCACTTCAAGAGTTGGAACGCCTTTACAAACTCCATAAACTCTATTTCTTTCAAAGCGAACCACAAAATCTAATTAAAATTACTCCTCAAATTTGTCTTGAACTGCAACAAATTATGAAAGACAGGGGATTCTACAGAGGTGATCTGAACGGTATTTTTGACGCAGCAACGAAGAAAAGCCTGCAGGATTTTATGTATTGGGAGAACTACGATGTCCGCGTTCGATCCGATGACCTCATAGACTCTGAAGTTCTTACTGATATCCGAAAACACTATGCTGAGTGGAAAACCCAGCACCATTGAACACAGCAAAAGGATTTCTATAATCTATGAAAGCCATTGTCAAAGAGAAGCCCGAACCGAGCAAAGATTGGCAGCGAGGTCTTAAACTCATTGAGCGCGAGACCCCCACTGTGCAAAAACCGACAGATGTGAAGATAAAAGTAAAAGCGGCGGCAATCTGCGGAACCGATGTTGGAATTTACAACTCGAAGGATTCGATCAAAGAATCGATGTCCACGCTTACGAAACCGAATGTGATCATCGGTCATGAGTTTGCCGGCAAGATCGAAGATGCTGGTTTGGCAGCTAAAGAGCACCTGGCACGGCTGGTCCTGGAAAAGTATCCCGATGATGTCGATGTCAAGAATTTTGTACGTGAAAGAAACGTTGAAGAGATTGCACGCGATGGCAAGTTCATTGAATTTCTCATGAAATTTTTTGATGCAACCGCAGAGATGCACATCACATGCGGTGTTTGCTACCAATGTCAACTTGGCGAGCGTCACGTCTGCCGCAACACAATCATTCGCGGCATTCATGATGATGGAATCTTTGCAGAGTATGTTGTGTTACCCGCAGAGAACATCAGACTTTATAAAGTGGGAATGATTCCAACCGAAGTCATTGCATTCATGGACGCTATCGGGAACGCCACTCACACGGTGCAATCCGTTGATCTCAAAGGAAAACGTGTTGCGATTTTAGGTTGCGGAGTGCAAGGATTAATGGCAACAGCAATTGCGAAGTTCATGGGCGCAAGACGCATTTACGTCACAGATGCTTCCCATGGGGAGTTTTCCCACGAGAAACTTGAGACGCTTCGCTTCCGATTAGCACGGATGTATGGCGCCGATCACACCTTTGACGTCAACATCGACAAAGAGAAAGAGCGGTTCTATCAAACCATCAAAGAGGAAACCAACGATACGGGCGTTGATGTAGTGCTCGAAATGTCCGGCAACTACAAAGCATACGAAGACGCATTCAAGGTTGTTCGTATGGGTGGGTGGATTTCACTGCTTGGCCTACCGGGCGGCAAGATGGTCGTTGACTTTTCCCGTGATGTGATTTTCCGCGGCATCACAATCCACGGTGTGATCGGAAGACGGGTCTGGTCAACATGGGATTTAATGGAGAAGGCCCTGACGAATGGCTTGGCGCAACTTTTCGTCGATTCGGGATTCATCACTCATCAATTTCCACTTGAAGAATATGAACAAGCATTCAAAGTTATCATGAATGGAGATGCGCTGAAGGTCATTTTGCGGCCTTAATTGCTCTGCGCACCACGATTTTATGAATTTCTTTATTTAATGAGGTGAACACCATGGCAAATATCCTGGACTTGATCACAAAGGAGCTTCAAACTCTTCGAGAGACGAAAACGTACAAAATAGAGACACCCATCCTGAGTCCGCAGGATGGCATTGTGCGTGTGAACGGACGCAAGGTTGTGATGCTGGCATCAAACAACTACCTTGGGCTTTCGAACCACCCTGAGGTGAAACGCGCAGCCATTCAGGGAATCAAAGAATATGGCTACGGCGTAGCTTCAGTGCGATTTATATGTGGGACGCAGGATATACATTTACAGCTCGAAAAGAAAATCGCAAAGTTCGTCGGCACCGAAGATGCAATTTTATTCTCCTCTTGCTTTGCGGCAAACGAAGGCTTCTTTGCATCTCTCACAAACGAAAAGCTCGGCTTCGAAAACTATAAAGATGCTATCTACAGCGACCGTCTGAATCATGCCAGCATTATCGATGGTCAGCGGCTTTGCAAGCCTGAGACAACCGACAAGAAAATCTATCAACACGCCAATGCAGATGATCTTGAGCGAATGCTTGAAGATGATAAGGACAAGGATTATCGCTTCCGCATCATTGCAACGGACGGCGTCTTCAGCATGGAAGGCGACATGGCTCCCCTGCCACGGCTTGTTGACTTAGCTCAAAGATACAATGCGATACTTTTCGTTGATGATTCTCACGGCGTCGGTGCACTTGGGAAAACTGGACGCGGTACACCGGAGGAGTTAGGTGTTTTGGGAAAGATCGACGTTCTCACGGGGACACTTGGCAAAGCTATCGGAGGAGCGGCTGGTGGCTACATTGCAGGGAAAAAAGAATTAATCGAGTATTTGCGACAGAAATCGCGGCCGTATACATTTTCTAATTCTCTCCCTCCAATGATCATCTACGGAGCAATGGCAGCGCTCGATTTGCTCATGAAAGATCGTTCGATCGTCAAGCGTTTGCATGAGAACACTCAATATTTTCGAACCCAGATCAAAAAGCTCGGTTTCACCATAATCGACGGCGTGCATCCAATCGTGCCAATTATGCTCGGAGATGCAGCGCTTGCAATGGAGATGAGCCAGGCGCTGTTGAAAGCAGGCGTGTACATCAAAGGCTTATGGTTCCCTGTTGTACCACGCGGCGAAGCACGCCTGCGTGCACAAATCTCTGCTGCTCTGACAAAGAAAGACCTTGACCGTGCTCTGGATGCGTTCGAACGAGTGGGGAAGAAGCTGCTGAAGGCTTACAAGGAAAAATCAGCAGAATATGTGCGAATATAAAAAAGCCTAACAGCGCTTCACCGCTCAATCCACGACTTTAACCCTAATTCAAAGTCCGGCGCCGAGACCGTCCAGCCTGTTGAGTATTCATCTGCGTGGCGAATTTCCTTAAAATCGCTCAGCTGTTGCGGCGCCACAATTCCTTGAACAACATTCCACGTGCTATCAGTCTTTACCACCTGCTGCCCGAGTATCCCATAGAGGTTGCAGCCTGCCCCGCCTTTGGCCGGCTCAAAATTCATGGCCTGGATAACAATGGTGTTTTCCCCTTCATGAAGATACGGACGAATGTCAAATATCTTCACCCGCTGCATCTCCACGTTCAGTGTCAGCGTTTCCCGAGCTTTGACCTGACCGACAAACTGGTTGTTTACAAATAATTTGCAGTAGGCATCGCCAATGAGCTGAACGAGCGCTTTCTCTGGAACAGATCGAAGCTCAACAGTCTTAAAGAAAGTTGCCGAATCAACCTTGTTCTGAAGTAAACCAGCCGGTCGTTTGTTCTTTTGCAGTTTGCTGCCAGGGTAATAGATGAAACTCGATGAAAGGAGCTGGTTATAATCACATCTGCCCTGGAGAATCTGACCAATGCCTGATTTCAGTCCAAGTTTCTGGTCTTTGAATCGCTGTTCAAGAAGTTGAAGCATCGGATAACGGTTCGTGCGAAGATACAGATGCTTGTATTCAGACTCGATCGTCTCAATTGCGTTCATTAGCTTATCCCCGATGCGGCGAACAATCGCCTCTTTCTCCTCGTTGCTCTTTGTGCTATCAGAGCAGGCATCCTTCATCTGTTGCACACCAAGGACTCTATCCGCCCAGTAACGATTCATCATAGCTACAAGCTGGTAGAGGTCTAAAATATCGGAGTTTGCATGCACTTCTTTGCGAGCTTGCCTGACAAGATCAAGAACCAAGGGCATGCTCGATAGAATGCTCTCCATACGCACGGCAACTGGGAGCATACTCGGACGCGGCTCAAGAAATGGCGCACGCCAAAATTCATACCAGAGGATCTGATTTGCGGGGGAGCTGAGCAGTTCGTAGATGATGCGCGGCTTCTCTGACTCCGTCTGAAAATATTGCTTGAAGAACTCCTCCTCAAATTTCGAAGCGGATGCTGTTAACGGATTCCAGGCGCACTCGGCACCCCAGGCATATCCGGGATAGTTGAGCTCTCGAAGGGTTGCCCCGCCATTGTCATTCCATGTTGAAATAATTGCTCCCGCAGCCCCTTCCCGATATCCATCCTGCAAGAAAAATTGCACGTTTGCATACGCGTTGTAGAAATTCGGAAACGGACCGATGAAATTCCACACCGCAGGAGAAACTACGAATGTAAAGCCGGCGTCCTTAAATTTCTTTACGCTCGGATAACTGAAAGATGCCCAATATTGCCAATCAACAATTATGATGTCCCGAGGGATCTGATTCAGTATCTCAGGATTGTTCAGAATGATATCGCCATACATCATCACGCTTTTCCCGAACGATCTCAAAATATCATACACCTTTCGATAGTGCTCAGCATGTGCACGAGCCAAGCCAATTGAATCAACAAGTGGGCGACTCTTCCCGTGCCCCACATCCCATGATTCATCTGCTGCCATGTTGAAATAGTTACTGGAGAATGCAGGCGCAATCTCGGAAAGAAGGTCTCCAAGAAACGCATATGTCTGCTCGCTGCTCACATTCAGAGAAGCTGCACCAGGAAATTCCGCATACTTTTCAAATTCATCCTTTAACAGCACATCTTCAAGATGGCCCAGTGTTTCAAAGATAGGGATCATGTCAACGTGATACATTTTCGCATACGCATCCAGCTCGGTGACTTCGGCTTTCGTCAATGGCGCACGGCCTGCGCTGAAAGAGGGGTACTTCTCAAAAGCAAATTCGTTTTCAATGTACGGCATATAAACGTTGAGCTTGTGGAGCGCACAAAATCGGATGATCTTCTTGAAATTCTCCATTGTTGAAATTTGACCTCGACTAATATCATCACTGATGCCACGTAGTTTCATCGAAGGATAGTCGGCAATTACGACCTCAGGAAGTTTGTATACGTTGTTGGAGCGCTTAATGATCTGCAGAAAAGTTACAACAGAATAGAAAATCCCAATCTTCTCCTTAGCATAAATCACAGCACCGCGCTCAGTGGTAATAAGAGCATACCCCTCTGTTGAGGCTATTACACTGTCCCGGATCATTGATGGAATAGAAGCAGGAAGCTCATCAGGATGCTTGACAAGTTTCGCTTCAATAGTTGCTGCGCGCCTTGATAGTTTGCCCGAAAGGGAAATATCCTTTTCAAAAAAGGAGCCCAGTTCAATGACGGCAGCACTATCGTATGCCTCAGGTGTGAAGTTGGTTTGAAATCTCATGAAGGTAAACGTTCGATCGGTTTCTTTAAGAAACTTTGGAGCTGGGAGAACTGTAACTTCAGCAAATACAGCGGATGCAACAAGGATAGAAGCAATTCCAAGAAGCGCAGTTACTTTCATGGCATCACCCAATATTTGTGTCCGTAAATCGTTTAATGAAACAAATATACTCGATAGAACATAAAGATGCATCCTCTTTGTTCTTTTGGTGCTTTAGCGCCACTCCCTACTCAAAACGATACTCTACAACTACAACGGAAAGCATGACAGCCGCTCGAAGGAGGTAGCGGGTTTAAGGCGTCAAAGGAAGGTTCATCCTCACAAGCAATATTAAGAGTGAAACGCTACAGGCTGAACCAATAACTTGCTTTCACCATGAAGATGTTATCTGCTGGCACTCTGAACACGTTATGGACATTCTCTATGAACGGCGTCCAGAAACTCCCCTCAGTTCCATTCCGCGCTTGTGTCCATACAACATACAGCGTGCTCCCGGGCAGATACTCCCATCGCAGCACAGCATTAAGGTGTAACGCCTGAATGTTAAAGTCGCGATTGCCGGTATAGAGATATGGACGAAGATCGTCGGGACCTACTAATTGCATAAAGTCCTCGTAATGTCCTTTCGCACAAAAGACCTGCGAATAAATCTGGAATGAAAGTGTGCGCGTGAATGTCAGTGATCCCCTGAGCGTTATGTCAAAGGTTTCTGTGCTTCGACGAGCGAAGACACTGATTGTAGATTTCGGGTCGTTTGGATCAGAGACATTATCTGCCCAGGCAACCCGCCGATAACTCCGCGAGAAGTTTGGCCCCAATTCAATTTGAATGCTCGGGGAAGGTTTAATCAATGCCCTTAAGCCAGCACTGAATGTAGCTCCGCCCAACATATCTCCCCGATGAAATCCCTGCAGCGAAAACTGAATTGGCTTTCTGCTATCAGTGCCTATGTAAAGCCATTGCTGGATGCTCGCTGGCTCATGATAGAGCCGTTGCCCTCTTGATTCGCGGTCATCGTATGCGGAAAAATTATAGCCGATGCCAGCTCCTATAAACCAGAAATTCGCTAACATAGAATTGAAGTTAATGTTTGTTCCCTTACTGAGGTTTATCCCACTGAGATTGAACGATGTCCATATGTTAAAATTCAATCGATAGCTTTGATACCACAATCCGGGTTGGTCTTCCTTATATTGGATCCACAGGATCCCACTCTGATAATCGGGGCGACGGACGAACCCAAGATCATTGATGTTATAATGCCGGCTGAAGAATTCGTAGTTAAGCGATCCAATCCAGTGTTTTCCTCCTTCTTTTCCAAAACGCATATTAGTAGACCAACCTTCGTTTCGCTCTCCGTCCGTTGTCCGCGAACCTGAAATTTGCCCGTTGAAAGAATACATATTGTCAGCAAAGCGAAAATTCCAGTCGATCCCACCTGCATGAGCGGGTGCTAAACCTCGCCAGGTTGCTGAAGTAAGCATCATACCGACAGTTGAATTTTTCAAAATATCTTGCTGCACCCGCAACACTCCATAATTAGCTAATGGCGCCACTAATTCTTGGGAACGTCTGCCAAGGGAATCTGCAACCATTGCGTATTCTGCTTGCGTGAGAGCATCGAGGACACCAAGCGCAAGACCATTGGCTGTTTTTCCCGTCACTTTCACTGCCCCAAGGATCGTCGTTGACGCGGGATACGAAATAAGTTCTCCTTCTTCGGGAACATCAACTGACTTAGTTGGCGGCTTGCCAATACGTCGTGAATAAAAAAGAAGTGAGCTTGCTCCATCACTCATTATTCCAACACGGAAATTAAAAATCTGCATCCCTTCAATAAAAAACGGTCGCTTTTCAGGATAGAACGTCTCATAGGTACTTAGATTTAATACGCTTGGATCAGCTTCAACTTGACCGAAATCAGGATTTATCGTGGCATCCAATGTTATGTTACTCGTTAGTCCATATTTCAAATCAAGTCCAAGATTTCCTGCGAGCGATCTCCCTGAGGGGAATGCTTGAGAGGGCTGCTGGAATTCTGCGCGTGAAAGACCATATGGGAGTATCTCAAACCGGAGGGGCGGACTGATCTCTTTCAACCCGATGAGATGACCAAAGCGCGAGACGAAGCCGCTTTCGGATTTTTTTAGCCGAGGCCAAATATCCATCTCCCTATGGCGACTAATATATCGCACAAATGAAATTCCCCATGTGTATGCTGAATCACTCCCGTCGTTCTTCGGCGTATAGAACCGCAAAGCGCTGTACGGTATTCGAAATTCTGCCGACCAGCCCATAGGCAATCGCTTGACCTGTACCACCCATACTGCATCCCATGATAGATCCGGATTACCTTCATCGTTTGAAAAAAGTCCATCAACTTGAACACCACTTGCATTCACCAGAAATAAAAATGCTGTTTTGTGGTCGTGGTAGGAATCGATTGCGACAGCGAACCAATCCGATTCAGGGAGCTCATCTCGGCGCGCCAGAGCGCTTACAATCTTCGAGGGCTCGCTATCTGCCATAAACGCTCCGACGTACAGTGACGCATCGTCATAAAGAACGCGCACAAATGTGGACTCACTCGGTGATGCACCTTCTTTCGGATCAAATTCAATAAAGGCGCTAACGGAAGGCGCCTTCGCCCATATCGCCTCGCTCAGAAATCCATCAACAGCAATCGAACCATCGAGAGCACGGACAGCAGTAGCGGTCTGAGCAAGGCAGTAGGACGACGGTATAGTGAAAAGAAGAGCAGTAAAGAATTTTCTTATCCGTGAAATTAGCGGCACTCTACGCCAGAAACAAATTGCCGATGTGAAATACACCTTTTCAACCCTTCGTCTATTTGTACAAGTATACGAAAGGCCGGCAGGCAAAGTTTCACACTATGCACTATAGATGCCACCAGTAGCTGATTTTCAACATGATGGCGTTATCAGGCAGGATTCGAAAAGCACTCCGAAGATTGTCCGAAAGGCTACTTAAGTAATCGACAGCATAATTGCTACGTGACTGAGTCCACACGAGGTAAAGCGTGCTTCCTGGGAGATATTCCCAACGGAGCACAGCATTCATGTTCATCGTTTGCGTGTTAAATGCAGTGAGCCCGCTGTAAGCAATCGGAATAAACGTATCTCTTCCGCGTAGCAGTGCGATATCTCCGTATTTCCACGATGCCATGAAGACCTGCAATGCAAACTGAAGGGAAAGATTCCGGGTGAACATTATAATGCCATCAGAATAAAAGTCGAGTGTTTGCACATTACGCTTGCCAAAGATGCTTGACAACCCGGTGGGAGATGTAGAATCAGAAATATTCCTAAGCCAGGCAACGTCACGCCGTGTTTCATCGATGCCCGACTCAAAGTGGAGCTCCACCCATGGCGCAGGACGCAGGCTTGTAGAAAGTCGAAATGAAAAATCAACTGCCCCAGTTGACTTTGTAAGGTAAACCGCATCAGCCTTAAAGGTCACTAGCTTGCGTGGATCAGTAGTTGTCCAGATTTGGAAACGCTCACTTGAAGGTCGATAGTAGAGTCCATTGCCTCGGGTCTCGCGGTCGTCGTAGTATCGCCAGTCGTGCTGATATGAAAGGAAAACACTCCAGAAATTACGCAGTTCAAAATAGGGGTTGATCTCTGCATTGTGCGTGATAAGCGCTCCGTCGAAATTCCAGCGGTAATCCATTGCTGCACGGAGAATATATCGGAGAAACGGAGATGGTTCAGATAAACGATCTTCCTTGTAGATCACTTGACTGTATCCGCCATATAGATCTGGGCGGAGCACAAATCCGAGATCATTAATGTTGAACCTACGTGAAGCATAATCGAAAAGTGTCCAGTAGAGCCAATGCTCGCCACCAACTTTTCCGAACAGCACCCGACCGGAGGTCCCGTCCGCAAAGCCTGTTGAAGCAAGCGATCGAGAGCCTACGAGAAATCCATCAAAGGCGATAGTGTTCTCAAACATGCGGAAGTTCCAATCGATCCCACCTGTGGAGGAAGGAGATAGCCCGCGCCTTGCAAAGTTTGTCCCCATAAAGCCAATAGCAGAGTTCCGAAAGAGGTCCTGTTTCACCCGGACAATTGAATAGCTTGCAAATGGAGCAACCACAAAAGAATGTCTCTGTCCCAGGGAATCTTCGTATATTGCTTTTTCCTCATTCGTCACAGCCTGTAGTAAACCAAGAGATAGTCCGCTTGTCGTATGGCCACTGATCTTGGCTGCGCTGAGAATTCGCGCTGCAGGTGGAGATTGGATCAGCTCATATCCGGGTCGATCAGGAACATAGGGTCGGCGTCCAATACGGCGAGAATAAAACAGATATTCCCTCTGTCCATCACTTGTCGTTCCAAAGTTAAAGATCTGCATCCCTTCGAGGAAGAAGGGGCGCTTCTCAGGGTAGTAGGTTTCAAACGTTGTTAGATTCAAAACGGCGCGATCCGCTTCAACCTGTCCAAAATCTGGATTCACTGTTGCATCAAGCGTGATGTCATTCGTGATCCCGTACTTTACATCAAGTCCAACGTTGAGCTGGAGATCGTGTGGTGTATGTAAAGACGGCTGAGAAATTCCCTTCATTGCACTATATGGAAGAAATTCCATCCGCAAAGGGGGATTAATGTCTTTAATACCGACGAGCGTTCCGATCTTAGAAACTTGACCCTTTTCTTTTCGCGGGATCATTCGCCATTCATCCAGCTCATGTTTTCGGCTGATGTACCGACGGAAATTAATTCCCCATTCCTGAGCTGAACCTTTGCTGAAGCGTAGCGCACTGTATGGAATCTCAAGCTGTGCGCACCAACCATCCTTCAGCACGCGGGTCTTTACGTTCCACACAGCATCCCACGTCATGTCGTAAATAACACCATCATTGGAAAGCAGCCAGTCCATCTGCACCCCATCCACATTGACAGAAAAAACAAATGCTGTTTGCCGATCATGGTAGCTATCGATAAGGACAGTAAAGCGATCAGATTCTGGAATGCGGTCGCGCCGCGTAAGTTGATGGACGATCCCACTTGGGTTGCGGTCGTACATCATCGCACAAATGTAAAGTGCGCGATCATCGTAAAGCACTCGTACAACAGTTGATTCCGTTGCAGCTGCTCCTTCGATAGGGTCGTACTGCGTGAAACCAGTAATCGGAGGTGCTGATTGCCATAAAGGTTCGGAAGGATCGGCATGCATGGGGGGAACGAGCGGTGTTCGAGCAGCCACTGCAATTTTTTGCTGCTCACCGGTTCGAGAAGGAGTTGGATGGTGGAAGTTCTCTATCTCGTCTTGGAGGCGTTGCTTCGCCTCCAAGCTCTGTTGTACTCCATCATCAGGCAGGGCTTGTGCAAGCATTGCCTCCTCAGGCATAGCCATGGATTTCCATATTCCGAAACAAAGGAGCATGGCAAAGCATGGGAAAACGGTGCGAAAAGCGCATTTCACTCGCTGAACACGGGTGAACAGAGACATCGGTAGCTCCATATAGGTGAACTTGAGGATTATTAACTTTTGCGAAAAATACGCTATTTAGATGCAAAAGTCAAATAATTCAAGCTTTCTATGGCGTCTTTCGATGATAGGAGTCGGCTATGAGATACGTTGTGATGGAGTGATGTAGAATGAAAAAACCCATCTAGCGATTGTTAGATGGGTTTTCGGAACATTCCGGTGGAGAGAACTTCAAGGAAGTTCTGCAGCAATTCGCTGCGAGCGCCGGATTGCCTTGGCTCGTTTCATGCGCTTCTTCACCGAGGGTTTCGTAAAGAAGGTACGCTTCTTAAACTCCTTCATAATTCCAGAACGCTCATACTTTTTCTTGAAGCGCTTCAGAGCTCGATCAATTGTTTCGTTTTCTTGAACAACGATCCCTACCAAACGGTTTCACCTCCTTTATTCGACAGAGTGGTGTGTATGAAAATTTTCAATCAGTCGCCGCTCACCAAGCTTTTCAAATTTCACTACAATTGCTTGCCCTCCACTTGAGGTTCTCTCTTTCGACATCACTCTTCCAATATCATCCCAATCTGCATGGTAAATGATATCGCCAACGTTATAAGCCCTCTCAGGCGAGTAGAGAGTTGACGCAGAGAGTTCAAGCTTCTTGGACTGCACTGCTACAGTTTCTGGTTGCGAAAGGTCAACAAGCCTTGAGTGTCGACAACGCGTGCAGCGATACCAAGCGCGATTAGCATTGCCTTCAATTTCACCAACATATTCCAGCCGCGTTTCACGTTCACAAAATGTGCAATACCCAATGGTGTATTTCCTGCGCGACATAAGATCTTGACTTACCCTTAGGGTACGCTCAAAAACTCTTTCATAAAGCGGACTTATTTCTCAGTTAAATTGATAGATATCTCCTTGAGGCACCCTCGTATAAAATGTAAGCATTTCTCCCTTTGCAATCAAGAAAACGTTAGGTTTTCCCACATGCGATATCCTGCGGAAAGTAGCACTTTCTTACCGAAGGGTATCTTTCGAAGTTTGAAAATGCTCTTTAATCTCCCCGATAGAATCCCCACCGTATTTCTCAAGAAAGGCATTTGCAATCACTAAGGCAACCACGGATTCGCCTATGACGGATGCCGCAGGGACAGCGCAGAAATCCGATCTTTCCCGTCGAGCTATAACCCCTTTCCTAATTTTCAGGTCAACGCTGCGCAGCGGTCGCATTAAGGTTGCAATTGGTTTCATCGCAGCCCGAAGAATCAACAGCTCCCCATTTGTCACTCCTCCTTCAACACCACCCGCTCGATTTGTCCGCCGAAAGATTTTACCTGCGTCATCAATAAATAATTCGTCGTGAACTTCAGACCCGAATCGCTTCGCATTTTCAAACGCTTCTCCGATCTCAACCCCTTTGACTGCAGGGATAGAAAGAATTGCTTGTCCAAGGAGCCCATCAAGTCGGCGATCCCAATGAACGTACGTACCCAAGCCAGCCGGGAGGCCACTCACAATGACCTCGAACATCCCGCCGAGAGTATCGCCGTTTTTTTTCGCCTTCTTGATCTCAGAAATTGCTAACGCTGCAACATGTTCATCAATGATCCTCACTTCGGATTTATCAGCCTGCTCAGCAATCTTATACGCACCACACGAAGCCTGCAGTAAAGCCTGCAAGGTTTTCGCCAGCCTTATGCGAGAATTCTGCTTGCGGTAGGCGGCTTCCCCAATTGAAAGAACATGGCTACCGATGAAAATTCCAAACATCTCGAGAAGCTTTCGTGCGATGCTCCCGATCGCAACACGCATTGCAGTCTCCCTCGCACTCGCACGCTCAATACTGTTTCGGAGATCGTCATAGCGATATTTCACAGCACCAACAAAATCAGCATGGCCCGGACGGGGGATAGAAACTTTCAGGTCCTCATACCCCTGAGGAGGGTCCCCTTCAACAGCAAGGAGATGTTTCCAATCGCTGGATTTCGATTCCCAATCCTTGTTATAAATCGCAAGTGCAATTGGCGCACCTGTAGTAATACCAAACCGCACACCTGAGAGAATCTCCACTTCATCATGCTCGATCTTCATCCGAGTGCCCCGACCATATCCTTGCTGCCGGCGCTGAAGCTGATGATTGATATAAGCAGAAGAAACTTCTAATCCTGCGGGCACTCCCTCCACAATCCCCAGTAGAGCCTTCCCATGAGATTCTCCCGCTGTCAGGAAACGAATCATGGATGCACGTTCTCACTCTGGAATTTCAAAAAAGACTAATCTAACTGTGTTGTCAGTCCCCTTCACACGTAACATGAGTGCACTGCCAGCTTTCCTTGTCCTGAGGATCTTGCTTACTTCGGAAACTGAATTTATCTTCTGGCGGTCAATTTCCAGAATGATATCTCCCTCCAGAAGACCCCGCTTTGCAGCTTCGCTCATCGGCTGAACTTCCGTCACAAGAACGCCGTTCTTTACCTCACGACTCTTTCGGGTCTCCGTGTCCAGTGACTTGATCGCAAAACCAAGATTGTCAAATGTAGCGGTTTGCGAGACGCGCTCTTCATCTTTCTCTGGCTGTCCGCGCTCTTCTGCAGTACGAGTTTCTTCCTTTGCTTCCCGGCGCGGTTTCAACGTAACAACTTTGTCAAATTTCTTTCCGTCACGGAAAATTGTAAGTGTCACTTTATCACCAGGATGTTTCCGGGCTACATAAGCCTGCAGTTCGTTTGATTCGTTCACAGGTTTCCCATCGATGCTCAAAATGACATCGCCTTGCTTCAATCCCGCAGCCTCGGCAGCTCCGCCTTCCACAAGACCCTGAATCAGAACCCCTTGTGGCTTTTCCAGTCCAAGTGCCTTAGCAGTGGTCGCGTCTATAGTTTGAATCCGTATGCCGATGTATCCGCGATTTACCTTTCCATACCGGATTAATTCCTCAGCTACGCTCTTTGCGAGGTTTATTGGGAGTGCAAATCCGTATCCTTGGAAAGCAAAGTTCGTTGTGGCGATGGCGGTATTGATTCCTATGACTTCACCACGAAGATTTACAAGTGCCCCACCGCTGTTGCCAGGGTTGATAGCAGCATCAGTTTGAATGAAGTCCTCGACCCCGTATCCCTCTGGATCGCGAATGATACCTAGGCTCCCTCTCCCAAGTGCACTGATGATTCCGTGTGTGACAGTTGAATATAAATTGAACGGGTTGCCAATAGCGAGAACCCACTGGCCGACCTGAATGCTATCAGAGTTTCCAAGAACGGCTACAGGGAGATTCGATCCCTCGATCTTGATAACCGCAAGGTCAGTTAGAGGATCGGTCCCAATCAGTTTGGCTTTCATTCGCCGTTTGTCATACAAAACCACATCAATACCGTTTTGATCAGCGTCTTTCACGACGTGATAGTTCGTGATAATGTATCCGTCATCTGTTACAATAACACCGGAGCCACTCCCTTCTTCGGGTTTCGGTTGCGGAAATTCAAACTCATGGCCCCAAAATCTGAAGAACTGTTCAAATTCCTTCGATCCCCCTCGGCGCTTCGCCTTAACTTTGACACTGACAACAGCGGGGGTAACTGCTTTCGAAACAACGATAAATGCTTCTTCAATCTTCTGAACGTCACGTGTTTCCTTCAGCACAGACTGGTTGGCACCAATCTTAACATCGCGCCCTCCTGCGAAACCGAGATCAACCGATTGAAAATGGGTTACTAAAACGGCTCCAAAAATAATTCCAACGCTAATGAGCAAAATGGCAAGAACTATGGATTTCTTCGACATAAAATTACCTCCTCATCAGTGAATCTTTAAGATACTCCGAATTCTTTTCCACGACTGGAGATCGTCGCTCCAACGTTCGGTCCCGGGATTTTGTCCGGACTCGATTCAGTTCATCAATGTGGTAGCGCAAATATAGAGATAATAGTCCGTCAATCTCACGTGCCGCAGATGGACTCAGGCGAATTCTCCCTGCCCCTGACATTCCATCCCGCTGCAAATGCTGCAATGAACGCACAACACCCGGCGAGGTCTGGAGACCTGCAGGTTCGTGTTGAGCACAAGATGCATCGGTGAATCCACCGCGGGCTATGCTGAACAGAATCGTGGTGGGTTCACGAGATGGAAAGCTGAGCTTCTTTTTGCAACGAACGCACCTCTGAAGCTGAAGAGCAAAACCAAGAACTTCCGCAAAAGCGATCTCAAAAGCATAGAACACATTTTCAGTAGACTTCGTTTCGCCGTTAAGGAGTTCAAACGCTTGGTTGAGAAGCTGGTACAAGGAAAGATTGGGATCACCGTCATGCACAGAATGGTCAACAAGTTCGACAATACGCCATGCAGTCGAGATCGCCTCATAACGATTCTTCAAATGGAGATATGGATCGAGAATATCTGCTTGTGTAAGGATTGAAAGTTCTCGCCCTTCTCGGTAAGAGAATATGATAGCATCGCGTGTGGGTGCATCAAGAGCTGCTCCAGCATAGCCCCCTTTTTGCTTCCGTATGCCCTTGGCAATGACTCGAATCTTCCCGACATCCTTCGTATAGATTGTAGCGATTTTGCTTGTCTCCCGATAGTCCATCGCCCTAAGCACGATTCCCTCTGTTTTAACTAAAGCCATGATGCTCGTTCAGATGAAATAAGCTGAGGAATTGATGAATCAAATGGAGGTCTGACGACCCCACGGTCAGTGATCATTGCCGTGATAAATGCGGCGGGAGTGATATCAAACGCCGGGGCTAAAGCCTCTGTTCCTTCCGGAGCAATTGCCCCCTTCCCGATATTTGTCTGGCAAGTGAGCACATCGTCAGGGCTTCGCTCCTCAATGGGAATTTCTTCTCCACGCAGAATAGATGGATCAAATGTCGACATTGGTGCTGCGACAAAGAATGGAATGTGATGATGATAAGCAGCAAGAGCCAGACTATAGGTCCCGATTTTGTTTGCTATATCTCCATTCAGAGCGATGCGGTCAGCTCCTACAATGACAGCATCGATGCGATGTTGCTGCATAAGGAACGGTCCCGTGCTGTCAGTAATAAGTGTGTATGGAATATGCAGCTTTTTAAGCTCCCAGGTTGTGAGTCGTGCTCCTTGAAGAAGTGGACGAGTCTCACCAACATAGACGTGAAGATGTTTTCCCTGTCTCACTGCTGTAGCAATAACATTCAGAGCAGTACCATCGCCTCCTGTGGCTAACGCCCCTGTATTGCAATGTGTCAAAACCCTCCAGCCATCACCAAGAAGAGGAGCTCCGTACATACCGATCGCCCGACACTGTTCTTCGTCATCACGAAGAAGCGAAATCGCTTTGTCCGTCAGCTGCTTAATAATCTCGTCTGTGTCACCATTTTTGTTCCTCTGGAGAATATACCGCATGCACTCAAGTGCCCGGGGAAGATTGACGGCTGTTGGTCGCGCTGATTGGAGTTCATCGACTACTTTTTCAAGAAGCGAGATAAATTCTGGCAAGGGATACGAACGAAAGGAGCGAGCGGCGAGAACAACACCAAAGGCACCTGCAATGCCCAGTGCAGGAGCGCCACGAATTGCCAGTCGCCTTATCGCATCGAGGACAACACGATAATCATCAGTTTCGACAAGAGATTCTTCGTGGGGAAGCTTTGTCTGATCGATGAAGCATAGGTGACTGCCTGTCCACGTCAACGCACGAACGCTCACTCCATTTCTACCTCCTCAAACCGTGACAGCTCGCGGAACTCACGGAAGCGATCCTGGATTTGCAAGTACGTGAGATCACGGAGTCCACCAATGCTAAATTCTTCTACACAGAACGAAGCCATGGTACTACCATAAATTACAGCTCGTTTCAAGTTCTCATCAGAAAGATCATCGGTCTTTGCTAACCAGCCTATAAAACCACCGGCAAAAGCGTCACCAGCACCTGTTGGATCATAAATGTTCTCCAGAGGATAAGCAGGAGCAGAAAAAATTGTGGATTCAGTAACAAGAAGCGCTCCATGTTCCCCCTTTTTGATAATGACTATAGAAGGACCAAAACTTAGGATGATTTTTGCAGCCTTTATGAGATTGGGTTCCCTTGCAAGCAGGCGTGCTTCGGAATCATTGACAACAAGCACGTTCACCCGTGTCAACGTCTCCATAAGCGCATTGCGCTTCCCTTCGATCCAGAAATTCATCGTGTCCCCAAGAACAAGACGAGGCTTCTCGATCTGATCCAGAACCTTCAATTGAAGAATCGGGTCAATATTGCCAAGGCATACATACGGCGTTTTGCGGTAGGTCTGAGGAATTACAGGATCAAATGATTCGAATACATTGAGTTCTGTTTTAATCGTATCACGAGCGTTCAGGTCGTAGTGGTATCGTCCGTGCCAACGAAACGTACGGCCTCCCTTGACAATCTGCAAGCCTTCCAGATCAATATTACGCTCCTCAAGCTCCGTAAGCCCCCACTGTGGAAAATCATCTCCGATAACACCAACAACCCGAACCGGAGCATCAAAATAGCTCGCCGCAAGAGAAATATAAACTGCGGACCCCCCCAGTGCTTCATCGGCACGACCAAATGGCGTCTCAATTGTATCAAGCGCCAAAGACCCAATAACAAGCAGGCTCATCAGCACTCCTTTTGAAAAATATCCAGAAACACATTATACATCTTACAAAAAAACAGATTCCAAAGCAACCGTCTCGATTGTTGGACAAAACCCTCTTTCAGATTGGACCGGAGCTCATCGCTCAGGCATATCCCCTTCCTTGACCTGCTTCTTCGCCATCCGTAAATTCTTGCTTAGAAGAGCTATCGAAATATTTATACTAAAGAAGCTTTGAAAGGAGGGGTGTGGTCATGATGAAATCACTCAAGATAACTCTTCAACTTGCAAGCTTCTTCTTCGCTACCCTTCTCAGGATACCGGGCTGCGAACAGAGACTTACCCCAGTTGAGCCGATTCTGGATAATCTGTACAAAGCTTATGTGGACAGCGTTGCGGTGCCAGACACGGTTCTCGCACCTAAGCCGTTCGTTGTCCATGTAAAAGGTTGGCTTCCAGATCCATCATGGAAACTTGACCACTTTGCTTTGGACATAACACGGGCGGAGGTTCTCATTACCCCCCTTATGCGCAAAATACGTGGCGGTCCTGTTCCTCAAGTGCTCGTCCCATATTCCGACAGCGTGATTGTGCGAGACTATCCGTTAGCTTCCTTCCTCAATATTGAGGTTATAGGTGCAAATAAAAAAATACTACGCACTGTCCCTGTGAAGCAGCTCCCACTCTGGGTCACGGTTGAAATCAAACAACTTCCAGTTATGGGACCCTTTGATGCTTATCGATTTACACTCCGATTTGGCAACAGAGGTGAATCACCGATCGAACTACATTTCGCTACCTCACAGATCTATGATTTCCTTGTGTACGACCGCAATGGCAAGTTGCTTTATCAGTGGTCAGCAGACAAGCTATTTACCCAGGTCGCATGGACGATGAAGCTGCTCCCTCAAGAAGAGCGCTCATACTCAGAGGTATGGATCTGGAGGTACAACACTGAACCACCATACAGGTTGACTGGCAAATTAGTGTCGACACCAGGTGATTCAGCCGTGGCATACTTTGAAAGGGCTCGCCTGAAATAATAGCACAAGCAGCGCGATTCCGTTTCCACAGTCCGGAAACTATCAGAACGTAGCGTCAAATTCCAAAGTCATGTTTGCTGGGGAATTGCTACAGGTTTTACTTGAACAGGGCATTGAGACTCGGATTGCGCTCGAGGAATGCTTCCCTTGTACAGAAACAAGCAAGAAAAAGGCTGCAATTTCTACCCGTGGGGGAGATGTGTCCCCAACCGGATTCGAACCGGTGTTCTGAGCTTGAAAAGCTCATGTCCTAGGCCTCTAGACGATGGGGACTGTGGGGTGACCGGAGGGACTCGAACCCTCGGCCTCCAGGGCCACAACCTGGCGTTCTAACCAACTGAACTACGGTCACCGTTTTGGGTCCGGATATATGTTCGACCACAGGTGCGCGCCCGGGGCGACTCGAACGCCCAACCCTCAGCTTAGAAGGCTGATGCTCTCTCCTGTTGAGCTACGGGCGCGAAGGCACTCTAAGAACCGCACAAAAACTAATATAATGGACAGAGCTCAATTATTCAAACTCTCGAAAGGGAACACAATCATGCCATGCTCTGTTTAAGTTATAAAAATCATCTCAGTGTTGAAAATCTGTACCTGATAAATGACCTTCTTATGTCCGACCTATCTTGCAAACTCGTGATGAGATGGAATGAATAATGTCTCAATAAGAAACGCCTCATTGGATGATGCAAAGGATTTTGCTGAGCTTATGCTGATATCAGCTCCCTACTTCCCCCTCCTCTTTGGCGAGAACATCAGAATGATATTACAACATCTCTTCTCTCAACACCGAAATCTTTTTAGCTTTGAGCATGTCTACTTTGCTGAAATTCATGAGAAGATAGCAGGAATGATCATAGGCTATGATTCGAAAACTAAAAGGCAGGAAAGCCTGCTAGCTGGCGCCTTGTTGTTTGCTGAGATGAAAGATAATTTTTTAAAGAAACTCCCCTTGCTGGCGAAATTTAACAAAACAGTAGGACAGTTATCGAAGAATGATTTTTATATAAGCAATGTAGCGACTTATTTTCCATACCGAGGTAAAGGCATTGGGACGAAATTGATGTTCGAGATAGAGAAAGTGGCAAAAGAAAAAAGGACGAAAAGAATACTGTTAGACGTTGAGAAAGAAAATAGAGAAGCCATCAGATTTTACGCGAAACTGGGCTATCAAGTAAGCTGGGATTTTTCTATACAGTTGACAGAAGACACCATTCTCAGTTTCCACAGAATGTCCAAAGAATTATGATGAGAGCCGGCTTCGATTTGAGCACAATAGCTGCCGAGGCAGCATGAGCAGCGAGCTCATTACTATAAGCACCAGAACGTAATAGGCAGCCTGATGCGCCGCAAATCTCGTACAAGATCGCTCATGAACCTGGAATACAAGTGGATAGCCTTAAGCGTGACGGCCATTGGTGCGCTGATGGCGTCGATCGACAGCACCATTGTCGTTCTGGCGCTGCCTGACATGATGGTGAAATTGCATACCGACCTGATTCACATGGTATGGGTCATCATGGGCTACATTCTTGTAAGCACGGTTTTCTTACTGACGTTCGGACGAATTGCTGATATGCTGGGGCGCGTGCGCATGTACAACCTGGGCTTTGTCGTCTTTACCATTGGGTCTGCTCTATGCGGCGTTTCAGCCGGTGCCATGCGGTTAATCCTGTTTCGCCTGCTGCAGGGCTCTGGTGCTGCAATGATGTTGGTAAACAGTCCGGCGATCATTACAGAAGTTTTTCCGCCGCACGAGCGTGGGCGCGCACTTGGTCTTAACGGTGTGACGTGGGCATTGGGTGCAGTCGCCAGCCCGATCCTTGGTGCTGTGATTCTCACTGTGACAGACTGGCGCTGGATTTTCTTCATAAATGTACCCATTGGCACCCTGGGGGCGCTGTGGGGTTATCGCGCTCTCCGCGAAATGTCTAAGCCAAAACAGGGTGAAAAATTTGATCCCGTTGGTGCAGGGCTTTTCAGCTTTAGCCTGACCGCACTCTTGCTCGCATTGACTCTGGGCATCGAATACGGTTGGACCGATCTGCTTATTCTCATACTGTTTGCTGCTTTTGTAGTTGGTCTAACGCTGTTTTTGTGGTGGGAGAAGCGAACGGTAGACCCAATGCTCGATTTCTCACTGTTTAAGAATCGAGTCTACAATTTTTCTGTCCTTGCAGCCATGCTGCAATCGCTGGGCTTGTTTGCAGTCAATTTCCTTATTGTGTTTTACCTTCAAGCGGTTCGCGGCTACAACCCGCTGCAAGCCGCACTGCTTCTGATTCCTCTGCCGACTGTTTCTGCTGTGGTAACGCCACTGAGCGGTTGGCTGGCAGATCGTATCGGTGCACGGGTTCCTGCAACGCTGGGCTTACTGCTGCAGGCAGCTGCGCTGATGTGGTTCACCAAGCTGAGCCCGGCAACACCCTATATTCAACTCGCTGCCGGCCTGGGGTTGATGGGGCTGGGCGGAGGCATGTTCTGGTCTCCGAACACAAGCGCAGCGATGAATGGGGCACCGCTGCAGCGATTGGGCATCGCTTCAGCAACACTGGCAACATTACGACAAGCTGGAATGGTCACGAGTTTCGCGCTGGCGCTTGCAGTAGCAGCAAGCAGTCTCCCGCGTAAAGTGGTGATGCAGATTTTCGTCGGCACCAGCGTTACGCTTGGCTCAAAGCCCATGCAGGCGTTCGTCATCGGGATGCACAGCGCCTTTACAGTTTCAATCGCCTTGTGCATGCTTGCAGCTGGTTTTTCAATGGTGCGCGGAAAGGAAAACCGCCGCACCCAGGCAGCAGACTTGGATTTGTTCGAGACCGGCGGGAGGGAATAAAGTTAAAATAAGCCAACCATCCGACGGCAATGATCTACTTATGGCGCTTCGATTTTGCTGCAGATTTAGCTTGCTTCTCCCCTTTCTCCTTTTTCTTCATTTCTGTATCAAACAGATTGATTTGGGATTGAGAAGATTGCGCAGTCGGTTTCACTTCTGCAGTCCCGACCCTCTCGGGATTGAGACCTTCCTCTTGAGATACTTCAAATTCAGTCCCACTTTGCGCATTTGACTTGGCAGATTCCTCCTCGGCAACTACAGCCGCCACAGCGGCGATGGTATCCCCCTCGTTGAGTCGAATGAGCCGGACCCCCTGGGTGTTTCTGCCGAGAAGTCGAATGTCCTTAGCGTGCTGGCGGATGATCATTCCCTTTGTCGTCACCACCACGACGTCATCGTTATCGGTGACCTGCTTCACCGCAACCATCTTTCCTGTCTTTTCCGTTACTTTCACAGTTATGATACCTTTGCCGCCGCGGCGCGTGATACGGTATTCACTGACATCACTTCGTTTGCCGAACCCATTTTCCGTAGCAACAAGGACGGAAACATTCGTCCGCCCCTGGCGGATTAAAGCAACGGCTCCGACAACTCGATCGTTCTTACCAAGTTTAATAGCTCGCACACCAGAGGCAGTTCTCCCCATTGGACGGACCTCGCTCTCTGAGAAACGAATAGCCATCCCCTGTTCAGTACCAATGATCACATCCTGAGAGCCATCGGTCAGTTTCACATCAATCAGTTTGTCGCTGTCGTGCAAACTGAGGGCTGTTATTCCGGTCCGCCGAGGATTGCCGTATTCAGAAAGGGGGGTCTTTTTGATAAGACCTTGCTCTGTCACCATGACGACATATCGGCCTTCATCAAACTGATCTACGCTGAGAAAGGCTGTGATCTGTTCATCTTTTTCTTTTTCGATAAGGTTTACAATCGATCGTCCGCGGGAAGCACGTCCAGACTCTGGAATTTCGAATACCTTCAACCAGTAGCACCGACCTTTATCAGTAAAGAAGAGTATGTAATCATGCGTTGAAGCAATGAACATATGCTCGATAAAATCTTCTTCATCGGTGGTAGCGCCGGTGATGCCTTTTCCACCGCGCGACTGGCGACGATAGCCGGAAACCGGGAACCGCTTGATGAATCCATTATGACTGATCATGATGACGACATTTTCTTCAGCGATCATGTCTTCAATGCTGAATTCCTTGACATCGTAGATAACTTCCGTTCGTCGCTCATCGCCGTATTTCTTCTTGAGTTCCAACAACTCATCTTTGATAATCTGCATCTGAAGCTGTTTGCTCTTTAAGATAGCCTTCAATTTTTCGATGAGTTTAATAGTTTCGCGGTACTCTTCTTCGACTTTCCGCCGCTCCAAGCCGGTGAGTTTCTGAAGCCGCATGTCGAGGATCGCCTTTGCCTGAATCTCGGAGAGCTTGAACTTTCGCATCAGACCGAGTTTAGCCGTTTCTACGTCTCTGGATTTCTTGATAAGGGCGATGACTGCATCGATGTTGTCAAGAGCGATGAGATACCCTTCGAGTATATGAGCCCGCTTCTCCGCCTCACTGAGTTCATGCTTAGACCGGCGAACAACTACGGTATTTCGATGCTGGAGGAAGTGCTCCATCATCTGTCGGAGTGTCAGAATTTGAGGCCTGCCATCAACGAGGGCTAACATGATGACACCAAAGGTGGTCTGCATTTGTGTATGCAAGTAGAGATTGTTCAAAACCACCTTTGCATTGGCATCACGCCTCAGCTCTATGACGATACGTAGGCCATCTCGGTCTGATTCATCACGAATGTCAGCGATATCTTCAATCTTCTTATCTCGAACCAGTTCAGCAATCTTCTCAATGAGATTTGCCTTATTCACCTGGTATGGAAGTTCGGTGACGATAATATTTTGTCTATCGCCTTTTGTAGTTTCAATATTCGCACGAGCACGAACAACAATGCGCCCCCTGCCCGTAAGGTAAGCCTCTCGGACTCCTTCATAACCGTAGATTATTCCTGCTGTCGGGAAATCGGGAGCAAGAACATATTTGAGAAGTTTCTTGTCTTCAAGCGATGGGTTATTGATCAAAGCAACAAGTCCGTCGACAACTTCGGAGAGATTATGAGGAGGGATATTCGTAGCCATACCGACGGCAATGCCAGCAGTTCCATTAACCAGAAGGTTGGGGAGAAGAGATGGAAGAACCGTCGGTTCTTTCAGCGATTCATCGAAGTTCGGAACAAAGTCAACGGTGTCCTTTTCAATATCACGGAGCATTTCCTCAGCGAGGTGGGAGAGCCGCGCCTCGGTGTATCGCATAGCAGCAGGAGCATCACCATCAATTGAGCCAAAGTTCCCCTGTCCATCTATGAGAGGATACCGCATGGAGAAATCTTGCGCCATCCGCACCATTGTATCATATACAGCAGCGTCGCCGTGTGGATGATATTTCCCGAGGACTTCGCCAACAATACGTGCACTTTTCTTGTAAGGACGATTGCTCGTCAGCCCAAGTTCTGACATGCCATAGAGCACACGACGATGGACCGGTTTCAATCCATCACGCACATCTGGAAGAGCGCGCGAGACGATGACCGACATCGCATAGTCGATGTAGGATCCCTTCATCTCATCTTCAATATCAACAGGAATAACGTTCTCTTGAAATATCGCCATACAACAACTTCTCCTTTACATCTAAGGCAGAGACTGACTGAACATCGTCTCAGTATACCGGTCTTATCGGCAGATGCTCACGGCAGTAGACAGGGCGAACTCCATCCGGGTGAAATGGAACACGCACCGGAGCACCGCAGACAGAGCAAGTCGCATCGTAGAGCATCCGTTCAGTTAGCTCATTATCTGAAGGTTCGAAGGTTAGCTTCACGTCCTCGGTGAATGAATCGATCCAGACCGGGGGGAAATCGGACGCTTCCATCAATGCAGGAGCGCAACTGTGTCGGAAAGCGGCGATCATTACACGCTGCCCAAGTTGCTTAACGGCTTTCACAAGCCGAATGAAATCCCCGTCCCCGCTCACAAGAATAGCAACATCGAACGCCCGGTTGTGTGCAAGCGTGAGAACATCAACCGCGATCGCTACATCAACACCCTTCTCGCGATATCGCATACCTCCAGCCTGCGGATCATAGACAGTGCTCAATTCCAGTATCGTGAGGTCAAATTTCATGTCTCGCAAGCGGTCGAACAGCTTTTCCTGTTTCACCGCCTGTTCTTCATCAACTGGCAGAGTTGCTCGCGAACCATAATAGTACTTCCTGGTCAGCCGAAAGCTGGGGTCAACTTCCATTAAGCGATTCACAAGTTTGTTATAATCAATGCGATAATTCGGATCGAACGTGCGAATGGAATGGAATAAATATGATCCGTCAACAAACATCATAACTCGGTCAGCCATTGTTTTAACCTTTCTTCTCGGTAACAGATATTAAAATTTTTGACAGCGCAACTTAGTGATAAGCAACTTTTGCTAAACTCTAAATCTGCAATTAGTACAAAACGTTACCTACACGTCTAAATTCCGCACATACTTGGCGTTTTTCTCGATGAACTCCCGGCGGGGCTCGACGTCATCCCCCATAAGAATGGAAAATGTCCGATCGGCGTCAGCGGCATTCTCAACAGTCACCTGAAGAATTGTGCGCGTCTCCGGGTTCATCGTTGTTGCCCAGAGTTGTTCTGGATTCATTTCTCCAAGTCCTTTGAACCGCGAGATAACAACGCCGTCCACGGAGATACCCCCTTCTTCCTCGCTTACAGTTTCTTCTTTCTCTCCCTTGGAGCGCTTCTCACTTCGCAGCCTTTTCAAGATTTCGTCCCGTTGGTCATCATCGTACGCATAGTATTCAGCCTTTCCCTTCTTCAACTTATAAAGAGGGGGTTGAGCGATGTAGACTTTGCCCAGCTCGATAAGATCGCGCATATAGCGGAAGAAAAGCGTTAGCAGAAGAGTTCGTATGTGTGAACCATCAACATCGGCATCGGTCATAATGATAATTTTGCCGTAGCGAACCTTATCGGGATCGAAGTCTTCTCCAACACCAGCGCCAATTGCGGTGAAGATCGCACGGATTTCCTCGTTCTCAAGAATTTTGTGAAGCCGTGCTTTCTCTACATTGAGAATTTTTCCTTTAATTGGAAGAATTGCCTGGAAGCGGCGATCTCGACCCTGCTTTGCGCTCCCACCTGCTGAATCTCCTTCAACAATGTAGAGCTCCGCATGCTCAGGATTAGTGATCGAGCAGTCAGCTAATTTCCCCGGTAAACTTGAGCTGTCAAGGGCGCTCTTCCGACGAGTGAGATCACGCGCCTTGCGAGCTGCTTCCCGTGCCTCAGCCGCTCGAACACATTTCTCAATGATCCGTCGCGCATCAGCAGGGTTTTCTTCAAGCCATCGACTAAGCTGGTCACCAACAATCGACTCCACAATGCTTTTAACTTCGCTGTTGCCAAGTTTTGTCTTGGTCTGACCTTCGAATTGCGGGTCTGGGACTTTCACACTGATAACAGCCGTTAGCCCTTCACGAAAATCATCACCTGTTAACTGAAGTGACCCGTCTTTGACAAGATTGTTCTTCGCTGCATAGGAGTTAAGTGTACGAGTTAATGCAGTCCGGAAGCCGACAAGATGCGTGCCCCCCTCGTGCGTGCTGATATTATTCACATAGGTGAAGACGTTCTCTGTAAAGGACTCGTTGTACTGAAAGGCAACATCAACCTGCACCCCTTCCTGCGACCCAGAGATATAAATAGGCGATTTGATCAGAACAGGCCTGGTTGCATCAACGTACTTCACGAATTCAACAATTCCCCCTTTGTAATGAAATACGCTCTCCTCTTTCGTGCGAGCATCCGCAATCCGAATTGTAAGATCAGGATTAAGATAGGCAAGCTCTCGCATCCGCTCAGCAAGGGTCTCGAACTTGAAACTACGCGACTTGAAAATCTGCCCATCGGGTAAGAAACGAATCTTCGTCCCCGTCCGGTCTGAACCGCCAATTACCTTTACAGGGGTGATTGGCTCGCCCCGACGGTATTTTTGATACCACGTCTTCCCTTCCCGGTACACCTCAACCTCAAGTTCCTCCGATAGAGCATTGACCACCGAAACACCAACTCCGTGTAAGCCCCCTGAGACTTTGTAAGCTGACTTGTCGAATTTCCCACCTGCATGAAGAACGGTCATCACAACCTCAAGAGCTGACCGTTTCTCTGTGGGATGAATGTCTGTGGGGATACCTCTTCCATCATCAACAACCGTTACTGAACCGTCTTTGTTGATAGTTACATCAATATTCTTGCAATACCCGGCAACAGCTTCATCAATGCTGTTGTCCACGACTTCATATACAAGGTGATGTAACCCGCGACTGCTTACGTCCCCAATGTACATTGCGGGGCGACGGCGAACAGCCTCAAGACCTTTGAGAACTTGAATAGCATCAGCACCATAGCCCTCGGTGGCACCACGTTGTTTCGCTCCGGAGGAAGGCTTAGCCACCTTCTGTTCAGAGGCGGTTTGTTTGGAGCTTCGCGGTCGAAGACTTCGCTGTGTTGTAATTGATTTCTTTGTCATAACAATGTTTCACAGAAAATGAATATCATGAATTCCAGTACCTCGGAAGCGTAACTGAATACGAGCAAGGATTTCCTGCTTACGGAGTAGAAGCTCATTTCGCCACGCACTCGATTTTACATGCACAAACAGCACGCCGTTTTCAACTCGGGTTGCCTCGCTCACTTGCGCTATCTGCTCACCTACAATTTCTTTCCATTGGGCAACAACATCATACTGGTGCAGTCGTCTGGTCAATCCTAATTGGCGGAAAAGCTGATCAAACACGTTCCCAATGGGCTGCGGGTTCGATTGCGTGCGCCTCAACGGTCCCATTAATCACCTCAAACTCCCTGAAATCTGCTGCGGGAAGATATTGGAGAAATCGCCCATCTGTTGCGCTCACAAAGGTTTGGCCCAATCTCCCCAGGATACTCACTAACGACTTTGCACGCTCCTCATCGAGTTCAACAATCACATCATCGAAGAGAAGCAATGGGGTTTCTTGCAATTTCTCCTTGAGATACGAAAACTCAGCGATCTTCAAAGCGACGAGAAAAGTCTTGTGTTGCCCTCGCGAGGCATACCGCCGTACCTCCAAACCATCGAGAACAAAGAGAAGTTCATCAAGATGAGGACCGATACCAGTTCGTCCTAACATAATATCGCTGCGTATGTTGTCCTTCAGAGCCTCTCGCAGAAGCGTTTCCAGGTCTGAACGATTAGCCCCCTGAGGAATGGGGATTGGCGGGACATAATGAACTTCAGGATGCTCTGCCACTCCTGCTATTTCCCGATAGGCATTTTCGATGTATGGCTGCAGTTCGCTGAGGACGTTCATTCGCTTTTCCATAATTCGTGAACCGAGAAAGCTCAATTGTTCATCCCACGGCTCAAGCAGGCTCATCTCCGAGCTCGATAGCTCAGATCGTCCTGAGGCACGGTTACGCATATCAAGAAGAACCCGATTCCGATTCCGCTGCACCCGGCGGTAAGCCATTAAATCTTCTAAGTACATCCGGGATGCTTGTGATAACAGCATATCAAGAAATCGCCGCCGAGCAGAAGGCGGTCCCAGAGTAATTTGCTCGTAATCTGAAGCAAGGATAACTGCAGGATAACTACCGATGAACGCTGAAAACGAGTCAACTGAAGCCTGATTGACCTGAAGAATCTTTTTCCCATCCGATTTTCTATACTGAAGCTCTACAGTGCTTTCCGTGCGCTTTCCTGAGGGACCAAAGTCAGAACGGAATTTGCCCTGCACGCGAAATTGGTTTTCATGGCGCATCACAACAGTTACATCATTCTGAGCAGTGAAGCTCTTTGTGAGACATAAATAAGAAATCGCCTCTAGAACGCTTGTTTTCCCTTGGCCATTGCCGCCGATGAAAGCGTTGAAGCGATCGGAAAACGTCAGGCTAGTACTACGGTGATTTCGAAAATTATTGATAACAAGTGACTGAAGAATCATTGATCATTTGCGTCCTTGAGAGTCACAGTCACAATGAGACCTCCATGATTGTCCGCCCTCGGCGGATCACATTGTGGCATTTTTCGAAACCTCGCGGACTGTTCATGATTAAACAATTTTCAATTTCTAACTATTAAGTCGAATGGGCATAACAAGCATGAGAATGTCCTCTTTGGTCGGAGAAGCTTGGGGCTTTACGATGGCGGCTCGTGTCGGTGTACTAAACTGGAACAAAACTTCCTCGGAATCAAGATGCGTTAACAAATCCTCAATGTATCTTGCATTAAATCCAATTTCCAACGGCTCCCCCTCATACGTGCAAGCGATGCGTTCCCGAGCACCGCCCCCAAAATCAACATCCTCGGCAGACAGTTCAAGAAAGTGTGAAGCACTTACACCTTCATTCCCTGAAACGACTTGCATGCGAATCTGATGTGTGACCGAACTTGAGTAGAGCGCAACGCGCCGCACGGCAGATAGAAGCTCAAAGCGATTCACTACAAGCTGTTTGTTATTATCCAGAGGAATAACACTTTCATAGTTCGGGTAAGATTCATCTATCAAACGGGAAACGATAAAACTGGAATCAAGAGCAAATTTAACGTGCGTCTGCCCGGCAGTAACGGTGACAAATCCTTTCCCCGCCAATGCGGGGGCTGATGGAGCTGGCTCAATCGAGCGTAGGAGAAGATTCATTGCCTTGGCAGGAACAATGAGATCACGTTCTACCTTAGATGAGAATTCTTTTCTGACAACCAGAACTAATCGATGCCCATCAGTGGAGACAGCTCGCAGTTCATTGGAGCGAATCTGCAACAGCACCCCCATCATAGCAGGACGAAGCTCATCGGTGCTGACAGCAAATACCGTCCTGGCTGCAAGGTTTTTAAGAACTTCGCCCTCAACGGAAAATTCAACGGCGGACTCGCCTGTCTGGAAAATCAGTCCCGACTCGCTGGGGATCGGATACTCTTCGCTCGATTCCCCCGTGAGTTGATATTCTCCTGTCTCTGTCAAAACGATAACTTTGTTTGTAGCAAGGTCTGCGGAGAACGAAAGCGGCACCTCGGGCAAGGCTCGGACCGTATCCATCAATCGCCGAGCTGGAACTGCGATCTTCCCGGGTTCGTGAGTTCCATTGGTGATGCCAAGAGGAACTGTAACTGAAATGGTAATTTCTAAATCAGTAGCAGTAAGCTTAAGCGCACTTTGACCACTTTCATCTGGAAATACTTCAACAAGGACGTGCTCCAGAATTGGCATCGTGGATTTGGAAGGAACAACGCCCATGACCTTTGCGAGAGCTTTCTGGAGCTCACTGCTCAGAATGTTGAATTTCATTGAACCTCCATTCATCGAGATCGAAATGACACTCCCGCCTCTGGCGAACATAGAACGCTCATGCAGGAAAATCCGCCGAAGGCGGACGGAGAAGGCTATTAGGGCTGCCAGAATCCGACCAAAGGGGGACCCCCAACAGAGCCAGTCCAGACACCTTCAACTACCGAACTCTTGGGTGAATCACACCGCTTAATTGCTAAAACCACCCCCCGCCTCTGGCGGGTGCTGTATTTTTAATTTACAAAAATTAGTTCTTAGATACAACCCGCGTGCCTCACTCCATGAGCAACAAGCCAAGATGGCTCCTTTAACTTCTTTATCGACAATGCATTCAGTTACTTGATTGCAACAATTTCGAAGAATGCGTATATTATTGTTTCCTGAAAACCATAAACGAAGCAGAGGTATACCTCAATGAAAAAAGGAATTCATCCAGAGTACAAGCTTGCGACGGTTGTTTGCGTGTGCGGAAACACATTTCAGACCCGCTCAACACGAGCTGGGATCATCAAACTTGAAATTTGTTCCAAATGCCATCCATTTTTCACGGGAAAACAGAAGTTCGTAGATTCTGCGGGAAGAGTCGAAAAATACATGAAAAAGTACTCGAAGAAAGAATCCACCGAGCAATCTCAACCTTGAACAAGTTTCTTTCACAAGAGCCGTCCGCTTGCGCAGGCGGTTTTTTTTATGCATTAAACTAATACAAGGAGAACATCAGTAATGTTAGTCATTGTGAAGGACACATATGAGGAAATGAGCAAGGAAGCTGCGAAGATTGTTGCAGACCGTCTCCGAAAAAAGCCGAACCTCGTTCTTGGGCTGGCTACTGGGAGTACACCACTTGGACTGTACAAGGAACTTATCCGAATGCACAAGACCGATGGGCTTGATTTTTCAAAAGTGACTACGTTTAATCTCGATGAGTATATTGGACTTCCACCAAGCCATGACCAGAGCTACCACTATTTCATGTGGGAGAACCTTTTCAAGCATATCAATGTTGACCCGCGATTCGTCCATATTCCTGACGGTATGGCGACAGATATCGATGCGTTCTGCCAGTGGTACGAGGACGAAATCAAGAGAGCTGGAGGTATCGATCTTCAGATCCTCGGTATCGGAGCCAATGGACATATAGCCTTCAACGAGCCCGGGTCCTCTCTTGGTTCCCGGACAAGAATCAAAACACTCACAAAGAAAACCATTGAAGATAACGCACGCTTCTTTCCTCGAAAAGAAGACGTTCCACGATATGCAATCACTATGGGAATTGGAACGATCATGGATGCAAAGGAAGTGATCCTTCTCGCCAACGGAAAGAACAAGGCTGATGCTGTCAAAGCCGCCGTTGAAGGACCAATCACCGCGATGGTTCCCGCTTCAATGCTCCAGATGCACCGAAAAGCGACAATCATCGTCGATAAGGAAGCCGGATCCAAGTTGACCGGTGAATTTGAAAACTACGGATGAACTAAATGAAGCTTGAAATAGAAAGTGACTTGTGATGAGACTCTGCATCTTTGAAGATTCTAAGGCAGTACAACTTCTTCCTCTCGTATATACGCGCCCGACGTATGACTTACGGTGCGGAATTTTCACACTTCGTGAGAAAATTCAACGTGCGTATCCAAATCTTCCACTTACTCTGTTTGCGAGAACCTACCTTACCGATACGCTGAAACAGCAAAATCCCACAGCGGCTGTGAACATTCTTCCAGACGAGGATTGTCTTTTCATTAATGGACGTGTTCTTGCCGATGGAGCCCTTGCAAAGAAACTTCCCCCTTCTCCCGGTCCTGAGATGCTTTATCTGGCAAAAGAGGAAATCGTTGGCGCTTTTGTGAGCGCAAAAAAGGTTCGTTCACTGAAATTCTCAGCAGATGGCGCACTTGATGTTGAGAGCTTAAAAGGCTTGCCCACAAAAGATGTTGAGGTGGAAGTAATTCAGTATCCGTGGGACCTAGTAAACAAAAATGGAGAACAAATCGTAGCGGACGCAAGGCTCCTTGCCAACGAATTCAAGGCATCGGCACAGCATGGGGGGAAAATCCACGAAGGGGCATACCTTCTTCATCCAGAGAATATTCTTGTTGGAGAAGGAAGCACTATCATGCCAACCGCCGTCATTGATGCCGAGGAAGGCCCGGTCGTCATTGGGAAGAACGTGAAGATCTTCCCGAATGTCACAATTATTGGTCCAGCGTTCATCGGTGATGGTTCAGTTCTCAAAATCGGTGCAAAGATTTATGAGAACACCAGTATAGGGGAAGTTTGTAAGGTTGGCGGCGAGATTGATGCATCGATCGTTCATTCGTATTCGAACAAACAGCACGAGGGCTTTCTCGGTCATTCCTATATAGGCTCCTGGGTGAATCTTGGTGCGCTCACCACCAACAGCGATCTGAAAAACAACTATGGCAACGTTAAAGTGGTCATCAATGGTAAATCGATCGATACCGGCTCGATGTTTGTCGGTTTAACAGTCGGTGATCATTCAAAGAGCGGCATAGGGACTCTCTTCAATACTGGGACGGTGGTGGGAGTATCGTGTAACATCTACGGTACTGGGTTGCCTCCGAAGGAGATTCCTTCGTTTGCCTGGGGAGGAGCTGAAGGCTTCGAGACCTACAAGATTGAGAAAGCAATTGAAGTCGCTCGTCGGGTCATGGCTCGGCGAAAGATCATCATGACCCAGGTTGACGAAGATCTTCTTCGCACCATCTTTGCACTGACTGAAAAAGATCGCGCTCGTGCTGGCATACTTCAGTAGTATTTCTGACAAGATAAAAGAAGAGCGGGCATACAGTGCCTGCTCTTTTATTTTCTGAACGATGAATCCACAAACAGACTCTCGCTTATTTTACCACGGTCCGCGTGGAAAGGCTGTGAAAATTCTCAACCGCGTGGAACGAATGGATGCTTACCTTGACAAGGTCCTGGACCTTGAGCTGCAATCTGAGGAACTCAACGAAGCAGACCGCAGGCTCTTGACCGAGCTTGTCCATGGTGTTCTTCGGTGGCGTGGAAAACTTGATTATGTGTTAAACGGGTTCTACCGAGGCAATTTCACCAAAGCAGAGACAAACGTGAAGAATGCCATGCGAGTTGCCCTCTACCAAGTTTTCTTTCTCGACCGCATTCCACAATATGCAGCTGTTGACGAAGCTGTTGAATTCGTGAAAAAACTCCGGGGAGAGAAATCTGCTGCAATCGTCAATGGCGTTCTTCGAAGCATCCTCCGCTCCCTCGATGCCATCCATTACCCTGACCCAAAGGAAGCTCCGGTTTACTATCTTTCCATTATGCTTTCACATCCTTCCTGGATGGTGAAGCGTTGGGTAGACCGTTATGGATTTGACCAAACGGCGAAGCTCCTTGAGAAGAACAACGAACGCCCACCGATTACAATTCGTGTGAACACACTGAAGATTAGCGTCACTGACTTTCTTCAACTACTTGAAAAGCATGGTATTCCATACGAACGCTCACACTATCTGCCAACATTTCTAAAGCTTGAACATATCGGCCGCCTTGCCGACTTTGAACCTTTCCAGAAAGGCTTTTTTACTGTCCAAGATGAAAGCACTGCATTCCCCGTTTTGCTCCTCAATCCTCAACAGGGAGAGCGGGTGATCGACCTGGCAGCTGCCCCTGGCGGAAAGACAGCATACATCGCTGAACTGCTTCAGGGAACCGGCGAGGTCCTCGCAGTTGACAAGTATGAATCAAAGGTTATGATGCTCCGAGATATGTGCTCTCGACTTGCGCTTCCCAACGTTCATTGCACGGAAGGAGATGCCGCAAACCTTGACATAGAACCGGCGGATAAAATTCTTCTTGATGCGCCATGCTCAGGGCTTGGCGTCATTAGAAAAAAACCAGACTCAAAGTGGAAGCGGGAACCAGAAGACATTGCGAAGCTCGCCGATATCCAGCGAGAGCTTCTGGAAAATGCGGCACGACTGGTCAAACGGGATGGCATTCTCGTTTACAGCACCTGCACAATCGAGCCGGAAGAGAACATTGAGCAGATTAAGAGATTCCTCAACGATCATCCCGATTTCTCAATTGACGATCCATCCCCATTTGTGCCGCAGCAAGTCCTGCACCCAAGCGGCAAATATGTTGAAACTCTCCCACATGTTCACGATATGGATGGATCTTTTGCAATTCGGCTGAAGAAAAGCAAATAAATTTGTAGAAATGACATCTATCCATCAGCCAAGAAGAAACAAAATTCATCCTGTCAACTAAAGACCTAAGAACAAGGCGGAGTATAACACTCTGGATCTGCACTGCGTAGTTTTGCTTCATCAGGTCTGCCATAGAGAACAACTTCCCGGATCGAATAGAACAAATGGTTTGCCGGTTTCAGGCATTCAATCCGGATATACCGCGCTCTGGTTGGGCGGAGCTTAATGTCCACTGCTTTCAGATCCGAACTGTGGCTGTGCCAGAGCACTTCCCACTCTTGCAACTCAACAGAAGCGCTAATCACATACTCCGCTGTTTAGCTGGGAAGTGAAATTCACGCTGCGGAACTCACATGCCCATAATTACCCCCCGAATCAAGTTCGCAGGTATTTGTCAACTTTTTCGTCTTTTGGCTTGACATTCGTGTTTTTTTGTATAATATCGCGTAACGTAAAGCAAACCCGCAGCTCGCTTGGTTCGTTTACCAGCAGCCCAAGCTGCGGCAATCAGCATAAACAATAACGAAAAACAAAACGGAGGTACGAAAAATGAAACGCCTGATCATGCGTTCGGCATTAGCCCTAATGCTTACAATGATAGTTGTGACATTTGGCTCACAACTCTCAGCTCTTAAGGAGGCCGGAAGCGGTGGAGGCGGTGTCAGTGGGTACTACTGGGAGGACCAGAGGGTTGACGAATGGCATTGCTATCGACTTAGCACGGTCTCATTTCTCGGCTTTACTCTATCATGCTACTACGAATATACGAGCAGGGTTACCACTCAGGTTTGCGGAACTTGGGGTAACTACAAATGTGCCGCGCCTGGGGCTTGGAGGTGGAACCCTCCGACTCCCTGTAACGGTGACGCCACGTCACCAATGGGCTATGGTCCGTGTTAATGGTGAAACTGCGTTAAAATAGGGGTTGCAACGTTGAATGAGCAACCCCTATGTATTTTGACCAAAAAGATTGGAGGATTTCTCTATGAAACGCCTTGCGATCATCTTCTTCATGCTCGTATTTGCAATTTTTGGATGCAAGAAGGCTGGCAATAAATCGGACCAGTATGAAAGCGAGTTTAATGAATCGCTTATACCTGTGCGTTTTGATAAATTCTTCCATTTAACGAAAATAAATTTGGAATCTTCACCGAAAAGTCTAGTCTCCTTTCCATATGATATTACAACTCTGGGGAGTGAGATCTACATTTCGTCGAGGGATGTACCAATAAAGGTTTTTGATAGAACAGGAAAATTTTTGAGAACGATTGGGAATATTGGAGACGGACCCGGCGAGTATAGATGGGTGGACTGCATTTTCCCTATCCCCCCGGATAAAATAGGGATCTACGGCTTTCCATCGAGGAGCCTATCGGTCTTCAAGAGCAACGGGGATTTCGTAGGGTCTAAAAGGCTACCATTCGCACCCGGACGAAGAGTGGTAGTTTATTACAAAAACCACTACTACATCCAGGTACCCTACACGCCTGAGTACAGGTGCAATGTGATTGAGCTTACTGACAGCTTCGAGGTTTCGGGCACCTATTTCCCGGCACAAAGTGGGTTCGAGGCTTACACTGGCACGGGCATGTTCCACGGGGGGTTGTTTGTCGATACCACAGATGGTTGCTTGTACGAGATGGACTCCTTTTCGGAGAACGTGATAAGGAAACTAGATTTGCACTCAAAAAAGACCTCGTACATCTCTCTAGGCAAACCTTCTTTTTTTACACCAATCCCTCCCCTTCGCAGAGCGCCGAACTATCAAGAAGCCCAAGAAAGCTTCAACAAGGGGACAGATGTCCTCAATTTATACCTGCTTGAAAGCAGATTTTTTGTAGTGCACTACATCATCTCAGAGGGACCTATGAGAATTATAAAAAGCGTGGTCTACGACCTGAAGCATCATAAATCTTATCTGATAGAAGGGGGTTTCGGTGCCACTTACTGCGACGGAAGACATCTTTACGAACTTATATTTGTCGAACACAATAACGAGGATCTCCGCCATCCGGTGAATCCCATTTTAATTATTTATGATGTCAATGAGGAGTTCCGAAAATGAAGAACTTGAACAAATTTATAATCGCCCTTTTGATTAGCGCGAATATCTTCCTGCTGTATAAAATGTTACCAACCAGTGGCTCGCAAGCTCGGGTACACACAGCTTCCTCCTCAGATTATGGGCACGGATGGGATGAGATAAGAAATGAGATTCGCATTGACACGTTGCTCATGACCTCGTGGATGGACTATCACTCTGTGAACTACGACTTTAGAAGACCCTCCATTATGTTCTTCTTCTCGAAGAACAATTGTCAAAATTGCATCGAGCTGATGATTGACTATCTTAACAAGTTTTCCAGTAAAAGAGTCGAGATCTATTTCGTTTCGGTAGACTTGAACGGTGAAGAAGAAAAGATCCCTTATCTGGCGAGATACAAGCATCACGAGAGGTTCTATCAGCTCACCAAGATCGCTCTGTCTGATAGCAGCTTTCAGCCGGCTCTCCCGATCGTGACCGTAGTCGATACTAAGGGGAACATTCTCTTCTGGAAGACGATATCCCCGCTACCAATGTTAGCAAATGATAAGCTTTTCTTAGATAGGTTAGAGTTCATAATGAACCTAGTTAGATGAATAAGGATATCAGTGCAGCGAGCCAGTCCGCAGTGCGCCAGGCTGCTCCTCAGGGGGCAACCTGTTTTCGCACGCCCAGCTACAATTGCTCGCGCAAATGGTCGAATTGGTGCTGCCTTCATTAAGGCCATCCCTTGCGAGATGCCGGGCAGACGAAAATAGCAATGCACAATTCCGGGGCGTCTGCTGCTTGGTATACGCTCCACGGAACTGTGTGGCTTCTACGGACTAATATCGATAATAGGTACTACGAAACGGTTGACAGATTGAAAGTAATTGACACAGCTGTAGTTAAGGTGAACTACAATCGCGCGCACGAGGTAAACACGAAGGTCGCGGAAATCGTTAAGTACTGAAGTGGGAGTCCGAAGAATAGAACGAAATCCCGAGCAAGTCGTTCTTGATCCGACCGTTAAGTAAAGAGTCAACCGCAGAAAACTCTATTGTTGGCGGCGAGGGCTTCCTTCCGACATGATCTTGATTCCGAGAGCAGCCCAGAATGATAAACAGAAGAAAAATTGTTGAGAGGCTCCTTCGCAAAGGGAATCTTCAAAATGCGACGCTTGTTTGCATTTATCAACAAGTTTTGAGTTCGTCAAGTCAAAAAACGGCAAAAGGCTCTCTAAATGCTCGCCATGTCTAAAAAAAAATGGCTCGTGCTCTTTTGTGCGATGTGCCACACATTTCTTCGTTTGGCTGATCTCTGATTGCATCAATTCAGACCACCTATTTCACTTTGATTCTTATGCACGGTTTGAATATATTAATGTTGTTTCACGTGGGTTGACGGAAAATGAGCATTATGGAGCAAAAACGTGAACACCGAAAGACAGGGAAGCTTCGTCTTATTGTTATTCCAGAAGCGAAGGGGAGCGAATCGGCGAAAAGCTTTTCCGTTCACCCCTTTGTAATTCTTCTCAGCGCTGTTGTAATGTTTTTTATCATCGCAGCCATTGTGATTGTTCTATTGATCTATACTCCTGTGGGTTCACTGATTCCTATAACAACATCAGATGTTCAGCGTCGGTATCAACAGCAGATCAGCGATCTTGAAAGCCGGCTCCAAAAGCTGACCGAAATAGTTGATGGGATTCGCGAGTATAACCTTAAGCTACGGAAGGCGTTAGGAGAATCAGTGAACTCATCCGATTCAATCCGCTTGCGGCGGACTCAGCCTCAGGCTCTTCTTGGAAGTGGAGAAGAGGAACTGTGGCAGCCGGAGACACGTTCTGTGGCTGATCAACGTTCTGAGAGAACATTCGAAACGCAAAGTGTGACCTCACTTGCCTTGGGCGAGCTTCCTCAACTGAGGCGGGCACTCGATATCATCCCCCTCTCGGTTCCTGTAGTGGGATATGTTACACAAGGGTTTAATCCCCAAGATGGTCATTTTGGAATTGATATAGCCGCCAGACGCGGCACGCCGGTGACAGCAGCCGCTGAAGGGGTTGTGCTCTTCGCTGGCTGGACGTATGACAGCGGTAACATGGTAATTCTCTCCCATGGACAGAACATTCTAACATTTTACAAACACAATCAGTCGCTTCTTGCGCACTTGGGCGAGCGGGTCAACCGTGGAGAACCGATCGCTCTGCTTGGAGATTCTGGCCACACAAGCATGGGTCCGCACCTTCACTTTGAAGTCTGGATTGACGGGCACGTTGTTGACCCTTCTGATTATGTTTTCGGTTTGAAAGTCCCGCCAAAGGCGGGATAGGAGCAGCTTATGGCACGGACAAACACATCAGACGAACTGAACTTCATTGCTGGCGGAACAATTATTGAGGGGAAGATTTCCACTCTTGGAAGCTTAAGAATCGACGGGAAGGTTAAAGGCAATATCACCGTCGGTGAAGGGATTGCTGTAGGCGCTACAGGTGAGGTTGAAGGAACCCTTGCCGCCAAGAACGTAACGATTGGCGGGAAAATCGTGGGGAATATTACAGCAGCAGAAAAGTTGACGCTTGAACAGCATGCGCGAGTGCGGGGGGATATCCGTGCAGCAGTTCTAATTGTAGATGAAGGGGCTATCTTTGATGGCAACTGCTCCATGTCCAAAGAGCCAGAGCAGGTAACACAGGGAGAAATTACAAAAGAAAAAGAATCTCGGCGTCATGCAACAAAGGGATTGTGAAAGATCCTTCCGCACCACAGCGTCGAACGACGCTTGGAAATCTCGCGCAAGCCTATCGAGATGCAGCCCCTTATATGGGACTTGGAGCTACCCTTGCCGGCACTATAGTTCTATTCTTTCTTATCGGCAGATGGCTTGACGCTAAGTTTGGTACCAGTCCAACATTGACAATCATTGGATCCTTTGTCGGACTGATTGGAGGGTTCTACAATTTCTTGAAAACAATTTCAGCTCTTTTGAAAAAACAGTCTTCAGCTAAGAAACGATCATGAAAAATACAGCGCTTCGGTTTCCAAGACATAGCTTCGCAATCATCGCGGGGATCCTGATCATTTCTGTCTATCCAGCGTACAGCTTGGGAGGAGTGGATATTCTTGTTGCAGTGCTTGTAGGAGGCCTCATAGCTGTGGTCAATGCTGCAGCCGGATTTCTCTCCATCATCTACGCATTTGATAAATCAAATACAACATTTATTAAAGTCATTGTGGGCGGAATGGGTAGTCGGTTAATGGCCCTTGCTGCGATTGTATTCGTAGCATTCAAAGTATTGGCTTTGAATGTTGTCGCATTTACAATATCACTTTTCTTCTTTTACTTTCTATCTGCAGCTGCAGAAATTATCTTCCTAAACCGCGCAGCGGCTCAGCGAAGCAACAAGGCAAATGAGTCAGTTGCTTTGTAACATGACAAGGAACCGTTCAACAACGAAATTCCTTAATCAGTGTTCTCTTTAATTCGATACTTGGAAATGCTGATCCAGAGACAATTCGTGATAAAATGATTTTACCATGATTCTCAGTTTATTCAATCAACATACGTTACTTGCCCTTGCTTCCTTCCTTAAAGCTTTACCCGAGGGGAAGGTTGCACAGGAAGGGCAACATGTTTCAGAAGGTGGCAATAACTGGATGATTGAAGATTTAGCGGATTCTCACACCTTAGAAATTCAACCCTTTGGTCCAATTCACTTGCCTACCTTTCCGCCAATTCACGTGCTCGGAATAACAATCGACCTTTCACCGACAAAATACCTTATCTTTCTCTGGATTGCAGCATTGATAGTGACGTTAAGTTTAATTGTCCTCGCTCGGAGAAAACAAAATGATCTCGTACCCCGTGGGTGGAAGAATGTGATCGATGTGTTTATTGTATTCATCCGTGATGAAGTGATTATCCCGACCATCGGGCACGAGGGAATAAAATTCTTGCCTTTTCTCTTGACGCTTTTCTTCTTTATCCTCACATCAAATCTTTTAGGACTAATTCCAGATGCCATAACGCCGACGGGGAATATTAACGTTACGGCTGGCTTGGCTCTTATCTCTTTCCTCGTGATTCAGGGGAGTGGTATTGCGAAGCACGGATTGATTGGATACTTCAAAGGCTTGGTACCACCGGGGATTCCCTTCTTCGTAATACCTATTATGGTTGTCGTTGAGTTCATCGGACTTTTTACAAAACCATTTGCTCTGACTGTCCGTCTCTTTGCAAACATGACTGCAGGACACATAGTCATTTTCTCTTTGATCGGATTGATCTTCTTGTTTAAAACTGTGGCTGTTGCACCGATATCGATTGGCTTTGCGCTTTTTATCTACTTTATGGAGATCATGATTGCGTTTATTCAAGCATATATTTTTACCATATTGACGGCGCTCTTCATTGGACTGGCAGTTCATCAAGAGCACTAAATTGCATTGTCTCATTGACCATAAAACGGAGGATTCTATGTCACCATTTGCATTTGCTCATCTGGCCGCAGGATTGGGAGCTGGTCTTGCAGTGATAGGCGGAGCCTTTGGAATTGGGAAGTTAGCTGCAGCGACAATGGAAGCCAGTGGGCGCCAACCAGAAGTTGCAGCCGATGTGCGAACATCTATGATTATTTCTGCAGCGCTCATTGAAGGGGTAACACTCTTCGCAGAGGTGATCTGCATTATTCTTGCCATCAAGTAATTTTTCACTTTGAGACCACTATGCTGTTGGAACTTAACCCTGGATTGCTTATCTGGACCGCCATAACATTTCTTATTGTTCTGGCGATCCTTTCTAAGTTTGCCTGGAAGCCTCTCATCAGTGCTCTCACTCAGCGCGAGGAAGCGATACGGTCATCCATCCAGCGCGCTGAAGAAGCAAAACGAGAAGCCGAGCGCCTTCTTGAAGAGCGTGCCAAACAGATTGCCACCGCACAGAACGAAGCCGCCCGTCTTCTGAAAGAGGCAAAGGCAGAAGCAGAAAAAGTAAAGAACGAGATTCTCCAACGAGCCAACCTCAGCGCTCGCCGGATGATCGACCAGGCAAAAGAAGAAATCGATCGAAAAACCGAGCAAGCCCTGGCTCAGCTCCGCAGCGAGATCGCTGACCTCGCCATCAAGGTGGCTGAGAAGATCCTTGATGAATCACTTGATGAATCTCGCCACCGCAAGCTCATCAACAAATTCCTTAATCAACTGCCGAAGAACTGATGAGTGAATATCGAGTTTCTATTCGATATGCACGAGCTCTTCTTGAACTGGGCGAAAGAACGAACAGTCTCGAGCTTATCGCTCGTGACCTCAAAAAGATTCAAGAGATTGTGCGAGCATCACGTGATCTGCGTCTTTTTTTGAAAAGCCCAGTGATCCGCGCTGAGAAGAAAAACGAGATTCTCGCTTCGTTGTTCGGCACAACGCTATCGTCTCAAATGTTCAACTTCCTTTCCCTCCTTACGGAAAAGGGGCGCGAGGGGCTCATCCTTGATATCATCGACCGATTCTTCGAGCTCAAAGATGAACAAGAGGGAATAGAAAATGCGTTTGTGCGTGTTGCCGTCCCGTTAATGAAACAGGAGGAAGCAGCTCTCCAACAGAGCTTACAGGCATGGTGTGGCAAAAAGATCCGGCTGCATGTCAGCATCGACCCGGCTATTATCGGGGGATTCATCGCACAGGTAGGGGACACGATGCTTAACGGAAGCGTCAAACATCAGCTGCAGTTATTGCGAGAGCACCTTGCATCAGGACAAGGGTAACGTACAACATGAGAGGTGAACAGTATGGCTGAAGTTCGTCCAGACGAAGTTTCTACGATACTCCGGAGACAGCTTTCCGGGTTTGAGAAAGAAGTTGACCTTTATGACGTCGGAACTGTTTTGCAGGTAGGTGATGGCATTGCCCGCATTTATGGGCTCTCAAAGGTGATGGCAAGCGAGCTTGTGGAATTCCCAAGCGGCGTTTTCGGAATGGTGCTAAATCTCAATGAAGACAACGTTGGTGTTATACTTTTTGGTGAAAGCACTCTTGTCAAAGAAGGTGACATTGTCAAGCGCACAGGGCGTCTTGCCTCCATGCCCGTTGGAGAGACGATGCTTGGCCGCGTCATTAACCCACTCGGACAGCCACTCGATGGAAAAGGACCTATAAGAACTGAGAAAACTCTACCTATCGAACGAAAAGCACCGGGGGTAATTTTCCGTCGACCTGTAAAGGAGCCGCTTCAGACCGGCATTAAAGCCATCGATGCGATGATCCCCATAGGCCGCGGCCAGCGAGAGCTGATCATTGGAGACCGGCAAACTGGAAAGACCGCAATTGCTATCGATACCATCATCAATCAAAAATTTACTCACTCGCAAGAAGCAGCGGCGATGGGCATCAAGCCTGTATATTGCATTTACGTGGCAATTGGCCAAAAAGGCTCAACAGTAGCACAGGTCGTTTCAAAACTTGAAGAAATGGGAGCAATGGATTATACGACTGTCATCTCCGCAACGGCAAGTGAGCCGTCTCCACTTCTTTTCATCGCTCCTTATGCAGGTGCTACACTGGGGGAGTATTTCCGGGATAATGGCAAAGATGCCTTGGTGGTCTATGATGACCTCTCAAAACATGCTCAAGCTTATCGGCAAGTTTCCCTTCTACTGCGCCGACCCCCAGGACGAGAGGCATACCCTGGAGACATTTTTTATCTTCACTCGCGATTACTTGAACGAGCTTCAAAACTCAGCGATGAATTTGGCGGAGGAAGTCTCACAGCTCTCCCAATCATCGAGACACAAGCTGGGGACGTTTCAGCGTACATCCCCACAAATGTGATCTCGATTACCGACGGGCAAATCTACCTGGAGTCGGCTCTGTTCAATGCAGGCGTTCGTCCAGCAATCAACGTAGGTATTTCTGTCTCGCGTGTAGGCGGCAATGCACAAATCAAAGCCATGAAAAAAGTTGCTGGCCGCCTGCGACTTGATCTTGCTCAATACCGTGAACTTGAAGCATTTGCAAAGTTTGGCTCCGATCTGGATAAGACAACCCAGCAACAACTGCGCCGTGGGTCACGACTTGTTGAACTGCTGAAACAAGACCAGTATGAGCCGATGCCGGTGGAGAAACAGGTTGTTGTAATCTTCGCAGGTACGAATGGCTACCTCGACGACATTCCTCTTGAACACGTGCGCCGATTTGAGAAGGAATTCTTAGAGACGATGGAAACCCACCATAGCAAGGTGCTTGAAGAGATTGCAACAACGAAGGATCTCAGCGACTCACTGGCGAAACAGCTCCACGCAATCACCCGTGAGTTTGCTCAAGCATTTAAACAGGCCATTCAGTAATTGTGTCCCGGCTCACTAACTACGAAGTTATGCCTCCACCTGTGACGGATTCCCAATGCAAAATCTCACCAAAATAAATTTGATCCCGCGACTCGCAGCAACTTCCAGTATTTACCACAAAGAGCCCGCCCCAGGCGGAAGCCTTGGGCGAACTCGTGAATACAAGATGATCGAATCAGAAAAAATTGGGAAGGTGTAGCGAAGATTTCAATGGCAACGCTCAGGGAAATCCGACGACGCATCCTTGGCATTAAGAGCACTCAGCAGATTACTAAGGCGATGAAAATGGTCGCCACAGCGAAACTTCGCCGTGCCCAGGATGCAATCATCGCTGCTCGACCGTATGCACGCCACATGCAGGAATTGATTTCATACTTAGTAACAAAAGTTGATCCTTCCCTCCATCCTCTACTATCTCGTCGGGAGGAGAGAACAATTGCCCTAATCGTAGTCACATCGGATCGGGGGCTATGCGGCGCATTCAATACGAATCTGTTCCGCTTCACCGAAGCTTACATAGCAGAGCGTTCTAATGATCAACAAAAGAACGATAGGAAAATTTTCCTCTATCTTGTTGGGCGGAAAGGAAATGACTACTTCTCAAAACAATGGAGATATATTCTGGGCAGACAAATCAATCTTTTCCAAACACTAAACTTTGGCAATGCCCGTGCGATCATGGATACATTGGTCACCCAATATATAGACGGAACCATCGATCGCGTTGATGTAATTTACAATGAATTCAAATCGGTGATCCAGCAGCGAATCGTTATTGAGCAGCTCCTCCCAATACCACCAAAATATATCCAGCCCAATCCACAAGATCTAAGAACGCTTGCTCAGGTGGATTACATTTATGAACCGTCTGCCCAAGACATTATTAATGCGCTGCTGCCAAAACATCTTAACATTCAGATGTGGCGCATACTTCTTGAGTCGAACGCCGCCGAGCAAGCTGCCCGGCGCATGGCAATGGACAATGCAACCGAGAACGCAAATGAATTGCTCTCACTACTCCAGTTGGAATATAATAAAGCACGTCAAGCATCAATTACAAAAGAACTCTTGGAAATTGTCAGCGGTGCGGAAGCTTTGAAGAAGGGACTGGAGTAACTGCATTTCGCTTCCGAAGGTAAAAGTTGATCTATAGCTTCCTTTTCCTCTGAATTATCAGCTCGTTCACCCTCTCCATCATACGAATCCACTTCCACCGATACCACCTCGCCTCGAAATAGATTCTCAGGTCCCCACCAAACTGCCGTTTAAATTCTGCAATGGTTGGTGTATTCGCTCCTAAAAAATCGAACTCGTTTATCCCGTCTTCCGCAAGCTTTTGAACAATATGCCACACGAGGATGTGATTCGCATTTCCTATGTTACGCTCGTAGTTAGCCCCAGCAAGCCAGTCGTAAGCTCGTTTCCCCTCGCTCCACCGGATGATCGCCCGCTCGGCAAGCGTAGTCCCATCCGCAGCAACTGCGGCGAAGATCATGAGCAGATTGTCTCTCAGCAATTCCGTGCACAACCTTTCAATAAGAGGCACGGGAACAGGAGGTGATAACCGAGTTCGTTCATACGAACGCCGAAGCAACGAAATGAGCGATGAGGCTGTTCTTCGTTCCTCAATATAGTACTCTTCCCCTCGAATCTTGCGTCGAAGTGAACTACTAAGCTCAACCCAGACTTGTTCGATTTCTCCGAGCCGAAGAATGTAGGTGTAGCGTGGGGCAACAAGCCAGCCTCGCCACACAAACGGGCGGACATCAGTAATTTTAGGGGAAAGTGTGAAAAATACCCGATGGTATCTCTGTTCAATCGCCGGGAGCAATGCCCCAAGGATTCGATGCTCATCAGCGGAAAGCTTCTGCTCTTTTGGGCTTCCTTGTGGGAAAAACATCACCCCTGTATAAGGCGTAAGTGGTGGCTGATGAGCTATACGAAATCCAAATCGCTGAGTGGTAAACAGAGGAAGTCCCGCAACAACGCGTCCTGAATCGGAAACAGTGAGGAGCGTCGGATTAAGCGAGAATACCTCAGCAATATGGCTTGTCCATTGCCAGCTTGCAAAAACAGATCCCCCATGTGAATGAGACACTAATGCATCCCACATTGGTCTAAGCGTCAGGGCATCCGATGAGGTTAGCTCGCGAATAAGAAAGTCAGGCACGGTTCTCGAATTCCTTCAATGGCCGTCGCGGGTAAGCCGTTTAAAGAAAATCATAAACCCGTGATTCAATATAGAGAGAAAGAAGTGAAGGAGCAAGATGAAAAATTTTTCATGAAGATTTCATGCTGGTTGATTTGAAATTTCAATTACGAGCATCATATTTAATATGTTGACTTGTCTTTTAAGAGTCACGCTATTTTAAGGTTTAGGTGTGAGCAAGATTCCCGGTACATTTTCCAACAAATTGAGCAACCGTTTTGCTTTCGTGGACTTCCTCCGTTTCACAGCCATTGTGTTGATGATTCAGGGACACACGTTTGATGCTCTGTATACATTTCCCTCCGAAAAGCTATTCACGGTTGATGTCTATAGGTTTGTCCATGGCCTCGTAGCACCGATGTTTTACTTTTCCTCGGGATTTGCATTCTACGTTGCCACCCGGAAGAAGTGGGATAACTTTCTATATTTCAGTTTCCCTCTGCAAAAGCGCTTAGCGCGATTTCTCATCCTCATCCTCTTAGGCTACATGCTTCACGCTCCATTTTTCTCATTCCAGAAAATCATGGCTGAAGCACAATCGAGCGGGCTCGCCGCAATGTTCCAAGTCGACACGCTTCAACTGATTGGTGTGACGCTGCTCTGCCTCCAGCTACTTGTTCTGATTCTGCGAACGCCAAAGCGCTTCTTTATGACGACAACTATTCTTGCTGGACTAATCATACTGGCCACTCCATTCATTTGGGGAATCGACTTTGGTAGAGTTCTGCCACAAGCAATTGCTGCATATTTCAACGATAAATATCAGTCGTTCTTTCCAGTGTTCAACTGGTCTGCATTTCTAATGTTAGGGGCAACCACCGGGTATCTTTTTATGAAATCATATGAGCAGCAAACCGTCCCACTTTTCATGAAGCAACTCTCAATGGTGAGTGCTGCTTTGATTGCCGGGAGCTTGCTCTTGAGCCTCGTTCCTATCACTATCTATCCACCACACGATTTCTTCAAAGCAAATCCAATCTTCTTTGCCGTCCGGGCTGGGTCAATCGCGCTTCTGACCGCTGGCATGTGGCTTCTTGAGCAACAAATCCGCACACCAGTCAGGTGGATCAGCATCATTGGGGCGGAGTCGCTTGCCATCTACGTCGCACACCTGATTGTTGTCTATGGATCGCCTTTAAATCCCGGATTAGGGGCAATCCTCGGGAAAATGTTCACCTTGCCTTCCGCAACAGGACTTGCTATTATCCTTATCATCAGCATGCTCCTCTTTGGTCGGCTCTGGTACATCATGAAATCAGAGTACGGGCGTCCTTCACGATTTTTCCAAATTGCAACAGCACTGGTTCTTCTATTCATCTTCTTTATAAATGAGCAGTAGTACCGTCTCACCTATTCCTCCTCGACGTATACGATTCGTCGATGTTTATCGCGGCTTAGCAATCCTCATGATGATTGAGGCACACGTCGTAAATGCGTTTCTTCTTCCTGCCTTAAGAGAAAGCACCTGGTTTTCCGTTCTCGATTTTGCTAATGGAGTTGTTGCACCATCATTTCTTTTCATTTCGGGATTTGCCTTTGCACTCACGGCTGATCGTATGAGCGTCTTGCACCATGGCGCTTCGAGCGCCAAAGGGGATGACCTTCTTCACTTACGTCGACCACTCCTTCATTACCTCCGGCGTATCGTGTTAATCCTGCTACTAGGCTATGCTCTCCATCTCCCTTTCTTCTCGTTCCGAAAGCTTATTCAAAACAGTTCCACCAATGAGATGTTGGCTTTTTACCAATCTGACATCCTTCAGTGTATCGGCATAAGCTTGCTCATTCTCTTGCTGATGCTTTTTATAACTCGAACGCGTCTGTATTTCTGTCTTGCGGTAGGCTTTCTTGCCATCGTAACTGTTCTTGCGACACCGTTGATTTGGGAATCGCGCATGGTGATGAAGCTACCTCCTGTTTTAGCTGAATACCTTACGCCAAAATATCGCTCTATCTTCCCTCTGCTTCCATGGTCCGCCTTCTTATTTGTTGGGAGTATTGTAGGATTTCATTATCTTGAAGCAAAGCGGGAAGGAATGGAGCGCCGTTTTATGAGAAGACTTGTGCAACTCGGTGCGGGAGGGATTACTCTCGGAATGTTTTTCAGGTGGAGCGGGATAAATGTTGCATTAGGGAGCACCTCATGGAAAGGAAGCTTAGGATTCATGCTACTTCACCTCGGCTTAATCATGACACTTGCCGTTGCCTTGTGGGCTGTTGTTGAGCGCCGGCAAAAATATGCTGCGGCGTTAGAAATCGCCGGACAGGAATCGCTTTTTATCTACATGACGCATCTTGTTATCCTGTATGGTTCAGCATTCACGGGAAGCGGTATTTCGCAGGTAATAGGGATGAAGCTCTCCATTGCTCAATGCTTGCTGGGTGCGGCAGTTCTAATTATGGCAATGTCGGGAGTGGCCTGGCTCTGGCATACATTGAAGCGAAGCATGCCCATAGTATTTCGCACAGTTCAGTACAGTTTCTCGTTTGTGATACTCTATCTGTTCTTCACACGACCATTTTGAGGCGAACATGGAAATAGTCTTAGGTGCCCTTCTCATCGTGGTCCTTGTCGTTGTCGCCTGGCTGATTCTCCGACAACAACAGAGAACCGACAAAGCTGATACTCAGGCAATCATGATGCTACAGCAGGCTCTTGAGGCTCTTCGATCTGAAGTAACTCACAATCTTCGCTCAACTGTTGAGGGCGTCTCAAACGAACTTCGGGATGTACGAGATCTTGTATTTAACGAATTGGCGAAAACAACCTCAAGCGTAAATGAACAAACGAAGCTGCTTCTGGAGCAGATGGGCGGATTGGATCAGCGTATGGGGAATCGTCTCGATACCGCCTCTGCAGTCATTGGGAATGTACAGCGTGGATTGGGTGAGCTGAGCAAGGCTACAGAGCAGTTGAAGGAGCTTAGTGGAAGCGTTGTGGAGTTGCAACAGCTGTTGAAAGCACCAAAATCGCGTGGGGGCTTCGGGGAACTCCTGCTTGAGGACCTCCTCAAGCAGGTGATCCCTGCAGGGCATTTCGAGATGCAACACAGATTTCGTAATGGGCAGGTCGTGGACGCCATCATTCGAACAGCAAATGGCATCGTCCCCATTGATTCTAAATTCCCATTGGAAAATTTCCAGAAGATGATGGCTGCGCAGAATGAGGAAGAACAGCGCGGATACCGAAAGCAATTTATCAGCGACATTAAGAAACACATCGACTCCATCGCCTCCAAATATATCAACACAGATGAAGGAACGTTTGACTTTGCACTCATGTATATACCTGCAGAAAACATCTACTATGAAACGGTCATTCGAGACGACAACAGTGAACTGTATGAATATGGAATTAGCAAACGTGTTGTGCCAGTTTCGCCAAACACGTTTTACGCCCATCTCCGCGTCATTGCCTTGGGGCTTAAAGGACTGCAAATAGAAAAGAGCGCTCGGGAAATCCTCTCGAGCCTGAAGCAACTCCAGATAGAGCTAAAAAAGTTCCAGGAAGCATTTAACATAATTGGCAACCACCTTGAAAATGCAATGAAAAAATACGGTGAAGCTGATAAACGTCTCTCAAGATTTGCAGATAGCCTTGAACACGTTGGGAGTCCGAGCTTGCCGGATGAACAGCTCAAACTCCCTGAATAAAATCCTATGCGGTATGTTTCTTCCTTTGCTTTTACTCTCCATTTTCATGATATTAAAGGGGTTTTCCCTTCAGTTGTATGTTTATTCCACCACGAAAAGGAGTACAAGAAATGCCTGAGCAACAACTGGAACAAAAAACGTATCCAATCCAATGGAAGTGGATTCTTACCGGAGCAGCAATAGGAGTGATTTTGCTTGCGCTCCTTGTGCCCATTGTTAATGCAACCTTCGTGAACAAAGCAGTACCTCTTCTGATGGGGACTGTGGTTTTTCTCCTTACCGGGATCATCGTCGGATATAAATCTCCAGGCGTCACAATCCGTGAGGCTGCACTCGCGGGACTGATCGCCATTCTTCTTGCTGATGTATTAATGTTCTGGGTATTTGACATTCCATTAACTCCTCTTCACGGCATCACATTTGTGGTGATCGCTTACCTGCTTGCACTGATCGGAGGCTGGATCGGAGAGGTGATTCAGGGCAATAAGGGAGCTATCCCCCCACGACATGGGATTCAATGGCAGTGGATTGCTGTCGGCTTAGCCATCGGATTTATTCTGAACTACTTCTCGGTGTTTCTTCTTTTCATCTTCTTCAGATTTGGTGAAGTTGGAATCGTCCTTTCCTTCGCTCTCAGCTTTCTTATCATGGGACTCATCGTTGGGTACAAGTCTCCCGGCATCACAATCCTTGAATCAGCACTTGCTGGGATCGGACTTATTATCCTTGAGTATATCCTTATCGCTATCGGTTTGGGAGGCGGAGCATTCCCTGCCCAATACTTGATGATTGGACTGGCAGGGAGTTTTGTACTCGGCTTATTTGGAGGATGGCTCGGCGAGCTGATGCAGAAGACGGCGGGAACAAAGGGGTAACAAATAATGAATTCAATATTTCCGTCGCTCCACTTACAATGTCGGCAAACAAGAATAGCTTCAATTACTTTCTGCAGCATTTGCTATAGCCTGTCTCCACGGGGAAACGGCAGATAAGTCCGATACAGGCAAGGATCATTGAAAACTGGTCTTTCCCCTACCGTTCGATGCCGCTTCTCGGGACTCCCCCACAGAAACGCGATTGGGGTGCTGAGTTTAACAAAGGCAAGATTAGCGATCAATCTCCAAATGACGCACTCCCTCTTGTTTAACCATTTGCAGTAACAGATGAAAAGAAACTTCCGCGCACTCCGGCACTACAACTACAGGCTTTATTTCTTCGCCCAACTGGTTTCAATGACAGGAACTTGGATGCAGAATGTCGCCCAGGCTTGGTTAGTTGTCATTCTTACGGGATCAGCGGTAGCCCTTGGCACTGTCACAGCTCTCCAATTTCTCCCAATTTCATTGTTAACACTATTTGCCGGGGTGATTATAGACAGGGTGCCAAAGAGAAAGCTCTTGCTCATAACACAAAGTGCTGCAGCGCTACAGGCAGTCATTCTCGGAATGCTTGTATGGCTCGAGAGCGTCACCCTGTGGCAGATTTACCTCCTTGCGCTTTTCCTTGGAGCAGTGAACGCATTTGATCAACCTACTCGGCAAGCATTTGTAGCCGAAATGGTTCCTGATGAGGATCTGCCAAATGCAATTGCTATGAACTCATTGCTGTTTAATGCTGCCAGAACTATCGGGCCTGCCGTGGCGGGTGCTGTGATCGCGCTTGTAGGTATCGCACCAAGTTTCATTATCAACAGCGCCACATTCATTGCAGTGATCATCGCTCTTCTTATGATGGACGAATCGCAATTGCGGAGTTTCTCAGGGAAGATTCAGACCGGATTAAGCGAGGGCTTAAAGGAGGGTTTTCAGTTCGTGCTTCGCACACCGGCAATAGCGAGCCTTCTGCTGACTCTTGCTTTTGTTGGAACCTTCGGATTTAATTTCAGTACAGTGCTCCCATTGCTTGTGAAATTCGCCCTGCGGGGCGGACCAGAAATCCTCGGCGTGATCACATCAGCGGTCGGCATCGGCTCTATGATCGGCGCACTTTTAGTTGCAAGCCAAACTCAGCCGGCAAAAAGACTTGTTTACACATTTGCTACGTGCTTTGGACTTCTCGAAGTAGCGCTCGCCCTATTCCATCACTACATCCTTTCGGTGGTTCTGTTAGCCCTCATTGGCATGTCTGGAATTGCTTATACAGCCTCAACAAATACTTTGCTGCAACTGAATAGTCCACAATATATGCGGGGGCGTGTGATGAGCCTTTATGTCGTGATCTTCGTCGGAAGCACTCCTATTGGCGCTCTGTTTACAGGACTCATCGCTGAAGCATTCGGGATCATTACAACAATTCTTGTAGAAGGCATGCTCTGCCTTGTGGGTGTCTGGATAGGCATGAATTATCTACGCTCCAAGCCAACAAAGATTGATACAAAAGTGGGCTCCTAACAAGTGGGAGCCCCTGAGATACGACTCGCAGGGTACTACTCCACCCAGTGTAATCAGACTGCTTTCTCATCAAATGCCTACATATTAGCAGGCGATGATATGCACAGACAACGCGGAAGCAGTGGGCAGACATAGTGAACACGGGGCACCTTCAGTTCCCATATATCCATTCAGGCGGGATCAATCGGTTTAAATATTTTACATAACTGCTTTGCAGCAACGAGATACCTACCTCAAATGATGCATTCGTCCATCCAAAGCCTTCCTTTGTAAGGTAACTAAATGTAGAGCCAACGTTTCCGTATTCAGCAAAAACTCGGTGCGAGCGTGTCACAACGTTGTACTTCTCTGTTATTGTGCCGTTATAATTGGCAGCGTTGAATGCAATTGTGAAAAGCCATCGATATACTAATCGCTGAGCAGCTGAATCATAACCATAATTGATTAATCCACGCCAGATTAGCATTTGATGAGGTGCCCATCCATATGGATAGTCCCATTGCGTGGCAGGACGAGTCTTCGATATTGGACCCCGTGATTCTTCCGCTGACGCAACGATTCCCCCGGGCATTTCCAAGAGAGGAAGTGCTTTTTCAATAAGGAGCCTTGCCTGATGCTGAGTTGCAAGACGCGCCCATAACGGGTAAAAAGTGGTTGCACTAATGTATTCTACCTGTTTATGGTTCACAAAATCGTAATCAAAAAACATCCCTCGCTCTTCGTTCCACAGGTACTTGTTTATCAAAGATTTTCTCCTCTCAGCTCGATCAAACCAGTCTTTACTGAGCTCCACGTCGTCGCTGCTTAATTGAAGTTCACCGTTAAATTCTTCCTGAATAGTCCGTGCTATATCAACCTCAGTCTTGTAGAGGAGAGAATTTAGATCAACTGTTACAAGATCAGCGCAGCGGTTTATGAGGCGATAGCTTGTATCATGACCTGACTCCCTCATGGCTCTGTCATGTACAAAATATTCATCAAGCTCGGGGTCTTTCAGCTTTCCTGAATTGTACTCCTTTTTAAATTCATCAGGAGGCATAGCAAGCTTTTCAGCGAATCTCATATAAACGGCATCGAAATGACCCGGTTCGACTTCAGGTGGAGCTCCGGAGCCTGTGTCGTAATATCTGCTCAGTCCCGTAAATGTCAGTCGATCTTTTCCAACCCATATTTGCCGGTATTCTTTTATTGCCGCTGTTAGAACCGTTTTCAACCATATTTTAGTCTCCTCGTTCCTCGGCAGATGCCGATACACAGCCAGCATCATTGATGTCAAGAACGGCGGTTGTGATCGGGTGAGGTAATAAGTCCGATTGGCGTTCAATATCTTACCATAATGATTGATTTCATAAACAAGGTTATTTACTATATTTTTTGCAAGCTCTACTTCGCCATCCCGCAGTAGTCCCAAAATAATGAAGTAACTGTCCCACCCGTACATTTCATTGAATCTTCCACCGGGAACAACAAAGGGGACACCGGAATACTTCCCATCGTTAGCTCGTTTAAGTTCAAGACTGAGCAAACCGTGCCTTCCATTCAAATTCCTGAGATAATCCTGTGTAATAACTCTGGGAAGTTTTTCCACCCGAAGCTTCAGAGAGGCGTCTGCGTTTGCTATCCCGACGAAATAATTGTATGCAACAGAATCATCCCATGGAACATATAGATAATGAAATCCGTCTATCGTTTTCGTTTTCTCATCGGAAAGAATCTTTTTCAACCCCTTTTCGTCAATTGCACGAGTGAGACCTCTCCAGTACAACTCCCTGATGGATCTTGAAATATGCTCAACCGGAGGTTCAAATATCCTTGCAGCACTGATGCAAGCTGTATCCGTTTCAGATGTTTCTGCTAATTTTAACTCCTGAAGAAGATTCGAGAGAGGATACGTTCCAGCTATTTCATATCGTTTACCATCAATAGAAGCCATCCAGAATCGCTTGTCTCCACGCTCGGTCCCCTGTATATGCGGATCATCTATCGTGATTTTCCGATCACCATCAGTGTCTTCATCATAGAGGAGTGAGTCAAGAATTTGCGATACTCTTACCTTTACTGCTTCTCGGAGCAAATGTTGTCCAAGAACTTGCGAAGGGAAAAACAGTAAGTGAGAAAGCAGAAGAACTTTAATTGCTTGAGGCAAGAAATGTTGTTGTACCATCACTTTCAATTATCCATCTGATTGATAGGTAAAAAATCTCTCACAAAGAGGCGAAGTTAATCATATGGCAGCCGATCTTTCATTATTATTTCCGCCTCACCATTATGGACAATCACGTCAACCCTCTTACCTCTTATCGAGAAATTCTTCAGGATAATCTTATCAATGCCAGCGGGCAGCATTGGTTTATATTTTTTCTCAAGTCCATCCTTCCCAATTCTTAATCCAGTATATCCGAAAATCACCTGCTGCAAGAATCCACCTGCACCCGTGAGGAAATTGACAGAGTTGCTCTGGGGAGTTTCAGCCAAAGCATTAAAAGGTCCGCGGAGAAAGTCTTTATAGCTTTCCTCAAATAGCCTGTTGAATAGAATCGTGTCCTCTATCTCGGCGGCAACAATGGGATATAAAGTAACCGACATCATTACTCCAAGCCCGCGTCGCTTTAGCAATTCATACGCATTCTGCAAATCGTTTCGTTTGGTTGAACTGTTCATCGGTAATTCAAGCGGATAGCTTAAAAGGGGAACCACAGAACCGCGTGTTAATGGTGGGGCATTTTCATACGTAGGGTGATAGTTATCTGCTACATCAAATGGGATAAGCAACTTTCGACTCACCTCCTCCCATTTTGGATTTGGCTTCAGATGAAGAACATCGCTTGCCTCAACAGCAATCTGAAGTGTTTTCATAGCAGCAGCGTTAGTATATGCATCGTTATCAATTCCTATTAAGCCTTCGTCAACAGAAACAACATTCTTGATCTCGAACCGATCCTTGTCTGCGTTGTAAATGGCTCTGCTTGCCCAGAAATTCGCTGTCTCCCTGATGACTTTATAGCCATATTCTCTAAGCCATTGGGTATCACCGGTAGCAAGATAATATTGCCATTGTCCTATTGCAACATCGGCAGTTACATGGTTTTCATACAGAGCATTTTGATAGGCAAACCGAGGAGTTGTCTCTTCTCCGAGTTCATCTGATTCCCATGGATACATTGCGCCATTGTAGCCATTCTGCTTAGCGTTTCTCATAGCCGCCTTCAAGGTTCTGTGGCGAAACATTACTACTGACTTTGCTATATCAGGGTGCATCAATATCAAGGGAGGTAGCATCCACGTATCAGCGTCCCAGAAGATATGACCATAATATCCAGAGCTCGAAAGTCCCATAGGTGGAATACTGAACTGAGTATTTTCTCTAACGCTGCACAAGAGATAAAATATCATCGAGTGGACCAAGGTTTGGAAATGCTGGTTACCTTGAACAAGGATATCCGTTTGCCACAATTTATGCCATGCTTCCTTATGATTATTGAACGACAAGTTAAAGCCTTCTTTTGCACAGTTTGCCGCAGCCTGCCTCGCGGTTTCAAGTGGCTTATTAGACTCGCTGGACGATGATATGCCTACATATTTGTAAAAGGTATAAATGCTATCAGCAGAACAGGAAAAGGAAATCTCAATAGCTACGTAGTCCTTCCTTTTTTCACTCTTTACGGAAGCATTTTGGAGTGTCACCGGGTAACGTATAACGGCTGCTTCTGCCACAACTGTACCACGACCTTCACTTATCGAGACAAGCGAGAGCTCACCACTCCTTCGGTTGACAATGGCATGGACACCTTTCACCGCCATAAAACCAGGATACCAGACTGATGGCCAGCCATTGACCATCTCGGATTCAACTTTTTCTAACTTTGCAAGACTCATCCTTGATGGTTCTTTTTTCCCGTAGAGTGATAATACAATCTTTACCCTACCAGAGTAATGCGGTTTAATTGTGAAGCTAATGACAGCTACATTTTGGTTGGCTCTTGATACAAATTGCGTTACTTCGATGGAGGTTGTTTTTTCTGAATCAACCCAATCATAGTTTGTTTTCAATAAACCATCGTACATATTGAGTTTTTGCTCATAGAACTTTATGCACATTTCATTGGGCTTGATATCGTTCAGCCAATTAACACCATTGTAGAAACGTATTTCATTCCACGCAGGAATAGCTGCGATACGAGGAATGTCATCATCGGCATGATCATAAACGCCCGCCATAAAAGACTCCGAGGATTCTATCCCAAGGGGCGATGATGCTAAGCTGAAATTCCCATTGCCAATGTAGGTGCGAATGTACGGTGTAACGTGATCAGTTTTGAGGATAAACGTCGGTGGAGCATCATTTAATGTATTAACGAAAGAACTTGCCTGTGAATCATGGATTCGAATGTTGGTGGCAAATACCAGATCGAATGAACAAAACAATAAGGCAACTGAAACTCTTAGCTTGTTCATGATATCCCCTTCTATGTTTTCAGTATTGCGGCTTATGTAACAGCCCACCTATTTCGCGGAAAACAGGTTTAGCTTGATTGGATTTTAATGAGAAGGAGCCAGCCGCTTTCTTCGATCGGCTGGCCCCTTAAAAGGCAGAGGAGATCAATAATAGCGTCAGCACGCGAAGCTTAGAATCTATAGGTCACGGACGCTGTAAGTTGCCTCGGCAGAATCGGGCGTGCCAAGAAAATATTGCTTGTTCTGCCGCCTGGAATCTGTTGAAGTCTTGGATTTCCTTCTTCCAAGCCATTAGACTGGAAGGCGTTAAGCAAGTCGGCGGATATGGTAATTCCATAACTGGGTATAGCATATGAGAGGCCGAAATTGAAGTACGAATAAGTAGGAAGTATCGTATTTGTCCTGACATCGACATAGCGGCGGCCCACTAAATGCCAATCAGCTAAAATTGTTATGCCAGAGAAAGTGTACGTACATGACAAGTTTCCAATGATCGGCGGGACCCCTGCGATCCAGCTTCCAATATCGGCACCTGCCCCGCTCCCCAGTTCAGATTTCAGAATTGTGGCATTTCCCATTAAGCTTAATCCTTCCAGTGGTTTCGCAGAAGCTTCAAGCTCAGCTCCATACGATATGTTCTGTGGGCTTGATAATATCACCCATTTTACTCCTCCCGTCGCTGTGTCAGCTATAGCCCCTTGTCCGCTTATGTTCTTCAACAGAGTATAGAATCCATCGAGCGCTAAACTGAATAACGGATTAGAAAACTTAATTCCAGCCTCATAGTCCTGCACCTGTCTGTCTTCAAATAGGTCTACCTGAGCTTGTGCAGAGGCATTCAGAAATTCATCAAGAGCAGGCATCTTGTACCCCCGGCTTGCTTGTGCGTACACAGACATCTCATCAGTAACGCGGTAATTTAGCCCAATGGAAGCAGCCCAATCCCCGATGCTGCGGTTGAAATGACGGTAAGTATTATTTCCCCAAAGCTCACTACCAACCGACGGATCAGTTTTGGGTGCTACGGGTACTTGCTGTGTTGAGGTGTTTTCGGAATTTTGCTGGTAGCTGTCGAATTCATATCGGAATCCCACGTCCGCTCGGAGTTGTTCGGTAAGTTTAAGGTTACCTCCTAACGAGAGTGAGAAAATGCTTGTTGAGCCAGTACCATTCACATAGTAAGAGATGAAATGACGGAATCCATTCTGCGTATAGTTAACCGTGTCCCCAGTCGGTGTATATACCACAAGATCAAGAAAATGGGGGTTATCCCTAACGTCCGTCAGGATATCCGTGAAGAACCATTTGTTCGTTTGTGTATAGTTGGCAAAGTAAAAGCCAAGTGAAAGCTGTTGTTCGCCGATTGTTTTCCGCAGTTGTAATTGATCCTGGAAAGCATGTATCGGCTTCTCAACGTGCCATTCACCACCTGGAGCAACAAGACCATTTGGAGTATTGAAGGGAACTTTCTTCCCAGCGGCATCTAAAACATTTGTGAAAAACAACTGATATCTGTAGTCTCGAGAAAAACCAAGCCCACCGTAGTTCTTCGGTCCGTAGACCCAATCGTCGGCATACATAGCATTGAAGGGGACTATTGCATTCCATCCCTGCTCATTCCACATAATTTGAGCAGTGTTTTGGAAACCCCATCCATTCGAGAAATTAAAACCAACATCAGCGGTTAACCATGATGCCTTCGTTCTAAGGCCATCAGCCAGAGGAAGTTGCAGCGAACCACTCGGTGTAGGAACCGACAGGTCAAGTCCTTCACTTGTGTTCATTGAGCCAAAATTTCCGAACCCGGGCGCATAGACTGGATTGCTTGGATTTTGGAATGGGAGAGGAAGAATAAACTGGTTCCGGTCATCGATATATTTTGCCGATAGCTTTATGTACCCATTATCAAGCAGCCTTGTTATATTAGTTTTTATCTGGCCACCCCTTGTCCCCGGAAAGCCTGGGTCGCGGACACCACGTGCATAACGATAAAAACCTCCAAGATTAAATCTCCAATCTTTACCTATCGGTCCGTTTACATCAAGATCATACCGTGCTAACCCTCCAGTGCCTACTGTAGCCTTTACCACTCCCCCAAGTTCGGAGCCACCAGTTTTGTTAATTAGGTTAACAATAGCACCTGGAGTGTTGGAACCAAACAGCGAAGAACTACCGCTGCGAACAACTTCTGCTCTTTCTACGTTCTCATCTACTCTGAACAGGTTATCGGCATTCATGAAAAATGTATGCATCGTTGGGAAGACAGGCATACCATCTTCCATGAACATTACATATTCAACCCCAAGGATTCCGCGCATAGTATAATTCTCATTGACTTCCCCGCCGGAACTTTCAATACGAGTAAATCCTGGGATGTAACGGAGCATCTCCGTCGTGCTTCGCGTATTTGACATTGTCAATTCCCTGGGAGTCAGTGTGCTTATAGCAACAGTTGACCGAAGCTTTGAGAGCGGAATGTAAGTGCCGGTAACCACAACTTCCTGCATGCCCAGCAGATCAACTGCAAGGCTAAAGTTTTGTGTAACTGTTTCGCCTTCTGCTACAGTGACCTCCGCGGCTTTTCGACGATACCCAACAGCCGAAGCTTGAACAGTATACGTTCCCCCAGGAATATTAGTGATCACATAATTGCCATTTGCGTCTGCTGAAGAACCTAAATAAGTCCCCTTAAGAATCACGTTCGCAAATGGTATTGGAGCACCAGATTCATCCGTTACCTTCCCTTTGATGGAACCAGTTCTTTGCAAGACGTCCTCTTTTCTTGTAAGGACAACTTGCTCTTCGTTGACCGGAATCCAATTGATTCGCGATCCGTGAAGCAATTCGTTCAGGGCATCAGCTACAGTTGCTTTTATCAGATGAAGCGAGACCATTTTATGCATGGGCAGGTCATCTTCACTATAGGCAAAGTGAACGTTCGTCATTTTCGAAATTTCCACAAGCGCCTGTTTGAGTGTAACGCCGTTGAGCGAAAGCGAAATCGTCTGACCGAGTATGGAGGGACTGTCGACGCGCTTCACTAAAAAGGAGATTCGCTTCCTTCACTCGCAACTTTGACTGCCTGAACGATTTGGGCTGCTGATGCTGAAACGCACCAGAGCAAAATGACCAACACGGGCGTAAACAAGCATTTGCTAACCTTTTTCATGACTAATCCTCCTATTCTTCGGGTTGTGATCACTCCACTTTAAGTGTACATCTGCTCTGAGCCAATTCAGTATGGTTCTAAGAACAATACAAGTCCGGATTTACATACTTCCAACAGCTCACCCCCTTTCATTTCTTATTGAGGGTTGTTGAACTTCATCGACCTCTTGACCTCCTTGGTGAAAAGACCACAGACTTGCCGGTTCTCGTGTATTTCAGGTCCATAGCAAGTGCGACAATTTTTAGTAAGTCGCTGACAGGCTCATCTTTGAGAGTAGCGGTTAAATGGCGAGATAAAAGCGTTGAATCCGAAACACGACACACAAGATTGCACCTGCGCTCTATCTCATTAAGCACATAACGAAATTCAGTGTTCTCAAAAACCATACCTCCGTTGAGCCACGCAAGATGTTTATCCAGATCAGCGACTGGTGCTGTAGCAAGCTCGCCATCTTCATATACATGAACCTTCAGACCACGGGTAAGAACAACCTCTCTTCGATTTGTCCCTATTTCAGACTTTACCGATACCTTTCCTCGGACCACCACAACTTCTATCTGCTTATCCTCCGGATATGCCTTTACGTTAAATTCTGTTCCAAGTACTTTAATCACTGCCCCACGTGCATGGACAACAAATGGGACACCCTCGATCGAGGCAACATCAAAAAATGCTTCGCCGCGCAAATGCACTTCGCGTACACCCTGGCTGAACTTCTCCGGGAAACGTATGACGCTTGCTGCGTCAAGCACAACTTTTGTGCCATCAATGAATTTCAGACGAGCTTGCTGACCTTTCTCCGTTGAAATCTCGCGCATAGCAAACATCTCACGAGATTCCTGACGCCATATCTTCAGGCTCGTGACCACATATGAAATGCCAATCAGAAATGCTATTACCGCAGCAGCTTTCCAGACATAGCTTAACAATGGACGTATCACGTGAATACGATGCCTAGCCCCTCCAATTTCAAAGCTGTTTCTTGCTGGCAACAGCAATCTTGACACTGGAGAAATATTTATCCGTCTGGATACTTCAGACCATGCTGAATCAGCATCCCATTCTTCAGCATTTTTCCCGGATAAATCCCAAATTCGCTTCATTGACTCAACAAACTGCCTCCTCACTGGATCAACTTCCATCCAGTCTTCAATCTGGCGTCGTTCTTCCTCCGACGCCTCCCCGGCAAAATACCGAGCTAATTTTTCATAATCGATTTCGCTTCCCATTCCCATTGCTCGCCATTTGGTATTCTCTATATTAAGACAACTAAATCCCTTATTACCCTGACAAGAGATTTAATCCTCATTAACTCAATTAAAATCACTTGAGTCGAATATTAAGGGAGTAACAACCTTAGATAAAATGAAGACGGGAAAAACTACTTCGCAGACAACAAAAGAAAGCTTAACACGGGCAAGTAAGGTCGAAGAATTTGACGCAAAGCCTTTAAGGCACGCCCCATCTGCGTTTCTACAGTTTTAACAGAGATATCTAAAACTTTAGCAATCTCACGGTACGTCATACCGTGTTGCCTATGAAGAATAAAAATCAATCTACAACGCTCGGGCAAAAGAGCAATAGCATGGTGAATTGCGTTCACGAGCTCTTTTTGATGAAGCTCCTCGTCCGGCCCGAATTCATAGACGAGCATCCCATTTGCCATTTCCCTTTGCCAGCTGCGAACAACCGACTGGTGCTTGAGATAATTTAACGCTTGATTTTTAGCAGCCTTGTAAAGGTAGGTTTTTAGAGAACCCTCAAGTGACCACTCTTTTCTTCCTTCCCACAGTTTCACAAAAAGATCTTCAACGAGATCGCTGGCTGCTGCTGGCGAACCAACAATGTGAAAGACAAATTTACACAGCCGAGTGTAGTACAGTCGAAATATAGCTTCAAAAGCAGCTCCATCACCCTCACGCGCCCTCTCAACCAGCTCATCTTCCGAAGGGGTTGAGTTGCCTGAAAGTGCATTTGTTAAATGGTCGAACACTGCTATGTATAAGTTCGTTTAATGGAATTCATGCTTATGGGCTGTCCTTAATAGATTGCAGAAATTGACAGAAAAGTCCATTGGCATTCTTCTTGATTCGGGAAATGCTAAGGATAGATCCCCATTAAAACCTCGGGATTAAATTTGCAGCTGATTAAAAGTTTATAGAACATACGCATAATAAGCAAGGGGACCGCTGGAGACTGGCAACTTTGGAGTATAGAAAGGTCTTGCCTCTTAAGGTTCGGCGCCGAATGCGTTTGTCAGTTATGGTTCTGGAAAGACTTACCTAAGAAATACCGACTTTAGCTTATTAACTCCCCGAACTTGCTTTCAACGCTTTTCTAAGAATATCTCCCGCTATTGGTGAAGCAAAGGTAGAACGTTTAAGTAGCTCGCGCGCAACCTCGCACTCAGACTTTTCTGCAATTGTAGCGATAGCCCTCAGAAATGCCTGCCCCATGAGAGGATCAAGGTCACCGCGACTGCAAAAAGCTGCTTTCAATGGTTCGAGCGCTCTTATAACCTTCCTCGCAGATAAAATCTCCACTGCCCGAATTGGCGTCTCGGGCTCAAAATGAGCTAACGCAGCAATTAGCTTCTCATCGTAGGATAGAGGTTCAACGCGTTGAACCCCTACTTCTGGCTGCTCTTTTCCACAATCTGAGTACGCCAAAGGCGGAACTTCGTTATCCGAAACCTCATGCCGGCAAAATATACAATACCTTTTCATGAAAAAAGAAAACCTCTCTCTTTACCCCTGTAGTCGTTCAACTCCGTGCGCTACCTCAGTTCTGAGCCTCTCAGACGCCTTCATCAGAGAAGCACGTGCAGACCCGAGTTTTTCAAGCATCGTCTCTATTCTTCCAAGAATCTCATAGGGATCATCAGATACTGCATGCCAGTCAAAATATCCTTCAAGAAACAGCATGCCAAAAGTGCGGGAGGCAATTTTGAGATTCTCAAATGGGTATAGCACCTCCATTTGTTCACTTCTTAAAACCCGCACAAGCGATTCAGTCAATTCCAGCAGCTTCCCAACAGCCTCGATTTTTCTCTCCAGCGAATCAACCGGTAAAAGAGCAAAGACCGCAGAAAGACGTTTCCTATCCCCACGCTCCATGCAAATACGAGCGAGCAGCCCAACTGCAAATTTTATTTCTTCATCAACTTCGTGTGTCACCTGCATGCTGTTTCTCATCTATATCCCCCTGAGAAAAATTTCACAATGGCAATGAAGCTATCCCTTTCTTCGTCAGAATAGCGGTGATCACTCTCAGAACTGTGTTTCTGGATGAATGACCTCAGATTCGACTTAAGTCTCTCTAACTTTCCAATGCTTATATCCAGAAATCTCGTATCGACAATGTTTTCAGCAAGAGCCTGAAGATGTTTAAAGCACAAAAGCGAATTCGATCTCTTGTAGAGGTCAAGAAATTCTGCATCCCTTGAAAACCGCTTAAATGTATGGATTAAGATATCTTCGATCTCTATGACATGTTCGCAAACAAAGCACTTATCAGGTCTTACGGTCCTGATCTGTTTACCCTTTGCCTTGAGCGATTTTCTGTGAGAATGGCTTTTCAGCAAATCACGTTGGCTCTTTAGAAACAGCAAATTCTCTTCAAATACTGTTTCGAACATCGTGCTGAGGTGCAATCCATCACTATGTAGTGTCCGCTCAGCTTCGATTGCCATGCTGGCATGTCGAGTGCAAAATCCATAGGTCTGGTGGAGCTTCTTACGTACGGTAAGATCAAGCACATACTCATAAAGAAGATTCTCAATGTATTTTCTTTCACTCCTGCTGATCTGTGTGCAAATTGGGCATTCGTTTATCTTGAGGGCTTCTTCAAGGCGAATCCATGCTATTCCACGTTTGGCACTTGCTACGTCGTCAACAGAATAGTTTACCATAGCTTCGTTCCCGCGTTGATTTAATTGTGTTTGTCTAGGACTTGGCGCTCAGCGCTTCTAAGCAATTAATTCCACAAGTCATCGTACTGGTCATCCTCACCCTTCATAAAATTCTTTTTCAGCCTGTCCGTTACATCAATTGCATAGAGAACTCTCACAGAAATGTTGGATCCCAGCTTCGGAGCCACAGGAGATGGGTCAAGATTCAGTCGACCCTGAGACTCTCCATCAAGATGTCGATCTAGTTCCTCTCTTGTAAGGAAAACGGTGTTGCATGCACGACAGCGATACTGAATACCAGCTAACCTCTCGATAGCAAATGGTGCACCTTTTCGCCTTCTCAATTTAACTCTTACCTGGGGTACCATCAACTAAGCTCCTCAAATGTGGAAAAATATCCCAGAACTGCTCTCAAAGCGAATTTCTCTTCATCGCTGAGCGCTTCCCCTCTTGATCGGTAATCCATTTTATTCAGAATACCAGCCAAAAGCTTAAGGATTGTTCCCAGCCGAGCCTCTTGGAGCTTTCTGAGGTCGTTGCAGAACTCTCGCGGCAAGATTTCCAAAAGTTGCCGAAAATGCTTTCGGCAAAAAATAAGGCGGACATTCAGTTGCGAAAAGAGTTTCTCTGCCTCCGCAAGTTTTCTCAAAGTGTGCATTGCCCTCAACGAAGCTTCTTCCCGTATCTTGCATACGCTGCATCTGTTCCTTTCAGGAAGTTCATGGGCGCTGGAACTTGAAAGCAAACTTGAGAATAGGATCGCGATGTCGAAGGGATCCCCAAAATCTGCAAGCACTCTTGTGTGCACCGAACAAAATCCACCACTCATTTCAAAAGTTCGACGAAACTCTGGATCATTGACACTCTCGTAAAGGAGAGCCTCCATAAATGACCGCACAGCCTCATCTGCCGCGCTACAAATTGGACATCCATCCCTATTCAAGCGGTCAATGATCCTTGCCTCACAGATTGCAAACTCGTTCATCGTTTCTTATCCATCGAACATGAACAGCGCCTCTAAGACCTGATTATGCAATTGCCCGGTTACAAAAGATCACGGGAAAAACTGAGCCAATCTTCTATCGAACATCTCAACGGTGCCTAGAAGCATTTCAAGAGCTTCGATCTTATCTTGCACCTCAGCGGAGCTTTTTTCTCGAAGTACGAGAGCCTCAGAAATGATCGTTTCTATTTTTGCTAAATGAGTTGCAACCGACTCCGAGAGTAACTGTTTCAAATGGAGTACGCTCTTGTCCAATCGTTGAACAAAATCATATCGAATCCTTCCGCATTGTCTATCAAGCTCGATTGTTAAAGTTTCTTTTGCCTTTCTATAAATCAATTGCTGTGCGATTCGTTTGGGAAGTTTTTTCACGATAGCCTCTGTAACCTCTTCGAGAGAGGGCTTAATATCTTGAACGATCATGTAATAAAACTGGGTTTCATCAGAGAAAATTTCCCCCAGTTCCATCCGTTTGAAATTCACCTCAAACAAATCCGCTGATGTTTGATAGATCTCATCAACGAGAGCGCTCATTCGTTTGACAAGCTCCAGCACTTGTGCATTAAACATGTTCTTTATCTTGGTCTCTTCATCGAGGCGCCATTGCTCAACAGTTGACCTTACGATGTCAACAATAGCTTTGTTAAGCTCAGCCGCAAAATCATTCGGTTTGAAGTCCTTGCTTTGCACAGCAACAGCATCAAGCAACGCAAGTATTTTAGGTTGCGACGCAGCTTCAAAGTCACTCATGTCATCGTCGAGCATCTTGATAATTTTCCGCTGGGCCGCTGAGAGTAAATCGAGTATTTCTTCCTCTTGCTGATGAACTTCTTTCGCAAACGCTCTAAATTTCTCTATCTTTTTATGAAGGTACTCAAGTGGCTCTTTGTAACTTTTACGCTGGAGTTCTATTAGAAGAGCAAGTTCGTTTGCAAGCTGTCTTGCGCGTTTTGAAGCATTCTGTAGAATAAGCTCACCTTTCTCGTTCGCAAGAAAATCAAGTAATGCCATTTCAAGATCAGCTATGCCACTTCGCTTGTACGCCGTTTCATCGTGTGAAAGCTTCGCGTTCAATCCAGCACGAGCACTGATGGGGAAAAGCCTAATACGGTTCCGCATCTCTGAGGTGGCATTAGCATAGAGCTCCTTGGCAAGCGACTCAGCAATAAATACTACAGCGTCGTTTTGCTCACTCTCTGAAAGCATGTCGATCTTGTTGAGCACGAAGAAAATCTTATCCACATAGGTGCGCACACTGCGCAGGAACTCCACTTCTGCGATACTCAAAGGCTGATCAGCTGTGAGAAGAAAAATTGATGCATCTGAGTTGGGAAGAAAATGATATGACACATCAGTGTTATGGGAGTAGATGGAACCTACGCCGGGGGTATCAATAAGATGGATGCCATTTTTGAGAAAATTAGCAGGTAGTTCAATTTCGACGCGCTCGACTTTTTTCATGTTATTGGGATTAAGGCGTTCTGTCACGAATTCGGGTAATTCATCCCGCGAGATCTCTGACCATCCTCCGTGAGCAAAATATACCGTGATCTTTTCGGCACTGCTCCCTTTCAGTATTGTTATAACAGAGGTAAGTGGCACTACCGCCGTCGGTAGGATATTGTCCCCGACAAGGGCATTGATAAGTGTTGATTTCCCTCGCTTGAACTGCCCTAATACGACGAGATTGAATTGCTCATTTGCTACTTTCTGAGAAAGGAGAGAAACCTTCTCAGAAATGTCGGGGAAATAATTGACCAAGCTCTCCGCAAACTGAAGGAGAAGCTCAATGAGCGCCTTTCTTTTACCTGCAACGAACGTCCCATTCATAAAAATAAAAACTCCTACTTTTCAAAAAGTAGGAGTTATCAATCCCGCTTGAAGCGAGATGGTTTACGCGAACTCCATCGCCGTAGATAAAGTATATCTATTTCTTTCTTCTTTTTCAACTCCACAGTTCACGCTTAAAGAAATGAGCACAAGGCTTCAGAAATATACTTTGAGTTTCACGCAATGAATGAGTACATTATCATCAATTCCTGGAGTAAGGCAAACTGTCAGTCAAGCGGTCTCCCTGGGATTAATATGGAAGTCGAACCTTCTCAGCCAATTGGCGTCTTTGATTCTGGCATTGGTGGACTCACCGTCGTTCGTGCGCTGATGCAACGATTGCCACATGAAAACATCGTTTACTTCGGTGACACGGCAAGGGTTCCCTACGGTCCCAAATCTGCGCAAACAGTGCGAGAGTATGCAGCACAGGACACAGATTTCCTAATCTCGAAAAATGTCAAGCTCATTGTAGTTGCTTGCAATACGGTTTCCTCAGTCGCTCTTGACATTGTGCAAAAGCATGCTAAGGTTCCTGTCATTGGAGTTATCGAGCCGGGGGCTAAGGGAGCGGCATCAGCCACAACGAAGAAACGAGTGGGGGTCATTGGCACAACCGGGACAATTCTCAGCAAAGCTTACGTCCATAGTCTGCGACAAATTGACCCCTCCATCTCAGTATTTGCCCAACCCTGCCCGCTCTTTGTTCCTCTCATTGAAGAGGGATGGTTGAACCATAAGGCTACTGAACTTATTGCGAAGGAATATCTCTTCCCACTTTCTCTTGAAAAGATCGACACGCTTATCCTTGGATGCACGCATTATCCACTTCTGAGCGAGACCATCAGCAAAGTTTTCCATAACACTGTCAGACTCATAGATCCAGGAGAAGAAACAGCGAAGGAGGTTGAGCGTGTGCTGGATAAATTGCATTTGCGCAATCCAAGCACTGCTCGCCCAAATCTTCAATTCTTCGTAAGTGATATCCCACACAAATTTACTGAGATCGGCGAGCGATTTCTTGGGCATAAACTAAGCCGTGTGCAAAAAGTCCCTCTCCCATGATCATTTTCTCCAAATGATCCTGTGATTGCAATCTGTTATTGCTGTTTGCTATATTGAAATAGCTGCCGAAGAATAGTGATGATTAAGACGCTTTGAACCAAGTGATTTTTCTGGATAAATTTCTAAGAAGTTTAGCCAGCTAATTACTATGGCCTTTATTCCGTCATACATCCCATTATATGAGCGGGGAGAACTTCAGCGCCGTGCTGAGGTTCTCCAATCAATGCTTTCCCCATGCAAGATTTGCCCGCTAAATTGCCGCGTAGATCGGCTTCAGAACAAAATCGCCCGCTGCTATACTGGCTTTCTCCCAATTGTTTCAGCCTATACGCTGCATCACGGAGAAGAGCCGCTCCTTTCTGGATGGAAAGGGGCTGGAAATATATTCTTCGGCAACTGCAATCTCCGTTGCGTCTACTGCCAGAACTTTCTCATAAGCCAGAACTGGAAGGTAGAACGAGCAAATGAGGTAAGCATTGAGCGGCTTGCTCAGATCATGCTTGAACTTCAATCGAGGGGAGCGCACAACATTGGTTTCGTCTCTCCGACGCACGTTGTACCGCAAATTGTAAAGGCACTCGTCATTGCAACTGAGCGAGGCCTTCGTCTTCCGCTTATTTACAACACGAATGCCTACGATTCGGTGGAGGTTCTTCAACTCCTTGATGGAATCATCGACATTTATCTGCCGGATCTCAAGTACGGTGACGAAGAAATGGGTTATCGCTACTCGAAAGTAAAGAACTATCCATCAGTGGCACGTGAGGCAATCAAGGAAATGCATCGACAGGTCGGCTCAAATCTGGTCGTTGGTGAGGATGGGCTAATAAAACGCGGGCTTATCATTCGACATCTTGTGCTCCCGAACGACATTGCCGGGAGTGAGTCGTCACTCCGCTGGGTTCGAAAAGAACTTGGCCCAGAGGTTACGCTGAGCATCATGTCACAGTATTACCCAACGCATAAGGCTTTGGATATTCCTCTCTTGAATCGTAAGATCCGCGCAAGCGAATACGAACGCGTGCTTCGGCTAATCGAAGAACTGGGATTTTCAGATGGGTGGGTCCAATCCTATACCAGTGCAGATTACTATCGTCCGGAATTCGACAATCGACAGGAGCCGTTTAAGCCGTGAAACATTGGATCACGCTAAGCATCCTCACTTTTCTCACATTCTTCCTTGCTGAAACTGCTCCATCCCACGGTGATACTCTCATCAAAGTTGCACGTGGAGTGTATGCTCTGGTTAGCCACGGTGATTCAGTGGAAACCGGATGGGGTGCAAATTCTGGTTTCATTGTCGGGGATTCCTCAGTGCTCGTTGTTGACAGTCGATTTACACCTCAACAAGCCTCTGCACTGATAACAGCTGTCCGACGCATCACCCACAAACCCATCAGCGCAGTAGTAAATACGTCCGATCGAATAGACCGCGTACTCGGCAACGAAACGTTCGCAAATGCCGGTGCTGAGATCATTATGCAACAACGGGCTGCGGCATTTCTGAGGGATGTCATTGGGACCATAAGATTGGAAATCAAAAATAATCCGCGTTACGAACGTCTATTCAGCGAGACCGTCACGCTCCCCAACGTGAACAAAGTCGTCCGGGATTCACTCTGGCTCGACCTCGGTCACCGCCGCATACTGGTATTCCATCCCCAAGAAGGTGCTGCAGCCACGGATGGCGACCTCGTTGTTTATGTCCCGGACACGAAAATCCTTTTTACCGGCGATCTTGTTGTCAATGGATACCACCCGAATCTGGCAAATGCACGTTCAAACCCGGAGCATTGGCTGAAGGTACTCTCAGATCTTGAAAAGATGCCAGTTGACAAAATTATTCCGGGCAGAGGCTCGCTTACATCAAAGAAACAGCTTCGCTGGATGCGATCGTACATCAAGCATTTGTGCTCTGAGGTGCAACAAGCCATCTCAAAGAAGCAAACGGTTAATCAAGCATTGGCACAAATCCCTCGCCCGAAGGGGCCTCTCTTGATGGAATCGCTCTGGGAACAAAACATCCGCTCCCTATACAATTTCTATTTGCTTAAAAGTAAGCCGAATCGGGACAGTGAGAACAAATAGAGAAGCGATGGGCATTTCAAACATGATGACCGAATCTGAAATTCTTGCCCTTTTCCAATCTACTGGTGCATTGCTCGAGGGGCACTTTCTGTTAAGCTCAGGGCTTCACAGCCCCCAATATTTTCAGTGCGCGAAGGTGCTCCAGTACCCATGGCATGCTGAGGCAATTTGCCGTGGTATCGCCGAGACCTTTCAATCCATCGCAGGCAACAGAATCGATGTGGTGATATCCCCGGCTATCGGTGGGATCATCGTTGGTCAGGAGGTTGCGCGGCATCTTCATGTCCGCTCAATCTTTGCTGAAAGATCCCGGGGTGTCATGACGCTTCGACGCGGGTTCGAACTTCGCCACGGCGAGCGCGTCCTGATCTGCGAGGATGTAACAACAACCGGCGGCTCAGTGATGGAACTCATAGAGATAGCCCGGAACGCCGGCGCTCAAGTTATTGGCGTCAGTTCAATTGTAGACCGAAGCGGGGGAACAGTGAACTTTGGGAACATCCTATTTATTCCGCAGCTCAGATTGAAGGCAGTAACATACGCAGCTCATGAATGCCCTCTTTGCAAGCAAAACATTCCGCTTGTGAAGCCGGGAAGCAGAGATGACCAAAAATAGAACGATAGAAATGGACAACGATAAGAGAAGAGAACAGGGAAAAATCAAAAAAGAGAAATTATCCGCCGGTGAGTACGAACTCGTCAAGCACTCTAAAATTTACGAAGGAAAGGTGTTCAATGTCGTCGTCGATGAGATCAAATATCCCTCAGGCAATCATTCGATCCGTGAGGTCGTCGAGCATCCCGGCGGAGCTGTTATCGTCCCTGTGCTTCCGTCGGGGAAAATTCTCCTTGTGGAGCAATTCCGATATCCTGTCGGCAGCCGACTTCTTGAGCTTCCGGCAGGAAAACTCGACGCAAATGAAGATCCACAGACCTGCGCACGACGAGAATTGATCGAAGAAACAGGTTACGAAGCGAACAAGCTTTTGGAATTGTCGACGATCTATACAACTCCGGGATACTCCAACGAACGGCTCTGGATTTTCTTGGCGGAGGATGTCACACCTCATGCAGGTGGTCGACATCCTGAGGAAGGTGAGCAGACGATGACACTTCATCCTGTTTCCCTCGCTGAAGCTGCGGAAATGATTGTTCGAAAGGAAATCATCGACGGAAAAACAGTCACGGGGATCTTTCTTGCAACGGAGCACTTTCGGAAAAAGAATCGGTGACTTTGCAGGATCATTGGTAAACAATTTCTATGCTTCCTTCTGAAATCATCCGGAAAAAGCGCAACGGCGAGTCGTTGACAAAAGACGAGCTCCGATCCTTCATCGACGGGTATCTCTGCGGAGACATTCCCGACTACCAAATGTCGGCGCTCCTTATGGCTATTTACTTCCAAGGAATGACATTTGAAGAAACGCTCACTCTCACAGATCTCATGCTCCGCTCAGGCTCGGTAGTAGATCTTTCCTCTGTTCCGGGGATCAAGGTGGACAAGCACAGTACTGGTGGTGTAGGCGACAAGGTCTCTCTGATCCTCGCACCAATGGTTGCTGCCTGTGGCGTCCCGGTCCCGATGATTTCTGGAAGAGGACTTGGACATACCGGCGGGACACTTGATAAGCTTGAATCGATTCCAGGCTTCCGCACCAACCTTTCCATCGATGAGTACAAGGCGGTCATCAAAGACATCGGGGTGGTGATGATTGGCCAAACGAACGAAATTGCTCCTGCAGATAAGAAGCTCTACGCACTACGCGATGTGACGGCAACAGTTGAATCCATCCCGCTGATTGCCGCAAGCATTATGAGCAAAAAGCTGGCGGAAGGAATTGATGCCCTCGTGCTTGATGTAAAGACCGGTCGTGGTGCATTCATGCGGACATACGAGGAGTCCGCTGAGCTGGCGAAGACCCTTGTCACCATCGGGACAATGATGGGAAAGCACGTCCTTGGCTTCATCACAACAATGGATGAACCACTCGGATCGGCAATTGGGAACTGGCTTGAAGTAGTCGAAGCAGTCGAATGCCTACGCGGCGAAGAGGTTCCACAGCTCATGGAAGTCACATATGTTCTTAGTGGAGCAATGGTGATGCTCGGTGGAAAAGCGGCAACACTGGCTGAGGGCATTTTGCGTTGTCGCCAAGCAATCCAAACGGGCATAGCGTACGAGAAATTTCTGGAACTTGTTGCACGTCAGGGAGGCGACGTTCACTACATTGAAGACCTTGAACGCTACCCAATTGCTGAGCACACTGTCCCCGTCATTACTGAGGTTGATGGAGTGGTCCAGTCGATTGACCCCATCAAGCTCGGCTATGCCGCCGTTGAACTTGGAGCCGGCCGCAGCCGCATTGACGAAACTATTGACCCAAAAGCTGGCATTATTCTGAAGCATCACGTGAACGACCGCGTCGAAATCGGAGAGACACTGGCGATACTTCACACAGATCGCAGTGACGTGATTACCGCAGTGCGTAAACAGGTGCGGCAGGCATTTCACATAGGTTCATATCCGGTCACCAAGCCCCCGATGATCCAAGCCCAGGTCGATAAAGAAGGGGTACGTCCATTTGAACTATGAATTAATATGTTGACATTGAATTTATAAATTCCGATATTGCCGAAGCATAAGATCAAATGGAGGCTCATATGAAGCGGATTCGCGATATTCTCCAGGAGCACCCTGAGCTGTATGTGGTCCAACAGCATGTAACGGTTGAAGAGGCGGCGCGATTTATGGCAGAAAAGAATATCGGCGCGCTTCCAGTCCTTGAAGGCAATCGGCTCGTCGGCATTGTGTCCGAGCGTGATGTCATCACAAGAGTTGTGGCTCAATCGAAAGACCCTGCCAAGCCCCCAGTAAGAGAGGTGATGAGCACAGATTTACTTGTCGCTTCTCCTGACGAACCGTATGAATCATGTCTGCGGAAAATGAAACAGGCGAACATTCGCCACCTACCCGTCATTGAGGAGGATAAGCTTGTTGGGGTCATTTCACTCAGAGACCTACTTCGTGTGGATCTGGATGAGAAAGATGAACAGATTGAATTTCTTCATCGATATCTCTTTACAGTCCCACCTGGTGTAGCGAAACAATATGGAGAGCAAGGGGTAACTCCTGAAAAGAGTTGAATGTGAGAAATTATCTTCACATCGCTTTCGCAACCATTCCGGGGAATTCTTGGTAATGAAAAAGGTTTGAACCACAAATGGATCGACGCTATTCCTATAGAGCCATCATGAATGTTATTACCGAAACGACCATTACAGACATTCCGTTGTTCAAACGTGGCAAAGTCCGTGATGTATACGATCTTGGCGAAACGCTCCTCTTCATTGCAACAGATCGCATCTCGGCGTTTGACGTTGTCCTCACTGATGCAATTCCTCAAAAGGGTGAAGTTCTTACACAAATTTCTCTTTTCTGGTTCAAGAGGCTTTCTTCGATTGTTCCCAATCATGTGATTGAGTGGAGAGTGGAAAACTATCCGCCAGAGTTGAAACCATATGCAGATCAGCTCCGTGGGCGCAGCATGATTGTAAAGAAGACAAGCCCATTGCCCATCGAGTGTGTCGTGCGAGGGTATATTTCAGGATCGGGGTGGAAAGAATATCAACGCTCGCAGTCCGTGTGTGGAATTCCTTTGCCTGGGGGGCTGATAGAGTCGAGTAAGCTTTCCGAGGCAATCTTCACCCCTTCGACAAAGGCTGAATCTGGAATGCACGACGAAAACATCACCTTTGATGAAGTCACAAAGATTGTGGGCGCCAAGACAGCAGCAACTATTCGCGATCTCAGCCTTGCTCTCTATAAATCGGCAGCCGAGTATGCTGAATCACGCGGAATCATCATCGCAGATACAAAATTTGAATTCGGCATCGACCCCTCGTCGGGGGAAATCATCCTTATTGACGAGCTTCTTACACCAGATTCCTCCCGATTCTGGCCAGCTGACCAGTATTGCCCGGGGAAACCACAGCCAAGTTTTGATAAGCAATTCGTCCGTGATTACCTGGAGTCAATTCACTGGGACAAAAAGCCTCCCGCCCCGAAGCTTCCTGATGAAGTGATCGAGCGAACGACGGAGAAATACCTGGAGGCCTACGAGCGGCTGGTAGGAAAGGAACTACGCTCTCGCGATACATCGGTGTGACGCTACGTTCGCACTAGAAGAAGACGACTACACTCTTTCAAACCTCATGAAAGCTATTTTGGCATACCAAACGATCACGCGACTTCTTGAAAATAAAGCTCCCTCGCTGTAATTTGAAATAGACTCTGATATGCTGAAGCAGCTTTACATCCGGAATTACGCTATCATTGACGAGCTCACCCTCGATCTGCAAAGCGGATTAAATATCATCACAGGGGAGACAGGGGCAGGAAAATCGATCCTCATTGGGGCTCTGGGATTGATCCTTGGTGAGCGTGCTGCCACTGATGTTGTGAGAAAAGGAGCGGCGAAAGCAATTGTGGAAGGGACCTTCGTAATCGCCGGGAACGCAAAATGTGCCGCCGTGCTAACCTCGAACAATATCGAGGTAACTGACGAGCTTATCGTACGCCGCGAAGTTTCTGCAAAAGGACAAAGTCGATGCTTCGTCAATGATTCCCCGGTACCACTGACTCTGCTCAAAGAAATTGGAGACCTCCTTGTTGACGTTCATGGGCAACACGAACATCAATCGTTGCTTCGCGTAACCACACACATTGATTTCCTTGATGACTTCGGAGGACTAAACGGACTTGTAGAGGAGCATCGACAGGCTTATCATCAATTACAGAATTTAGTTGCAGAGCTTGAAAAGCTTCGCGAACGAGAACGCCAATTGAAAGAGCGCCGCGACCTATACGAATTTCAAATCAAAGAAATTGACAGCATCGGTCCACGCCGCGGCGAAATCGAAGAATTAGAAAGCGAGCTCCGAGTTCTTGAAAATGCGGAGCGACTCTACGAAGCAACAAACCATCTCTACGAGCTTCTCTATGGTGGAGATCATTCTATCAGAGACCAACTTGTTCTTGCACGAAATGAATTGGAAGATTTATCACAGATTGATCGATCCTTCGAAGAAGCTCGAAACGAATGTTACAATGCCGAAACAACTATTGAAGAACTGGCAAAATTCATCCAACGTTATAACTCCAAGATCGAATTCAACCCATCCCGACTTGAAGAAATCCGTGACAGATTAGGTCAACTCTCTCTACTGAAGAAAAAGTACGGTGGCTCCCTGGAGGCACTTCTTTCTTACCGAGAAACAATTGGGCGCGAAGTTGCCTTAGCTCAAAACTTTGAGAGCGAAATTAAGAACCTTGAAGAACGAATTGAAATCTCACGCCGCAAATGCTCTGAACTGGCAGAACGGCTTTCCTCAAAGCGACATGAAATAGCTGAGAAGCTTAACGGCGCTATCATCAGCACACTTTCTGAACTTGGTATTCCCCACGGACAATTTGAAGTCCGCATCGAGAACCGTCCCCTGGATAATCCGGCAACTGAACGCGCCTTAGGCGGGAAAGCCCACGTACGGTTAGGGGACACATTCTATGAGACATCTCCAAAGGGAATCGATTTTGTTGAGTTCTACCTCTCAACAAATCTTGGCGAAGATCCGAAGCCGTTGAGCAAGATTGCTTCAGGTGGAGAAATTTCTCGTGTGATGCTGGCGTTGAAAAGCGCCCTTGCAAAGAGCGATCGGCTTCCAATGCTTGTTTTCGATGAGATCGATGTGGGAGTCAGTGGACGCATTGCCCATGCCGTCGGGTTGAGCTTGAAAAATCTTTCACGGTTTCATCAGATCATTGCAATCACTCATCTCCCTCAGATCGCCGGGTTTGCCGATGCTCATTTTATGGTGGAGAAACATGAGGACGGACGCCGAACTGTGACAGTGGTTCGGAAACTTTCTCTAAAGGAACGAGTTCAAGAAATAGCGCGCCTGATGAGCGGCGCTGAAATTACCGAGGCAAGTCTGGAAAGCGCTCGCGAGCTTCTTGAGATAGGTAAAAAGCACGAAAAAACATGGCACTGATGGTTTACAACACACTTACGAAGCGAAAGGAAGAATTTGTCCCTCTTATCCCGGGACATGTTGGCATTTATGTGTGCGGACCAACTGTCTACAACCATGCCCACATTGGACATGCGAAAAGTTACGTCTCATTTGACGTGATTGTCCGATACCTCCGCTATCTTGGGTATAAGGTTCTGTATGTGCAAAACATTACCGATGTGGGTCACCTCACTGACGACGCAGACCGAGGAGAGGATAAAATCGAACGCCAGTCGCGGATTGCCAAAGTTCAACCTATGGAAATTGCGGAGATGTACACCCGTAGCTACTTCGAGGATATGGATGCACTCGGTGTGGTTCGACCCAATATCTCGCCACGTGCCAGTGGACACGTGCTTGAACAAATTGAGCTTGTGAGACAACTTCTCGAAAAGGGGTTCGCCTATGAAGTAAACGGTTCTGTCTACTTTGACGTCCGAAAATTCCCAGAATACGGAAAACTCTCAGGACGCCGCATCGAGGAATTAGTAGCTGGTGCGCGCGTCGAAGTATCTGAAGAGAAGCGCTATCCAGCCGATTTCGCATTATGGAAACGAGCAGAGCCCGGTCATATCCTTCGCTGGAAAAGTCCATGGGGTGAAGGTTATCCCGGATGGCATGTTGAATGCTCCGTAATGTCTACTAAATACCTTGGCCAGCCTTTTGACATCCACGGAGGCGGCATTGAGAATCAATTCCCACATCACGAGTGTGAAATCGCACAGAGCGAAGCGGCTGCTGGCAAACCATTCGCACGTTACTGGCTTCACAATAACATGGTGACGGTAAACGGAGTGAAGATGGGAAAGTCACTTGGCAATTTCGTGACATTGAAAGAGGCGTTCCAAAAGTATAATCCAGTTGATATCCGGTTTCTCATATTGATGAGCCACTACCGCAGTCCTTTGGACTACAGCGACGAAGCTGTGGAATCTGCTTCTCGCGGATTGTCGAAACTCCATGCAACGATAAAAACATTGCAAACAGAAATACAAAAAGCCATGCAAGAGCCTCGATCGGCTATAGCCCCACTGAATATTGACGCCTATCGGGCACGGTTCATTGATGCAATGAACGATGATTTCAACACACCTCAGGCAATTGCTGTTCTTTTCGATCTGTCTAAAGAGGTAAATCAGCTTCTGAACAGCGAAGTTCAGTATACAGCCAACTCCTTGCAAGAGATCGATCAGCTCTTCCGTGATCTTGGAGGCAAGGTGTTAGGGATCGTCCCTGAAACGTACCGCCCAGTGGCGCCACAAAAACCCCCGTCCATTGAGGATGATTTGATCCAGCTCTTAATCGATATTCGCAACGAGCTTCGCGCACAAAAACTTTGGGGTCTTGCCGACCAGATTCGGAATAAACTCTCATCACTCGGCATCATCCTTGAAGATAAAAAAGAGGAGACCACTTTCCGGCGCACCAAACAGCCATGAAAGCAAGCTTGCACTGTATTTTTATCCCTTCCCTAACATGCTTAATTATTTTTACTGGTGAGGCGCAAAGCCAGCTCATCGTCGGTTCCAAACCTGACATTGAGATCCGCTATCTGACTGATCTCCCAACAGCAGGCATTCTTAAACATGGGGAAATAGCTTTTGATACCCAAGTTGCAGGACAAGGCGGATTGATCGGGCAATTGACAGTTGGCATCCTTAATCGATTGTCTATTGGAATTTCATATGGCGGCATAGAGTTGCTCGGCACCGGTAGACCTCATCTATACCCGCTTCCAGGTTTCTTCGCAGCCCTTCGAGTGATAGATGAATCAAAATCATACCCTGCACTTCTCATCGGATTTGACTCGCAGGGTCATGGCTCTTTCATCGATAGTCTTAAAAGCTATGAAGAGAAATCTCTCGGCGTTTACATTGTGGTCAGCCGGAATTACTCTTTTCTCGGAACAATGAGTGTTCATGGTGGAGCTAATTATTCCTTTGAGCGCTACGATAAGAGAACCGCAATCAATATTTTTGGTGGAGTTGAGAAAAGCATCGGAGAATTCGCATCATACGTGATCGAATATAATGCGGGGCTGAACAACAAAGGAGGATTTGGTAACGATGGAAAAGGGTTCCTTGCAACAGGAATTTGGTTTAACCTCGGAAGTGGATTAGCCTGCGGTGCTGCCATTCGGGATATCTTCAAGAGCTCCAGTGTAGCCCAGGAACGCATACTTCAGTTTCAGTACGTTTTCGAGCTATAAGTGCGTCGTCTTAAGTACACAGTTGGCTTCAAGGTGTCTATAGAAGTGAACGTTCATTCCAAAATGTCTGAAACCCAAAAATTGCACGGCGTAATTCGTTTAAAATCAATAAGTTAGACATGCCATTTTTGCCCTCTAAAGAACTTTCGTGGCACTGAAATTGTTGTTGGAATTGCAGGGTAATGATCAATGGAAAAATTTTGAGAGGGGGAAAAACGATGAGACATCTCAAAATCCTTTCTGCTCTTCTGATGCTCGGCGTTGGAATTGCGCTTGTTTTCGCACTTAATGGGTGCTATACCGAACTTGAAACAGTTCGGACGGAGTCAGAGGGCAGTTACTACTCCCCAACCTACGGTTACGAGTCAAGTTATGACTCTACACAGGCAGCTATAATTAACAACTATTACTTTTACGATGGATACTGGGGGTATCCGCGCTACAGATTTCTTTTCAGATTTTATTATCCTTCATGGTATTACTGGTATCCAACATGGTATTCAGGCTACTATGTGTGGTACGATCCGTGGGTCTATGACTATTGGTATTGGGGATACTACGATCCCTGGTTATGGTGGACTCCGTATGTTTACTATGGTTATCCTGGATGGTACGGTTCTCGCTGGTATGGTTGGTGGGATGGTTACCCTGCCATTGGCGGGGCATATGCAACAACTCGGTGGAGAACCACGCGTGATTTCGGAAGTACTCGTGGTGGAGTAACACGCGGTACGTGGCGTGGCGCAACAGAAGGGGGAATTCTCCCACCTGCTGGGACGTCCACAGGTAGAGGTGGAGAAGGAAGAACTTCTGGAACAACGGAGAGGGGTGGAGCCATCCGTTCTGGAACAGAACGCACCGGATTTGCTCCTCCGACCTGGGGTGGAACTTCACGCCAGGGAAGCGGAGATCGAACCATTGAGAGATCAAATCAGCCAACTCGCATACGCACAGAGGGGGCTACTCGTGGAGGTACAAGAACAACACCACCTTCTCCACAAAGGGAGCCGCGCAGTGGGGAGCGCACAGGCACTGTGCGTCCGCCTCGATCCGAGCCAACACCACATGAGCCATCTGTAACTCCGCCTCCGCGTGAGTCGAACCCAGGAAAAGAATCGCCACTTCCAAGAAATGAAGGCTCAACGCGTCAACCACGGCGAATGAGCTCGCCCACGGGGGGTTATCGTACTTATTCTCCTCCTTCATATCACTATTCACCGCCTAATGTAGAACGTCCGGCATTCTCTGAACCTCGAAGCTATTCACCACCTCCTCGAAGCGAATCATCTGGTGGTAGCTACCGAGGCTCCAGTGGCAGTTCTGGCGGTTCATCAAGTTCACGGGGTGGCTCCGAAGGACGCCGCAGGTAAAAATACCTCACGCACCCGGGAAAGCATTCAGTGGACCTGCTGAGTAGTTTCATGGATCGCGTTCTGATGTTAAAGCGCGATGGTGATTTAGCACCCAAACGTCAACAAGCAATGGAGAGAACAAGAAAGTCTGCTACAGGTGAACGATTAAGCCCGATTCTGGTCGCAAATTACTCATGAGAATTGAGGATTTGCTTTTCTAAGAATGCGTTACACAAAATACAATGAGGGACTCATGAAACGATCCAGCTTCATTAAAATTTTTGCTACGGTCAGCTTTCTTGTCCTTTTCCGTGGCAGCTTGTACGCCCAATTTCCAGAAGATGCTCTTCGCCTTTCCTACCCCGGAATGACCCTTGGAGCTAGATTCTTAGGAATGGGAAATGCAGCCACTGGTCTGGCGGATGATTACACAGCGATTTATTGGAATCCTGCCGGACTCGCACAGCTTCGCAATTCTGAGATCAGCGGAAGTATTTATCATTTTTCGTACAACAATAAGGCAACATTTTTCGGTAATACTTCCTCGTACTCTAATACCAACACCGCTTTTAACAATCTCGGCCTTGTTTACCCATTTCCAACAAAGCGCGGAAGTTTGGTTCTAGCTGTCGGATTTAACCGCGTTAATGACTTCACCACCGGCCTTTCATTCGATGGGTTTAACCCGTCGAGCTCTATTATTCCTACTTTATATAATTCCTCCTACGATCTTGACATGGCGTATCAGCTCTATCTTGAAGACAGCACAGGATACACGCCGTTTACCAAAGATGTCCAGCAACGGGGAAAGGTTCTCGAGGATGGAGGACTCAACAACTGGTCATTTGCCGGAGCTGTTGAAGCAGCAAAAGGACTATCCATTGGTATCACGCTCAGCCTTGTGACAGGGAGCTACAGCTACACTCGAAATTACAGTGAGTTCGACAGCCGCAACTTCTACCAAGCATATCCATGGGATTTTAATGAACTTGACCTTGTAAATAACATCTCCAGCGACATCAGTGGCATTGGCGCAACCTTTGGCTTACTCTATCAGTGGGAGGAACGATTCCGGCTTGGTTTGACGCTGAAAACACCTACCTATTACACAGTCAAGGAAAACTTCAAATCCGCAGGGAACAGTTATTTTGACAACGGCGATTCATATAAATACACTATTCCCGGCTCAGATGAATATGACGTTGTCTCGCCATTTACTTTCGGCGGAGGCGCTTCACTGACAATAGCTGGTCTCACTGTGGCAGGGAGCGCAAGTTACACTGACTACAGCGAAATGCAATTCCGAAATGCCGCTGCCAGCGTCCTTAATGAGAACACAACGATAAAGGAGATTTTCCGGCCGACAACTAATATCCATTTCGGTGCAGAATATATCGTCCCTCTGATTGGCCTGAGATTGCGCGGCGGATATATGTACCGACCATCTCCTTACAAAGGCGATCCCTCTTCATACGATCAAAAAATTATCACCGGAGGGATAGGCTTGCTCCTTCAAGAACAACTGATGATTGATCTCGGCTTCGCCCGAGCAACATGGCAGACATACCATGTGAACTATGATCCCTCGTCTCGGACAGATGAGTCACTGACCACGAACATCCTCATCGTTGGCTTGTCGTACCGATTCTAACTCTTTGAAAGAGAAGAAATAGTTGATTACATTGTATCCCGTCACCTGTCTCTACCTGTTAGTAAGGTGACGGGATATTTTGTTACAACATAAGTAGTTCAGGCTTTCATCATTGACGCCGCCATGACTGCTATTCGACGATTTCTTGTTGGGCTACTCATAGTCTTCGTTTTAGCATCTTTAGGATTTATTATCTTTGCTTACAGGCTCATCACACGTTCCTTTCCGGAAACTACGGGGACAATTTCGCTGTCGTCTTTGCATCAGCCAGTTGAGATCGTACGGGATAATTATGGAGTACCCCATATTAAAGCGCACGATGAACATGATTTGTTTGTTGCTGTGGGGTATGTGCAAGCACAAGACCGCCTCTGGCAAATGGACTTGATTCGACGAGCAGGAGAAGGTCGGCTTGCAGAAATTCTCGGTCCTGAAGCAGTGAAGTTCGATAAGCTCTTTCGGACACTCGGATTTGCTCGTTTAGCTCGCCGCCTTGCGCAGCAACTTCATCATGAATCCAGTGCTGCGTTGGAAGCTTATGCACAAGGAGTAAATGAATACATCACATCTCATCATGGCAATTACCCTATTGAGTTCGCAATACTTGGGTATGAGCCAGAACCATGGACAGTTGAGCACTCTCTTCTCGTAGCCCGCCTCATGGCATGGGAACTTAACCTCTCTTGGTGGGTTGATCTCTCACTCGGCGAGCTACTTGTGCGACTTGGGGAAGAACGCACTCGCGAAATCATTCCGACGTATCCAGAAAATGCCCCAATCATTGTATCAAAACCATGGCAAGGGACGCCTCATTCATTGACCGGAGCATCGATTCGAAGTCTCATTGGCTTTTCTAATGAACAGATGTCTCTACGGGTTTTTGAACGCCTCCAGGGATTTCTTAAGGTCAATGAGGAATTCCGTCGACAATTTCAATTCGAAGGAGTTCACATCGGTAGCAATAGCTGGGTTGTCGACAGCTTCCGCTCAGCAAGCGGCAAACCGATCCTTGCAAACGATCCGCATCTTGCCTTTGGCATCCCATCAAAATGGTACGAAATGCATCTCACATGTCCGGGATTCAACGTTGCTGGTGTATCTCTTCCCGGCGCCCCTGCAATCGTCATCGGGCATAACGACCACATTGCATGGGGATTGACAAATGTGATGGCTGATGACGCCGACTTTTATATTGAGCGTGTTGATTCCACAAATCCTTTTCGCTATCAATATAATGGGACATGGTTACCAATGGACACAGTGACAGAGGTAATTCCTGTGAAAGACGAGATGCCAGTATCAATTCTTGTCAGGTCAACACATCACGGTGCGATCGTGAGTGATGTATGGCCTACAGCTATCCCATTTGCTGATTCGCTCCGCGAGGGGGTTATCTCAATGCGCTGGACAGGCTTCGAGATGAGCGACGAAATGTACGCTTTGCATCGCATCAATCAAGCACGGAACTGGAATCAATTCGTATCAGGCTTAAAGGAATTTGCCGTGCCGGGGCAGAATTTCATCTACGCCGATGTTGATGGAAATATCGGCTACTGGGCTGCCGTTCGTCTCCCGGTTAGAGCTGCTGGCTACAATTCAGTTTTTCCGTTACCGGGCTGGAGCAAAGACGCTGAATGGAAAGGATTCGTTCCATTTGAACAACTACCTCACATACTGAATCCATCGGAGCATTTCATCGCCACAGCAAACAACAAGATCGCCGGTGATTGGTATCCGTATTACATCTCGCAACTGTGGGAGCCACCCTCGCGCATCCTTCGCATTGAGGAAATGATTCTCCAGAAAGAAAAGCTTTCTGTGGAAGATATGAAGCATATGCAATTCGATTACGTCTCTCCTTTTGCACGAGAGCTTGTCCCATATATTCTCCATGCGTTCGATTCAACCCGCGTTGATGATCCCGCTCTTGCGACAGCATTAACATATTTCCGCAACTGGGATGCAAATTGTACCAGCGAGAGCGTCCCTGCATCTATCTTTTGTGTGTTCTTTACACACCTACTACAAAATACGCTTCGCACACACATGGATCAGTCATTGTTTGATACCTATGTTTTTCTTACCAACGTTCCGTACCGAGTATTGCCTGTCCTTATGAGCGACTCAACATCGTGGTGGTTTGATGACCCACAAACGCAGACTGTGGAAACGCGCGATGATGTGATACGAAAAAGCTTACTGGATGCTCTTGCGGAACTTCGACAACGGCTCGGAGAAGATATCAAAACATGGCAATGGGGGAAATTGCATACGGTGACGTTTGAGCATCTTCTCGGACGCCGCTGGCCACTTGACAAGGTTTTCAATATCGGTACGTTTCCTGTTGGTGGCACGGGAACAACAGTAAATAATGGTGAATACCGGTTCCATCAACCTTATGCAAATGTCCTCGGTCCATCAATGCGGCAAATTACTGACTTGTCAGACATAAAGCGTTCATGGTCAGTTCTACCTACCGGGCAATCAGGACAGCCATTCAGCGCCCATTTTAGTGACCAGACTCCACTGTGGCTTGAAGGCAAGTACCATGAACTAATCACAGATTGGGAAGAACTCAATCGTCAAAATGGAGACCGGTTGGTCTTAGTCCCAGAGACAAAATAATGCAAGTTGGTAGCATGATTTCCTCTCGGCTTCTTCAAGCTCTGCGTGGTGCTAAGTCCGTTGCCGTGCTAACAGGGGCTGGTATTTCAGCAGAGAGTGGGATTCCAACGTTTCGGGGTGACGAAGGGCTATGGAAAAAATTCAAACCAGAGGAGTTAGCCAACGTTGATGCCTTTCTGCGCAACCCTGATCTTGTCTGGGAATGGTATGCGTACAGGAAACACGTGGTTCGGGAAAGCCAGCCAAATGCGGGCCATAGAGCACTGGTTGACCTCGAAGCGCTCATCCCCGACCTGACGGTTATCACACAAAATGTCGATAATTTGCATCAACGTGCAGGGAGCAAGAACGTCGTTGAGCTTCACGGAAACATAACTCGAAATTTCTGTAACGACTGCGGTGCTCGGTACGATGACGAAGCCATTCCTGAGACACCCGGGGTGCCGCGATGCCAAAAATGCGGCGGCCTCATTCGACCTGCTGTGGTCTGGTTCGGTGAGCTTATCCCGCCAGATCAGTGGAGGCTTGCAGAAAGCGCAGCACGGCGGGCGGATGTGTTCTTCAGCGTCGGCACATCAGGCATCGTCTATCCTGCAGCATCACTTCCTCTCCTTGCAAAAGACCATGGTGCATATGTTGTCGAAATCAATACCGAGACAACCCCTCTTTCCGATATCGTCGATGAGACAATCATAGGGAGAGCTGGTGATGTTCTCCCAGAAATAGTTGCACAACTTCGTCCGCCAAAAGTAGACTTTTCTCAGTGAGCGGATATGTCATCTCAGCCTGAGGCTGATGATTTGGGCTTAGACTCTAAATCAGGACTAACATGCTACAAAAACAATTTCAACGCAAAACAAAGATCCTTTGCACCATTGGACCTGCAAGTAACTCCCCTGAAATAATTCAGCAACTTCTTGACGCTGGGATGGATGCTGCGCGACTTAATTTTTCACACGGAGATTATCAGACACATCGCTCAGCACTCGAAGCCATTCGGCAGTCCGCGGGGGATCGTGAACTATTTATCCCCGTGATCCAGGATCTTCAAGGTCCGAAGATCCGAACAGGACGTCTATCTACACGCTCAGTAACCCTCGTCGCAGGATCATCTCTGACAATCACAACAGAAGATATCCTCGGGACAGCTGAGCGAATTTCCACAACATACGCTGATCTGCCAAATGATGTGAAACCGGGGGATCGGATTCTCATCAACGACGGGTTAATTGAACTCAAGGTCAGAGATGTAAAGAAAGGTGAAATCCTATGCACCATCGTCAACGGAGGAGAACTTGGTGAACACAAAGGGATGAACTTCCCCGGGGTGACGCTCAGTGCACCGGCACTAACGGAGAAAGATAAAGAAGATCTTGCGTTTGGAATTGAAATTGGAGTTGACGCCGTGGCACTTTCCTTCGTTCGCCATGCTGAGGATATTCAAAATCTGAGAGCCACCCTCGACTCTTTCCGGGCACCGCTGCCAATCATTGCAAAAATAGAAAAGCCTGAGGCGATTTCAGATATTGACCGTATCATTGAGGCAGCCGACGCAATCATGATCGCTCGCGGGGACCTCGGTGTTGAAATGCCTACAGAAGATGTTCCAATGCTCCAGAAGATGATCATCCATCGGGCAAATCGAGCAGGTAAGCCTGTCATTGTTGCTACGCAAATGCTTGAATCCATGGTAAACGAACCGCGCCCAACGCGCGCTGAGGCGACCGACGTTGCCAATGCAGTGCTGGATGGAAGCGACGTTCTTATGCTGAGCGCTGAAACAGCCTTAGGAAAGTATCCAGTTGAGGCAGTACGCACTATGGCAAAAATCATTGCAAAAGCCGAAGCCGAGGGAATTGCTCACCCAGATATTCCTATCCTGCCTGAGACTGATTCCCATGAGACTACAGAGGCGGTAGCACACGCAGCGTGCCTGCTCGCAGAACAAATAGACGCCGCGGCAATTGTAGCAGTAACACACACTGGGACAACGGCACGGCTTCTTTCACGCTATCGACCCCACATACCAATTATCGCTGTGACAGACAGCCCGCATGTTGCCAGATGGACTCAACTCTTCTGGGGAGTCCAAGGAATCGTTGTACCGTGGCGCTTAAGCGCCAGCAACACCGACGAGACGTTGAAAAACCTGGAGATTCTCCTTGTTCAGAAAGGATTTGTACATTCAGGCGATAGACTTGTATTCACCGCCGGCATCCCTGTCCCCGCAAAAGGATCGACAAACATGGTAAAAGTAGCAAGGGCAGGATAGAGCACAAGAATAATTTACAGTAGAGTAGTTCGTGACATGCTCGCAGCTCAGGCAGACCCTTTCGCCAGCCCAGGTTTATGCCTTTAATGCTTTGAGCGGCTTTTGTACCGAAATATTAAATAAGCGATTCCCACTACAAGAAATGAAAGAACAATGAGATCAACTAACTCGCCGTACTTTCGAACAATCGTCCAGTGGCTTTTCAAATGAAATCCAACATAAGCGAGAAACGTATTCCACAGTCCTGCCCCAAAGATTGTGTAGGCGGTAAACTTTACAGGGTTCATCCGTCCGGCACCCGCCGGAATTGAAATCAAGTGGCGTATAACAGGGATAAAACGGCTTGCGAAGATGGTCTTATCTCCGTACTTGTTAAAGAAATGCTCTGTGAGTTCGAGATGATGCATGTCAAGGAGGAGATATTTTCCAAATCTGCGGATAAACGGTCTGCCTCCGTATGAGCCAGCAAGGTAAGAGATCCCGCTGCCAATGATGCTCCCGAGCGTACTGAAGAAGGTGACTTCATGAAATGTAAATTTGCCTTCAAATATTAAGAAGCCCGCGAATGGCATCACAGCTTCGCTGGGAACCGGCAAAATCATGCTCTCGAAAGCCATCAAGACAACAAGGCCAGCATAGCCAGCCATTGCAATGAATGCGGTTATATATTCAACAAACAGCTCAGTCATAACAGGGATCGTCTCCGGTGCCTGAATAAAGGGAACCCGCAGCCATCCAAAAGCTGTTCCGCCGAATGCTTGTTATTCGCGCTCAATGACTGCTGTTGCAATGACGTGAACACTTGAATGTGAAAGAGAGAGGACAATATGACGGTTCGCCAGAAGCTTCTTGAGTTCACTGTGGAGGATGACCTTTGGCTGTCCGGATACCTCATTAAGAATCTCCACATCACGCCAGCGAAACACGCTGCTCCATCCAATTGCTAATGCCTTCCCGACGGCTTCCTTGGCCGCAAAGCGAGCAGCAATGTGATGGTAGAAGTTTTTTCTTGACCGGCAGTAAGCAAGTTCAGAATCTGTGAATATCCGATTAAGAAAAGTATCCCCCCAGCGAGTGATAACTTCTCTGATTCTTCCTATTTCGATTATATCGACCCCAATTCCTTCAATCATGGTGATGTACACTGATTCTCTTTCCGGACAATGTCGAGCAGCTGAATTATGTCGTCGAGCTCATAGTCAGCATGTGATTCAACTGTGCCGAACGTGTCTCCATATCTTGCGAAGGCTGTTTTCATCCCGAGCTTTGCCGCTCCAACAACGTCGCGCTCCGCCCAGTCACCAACCATGAGGGCTTCTTCTGGAGAAACCCTTAGCAAACTGAGAGCACGTTCAAAAGGTACTGGGCTCGGCTTCCTCTCATGAGTGTCATCAAAGGTAACCACGCAATCGAAAATATGATGGAAATTCATATAGGTCAATCGCAACCATGCCTCTGCCGCTGGGGCGTCGGAAACCACAGCTAGTTTAATGTTCATTTTCATCAATTCAATGAGCGTAACGTATACATGCGGATACGGTACAAGGGCAGCTTCTCTTGCTCGACGGTAAGCAATAACGCCAGCAGAAAGGATTTTGTAATCAACTTTGTTGAAAACCTTGTAAAGAAGCTCGTCGAAGACCTTCTGAAATTCGATACCGCGCTCACTATAGATGGCGTCAACTTGCTCGCGGGCTTCTTCATAGGTAAGCTTAAGTCCAGCATCAATCATAGCATAAATTGCAGCATCAACTGCCTGGCGCTTCATCGCCATGAAATCAACAAGAGTGTTGTCAAGATCAAAGATAACGGCTTTGATCATCGTGCGCTTTTCGTGACCTTTGCTTTCTCAAGAAGTGCCTCAACTGCAAGAACGTACCCTAAGGGACCAAGACCGACGATGCTTCCCCAGCAGACCGGTGCAATAACAGATACTGCGCGAAACGGTTCTCGTCGAAAAACATTTGTAAGATGAACCTCGATCACCGGCACCGTCGCTGCTGCAACAGCATCACGCAGTGCATAGGAATAGTGCCCATAGGCGCCGGGATTGAGAACAACACCAATGTAATCACTCTCAATAGCAGTTTGGAGTTGATCAATAAGCTCTCCCTCAGAATTCGATTGGTAAAAATGGAACGAGATGTGGGAAAACCGTGCTGTCAGCAGCGCGTAGATATCATCGAGGGTCTGGTCACCGTAGATCTCACGTTCGCGATGTCCCAGAAGATTTAGATTTGGTCCGTTGATCACAAGCACCTTCGGTGTTGCCTTAGGTCGAGTTTCTGGCATATTGTATCCTCCTATTGCTCCTTCTCATACCGAGATGCTGCAGCACGAGCCATTTCATCTTCGATAAACTGCCGTACTGCAGGTTTGATGAAAACGCTATCGGTCCCAAATTCCCCAATACTCTGAGCCAGCACAGAAACTTTTCTTTGCAACGTGAGTTTCTTGTTAATCACAATCATTCGCTCATCACGTAGAATGCAAAAGCCCCCGTCAAAATCCCCTTTCTCATATCGTATTGTGATGCCGAGTGTCGTAGCAATCGACTCAAGTTCCTGAAGAAGTTCCTCGGGTTTCATACGTTTATCCCGCGCCCTATTGAAGAGTGACCTGATTTCTTCAATGGCTGCCAAATTGCTAAGATTACAATGGTAAAATATGAGAGAAGACCGACAATTGGTGCTCCCGCAAGCGCTGTGAAGTGCTTTACGAACAGCGCCTGAGAGATTTCCGGAGAGGCTCCATTGAAAACTGCGTTGATAAATTTCAGATCAATGAGACCAGTATAGATTTCAACCGGAAGAAAAATGTAAAAGAGGATCGAACTCATGAGAAGCCATCCATGTTCCTTAAAACGCATCCGCGAAGCGATAAGAAACAATGTTCCGGAGACGAACACGACCGCATACCAAGCAAGGATGGCAATCGAACTTTTAGCCAACAAAAGGAAAAGTTCCTGACGGGCTCCAACCGGCAGATTTTCTCGTACGGTGAGTGTTTCCGTCGAGAACAACTCATTTGCAAGAAAGGCACGAGTGTAAATACTACCGAGCCAGAAAATCGCACCGATGACAAGGGCTGTAAAAGCAAGTTTTGCTGCTACAGTCAGTTTCATCTGCAACACATCTTTATTTTCACCGAAACTGGACACCCTTCAGGGAAGGGACAACGGCAACTTACGGAAATTAATTGAGAGGTGCAAGAGGAACGATCCTCTTCATGTGCCAGATGTGAACAAATATCAAACAAGCTGTTTCGTATCAATGACAAAGTTCTTGACCCAACTTAAATCCTGAATAAGGTCAAAAAGCTGATTCAGGCTCTCCTGCGAAGCTGTGAGGAAGCTCTCGCGAAACCGAGATGCTACCTCAACCGGAGCCGCCGCAACGAGTGACTCGAGCTCTGCACGAACCCTGTCAAGCTGGGATTGAAATTCATTTGCAAGTTTATCATATCCTTCAGCATCTGGCTTTATCCGCTTGATGATCGCTGAAAGATTTTTGAGAGCTTTTGCGGAAAAGATAAGTTCCTGAAATTCACGCTCCCGATGAGCGATGTCGCGAAGCTCAATGAGAAGTTCAAGAGTTTCAGGCAATCGAAGTCGATTATTTGAGAATTCTTGAATCTGAGCAACTGCCGCCCGTGTGTTTTGGTGAATTAACATGAAAGAATCAAAGGAAATTGAAAATCACGTTATTTCCAGCGGATGTGTATGAAGTTGCCTCAATACAAACTCTCGGATTTGCTGTGGTGAAGGGAGCTTCTGCACCACAGCACCGTTCTCAATGAGCGGTTTAAGAAGGGGCACAAATCCGCGACGAGGTGGTTTTCTTCCTACAGGGAGGACCATGCGCCTTCCGGTTCGAGGATGAAGATAGACTTGTTTTGCCCCCGAGGGTTTCCCTCGCTTTGAGAGCGGGCGCCCCTCAATCTCAACAATATCCATAGCAAAGTCAAGAACAGGTGCAGCGCTGATAGCGGTGCCAACTCCGTAAGCATCGACGACCTCGCTCAGCTCTCGAATAGCAGCTTCATCGAGCCCGCCACTTACAAGAATCTTTACATTTGTGAAACCACGGAGATCAAGCTCCCATCGAACTTCCTTTAAGATAGAAAGGAAATTCCCGCGGCGCGAACTTGGGGTGTCAAGTCGAACAGCATAGAGGTCTCCTCCCAATGCCTCAGCAACGCGAATTGCCTCAAATTTTTCATCATTGAATGTGTCGATAAGTGCAACACGCCTGACCGCAGGATTAATAACTTCGTTAAATGCTTTCGTAGCCTCAACCGTATCACCGAACAGGAGTATCATGGCATGAGGCATCGTCCCGCTTGGCTGAATGCCAAGACGCTCCGCTCCAATTACAGTTGCAACTCCATCGAATCCAGCAATGTATGCGCTGCGATCTATCATAGGGGCAATAGCTGGATGTGCACGGCGGGCACCAAAGTGGATGAGCTGCTTGTTGCCCGCAGCGATTCGGCAACGCGCCGCCTTGGTAGCAATTCCTGAAGCATGGCAGAGAAAACCAAGGATGGGTGTTTCAAGCTCAGCAAAAGAGAGATACTTCCCTTCAATTGTTATGACAGGTTCGTTTGCATAAAAAATGGAACCCTCCATCATCGCTGTCACCGTTACCGGCAACCCACGGAGAAGTTCCACCACTTCTTCAATTCCTGCAAGAACCCCCCATGAGTAATGATTGGGGAAATGCTTAACAACGAACTCTGCCTTAACACGCTTATCGATCCCTTTTGCACGCAGAACCTCAACAGCACGTGTGAAATAGATATCCGTCACCCGAGCGGCTTTAATGTCCTTGTCACTTGCTGTGTGGAACATAGCTCCGTACCAAAATGAACTCAATCAAAAATATATTCGTTCCATCTTAGAGAAGCAACGCATTCCATGCACACAAAATGCTCCTGCTGAAAAAGACCCCTTCTTGCTCGCCCACAGCGGGTTCACTCCACCCTTATCTCCACATTCCCAAGAGTACGTCCTGCTTGACAATGAAGCTGCAGTAACGTATGTTTGATTCAGGATCTTGACATTGCTTCCGATAAAGATGAGAATCTCAATTGGTTTTGCGTGCATCATTGCTCTCAGTCCTTATCTTTTCGGTCACCCGGAAAGCTGGATTAACTTCGTAAAGGCTTCCAGAATACAGAGCCTCACAGCTACAAGGAACTCCGTCTGGGCAGCGACAGACGGTGCGGGGCTTGTCGAGATTCCCACTGGCGGGAATGCTATAATCCACACCCGTGCAGAAGGGATACTCCCCAGTAACTTCTTTCGCGCAGCCACGTCTGATTCCCACGGCACACTCTGGTTCCTGACAGACAATGATGTTGTAGTACACCAAACTCAGAATGGAAACAACTGGAACATAGTGCCATTCAGACCGGATTTCCCGACTGGCGATGCTTTGTCAATTGCTGTCGATGATTCGGGTTCAGTGTGGATTGGAACGGATAGGGGTATCCTGCAGTATACCTCAAATACCTGGAGTGCGCTCACAGCAACTGAGAGTACGCTAGTAGGCTCTTACGTCAATGCAATAACGTTCGATGATCGCGGACGAATCTGGTTTGGGACTGATGCGGGAATCTCAGTCTACGACGGAAAAAGTTGGAGGCAGTTCACCACATCAAACAGCGAGCTGCTCGATGATTGGGTGAATGTTATTTGTGTTGATCCAATAGAAATTGGTGGTACTATATGGATTGGCACCGACGCCGGTTTGTGTCTTCTTGATTCATCTCTGACGGAATGGAGAACGTTTACACACGCTGACAGCTCCCTTCCCAACAACGTGATCACGAGTATTATCCACGATCCATGGAGAAACGCGCACTGGGTTGCAACCTATGGAGGAATTGTACAATTCGACAACCGTCAACTATCAAGCATCGAAGTTTCTCAAGGGCTCCCTTCACTTCAGGTACGCTCTTTAGCATTAGATTCAAGTGGTGTACTCTTCTGCGGAACAATCGACGCCGGAATTGCTTATTTTGACAGCTCACAATGGAAGCCGCTCCCATTGAATGATGGACAACTGCCGAGTAACACAGTCAGTGCAATCGCTGTCCAGAGCAACGCACAAAGAAACCATAACATCGTCTGGATTGGAACGTTTTCTGGTTTAGCGCGTTTCGAAAATGGTACCTGGAGAACGTTCCGGCGCGATGAGACCTTGCTTGAAACCGATGCAATTTCCTCACTACATGTTGATCCGTACGGTAATCTGTGGATAGGCTCACTTGGCGGTGGTCTGTCAGTTTTCGATGGTGCACGTTTTCAGTCGTTCACAACAAGAACAAGTAAACTTCCAAACGATTTGATCCTTGGAATTTCATCAGAATCTTCCGGTGCCGTCTGGATCGCAACGGGAGGTGGGGGCCTGGTGAGGTACGACAGGACAAGTTGGCAACTGTTTGATACCTCATCGGGATTGCCCACTAATGTTATAAGTTCGGTTGTTGTTTCCCCTAACGGAGATATATGGGTCGGCACGTATGGAAGTGGCGCAGCAAGATTTAGCAGCGGTACGTGGACCATCTTTACATCAGCAAACAGCGGACTCTCAGACAACCATGTCACGAGCATCGCCGTTGAGAGTAATGGCACCCTGTGGTTTGGCACATACGGTGGAGGCATTTGTCGCTTTGACGGATCAACATGGGAAACTTTCCATGTGAACGGCGAAGGACCGATCAGTGACTACATAAAAGCGCTTGCCTTTGGACAAAGCGACAGCATAGTGTGGGTCGGCACTCGCCATGGGGTCAGTGCTTATGACAAAAAAGAATGGAAATCATGGACAACGAGTAACAGCGGACTTGCGATGAACGATGTGAACGCAGTTACTGTAGATGATTTCGGAAACGTCTGGCTTGGAACAAACGGTGCAGGGTTAAGCATATTCAATGATCATGGCATTGTTCTTGACGTGCAGGATAAATTGACTCGCCCACTACTTGCAGCGAAGTTCAAGCTTGAGCAAAATTTCCCTAACCCGTTCAACACCTCAACGACGATCCGGTACACTATTCGAGACGATGGAACGAGGCAAAACACCCATGTCACGCTGAGGATTTACGATGTGCTCGGTAGAGAAATTGTAACTCTGGTCGATGAAGAGCAACAGCCCGGCACGTACGAAGTGGAATTCAATGCAAGTGACAAAACAAGCGGTGTGTATCTGTACAGACTTCAAATGGCCTCGAAGCCGCATGCTTCAGCACCTATTGGTTCTCCAAGCGAAACAAAGAAAATGCTCCTTCTAAAATAACGGTTTTGGCGCTAAAGCGCCTGGTGACTTTAGCATTCACAGTTGGGGTCAAATATGGATAAGTTTGTCATTCATGGCGGAAGAAAGCTTAATGGCACAGTCACTGTTAGCGGTGCGAAGAACAGCCTCCTTGCCCTGATGCCTGCAACACTTCTATCTCCTGGAACGTATCACTTTGCCAATGCGCCTGTCCTCAGAGATGTGACAACAATGGCGCGACTGCTTGAAAGCATGGGAGTCGCTGTCAAGCAGGAGAACCATCTCATCACAATCGATAGCTCAGGTGTCCGCAAATTCGAAGCACCGTATGAACACGTTAAGAAGATGCGAGCCTCGATTTATGTTCTCGGACCCCTCATAGGGCGCTACGGGTATGCAAAGGTTTCCCTTCCCGGAGGATGTGCCTGGGGACCGCGTCCAGTAAATTTACACATCGAAGGGATACGCAAACTCGGAGCAGAAATTGATCTCGACGAAGGATACATCATCGCACGCGCAAAGAGGCTCCGTGGTGCACGCATCGTATTTGATGTTTCAAGCGTTGGTGCGACAGGCAATGTGATGATGGCTGCGGCTCTTGCCAAAGGAACAACAGTCATTGAAAATGCAGCAACGGAGCCCGAGATTGTACAGCTTGCCGAGGTTCTCGTGAAGATGGGAGCAAAGATCAGCGGCATTAGTACAAACCGACTTGAAATTGAGGGCGTTGATGCGCTTCACCCCACTGATGAAGTCACCATCCCCGATCGGATCGAGGCAGGAACATTCCTCGTTGCAGGAGCGATGGCAGGAGGAACAGTACGGGTTGATCATTGTGAGCCAAGCCATCTTACAGCTCTGCTTGCAAAACTTGAGAACGCTGGTGCAGTGCTTTCCGTAGGGGAATCATGGGTCGAAATCACAGCTCCTTCGGAAATCCACCCTGTTGATGTGACAACTGGAATTTACCCTGGCTTCCCTACTGATATGCAAGCGCAATGGACAGCCCTCATGTCAATTGCTAAAGGACCATCAGTGGTTACCGATACGATTTATTTCGATCGGTTCAAACATGTCCCTGAGCTGAATCGCCTTGGCGCAGAGATTGAAATGAGCGAGAACACCGCCATCATCAAGGGAAATGCAAGACTCAAAGGCGCGAAAGTCATGTCAACCGATCTTAGAGCCTCCGCTGCACTTATCCTTGCTGGAGTTGTCGCGGAAGGCACAACAGAGGTTCTGCGTGTCTACCACATCGATCGTGGCTACGAGCGCATCGAGGAAAAACTCAAAGCTATCGGAGCAGATATTGAGCGCGTTGCAGGAGAGGAATTTTAACAATGGGTCTCATCCCGACTTTTTCTATACATACTGCAGTGAGAATATAGTTCCTCGTCCTGGAGATAAATCCTACTGAGTCGAAAACGTCTGGACCAGAGGTGCATAAGCCTTCGGCTTAAAAACGCTTCGCGCACTGAAAGTCCACACCCGTTAACCCAACCGACCTCTAACAGCCATTTTCAAGCATAAGCACCGATCCCATTTGACATTAGCAAATGCGTTGTATAAATTTGTATGAAATAACAAAAACCAAGAAAATAAGCGAAATTCGGTTCAGCAGCTTTACAAGGAATTCAAATATGGTCTGGTGCATAGAAAAGGGGCAGAAGATAGAGGAAAAATACAGGAAGATCTTCCTCGGAATGGCAAAAGGGTTCAGAAGCGGTGTGGTATGTCTAAAAGAAGGAGAAGAGATAGGATTACACAGTACTGAAGACGGAGAGGAAATAGTAGTAATCCTTTCTGGAAGAGGCACCGTTATGGTAAATAATGAAGAAATCCCCATTAGTGCGGATGATATTCTATACTTTGGGCCACACACAGGACACAATATCAAGGCGAAGAGAAAAGGAAGAATTCACTATGTGTACATATATTCGAAAGTACTAACAAAATAAAAAACGATCAAAACACAGAGCGCAAACGCTGCGTGACAGAATTTGCAACAAGTACGCCAAAGAAAGCGGTAGATTCCGATGTTCGTAGGACATTATGCTGTAAGTCTTGCTTTAAAGAAAGCCGAGAAGAATGCGTCACTCGGCATGCTGTTCCTTGCCGTCCAATTAGTTGACGTTCTGTTCTTTACGTTCGTGCTGCTGGGAATAGAACGAATAAATATCGTTAAGAACTTCACTCCATCAACGCACTTCGAGCTGCTATACATGCCTTACACCCACAGTCTTGCCGCATCCTTCCTCTGGGCTGGCTTGGTTTACATCGCCTTCCGTTTGCTAACACCGACTATGAGTTCAACCGCATTGGTTATGGCTTTAGCTGTGCTATCGCATTGGTTCCTTGATTTGATCGTCCATACACCGGACTTGCCGCTTTGGGATGACACATCACCTAAAGTAGGCTTTGGTTTGTGGCGCAACGCAATTGCCACATACATGGTCGAAGCAGCGATCTTATTATTGGGATTACGGCTTTATCTGCGTTCAACAACAGCAACCTCGCCCATTGGAAAGTATGGAATGAGTGCCTTCGTAATAATCCTGCTTTTGGTAAATGCTGTCAATCTGTTTGGACCTCCCGTGAGCGAGAGCAAGGTTGCTTTCGCAGCATCAGCACTCATGATCTACTTCGTGTTCGCGGGGGCAGCTCACTGGCTTGATGGGAAGCGTTATTACTCAAGGTAGCTATTTATTTCTGCTGACATATGCTACAGACGAGGGAATTACGTTTACTTGAGGAGCAGAGGGCTGCCGTGCGGAGCGACGCCGGAAGTTAGGAAATATCTGAAGTAAGCTCGAGTTCGCTACAGTGGCAAGCGAAAATAACTTTGGAGGTAGATTACCGGAGCATCAATTTTTATCTTATAATGTGAGCAACGATTGTAAGAATCGCACCCCTAAGACAAAATCCCGCACAGCATTAAAGGCAATCCAATGAGGTTTCAACGCAAATAGCCTCCCATGTTTAATATCAGCAATCGTCTTCTCCCAGAATGCCTGGACATGCTTGCGGGAGAATGTCAGACTTTGAACCAACGGGTTTAATCGATGCAGAAAGAGGATAAAACGTGGAGGAATCCGAAGCGACATCGAGATCGACGGAGAAAGGGCACGAAGCCTTTCGGCGGCTCGAACATATGCTTGTTGGAGCTCCTTTGCGCGCAGAGCTCTCCAACTTGTGATCCCGCTCTGGATTGATTTGATTTCTGCCAGCACGTATTCTTCGGCTGGAGTTCGCTTCCGAGTCTGAAGCCACAGCTCCTCAAATTCAAAAAGCAATTTCACCGCGAGCTTTGTCTGATTAGCAAGTTCCCGCAAGCGCTTTCGAGCATGCTGCCATAATGGATCAATCGCATATCCCGGTCTCCGTGAGCGACGATCCTTCCATCGGATGAACCCACCAACCATGGGATGCTCACGATTAATAGCGATGCTGTATTTATACCAGAGAAAATTCCTGAAAATGTTCCAGTACATTTTAGGGTGAGCCTGTTGGAGTATCGCTTTCATGTTGTCGAAGCTCAAAAATGATTCCCATGCTTCCCAATACGTCTGCTGCCACTCGCCTGGTTTAAAGTTTGGGTGGTGAATGGTCTCATGAAACGAGTCAAAAAGATTCAGATCAGGTTCCATCCATCTCCCGTCTTCTACCATACGCTTATGGTCCATAGATCCCGGGAGCGGCGTGAGCATGAAGAAAGATGCCTGGTCGACTTTAACTTCGTTTTTCAATCGCTCAACATCCTGGAGAACAGAATCATGCGTATCGAAAGGGAAACCAATGATATATCCAGCGTGCGTTGCTATACAAGCATTGTGGTATGCAGCAATGAGGTTCTTGTAGTCGCTGACTTCATTCTGCGTCTTTCCCTCAGCCTTAAGATTCTTCTCGTTGAGGCTTTCCATCCCGACGAAGACCTGCGTACAGCCAGCGGCGGCTGCTTTACGGACAAAATTTTTGATCCTGTACGAAAGGACGTCAACTTGCATCATAAAGTTAATGGGAATATTTTCCTGCTCGCGAAGTTCGATGAGAGCGTCAAAAATTTTCTCCCAATTCTTGTTTCGCGAAAAATTGTCATCGGTGAAGAAGTAGTAATTCACATGTTTCTTCAGATAATTTTCACGGATCTTTTTCTTGATCATCTCAGCGTCACGGAATCGCATGCGGTGTCCCTGAACATTGATGATCGTACAAAAGCTGCAGTGGAATGGGCAGCCGCGACCACAATCAATGGAGCCATGGTTAGAAGGGAGAAATCGCCTCAGATAACCTGAGATCGGTGAAGGGACTGGAGCATGCGACAAATCGGGTTTCTTATCGAGAAGATTGTAAACCGGTTTGAGCGTTCCACAAACCGCATCACGAAGAATCGTTCCCCAAGCTTCTTCAACCTCACCAGCAACGACGGTCACACCAAGGCTAACAAGCTCCTGAATTTCTTGGGGGATCTTCTCAAAGAGAGCAAGACTTCCACTCACATGAAATCCGCCGATGAGAACTGTAACCCCACGTGTGCGGAATTCACGAGCCAGATCCGCCGCACGGGGAAACTGGTTGCTTTGCACACCAGCGAGAGCTACAATAGCCTTTGTCCTCCGCCTTCGGTTAGTTGCTGCTATCCGCTCACAGTTAATCTTATGCACAGCTTCATCAAGTAGATGCACCTTGACAGCAATATCCTTGCCCAGGAATTTTCTCGAAACAAGGTCATTCGTTAACGCTGACAAAACCGCCAATGTATTGCTCGGAAGCACTCCCTTCCAATGCCGTATCACGTAGCCATCTTCATCGTACCGAGAAGGCTGAATAAAGAAAAGATGAACCTGCCGAATCTTAGATGAATTGCAAAGAGCTGTTGACCGCTCGGTCTCCGTAGCGTGCAATTGCTTTTCCATTACACTATTTCCCCTTCTCTGTGTTGTTTTAATAAAGGTATAAATGACGTCAATGTCAAGTAACAGAGGTTTGTTGACTTTGCGAGTATCGAGAAAATTCCATTGCCCGCTCAAGCTGCTCCTCGCGCACGCTGTGAAGAAGCAGCTCACGCAGAGCAATAAGGTTTATCCCACGCGACGCTGAAATGAAGATCGAAGGGGTGTACTGGGTTGAAAGGTGCAGAATGATCGATCGGTCAGAGAGTTTATCAACTTTATTAAACACATAGATCGTTGGTGTCTCAGCTGCGCCGAGCTCCGCAAGCGTCTCCTGAACAATGCGAATATGTTCCTCAAGTCGAGGATGTGAGACATCAACTACATGCAGGAGCAGGTCGGATTCTACAACCTCAGCCAACGTGCTTTTGAATGATGCAAGGAGATATGGCGGGAGCTTTCGGATAAAACCAACGGTGTCAGCAATCAATGTTCGATGTGTTGGACTTAATTGGACGGCACGGACTGTTGTATCGAGCGTTGCGAAGAGTCGATCTTCAACGAACACATCTGACCGAGCCAAAGCGTTGAGAAGAGTCGATTTCCCTGCGTTTGTATACCCGACGAGAGCTATCCGTGGAATTCCGCGCCGCCGCTTTCTCTGGACGGCACGCTCAAGGGAAATTTCTTCAAGGCGCTTTCGGAGAAGGCTAATCCGCCTCCGAATCACGCGCCGATCAACTTCGATTTGCTGCTCACCAGGACCACGAGTTCCAATCCCACCGTATTGCTTTGAAAGATGCGTCCATCTTCGTGTCAAACGAGGGAGCAAATACTCCAGGAGCGCAAGCTCAACTTGCACCTTCGCTTCTTTCGTCCGTGCCCGCAGAGCAAAGATGTCAAGGATCAATCCTGAGCGATCCACAATCTTCCTCTGGAGAATCTGTTCAAGATTTCTCACCTGAACTGCAGAAAGATCATCATCGAAAATAACAAGATTAGCCTCAAGCTCATCAGCAAGCTGCGCCAGCTCCTCAACCTTCCCTTTACCAATAAATGTTGCCGGGTCAATGCGACTTCTCTCCTGAATCACCTGAGCGACAACGGTAGCTCCTGCGGTGTCGGCCAGGAGAGCCAGCTCGGTAAGGTACTCCTCAACGTCGCTACGGTGAACATGAGGTGTTGCAACTCCGACTGCAACAGCTCGCTCACGTGGAGACATTGTGCTATGGATTTCACGATCACGCATAGGGAATTATTATAATCCGCCGAGATGCTTGCCTGATTGACTCTGTGCAACAAAAAGCTCAACAAGAGCGAGAAGAAGCGAAAAAACTGCAAAATAACTCCACAGTTCGACTCCATATCGCGAGCGCTGCACAACGTCAAACAGATTCGTCTCTACAGTAAGAAAATGAACACGCTTTGCCGAGATCCCCATCCGACTCAGAAGTGACGTAATTCCTGCTTCATCCAGCCGTGCCGGGTCCGCTTCCGCTGGGTCAATATTAACAACCAATGCAGCTAATGCTTTCCCGACTGGCAGGGACTGAATTCGAGATGGAGCATCAGAGCCAAGTAAATATACTCCCGGTACCGGCAACCCTTCGATATGCATCAGGACGTCTCCGTCCGGAAGGAGCGTTGACTTAGCGTAAATCTGTATGCCATTCGCTCCACGAATCGCGACGCTTCCAGTACGCACAGCAGTTGCCGCTGAGCCAGTAAGACGGATATCCGTTGCGGCTCCAACCAACGTTTGTTCGATTGCCTGTTGTGTGCTTGATGCATAAACAGCGGACCGGTACACAAGTGGGACAAAAATTGGTTTCAATGGGAAGTCTGACCACTGAAGATTCGGGGCAACAGCAAAAAGAAGCACCCTCCCTTTTCCCACTGGTTGATCCACCAGAAATGGAAGACGTCCCGTCATCTCAATGACCGATATTGCTGACGGTCCAGGACTAAATTCAACAGCCTGGAGAATCGTTGGCGACTCAATCTGACGCTGGAACCTACGTGCTGCCTTGTTAGTCAGTGTACTTCTCTCCTCGAACACACCGGTGAACAAAGGGTGTGCGAAATCGACTCGAGAAAAAGTCAAGGCTCCACTTGACCTCAATTCCTTTCTCATGGAAGAAGGTTGAACTTTCCCAGCGCTAAGCTTCGTTCCCACTGCTCGAGGTAACCCAAGCTCAGCACTTATCTCATTGAACTGTTGCATATCGAAACCCTCACTGGGGAACAACACCAAACCACCACCCCGCTCAAGGAAACGCTTCACGCTCGGTAGCATTCCTCTCGAAATCCACGACGCAATGACCACTTGCACATCTGAGAGATTTACCGATGCAAAACGAGATTCAGGAATTTCAGACATTATTATTGCTGAAGAATCCTCCAGCGCCGCGACCCGAAGAGCAAGTTTAACAAATCCCAAATCATCCGCTATATGATGAACGATCAAAACCCGGCATTCCTTTGGAATCGCGACACAAAAGAATCGCTCATTGTCTCCTTCTATTCCGTCCCCTTCAATTGCAACCCGTCCGACTTGAAAGCCCGGCGACTGCGGAACGACTGGCACTTCGATCGAACGAGCTTGATGCGAAGGAATATCCAAGCCTCGCTGAGCAACACGAGTCCCGTTGAGAAAAATGCCAACCACTTCGTTCCGGAGAGGACTCGGACTCTCGTTTCGTACTTGGGCTTGAACAAAAAAGGGACGATTGAGCTGGAAAATCTGATTCGCGATAGAAACTGAATCAACTGAGGCGTTTGCTGGAATCTCATTCCCAATTTTTACAAAGAAAATACTTGACGAACTTGGCAGCAGTGGAATGGATTCACCCCGATTGAATTCAGAACTTCTCAGCCCAAGACTGGCTCGCTGCATATCAGAAATAACGTAAATTTCCTTATTTACACTCTGTGATGTCTCAAGGAGCTTCGCAGCGACGCGAACTGCATCGTCGATTGATGCACGGGTATAACTGAGATTAGTCTGTTCCACAGCGGCATGCAGTATGTCAAAGTTATGCGTCAGTTCCATCTTTCCGGCAGATGCAAGATCACTTGTGCGGAGAATAATTCCATCGTCGCCTTCATGCATAAGACCAAGGATTCTGAATACCTCTTCTTTCGCCTGCTTGAGAAATTCACCGCGGCTATCTCGAGCTCCCATGCTCAAGGAGTTGTCAAGAATAATTGCGATACTGGTCCGAGCGCTTCCACCACCAACCCCAAGTGTCCCTCTTAAGGCGGGTCTTGCAAATGCAAGGACGAGAGCAACAACCAGCGCTGTTCGAATGAGGAGCAAAAGCCATTGCTTCACCTTTATTCGACGAATAGTGGTCCGCTGAAGTTCCTTCAGGAAAGTAAGGGTACTGAACTCAATGCGCCGAATTTTTCGTAGGTTAAAAAGGTGAAGGAGCAAAGGGATTGCTGCAGCGATGAAGCCAATAAGAGCAAGCGGATTAAGAAATGTCATCTATGCTATAAAAATCTCCACTAATGACCTATATCATGATACCGTGCTTAAGAGTAAAAATCAAGGGGCAGCTTGTTTAGCAGTTTCTTATTTCCTTCTCCGCTGAACAATGCCCACCGCGTTACAAGGCAAAGGAAAAGTCATTCCGAACGTTCTTCCCAGAGCTGGGCAAGCTTAACAATAACTTCTACGGCTTTCTCCATATCCTGGATAGAAACCCATTCAAGCTTCGAGTGAAAATTATGTTCGCCAGCAAAAATATTTGGTGTAAGCAATCCACGATAGGAGAGTTTCGAACCATCCGTTCCACCGCGGATCGAGCCAAGACGGGGTGTGAGGCCCGCTCTACGAACAGCTTCAAGGGCATATTCAACAACTCTTGGATCTTCCTCAAGTTTATAGCGCATGTTTCGGTACGATTCTTCAATATTCACTTGTACCCGTGCACCGGGATAACGACCAACGACGTCCTCGGCTAACTTCTGCAAAAACATTTCTTTCTCCTTCAAGCCGTCAGTCTCAAAATCACGGATAAGAAATTTTACTGACGTCTGCTCCACCCCACCGTTCAACACATAAGGATGCACATATCCTTCGCGTTTTTCCGTAGTTTCAGGAGATAGCTTATCCTTCGGCAGTCGCTCTATGAATTCAGCTGCAATCTTAATGGAGTTGATCATTCGCCCCTTCGCATATCCGGGGTGGATATTCCTTCCAAAGAATGTTACAGTTAAGCTATCAGCAGAGAAAGTTTCGTTTTCTACTTCACCCCGCGTTTCACCGTCAATTGTGTAAGCGAACTTCGCACCGAATTTTTCGATATCGAAGTATTTCGTACCGTTGCCAACTTCTTCATCAGGAGTGAATGCAACACGTATTTTCCCATGCTTGACTTCGGGATGCGTCAGAAAGAAATGGACCGCAGTCATAATCTCAGCCACCCCAGCTTTATTATCAGCACCAAGAAGCGTTGTCCCATCGGCGGTGACAATGTCGTTTCCAATTTGATCTCGCAACGGTGGGTTCTCACTGAACCGGAGAACCTGAGATGAATCACCCGGCAACACCAGATCCTGTCCCTGGTAATTTTCCCATACGATCGGCTTCACGCCAGCCCCTGATACCTCTGGCGAAGTATCAACATGGGCAATGAACCCAACCGTCGGTACTGATTCCTTTGAGGTGTTAGCCGGCACAGTTGCCATCACATATCCGTACTGGTCCATCTCTATATCAGATGCTCCAAGTTCTTTCAATTCTTCTTCAAGAAGCTTCAGAAACTCTTTCTGCTTCTCAGTGCTTGGGTAACTTTCCGATTCTTCTGATGATTGCGTATCATACTTCACATAACGAAGAAATCGATCGAGAACTTCTTGCTTGAATGGAAAAGGAGATCCCTGTGTCATATTCTTCCCTTTTTATCTAATGTGGCTGATACTGACGAAGAGAACTGGTCTTGAGATTGACCTTCTTCACTTTCAGGAATTGGCACGTGTATAAGATTCACATGAGCTTGATCGACAAGCTCCTTCACTCGGTGAATTTTGTACGGCTCGCCGTAGTAAATGTTCTTGATGCCAGCATTGATCAGCGTCTTCAGGCAATGATAACAAGGGCTTGCAGTAACATAGATGTCTGCCCCGTCGATGCTGACACCGTGCTTTGCTGCTTGAACAATCGCATTGATTTCCGCATGAATCGCCCGATAGCAATTTTCCTCTTCCTCACCATCAGGACCCCGGGAAATGTAAATAAGACAGCCGACCTCTGTACAGTGTGGCAATCCAGCAGGGGCACCATTATATCCTGTCGCAAGGATCGTCCGATCTTTCACAATCACCGCCCCAACCTTCGCCCTGTTGCACGTCGACCGTTCAGCAACAACAGAAGCAATTTTCATAAAGTATTCATGCCATCCCAGCCGCTTATCCATCGGATGCTGCACCTATTCTTTGCATCAAATCGAACAAAAGAAAATTTAGGTAATGAAACTGCAACAAGCAAGTGGTTCCCCCGGAAATAGCACACCGGGAGATTTCAAGAAGTGAAAATTAAAATAGCACCAGGGCAGTGTGTAAAGTTATTTTCCTCGCCGGACTGAGCGAGACACCCTGGTGCTCCAATAATCAACAGCGATAACCAGCAATATCAGAAAATCAAAGGTCCTCTCATTCCATTATTCTCAGGGAAACGCTGCTCTGCCTTCCTCACGCTGGTTGTGACGCGCGTGCAGTCCGCCTCAGGCGGATCAACATGACTAAGACCAATCCAAGTCCAATTACAAGGAACAAGACAAAGAGGACAAAAATGCTTACTGGTAGCGAGACGGGATAACTTGCTACGTTTACAACGGTCTTTGCAAGATAAGCGCTCCGAACAATGTCCCTCATAATGATCATCGAAATAATTGTGAAGATAATGGAAGCCATCCCGAAGATGGCCGGGACCTTTGGTCTTTGAGCCACTGTCGCCACGAGAAGGAGCACAATCCCAACAAGCGCAAAAAGGATGCCAACCACTAGCAACGCGGTAGCAACTCCATCCTCGCCTAAGAAAAGCATCATTACATCATTTGGCAGCGATACCAGAAACCATACCCCTACAGCAAATTGAGCAACAGTCGCAATAATAAACCACCCTGCCCCATACTTTACAGCGAATCGACCGTACGATGCATCCGATTTCATTCTCATCAAGCCATGGATAACAACAAGAAGCCCAGCGACTGCAAAGGATGCGACCAAAAAGTGCAACCAGCGAGGAATAACTGTAGGGTCGCTGAGATTAAGATGCATTCCAAGTTTGCTTGTCTGATACATCTCCATCCACTTTTGCGGTGTAAGCATCAGCACAAGGTTATTCGTGTAGATAAAAGAAATCAGCATAAACAGAAGCGCGCTTATCCAGATCACTGTCAGTCGCTTACCTTGCAACTGCTCCCATCGGAATGCATAGTAGTACAAGCCGTAATATCCGATGATAAGAATAAGAATAACAGAAATCCACGGCACTGCCATGAGCACAGAAGAGGTGTAGAAAAACTGCCCATACAAAACTTGAATGAAAAGAAGAGGAGCAATGCCCAGCGTAATAGTTGCCGCAACAATAACAGGGAGCATTTGCCCCATGCTGTTTGCGAGCCTAAGGTAATTTTGGTCATTTCGTCTTCTGCCAAGAAAGTCAGTAACTGCAGTGATGAACCCTCCGCCAAGCAGAAAATTCATCGGAACCACATGCAGGAAAAACGTAAGCAGAAGAAGAACCTTCAGCAACCAGAAAGGTGCCGGCAATGGAATAGGGTCCGGGTCTGGAATAACAAGCTTATCTAACATGGTCATATCTCCTTGCGCATTGAATTATTACTTTGTCTGGTTAAGCGATGCCAACCATGTTGCCAAAGCATGGCGCTCATTTTCATTCCCAGGGAATGGCGGCATATCACCACGCAACTCAGGAAGATGTTGAAGCAGGCTATCAAGCTGCGAGTATGTATAACCTGCCACTTTTGTCCGCATGGCATTATAGCCGTCAACAGTGTGGCATCGAAAACAGAACCAATCGAACACCGTTCGCCCTGCCTCAAGTGGATTCTCTGTTCCAATTTTAACAGCCAGCGTCCGACGGTGCGGATTTAACGAAGTCAAGTATGTCACTAACGCCGCGCGCTCGGCGTCCGTGCCCATGAAGGGGGGCATGTAGCCCTTCAAGACATCAAGGTTTCTGAGAATAGCGTCGGTATAAGTGGAGTCCCAACCTGCAACAACTGACTTTATACCATTGTATCCAGTAATCGTATGGCAACTCTGACATTCGAGCCTAAAAATTTCACGACCCACAGCTTTCATCTCAGCCGGATCAACTTGCTTATGCTTTACCCACTTTGCATTTGAAAGAACCCCGTTTGTATACAGGTCGTACTTTTGGCTCTCCAGAATTGAGTTGGAATACATATAGCCATAGATCACGTAAGGTTTCCTTGCCCCCTCACGGGTAAATTCCGTCACAGTTGTTGCACCTAGTCCAAGTAGTAGAAGCAAGATCGCCCATGGCAAAGTGAATGATCGAGAATGCTTATATGGACCAAAATAGACGAACACAAAGATGAGAATTGAAAGGGTCACACTTAGGGAAGCCCATGTAGTGAGCATCGGCGCGCCACCCATTGTGAGCGTGCGTGGAAACGCTGGAATCATAGCAACATACCATGTCCCGGCACCCGCTATAAGGAAACTTGCGGGGAGAAACCACTTGCTCACATATTTCACTGCCCGCTCTTTGAAATCAGAAGATGGTAAAACTGAAAGTGTAACGTAGGCATATAATCCTGCCAGTGCAAATGAAACTCCAGTGCGGACAAGAACAGATGGTAAGTACGTGGGGTTCAAAAACCCATCCCAAAACTTGTGCGTCTCGAGCCACTTTCCGGGCGTGAGCATGAACGAGAGAATTCCGGTGATAATTGCAAGACTGATCCACGCCGCAGCAAAGTAAACCCAACCAAAAAACATATGGGTCTTCCTGTGGACCTTGTCCCAGCTATAATAGTAGATCAAAATTGAGGCGATCTCCAGGACAAAGAAATCCCACTCCAACGCCCATCCCCAAACGAATGAGTGGATCAATGTGGAAGTAGCGGCTGGGTTCACCAACCCGATGGAGAACCATATCCCAACTCCAGTTACAGCTCCCCAAACAATTGTGATAAGCAAGAAGAACTTCGAATGCCGCTTCACGTAGGCAAGCAATTCGGAGTCGTTTTCTCGATATGCTTTCCGCTCAACGATAGGGAGAAATAATCCCCCTCCAACCGCAAATTGCGAGACGAAAACATGGAGAATTGCAATTACTGCAATTACAAGTCCCCCGCCGAAAAACGGGACGTCCCAAATCGGGTAATTCATCGCTCAGCCTCCTGAAATAGTGAATATTTGTGCAAGCATTTCACATCATATAAATGCAGATCAATATTAAGAACTTTTCTTGAATTCTGCAAAACAAAAATATATGGAGAATTTTACCCTTGGAACTCAGCCCGCCCAAGGCGGGCCATTCTCAATGGCCTCGTCCACTGTACTGACGAATTGTATAGGTATGAACTTTGGGAGCGCGGAGTTTGGGCGGCTTGACTTTCTTGCGCTGATTTGCCATTTCAATCCGTGTGCGGAGAATCTTATCCCTATCTTCAACGTTGTGTTTCAATGTTGGTGCCTCAAGGACACGGAGTTCGCCCCTTTTGAATCGCTCAACGGCAGTCCGAACGTCAACCCCTCGGGCAAGAGCAACGTTCATGTTCAATGCAAGGAGAAAATCGAAAGACTTCGGTCCGATGTTTGCAGTGATCACGGTCTTAATTCCTTCCTCAGCCGCTCGACGAATAATTGCATGGTGGTCTTCACCCTGACGTTCCTCGCATGGTTCAATCTCTGAAGTGTCAAGGTCAACCTTCAAAAAGTGCGCCGAATGCCCAAGGCGCTTCGCAATCCGACTGTTAAAAGCAGTCCCTTCCGCTGCCACTAAAACCCTGGTACCCATGGCTGATCTCCTTCATCTTACAAATGATGAACGTTGGTTTGTACGATCACTGAAGGTTCCATCGGTCCGAAAGCTGACTCGAGGAACCTGAGAAGAGTTGGTTCGAATTCTGGGTGAGATTCGAACGCTGTATGATTTACACCGTGAAGAATTTTGCTTTCCACATATCCTTCCCCCGACTTTGCCCGGACTAAACGAAAATGATCTTCCAGAGGAACAACATCATCATTATCCCCATGGAAGAGGAGAACCGGCACATGAATTTTTGACATGAGGCGCTCAGGTGCAATGTCATCGAAACGAACACCAAGTCGCATCTGCAGATAATAGAGGATTACAGAAAGAATAGCCCGGTTTCGAATGCCACGTGAGCGAAGAGCATTTTCAGTCAGCTGGCGCGGATGAGCAAATGAAGCCAAGCTCACAGCCGCCTTCACGCGAGAATCCGTTGCGGCAACGACAAGTGTTGCTGCCGCACCGATGGAGTGCCCAATGAGTCCTATGCGGTCCCGATCGACGTCATCACGAGATGCGACATAGTCAAGTGCCGAACGAAGATCTTCACTGTATTGAAGGAGCGAAGAGTGTCCCTCGGTGTCACTGTCTCCATGATTTCGCGCATTGAAGAGAAAAACATGGTAACCAGCCCGATGGAGCATTCGTGCATAGCCAAGCATCGCATCAGCACCGCGGCTCCATCCATGCAGAACAACAACGGTGGGTCGCCGATGTTGATTTTCTCCATGAGCTTTGCCCTCGTCCGCAGAGCGAATAAACCAGCCATGAAGATGTTTCCTATGAACCGTCGGAAACACAACATCTTCGTACGGAAGATGGAGCGACCCGGGGTTACGTCGGTTAGGAATCCTAAGAGGAACGAATGAAGCTTCAACCCGCCTGGCTGCAAGAAGGATGCCAAAAAGAGCGACCCCAATGAAAACAACTACCGCGAAGGGAACCATGACATCATTTCCTCTCTGCTGTGATCTGCTTCTCGACGTTCGAAATCCCAGTTCAGCCCGAGATGACGAACGTCTCCTTGCCCAAAAGTCATCAGAAAACACTGAAGATGGTAAAGGCAATACGAACTACAGCGGCGATAGCCGTTGCAAGCAAGAACGTGTACGCAATTGTATAAAGTGTGAACCTCGTTCCGATCTCTTTCACCAAAACACCGATGGTTGCCACGCACGGAATATAGAACATCACAAAAACAGTAAACACCATAACCTGCTGAGGCGTCATTACTGAGAGGATGTTGGCAGTACCGAGAGCCTGGATGAGCATGATCATTGACAGCTCTTTTCGTAACACGCCGAAGATCAAAGTTGTTCCCACAGCTACTGGCAGTCCGAGTACCAGAGTTGTGAGAGGACTTAGAGCCACATTTGCAATTTTGTCCACGTGGTAAAACTCACCGAGAGCGAGCAATGCGCTCCCAATTATCAAAAGGGGCCATGCAACAACTACAAATTCACGCATTCGAAGCCATGTTTTGCTGAGCAAAGAGCGGAGCGCCGGAAGTTGATATCGAGGAACTTCAAGGATCATACCGGGTGTTAGCTCAGGCATGAGCAATGAGATGACCTTGCCTGAAGCAGCAATTACGGCAATATCAAAAACGTAGAGTGCCAGTGCCCAACTTGGACCCAAATAGAATGCAACAAGACCGAAGATGACTGTCATACGGGCAGAGCATGGAACCAGAGTAGAGATCACAGCAGCGATAGTCCGATCGCGAGGCGATGTAAGCACCCGAGTCGCCATCACAGCAGGGACATTGCACCCGTAGCCGAGAATAGCTGGAACAATTGCTGTCCCATGAAGTCCAATTCTATGCATAAACGCATCCATCAAGAATGCTACACGCGGCAAATACCCAACATCTTCGAGGACTGCAAGTCCGATGAGGAACGGCACAAGGTACGGGAGAACAATGGCAACGCCACCGGCAACTCCTTGCACCACTCCTTTTAGCAATGCAAAAAGGAGTGTACCTCGATCCATGTGAGCCCCAAGCGTAGCAATCGCAGAGTCGAATAGTTTTAAGAGAGGTCCTTCAAACAGGGCACCAATCCTGAAAACAAGTGCGAAAAAGATATAAATGATAAGAAAAAGAAACGCATAGCCCCAAATACGATGCATGAGGAGATCATCGATGGTATCCCGGATATCCCGCCGGGGCTTTGTCACTGTGGAAACTGCTTCAGCAAGTTCCATTGCAAGAGCATGACGTTCAGAAGCTATTACCATGTCAGCGGGGCGCCCATGAGTCTTCTCTAATTGGTCCTGATAGTGCGCCACAAGTCGCTTTTCCTCTTCATCCGCCATCTTAAGGAAAGCTTCGTCACCTTCGAGGAGTTTAATAGCGAGAAGACGTTTAGATATGGGAAACCGGCTGGCGATTTTCCCATTAATGTGCTCCGCTAATTCTGCAAAGACGTCCTCAATGTCTTTATGCCCAAGTATCTCGCCCGAGGGGAGCTCCTGCTTCCGAGCAACTCTCCGTGCAACATAGAATAACTGATCAACACCAATCCCTTTTGTTGCAACAGTGGTTGCAACGGGGACACCAAGTAATTCAGAGAGCTTCGCAGCGTCAATGTGGATGCCCTTTCGCTCAGCCTCATCAATCATGTTGAGACAGACTACGAGCGGAATCTGAAGCTCAATGAGTTCTAGCGTGAGTTCAAGGCTTCGAGAAAGAAGGGAGGCGTCAACAACATTTATGACCGCATCAATTTCTTCTTCAAGAAGATATTGCTTTGCCGCAGCCTCTGCTGGACTTGATGCAGTAAGAGAGTACGTCCCAGGTAAATCAACAACCTCAATGATTTCTCCACTCACCCGTGCTTTACCAAACGTATAATGAACCGTCGAACCCGGGAAATTTGCGGAGAGAGATTTATAGCCAGCAACGCTGTTAAACAGCGTGCTCTTGCCGGAGTTTGGCTGGCCCACAAATGCAATTCTCACGATGTCTCCTCTACAATAATTCGTTCCGCAACACCACGCCCTACCGCGATTTCAGTCCCATTATGCTCTATGAGGATGGGTCCACCGAAGGGAGCGTTGCGCTTAATAAATATAACGTCGCCTATGCCGATCCCAAGCTGACTCAAATGTTGACGCATACCTCGACCTCCTATGATGTCAACTATACGTACATGTTGCCCGGCTCCGGTATGGTACAATGTATTTGTTTCCCTAACATTACGCTTATCTCGAAACATATTGCTCCCGTGATAACTTAGCACACTTTGCTTCTGTGTTCATGGGACATATTTCTTCTCGAACAACGATAACACCGAAGAGCAAGTGAGGAACGCTAATTGCTTGCACAACATTCAGTTGAACTATGCGGGCAACATAGAAGTTGAAGATCGACCAGCGATATGGAAACATCCCAAGGAGTAGAACCCGTAATTGGCTAACTATGAACTCAAGTTGACAAATTTTCTTAGCTCCATGTCATAAATTTTAAACAACTCGTGTCTGCCAGAGAGAAATGCGTCGATGGCTTCATCGATTTGTTCATGAGTTGTAATAAGGATTTGTTTTCCTTTTAATGGAAGGTTGGTAAATCCCTCGTGTCCCATGCTTCGCCCCACAAGAACATCACAATCATGTAAGAGCTCCTCAATCTTCTTGAACTTCTCCGGGATATGATGTTCTAGGTGATAAGGGTTATCGCGGCATTCTTCTGAATGAATTTGAGCATTAAAAACTGTGAAGATACAGAAGTAAGCACTTTCGCCGAAATGTCCCCGCCGAATCGTCGCCCGATCGTCTGTTCCAATGGCAATCTTCATCTTTTCTCTTGTTTAGTCAAAATTTTTCGCCTTCCGCTTCACGGAACTGGCTTCCAACAGGGCGAATACGCCCCCAGATCATATAGAAAAATCCAACCATACAAAAAACTTGAAGTGCACCAGAAATAAGCACAAGCACGTCACGCATGCCGAACGGTCTTAATCCATCGTATGCTTCCACAAAGAATCGCCCCAAAGTACTTACTGTCATAACCCAGTAGAGGATACGAATTATTTCCGGCTTGTATCGTTTGTCCTCCTTAGTCGGTCGCGGGAAAAACCAGAGGGCAACACCCATGATCATCATCATAACTGAGCCGATGAGGATGATGTGGGTGTGAGCAAGAACAAGACTGTATCCATATGACCATCCAACTATCTGAGCAAGAGACATATACAGTCCTGCTATAAGGCCAAGCACAAGAAACAGAATGCTCGTCTTAATAAAATATCGCACCTGGGTAAACATCGTCTCTCCCTACGAAGAGCGTCTTTTGCTTCGAGACAATTCCGCATCCATTGTTAGAGGGGGAGGTGCTCCCTCCGCTTCGGCCCATACTGTTACTTGAACATTATTCAAATCAATGTGAGCTTCTGTGCCACAATACGGGCACACCTTTATATCGCGCCGATCAAAGTTAATTGCATTTCCGCAAGCTGGGCACTCAGTAATGATGAGTCCCACTACCTTTGCTCTCTTTTGAGAGTATCCCATTTGAACTTTTCCCTGTTTTATCAGTCTTACTGGTCTTCCTTGCACAGGGTTTTCCAAATCCCCTGAATCAGTTGTTAGTTCATTCGCTTTGTTGCTTCTATATTGATCTTGTAGGTACTTCTCATACTGTCTCATACCTCGAAGAACGTACACCCCCCACTTAAGGTACCGTTTCCTCCATTTGAATAAGGTTTCACGAGATGTATGAGTTTCCTCAACAATTACACTGCTTGGTTTACCTTGAGCAAGAAGAAGAAGGCTTTGAGCTCTCCTGACCAGCCACACGGGTGACTTGGGGTCCCGGATCCAGCGCTGCAGTGTCTCTTTGTCTGCCTGGCTGATGTTGAAAACCGTTGCATGCCTGCCCTTTCCCATGCTCCCTCCTTTGTCCTGACACAAAATGGGGGACCCCAAACATTTTATCGCTGGTAGGAAGCGTTATTTATTTTGATGAACGGAGTTCGCTCAGTCGTGCCTCGATTTCCTCTAATGCCCGGCGAAGCTCGCGAGCTTCCTCTTCAAGCCATTCGATTTCCTCTTCCCTCGTCGGACGGTGCCAGTACGGACCCCACCCGGCACGGAACCCCATCCCCCAACCTGGACCATATCCACGCCATCCAAAGCGAGGACCTCCGAATGGAAAATCCCATTCGTACCACCACATCTGTCTGTCTCCTCATTTGTAAAAGAACCTGGCCTCAAAAACTAATATACAATTTCGGAAGGCGTTCGCACAAAGTCAACGTAACAGGACCGAAAAGGGTACGAGTTCATTGCTTCCCCCATCTCGAAGATTGCAAACTTCGGGCTGAGCGCGAAGTGCTACTACGAACCGAAGGCGTACATCAGCAAGCCAATCCCTAATCCAAATATCGCATTGAATCCCTTGACCACCAAGGAATCTTTCCATGAATAAGAAAGAAGGGGCAGCAGCCCATGTCCATCCTGGACTATGGAGCTTGTCACCAATACAGAAAAGGGAATTAGACCTTCTGCGAACATCGTGACAATAATCATGTGGGGACCTGATTCGGGAATCAGTCCAATTGCCGCTGCAATGAAAAACATCAGGATTGGATATCGTGTGGTGAACTCGCTAATGTGCCAGTACGTCAATCCCAGTTCAAGCAACAGAAGCGCTCCAAACGTCCACAGGAAAACTTTCCAGAGGTGCCTTTTCAAAATATGGCTCCAAATATGTTTCGTCACATAATGGCGCCAGCCCTGTTCCTCAACATGATACATCGGCACGGCGCACTGCTCACAAGGTTTATAACCAATCTTTGGCAATAGCAGATCAACGATGGGTCCCAAACTAATTCCAATGACTGTGAGAATAGCAAAAAGAAGGAGCGCTTTCTGAGGAAACAGAGTTAACATCACGTACGCTTCATCCCCAGACCCAGCCATCATTGCCCCCGCTAAGGCGCCAAAAGAAATTAGCCCATGCACGTAAAGTGTAACGTCGGTGAACATCCCAAAACAACCGGGCACCGCTCCGACCACAGGAGCTACCACATATTGCCTCCATTTTCTTCCGAGCAATAGCCCTTCTAATTTGCTCTTCGTCACAACGTTCAAAAGATCAATGACTATCATCATTACGAAAACAAGGAGCGTAATCTTAACTGATTCCAAAAGAACCTGTGAGAAAATATGATTTACTTCTTGGGTCATGGTTCACACCATCTCCAGGAGACCTGATAGATGCTTGCCAAATACATTTAGCACGGTACGTACCCTGCTATCTATCCATTAGATGACATGATTTCAGAGAAAGGTTCTCTTTAAAATCGAGATGCAAACCATATCCCGACGGCAATTAAAACTATGCCGAGGATTCTCAGAAGTGAAATTTGCTCGGAGAAGAAGAGAGCTGAAGCAAGAATAACAACAACAAATCCCCCTCCAGTCATCACAGGGTAGGCAACGCTCAAGTTCAACGATGAAAGAACCAAAGAATATCCGATGAAGGAAACGCCAAAAAGAAGCAATCCAAGCAATATGAGAGGATTTTGAAGAAGCAGTTGGAGCGTGGAGACATGCAGTAGATTACCGTTATTTGGCACTGCTTTCATGCCCGCCTTCAAGGAAATATTGGCTCCTGCATTCAAGAGAAGAGAAATACTCAAAAGGATCCAAATCTTAGTTTCCGACATAGAATTGCTCCCTTATTTCTCATTCATAGATAAACCTTCGCTACGATTTTAGAGGAAGGTGGACTGCAGCAATACGTCGCCATTTGTCCTCTTTGTACAAGCAGATTCGTTTGAAATGTTCCAAGGGCTATCAGTTTCAGACAATGGGGCAAGTTCGATCTTCTCGCCCGCCTTTTTCCTGACGAACTCTTTAAATAAACCAAATTGAGACCTCGGAAACAAAGAAAAATCATATAGCGGCGCAGCCCCTTTGATGCAAAGTTAATTTAGACTTAGTATATTTAATCACAGCAGCTCAGCGGCTTTTGCCCTGAAGCAAAATTGCCTCAAGTTCTGCAATACCACAATCTGAAAGGGAAAATCATGAAAAGCTATCGCGCAATCACGCTTGCAATCATCGCCGTGTTGCTGTCATGGAATATTTCCATCGCACAGCCAAAGCTCGGGTTGCTTATCATTGCCCACGGATCCCCCTCCCAACAATGGAATGTCTCCGTGCTCGAGCTCATGGACCAGGTTAAACAAGTTTTGAGTGAGCGAGGAGAAAATCCATTCAGCGATGTTCGGGTTGCTTTCATGGAATTTGCACAGCCTTCCATTGACTCAGTAGTACGCGATTTTGAAAGAAACGGCATTCAAAACGTGTACGCCCTTCCCATCTTTATCGCCCCCTCAGCACACACTCTATTCGAACTACCAGCCATTCTCGGAGCTTACTATGACCCTGAAGTGGTACAACGACTTGCAAAAGAGGGCATCATCATTGTGCGAACAAACTTGCATATCACGCTCGGACCGACACTCAATAAAGGAGATGCTCTCAATGAAGTGATGCTTGATCGAGTCCGGGAATTATCAACCTCACCGGACTCTGAGGGAGTTATCATCCTCGCTCACGGGGACAATCAATTCAAGCCGCTATGGTGCACCACCTTGCGCCGTGTCAGTTCGTACATAGCTGCAAGGACGGGAATACGGTACGTTGACTTCGCTTTCGTTGAGATGGGACAAGCCCTCATCACAGAAGGAGCACCCGTCATTTTACACATGGCTCAGAAGACCAGGCGGACCATAGTTGTTGGTCTTTACCTTTCTTCAGGCATCGGTGACATGGCGAAGAATGTCTCTCTCAACATCGGGTCAATGAAGGTAGAAAGCAAAAGGTTATTCGCCGGGAAGAATATCGTTTTCGCAACTCGCGGTTTGCTCCCCGATCAACGCATCGTAAAGTGGATTGCAAATACAGCAATAGAATGGAGTCGACAATGGAAATAATATCCCTTTCATACGTGTACATATAACACCTGGAGGTAAAAAATGAAACATCATCGTATACGAACGAATGCATTACTCTTATTCATCGTCCCAATGCTCCTCTTTGGAGAAAACAAACCCTCGGGAACATTGAAAGGATATGTCCATGACGCGAAACACGCTGCGCTCCTCGGCGCAACTGTTGTCATTAAAGGGACATACCTTGGCGCAACCACAGATACTGCAGGTGCCTTCATTATTGAAAGAGTTCCAAGCGGTAAATGGACAATCATCGCCTCAATGATTGGATACCGTCCCGTTGAACGTAGTGTGGACATCAGCCCGGAGAAGGAAACAAAACTTATCATAACTTTGGAAGAATCTCTTCCAAAGCTTGATGAGATTGTCATCACAGCTACCCGGACGAAACATTTTGTGAAGGATGTCCCTGTTCTAACAACTGTCATCCCGATGGAAGAGATTACCATGAAAGCAGCTACCAATCTTGAGGAGGCTATGAAAAACGTCACTGGAGTCAAGGTAAGAACCCTCTGTAGTATCTGTAACGCTTCCGAAATTGAGATGCAAGGCTTACCGGGTGGCTATACAAAGATACTCATTGATGGTGTCCCAATTGTGAGCGGGCTTTCCTCAGTGTATGGCTTAGCTCAAATCCCAGCCGAGGAGATTGAGAGAATTGAGATTATTAAGGGAGCTGGGTCATCACTTTATGGGAGCGATGCGATTGCGGGCGTCGTCAATGTAATCACGCGAAAGCCCCTTCCTCAACCGCATCTTAACCTGCACGGATCCATCGGCACCTATGGTACGCAAAACTTGGGCGCCTCATTCAGTGGCATGCTCGACCACACAGGGAGCGTTATCTCTATTTCAAAGATCCGATCAAACGGAGCTGATTTTAACGGCGACGGAATCTCCGAAACTGTAAGGTACGATAGAATTGGAATCATGGGAAAAATAATTCAGGAACTCGGCTCCATCATCACAGTCACAGGCACGGGCAATTATCTTCAGGAGGACCGTCTCGGCGGCTATCGCTTCGACCCAACAGCCACTTTGAACGAGCAAATAGCCACACAACGATGGGAGATGCATGGCATCGCTACCGTAAGTCCCGCTACAACTATGAGACTCACGCTCCACGGTTTTGCAACCCATCATCAGCAACAGGCATTGTTCGAAGGAATATGGTACAACGCATTCGAAGATATCAGAGGAATTGACATTCAAGGCACCACAACATTTCATTCGCATACGATCACGATGGGGGGTCTCGTTCAAAGTGATCATATATCAGAGTCATCACGAATCGGCGATCTCAGGGCAACGAACATGGGAATTTTTGCTCAAGATGAAGTTGAAATTAACAGGCTGAGGATAATATTTGGGGGACGTTTCGACAAACACTCAGAATACGGTTCGCAATTCAGTCCGCGAATCAGCGCGATGTACACGCTTCTCAATGACGTCACGCTCCGAGCATCCTACGGTCTGGGTTTCAAAGTCCCGAGTCTTTTCTTCGAAGAAATGCACTATTGCCCTGGTGGATTTCGCTACACAATTCTTCGAAATCCAAATCTCGTTCCTGAACGTTCAAAAAGCTTTGACCTGGGCTTCACAGTGTATCGGTCACAACTCCTTCTCTCAATTAATGGGTTCTTTAACAACATCCAGAATATCATAGAAGGGATAGTTGTTGGATGGGACAGCGCTGCTCGCCGTCTGGAGTTTTCCTATATAAATGTCGGACGAGCACGCACTCGTGGAATCGAGGTCGATTTTTCATATCGAATTAACAAATATATCTCGCTCGATGGAGGCTATTCTTACCTTGATGCCGTTGACCTTAAGACTGGAGAATTTCTTCCCTTCAGATCGAAGCACTCTGCGCATATCTCAGCCGAGTATCACACGAATGAAATCAGCGGCGCAATCGTTGGAGAGTTCATCGGCAGCATGCGAACAGAAAACGTAGGATCAACTCCCACAGGTGAAGAGGTCATCTATTCCAAATGGTCTCCAAATTACACTCTATGGAACGCGAATTTTTCATGGAACGTTTCTGCACACTACACTATCTCAGTCGGTGTAGACAACATATTCAATTTCACTCAGTCCGATCTTCTACGCGACACTAAAGACACAGAATATATCTGGGGACCAATTCGAGGAAGGTATCTATACATAGGCATTTCTATCAAATTGTGAGAGGAAATCAGGCAAAAAACAGGGGGTGAGTCTTATTCGCTCACCCCCTCACTAGCGCTAATACTACAGATGAAGAAAGAGCACTTTACGCCCTGAGAGTCCCTTACTCTTTGTTGCTGAATGGTGGATACTTATCGGTAAGGAACAGAAGATACCCATCTACTCTCGTACACCATCGGATGTAACCAACAACAAAATCGAACAACCCTTTTGGATATTTCCCTGTGAAGAGAACCGCAAACCATGCGATAATAACTACAACAAAAACGGCAATACCGTAGCCCAACAAACAAACTCCATGCGGTATCCCTACATACAGCCAGCCAAAGAGTGTTCGAAGAATAAGGATTCCTCGAGAGAGTTTCTCAGGGTACTCCGCAGTAACGTTTACTGGATGCAACATAGCTCTACCTCCCTAAATGTTGGTGAATGTTTATGATGTTATGGCTCGCCCGCGGCGAGTCAATATGCGCGCTCCTTCGCAGATCTCGAGGATCAAGACAAAGTATATGAATTTCTCTTGACACAATCAACAAAGTCGGACAAAAATAAAAAGCGACCCGGCAATAAGGGGTCGCTTTGTCGTCTGTCCTCGACTCTGATCGAGGAAAAGATTATTCAATTAGTTGAGGTACAATTTCACTCTCTTCCTTTTCCCCTTCACGGGAACCTTTACTTCCTCAACTGGGCGTACAACAACTTCAATCTTATCTGGATCGAGTTCAATCTCAGCACCGCAATACGGACAGATTTTCTTTATCACGCGATCAAAGTTCACCGTGTTGCCGCAAGCCGGGCACTGAGTAATAATCACCCCAACAACTTTTGCTCGCTGTTTTGTCTCTGCTGCCATAACATCCCCACTTTCGTTTAAGTAGTACTGAGGGGCTTGCATGCTCCTCTTCTCTACATTAAATATAACAAAAATTTTTTAAATTTCATCCCTTATCGCTTCGGAATGACCGGCAAAAGGACGTGGGAGGGGAAATGGCTCTCATGATAAACTGTCTGATGTGCTGCAACCATGACAGAATCTAACCCTGGGATGCCTCCAGTGTTTAAATTTCGGTCAAATTTTGGGAAAGCAGAGCTGGAAATCTCAACTCTGATACGATGTCCTTTTTTGAATACATTGCTTGTTGCCCAACAATCAATTGTAAACCTTTCTGGTTTATTGGGAATGAGGTATTCAGGTTTCTCAAGCGAACTACGATAACGGGCACGGATGATACCATCAGTCAGACGGATTGCCCTCCCATCTGGATAGACGTCAAGGAGCTTCACTGTAAAGTCCGTGTCGGTCCTGTCAGAGGCTGCATAGACGGTCGCCGAAATTGGTCCAGTCACCTCGAGGTCTTCAGTAAGCTCCGGTGATGTGAATACCAGAATGTCATCACGACGTTCGATAGCTTGGTAATCATCTGGTCCCCCGATTTGTGAAAATGTTGGATCGGTGATGAAAGGGACAGGATGTGATGGGTCATACGTGTAATGGTCTGGTGGTTCATCCTTAGGGGGCTCTGTTGAAAGCGTTCCATCGCCGAAACGGCTATTAGCATTACCGCCACTGTGGAGGTAGAATTTCGTGAAGTTTGTCCGAGCAAGAGGCCATTCGTGCTCATCGCGCCAGATGTTTTGCCCCATCACGAAAATTTTCACCTTCGGTTCACGCATGATACCATTGTCGATGTTCTTTAGCCAATAGTCAAACCACCGGAGTTCAAGTTTACCAAGATCGATAAGGGCTGTCGGACCGAAGTCAAGTTCGCCTAACTTTGATGTCGTGTTCACAGCATGGGGCCACGGTCCCATGACAAGTTTTTGGTTCATGCGCGTATGCTCGGTGCGTCCATGATTTACCATGCCAACATAATTTCGCATTGTCCCTGGTTGGTCATCATCGTACCACCCAGAGATATGAAGGATAGGAACGTCAATCTCGTTATACCGCGTCTGGTAACTCATTGAACGCCAGTACTCATCAAGCATCGGGTGCTTCATCCAATCATCCCAGACAGTGAGATTAAATCCGGCTACATTGTCCATATCGATCAATGGGAGATGCTTATAGACCTGTGACCAGTTGATATGCTCAACGTTTTGGTTTGAGTGACCATGCACATACGCAAGCCAGCTTACAGCAGAGGGCATAATTGCTCCATTTTCGTAAGGGAAATTGTATAAAGGATCCGGGGGAGAAACAAGTACAACCATCGTCTTGAGGTGCGGATTGCGCAGCGGCGCAGGATACCATTGTGTGAGTGCAACATACGAACCACCAAGTGTCCCAACATTCCCATCTGACCATGGTTGTGTACCACACCATTCCTGCGTGTCGTACCCATCGAGTGCCTCGTTCTTATACGGATAGAATTCCCCCTCTGAATCATGCCGACCGCGCACGTCTTGAGCCACAAACACATAACCGTGCTCAGCGAAAAACATCGCTTGCTTGACAATCGAAGGGCTGTGGTTGTCATACGGGGTTCGGACAAGGATGACAGGGAATTTCCCCGGAGCATCAGGTCGATAAATGTCTGCTGAAAGCTTTGTCCCATCACGCATCGGCACCTTCACGTCAAATTCCATCTTCACATTGTAGGTCTGTGCAAAAGCGATGAAGTGCAACGAAAGCACAATGAAACCCGTGAGACAAATCAGAAGAATGTTTCGTTTCATGACGGTTCTCCTATAAATGTTAATCCTCAGGATTCTCAAGTTGTTGGCGAACATACTGAATGATCCGTTGGGCATCTTCTATTGGATCTTCAGAAAATGGGAACACAAAGTTTTTATCAATTCGAGCTTGCAAATGTTCAGCAGCTTGTCGTATCTCTTCTGGAACAGCGGGGTCATTCATCATCCCGCGAAGATAGTGAAGGAAATCACTTCCATAGTTTTTCTCGGGGACCGCTCTAACAAGAATTTCAATTGCCATACCGGCTGCTCGTCGTGCTGCAGTACGCGCTCGTCCCTCATTTCCAGCAAGGCGCGCTAGTTGAGCCCGGCGCAATTCGTCATCAATTTCCCGAAATGTCAGAAGAAAGGAGGAGATCATGTAAGCCTTCAGCGTATCCTGTCACCTGATCTGTTTGAAGAGAACGTTGCCATAAGTTTAAGCATCAGGTGGGGCAAATGGTCACGATGTGCCAACAGGAATTCACCAACCGCTCTCGGATGATGAACCATCGCTTCTTTCAGAAGTCTTGACACACTTTTTTGTACAAGCTCTTCTTTATCGGTGATGAGCTTCTCAGCTACAGAAAGGACTGCATCAAGGTGCTGACCACAGCGCGCCAGCGGAATAAGAGAAATTGCTGCTGCTCTACGACGCCAGGGATTTCGTGAGTCAGTCCACTTGAGAATGCTGCCAATGACCGTAGGGTCATCCTCAATGGCTCGGGAGATATGGTGCAAGCTCAGCGCATCAACATGTGCCCAGTTTGTCAGTTTGTCGACGAGTTTGTCGAGGAACCTGAAAAACTGTGGCGTATACTGGTAATGAAACCCACGAAGCATCTCGATCGCAATCGCACCTTCTTCCATATTGGCTGAGGAAAAAAGCTGTTCAACGATCTTGATAAGCGAGTTTAAATCGGGCGATTTCCCAAGTTTCTTCACATATTCCCGGCTCAGCTTGTGAACATCCCTTGCGCGTAATCCATAAGCACGGACGGTCGCTTTGAAATAGCGCCTGATCCTCCGAGCAATTTGTGGATCGGCCAATGCCCGAAGCTGTCGGCGTATCTCCTTGACAAACACTTCGGGCTGAATGATCGTTTGCTTCGATTGAAAATTCTTCCCGTGCATTGATAAGTGCAACTACTCTTTCATCCAAGTTTATAATTCTCACACCACGTTGTTCACGCAATCAAAGCGAAATTGGCAGATCAACATCCATCTCCTGCCTCGCACCGACATTTACATAGATTATTTCTGTCGATGATGCTGAAAGCTGAATTGCCCAATCCCCTTTTGAGTTCCGGATGACTGAGCCCCAAAGTTTTCGAGCTTTTTTATCGGAGAATTTTTCGAAGAAAACCCACCCGAAATACGCCGTGTCCCCTACGATGAAAAATCCGGGTACCCTTTCTCCAATACGCACTTTAACATCAGCAACCCGCATCGGTTGATATCCACTTTGGATGAGTTCCTCGCGGAAAATATCAGCTACAGAGCACCCTTCGTAGACAAGCTCATGTTTTGCGCGCTTGACTATCCTCCCGTCAATAATAGCGCGAAGAGCATCACGCAACTGTTCTTCCGATCTCCCCATTCAATTGAGCCGATCACTCAAACTTAACAGATATGACCTAAACAGAATGATTATAAAAGATCTGGCACTAAATTGCAATCCGCCTTCGGCGCACTTCACTTTTCTTGATCATCATGCTCAGTTATGCAATTCTGCCTTAAATTGCTATATTAATTTTGTCAAACCTATGATACCTGAGATACTTTGCCATTTTTCAATAGCCCATATAGGACTTAATTGTAACATGATGTTCACTTCATAAACGGAGCGGCAATGCAAGAAAGCATTCTGAGAAGGCTTGACAAGGAGTTTTCTGAGATTTACGGGAAACCGAGAAATAGGCTTGTTATTGTTTCTCCAGGGCGAGTAAACTTGATCGGGGAACATACGGATTACAATGAAGGCTTCGTTCTGCCCGCCGCTGTCGACAAAGGAATTGGGTTTATCATTGCGGCACGGAATGACCACAAGTGCCATCTCTATGCCTCCGATTTTAAGGATTTTGCCGAATGCGATCTTGCCATTGTGCGTAAAAGCGAGAAACAATGGGTTAATTATTTGCTCGGTGTCGTCGATCAAATGAAGAAGCATGGCTATGACATAAGAGGATTTGATCTGGTTTTCGGTGGCGACATACCTATTGGCGCTGGGATGTCATCATCGGCTGCAGTTGAAGGTGGACTCGCTTTTGCGCTCAATGAGTTGTTCGACCTGCAGATCGAGAAAATGGCTCTGGTGAAGATCGCACAAAAAGCGGAGAATGATTTCGTCGGCGTTCAATGCGGAATCATGGATCAATTTGCGAATCTTTTTGGACAGGAGAATAAGGTCATCAAGCTTGATTGCCGTTCCCTCGACTACGAATACTATCCCTTTAAGAGAGCTGATGTGAAAATTGTGCTATGTGATTCGCGGGTAAAACGTGAACTTGCATCTTCTGAGTATAACTTGCGACGAGACCAATGTGAAATGGGGGTGCGTCTGCTTCAAAAGTACAACCCGGAGATACATAGCCTCCGCGACGCATCTCTTGAGTTATTGGAAGCTCACAGGAGTGAATTCAATCCCGTTGTGTATAAGCGCTGCCATTATGTGATCAAAGAAAACAGTCGTGTGCTTGCTGCCTGTAAAGACCTTTCCGCCAACGATTTCTCCGGATTCGGTAAGCGAATGTTCGAGTCACACTTTGGCTTACGTAACGAATTTGAAGTGAGCAGCACTGAACTTGACACGCTTGTCGAGATTGCTGCATCGCTCGATGGTGTCCTGGGAGCACGACTTATGGGAGCAGGTTTTGGCGGCTGCACAATAAATTTAGTTGAAGAAGCGCATCTTAACAATTTTACTAAAACGATGCAAAAGGAATATCTTAAGCGAATGAACAAAGAGGTAAAAATCCATGTCTGCAAAATCGAGTCAGGAACTGCAAGGTACATTTTGCAATGAAGCCATCTCGTTATGAGAGATAAACGGAGATGAATGCACTCGCCAGGAATTCTCTTCAAGCATTGGATCAAGCAAAGCCCATTTTTTCACCTTATTTGCATTTCCAACGGATTCATTATTTATTTACGTAAGTTTGGTTTATACTTTAGATAAAGAGGACTGAGGAGAGTATGAACGTCAGTCAGCTTGCACGGTCGATTGCCGAGTCACCGACACTAAAGTTGAATGAACAAGCGAGGCTCTTGAAGGAGAAAGGCGAAGCGGTGATCCACCTTGGGGCAGGTGAGCCTAAGAACAAAGCCCCAATCAGTGCGATCCTGAGTGCAGCGGCAAAACTTAACGCCGCCGACATCAAGTACACACCGACCGATGGCATCCCGTCGCTTAAGAAGGCTATCATTAGGTATACTGAAGAAAATTATGACAGGCTTGTCGGTCCGGAAAATGTTATTGTCTCTGCCGGGGCAAAGCAATCGGTCTATAACATCTTGTACACAATCATCAATCCGCAAGATGAAGTCATCATCCTTGCCCCGTATTGGGTAAGTTACCCGGAAATGGTGAAGATGGTCTACGGCGTCCCTGTGATTGTGACACCTGAAGATGGAAGTTTCTACCCGAGGATGGAAGACGTACTGAAGGCGGTCAGCACCTACACACGGGCGATCATCGTCAATAGCCCGAATAATCCGTCCGGTGTTATGTACTCAGAGGATTTCATTGCCCAGATTGTCGAGTTCTGCGAACAGAAAGGGATTTATCTGATCATGGATGACATTTATCATAAATTGGTATTTGACGGTAAGGTAGCTCCATCCTGCTACAAGTACACCAAAAAAGACATTGAATCGACTCATATCATTGTCGTTAACGGCGTTTCAAAACTCTACGGGATGACAGGATTCAGAATCGGCTGGGCTATTGCCAGCCGCAGGCTGGTGGAGATCATGACAAATGTACAAAGCCAGATTACCTCTTGTACTTCTGTGCTCCTTCAAGCCGCAGCAGAGGGAGCGCTGACCGGACTCCAAAGTGTTGTGGAAAGTCTGCGCCTCACACTGGAGAACAATCGCAACGTTATGATGCAGGAGCTACATTCATTCAACGGGATCAGGGTAACGAAACCGGATGGGACGTATTACTGTTTGCCCGACTTCCGTGCGTATTCAAATAATTCTGTGGAACTCTCACAGTTTCTCCTGAAAAAAGCCCTTGTTGTCACTGTGCCGGGAAAAGAATTTGGAATGGAAGGACATTTGCGCCTGAGTTATGCTGGTTCAGCGAAAGATATCACCGAAGGTATTGCACGTATCAAGTGGGCGCTGGACCCGAATTCACCAAATGAGATTTACATCGGCGATCGAAAGCTTGTGAGGGATTGGCTATGAACAACATCCTCGACATCAAAACTCCCGCAGAGAATGAAGCTTATGCCTTGAAGAGCGATTATGGATTAGAGAACCATGGGCTTACAAATTTGCGGAAGGTTTATTGGAACCTTCCACCTGAAGCTTTGTATGAGGAGATCACATTCCGACGCGAAGGGAAAATCACCCACGGCGGACCAGTTGTTGTGACCACTGGCAAACATACTGCACGAGCCGCAAGCGATAAATTCATTGTCAAGGAGCCATCAACTGAGAACCATATCTGGTGGGGCGAATATAATCGTCCGTTCAGCCCGGATAAATTCAATGATCTGGTTCACCGCTTGCAAGGTTTTCTCCAGGGGAGAGATGTATTCGTGCAGGATTGCTATGTCGGTGCAGACCCAAACTACCGAATGCCAATCCGTGTTATTACGGAGCAGGCATGGCACAGCTTGTTTGCACGTAATATGTTCCTTCTTCCTGAGACAAATGAAGAATATCGGCGCCATGTGCCGGAGTTCACGATCATTGCTGTACCATCGTTCAAGGGCATACCGCAGATTGACGCAACAGCGACTGAAACTTTCATAGTGCTCAACTTTGCCCAAAGGCTCTGCATCATTGGAAACACAGGATACGCTGGCGAGATTAAGAAGGCTGTATTTACTATTCTCAACTATCTTCTCCCGCTTGAGGGGGTAATGCCAATGCACAGCTCAGCTAATATCGGCAGAAACGGTGACACAGCACTTTTCTTCGGCTTATCCGGAACGGGAAAGACAACGCTATCCGCTGATCCAAAACGACGTTTAATTGGAGACGATGAGCATGGATGGAGCGACGACGGGGTCTTCAACTTTGAAGGGGGATGCTATGCAAAGGTCATTCGCCTTTCAGCAACGGCGGAACCTCAGATTTATGCAACGACAAGGATGTTCGGAACAATCTTAGAAAATGTGGTGTACGATCCTGTTACACGGCTTATTGACCTTGATGATGAATCTATAACAGAAAACACACGCGCATCGTATCCGCTCGAATACATTGAAAACGCTGTCCCTGAGAAGCTTGGCGGACATCCGAAGAACATCATCCTGCTCACCTGTGACGCATCTGGAGTGCTCCCGCCAATTGCAAAGTTAAATCCCGACCAGGCGCTGTATCAGTTTCTCTCAGGATATACCTCCAAGATCGCTGGCACCGAGGTTGGACTGGGAAAGGAACCGGAAATGACGTTCAGCACATGTTTTGGTGCGCCGTTCATGGTTCATCATCCCGCAGTGTACGCCGATTTGCTGAAGAGAAAAATTGTTAAGCACGGAGTGCACTGCTGGCTTCTCAATACTGGCTGGATCGGTGGTCCGTTTGGCATTGGTAAGAGAATCAGCATCAGCTACACACGTAGCCTTTTGAACGCCGCGCTGAATGGAGAACTGCTTAAATCAAAATTCGTGACTGACCCTGTGTTCGGATTTGAAGTGCCGACAAGCTGCGACGGCGTCCCATCAAGCGTGCTCGACCCATCTGCCTCATGGTCCCGCAAAGAGGAATACACAAGAAAATACAAGCAACTTGCAGCTCGCTTCATCGAAAATTTCAAGAAATTCGAAGCAAACAGCCCACCTGAAGTCCTAAAAGCGGGACCTAAGCTTTAACCACGGGGACAGAGGTAGCCTTACCGCCTCTTCTTCTTTCGCAGGAAAGGAGCACATCAACTTCATACAGTTATAGATTGCCTCAAGAACCTGAAGTGTTACGTGCTACCCTTGATCTCCACAGAAAATAAACTGGAATGCCGAGCAGCACAATGATAAGTCCAGGCCAGGTATAGCTCGGCTTAAAGAGCAGCAGATCAATTGAGATTGCAGCAGCTGCAAGGACATACAGAGCAGGTATCACAGGGTAGCCGAACGCTTTATACGGACGCTCTGCATCGGGGCGTTTTCTTCTCAGGATGAAGATTCCGCTTACAGTCAAGATGTAGAAAATCAATACCGCAAATATCACGTAGTCGAGAAGGTCGCTGTAGGTGCCGGAGAGACACAGCAGGCTCGCCCAGATTCCTTGCACACCCAGTGCGATTCCGGGGACCGCTTTGCTATTCAGCAATCCGATTTTTCTGAAGAATAATCCATCTTGAGCCATTGCGTAATAGACACGGGCGCCTGCGAGAATTAGACCGTTGTTACAGCCAAAGGTCGATATCATGATCAGAGCAGCCATGATGACCTCCGCTGCCGGACCGAAGATCACTGAGGCTGCGGCGGTGCCAACTCGATCGCTCGTCGCAAATTGAATGCCTCGCCCTGCCACATCCGTCGCTGCTGGATTCCCAACCACAGGCAAAACAAGAACGTAGGCGATGTTCGCAAGTATGTAAAGGATCGTTACCGTCCCTGTCCCGAGAGCAAGGCTCAAAGGAATGTTCTTTTTTGGATTGATAACTTCCCCCGCGGTAAAAGTGATATTGTTCCATGCATCACTTGCAAAGAGCGAGCCAACCATCGCAGCTCCAATTGCCGCAAAGAGCACCAGCCCTGAAAGAGGTTCTATCGAGACGCTTGAGAAGCTTTCCTGACTGCTAACATGGATCCAATGCGCATTCCAGAGATTCGAAAAGTTTCTTGTAATTGCAGTTGCGTTAGCCCCAACGAAAATTCCGAGCAGGATTAAGCCGAGCAGTGCAACCGTCTTCGTTAGCGTGAAAAGATTCTGGACAACCTTCCCTTCGTGTATCCCTTGAAGGTTCACGACAGTGAGAACAGCGATGCTCAAGATCGCCAGAATTTGTGCCGCTGATATCTTTAACCCCACAACGGAAAAAAGGATATTGCTTTCGCTGAACCAGGGGACAAGGACAGCCGTAAACTTTGCAAATGCGACAGCAACAGCGGCGATTGTGCCGGTTTGGATGACAAGAAAGAGCGTCCATCCGTACAAGAAGCCCACAAGGGGGTTATAGGCTTCACGCAGATAAACGTACTGTCCACCAGCACGGGGCATCATGCTCGCCAGTTCACCATAGCTCAGCGCGGCAATCACCGTCACAACGCCAGTAATCAACCAGACAAGGAGTAGGTAGCCCGCGGAGCCAACCGTCCTGGCGATGTCAGCGCTGACAATGAAAATTCCTGAGCCTATCATAGAGCCAATGACGATCATTGTCGAGTCAAGCAAGCCAAGCTCCCGCTTGAATTCACGGCTTTCCATATTTCCCATCTGACCTCCTCTTATTCAGTTTTTGTGCAGTGAAAAGCCCTTTATCATGTCCCAATTGGGAACATAAATGATCTGTAACCACAAAGCTCACGAAGAAGATGGAAATTTAAAAATCTCTTCCCCGTTACACGAATACGGGTCTTCAATGCGTGCTTATGGTCTTTGTGGAAATGCAAATCAGTTTTCCCTTCTTTGAAAGCATAGCTCGCTGGCAGGGGTTAGCAAGATTGGATACTCCAGCATAATTAGGAGTTGATGCCGTGACTAGTTACTCGAGCCCAAGGACACCATAAAACAAACATATTTTAACCAAGTTTCAAGAGAAAGTCAATCTGCTGCAGGTGGACTTCGTATCATAACCGAAAGGTTAATGTAATCTGTCGGAATCGGAATTTGTCAACCTTTTTGGCTTCTTACTTGACTTTTACTCGCCTGCAGCATAAATTACCTTGCGGTTTACGGAGCTTGAAACGGCTCAATCGACCTCACGTCGTGAAGGCGTGCGGAGGCTTGATCATCCAATGACGAACCTACTTCTTAGATTTTCATCTCTCTAAGCTTATTGTTCCCCATTGTATGGAGGTGTCCCTTAGATAGCACCAGACACATCTCAAGACATTTTACTTATAACTATTAACCAATCATAGGAGGATCTATCTATGAACAAGGTATACGGTTATTTGCTGTTTTTGTCTTGCTTGACAGGCGGGGCTCTAATGGCGCAGACGAGGTCAACAGTGCAACCATTTCCGCAGGAGCAACAGAGGGCGATCCAGAACCAGCGGAGCGCCGGCCTTCTTGGGCTGATGAGGTCACCCGGAACTGCCCCGCACACCGAAGGAATTCTAACATCGAGTGCTGCTGAGTGGCTGATGAGTCAGCGGTTTGCCAACGGCTCATTCCCCTGGACTCCTGGTGATGCCACGGCGCCTCCTAATATCCAGGGACCATGTGGCAGAGGAGTTCTCAAAGCGTACCAGCAAACTTATAATACGTCCTATTTGACAGCGGCTATCAAGACCGGTGACTATCTTGTGCCGATTTATCCCAGAACCTTCACGGATGGCGACCCTCGGTTTGCAACCCATGATCCGCTATTTCTTGAGGAGCTCAGTTCAGTCACGGGAGATCCAAAGTATTCGAACTTCGTGCAAACATATTTCTGGGATAAGTTGAAATCTGGCACGTACGGTGAGAGTAACAATCTAGATGCTGCAGGCTTTGGTGACCTGGTCGTAGACACAAGGAATTCTTGGGGACAAGTAGAGGTTTCTCCATGGGATTTGTCAGCTACTGCCATTGCCGCTCATGTTGCCGGAGAGACATCCGTGCGCGATGCATTAATGAGCAAGATCTTGCGGGGGCTGAATTTAACCACAACATCAAATAACAACTTCGATGTAATCGGTTTGGCGGGTGCAATCTGGGCTTCTGCTGTTACTGGTGTAAACCTTGATCCAACAACAGGTGCGTATGCTTCAGCAAACTCTACACAAGATCTTATCACGATTCTGCTCAGCGCGCAGCGGAGCAGCGACGGAGCCTTCATATGGAGTCGGTGGAACTCTGCATGCGACTCAACCGACCCTGCGAATGGTGATGTCCAGACAACTGCTTTTGCTATTATGGCTTTAAATGCCTTCAATCGAAACCTTTACGCCGCGAATATTGCGCGTGGATATGCATTCATCAAAAGTCAGCAACAGGCTTCAGGTCAATTTCTTGAGTACCCTGGAGCTTTACCGAACGCAGCGGGCGGCGTCGAAGTTCATGCTGAAGCGCTTTCGGCACTGGTGGCTTTAGCCACTTCAGTCGTATACGTTGATGATAATTGGGCGGGATTGAATCCTGGTGATCCAGCAGATGGACATACGTTCGGTCTTGATGCCTTCGCTACGATTCAAGATGGTATAAACGCTGTGACTTCTGGTGGGACGGTGAATGTAGCGCCGGGGACGTACGTTGAAGGTCCGCAAATAGTCATTAACACGGACCTGTCGATCATAGGCGCGGATAAAGCCACAACTATCATCAGACCATCTGCTAATACAGGTAGCTCAGGTGATGCACGCGGTTGGTTCTTGGTCAACAGCGCCATCACCTTCAACCTAAGCAACGTTACGCTGGATGGCACGGGTTACAAGGTATGGCAAGCAATAAGGCATAAAGGATTTGGCACTATCTCAAACTGTGCATTCGCCAACATACAATTTGAACCGAGCGGGCCCAGTTACTCGGGGTTGGCGATAGCTGCTTTCGATGCCCCCGGCAACATTGAGATCACTAACTGTACGTTTACAGGAATAGGCAGAGTCGGGGTGCTGTTCTTTGGCTCTGGAAAAACAGGAATATACAGCAACAACACATACACTGGCAAAGGCACCGGCAACTGGCTTGACTACGGTGTTGAGGTTGGCGGAGGTGCCCACGCCACAATAATCAACAGCGTAATCAGTGGCAACCGTGGAGTAGCCAGTGTTGATGGATCGACTTCATCAGGTATTTTGGTCACTACGTACTACGGGGCAGGCACGGAAGCTACCATTACTGGCAACACGCTGACCAACAACACAGAAGGCATTACGGTTGGCTACGACGCCAGCGATAACAGCAGCGTCGTAGCTCATTTCAACAACATTACAGGCAATGGGACTGGTGTCAGCACCACAGCCCCCTTGGTCAACGCCGAGTACAACTGGTGGGGTAGTTCTGATGGACCCGGACCTGTTGGACCAGGAAGCGGTGATAAAGTTTCCGCCAATGTTGACTTCACTCCATGGCTCACCGAAACATATGCCCCCACAAAGCTGACAGAAACTGCAACAGGCACCGGCACAGTATCGTTCACACCGAGCGAAGGAGTTATTGAAGATCTCACAGCCATCTCTGAGTCCTCGCTGCCAGGTACCGGCAAACCCCGTGGTATCACATTCCCTAACGGGCTGTTCTCGTTCAAAATCGTTGGACTTACACCAGGCGCTACTGTCGTCGTGACCATGACCCTCCCTTCCCCAACTCCTATCGGAACTCAGTACTGGAAGTACCAGAATGGTAGCTGGATCGACTGCACTTCACTTCTTGGCGACGATGATGGAGACAATGTCCTGACACTTACCCTCACAGATGGCGCTCTTGGCGATGCCGATGGAACTGTCAATGGGACAATAATGGACGATGGTGGACCGGTTCCTCCCGGCGTATGGGTCTGGCCGGGTGATGCAAATAATAACGGTAGGGTTGAACGAAGCGACTTCTATGTCGTCCTTCGCTACCGATACCATACAGGTCCTCCGCGCGTGAACGCCTCATGGAAATGGGAGGCACAATATGCAACGGCATGGAGTCCAGAAGAGGCTACCTACGCCGACTGCAATGGCGACGGCGTTGTCAATAACTATGACCTCGCTATTGTTAGGCTGAACTTCAATAAGACCCATGGCAGCAGTCCAAAGATTGTTGGGATCGACGCAGGCAATGCAAGCGATTTCGATGCCATTCCAACGGAATACAGCTTGCAACAGAACTATCCGAATCCATTTAACCCAAGCACTGTGATTCAGTATGGATTGCCCGAAGTGAGTCAGGTAAGCATTAAGGTTTACAATGTGCTTGGAGAAGAAGTGGCGACGCTTGTCAACAGAGACGATGTTCCTGGGATTCACAAAGTTGAGTGGAGACCGGAGAACCTTGCAAGCGGATTGTACTTCTATCGTATGGTAGCAAAGTCCGAAGAAAGTGGACGAACATTCAACGATGTGAAGAAGTTAGCATATGTGCGGTAAAGAAGTGCCTCGAAAACCTGCGCTATCTTGCTAAGGAAGGGGTAAAAGTTAGCTCCTTGTCATCGGGGTCTGCAACCCTCTCTCTTAAGAGAGAGGGTTTTCATTTTTCATCGAGGCTTGCGATAGGCCGCAGCAGCATATAGTGGTCCGGTTGTGAGATTTCGTTAAATTGCCTAGGAGTCACCTTCCAAGCCGTTTATATCAGCCGAAATGCTCTGCGGGTATGGAGGACAAGTAAAAATTATGGAGGTTTTTATGAGACCCAAATTTTTCTTTCTGCTTCTGTTTTTACAGTTTACGTTATTCACCGCTACAAATCAGTTGAACGCTCAGAATCTTACGGTTACAATTACCTCAGATAACGCATATGTATTTGGATTTGGTGATCAAAGCGGTATTACTCAGTATCATGCAGGAGTTGCAAATTGCACGGCTGGTGAAATTTATGGTCCAACTAACGGGACAGAGACTTATACTCTAACAGGAAGCTTAGGTGGTAAATATATTTATATAGCTGCCTGGAGCGACGAAGCAGTATATCAAGGAACAATTGCTCAGTTCAGCGATGGAAATACTACAGTACTGACAAGTCCTACACTTTCCAATCCTAATGTGCACTGGGAAGTCTATGCCACGGGTATTAATATTGACCCGCCTCCAATGTTTTCAAGTCCATGTTTATTCTCTGATGGCACTATTCATGAGCCGACACTCACTGCCATAAATACTCAAATTACGACCGCAAACGCAAATGCTGGAAATCCTACAAACACAAGCGTAGGCTGGGTAGGAACTTCTCCAATTCCAGGACGCGTTGGAGTGCTTGCATTCGGACCTAATAACAGTGCGGTTGGCTCCCCATTTCCACCACAGACTGTTTCTGGCATCGACCCAAATGCACAATGGATGTGGTATGATCCGGATCCAAATAATATTGCACAACCATTTGTTACTGGGAGCTTTCCCAATTTTCCGGCTGATAAATCAAGAGAGTACTACATCTTCCGTGTAGGGCCACTTGATTCATTATTCAGCACTGGTCAGAATCATTACAAGACCTGGAGAATCGAGCCACTGCCTGTAGACACTTTTGCTCTAATACGAGACCAATTTACCAGTCAGGATCGCTTTCACCTGTCTGCCGTACATTTCATCTCTAACCCCGTCAGAAAAATCATTAACAGTCCTGTCCGAACCGATACCTTTAATATCATAAGACCCGATGACCATCTGACCTGGTATAGAGCAGAAGGCAAAGCCATCGCAGTGCAGGTGGAATATTCCAATCAGTTTGAGCATACTAAAGTATTTTTGGACTCAGTGAAATATTTCCTTGTGCCCACTCAAAAGTTCCCGCATGCTCAACCTGAAAGATTGGACCATTACACAGCTTATAGGATCAGGAATCCAATTTCGTTTGTTTCGCGTTGCGAGCTACAAGATCAGTTCGACCAGCACGATAAAGCTTCTGAGTTCATAGACACGCTTTCGCAGGTTTACTTCTTGACTCCTACTGGAAAGAACAAGGAGCCCGTATACGACACAATCACTCACTATGTGGCTTACGAAATTCACCCTAAGCGAAGGACTTCGCAAACCTGGAGTTCCTCCGATCAATTTGGGAGCCATCGGTTGCAAGTATTAGAAAGCAGCCACCTATTGGTGCCTACTAAGAAGTTATCTGTTTCTCCCACTGGTGTTATCGAGGAGAGCGAGCTTCCAACAGGGTTTGCACTTTTGCAGAGCTACCCAAATCCCTTCAATCCAACAACAACAATTGAATATCACGTACCTGTGGAAGGATTTATCAAACTGAGTGTCTTTGACGTGCTTGGTCGTGAAATCGCAGTACTGGTGAATGGCAACGTACAAGCCGGGAAGCATAAAGTTACATTCGATGCCAGCAGTTTTGCCGCAGGGGTGTATTTCTACCGCATGCAGGCTGGAAAGTTTCGGGAGAGTCGCAAGCTTATCTTGCTGAAATAGGACAGCAACTGCAACATAAAGTATCCTGCCCTTTAACAAAGGATCCTGTGTCCAGCAAAGAAAACGCCTTCTGCAGTAATCTTATGCCAGGGAAGCCCATAAGATTACTGTTTACGTAGCATCCCCTTTCCTATTGCTTTTCAGAGCTAATACCTTATTTTTATACTGATAACGTATTGAACCAGAAGTCGTACAGTATAGAAAGGTTAGAGAAGATAGAGAACATGAATTCGAACACTCAGCATCCATCGGACATCATGGCTCGATTGGTTCATGCATTGGAGCAGGACACGAGGATTGCTTCTGCGTATCTGTTTGGGTCATTTGGCTCTAAACACTTCAGCGCAGAAAGCGATGTTGACATCGGTCTGCTTTTCCACCAGGATAAAATTCCGAACGCCTGTGCCGTGTTCGAACTAAAAAATGAGATCTCTGAATCGATCGGGGCGGAGGTAGATCTGGTTGTGCTCAACACATCTTCCCCAATAATTTGCATGCAGGTTCTCCGAAAGGGAAAAATAATATTTGAACGAGACAGAAAAACTAGAATTCAATTCTTTGTCAGAACAATAAATTCCTATTCAGACCTGAAAATGGTTCGGGCACCGATTGAAAAAAAGATATTAATTGGTTGACCCGGATGTCACAATAGCGAAGACATTTCGGTGCAGGATGTGTTTGTGCTTAACTTACAGAGGGCTGCTCAAGCTTGCATTGATTTGGCTGCTCATGTTATTGCTTCGGAGGATTTAGGTATCCCAGCGGATTTGCGAGAAAATTTTCCTCTGCTTGAGGAATCGGGAATTATTTCACACGACATTTCAACAAAGATGAAAAAGATGGTTGGCTTCAGGAATCTTGCAGTTCATGAGTATCAGAGTCTGGATACTGAGATACTAAAATCGATGTTAGAGAAAAACCTTGGCGATTTTGAAGAGTTTTATACCAGTATAATCAACCACTTCAATCTGGGAAGTGGCAAGTAAGCAATAAGAAGATGATTGTGAATCATAAGTGCCAAGCATGGTGTGGCGCTTCGGTCCGCCAACGGCGGAGGAGCGTGGCAATCTCTCTGAGATTGCTTCGGTCGTGGCGCCCTTGGCGCCACTCCCTCGC
>JBMFJZ010000004.1:0-108825 GCA_049973045.1 Bacteroidota bacterium | reverse complement strand
GGACCTCAGAATGACAGAAGCAGGAAGTGTCATTGGGAGCGGCTCCGACTGGCGGCGGGCTGTAAGTCCGCCAACGGCGGAGGAGCGTGGCAATCTCTCTGAGATTGCTTCGGTCGTGGCGCCCTTGGCGCCACTCCCTCGCAATGACACGGTGATACGGCTTCGTCGAGGATACAAGTGCAAGACCTCATCCTTTTCTGCATCAACTTGCGAGGCGTCGGTCCCCTCCGGCGGACACGCCGCAGAATTGCTTCATCGGCTAGAGGCGGACCTCAGAATGACAGAAGCAGGAAGTGTCATTGGGAGCGGCTCCGACTGGCGGCGGGCTGTAAGTCCGCCAACGGCGGGCTGTAAGTCCACCAACGGCGGAGGAGCGTGGCAATCTCTCTGAGATTGCTTCAGTCATGGCGCCCTTGGCGCCACTTTCTCGCAATGACACGGTGATACGGCTTCGTCAAGGATACAAGTGCAAGTACCTCATCCTTTTCCGGGTCGGCTTGCGAGGCGTCGGTCCCCTCCGGCGGACCCGCCGCAGAATTGCTTCATCGGCTAGAGGCGGACCCCGCGAGCCGAGCCACATGCGCATCACCGGTGCGATAAGTTGGTTCTCTCGTCTTGAACTTGTATATTTTTGTTACCTTCTGTTTATACGCGCGATATACCTTAAAAAATGGCCCCGGGAAACCAATCGTCTCCAACACGACCCACATGGGCAGAAATTAACCTTGATGCCTTTGCTGAGAATCTCCAAGCTGTGCGAGCCCGCGTGGGGAAGGATGTAAAAATTATGGCTGTTGTGAAGGCGAATGCCTACGGTCATGGCGCAGTAGAAATTGCCCAAGAAGCCCTTGCCAACGGCGCGGAAATGTTGGGAGTCGCCATTCCAGAGGAAGGAGTCCAACTACGGAACGCCGGGCTCTCGGCGCCAATTCTCGTCTTCACCTCACCTCCCCCTGAACAAATCCCAATCTACTTTAATCATGAATTGCTCCCGGCGATTGCATCATTAGAAAGCGCAGAGCAGTTTGAACGGGAAGCTGAACTGCGGAACATGCGCATCGGAGTCCATGTCAAGGTTGATACAGGAATGGGACGGCTTGGATTCCAGTGGACAGATGCTCACAGGTCGATAATCGACGTTGCCCGCCTCAGGCACCTTGACATTCTCGGGGTCTTCTCCCACTTCGCCTCAGCCGATGAACGCGATAAACAATATGCAAAATTGCAGTTGCAACGTTTCGCCGATGTTCTTGATTCGCTAAGAAACTCTCATCTTGAGATTCCTGAGATTCATATTGCCAACAGCGCCGCCATTCTTGATATCCCTGAAAGCTTCTTCACAATGGTCAGACCCGGAATCATGCTTTACGGATACTATCCCTCCCATGAAACAACAGAAAGTATGTCTCTCCGTCCGGTGATGAGCATCAAATCGCGCATTGTTCATCTGAAGCATGTCTGTGCCGGAACAAGCATAAGTTACAACCGACGATATGTCACAACGCACGACACCTGGATTGCAACAGTTCCCCTTGGGTACGCTGATGGATATAGTCGACTTTTGACGAATCGTGCTTCAGTGTTGATCAATGGGCACTGCTATCCAGTTGTGGGTACGGTGACAATGGACCATATAATGATTGACGTTGGAGATGGAGAAGTTAAACTTGGGGACGAAGTTGTGCTTCTTGGATCATCACATGAACAGCGAATCACCGCATGGGACCTTGCCGATAAGATTGGCACTATTCCATACGAGATAACATGTGCAATTTCTTCGCGCGTTCCACGAGTTTATATCCGTGACACATAGAAAATAGCACGAGCAAAAGGTGATTTATGCCCGAACTTTACGCCGTCATTATGGCAGGTGGAATTGGGGCGCGGTTTTGGCCCAGGAGCCGAGAGCGGATGCCGAAGCAACTTCTAAAAATTTTTGGCAATGCATCACTCCTTCAAGCGACCTATACTCGCATCGCCTCAATTGTACCCGCGGAAAGAATCTACATCGTTACTAACGAAGTACAACTTGATGCGGTCATTGAGCAGCTCCCGAAGATTCCTAAGGAAAATTTCCTTGCAGAATCTGTGGGACGGAACACAGCCCCATGCATTGGTCTTGCCGCATTGCACGTAAAACGGATGAACCCGCAAGGGGTGATGCTTGTGCTCCCTGCTGACCATCGAATTGAAAACGAACCAGCATTCCACAGGGTTATCCAAATTGCCGCAAGAGTTGCAGATGAATCAGGCTATCTTGTCACAATTGGTATTGAGCCAACTCGACCGGAAACTGGATACGGATATATTCAGCTCATTGATGAACCGGATAGCTCGAATCCTTACTTTGGTGAGCAAGTTTACCGTGTAAAAACATTTGCAGAGAAGCCAAATCTTGCCACTGCGAAGAAGTTTTTGGAAAGCGGAGATTTCCTGTGGAACTCAGGGATGTTCGTTTGGCGCGCAGATGTTATTCTTGACCAGATTAAACAATTTCTTCCAGATTTGGCTGAGGGACTTGCCACAATCGAACCGACAATCGGCACTCCGCAATACGCTGACACGGTGGAGACCGTTTATGGGTTGATCCGTTCGGTTTCGATTGATTATGGGGTAATGGAGAAAGCAGAGCATGTATATGTTGTTAAAGCTGACTTCGGATGGAGTGACGTCGGCAGCTGGGATGAGGTCTATCGTCTTCTACCGAAAGACGAGGATGGGAACGCAATCGATGGACTCGTCCTTACGAAAGACACATCACGCTCTCTCATTCACTCAACAGGTCGACTGGTTGCAGTGGTTGGGGCTTCGGATCTCATTGTGATAGAGACACCTGATGTGGTTCTCGTTTGCAAGCGAACGCATTCACAGGATGTGAAGGAGATCGTTGATACAATTCGGCGGAAACAGCTTTCGAAGTACCTGTGAGGCCCCTTGCACCATACTTGCTTATCATCTCTCTCGCTGCTATCGCTGAGTATTCCTTTAATGGATGCGCAGTTGCACCACGTTTCGCAACAAAGCCATCACCACTGGTTCCGGGGAAAGAGGCGGTTGTTGCTGTGCAGGAAGGGATTGCTTCGTACTACGCTGATGAATTCAACGGGAAAAAGACATCAAGCGGTGAGACGTATGACATGTACTCTTTCACAGCCGCTCACCGTGAACTCCCATTTGGGACAAAGGTACGTGTCACGAATTTAGAAAATGGCAGAAGCGTCATTGTTCGTATCAACGACCGTGGTCCGTTCGTGAAAGATCGGATCATCGATCTTTCTTTTGCTGCTGGAAAACAAATTGGACTCATTGCCAATGGAACCGCACGCGTAAAGCTTGAGGTACTTCAATGGGGACCAACAGAAAAAGATAGTTTAGTAGCACCAAGAAAGTGAGGTAGCAGTATGCCTGTAAAAATCGCTCTATTGAATTTTCTCTACGCAGTGGTCGGCGTAATGATCGGGATTCTTTTCGCTATTGCATCGTACAAGCTATTCGACCGCGTAACACACTTCTCTTTTGCGAAAGAATTAGAAAAGGGGAACCTCGCCGTCGGCGTTGTTGTCGGCGGACTGTTTATCATGATCGGACTTATGATTGGGCTTATCATCGGACTCGGATTAAACTGAATCAATGATTCCATTGAAGCCATTCCTTCGCCCCTGGCGCACTCGTTTAATAGCCCCGGTTCTTATAGCTCTTACCCTGGTCAGTTGCTCAGAAGAACCACGCCGATCGACAATGGGAGTTGATACTGCTGTATCTCCTTCCCGCCCAGCAAGCGGGACCGAAACGAGTGAAAGTGAGCAAGCCAGAGTAGAACGGGATACTCTCTCGGAAACCATAGTTAAGAATGGGACACTGACTTCGTCGGGGTTGACGAGAAAAGCTGCTGCAATTATCCATGACTATGGTGGAACCATACGTAAATATGCCAAGCGCTACGGCATCGATTGGAGGCTCGTACTATCAGTCATAGAACAAGAATCTCAATTTGATCCACAGGCACAAAGCTACCGTGGTGCCTTTGGACTCATGCAGCTTATGCCCGAGACTGGAGAACGGCTGGCTGTCAGACTTGGGTTGGATTCACTGACGCACCCTCGAGACAATATTGCCGCCGGCGTGTATTACCTGTGGGAACTTTCATCTCTGTTCGATAACTCTGCCGGAATGGACCGCGTGCAATTGACCCTTGCAGCGTATAACGCTGGCCCGGCGCGAGTCCTTGATGCCCAGGAGATTGCAAAATATCTCGGTGAAGACCCGAATCGCTGGGCATCGGTGAAAAGCACCTTACCTCTTCTCTCAGAACGATACGCCTCACTTCATCAACTTGTCTGGGGAACGCCAAAGCCCGCCACAGGCGAGGGCGCTGAAGGCAGACCGAAGGGGGGATACTTCAGAAACGCTGAGGAAACCATCAACTATGTCGAGCGCGTAACGAATACATACGAGTTGTACACTCGCCTGTGGGGGAGCCATTAAAAAATGAAAATTGTAAATTCGGGATCAGATGTCTTAGGGATTTCTTCTCCCCATTTCCATTTTTCCGCCTTCCTGCGGACAATTTATCATTTGACATGTACGCGCCGCTAATGCTAAACTGCCTGGGGAGAGCTTTCCAAACATGCAAACCGCGATATCGTCCCCCGTTCCCGTCATGAGACGTTTTTCAACCATCTGGATTTTCGTTGTCGGTCTCGCTGTTTTCAGAAGCTATGGATTAGCACAGTCCGGCGAGGGCGGTCTTGATGCACGCCTTTTCCGCTCAATTAATAACTCTCGGAGCAGCCTGCTCGATCATCTTATCGACTTTACGGATAATGCCGCTGTTCCTGTCGGCGTTGCCCTCCCTGCTGGATTCGCTGTCTATGGCATTGCTGCAGATCACCGCTACGAACGTGTCTCCGCATATATGATTGGAGCTTCGGCAGCAGTAGCGACTCTTATAACGTGGGGGACAAAGCAGTTAGTGAAACGTGAGCGCCCATATATCAGTCTTCAGAACGTTCATGTAAGTCATCTCGAGTCGGGCGGTTCTTATTCATTTCCTTCGGGCCATTCGACATTTGCATTTGCAATTGCGACGGCGATTTCGCTTCGCTACCCGAAACCTCTTGTGATCGCAAGTGTGTATACATGGGCAGGTCTCGTTGCATACGGAAGAGTGTATCTCGGACTTCATTATCCGGGGGACGTTCTGGGAGGGGCACTGGTGGGAAGTGCCTCAGCTCTCACACTGAAATTCTTTAGCAAAGAATTTGACCAACTTGACCGAAAGATCTTCGGTGATGACAATGTCCGCCGAAGGCAGACTCAATCAAACCCGATTTCATCGAGACTCGAAAACAAAGAAGAGAGAGTAGAAAATGTAAGCCTCGTTGTCATCCCTTCGGTAGATGGTGCTTTTGTCAACATCACTGTGCACTTTTAGTGAGAGACTTCCTGAGCAGAAGGAAGGCGGGGATAGAAATCACCTCCATCAAAACCGCGAACAGAATTAAGTAGCCAATGTTCATCTCGTATAGAAATCCCATAAGTGTGCTTCCGATAAACCAAGATACTCCATAAATGGTATTGAAAATGCCGTATGCAAATCCCCGGTGTTCTATCGGCGTCAAGTCAGCAATCGCAGCACGCATGATGGTCTCGTGAGTCCCCATTACCGCACCCCATAGCACAACACTTATCACTACAAAATCGTAACGAAACGAAAATGCGAAGAATGGAATGGGGAGAGTGAGCAGGGGGAGTGTTAGCAGAGACATCAGCCCAATCTTATCGTAGGTCTTGCCGATAAGAAGCGCTACGAGAGCATCCACACCCATTGCAATTGCGTAGAAAATAGGAATCTGGGCATCGGAAACAACCGAGTGGACTTTGAGGTGGTAGGAAATTAGCTGGAAGTGGGCGAAACCTGCTACACTGAGAAAAATGAACAAAGCATAGAACCAGAAAACCCTCGGCAAGCCCGCCGAAGGTGGAATAGTTTGCTGTCCCGGCTTATCTGAGGTTTCAAGTTTTTCAGGTGATGGAAATTTGGTTCTTGCTACCACAAGAATAGCGATACTCAGCAAAGCAGGGATCCAGAGGATAGTGAACCCTTCACGATAGCCGCCTTTTAGAAGAAATACCGCGGAGAGGAGCAGCGGACCGACAATAGCACCAGTCTGGTCTAACGCTTCATGTATACCAAACCCTAACCCTCTACCCACCTGCTTCGTGGCGTATGAAAGCATAGTGTCCCGCGATGGAGTTCGAATTCCCCTCCCCATGCGCTCCAGGATTATAAGCACCGCTGCAAATTGCCAGTAGCCGGCAAACGCCAGCAACGGAACGGCTATGAGCAAACCATATCCTGCAAATGTTAATTGCCAATACGCTTTTGTGCGATCCCCAAGATATCCAGAGAGCAACCGCAATGCGTATCCGAGAAATTCTCCGACACCGGATACTAAACCGACAATACCAGCGCTTGCCCCAAGAACAGCGAGGTAAGGACCGGTCAGGCTTCTTGCCCCCTCGTAGGTCATGTCTGCAAGGAGACTGACAATCCCAAGGAGTATTATAAACTGAAAAGCCGTTCTATTTGGCCGTTGAGGTTCCATTTGCTTCTTACATCCACTTTTGCTTCTTTGCATAGGACTTCAATTCATCTCGGAATTTCGGATGAGCGATGTTGATGAGGGCTTCAGCCCGCTGGCGAAGATTCTTACCATGAAGATAGGCGATGCCGTATTCGGTGACAACGTAATGGACATCTGCTCTAGTCGTAACGACGCCGGCACCGGGTTTCAGCATCGGAACGATCCTTGAAACAGCTTGATCCCTTGTTGTTGAAGGGAGTGCTATAATGGGCTTTCCTCCTTTGGAGTATGCAGCTCCGCGGATGAAATCAAGTTGTCCGCCAAATCCACTATAGATCGTCGTACCAATTGAGTCAGAACAAACTTGTCCGGTAATATCAACCTCAATGGCTGAGTTGATTGCAATCATAGACTCGTTGCGGGAGATGATGAATGGATCGTTAGTGTAATTGCATGGATGAAGTTCGAAGTATGGATTGTTGTCCACGTAATCATACAAGCGGCGAGAACCAAAGACAAACGAAGCAATCACCTTTCCCCGGTGGAGGGTCTTTCGAGCATTCGTGATGAAACCAGCCTCGATGCCTTCTACAACGCCGTCCGATACCATCTCAGTATGCACACCGAGGTCTTTCTTCCCCTTCAAAGCTACCAGAACAGCATCTGGTATTCCACCGATTCCCATCTGCAGCGTGGCTCCATCATTAACAAGCTCAGCGATATACTCTCCAATCCTCTGCTCCACTTCAGTGAAACCTTTCCGCTGGAGTTCAGGAAGCTCGTCTGAGACTTCTACAACTTTGTGCACGCGTGAGACATGAATAAACGAATCCCCCAGAGTACGGGGCATACGATCGTTGACCTGAGCCACAACAATCTTTGCGCTCTCCGCAGCGGCTTTCGTTGCCACGACTTCGACACCAAAACTCATGAACCCATGTTCATCCGGAGGTGAAACATGGATAAGCGCCACATCAAGAGGGATGATTCCGGTTGTAAAGAGTGCGGGAATCTCTGAGAGGAAGACAGGCACGTAGTCGGAGCGACCCTCATTGATGGCATCACGATCAGCAGGTCCAACAAAGAGAGAGTTGTGGCGAAAATGTCCTTCCATTCCTGGCGCGGAGAGAGGATCGTCGCCAAGAAGGAGAACATGGTTCACCTCAACGGAAAAAAGCTCATCTCGGCGTGCAGCAAGCGCTCTGATAAGAGCAAACGGAGTTGCCGCATTACCGCTGATGTAAATGCGATTACCGCTTTTCACCACGGAGACTGCCTCGTCTGCCGAGACAAGCTTTCGTTTATATGCTTCGATCCATGACATACGATTTGCTCAACTCTTGAGAAGACCATTTAAGGGATGATGGGGGACATCAAACCGATGTGCTATGTTCTCCATCGTGCAATACCCTCGATAAGTGCAAACACCACGGGCAATGTCTTGATTTGTCTGAAGGGCTTCACGAATTCCCTTCTCGGCAATCTCCAGCATGTACGGTAATAGAGTATTTGTTAAACCATAGGTAGCTGTGCGCGCTACGGTTGCGGGAATATTTGGGACGCAGTAATGAATCACACCATGCTTTACGAACGTTGGACTTTCCAGCGTCGTTGGGTGACTCGTTTCGACGCATCCCCCCTGGTCAATGGAGACATCGATGATCACTGCGCCCAGCTTCATTGATTTCACCATCTCTTCAGTTACTAAGTGTGGGGCACGTTCACCTTTGATAAGGACAGCACCGATGAACACGTCCGCAAACTGAATCCCACGACGTATGTTGAAACTATTGGCAGCAGCAGTGGTCACATGATGATTCAGCAGTTCATCGACATGGCGAAGTCGGGCAAGATCCCGATCAAGCACAATGACCTGAGCTCCCATTCCGAGTGCAGTGCGAGCCGCCGCCCGTCCCACAACACCCGCTCCAAGAATGACAACCGCTGCCGGGGGAACCCCGGGAATTCCGCCAAGGAGAATCCCTCGTCCATCCTGTCCGGTCTCCAAATAACGAGCAGCAATTGGAATCGACATCTGACCCGCGATCTCACTCATCGCCTGCAGAATTGGTAAGTTCCCATCATCCATTTCGATAAGCTCATAGCCAATGGTGGTCACTCGACGTTCCAGAAGCAACTGGACAACTCGACGCGGGGCAACAGCCATGTGGAGAAATGAAAAGAGAACCGATCCCTCACGGAGTCGGAGAACATCTTCATCTGTAGGTGGAGAAACTTTCAAAACGATATCTGAGCGCCCGTAGACTTCTTCCGGGGTATAGACGATTTTCGCACCGACTTCCAGATAGTCCTCATCAGCGAATCGAGCTAGTTCCCCAGCACCGCGCTCAACATAAATAGTTTGACCAGCATCAACGAGAGCTTGTACACCGGCAGGCGTTAAAGCCACACGCCGCTCCCGCGCTGGATGCTCGCGAACAATACCAAAGTTCATGGCAAATCTCCAGGTGATATCCAGGGACTATTTCTATTCATTTTGCATGCAAACAAATTGCCTTGGCTATAAAACGGATCTCCTGAATACATGAGGGCACATCGCGATGTGGTTCTACTCATTTATGTTGAATACTCTTCCTGGCAGCCTCCAGCGTATTCTTGAGAAGCATCGCAATGGTCATTGGTCCAACGCCGCCGGGTACGGGTGTGATCGCAGAGGCTACTTCTTTCACCGCATCAAAATCAATATCGCCGACGAGACGATATCCGCTCTTGGTGGTGGGGTCCTCAATCCGATTAATCCCCACATCAATGACAACAGCTCCGGGCTTCACCATATCGGCGGTTATAGCACGCGCCCTTCCCATAGCGGCAACAAGAATATCAGCCATTCGAGTTAACTGCGCGATATCACGTGCCCCGGTGTGGCAGACTGTCACCACAGCGTTTGCCCCCCGCTGCTTTTGCATTAACATATTGGCAAGTGGTTTCCCCACAATATTGCTCCGCCCCACAATCACCACATGCTTACCGGCTGGGTCGTTGCCGCTTCGCATAAGAAGCTCCTGGATGCCCGCTGGCGTGCACGGTTTAAACCCTTCCTCTCCGAGCACAAGTCGCCCGATGTTCACCGGATGGAAACCATCCACATCCTTCTTCGGGTCAATTGCTTCGATCACGCGCCGCTCGGAAATGTGGGAAGGGAGTGGAAGTTGCACCAGAATTCCGTGAATGCGTGCATCGTTATTCAGTGCATGAATTCGGAGGAGAAGTTCCTCCTCTGAAATTGAATCAGGGAATGTGTCAGTGATTGAGTAAAACCCAACGTCTCTTGCTGCTTTTTCCTTATTCCTAACGTAGACAATCGAAGCCAGGTTACTTCCGACAAGGATAACAGCTAATCCCGGAGTCACACCATGCACAGAGGAGAGCTTTTCAGCCTCCTCCTTTATTTCATCCCGTATCGTTTCAGCGATGCGGGCTCCATCTATTATGCGAGCACTCACGACTCAGAACGAAGGGAAAAAGATGTGTTCGATATGTTGTGCCTTACCTGTCTCTGCATCGATGGTTAGAATAACTCCGCTGAAATGAACATCTGCAGAAGCAACTTCATATTTATGCGGCGTGCCTAAGATGAACCGCCGTATAGCTTGCTCTTTCTTCATCCCGATCACCGAATCGTATGGACCTGTCATCCCAACGTCGGTGATGTACGCCGTTCCTTTTGGGAGAATTCTGCTATCTGCTGTTGGAATATGTGTGTGCGTTCCGAGGATAGCACTGACCTTGCCATCAAGATGCCAGGCAAGCGCCACTTTCTCCGCAGTTGCCTCAGCATGGAAATCGACGATTATTATATTCGTTTGCTCACGAATCTTCGCAATTGCCCATTCCGCCGTTTTGAATGGGTCATCGATGGGCTGCATATATGCGCGCCCCTGGAGGTTTAAGACGCCGACTTTCCCGAGTTCTCCACGATCAAGGATGACGTAACCGTTGCCACCATTCTCCCGGGGATAATTCAACGGCCGAAGAATGTTTGGATATTTTGCAAGAAGATCTCGTGCCTTCCATCGATCCCAGAGATGATTGCCTGTCGTGAGCGCATCAATACCAAGACCGAAAAGTTGCAGAGCATCATCTTCACTAATTCCTTTCCCCTCCGTGACGTTTTCTCCATTAGCAAGACAAACATCCGCATGATATTTTTCTACAAACGATCGGAGCAACTTCGTCGTTATCTCCACTCCGGGCTTCCCAACAATATCTCCGACAAAAAGAACATTGATGGGTCTCGACAATTGGTTCTCCATTCGCTACGTTTCCCTTATACGATGCCAAAAGTTAACACAACCCGATAAATTTCACAAGCAGGAAGACAAGAGGGCATTTTATCCCTACGCTGCACAGAGGCTGCATCAAAGGTGTAGATGCCTGGCGCAACTCTCAGTTTGATCGGCTTGTTGACTTGCCATTTCATGCGCCAGCCCACCACTCTGACAGTGCCTCGGTCTATTCCAGCACCGTCTGGGTGACTTTCTCTTGCTTATCCGGTGGGTAGCCGTACTTGCGCAGCACCCGCTTGAGGAGGCGACGGCGGTTAGCGCGGACAATGACGAGCGTGAACTCCCGGCGTTGCCTGTTGCGGATGTGCGGCTGCCATTCGGGGGGGTCCGAGGCCGAGCCGGTCATGACCACCTTCATCAGGCCTTTATCGTCGAGCGGGACGAGATCCGCATGCAGATCAGTCGCCCCGTTTTCCGGACTTCTTGTACGGCTTGCAGGTCAGCCGTAGCGCGGTGACATTGTGCTCTGTGGAGTGCGTCTCACGATGCGCGTACCTCAGCTGGAAATCGACAATAATTTCGATGTCTCTAGTGGTGTCGAAGTTGGTAGGGGCGACGCAACGCGTCGCCCCTACATTGCATCGGATGGTTCCTGCGTTGGCGGTTCGTTCAACCATGGGCAGCACCTCCGAAGAGGTCATCCCACAGGATGTCCTCGGCGGTTCGGGTGGGGTTTTCGTTATCCAGATGCCAACGGAGGGGATTCGTTGCGATGTATTCGCGGATGCCGTTCAGGGATTTTTCATTGCGGATGATGCGTTCGTAATAATTGCGTTGCCATAATCTGCCATGGAAGGGCGGCCATCCTGATGTTTTGACCCTGCGGGCGTATTCCACCGTCACGCTGGATTTGAACACCCCGATCACATCCCCAACGGTAGGGGCAACCCTTGTGGTTGCCGATATGTGGTTGCCCTATATGGGGCGGGCACCAGGCCTGCGCCTACATCGTTTCTGCCGGCATTCTGGGCAGGCACAAGGCCTGCCCCTACGAGGTTTTTGGTTTCGGTTATGACGATGATGCCGTGGATGTGATTGGGCATGACAACGAATGCATCCAATTCTATATGGGGAAACCGTTCCGGTATTTCTTCCCATTCGGCTACCACCATGCGTCCAGCCTCATTTAATCGCATTTCCCCATCCACCACCTCGCCGAATAGGCAGGCGCGATCCCGCGTGCAGATGGTCACAAAATAGGCACCGGACTGACGGTAGTGGTATCCCTTCAAGCGGATGGACCGGCGGTGGCGTTTTTCGGGATCAAACGTCATGGCTGTGCGCTCCAATTGTGGGTTTGCCCATTGTTTCCTAATATCTTATCGAGCTCCTCTCCGATGCTCGGATGTCGCGCTCGCGTTTCATGAGGCTCGAGACGATAACCATAGGCGGGGACAGAACATCGGCCTCCTTGCCGTTCGGGTTGCGGGCGGTAAGGTCGTACCCACGCCCTTCCCCTCTTCGATGGATACGATCCAGGCATTCTCCGAAAGGCACGCCTGCCGTGGCCCTTCGTCCCTGCGGTAGGCGTCCCAGGCCTTCCAGAGACGGCGAGCCTCCTCAAACTGTTTGTCCTGGATAGGGTTGCCCTTGCTGAACTTCTTGAGTCCTCCCGGGAGAGGAAGTTCGTAATACCAAATCTCTTTTGTAGGACCTGGGCGCTCGAAAAAGAGCAGCGCGGAGTTGTGGATCGATAAGGGTGGCACGAGTGTCAGCTTCGTTTTTCAACTCACCCGCCATAGCCTTGCTCCTCCAGGCGTTTGAGCAATTCTTCAATCTGCCACTTGAGTGAGGGAAGATGGTGCGCCTCGAAGGCACCCCAAATGTACTTGAGGAAGATTAGACCCAAGACGACGTGCTCGCCTGCCTGCCGCGTCGTGCAACGCGCCGTAGGCAGGTACTCCACGGCGTCCATCAAGCCCCGCAGCGCGTTTGCGGCAGGCCACAATTATGGCTCGAAAACCGGATTGGCTCCCATCATATGCTTCTGTCTCTCCATTGCCTTCCTTGACGCCACCTCTCACCTCCTCTTCCACGCGCACGCACGAGCCTATTGCCCCGGCACTCTATCTCAGCGTCCTACAGAAGCTACATCAGGCTGTCATGAAATAGGATTTCCCACATGTGGCAAGAAGCTGGCAACACCCAGAACGCCAAGCAGCACCAGAATCATGGTCACAAGCACAAGCCCGCTCCACACAGTTCCAGCAAATCCAAGCCAAAACCCAATCCGTGCCAGAGATTCCCCTGAGATTGGCGATCTGCCCGCAGCTATTTCATCCTTCTCAATCTTGCCAAGAATCATCGCCGGGATTCCAGCAACAAAACCAACGAAGACCAGCGAGACTATACCGAGGACTAAAGCCGCAACAGCACGTCCACTTGCAGGCTGTGCCATTGGCAGTACCTGCGGGGCGGCTGGAGAAACAAAATGCGGTGTCAGTGAATGGCCACATTGGTTGCAGAACTTACTCCCATCAGGATTTTCTGCATTACAGTACGAACAGTGAATGCCCATGCTTTATCCTTTCGCAGCCACTGGTTCTGAAAGTGTAAATTTATCAGGGACAGGAATACGGCTCGTACGTCTGATGTATGCCTCGAACTCGTCACGGAATTTCTTCACCATTGCCCGCACAGGCCAGGCTGCGGCATCTCCGAGGGCGCAGATCGTGTTCCCTTCGATGTTATTCGCAACATCAACAAGGAGATCCAAATCCTCGATCCGCCCTTCTCCTTGCACGATACGACGCAGGATCTTTGCCATCCATCCCGTTCCCTCTCTGCATGGTGTACATTGTCCACATGATTCATGATGGTAAAACTCAGCGATGCGTGCTGTCAACTTCACCATGTCGGTATCTTCATCCATGACAATCATCCCGGCTGTACCGACCATGCTGCCGACCGTCCGTAGCGAATCGGGTTCCATTCTCAAGCCTTCGATTTCATCGGCGCGAATCACCGGTGTTGATGAGCCGCCGGGAATAATCGCCTTTAGCTTCTTGCCACCACGAATCCCCTCTGCATAATTGTAAATCAACTCCTCAATTGGCATTCCTGTTGGAAGCTCGTACACCCCGGGTCGCTTCACGTGTCCGCTGATGCCATAGAGTATGATGCCCGGTAGTTTCGGTGCGCCGAGAGAAGCGTACCATTCTCCGCCGCGCTCAATGATGATCGGGACATTTGTCAATGTTTCAACATTATTGATCGTCGTTGGTGCGCCCCATAATCCGTACTGAGCGGGAAATGGAGGCTTCACCCGCGGATACCCACGTTCTCCCTCGATCGAATTCATCAAAGCAGATTCTTCCCCACAAATGTATGCCCCAGCGCCGCGATGGATGACCATCTCCGTGCTAAAGGAGCTTCCCAAAATATTCTTCCCGATATAGCCTCGTTGATAGGCTTCATCAATTGCATCCTGGAAAATTCGAATCCACTTCAGATATTCACCACGTATGTACACATAAATCATGCTTGCTCCCATTGCATAAGCTGCAATGAGAGAGCCCTCGATGAGCTGGTGGGGATTAAACTCAAGAATCTGTCGATCCTTAAACGTTCCTGGCTCACCTTCATCGCCGTTGACAATGAGGTATTTCGGCTTTGCGGTTTGCTTTGGCATGAACGACCATTTCAAGCCGGTGGGAAAAGCAGCCCCTCCGCGCCCACGCAACCCCGACTTTTTCACCTCATCAATCACCTCTTCCTGCGTCATCCCAAGAGCTTTCCGAAGCGCCCCATAGCCTCCGTTGGCTTCATAAACATCAATGCGATGAAAATTAGGAATCTCGCGGAGAATAAGTTTTTCCATACGGCAACCTATTTTAGTGAACGCAGTATTGCATCGAGCTTTTCTGGCGTGAGCGCTTCGTAGTAATCATCATTGATCTGAATTGTCGGCGCAGTGCCACAAGAGCCAAGACATTCCACTTCGCTGAGCGTGAATTTCCCATCAGCCGTCGTTTCACCCGGACGGATGTGGAGCTGCTTCTCAATGTGCTCAAGAAGTGTCTCTGCACCCATCAACTGACACGAGATGTTTGTGCACACCTGGAGGTGATACTTCCCTACAGGTTTCTTGTTGAACATCGAATAGAATGTCACAACTCCGAGGACATGGCTATAAGGTAGTTGAAGAAGCTCAGCCACATATTTCATAAGCTCTTCAGAAATCCATCCATATTTTTTCTGCGCAAGCCAGAGAACAGGAAGAAGGGCTGCCTGAGAGGTTGGATAATGGGATTTAATTTCGTCGACAGTCTTGAGTTCTTCTTCTGTGAACATAAATTCCATTTCTCGCTGCTGAGTGTGCATCATTTATCCGCTTCTCCCATCACGGGATCAACGCTGCCGATGATAGCAACAACATCAGAAACCATTTGTCCTTTCAGCATGATGGGAAGAACCTGGATGTTCATGAACGACGGAGCGCGGATTTTCATTCTCCATGGTCGACCGGTTCCATCGCTCATGATGTAAAATCCTAATTCCCCCTTTGAGGATTCAATGGCATGGTAGATTTCACCAACCGGAGGGTCAATACCAAAGTTGATCAGCATGAAATCATGAATTAGCTCCTCCATCTTTGTATAAATCCTCTCCTTACATGGCAGGACCTGCTTTGGCTCGTTGGCGCGGATCGGTCCTTTAGGCATCTTTTCCAACGCTTGCCGGATAATCTTCACGCTCTGTCGCATCTCATTGAGCCGAACATAGTACCGGCTCAAACTATCTCCGCCATCGGAAACTGGGACCTCGAAATCGAGTTCGGAATAAACAAGATATGGCTCATCGCGCCGGAGATCGCGGTCAATACCGGAGGCGCGAAGTACCGGTCCGGAGGCACTCATGGCAAGAGCATCTTCTCTGGAGAGATACCCCACTCCATCAATGCGGTCAATGAAAATCCTGTTCTTATTAAGGAGACGTTCGACTTCACCAAGCTTCTCCGGAAACTGTTCGATGAACTCCTTTATCATGGCAGCACATTCATCAGTCATGTCCTGGGCAATCCCGCCAATACGGGCAAATGATGTTGTAAACCGAACGCCGGTGAGGATATCCCAGATATCCTGAATTTTCTCCCGCTCACGAAATGTCCAGAGGAGAACCGTAAGCGCTCCGACATCCATAGTCATTGAGCCTAACCAGACGAGATGAGAGGCAAGACGAGCAAGTTCAGCCCCGATCACACGGATATACTGCGCACGGGGTGGAGCTTCTATACCAAGGAGCTTTTCTACAGCCAGTACATAGGCAACGTTATTTGAGATCGGTGACAGATAGTCCAGCCGATCGGTGTGAGGAATAAATTCGTGATAGGTGCAAGCTTCAGCAAGTTTTTCATAGCCTCGGTGAAGATATCCGATATCAGGCATTGCGCGGACAACAGTTTCTCCATCAAGCCGAATGAGAAGGCGAAGAACACCATGTGTTGCCGGATGCTGGGGACCCATGTTCAGAATCATTTCGCTCTCAAGCGGATCTCCAAACTCCACGTAGGTATCTTTATCCTCGAGTGCTTCGAGAATGCTTCTGCGGAGTTCCCCACGCTCTAATTCTGACTTCATAGCCTATGCATTCCCCGAAAATGGACCGCCAAAATAGCTGATTTCCTGACGAATCATGTAGAGTTTGGAGCTGGACTTGAGCATTTACTTTTGGCTCTTTTCTTCCGAAGATTCACCTTTGGGAAGCCTGAGGGACCCTGGAATTCCCATTAGCGGGAAATCTTTCCGGAGAGGATAGTACTCAAATTCTTCAGGCATATAGATACGGCGAAGATCGGGGTGACCATCAAAGATGATTCCGAACATATCGAACGTTTCACGCTCGGGCCAATTTGCTCCGGGCCAAACCGTGGTGACCGACGGGACATGAAGATTTGATTCTGGCAAAAGGACTTTCAAGCGAAGTCGCGCTTTGTTTTTCAGCGACCAAATGTTGTAAACAACCTGAAATCGTTCCGCTGGCTGCTCAGTCTGCCCAGGGCGGAGAAGAAGGTCAAGGTCATCATCGTGGCTATAAATCTCCGAACTGCGGTCAAGTTCACTTCGGAGCATGTCGATGCCGTGCACATCAATGAGCAGATCAAACTGAAGTTCCGGATCATCACGAAGGAACTGGCAGATCGGGACGATATTCTCAGGCTTCACAACGATCGTGAGCTCGCCACGGAATTCATTGCTTGAGAGAATTGAGTCCCTGAAATTTGCAACGAGCTTTGATAGAATTCGATCGTTCATAGAGGTCACAGTGTTATTCTTCTGGAGGAACGGGGGAGTGCTCTGGCTTAGTGGTGCTCTTCGCCTCCAGGCGCGACATTTCAATTTTCTTCTGAATCTCAAGAAGAGCCTTCAGCACAGCGTCGGGTCTGGGAGGGCAGCCCGCAACGTAGACATCTACAGGGAGAAACTGGTCGATGCCCTGGACCACAGGATACGATCTGTACATCCCGCCGCTGGAAGCGCAAGCTCCCATAGCGATCACCCACTTTGGATCGGGCATCTGATCATAGATCTTCCTCACCACCTTAGCTATCTTGTAGTTCACCGTCCCGGCGACGATGAGTAAGTCGCACTGGCGCGGCGTAAAGCGCATAACCTCTGAGCCAAAGCGCGAGACATCGTGGCGTGGATCTGCCATCGCCATCAACTCGATAGCACAGCAGGAAATTCCGAGAGGCATGGGCCAGAGAGAATTTCTACGACTCCAATTGATGAGTGCGTCAAGCCTTGTTGCAAGAAAGCTATCACCGAATGTATGTTCTAATCCCATCGTAGAGCTCCTTTTCTCAAAATATAAATGTATCCTACAAGGAGAACAGCAACGAAGATAAACATCTCAGCGAAGCCGAACCAGCGAAGCTCCTTGAAGACTACAGCCCATGGATAGAGAAAAACGATTTCGATATCAAACAAGATGAAGAGCATTGCGACAAGATAAAACTTCACTGAGAATCGTTCTCGCGCAGTTCGAATCGGTTCCATACCGCTTTCATACGTAGTGAGTTTTTCAGCAGTGGGGTGCTTCGGTCCTAAAAGCTCAGACGCTTTTGAAATAGCAACACCAAAAGCGGCTGCGAAAAGAATCATAAGAACAATAGGTATGTAGGATAAGAGAACCATCTCGATCTAACAATTCACCAGGCTGAGAAGCAATTCTTCATAAAACGCTAAGAAAATCTAAAGAAAAAGAAAGGAAAAATCAACGTGGGCATTGCCTGAACTAAAACGTCTATGAAGCAGATGCAATGCTTTTGCTATGGGGAAATATGCTGAAAGCAACACATATTTGAGTGATCTGCGGCTTAGCCAGATGGATTAACGATTGTAGAAGGCAACTCCTTGCTAAATAGTCCATTAGGCTTCCCGGCGTGTACTGCATATTTAATAAAGCGCGACTCTCATGCTGCCGATTTGCCGCCTACGGAGCACCATCCAATGAACGCCCCACAGCGTCTTGGCAAGGCTCCCAACTGTCGTGCTAACATTCCAACCGGTTACTTCAGCGAGTTACCATACAGTGCGCTATAATCAATTCGGTCCCCGATACATACTCTCAATCAGGTCCCTGTATCGCTCTTCAATAACCTGGCGCCGGGTCTTCAAAGTTGGCGTAAGTTCACCGTTTTCAATACTGAGCGGGTGATCAAGAAGCACAAACCGTCGCACACGCTCGTAATTCGCTAAATCCCTCTGTAGTCGCTGAATATCCTGTTCAACAATTTTATAAATCTCCTCATTGCGCGTGAGATCCGTGATGTCCTTATACGGAATCTTATGCGCATCTGCATATTCCCGAATCGCATCGAAATCGGGAACAATAAGAGCACTGAGGAACATCCTTCGATCACCGATGAGAACAAACTGATCAATGTATTTACTCTGAAGGAAGAGATTTTCAATGGGCTGCGGTGCAATGTTTTTGCCACCTGAGCTTACAAAAAGATGTTTCTTCCGATCGGTAATTACAAGGAAGCCTGCTGCATCGAAGACCCCGATGTCGCCTGTGTGCAACCACCCATCTTTGTCGATAGCTTCCTCAGTTGCCCTGCGATCGTTCCAGTATCCCTTCATGATATTTGGACCGCGGGCAAGGATTTCCCCATCTGGTGCAATCTTCACTTCAACCCCGGGAATAGGCTTGCCGACCGTTCCGAATTTATAGTCATCAAGCCGATTCACACTGATTACGGGCGATGATTCTGTGAGTCCATACCCTTCGATGATCCTGATGCCAACTGCCTCGAAGAACTCCCCGAGTTCACGTGCAAGCGCCGCACCACCGGAAACAAAGAACCTCATCCGCCCTCCAGTAGCTTCCTGAAGTTTTTCGAAGACAAGCTTCGATGCTAATGCATGTTGCATCTTCAATGTGGCACCGACTCTATGTTCCTTCTTCGCTCGGGCATACTTTCGCCCAACGTCAACAGCCCAGTAGAATATTTTTCGCTTCAAAGGTGAACTATGATCAACATTCTTTTGGATTTTGCTGTATATCCGCTCGAAAAGTCGCGGCACAGTAGTGACAACTGTGGGTCGAATTTCCTTCAAGTTTTCAGCAACTGTTTCAACGCTCTCTGCGTATGCAATTGTCGCCCCCGCCGACATCGCCGTATAGTAACCAGCCATGCGCTCGAAGGAATGGCTGAGTGGCAGAAATGATAGGAGCACATCATTCGATGTGAAGTCAATTACCTGCAGCGAGCTGATCATGTTCGAAACGAAATTTCGATGTGTGAGCATAACCCCTTTGGGTTCGCCAGTCGTACCTGAAGTGTAAATCAGCGTTGCAAGATCTTCAGGTCTCACCTGTCGCAACGACACCTTGAGATATGTTGGGTTCTCCCGCTCGAACGTCTCACCGAGTTCATAAACACGATTGAAAGAAAGTACTGAATCAGATAGCGCAGCACCTTTCTCGGACATCACCACGATGAAACGGAGAGTTTTGATATTCCTTTGCGCCTTGAGCATTTTCGTAAGCTGGAACTGGTTGGAAACAACAGCAGCCTTCACGCCCGCATTATTGCAAATGTACTCAACCTGTCTTGCCGTGAGAGATGGATAGAGGGGGACGTCAATGGCGCCAAGTGAAAGGCACGCCATATCGGTAAAGACCCACTCAGGGCGATTTTCAGACATGAGAGCAACTCTATCATCGCGCTTGATCCCTAACGCTGCCAGACCGTTCGCAAAAAGCTCAACATTGCGGCGCACCGTTCTGAATGGTAGCTTCTCCCATTTCCCCTCAACTTTGTGCATCAACATCGGACGATCGGAATCTGCAAAGGTGCTCGTTACAACATCGAACATCTCAGTAACTGTCGAAAACGGTTTCACAATACCCATAATTCACCTCTTCTTCAATGGTGAGCGAAGATTAGAAAAAAGTTGATTGCAAATTCTGTACCCAAACTAAAGCTTCCCATTAAGAAAATCAAGTAAGCCTTACTTGACAAAAATGATTCCCTGTGCTATATTGGTTTCCATCCACTGCTTCCCACAGCTCAATGGAAAAGGTTGCCTCTGATGCATGGGAGGAAGACTCTGAAAATTGCATTTTTGTTCCCTTCTAAAAGTTTGTAATATAGAGAAAGCAAAGGAGTTTGTATAACTTCAAGGCTTCACGGATCAACTATCTCACTGCAGATCGCTGCTACAAGTACCACTACAATCTTTGATAGGGAGGAAACCATGGCTTCAAAAGAAAAGAGCTCGACAATACCGGATAATCCTGTTGAGCAAGAAGTTGGGCGGGCAGCTCAATCTTCAGAGAAGAAAACAGCGTCACTCGCAAATACATCTGATCGCCGGAGCGGAGTCACGATCCAGCGGTACTTCACAAAAATGGGAGTTCACCCATTTGATGAGATCACATGGGAGCTGCGAACCGCCACCATTATCAACGAGAAGGGGGAGGTTATCTTTGAGCAGAAGGATGTCGAGGCTCCCAATTTCTGGTCTGCGACTGCGACGAACGTCGTGGCTTCAAAATATTTCCACGGTAAAATTGGTGCCCCGGAGCGTGAGCACAGCGTAAAGCAGCTTATTGAGAGAGTCGCTCGGACCATTCGCGACTGGGGGATAAAAGACCGTTACTTTACAGATCCGAACAGCGCAGAGAATTTCTACACTGAACTGACATATTTGCTCGTCTACCAATACGCTTCGTTCAACAGTCCAGTATGGTTTAACGTCGGTGTAGAAGAGAAGCCGCAGTGCTCAGCATGCTTCATTAACTCTGTGCAGGATACCATGGAGTCAATACTTGATCTGGCGAAGACCGAAGGGCTACTGTTTAAATTTGGTTCCGGCACAGGAACGAATTTCTCCACATTGCGGTCATCACGCGAAGCTCTCTCTGGCGGTGGAACCGCATCTGGACCTGTCTCCTTTATGCGAGGGTTCGATGCATTCGCCGGGGTCATTAAGTCCGGAGGAAAAACACGACGCGCAGCAAAAATGGTTATCCTGAACATTGATCATCCAGATATCTTAGAATTTATCCGCAGCAAAGCCTACGAAGAGAAAAAAGCATGGGCTCTGATTGATGCTGGGTACAATGGAGGATTCAATGTTCCGGGAGGAGCGTATGATTCAGTTGCTTTCCAGAATGCAAATCACTCCGTGCGAGTCACTGATGAATTCATGCGGGCAGCTCTTGAGGATAAGGAATGGTACACACGAGCTGTTCGAACAGGAGAAATTGTAGATCGCTATCGCGCTCGTGATCTGTTGAAGGAAATTTCTGAGGCAGCATGGGTCTGCGGCGACCCGGGTATGCAGTACCACACGACGATCAACAACTGGCACACATGCCCGAACTCTGCGCCTATCAACGCTTCGAATCCATGCAGCGAATATATGTTCATCGACGATTCTGCCTGCAATCTCGCTTCACTGAACCTGATGAAGTTCCGTCGCCATGACGGTGAGTTTGACATTAGCTCGTTTCGACAGGCGATCGACGTTCTCATCACTGCAATGGAGATCATCGTTGATAATTCAAGCTACCCAACCACTGCCATTACACGCAACAGTCATGATTTTCGGACACTTGGATTAGGCTACGCTAATCTCGGTGCTCTCCTGATGTCACGTGGACTCCCTTACGATAGTGACGAAGGACGAGCCTACGCCGCCGCTATTACTGCTTTGATGGGAGGAGAAGCTTACAAGCAATCAGCACTTCTTGCAAAAGCCATGGGACCATTTCCAGCATTTACACTGAACCGCGAACCGATGCTTAACGTCATAAAGAAACATCGCCTCCATGTAGATATGATAGATGACCGCCATGTACCCAGCGAGCTTCTCAATGCGGCAAAAAAAGCCTGGGACGAAGCATACTCTCTCGGGAAAGAGCATGGATTCCGAAACGCCCAAACTACCTTACTTGCACCAACAGGAACAATCGGCTTTATGATGGACTGTGATACAACGGGAATTGAACCCGACATCGCTATTGTGAAATACAAGAAACTCGTTGGCGGTGGGATGCTGAAGATCGTGAATCATACCGTGCCACTTGCTCTCAAAGTTCTTGGTTACAACGATGAACAGATCAAACAAATCATTGCCTACATTGACAAACATGACACGATTGAAGGCGCACCTTACCTCAAGGAGCGCGACTTGCCTGTATTTGACTGTGCGTTCAAACCAGCCAACGGCAAGCGGTCAATCCACTACATGGGGCATATCAAGATGATGGCAGCAGTGCAACCATTTCTCTCCGGCGCTATCTCAAAAACCGTGAACATGCCAAACGAAGCAACGCCAGAAGAGATCATGCAAGCTTACATCGAAGCCTGGAAGCTTGGCTTAAAAGCAATTGCCGTTTACCGCGATGGCAGCAAACGCACACAGCCACTCAGCACCAGTCTCACGAAAAAAGAAGCTATACCAAAACCGTACCGACATCGATTGCCTGATGAACGGAAAGCCATCACGCACAAGTTCAGCATAGCCGGACATGAAGGGTATATCACTGTTGGCATGTACGAAGACGGGACCCCGGGAGAAATTTTCATCACCATGTCGAAAGAGGGATCAACAATTTCCGGGCTCATGGACGCCTTCGCGACAGCGGTCTCCTTAGCACTTCAATACGGGGTGCCATTGAAAGTCCTGGTCGATAAATTCAGCCACATGAGGTTCGAACCATCGGGCTTCACAAACAACGAGCGCATCCCGATCGCAAAATCAATTTGTGACTACATTTTCCGCTGGCTGGGAATGAAATTTCTCCCACCTGAGGATCAACCAAGTTCGGTGATGGCTGAGACAGAAACTGTTGTACCACAACTTGAACAGATTCCTCTGGAGACTGAAGCACTTCGAAAACTTGTCCCAGAGTCCGACCGGGAAATTGAGTCCGGGACTGCGGATTCATCAGCGAAATTCACCGAGGCAGAACGCGAACAGGCAGAGCACCGCGTGTTCCAAGAACAAGCCGATGCTCCTCCATGCCCGGAGTGCGGATCAATCATGGTCCGAACAGGAGCATGCTATAAGTGCCTCAATTGTGGTGAGACAAGCGGGTGCTCGTAATCCTCACGCACCACATCCGGTAACCCATCCTTCTGAAGAGAATGGGATTTTCAATTAAAAAATAGGAGGCTTCTCTATGAAATGGCGTTGGTCCATTGGTGGATGGATCGTTGCAACGGTTGTCACATACGTTCTCCTCACAGCCATGGAAAGCGTTGTCTACGGAGTGATCCTCGTTTCACAATATGCAGCACACAGCGAACACTGGCTCCCCGAACCCATCCTCCGGCAACGAGCCTGGTTGATGTGGATCGGCTACCTCGTCTTTGCGATGCTCTTCTCGTTCGTCTACACACGAGGCTATCAAGGTGGATCAGGGCTTGGAGAAGGATTCCGCTACGGACTCTGGATGGGACTGTTGATACATCTGCCTCGAACACTGCTGAACTATAGTACTCTCCCACTAGGCGGAGTGATAATGGGAACATGGGGAGTTTCCGGGATCATCGAGACAATCATCCTCGGCATCTTTGTAGGTCTAGTCTACAAGCCAGTAGGGGCAACTCATGAATCGCCCCCTACTTGAGTGCCCGGAAATTCCCCCCATCCATCAGAGCAACGAACTGTGCAAAGAGATCATCGCTGTCGTGCGGTCCTGGCGACGCCTCCGGATGATACTGCACAGAAAACAGAGGGAGTTCGCGGTGACGGAATCCTTCAACAGTGTGATCATACAGATTCACATGGGTAAGCTCGACAAAGCGCTCATCCATTGAATCCCAGTCGACTGCGAAGCCATGATTCTGCGTTGTGATACTGATAGTTCCCGTCTTGAGATTTTTCACAGGGTGATTTGCTCCGCGATGGCCAAATTTTAGTTTGTAGGTCTTCCCACCAAGTGCCAGAGCAAGAATCTGATGTCCAAGGCAAATCCCAAACATCGGGACCCCCGAACTGAGGAGTCTCTTTACCGTCTCAACAGCATAGGTCACAGCCTCAGGGTCTCCGGGACCATTTGAGAGAAAAATCCCTTCCGGCTTCGTAGCAAGAATTTCATCTGCTGTAGCAGTTGCGGGAAGAATGGTCATCTCAGCCCCGTACATACTAAGACGCCGAAGGATGTTCCACTTGACCCCGTAGTCGACCACTGCCACGCGGTGAGGTTTGCAGTTGCGTAAAAGAGGAGGAAGCGGTGACATCGTGAGAGGCTCTCTTTCTATCCATCTATATGGTTCTCCACATGTCACGACTTTCACAAAATCGCTTCCCACCATAGGTGGAATTGCCTGAGCACGCTTAATAAGATGATTTTCATCAAAATCAACCGTGGAGATAACACCGCGCATCGCACCAGCAGTCCGAATGATGCGCGTCAACTTCCGTGTATCTATCCCAGCAATAGCAACAATCCGATTCTCGATGAGATAATCTTGAAGTGATCGACGCATCCGCCAGTTGCTTGGGAATCTGGAATATTCATGCATGATAAACCCAGCCACATGCGGCTTCCATGATTCCACATCTTCATCGTTAATACCAGTATTCCCGATTAGGGGATACGTCATAGTCACAATCTGACCTGCATATGAAGGATCCGTGAGGACTTCCTGGTAGCCTGTCATACCCGTGTTGAACACAACCTCGCCAGCAGTCTCTCCTTCTGCTCCGACCGAGACTCCGGTGAAAATCAGTCCGTTCTCAAGGGCAAGTTTCGCTACATGCCCGTTCATCGCTGCTGCTCACCGAAAATCAGGCTGGAAACCCAACTCAACATCAGCTCCGCTATCCAATAGAAAACATCATGCTGAACAAAAGGATGAGCAAAACCCCTATGGAAACAAGAACAAAGCGTCCTTCACCTTCCTTAGCAAAGCCAACAATTGCGAGAATCACACGAACAACGGGAGTGAGCATCAAAACAATGACACCCATGAATAACACAGATGTGGAGTCAAGCGGGTGAAAATGAACAATCACTTCACTCATTGACGGAGATTTCACAGGATGTACTGTATGCCCTGAAAAGTAAAGAATAAGCCCATAGAGCATGATAAAGGAACTGAGCAAGACTCCGCTGAGCAATGCGCGACTAATTAACCTCTCTGTCTTCTCAGCCAGATGCTGATTAGACCCGGGTCCATTTTTGCGTAGTTTCGCATCTTCGATTTGAAATTTCATCGCAAAAACATCTCCACAGCAAGACCAAAAAGGAGCACCGCAAAGACAATCGTAATCCAGCGGGAGTGAAGTCGATCACCGATCATGAGTCCTATGCGTGAACCTAAAAGAACGCCGATCGCGGCTGCTGCAGTAATTCGAGGCTCAATCTGTCCAGCAGCAAAATAGATGAAAGCACTCGCCACTGCGGTTACACCAATCATAAAATTACTCGTAGCGGTCGCTGCTTTGATCGGGACATTGCACCAGAGATTCATTGCCGGCACTTTGATAACTCCGCCGCCGATGCCGAGCAGACCTGAGATGTTCCCCGCTATGAACGAAGCTGCAAGACCAATTCCGGGTTTCTTTACACGATAGCGAATTTCCTTCCCTTCTGCAGCATCGTAGAATGAGCCACCTAACTTCCCAAGGTCTTCTTCTTCACCAATGGGTTTCGCATGCTCATGGGTTTCAACCTTCCGCAGCATAAGGAACCCGATGACAACCGCAATGAGGCTAAAAATCTTCGCAAGCGTCGCTCCACTGATGAGATTAGCAGTAACACCGCCAAAGATTGCACCGATAGTAGTGGCAAGCTCCAGCGTCATTCCAAGCCGAATGTTCGACCACCCTCTGCCAACATTGATTGAGGCAACAGCGCTCGATGTCGCAATCACAGTGACGATGCTCGTGCCAATAGCTTGATGCATAGGAATGTGGAAAATTAGAACAAGGAAGGGAATGAAGAAAATTCCTCCCCCAATACCAAGCAAAGCCCCAAGGATGCCTACGATAATGCCGCCAAGAAAGATAAAGACAGATGAGAGTGGATTCATACTATTCCTTACTCAGCTACAGGCTGATGATCGGAGAAGTCTGCAAATTCCCTCCCCTAAGCAAGAACGTGTCCGGGAAAGGGGGACGCATCTTTTCAGGCTGGTGTGCTCTTCGGCTTCACAAAAATCTGAAGCACGCAGAAACCAAAAAGTCCAGCTATGAACGCAAACGCCCCAATGATGCCAAGGACATAACCCCACCACTCAGGAGCCCACTTCCAGAGACCGAAGTAAAACAGGATTGCCCCGACGACGATGCGGAGAATTCTCCCCACTACGCTGTTCATGAACCGTATGATACCTTCCATGATGACCTCCTATGAATAGTTAGAAAGCTTTCGAAGACCCTTGATGCTAAGCAATATCGAACTATTGTCTCAGCACCCAAGCAATCTTTTAAAATTAGATGCACCTGTGATGCAAAGGATTCTATGCGATGTGTCGGTCTAGTAAGACATCATAAACCTGAGACCACTGATGAAGATCGAAGAATTGCTGCTGCGCACGTATAGCTACCAAGTAGTTTCGCAGAAGCGCATATTCCATCCAACAATGTATTATATTAAGAAAATGTCACAGAACCAAAAAGCACAAAGGTACTTCTCAAAAACAAAAGGGACTTATGGCAACAGCTCCCTTTAGGCAGTGACCTGGGAAACTCGCCCGCCGCTCTTTTGCCGCAATCGATATTTATCGGAGAAGCTCCTTAACTCACACATGCCGCTCCGCATGATACGAACTTCTCACAAACGGACCGGACTCAACATACTTAAAGCCCATCCGCAGCCCTTCTTCCTTCAACATACGAAATTCCTCTGGGGCAACAAAGCGGGCGATAGGCAAATGTCCCTTCGTGGGCTGCAGATATTGGCCGATCGTTAAAACATCGCACTCAACCTCACGGAGCTGACGCATTACGTCGAGAACCTCAGCAATCTCTTCACCAAGCCCCACCATGAGCCCCGTCTTTGTAAGGAATCCTCTCCGCTTCGCACGGAGCAGAAGTTCAAGTGAACGGTCGAACTTCGCCTGAGGCCGGGCAACAGGATAAAGTCGCGGCACAGTCTCAATATTGTGATTAAGGACGTCGGGCTGCGCATCAAGAACAATGTTCAGCGCCTCCTCATCTCCTTTGAAATCCGGGATGAGAACTTCGATCCGACATGTCGTGACACGGAGGCGAATTTGTCGGATCGTCTCCGCAAAGATGCTCGCACCTCCATCCTTCAGATCATCTCGATCGACGGATGTGATGACTGCATGATGAATCCCCATCAACGCAACAGCCTCTGCCACACGTCGCGGCTCATCAATGTCATATTCAGTCGGACGCCCCGTCTTGACAGCACAGAATCCACAGCTCCGAGTGCAAACATCGCCGAGAATCAGAAATGTCGCTGTCCCTGCCGCCCAGCACTCGCCAATGTTGGGACATCGTGCCTCTTCACACACGGTGTGGAGTTGCTTCGAGCGCATGAGACGAAGCAAACGAACATAGTTTTCTCCACCCGGGATTCGAGCTTTCAACCACTCCGGTCGTCGCTGCACATCTCGACCTGCTGGGACTGCAGCTCCTGTAGTTCCGCGTGGAGACTCCGCTGCAACCTCTTTTGTAACAGCTTCACTCATAGAAGATGGTATCATAACTGTCTTGTCTCATCGAATTCTTCAAGCAATTGCACAATGCGTTCAAGAAACTTACCGCCTAATTCGCCGTCAATCACACGATGGTCAAAAGAGAGTGTCAAGTACACCATCGTCCGAATCGCAATTGCATCGTTGACGATGACAGGGCGCTTCTGGAATGCACCTACCCCGAGAATTGCAACTTGTGGCTGATTGATGAGCGGTAACCCCATGATGCTTCCAAACACACCGTAATTAGTTATTGAGAATGACCCCCCTTGCACATCATCCGGGAGCAATTTCTTTGTCCTTGCTCGTACAGCAAGATCATTAATTGCACGCGCAAGCCCAAGGAAATTTAATTCATCGGCATGCTTTACCACAGGGACAATCAAGCCACTCGGAGAAGCTACAGCCATACCAAGATTCACCGATTTGCGGATGATGATCGAAGTACCTTCAACCTGACTATTAATCAGTGGAAATTCCTTGATTGCTTTGACGCATGCCTCCGCAATGAACGGGGTGTATGTGAGTTTGAATCCTTCCCGCCGCTCGAACTCTTCAGCATGGCGATTCCTGTATTCAAAAATTTTTGTCACATCGCACTCCGACACTGTGAAGGCATGCGGCGATGTGCGCACAGTACGGACCATGTGCTCCGCCATTCGCTGCATCACGTTCGTCATCTCAATAACTTCGAATTCCGGTGCCGGATACCTCTTCGCCAATTCGCTCATTGACGATGGAGTGCCCTGAGGCGATATTTGAGCCTCCGGCACAGGTGTGGGCTGGGCAACGGGCTGCTTGGGAGCTAAGGGAGTAGATGGCGTCGCTTTTCTGGATTCGACATACGCAAGGATGTCTTTCTTAGTTACTCGCCCTCCGCTCCCGCTTCCAGGGATTCGGGCAAGCTCCTCCATCGAGATTCCTTCCTCACGAGCAATTGTAAGCACAAGAGGGGAATAAAACCGAGTGTCAGCGGGCGCGGCTTCATGAACTAACTTTTGTGCTGAAGGCTCAGTGTGAGGTCTTTGCTTTAGCCTGGGAACTTCTGTTGAGACAGATGGCGACCGACTTGCCCCTTGTTCATCCCGAAGACCATCGCCCTCGCTCTCAATGATAGCAATCACTGTGTGAACAGGAACTGTCTTCTGCTCAGGCACAAGAATTTCTTTTACGATTCCTGATGCCGGAGATGGAATTTCGGAATCAACTTTATCAGTACTAATCTCCAGAAGGGTCTCATCTTTTTTCACAGCATCACCAACCTTCTTATGCCATTTGATGATCGTACCCTCGGTAATGCTTTCGCCCATTTGCGGCATAACCACTTTCACATCCATACAGTCTTTACTCCTTTCTCAATCCGCCCTCAGCGGACCGAAGATAAACTTCATACTTAATATGAGGAAAGAGCACGTAGAGCATTCTCAATATCCTTCATTTGTGGAAGCATTGCGCTTTCTAAAGGGGGAGAATAAGGTACCGGCGAATCTTTTGCTGCTACACGCATAATAGGCGCATCCAGCCGTTCAAAGGCTTCGCGAGCAATGAGCGCCGCTATCTCGGCACCAAAACCCGCCGTCAAAGTGTCCTCATGAACAATGAGCACCTTTCCGGTTTTTCTAACGGAGCTCAGGATAGCATCGACGTCCAGAGGGTTGAGCGTCCGAAGATCAATGATCTCCACGCTTACTCCATCAGCCTCAAGAACAGTTGCCGCTTCAAGGGAACGCTGAACCATCATCCCGTATGTAATGATGGTGATATCATTTCCTTCTCGAACCGTTTTTGCAATACCAAAGGGGAGAAGGTAATCGCTATCTGGCTCAGGCGAAGCAGCGAAACTCTGACGGTACAAACCCTTATGCTCAAGAAACAGCACAGGGTCATTTTCCCGACAGGCGGTTTTCAGTAATCCCTTTGCATCCGCCGCATTGGATGGAAAAGCGATACGGATCCCGGGAATGTGAGCAAAGAACCCGTCAATCGATTGGCTATGATACAACCCGCCATGGATATACCCGCCAACCGCCACGCGGATAACAACAGGAGCGCTCCAGGCGTTATTTGACCGGTAACGCAACATAGCAAGCTCATCACGAATTTGCATAAAGGCAGGCCAGATGTAGTCGCCAAATTGAATTTCCACAACCGGTTTGAATCCCCGCACAGCGAGCCCGATAGCCGTTCCCACGATGCTTGCTTCCGCAAGAGGAGAATTGAAAACTCTCTCGGGACCAAAGCGTGCCGTCAACCCCTTTGTTGCAGTGAAAACACCACCTTTTTTCCCAGCAACATCTTCACCATAAATGACCATTTTCGGGTTCCGTTCCATTTCTTCCGCAAGCGCGTGATTAATGGCATCGACGAGCACAATGCGTTCCCCCCTGTGCTCTTTTTCAACGAAGCCTCCTTTTGAGACCCCAAGCTGTGGAGCGTAGACGTGGAGCGTAACAGTGGCAGGGTCTGGAAGTGGTCTGCTCTCCGCCCATTCGGCTGCAGCATCAACTCGCTGTTTCACAGATGCCTTAATGTTCTCAAGATCTGCCGATGTCAAGCCGTTCTGTTTTAGAAGAATTTTCTCCAATTTTGGTATAGGGTCACGTCGTCGATCAGCTTCAAGTTCCTCTTTTGAGCGGTATTTCGTTTGATCATCAGAAGAAGAATGTGCAAGAAGTCGGACTACATCGGCAACAATTATACTTGGTCCCTCACCTCTACGGGCTCTGGCAACTGCCTCACGTGTGACCGCCAGCGACGCAAGAAAATCTGTGCCATCAACTTGATATCGCTGAAGTCCAACGTACCCTTTCACCATCTCATAGACAGAAGCTCCTGCTGTTTGTTCACTGATTGGGACGGAGATAGCATATCGGTTGTTCTGAATCACAAAGATCACTGGAAGGTGTTCGCGGCTCGCCCAGTTGATAGCTTCATGGAACTCACCTTCACTTGTTGTCCCCTCACCTGAGGAAACGTAGACGACTTCATCAACCCCTTCTTTTTTGCCCCCAGCGCAGTGCCAACCGCTTGCAGGAACTGCGTGCCTGTCGGACTTGACTGTGAAACTATCCGCAGTTCCCTCTTACCATAGTGGGCTGGCATTTGTCGCCCACCGGAGCTCGGTCCTTCAGCCCGATGCAGTGATTCAAGAAAGATCTCCTCCGGAGTCATGCCATACTGCAGCGCAAAAGCAAGGTCGCGATAGTAAGGTAAGCCCAATCGTATCCCGGTCTCATCGCATACGCTGCAGCAATCTGAATGGCTTCGTGACCCGGACCTCCAATGTGGAAGTAGATCTTCCCTTGTTTCAGAAGAATTAACATCTTCTCGTCCATGAGACGAGAAGTCAACATCAATTTATAGACATCGAGGAGCTCTTCCGTCGAAAGCTGAATCCGAGTCTCAACAACCGAGGAAGCTCCTCCATCATTAGGCTCTTTTACATTGGCAAGGTCAGACGACCCGCCGGTGCCTCGCACCATTTTCTCACCTGAACTCATATTTATTTCTCCTCAACCTTGTGCTGCCAACGGTGGTTTTACTATTTTCAATCCTCCTCTCGTAGAGAGATTTCTTGAATTCCTCAAGATCCATTCGATGTGAGATTGCATGGAAGACCTCAGCAAAGAGATCCTCAATTGCATCAGCAACACCCCATATATTGAGCGTATGGCCAAGGATTTTCGCCATTGAGGTAACACCTCTGTCATGAATGCCACAAGGAATGATGCCGTCGAAGAAGGACAAATCTGTGTTTACGTTGAGAGCAAAACCATGCATCGTGATCCAATCAGAGACCTTCACTCCAATTGCAGCAAGTTTCTCATCACCGACCCATACGCCGGTAAAGCCCGGAATACGAACTGCTTCGATTCCAAATCTACGAACGGTGCGGATAAGCACTTCCTCTAACTCGCGCAGATATCGATGCACATCGTGATATCGATTGCACAAGCTGATGATCGGGTAGCCTACAAGTTGACCGGGTCCATGATATGTAACATCACCCCCGCGATCAACGTTTCGCACGGTTATCCCTCTTTTCAGCAATTCATTCTTAGATAGGAGAATGTGACCCAAATTACCTTTCCGACCAATTGTATAGATATGCGGATGCTCTACAAGGAGCAGCACGTCATCAATCTCATCCCGGCGGCGAAGATCGAAGAGGCGTTGTTGAAGCTCCCAGGCAGTATCATAGGGTACGCTGCCCAAACGAACGGTGACCAAATGAACCATACAAACTATTCTCAGATATTGATTGCTTCTCCATAGGCTTGTGCTGCCGCCTCCATTATTGCTTCAGAGAGAGTAGGATGCGCATGGACGGTTCGGATAATCTCCTTTGCGGTTGACTCAAGCGTTTTCGCAACACCAAGCTCAGCAATCAGTTCGGTAGCCTCAGGACCGATGATATGCGCTCCTAAAAGCTCCCCATATTTTGCATCGAAAATCAGCTTTGCAAATCCCTCAGACTCACCAAGGGCAAGCGACTTGCCATTTGCCCTGAATGGAAAGCGCCCAACTTTGATTTCCAACCCCTTTTGTAGTGCTTCCTGCTCAGTCATTCCAATGCGTGCGACCTGAGGTACCGCATAGGTGCAACTTGGTATGTTTGAATAACTAACAGGTTGCCTATCTATTCCAGCCATCCATTCAACTGCTGCAATCCCTTCCGCCGAAGCAACGTGGGCAAGCATCGGCGCTCCAATGACATCACCAATTGCGTATATGCCTTCGATGTTCGTTCGATAACGTTCATCAACTTTGATGAAACCACGATTGACCTCCACTCCAAGCGATTCAAGTCCTATGTTCTCAACGTTCCCCTCCACCCCAACCGCGACCAACGCAACATCTCCGTCAAACACTTTCGCGCCATCCTTGGTCGCTACGGAGACACGAACTCCAGATTCTGTGAGCTGGAGCGTTTCAACCCTGGACTCAACAAAAATCTCGATCCCCATTTTTGATAACCGCGCTGCGAGGTGCTTCGTGACTTCGATATCCTCTAGCGGAAGAATTGTCGGCATCATTTCAATGATTGAGACCTTTGTGCCAAATGTGGTGTAAAAATATGCAAATTCAATGCCAATTGGACCCGCTCCAATGATAACCATTTTACTCGGAGGTGACTCTAAAAGCATTGCATCGGTGCTTGTGAGAATGCGCTTATGATCGAAGGGAACGCCCGGGAGCGATTTAGGCTTCCCACCTGTTGCAATCAGCACCCGTTTTGCACGATACGTCCCCACAACCTTCTCATCTCGCAACAACTCAACAGTGTTCTGATTTACAAAACGACCAAAACCTTGCAAATGTTCCACGTTGTTCTTTCGAAAAAGATACGCGACCCCTTTCGACAATTTGTCCGCAATTTCACGAGATCGCCTGATGATCGCAGGAAAATCAAATCCAATTCCTTCAACTTTTAACCCGAAGTCTTTTGCTCGGTTGAGCAAGTGAGCAATCTCTGCGCTTCGGAGAAGTGCCTTTGTCGGGACACATCCCCAGTTCAGACAAATTCCGCCAAGTCGATCACGCTCAACGACGCCAACTTTCATCCCGAGCTGCGCAGCACGGATAGCAGCCTCGTAACCGCCTGGCCCGCTGCCAATGACTAAAAGATCGTATTCAACCATGATGACTTCACCCTGATTTATTGTCAAAAATCTATATCAAAAGGCTTTTTCAGTATACCGAAGAGAAAAAAGAAAAACAACACGGACAATATTGAACAAAAGGCATTCTCATCATTTAAGCAAACACGTGACCAACACAGAAGATTCCTCTAGCTACAAATAAAAAGCTCAATACAGGCGGACCTTTGACGCTAAAAGCATGGCGCCCTGAGCGCCATGCCTTGCCCTCAAAAATATACCACGCGCTTGAGAAAGCCTTGCGAGTTTATTATGTTATATGCTGCACAGTCTTTGGCATCTATATGGAGCTGAGAGCCTCTGAAAATCCCAAAATCTAACAAGTGTATCTCGCACGAAAGGCAATCCAGATGCATTCGCTGAAACGAGGATTAATTGTCTCTTGTCAAGCAGAGGAAGGTAGCCCATTCAATGATCCCATATTTATTGCAGCCTTCGCAAAAGCTGCTGAATTAGGAGGTGCTGTAGCCGTTAGAATCCGTGATGTTAAAAACATAAAGGCTGTGAGAAAAGAGGTAAAGCTCCCCATAATCGGACTGACCAAAGGGACTTATCCCTCTGGCTATGTTCTCATTACCCCCGGATTAAAAGATGTCGAAGCACTAATTAAAGCTGGAACAGATATTATAGCAATTGATGCAACATCACGCATCAGGCCTAATGGCGTAGATGGACCTGCTTTTCTGCGTGAAGTGAAAAAACGTTTTGATATTCCCATTATGGCTGACATATCAGATCTCAATGAAGGTATAAAAGCAGCTGAAAGTGGAGCAGATTATATATCAACAACTCTCTCTGGATATACGGAATACTCAGCCGCTAAATATGATAAACCTGATCTCGAGCTTATCAAGAGGCTTGCCGCCTCTGTCAACGTGCCCGTGATCGCAGAAGGAAAGTTTTGGACACCCGAAGAGGCAAAGGCAGCCATTAAATTAGGGGCACATGCGGTGTGCGTTGGGACAGCAATTACAAGACCCGTTGAGATCGTAAGAAGATTTGTAAAGGCTTTACAAGAATAAAAATTGGAGAAGGGCTAATAACAATGAAAAAATCTACTATACGTTTCTTGAAGTTGTGGCTGGTTCAAGCTGCAGGGATCCCTATTATCATAACTGGCTGCGGGAAAAGTTCACAACACAAAACGGAGATTGAATTTTGGACCTTGCAGCTCACCCCAGAATTTACTAATTACTTCAATGACTTAATTAAGCGATACGAAGAAAATCACCCATTTGTATCTATAAAATGGGTTGACATCCCTTATGATGGCGCGGTGCAGAAGTTAATGGCTTCCATCGCAGCGCAGAATGCACCAGATGTGATCAATCTTTCAAGCGATTTCCTCACAAAATTTTACAATATAAATTCCTTGATGAAGCTGAATAACCTCCTGTCCCGTGAAGAAGTAAATTCTTATCTGCCTAACGCTTTCTCGTACGGCGTATTCAAAAAAGATACTGTTGCATTGCCATGGTACCTGAACCCCTATGCGTTAATTTACAATAGAGCGACGTTCAAGCAAGCCGGATTCACAGAGAGGGATGTTCCGGCTACATTTGATGAAATGACTACTTTCGCCCGAGTATTTAAAAATCGAACAGGTAAGTTTGCCTTCTTTCTAAATATTGGCAAGGATAGCTTTTTGCCTATGATACTTGAGTCAGAAGGGGTACATATGCTCTCACCAGACGGGAAAAGCGCGGCATTTAACACACCCGAGGCTGTTGCGATAGTTGACAAATGGGTGAGTTTATTTAAAGAGGGTTATCTTCCGAGGGAATCCATCACCTCTTCACAAACAAATATTATTGAGCCTTACATGTCTGGGATGGTAGCTTCAGTTTTCACTGGTCCGGTCTTTCTAACACGTGTTCAGTACAATTCTCCAAGAATATACAAGGTGACTGGCGTAGCACCTGCGCTGACAGGAAAATCCGGGAAGTCCGAATTAGCTGTCATGTCGATTGCTATAATGGCGTCAACAAAACATCCGAGGGAAAGCTTGGATTTTGCGCTTTATGTCACCAATGCTCAAAATCAGCTGGCATTTAGCAAAATAGTATTAACTTTTCCATCGGTGAGAGAAGCTCTTAAAGATTCCTTGTTTACAATCGATGATAAATCACCGATAGGACATGCACGCTACATAGGCGCAAAAGACGTTTTAACTGGCACACGTCTTCGTACTTATTTTACCCATCCTGACTTTGATAAATTAAAAGACTCTTTCGACGAAGCCATCCAATCCGCCTGTCTTGGGAAGATGAGCACCGAGGAAGCACTCAATAAAGCGGCACAGGAATGGAATAAAGTTCTCTCTGGTAATTCTCAATAGTGCTTCTGACCGATGATTGACCGTCCCACAAAATTACAGGCAAGAGGGAGCAAAAATTTAATACCTTTTTTCTTCTTACTCCCCGCTTTCGCAGCATTGACTCTGTTTAGTTTTTATCCAATGGCTTACATTTTCCTGTTGAGCATGCAAAAATACAATCCAGTGCAGGGTGGTATATTTGTTGGCTTTCAAAATTATCTAAATCTACTTAGGGATACAAATTTCTGGTGGACCCTCTTGAACTCAATCGTCTATATTGCTGTGACTCCTGTTCTGATTATTCTGTCATTATGTGTAGCAATGATAATACGAGAAAAAATTAAAGGGCGAAAAATTTTTAGAACTATTTACTTCTTGCCAGTCGTCACTCCGATAGTGATCACGGGAATTGCATGGAGATGGCTTTTCAATGAAGATGTGGGATTGCTTAATTTTCTCCTTGTCAAAAGCGGAATCTCTACACACAATATCCACTGGCTAACGCAATACCCAGTGAATCTAATTTCAGTTATGGGCGTCACAATATGGAGAGGAATAGGATATTATATGGTAATCTTTTTAGCTGGTTTGATGGGGATTCCTAAGGAGCTTGAAGAGGCTTCTATCATTGATGGTGCCTCATGGTTCCAGAGAACCTTGCATATAACTGTGCCGTTACTTAAACCATCCATCACGCTGGTTTTCATTATATCGTCAATTTCAGCCATTAAAGTTTTCACGGAGATTTATATAATACTTCCCGGAGCACCAATCCAGAATAAGACTCTGGTAGCATATATGTATCAGACAGCTTTTGAACATTTTGATTTAGGATACGCTTCAGCATTAGGTGTCGTCTTATTTCTTTTCACGCTGATATTTTCATACATGAATATGAAGTTGCTCGAGCGAGGCAGCGCACCATGAAGACTATCAGCCAGCTCTTTGCTTACGCAGTTCTTACCTTCATCGCTCTTATCATGCTTGCGCCATTTTTATGGCTAATATCAACTTCTCTAAAAGGGACCGAAGAGATATTTTCGTGGCCTCCCATCTTTGTACCGAAGCGTTGGCAGTTCGAAAATTACGTTGCAGTTTGGAATGCGGTTCCATTCGGGACGTATTTTGTAAATAGCATAATCATCGCTTTGGGCACAGTCATTCTTACTGTATTTACATCTGCCCTTGCGGCTTATCCATTGGCGAGATTAAGTTTCCCCGGCCGCTCGCTGATCTTCACAGCAATAATCAGCACATTGATAATTCCGCAAGAGGTGATAGTGATTCCGCTTTATACGCTGGTTTTGAAATTAAGCCTTGCCGATACACTGATCGGGGTGATGCTACCATCTTCCGCAAGTGCATTTTCAATCTATCTTTTGAGGCAAGCCTACCTTACAATCCCGAGAGAATTAGAAGAAGCAGCAATGATTGATGGTGCTTCGACATTTCGAATCTGGTGGAGTGTGGCGCTACCCTTAATAAAGCCGTCGGTTGCAGCATTGGTAGTTTTAACATTTATCGGTTCCTGGGGAGATTTTCTTTGGCCCTTAATTGTTTTGCGAAGTCCGGAACACTATACTCTTCAGGTTGGATTGAGTATGATGGTCAAGTCATTGGCAGCGAACTACAAATTAGTTGCCGCCGGTGCCGTGGTTTCCATCGTTCCCGTTATTGTGGTATTCCTGTTTACGCAGAAATACTTTGTAAGCGGAATACTAATGGGTTCAGGAAAATGATGAACTGATATTACGATCAATTCGTTCATTACGATTTGGTTACTTTCTTTGGCATCCAAGTGAATGCTAAACCATCATGATGCTTCAGCATCAAAAGTAACTCACTCATGGAACCTTGACTGACATCGAAATGGTTGTATGCGTAACATCACTGATAAAATTTAAATCATTACTGCTGTGCCCCATATAGTGCTAAGACCGCAGCGCCCAGAATACCTCCATCTTGTGGAAACTCAGACAAGACAACAGTGACACATGTCTTATTAGGTTTCATTGCATATTTCTCAATGGCATCTTTAATTCCGGATAAATACGGCTCACCAAGATTTACTAAACTTCCAGAAAGTATTACCCTTTCTGGATTAAAAACATTAATTAACCCCGAAAGAGCTACCCCGAGTTTTCCACCGGCTTCAAGTAAAAATTTTTTAGCCGTGAAATTGCCGCGACCAGCCGCTTCTCCAATTGTTTGAGCGGTGAGTTTTTCTCCTGCTATTCCAAGTGAAAAAAATGGCCTATTGAACTTCTCCTCAGCCCACCGCACCAATCCAGCTCCGGAGGCGTATAATTCCACGCACCCTCTACCTCCGCATGAACAGGCCGGACCTTCGGCATCAATACTAACGTGGCCTATCTCAGATGAGTAGTTCATTGAGCCTCGCAATATCTCTCCATCAACGAAAATACCTCCTCCAATCCCAGTGCCTACAACCACCGCTATAAAATTATTGACCCCCTTACCCTTACCAAAATAGGCTTCAGCCAAAGCGGCGCAATTGCCATCATTGTCTACAAACACAGGGAGCTGAAATTTCTCTTCAAGGATTTTCACAATTGGAACATCTTTCCAACCATTCAAAATTGCCGTTGAATCGACGATGACACCTCTTTTAAAATCGACCCGTCCCCCAGTGCTGACACCAATTCCTGCAATCTCAAAGGCACCAAGGTTAAAATTCCCCCTTATTTTCTCTATTAAATCGCACACGCTGTATAGAATTGCATCCCTGCCAACAGGGGTTGATTGCTGCACCCTGTGACGTATCTTCCCGTACTCGTCAACGACGGCAGCCCTCAAATTCGTCCCCCCTACGTCCAAAGCAATTGCCACCCTGGTTCTAGGCACGAAGTACGCCCCGCTCGGCACAATGGGATATGGCTTGACAGCATAATCCCCTTTGATAAAATGATAAATATCCTCGTAATATTCTCGTTCTATAGGATCAGCATGTTGATGCATCATGTGGAGCGAGTCATAGCCGAGAAAATAAGCGCATGCTGCTTCCTTCATGTATCCGTACTTAATTCCGGCGTTGAGATATTCACGAAAACGAACCTGCTTTTCATTTGTAATTGTTATCGGTTCATTCAAATCGAGGTAATACTCTAGTTCAATACCTGCACTACTGCTCCTTGCTTCTTTCGCGGCGGCAGCGATAGACTTCCCTTCCTTATAAAACATAAAGTTGGGTTGTATGAAAGCAAGATCAAAGTAATACTTTCTGTAATCTTTCAGCAGATGAAAGTTGTAAGTTGAGAAGAAAGGTATCCACAAGAATTTCAATCCATGACTGTTTATGCACTTGCGAAGCTCTTTTAACAAATAATGATCATCTATTTCCCATGATCTGTAAACGGTCTCAAATATCCAGTAAAATCCCAGGAAGTTTATGTGCCTGGTCTTAAGACTTTTCCATCGTTTCATAGCCTGGTCAACAAACCATCGCTCGGCAGATAGTCTTGCGTTTGTAGCCTGCATTAAGTTTTGGCCATGAACTGAAAAATTTAGAATGCCGCCCTCTTTCTCAATCTCTCCGAAAGATTGCTGAGTGATGTGAGGATAAGGTAGTGTTAAAACGACGTTTCGCTTATGCGGCACATGACCAATTGACTTTTCGACCTCGCTAATTGTGCGATCAAGTGTTTGAATTGCTCCGCTATCAGAAAAATAATAATCGAGCAGATCGTGCCAATCCTTCAGGTTCCCTGGTCTGGGCGAACAAACCGCAAAGAAATCACCCTCTCCTGCCATCGTCGTGCCTATGTTTATATCTGCTTGATAGTGGTTACCTGAGGGTGCAGATAAATTGATGAAGAGAAAAGAGTCAAACAACCAATCGTCTGGTTTGCCATCTTCAGACAGATGTGCAACGTAATAAAGCAATTCTTCCTCTGTCCAGCGCTCATTCTTCTTTCCATAAAGAAGAACTAGATGCCTTAAATAGTTAAATTCAGGAGAACCCTGCGGGAAATAAGATGATATCATTTTCATTTTATGTACTATGAAATTTTCTTTTTAGAAACGCCTAGGATAATATACAAACACAACAGGCTCGTCATTTGGCACGTTCTGAAATTCAGCGCCGGCAACTCCCAGAATCTGATCACGATTAATAAGGCCTGTTAGGTCGATGATCCTGGCTGCTACTATGGCAAAGACATTTGGCGGCAGAACGCCTGCGTCGCCGTAGATGGAACTCTCATCAAGAATTTTTTCAAGGTAGCTTAATGCGTGCATAGAATCTGTTGCCCTCACTTCACCAGACAAAATATTAAGGCGCACAACACCAGTTTGATCTACAACAACCACGGGCTTATTAACTGAACTAAAAAGTCCGAGGAAGTAGCTATTGCGTTTCGAACCCTGAAATATGTATAGAAAGTTAGTCTTCCCCACTAATGACATTGTACCCATGTCGCATATTGAAAAACTTTCTGCTTTTTGTCTAAGCTCTTGAACTGTAAGAGGCTTAAGTGGCACGTTACGCGTTTTCATCTCCGTCGAACCAGAAGCAATTGCCCTGATACTTTTTGCATGGGAATCTACTTCGACATGAACTTCTACAGTTTCTGCAGCAGCACCCATTCTTAAAACAGAATCGATTGCTTCCTGCCTGACTCTCAGAACATCATCCCGAGTCGGGTGTGGAGCATTGCGTTCAACCGTTTCCTGAATAAGCCCAAGTGCTACACCAATCGCAGAAATAACTTCTGAATTTTCTGCTATAACATACTTTGTCCCCAGTCTCCTTGCAACATAGGGTACGAGAACCCCCGCTCCTCCGCCACCTCCAACCAGGACAAGTCCGCCCTTGGCAGACTCTTCAAGTCTATACTCATCTATGAGTCGCTCAACCACACTAATAATTTTGTCTGTTGCTTTGTCCAGAACATCTTTTGCAAAATGTGAAGCCTCTCTCTTAAAATTTTTTTCAAGTTCTTCAAAAACCCTCTTCAAGGTATAAACATTTCCGCGGGCATAGCTTCCCTCAATCACCCCAAGAAAATTAGCAGCATCGGTAGTGGTAAGTGCAAACTGCGGATCAGCGTTATCTTGAGTCGAGAAAGAAAGATAATCACCAGGATCAGAACCTAATGGTTTAACAAATCTGACAACTGGTTCACGAATTTCCTCTGGGTCAGAAAACGACAGATATCGCAAGTTTGCGATATGAGCGCTGCGCGGACCAACGTCAGCAATGTTGCCATTGGTCAATCGAACCATCGAGCCCCCACCTATTCCTACTGTCCTAACATCAAGTGTCCGGAGATAAATTTTGTTGCCACCAACTTCAGCAGCTTTTCTGAACGGCTTACCATGTACTATCACAGAAATATCCGTGGAAGTCCCACCGACCTCGATGAAAATCCCATCCGATACTCTTGCATACATGAGAGCAGCGGTTACACCTGCAGCGGGCCCGGAAAGTATTGTGAGTATGGGCCTACGCCTCATTTCCGAAACACCCATAATTCCACCATCGCTCCTCATAACCATTAAGGGGGCCTGAACGCCGCTATCTCTTACCGATTTTTCCGTCATGTCCGCAGTCTCCAGCATTTTCGGCAGCATACTTGCGTTGATAGCTGCTGTGAGAGTACGAGCGCGAAGTCCATAAAGCTGAGAAACTTCTGATGCTGGTGTGCATTGAAATCCCATGCTGCGAACAATTTCTGCAACTTGCTGCTCATTACTTTGATCATCAACACCGAAAGCCTCAGTCGTCACAAAAACTTGAGCACCTGCCGTCTGCAATCTTTGTGCCGTCTCACGTATTATCCGATAGTCTATGCCATTCGTTATGTCAATGAACTGAAATACGGTGTTCAGAAATTTGTGCGGGGCAAGAGAAATCTTGCCCAATCGACCCTGTCCCTTAGTTGCAAAGCGCTCAATTCCTCTTGCCATGCCAATAATGCCCACTGTTGCCACATCACCCTCCAGAAGGGCATTGGTTGCCTGAGTTGTACTGTGAGCAATTAGAATAACCTCTTGAGGGTCTATGTGTGCTAAATCAATTAGCTTTTGCATCGATTGCACAACACCGAGTGCCACCCCCTCCTTCGCTGTATGCGTAGTTGGCACCATTGCCTTACCGATCAGTTCACCCCCTTCGGCATCAATTGCAACGGAGTGAGTAAATGTCCCTCCTACATCAATTCCAATTTTCACCTTTCGCCTGTTCATAGCCACATTACTTTTATTTGAGAAATCTTAACCCTGCAACTAACAAGCCAAACAATGCAGTTAACCACGCGTAGGGCAGAGTACGCCACATTAGTAAATTGACATCCACGCGCAATTCATTAGCAATCCAAACGTTTTGTGTGTTTGTTGGATCTGAGATACCTTGCACAACGCTAAGAGACATCAGAACGCCCATGATGGAAGGAGGATTCAGTTGTCCTGTAGAAAGCAATATGCCAGCCACACCGTATCCAAGTCCCCAAACGTTCATGGGACCCCTGTAAAGGGCTAAAGGCGCTAACAGACTGAAACCAATAACGTAACTCCAAAATGACGTTGGAACAATGGACATAAAAAGAGGCTTCATAGCTTCTACCACAGGCCATTCTCTCAGTGAGGCATTAATATGGCTGGCAGCACCGTATTTCAATGATGCCGCCGGACCGAGGATGGCGCTTAAAAGCATTCCTATGCCTATCATAAGAACTATAACTGGCACAACGCTGCTGACACCTTCAATTATAGAGCGAGATGCGAGCCGCATTGTATCCTTGCGTAAAGTCGATATGACTCCGTAGATAAAAGCAAGGAAGAAAGCGTTCACAAAATGCACCCTGTAAACAAGGATCAAAATCAATGGTACAATGGGAATCAAGTAATTGTACCAGCGTATATCTCTGTAGTTGCTTTTGCGGAAAGATGAGAACTTATCAATTATTATAAACAGCAAAATTACTACGCCAAACGCTGCAGTGATCAGCTGGATGATATAATCCAAACCGTCGGTGTTTCTACTACCAAGGAGGTACACATATGTTTCTCTCATTATTGCAGCAAAGCCCGCTAACAGAGCTATCCACCTCAAAATTCTCCCAGGGCTGAGCTGAATTTGCTTAGCGCGCCAAAGATTTAAAACAACAAATAATAATGCAACCGGTATTTGTATCAGAAAAAGAACGAAAGCATAGCTATAAATTTCACTGGGGCTTATGGAGAGGACATTTTTATAAACGGCCCAGTTATTCAGATTCAGCAAACCTCCAAGACTTATCCCAAACAACATAATCCCCCCTGCTGCCTCTTCTTTCAAACCGACCGATGCAAGAATAGGTAGAGCTATGGTAGAGACCATAATAACTGCTCCAAGACCCGTGATCGTTGTAAATAAAATTCCTACGATGAACAAGATTATCGCAGCGACAACAAAAGGATTGGAGCCAGCAAATTCCGCGCCCATTTTTACAAGTCTCTCAGCAACTCCAGATTTTTGTAAGAGAACGCTGAGCATTCCACCGAACATTGTAATTATCATGGGTTCTATCAGGCGCTGCGAGCCATCAGCAACTACAACCAATAATAAATCATTTACACTTAGATGCCCCAGAAATACCTCCACAAACCCTATTGCAATCGCCATTAGTGGCAATGCAAGAATTGTTGGCAGCTTCCGCAGAAACATAAGCGCTGCCACAATTAAAAATATAACAACAATAAGAATGCCCGCAGTCATCATCCGTTCCCTATAAGCTCACTTCAAACCCTCTTTCACATACCTCCACCAGTCGTCCGTGTCGAGATGGACAAGATCAAAAATCATGATGCCGTCTGTCAGTTCCCTCACTTTCTTCATTGCCCTTACAAATTGCTGCGGATTGTTCTTCTCCTTATACTGCTCTACATACAAGCTCCCATAGACAGGAATCACCCCCTTTGTGACTTTCATGGCAATCTTCGCAGACCCTTCAACAGAATACCACCAATAATCTGATGGCTTCTTATCGCCATCATGAGAAGAACTGTGCGATCGAATTGCTTCTTCTTCTGTTACATCATAGAAATAATTTCCCACAAAAAGAAAATCTAACAGTTCGGCGTAGCCTGTGCGATAATAGGTTGAATCTGCCCAATCATAGTCTTTTTCGGGGTGGTACTTGCTGCTCGCCCAATTTACACCGACATCATAATATATCGGATACCAGGACCCCACGTAATCTGAAAAAGCTATATCAGGATCGATCTTTCTAACGCTATCTCGTAAATCGCGGAAAAAATCATAAATTACTTTCGCTCTCCATTCAATCCATTTTTTGAAGAAGGGACCATGCACACGTTCCTCTTTTCCATCGGGTTGAATAACAAGCTTATAGATGTCTTCAGGCCAATTTTTTACCTGTTGCCCAATAAAGGATTCAAATGCCTTACGCGATGCCTCACTGAAATCAGCAGAAATGTTGGGATATCTACACCTATCTAAAACTATGCCATCCGGCTTATACATAGTTAGAAGCTCTCTCCACAGAGAAATTTCATACTCTCGGACTTCAGGTAAAATTGGATTTACAAATGCAGCGATTTCCTCGGATGACTGACCTATAGGAACTATTCCATCTTTTGTATAAACTTGGCACTGCCATTCCGGATGCTTTTCATAGACAATACCTTTATGAGTTCTTTTATCTCCCTCAGAAAAAACGTTCATGGAAAAATAAACTTTTAACCCAATCTTATGGGCTTCCCTTAGAACGAGACCCGGAAAATCATAATTATCAGCTCGACGAAAACCATTGTACTCCCTCAGGACCGGTGCTATACGACTCGGATATAACACATAACCATCAATCCCCTTCAGGTCAAGAACGATATTCGTGAAACCAACTGACTTGGTTTTCTTTAATACCATCTGAATATTATCGGACGATCCTAAACGTTCGAAGTTTGCATGAGCATCCAGCCAAAGCACATTTTTAGGATTTTTTACCGGCGTAGATCTTGTACTCCCCACAGCAGAAGATATCAGCAAGACCGTCAACATAAATGCAGCTCGCATAATGGGCTATCTCCTCTTTAGTGTTTGCGTTACTGGTTTTGTTCCTACTTTAACACTAACATCTTACCGAACTTTGTAAGATCCTTAACTTGCAGCTTATAGAGATAGATACCTGTTGATAGATTATTTGCATCGAATGGAATTTCATACTCCCCAGCTCTTTGAAAATTGTCAACAACATCAGCTACTTCCCTGCCCAAGATATCATAAATCCTCAGAGTAACATAAGCGTTGAATGGAACACTATACTTTATTTTTGTGGAGGTATTGAAAGGATTAGGATAATTTCGCAAAAATAAGTCGCCGCAACCACTAATTAATGCTTCCCTAATACCCGTTGTCGTATTCCAGTAAAATCTTATGGCGTCTGCAATTGTGTATCCGTCCGAAGAGGCTAGCAAATCAACTCTAACCAAGGAGTTCTCCATTACCGGATAGTTCCCAAGCCAATTCCATACCCCACCGTTAATTTGTTGATTCACAACTACAACGGCTGAATCTTGACTGTCATAGTGGATCACGTAGCGAGCTGATCGTGTTCTGTTGCTATGGGCACTCCACATTGCATACACTCCAATTGTTTGGGTTCGCCTGGGAGTCCACCTCCACCGCGCAAATCCTTTCCCGGGCGGTAACACATAATAACTACCCCCATAGCAGTCAGGTTGCGATGAAGAAACCCACCCACCGGCACCCATGAATCCAGAGCTGTCATTATCAATTATAGATAGAGTGAAATCTCCATTGTTGTCAACCTCGATCGTACCGTATCCGCGTCCTTCATAGCCATCTACCGTATGCACACTAATCTCCACAGCTACCTCCCCATCACTTAGAGGCCTAACATCTACAGGAAAAATCCATGGTGCATGGTATATAGTCACAAGATTCTTTCCGTTGATAATCAATGTGGCATCTGTAATTTGGCGTGTGCAAAAAATGGAGCTGGACAATGAGTCCGTGCCATGTAGAACTTGAAAGGGAATTATAACCCGCGGAACATTGTAATTAACATCGGATAGGAAATATGACGAGCTAATTGCCGATCGATATGCTCTAAGAACAGAGGAATCTCCTGTGATAGAAAAATCTGAACAATTTATCGCATGGGAATCATAATCGAACCAGAATACAGCTTTCACTCTTGGAAATTCAGACCGCAGGCTCGAATAAAGTGCTTGCATATGCGAGATGCAGTAATCCGATGTATTGTGTGGTAATGGAGGAGTCCCTCTATATTCCCTGGCAGCAGCAGCCCATTCGCATATCATAATTGGTTTGTTGGGGAACATGTCGTAAATCGTCTTTATCTTTTGCAAAGGTCCGATTCCACTCTCACCATTTTGCAGATCAAAAACCGGTCCCCACATGTAAAAATCCACCCCAACCCAGTCGACGCAGTCATCGCCAGGATAATATGCCATAATGGAGCTTGCAGAATCTGTGGGATCATTCGGCGCCCAACTTGGTGCCCATACCATAACAACATTAGGAGCTTCTTCCTTCATTACATTATAAACGATTTTCCATTTAGTTTTGTACAACGTCGGATCACCATGCCACGCAACCCAAGCCCCGTTCATCTCCGACGCAAATCGGAGAAAAACTGGAATGCCACTCTTTGCGGCTGCTTTCGCCCATGTACGAAGATGGGGGTCATCGTTTACTTTATCCAGACCGCCATTCGGTTCAAACCCAATTTGGAGAAACGCATTGAATTCCCTACACGAATCAGCTACTGCCTGCGGAAAATCTGAGGATACATCTGAATACGTCAGATAGCCGGCATGTTTTTTGCCAACCAATGATTCGAAGGTAACTATAGAACCACGGACATTCAGGTCATTCAGTACAAATGCACCAATGTAGCAGCCACTGTCGGGCTCATATTTAGCCCTTGACTGTAAGGCGCTTGCTATAGTAAAAAGGGAGGGGATAAGCAAATACGGTAGGTGTTTGTACATTGTGGTATCACACGCCGGCAGTTTTCAAAGATTTGCTCCATGTGCGCGCAAAATTTCTCTGATCTTTTTCCCGTCAATCTTACGAGGTGAAACTCCTTCACGAAGTGAAAGAACCGAACCTATAGCTGCAGCCTCACCCATCGCTCGACAATTTGACTGAATTCTTACAGACCCCTGTGCCTCGAACGTAGCCGAAAGGCTCCTCCCTGCAACCAGCAGGTTTTCAACTTTCTTCGGCACAAGGCATCTGTACGGAATCTCATGGTAAGTTCCGACCGGCAGGTGAACTAATTTAGCACCTGCTTCGTCTGTACAATGAATGTCTATTGGATAATTGTTACGGGCTATCGCATCATCAAACTTTTTCCCCTGCAAAACATCCTCCGCCGTCAGCAGATATTCTCCCTGGATTCGCCTCGATTCTCTAACGCCCACCATGTTTGCCAGACTTACAAGAGAAGATTCTTCACACCCTGGAAGATATTTGCGGCAAAAATTTAGATACCTTCGAATAGCCTTATGACCGATTACCTGAGCGCGAGAGAGGTGAACTGGATTTGTACCATCCATATTGCCAGCTATTCGTGGACAGTTAAAAAACAATTCGCCAGGCCTGCCTGCAACCGAAAACGCCTGGAAGTAATTTCCATCCTCTTCAAGCAATACCCCATCATCCACAGCTTTTCGAAAAATTGGTTCAAGAGGCCAACCTTTTCCCCATACCATTGCAGTATGAATAAGAGGAACAGGTGAACCATCCGTTTGCTCAACAACTTCCAGTTTACCCAAGGATTTCAAAAATTCCACAAGTCGTTTCAGGTTAACATTTCCGATACTGAAACGAACAGAAAGCGATTGGTGAACCCCGCTACCCTCCTGACTCGAAAAGCAAGGTACACCAGCACGAAAGGCAACATCTGCATCTCCAGTAGCATCAATGATCCTCTTTGCGCTAATCCATCCACGCCCGGCTTTATTCAACACCGTTATTCCAACTATCGTTTGACCGTCCATAACTGCGTCATCAAACATTGTATAGTAGAGCAACCCCGCGCCGGCTTCGACTGCCATCTCTTCCAGCACCATCTTCAGAGCCTCAGGATTAAACCATCCTCGGTTTCCATCATTCCATGTTCCAGATTCAGACAATTCTACTAGACGAGAATTAATCTCCCAATCCAAACCTCTGTTTAACGGCTCCCCATGGATTTCATTAGGCATCATTGGAGTAACGAGAGCGCCTGTTTGTGTGCCTCCGAGGAAACCAAACTGCTCAACAATCATAGTGGTCACACCTTCCCGTGCCGATGCTATTCCAGCAACAGCGCCGGCTGTCCCACCGCCAACAACTAAAACATCAACTTCATTCACTAAAGTATAGTTAGATTCAACAAAGGAGAGTTGTATCATGATAAATATTTTTCGGGTTGAACTCTTTTTACCAGAAATTATATCTCAAACCGATCGATAGAATTGCCATCTGCATCGCACTTACATTGTCTATCCCAAGAGCTAAAGTTTGCCATATTTCTCCTACAATTATTTTGTACCTCACATCGCTGTATAGCTCAAAATTAGGACCAAGATTTGCACCTAAACCAGCGCCGAGCGAAAACCCTGCAGACCAATCCATCTGCTTAAATGAATCAAGGTAATGCGCTGTATCCAAAACCTCATTCCCTGCAGAATCTTTAGCAACGGCATAATGAGAACCCCGTGTGTAAAACCATCTATACATACCTGCGCTCCCTGTAATGTACGGCTGAACAAACGATTCCGTGGCACCAAGGAAATAAGTTCCTTCCACAGAAGCACCGTACACATCGAGATGCAAGGAAAGGTCATCACGTACAAGAGGGCTCAGGCTATTTCGATTGGATTCAGTAAAACGCATTAACTCCAACTTCAATTCCCAAAGAAAATTCTTGTCTGTGTACCGGCCGATCTTAAATCCGTAAGCTGAAGTACCCACAAAAAGAGAATTTAAAGAGCCCACCGGGAGAGCGTATGAACCAATAACGGATATCGTCCAATGATCTGTTCTCTGGGCAAAAGAATTGGTCAACACTACTAATGATACAAAAAGAGGCGCTAACTTACGCATAATTCACTTCCTCCACAACCATATTCAGTAATAAAAGCTCAAGTATAATCCACCCGAAAAGAGCGATCTCATTGGGAATTCCCTAAAGGCTTGCTTATTCTGAGCACCCCAAAAATCGGTAAAGGCAAGATTAAAGGATGCACCCAGGTGTCTTGAGAGAGCGTAACTCACTTGCGCTACGGCTTTCACAGTGTAAACAGTCCCGACCTTCAATCCAGCATCATTGTTGTAATCATATTGAAAAGTGTAATCCGCATCAGGGTAGTATCTGCTCCAGTATTCATGAACCCATAGATGCCTCTGATAAAGCTGCAACCCACCGCCAGCCCCAAGTGAAATGTTAACTTTACGAAAAAGGGGCAGTTCTACCATGATGACAATCTCTACTGGGATTAAGTAAAGGCGCTGATTAGGTATGAAGTTTGCCTTGTATGTCGTGTCACGGAGCTGAGAAGAGATCAGACGACTATATGGTTCAATGTAAAACCCCCAATTCCAGTTTTTTATCGGATTGTTTTGGTCAACTTTAAGGTCATTGTATCCAGCCGTGAGAAGTAATCTCACTACGCCAGTTAAATCTAATTTGACAGAAGTTTCTACTCCCAAGCCGTTGATGTCATTAAAGGTCTCCGCTAAAAAAAAGCCAGCGTTGTAAACCGGACCGATATTTACAGAGGTGACCTTTATCTGGGCTTCACCAGCCCCAGTGAAAAGGAGAAAAGCCAGGATAAAATGACTTTTCATAACTGCCTCCATCAAAATGAGAGAAGTAATGAAACTCTTAGAACATAACCGAGTCTGCCATAGGCTGTGTAGGATACATCTAATTCTCCTGGCACACCGAACATATTACCATTTATGCCCAAGCCAGAGGTCAAACCTTCTTCATCGTAGTTAAATTTGTAACCTGCTCTTAAGGCAACCTTATTTTCGTACCAGTACTCGGCACCTACATTTAATCTTTCCGTATAATCACTTGGGTGTAGCCCCTCAAATGCCAAAGTCAATCTTGAGGGTGAATCGTAGTCACCAATAACTTCCATTGCTGCACCGATCCTAAATGCAACGGGCATTCTGAAATTATCTCCTGTCATGGAAGAATCTGGCGTAATATTGCCTTTGAATCTTGCATCCACTCCAAAATTTTGAACTTCACCGGCGATTCGCAAACTTCTGAAGCCCGTAAAGTAGATCATTCCGAAATCCAGCAGCTCATTTGTTGCCCTAAATTGGGCAATCCTTTCTTGAACGAATTTGACCGTGCCGCCAAATGAAAAATGATCGGTAAGTTTTCTGACGTAGGTTAACCCAATTGCAATATCATCAGCATTAAATGTTCCCAATATGCGATAGCCAGCTCCTGGATTATTAGGGTCAGCGTTTTCAGTATGGGTCATCGTCCCTTCATCGAGTCTATAAATACTCAGTCCGAAAATTCCTGCGTCACCCAGACTAATTCCATATCCCAGCGCTTGCTGTTGTGTTTGTGCAAGATAATTTCCAAATGAAATTGAGAAGAAATGTCTTCCATTGGAAAAAGCCAGGAGAGCCGGATTCGTAAATAGTGCTTCAGCCCCAGCATTTGATAAAGTGAGTCCAACCTCACCCAACGCCGAATATCGAGCAGTTACAGGTACTTCTAAGAATGCAAAGCCTGTGGTAGCCACTCTCTTAAATTGGGCATCGGTAGAAGTTGTCATGACTCCTATGGTCAACAGAAATAAAAGCTTTCTCATTTAAAGCCTCCTACCGGACAATGGCAAACTTGCCAATTTTCACCATGCCATTAGTAGCAGGTGCATGGGAAGTCAAGTGAAAAATATAAATCCCGGATTTTGCAAACTGTCCATAGTCTGTTATCTGGTCCCAACGAGCTACGCCCGTAGCTTCAGTGTGTTCTATAGTTTTCACAAGGTCGCCCCGCAGAGTATATATTCTTATAGTGCAAGGACTCGGCACATTTACAAATTGAATATAATCTTGCTCACCCGGAATAACGAATCCGCTTCGCATTATAAACGGATTGGGAACAACAAGTACACTGTCAAGTGTACTATTCACAGGTGCAAAACTAGCAATGAATGGGACGATAGTATGGTTAGGCCATTTTGAGCTTTCCAGTGGAGGCACCCTGTTGGAACCGGTCTCGGGAAATCTTGCCATCACATCAATGGGCCAGTTTGCATGTCCTGTATCGTAACCAACAATTGAATAATAGTAACCGTATCCCGGAGTTATAGGTGTGGCACCGGTTTTGGCAGAATCTATGTATGTATAACTGCGCTGTGAGGAATTATAATACTTAGGATCGCCTCTTGGAATAGTTGCGATTAGTTGATATGGACCTGTAGGCAGGTAACCCGATCTATATATTCTGTATCCAACCAAAGTAGAAATACCATAATCGGGATTTTTTAGGCTTTCAACACTATCACTCCACGAGATCACGTTTCCTACGCTTGTCCCGGGAAGATGTTCCAAGACAAATGAGGCAGGAGAAGGTGGGGGAGCAATTGTTCTGTAACCATGATCGTAAGTAAACTGGGCTCTATCTGCGTTTCTTTGCAAATCCTGCAGACCAAGCTGCGCAATTTGTGTCTGTGTACTGGCAGGGTCAGCTACAAGACTATCGGGCGCCATGCCCACTACCTCTGCCATAACAACTGTTATCGAATCACCTGGCATAAGTGTAAACGGACCAAGATTTACAACAGTCCACATGCGTGCATTCCCCCATCGAGGGTCTGAAAGTCCCTGGGGAAAAAGTATCGGTTTGTACATTTTAGATGGATCTGCCATAGCGGCGTGAATCAGCTCGCCGGAGTTTAATCCCAGATAAGGGTAGGAATCCTTCGGGTCACTCACGGACCAGGCTACTGAAGATATGCGATTTGTTTGCCCCGTGTTGTCTTTTGAGATGTGAAGAAATTTGATCCCTGCAAACTGAGGTGCGAGCCATTCTCTGCCACCTGGTGGACCGCCTGATTGATATTGAAATGGATCAAACTTATCGTTTCCGACAGACTGAGTAAAATCATCTGCCCAACCGTATACCATTCTTCTAACAGGATCATACAGGAATCTATTATTCATTGCCCCAGAACCGTACTGACTGAAAAGCATATTCCATCCTCGAGCGTTAATTGAGAACGCATAGGTAAATGCAATGTAGGTATCGCTTAAAACAGAGTCTTTGACAAGAATCTTTTGGGCAGGATTTGCGGTATCCATCGGATTGTAAATATCAGGATCACGTGATATGTTTTTTATGACGTACTCAACGATTATGTATCTTTCATCCCTGGCACTGCCACTCCATGTCCTCACAGTTCTCTTCACATCAACAGGCAAGAATCTTGCTGGAAGATATTGAAACTGGTAATCAGGATTAAATTTCCATTCCGTCTCGACCACTTCTTCGCCGCCAACTGGGTTAGTTTGGAACCAGTAGTTTTCACCATTGGGATATCTAAGTTGATGTTTAACAATTAGGTAGCGCGACTGAGTTTGCGAAGCCCCTACAGAACCAGCATACATTGCCCAGTCCTCAACACCCCAAACGGAATCTATGGGGGCTGTTGAGGGTCTTATAGCTGAAATCCAGAACCCGCCACCGGCATGTAAACTGTTGGCGCCTCCAATTTGCTCAGAGGGGAAGTATTCTGGATCGAAACCTGGAAAATCCATGCCGTAACCTATTCGATTCCAACCATAAAAAAGAGGACCCATCTTTGCTATATTGACCGTTTCCCACAACATCCCCCTCTTAAGCAAAATTGGACCGGGGCCCCCCTGCCCCCATGAGATTGCAACTGATGTAAACAGACAAAGCAAAACCTTGTTGAAACTTTTTTGCATAATTTCCTCAGAATTGAATTCCGAAAATGAAGTAAACTTCCGTCGGCACGTTTCTGTATGTTTCAAAATAATAAAATTTATACACGTCATACTGCGGATCAGTTGGGGATTTTGCTGGTGTATCTCTCGTAATATCGTAATTAACCCACGATACCATTTGCTGATTGTACCCATCCAGAGGTGTCAACCATTTGTTGTTGAAAAGATTCTGGACCCTGACGCCTAACAGAGCATTTAAACCCAAAATTGCCATTCTTTTCTGAATGCTTAAGTCTACCTTCGACTCAAGAGGATACCGGCGATTGTTAGTCACTCCATCCAACCTGTTAGGCGGGAAGGTAAATGGTATGCCACTTTGAGCTGCATAGATTACGCTTATATCCGTCATCTCGAATGGGTAAATGTCAAGTATGCGCAACCCTTCCTCTTTCCCAAGGGCGTAGCTTAGAATTGCTCTGAACGTATGAGTTCTATCATCTGGGGTTACATATTCGCTAGCTCTTGACCTGGGAATATGGAGTCGAGGATCGTTCGGATCAGGGTAAATATCAGGAGAACCATATGCTCCGTAGGTTGTCCTCTGAAAGGTATAAGACAGACGGTAATTCCATCTTCCTAATGCCACCTTGTCGAAATTTATCTCGATACCCTGGGAAGAACCAAATCCATAGTTCCGGTAGGAAACGTAGAAAGGATCATTCTGAGGTGAATATACCTGACTTCCCACCGGGGAATGAATCCTGACAGTGACAGTTTGATTCACACGGTCGTTGTAAAATGCAGCAACGTCCAAACGATGAGTGCCCGCGATATTTTGCTGAACACCAACTTCGTAGCTTATTGTTTTGCGGGGTCCCAAATTAGGATCGGCATACATCCACCATCCCTGTGTCGTTGTTTTCGAGATAGCCTGCCTGAATATGGGCATTGAATAAAAGTGCCCATATTGCAGCCTGAAAGCCGTTCTCTCTCCTATGGGAAAAGAGACCCCTATTCTTGGTGATACCATATAAAAAGTTTTAGATTGTTTCGTCCCAGGATTCCCTCTGTCACCATTGAAGGGTGTCCCGCCATTTCCCGTACCTGGATAAAAGGGTCTGAAAATATCAACGGGTGCCCGTGTGCCAAAATTGTATGCATCACCTCTTAGACCTATATTCGCAACCATCCCTTCATATTCCATTTTGTCCTGAACATAAATCGCGGCGATCAGAGGATAGGCATGATAATACTCAGCAAAACCGCTGTAGGTGATCAAAGCGTTCAAACGTGCCCCGGACTCACCGCTATACCTTGTGTCCCAGTACTCCAGCTTCAATCCAGTTTTCAGCAAATTTGTTTTATTGATCTGACTTGTGTAATCAAAACTCAGGTGCCAGATATCGTCTCGCGCATCGAGGGCATATAATGAAGTAACCTGTTCGTCATAAGGTATACGGCTAAAGTTCTCATCCCAAACACCGGGCGGGACTAAGGAGGGATCCGTCCGACGTATTGTTGGCATGTTTCTTTCTATCACTCTCTGAGTTTGATGCCAAAGAGTCAACTCAAAGAATGTCCTTTTACTAAGCATATTTGTCCAGGTCATACTCTGGGTAGTAGTCAATTCATCCTTAGGGCTGTCGACAAATGTGTAGTACTTATAGTTTGGGAATTGTCCCATGATTGAAGCCCAGCGAATGTCATCCGAACCACTCCAGACCGAACCTTTGTATTCCTGATACATTGTGGTAAACCTTAACTTCTGTAATTCACTTGGGTGAAAAGCCAACGTTAAATTATAGTCCTGGTAAATCTGGACTTGCTCAATACTTGGGATTCTCGCTGGACTTGCACGATATTCGCCCGACGCATGAAAGGTCAAAGCATTCCCGGCACCTAAAGGTCCACCGAATCCAAAGAGAAACCTGTTGTATGAAAGCTTTCGATAATCATATACTCCTATCTGGTTAGCACCTCCATCAGGAGCAGGGCTGTGGTTTTGAACCCACTTGTTGTAAAGAATGCGAAGAGAATCATCTGAGACATTTGGAAATCCCGGGATAGTTCCACGCGCAGCAAGCCATTTATCAAAAGTCCCCCAATCTTGCCACTCCACTGTTTGCGGTCCGAACAAATAAGGTCCAAAATGATATTTCCCTGGCGGCCGATACTCATAACGAACTTGACCTGAAAATTTGGGTCCTCCCTCTTTTGTTACAACCTTCACCACACCGCTTTGAGCATTTCCGTACTCCGCGCTGAACCCCCCGGTTATGACTTCAAGCTGTTCAACATCCAATGGATTGACGTCATACTTCCAGCTTGTATTAGACCTCTCCCCAAATGCTGCGTTGTATCCTGGTACACCTGTATTTCCCTGTACCTGATCAATGCCATTAATTTGAAACTTTAGTTCTAATGCCCCTCCTCCTCGGACAGAATACGTTCCATTTGGATTTCGTTGAATAGCCGAACTGAGATCTAATATCCCGCGAATACCCTGTATTGGCGCTGTTGTTATTTCCCGAGCAGTAACTAGCGACTCAGTCGATGTCCTGTCTCTGACAACAATGGGCCTTTGCCCAACCACGACAACAGGCTGCTGCTCGATCGGAGTAGAAAGCAAAGTAAAGTTAACATTAGTTGTACGATCAGCCGCGACGATGATGTGGGTAGTTATAACCTTTCTATACCCGACCATACTGGCACTGACAGAGTATTCCCCTGGCTCCACATTGATAATTATGTAATTACCATCTACGTCAGTTATTGCACCGTATTTTGTCCCTTCTACCATCACAGTGGCGCCTACCAAAGGCTCTTTGGTTTCGCCATCCACAACTTTTCCTGTCAGCTTCCCCTTAGGAGTTTGACCCAGGCAAACACTGACGAGGAATAGCACAGTAATCGCAAAACAAGAAATCTTGCTCATAATTCTCTCCAGAAGACTGCTGGCGATAATGGTTTGCCTGCTTCAAGTCGACAATTTCATAAGAGATTACGCAAATCAAGCGATCACTATTATCGAACAGAATGCTTAGACTCCTTCAAAAAGGTCACCCCGCTTCCGGAGCGCAAACATATTTATGCAGAACAACTTACCAGTAGCTCTTCCGGAAGCGGAGGGGTAGCTTTTACTTTACTAGCAGCATTTTCTTAACGTCCACGAAATTTCCTGATTGAATCCTGTAGAAATACACGCCACTGGCAAGCTCTGAGGCGTTGAAAGTAATCTCGTACGTTCCTGCCCTTTGAATTTCATTTACCAAAGTAGCCACTTCCTGAGCAAGAACATTATAAACCTTCAACGAAACCAAGCCAGTCCGAGGAATAGTGTACCTAATGACTGTTGACGGGTTAAAGGGATTCGGATAATTTTGTGACAGATCGAACTCTCTTGATCTGTTAGATAGATCATCTTTGATTGAGGTAACAGGTGTTGTGCCAAACACAAAAACAGTCCTGAGAACAGGGTCAATCACATATGCAGAATCACCCTTGCGTGACAATGCAATCGCCATCGGTGCAACCATCGGCGCACCATTAGGATCAGGATTTACAAGGTCATTTTTGCTCGGGAAGGATGCAATCTCCGTTGCAAACGTCCCGGCAACATTAAAGACCTTTACCCAACCGAAACCCGAATCTGGTCTGCACAAATAAAGATTTCCTGAGGAATCAGCCGCTATACCGTAGTAAGTGGACGTTCCTAAGGATAAATAACCTGCTACGTCCGAAATTTGACTTGCTGCGTATAACGATGGCTGTTTATCATAGCCTCCTCTCCAAACAGCAATGTTCCCGTTGCTCGTACTCAGTGCAGGATCACCGGTCCGTGAGGTGTAGAAGTATGAACTACTTTTTGCCCAAGCACTGTCCCCATAATTCATCCCCGGCACTAATGCGATGCTCCTTATTTGGTCATATCCGGTAGAGCTATTCACAGGACCACCCGGAGCAGGTGAGTAATAAGCCGAATAAGCCGTGTTCGGATCACCGAGCAAGAAAGCTCCAACAGGACGCTGGGAAGGATTTCCAGCTTTGTCGTACGCTGTCAGCGGTCCCGCCGTAAAATTATAGCACCTGAATGAGGGACCCAATTTACTGGGGTCGTACGGGCACCCGACAAAAGCGATGCTGTCATTTGCCATGGCAATAGCATCTATTATAGTCCCGTATCCTCCACCCCTCATACCGTAGCCGAAGTGCAGTGAATCATTTATGTTGCCTCCACGCAAAACATAGATGAATCCTACCAAAGTCGCGGGATGTGTAGATGGTGGCTGAGTGCCACTCAAATAAATATCATTTCCCAGTGCTGAAATCCCCCTCAAAACCCCGACATATGGGTCAAGATATGGTGTGGAACTCGTATCAAATAAACTCCCGAAATCAACAACCTTTGTAAACAGCGTGTCATTGGGAGCAGCCCTCCATACAGAATTATGGGCTGACGTGTCTGTCGCTGTTGAAGATATAACCCATAAATTTCCTGCACCATCAACTGTCAAGGCATATGGCCTGACCCGGCTCGTGTCGGCAACAGGAAACTTAATGGGGTGGTAATAATACCATGACGTCTGAGCAAACCCTACTGAAGCAGTCAATAGCGTCGCCCCTGCAACCACAAGTTGAAGTATCCATTTTCTCATCTCTCTTCCTCCTTCTAAAAATGTGTTTTGAATCGTTAAGTCGGTTACTTTATCAAAGAAACCTTGATTGCTCTTTGCACTACATGGGAACCAGAATGGATCCTGAAAACAACAAAATACACGCCACTTGGCAACGAGAATGCATCAAACCTAATTTTCCATTCACCGGGCTGAAAAATTTCCCCGTTTCTTAAATCCAATACTTTTTCTCCCAATGAGTTAAAAACGGAAATATATACTTTTGAAATCTCAGGCAAACTAAAAGATATTACAGTAGCTGAATTGAACGGGTTCGGATAATTCTGGCTCACCCGAAAGGTTTTCGGGACCGACTCTTTTTTATCCACGGCTGTTATGTTAACTGTTCGCCTAAATGTTATCGCATCAGCTACAAGATATTGATTTGTATCTGCTCCTGCCACTGAAGAGACCATAACTGCCGCTTGGTCGCCTGCTCTATACTCAAAACTACCAAGCTTCAGCAAACCGCCGACAGCATTTTGCTGGGAAGTCAGCACAGAATCGGTGCCAAAATGACTTAGAACTATATAAAGGCATTTTGACGAAAGGGGATATTGATTCGCCGGGATAGTAGCATAAATATCATAAAAGCCATCTTTGAGTATGGTTACAGATCCCCACTGTGCACGTACATTTGGCGTAGATAACTTCACAACCCTGTATGAGCCACCTACCGCAACACTATCATATTGGGAGAACCACGGATAATTAAAAGGACGAAATTTCAATGGTGTTGCATCGTCAACCATCAAGACTGTGCTATCAGGATCGTATACGATTGGAATAATAAGATTAAGGGTGTCGTGGTCTACACTTACCAATCCATCTAATCTCATGTTATACAGCCTGCCCACCCGAAGTGGTGATAATGTTACATGTAAAACTGAATTATCATAACTGTCAATGAAGAAACCAACTGACGCTGTTGTATCGAGCAAATAAATTCGTGTTGAACTTGCGGGAGGATTTAGAAGATTTTTTGTGAATTTTAAAAGGACATGATCACTATCAGCTACAGCATAATCTTCGAGCTGGAATTCCACACTTCTTCTCAACCTGAATGCATCAGCTACGACATCGCCGTTGCCCGTGCCCTCGATCGTCACAGAAACAGTATCACCTGAGGTTAATGAAAAATTATCGATGAAATTCCAAGTGTTGAGATTCTTAGACTGGTCGACCGTATCAACCTTAGAAAAAGAGCCGGACACAATGTTTATGGCTACCGATTTGCAATTCGAATTGCTGTCGCCTGACCAAAAACCATATAACGAGTAGTTCCCACTTCGGAGGATTCTAAAAGTGTACGTTGCGGAATTAGCAGTCGAAGACTTTGAAACAGAATACGTTCCGCGGTATCCGCCCCTAAATGAAGTCCATGATCCCTTCTTGGAGAAAGCTCCAGAAGTCATGTCATCAACTACAAGATCATCGTGACTTGGGGATGTCTTTGATAAATACGCAAGGCTCTTAAGCGAATCTAAGGCACCTCGAGACTGTAAAGCACCATAGTACCAGATAATTTCCCCTTGCCACCCCAGCTGTCTGGTGTAGTTAATCTCCTCAACCAAATCTGACATGCGACCTGCCGCGAATCTTGCAATTCCTGGATAGAGATAAAAGTTATTGGGAACAAGATATTTCAAAGAAGGTAAAGAAGACTTAAAATCGGACAACGTCATATACATCATCGGTTCCAATAAATCTACATAGCCACTGTCTGCCCACAAATCCCACTCTTGGAGTTTGTCCTGAGATTGCCCAGCCATCATGTAAGGCGGGACGACGGCGCCGGAAAGAATACAGTTCGGATTTACAGCCTTCACTTGCTGATAAATTCTTCTCACAACATTTGTCACCTGCTGCCGCCTCCACTTCGCCCAACTTGTATCTTCATTGGTTCGACTAAGTGGATCGACACCTGAGTAGGCTTTATATAATTGGCGGGATGTTTCCGAATAAGAAAAATTAGTGTTTGGATAACGCATCCTGTCCAGTTCAATTCCATCAAGATCCGGATATTTCCGTGCACATTCTGCATAAAGTTCGACCATAAAATCCGCGGCGGCGGGCACGGCTGGGTCTAACCAAAAGAAATAACCGTAGATATCATGGTCAAAATGCTTAGAGGTGTCGCGCTGCGTCATTGACCAATCGGGATGACGTTGCAGGATGGGAGGAACTTGCGTAGAATCGCTTGAATGTCCAACGGCAAACCCGTACTCGAACCATGCAAATACCTCAATACCATATTTATGCGCGATATCTATGGTGGTACGAAGTGGGTCAGTACCAGCAAAATCAGGATTTTGTCTCGGACCTCCTGCGTTCTGTACAACATCACTCTGATATATTGTTGATCCGCGGTACCAAGTGTTTACGTAAATGATATTGAAGTTGGCTTTGCTGATGCTCCTGATAAGGGATTCGATAGCACCGGGACCGCCCTTTAGATAATCCCCGGTTACCCAGACACCTCTGGATTCAGGATCAGGCAAATTTCTCGAAAAGGACTGATATGCCTGAAGCGTAAGTATAAGTAAGCAGAGCCTGTACAAAAACCTCATTTCAAGAGCGCCATCTTGATTGCCCTAACCCCTTCATCTGATAAAACCCTGCAGAAGTAGATGCCAGGAGCTAAACTTGAACCGTCAAAATAAAAATTGTGAGTTCCCTGCGACAGCACGCCATCAGCAAGTACCTTAACTACCTGTCCGAGATAGTTGTAGACAAGTACCCTTACTTTTGCTGCTTTTCCAAGCTTCAGCGTGATAACTGTTCCCGGGTTGAATGGATTCGGGAAATTTTGCAAAAGCTCGAAACCAAGAGGAATATTCTGGATTCCTTTCCCAACGGCTGTGCTTTTTGATTTGAACACATATACTTTTTTAGAGCCTGCGTCGGCAACGTAGGCAATGGAGCCATCTCCGTTGAACGCTACATCAGCGGGAGCAGAAAATGGTGCACCCGCAGGATCAACCATACTTAAATCACCTGAAGTGCTGCTGGGAAGTTCATCCATCTGAATTGCAAAATTACCAATCACCTGAAACCCCTTCACCCATCTACGTGTGGTATCTGTCCCACAGGCGAATAAGTATCCGGTCTTTGGCTGCACGGCTATTCCATAAGGAGCGCTTGTTCCCCACTGGAGAAAACTCAGCTGGTCCACAACCCTGACAGCGTGATAGGCTAAAGGATCTGATGCGCTCGCACCAGTCCATGCAGCTACCCCACCTGTTTGATGCACAACTCCGTTTTGGTCGATCCCGGAATTACGAGAAGTAAAAACAACAGCGGTTGTATCATTACCGTAATTTGAATCGGGGTAGACTGCCACATCCCGAATAAGATCGATAACGTTAGGATATGTCAAACCGCCGCCAGGCTCGAGCGGCTGACTCGTGATCCCATTACCAGCATAGTTAATGCTGTTGCCAAAATTGGGAGAGAAAATTCTGCCGTCAAAAGAAATTAGAGTTACAAGGTAAGATTGCCCTGAATACAGATAGCCATCTTTTGTGACAGCCAGTCCTGTGTACCAGGTTCCGTAATCATAGTAAACCGGTCTTTTAAACTTGACGAGCTTGCTGGGGTCACCCTTCGGGAGATAAAACATTTGAGAATATGGATAATAATAAGGCTGAGGATAACCCGGCGAAGGAATCATTCGAGAAACAACAAAAATGTCACCCCCCATCGATGCAATGCCTGTGATATTTCGAACGCTGTCAGAGTCAGCGAAAGCTATCACAAGATGGAGTACCGAATCGCCCTGAGAAGCTTTAAATATAGCATTCAACGCTTTCGCATCATTGGTCGTGGACGAAACAACCCACAAGTTCCCCCTTGAATCAACAGTGCACAGATATGGCGAAATAACGGAATCGGGGAGGCTGAACCCGATAACTCCCGCATAACTGAACGTTGATGTTTGTGCTAAAGTAGCTGAAGAACATGAAAACAATAGCAAGATAACCCACCAAAGCTTCGGGACTACCCAAGTCTGGAACTTGTTCATACTTCACCTCCCTGAAACTTTATACGCACAAAAATTGCATCATGTGTCAAAGACCGAGACATCTCTCCCACTAAATTCTAACACAGATCTATCAAGATTAGGTTGTGGTTCAAAGAGCTCATACAAAACCAACCCGACAGCACCAAGAAGAGTCCCGTGCAAGCCCAGCTTCGCAGGTTTCACCTCAACGGTTTGCACAGGGGAGGAGAGTATAGCTCTTTTCATAGCGCGACGGACATGTTCGATCATATCATCCACGGCATCAACCACTTTCCCACCTATGACAAGAAGTTTGGGGTTCAAAGTATTAACAAGCATTATTCCGAGCATTCCAAGGAGCTCCGCCATCTCCTGAAATATTTGAACTGCAACAGGATTTCCTTCAGCCCGCTGCTCGAGGACATCCTCGAATGTAACGATCTGATTATCTGAAATTAACATTGCCCTCTTAAAAGACTCCACAACTGATGTTTCTGACAAAATATCACCGAAGTCTCGCTGTCCATTATAGAGCAAAGGACATTCTTTGGAGTTCGATACAAGGAAACCGAGTTCATTATAACCTATTTCTCCAGCACTTGAAGTAGCTCCTCTGATGAGTCTACCTCCAATAATAATACCTGCGCCAACTCCATCTCCAACCCACAGGTATATAAGGTCTCTTACATTACGTGCGACCCCAAACAGATACTCAGCAATTGTTCTGGCTTTAACATCATTTTCGACGTAAGTTGGGATACCAAATGCTAATTCAAATACCTCCTTAATGTTTTTCCCGGACCAGCCGCTTAGCGTATCCGCCACTGTCAGGACGCCGGAAGAGTGGTCGACAATTCCTGGTAAACCAATCCCAATGCCGACAAGCTTATCGACGGTAAGCGAGTTCGACTTCAGGATTTGAGAAACAGCATTTGTAATCAAACTCAGGACTGTGTCCGGGAGTGAACCCTTTGCAAATTTTATTTCTTGTTTGTCTATGATATTAGCATTTAGATCTGCAAGGGCTATGGTCGCTAAGCACATCTGTATATCTATCCCAATAACGTAAGCAGAGCGAGGATTGAACTGGAGCTTAACCCTTCTGCGACCCCCATTCCTTGAAGCACTCAGATGCCCTGCTTCAACAAGCAACCCTTTCTCAACCAAGCGTTGCACCGCTTCTGTTACAGACGCCTTCGAGAGATTGCAATGACGGGCAATGTCTGTTCGTGTGCCATGAGCCTTGCCCCTAACATAGCGCAGGACGATCATCTCAATAGGCTCTCCGAAAAAGGAACCTCTTCTTGGTTGGTTCCCAATTTCTAAGAGCCGTGAGCGTGGTCTGTTTTTCATTCTTTGACTTATATGTATTTTTTATTAATTTGTTTGGTAAACAAACTAAATATAACACATTTCGCTTTTGATGTCAAGACCCGAGACGGAAATCAGTGAAGTTCAGCGAAATGCGAGCCATTCGTGCGCAGGTATGACAATTCGTCCTTTTTGAGATTGATTTGATGAAAATATATGACCTAAGAGGCAACTATATGTCAACAACAGTCAGACTTCCCATGCGAGCTTTGTCACTTGACGCTCTTCGCGGGCTTGCTATTTTACTTATGCTTTTCTCGAGCGAGATACCTTTTCACGTTCTCCCCTCGTGGATGTACCATGCACAGGTCCCGCCACCTGAGCATGTCTTCAATCCGAATCTCCCTGGCATAACATGGGTTGACCTCGTTTTTCCTTTTTTTCTATTCGCGATGGGTGCGGCAATTCCCTTGGCACTTTCTCGCAGACTTGAAAAGGGGACATCATACTACGCGATAATTGGCTCCGTACTGTTACGAGGAGTACTTTTGGTTGGTTTTGCCATTTACGTAATGCAAATTCGACCTTATGTAATCAGCAAGCAGCCAAATACAGGAACTTGGATCCAGGCTCTAATAGGCTTCGCTTTACTTTTCCCTGTATTAGCGAGGTTACCAGATAATTGGAATTCGAAGTTGAAAACTGTGATACGTTTACTCGGTTTGGCTGGCGCTGCTACCTTGATGTTGACTACCACTTTCAATGACGGTAAAGGTTTTTCGCCGTACAGGTTCGACATAATTATATTAGTTCTTGCAAACGTCTCTGTCTTCGGAAGCCTAATATGGTTACTTACCAAAAGGAACTGGCTCTTCCGTATCGGTTTCCTTGGCATTTTGCTCGCTATGCGACTTTCATCAACTTATGATGGATGGGTTCATTGGATATGGACTGTTACTCCCGCATCATTTGTCTATCAATTCCGTTTTTTGCAGTATCTCTTCATAACTATCCCCGGAACAATTATAGGAGATATTTTGCTCTCATGGATGAAACCCTCGTCCAAGGAGCCTGTTAACAATATATTAGGTGATATTCACGCATCGGAATTTTCCTGGACAAAGCCTCGCTTGATACTAATATCTTTGCTCGTGATATTTCTGAACGTATTGCTTGTCGTCGGATTAAAAGCGCGATTGGTCCTTGCAACATCATTAGTCTCACTCATATTAATCGCGCTCACATGGTATCTCGTCAAAAATGCAAACAATGGCACGGAAAAGACCATCAGTAAGATTTTTCAGTGGGGCACGTACTGGCTAATCCTCGGTCTTATATTTGAGGCTTACGAAGGAGGCATAAAAAAGGACCCTGCCACCATCAGTTACTACTTCGTTACATCAGGTTTGGCAATGTTCTTACTAATCTTTTTCATAATCGCTGTTGACGTTTTCAAAAAGGAGCGCTGGCTTAGGCTCCTCATACAAAACGGGCAAAATCCCTTAGTTGCTTATGCAGGAATAAACAGTCTCATCCCGCCAATCTTAGCATTAACCAAGCTCGATGGCGTAATACAAGCTATTACACCAACACCCTGGCTCGGCGTGCTGCGCGGAGCTTTCCTGACTTATCTCGTCGCCCTTGCAACACGCTTTTTCACAAAGCAGAGAATATTCTTACGAACCTAAAAACACCTGATGTGTTGTTAGTGAGCCGCATATCTAAATTGTAACCATCGATGACGTATTGAACATTCTAGATTGTCACATACTGGATGGGACTTCTGCTATATCCCACTAATCTGAATCACCTCTGAGCACGGCATTTGCTCTGCCCGATTGATTTTTGTTCTCTCTTTTGTTATAATTGCTAATGCAGTGGAGAGCGCAGATGCAGAGGAACAGCGGAGAGAAAGTCATTGCGACGAACCGTAAAGCGCGTCATGAGTATTTCATCGTCGAAACGTATGAAGCTGGAATCGCATTAACGGGAACGGAAGTCAAATCGGTGCGCGAAGGTAAAATGCACTTGCAAGATAGCTATGCTACAATTGACAATGGTGAGGTAATTCTTCACGATGTTCACATCAGCCCATACGAGCGCAGGGGATATGCAGACCATGACCCGAAGCGTGACCGACGCTTGCTTCTGCACAAGAAAGAAATCCGCAAGCTCCTTGGAAAAACTACAGCGAAGGGGATGACACTAATCCCTCTTCGCGTCTATTTTAAGGGGGGTCATGCAAAAGTTGAGCTTGCGCTTGCACGAGGAAAACGGCAGTACGACAAGCGTGAAGCAATTGCCCAACGTGACATGAAACGTGAAATGGAGCGGCGCCATGAAACATGATTCATCATTTTTATTTCATGATCTCTAACTTGTAAAGAAGTCGAAGGAGAATCCTCAGGAAGTTGTTCCCGCCAGTCAACGAGCAAATGGACATAATTCGGCGCGGAGTCGCCGAAATCATTCCGGAAGAAGAGCTCGCCCGGAAGATTGAACAATCCATAAAGAAGAACCAACCGCTCACCGTCAAACTCGGCTGCGATCCAAGTCGCCCAGATTTGCATCTTGGCCATTCCGTGGTTCTCCGCAAGATGCGGCAATTTCAGGACTTGGGCCACATGGCGGTTCTAATAGTAGGCGATTTCACAGGTATGATTGGCGATCCATCCGGGAGAAATAAGACACGTCCACCCCTCTCTCTTGAAGAGACCCGAATCAACGGCGAAACGTACCTCGCCCAGGCAACAAAAATCCTTTCAACAGAACGCCTGAAGATTGTTTACAATTCTGAATGGCTGGCACGGATGTCTTTCGAAGATGTCATACGACTGGCAAGCAAATACACCGTCGCACGCATCCTCGAACGAGATGACTTCACAAATCGACTGAGAGCTGGCGATACCATCAGCATACATGAGCTTTTGTATCCCCTGGCACAAGCTATGGATTCGGTCGCTATCCATGCCGATGTTGAGCTCGGTGGAACGGATCAGAAGTTCAATCTCCTGGTCGGTCGAGATATTCAACGAGAATATGGCCAAGAGCCCCAGGTGATACTTACCATGCCAATTCTCCCCGGAACTGACGGCGTGGAAAAGATGAGCAAATCGCTCGGCAACTACATTGCGCTCAATGATCCTCCCGAGGAAATGTACGGGAAAACTCTGTCAATTCCTGACACACTCATTTATCAATATTTCTTGCTTACAACCCCGCTTTGCGGGGCTGAGCTTGAGAAAATAAAAAAGGAGCTTGAGAATCCTCTATCTAATCCCCGTGATCTCAAACGAAGACTTGCAAGAGAGATTGTAACCACGTATTACGGATTAGACGCTGCCATCGAAGCGGAACGGGCATTCGACCGCATTTTCGTCCAACATGAGATCCCGGAAAAGATACCAACTGTAACACTTCGAAATGATGAATTCTCTCTTCCTATATCTAACTTCCTTGCCAAGATGAAGCTTACCTCTTCAGCAAGTGAAGCACGGCGACTGATCCAGCAGGGAGGAGTGACGATTAATGGTGAGAAGGTGACGGATCCTCTGGCACCTTTGCCATCAATAGATGAGTTCGTTATTAAAGTCGGTAAGAGACGTTTTCTTAAAGTGATACGAAAAATTTGACTGAAAAAAGGAGGGGAAAACATTGTACGTTCCAACAAAAGTCTTTTTCACGAAAGGAGTAGGCAGGCACAAAGATTATCTCCAGTCTTTCGAGCTGGCTCTCCGCGATGCAAAAATCGAAAAGTCAAATATTGTTGTAGTCTCGAGCATCCTTCCACCCAGATGCAAACGAATCCCAACTGACGAAGGGTTAAAGCTGCTTCAGCCTGGACAAATCACCTTCTGCGTTATGGCGCGCAACGCAACAAATGAACCAAACCGACTTATCGCCGCATCCATTGGTGTAGCTCAGCCAGCCGACGCCGATATGTACGGATATCTTTCAGAACATCACCCCTTCGGTGAAACCGATGAGAAAGCAGGTGAATATGCTGAGGACCTTGCGGCAACAATGCTGGCAACCACCCTCGGGCTGGAATTCGACCCCGATACTGCATGGGATGAGCGCGAAAAACTCTACAAAATGAGCGGGAAGATCGTGAAGACATTCAACATCACACAATCAGCAGAAGGAGATCGACACGGACTCTGGACAACAGTCATAGCTGCCGCTGTTCTGCTCCCGTAGGATTAAGTCCATTTGTGCAGGAAATCTCTCCAGCGTTGCAATCCCTTTGTCCGAAATGATGTACACATCCCACGTCACACATTTATCGAGTTCATGAAAACCAGAATACTTCCCCATCTTGCCGTTCTTGCAGGCAGCTTTCTCATACTGCTTAACAATGGCTGCCAGGACAGACAAAAATCCCATGAATCACGCTCAGTCATCTCTCTGGTTGATGACCTTGGTCATAGCGTCTCTCTCAGTGCGCCTGCTCGGCGGGTTGTAAGTCTTGCCCCCAGTATAACAGAGACTCTGTACGCAATTGGCGCTGATTCAACCATTGCAGGGGTAACAAATTTCTGCAATTATCCACCAGCCGCTCGATCCAAAACGCACGTCGGCGGCATCATTGATCCGAACGTGGAAATCATTGTCAATCTCCATCCAGACCTTATCCTTATGTCGGTTGAAGGGAATCGCAAAGAAGACTACGAGCGATTTCAAACGCTGCACATCCCGGTTTTTGTCACAAATCCGCGATCAATCGAAGGTGTCTTAAAATCGATCCGCGATCTTGGATTGCTGACAGGACATGAGCATCAGGCGGATTCCCTAATTGCTCGACTCTCTGCGAAGCGAGCGAGGATCGATTCTATAACAAGCCTCTCTTCAAAGCACGATGTGCTGATGTTAGTTTCACTTCACCCTCTCGTGAGTGTAACAGAGAGTACATTTATCGGAAGAATCTTGCAAGAAGCCGGCGGCAGTAACATCGCCTCGAATGCCCTGGGTGCATATCCTCTTCTCAGCCGCGAGGAAATAGTTGCAAGAAATCCGGAGGTGATAATCTGCACCACTGATGCAGCAAAATCGGTGGAAGAAATTACCAATGCCTATCCAGAGTGGAAAGGTGTTCAAGCAGTACGAACCCATCATGTGTATCTTGTCGATGCGGATGTTCTTACTCGGCCGGGTCCACGGATCATCGATGCGCTGGATACCTTAGCTCATCTTCTACACCAGTGATGTGAGGTGACCCGCCATGGGCTTGGTGGAAATTGTAAAGTATCCGCCAAAGGTGGAAAAAATGTAAACTGGAAAGGAAAATTAAAAACGCTGATTTTTGCAATTTACAACTTTCATTTTTCATTGAGTTTCGCGGTAGGCCGCAACAGCGTATAACACCTTCCCAGGGTAACGCTAAACCCCGACAAGTCAAGACTCCGCAAGCACGCGAACTGTTAAGAGAATCATCCTCTACTTGTTGAATTTCTCTCCCCTTCAATCTATATTGAGCAGTGCACACTCTGAAAACGTGATGTGCTATCATTAAGGAGGGATCATGACAAGCAAATCGCTTTTCATTGCTGTTGCCGGCAATATTGGTGCAGGGAAGTCAGCACTCACAAAACAGCTAAGCGAATATTTTGGCTGGGAGCCATATTACGAATCGGTTGACAACAATCCGTACCTGGATGATTTCTACAAGGACATGCACCGTTGGTCATTTAATCTGCAAGTCTATTTTCTGAGCAATAGGTTCAAATACCATAAGAAGATGGTGGAATCATCCCACCCGGTGATCCAGGATCGGTCTATCTACGAGGATGCGGAAATTTTCGCACGCAACCTCTATGAAATCGGGATGATGGATGAACGAGATTATCGGAACTATGTTGAACTTTTTAATATCATGACGGAATACCTCAAACCGCCAACACTCCTGATTTATCTCCGCGCTTCGGTGGATACACTCCTTGAGCAAATCGCTCGGCGTGGACGCTCGTTCGAGCAAGGGATTCGCCGGGAATACCTGGAGCAGCTTAATCGACACTATGAATCGTGGATTCAGCGATACTCGTTAGGACCGATCCTCGTCATAGAGTCGGATTCAATTGACTTTGTCAATCACAAGGCAGATTTTGAGCACGTTGTCGAGGTAGTTAAAAGTAAGCTGCTCTCACTCGGTATTGCGCTATGACTTCTTAGTAACTGATCTTAGGTTGAAGAAGCAGTTGATACACGGCATGATTTCGCAGTATGTTTCGCGCAACGTCAAGCTGGTAATCATCTGAAAGACTTGCCGCAATCCGTGCGGAGTCCCCGCCATACTGCTCAACAATTGCCATAAGAAGCCCCCGGCGGATTTCCTGAGCGTGGCGCTGAAACTCCTTTGCCTTATCGCTCTGAATTGAAGCAGCAAGACGGGTGATCTCGTGGAAAACCGTGGAGTCCAAAGCTTCCTTTGCCGCAACCTCGCGGAGTTCCTTCACCTTAATTTCAGAGGCAGTCTCATAAGTGAACTGCTGTTCGGAGAGGAATTTCTTAAATGCATCCAGCAGTGAATCGCTGACCGTAAAAGACTGGGGGAGCGCTTGTCTGCGGGCTCGTACCTCAACTGCAAACTTGAAAAACATCGCTTTTTGAAGAAGGGCATTATAAATTTCGCTGTGGATTTCGTTGGGGACAGTGCTGTCAGGAAGAATCCCACCGGAGGAGAAGACCGAGCGACCATGTAAGGTCTTGAATTCTTTTCGCAAGCTATCTGGAACCGCCTCCACGGCTCCATCAGCAGACCGATGCGCATAATCAAGTGCCTGAATACATCTGCCACTTGGAGTGTAGTACCGCGCCGTTGTGATTTTCAATGAAGCATTGTAATCGAGCGGGGTAATTGTCTGTACAAGTCCCTTACCGAATGTTCGTGTCCCTATGACTAAGCCTCGGTCTAAGTCCTGAATAGCGCCAGCAACAATCTCACTGGCACTGGCGCTATTCTGGTTTACCAGAACAACGAGCGGCACATCCCCAAGCATGGGTTCCTGAGTGGAATAGTATCGTTTCTCGCTCTCCTCCGTACGCCCACGTGTGCTGACTATTAAACTCCCTTTCGGCACAAACTTCTCCACTACATCAACAGCTACGTCGAGCAAGCCACCGGGATTATTCCGCAGATCCAGAATGACACCTTTGATCTGCCCCTTTGATTCTAAGTCATTAATTGTTCGCCGAAGCTCATCCCCGGCTGTTCGTAGAAATCGCTCAAGACGGATATAAGCAATGCCATCTTCAATATAACCTGCATATGTAATGCTTTTAAGCTGGATTTCCTCTCTCCGGAGAACAAATTCAAGGGGCTGCGGCTCGCCCTCCCGTTCGATTTTCAGTCGGACCTCTGTCCCGACCTCTCCTCGGACAAGTGCTTGAACCCGCTCGAGTTTCAACCCTTTCAGTGGCTTCCCATCAATTTCGAGAATACGGTCACCTTCACGAATCCCTTGACGCTGTGCAGAATATCCCTCCATCAACGAGATCACAGTAACATATCCATCACGTAATCCAATTGTAATACCGATGCCGCCGTATTTGCCTGTGGTCAGAAGCTCAACCTCAGATGCTTCCTCAGGTCCAATAAAGACTGTATATGGATCAAGTGCGTTGAGCATCCCGTCGATGCCACTACGCATGAATTTCTCAGGATTAATCGGATCGACATAGTTGAGAGCGATTTCCTTGTACACCTTCCCAAATAAGTCGATGCTTCGATACACGCGGTCAAGGTAGCCTTCTGGTTCAGTGAGCAACCCAATCGTAAGTAAGCTTACAAGAGCCGCAATGAGCAGTACACCTCTGGCGGACCGTGTTCGAATGGTTTTCATATGTTCTTTCCCACTCCTCTCTGCTTTATAATGATTTGAATTTCTCCAGCAATAACATCGATAGGTTTCGTGCCATCGATGAGGAGTACTCTCTCAGGAGAAGCCCTGGCAATAGCTAAGTACCCTTCTCGCACGCGGGCATAGAATGCAATACCGGATTGCTCCATACGATCGTCGCTTTTCATGATGGCGCCGTAGGCACCACGCCGCCGGTATGATTCTTCTGGAGAGATATCTAAGAGAAACGTCACATCTGGTACAATGCCCGCTGTTGCCAGCGTGTTGATCTTATCGATAGTCTCAAGATCAATGCCGCGACCATAGCCCTGATAGGCTACGGTGGAATCGGCAAAGCGGTCACAAATGACAATATCGCCGCGCTTCAAAGCTGGTAAAATATTCTGGCGGACAAGCTGTGCCCGTGCAGCCGAAAAGAGAAATAATTCTGCCACTGCATCTATCTCAGCATGATAAGGATCAAGCAGGAGATCGCGTATGAGTTCGGAAACTCGTGTCCCTCCAGGCTCGCGAACTACTTTTACTTTCGCCCCGCCGACAGATGTAGAGAGCCACGATTCAAGGAGCTGAACCTGAGTCGTTTTCCCGCAGAAATCCAATCCCTCAAATGTAACGAGCATGCAATACTCTCGAATTGATCTCCCATTCTCATCAATGGTCGCACAATTCAGAGGCAAATTAACCAATCAGATTTTTGATTGCAAACGGAGATTGCCCAGTCAAGAAAACAAAAATTAACTCGAAGCTTAGAAGCTTATATACCCCGTGCCCATGGTGCAAATATTTTCAAATTATCGATAGAAGAAAGTATTTTTGCAAGGCCTCCCCTGCAGGGGAAACTGATGTCGGGAAATCAGCTACTTCAAGCGAGTGCACAGTTTGCTCGTCCAGTTCAATTTCAGTAATTTCGTAATAGTAAATATATGAACACAAAATTGTCCGAGCAGAAGCTGTCTCAGCACACAGATGACCTTGTTCTCATCGAGGAGGCTCGGTCAGGCAATGAGCGTGCGTATCACTTGCTGATGATGAAGTATCGGAGTGTTGTCCATCGAATTGCGGTAAAAATGGTTGGCAATAGCGAAGAGGCGAACGATCTCACACAGGAAACGTTCATTAAAGCGTTCTCATCCCTATCGAGTTTCAACCCACGGTATCCTTTCTCAACATGGCTTTTCAAGATTGCCCGAAATAGTTGCATTGATCATCTTCGGAAGCGAAAGCTTAACCTTTTTTCCATAGATAAGCCAATTCGCGGAGAGGAAGGTGAGTACAGGTACGAGATCCCTGATTCCACTTATGAACCGGGCCGTCCCATGGAAGAGGAGGAACAACGTGCTCTCATTGATGAAGCAATTGCTGGCTTACCTGAAAAGTACAGGCGTGTTATCCTTCTTCGTCACAAGGAGGAGCGGTCGTACGAGGAAATAGCCTCAATTCTCGGTCTCCCCATCGGAACGGTTAAAGCTCACATTTTCCGTGGGCGTGAGCTACTGAACAAATTGCTCCGCAGCAAGTTTCATCGCTTTTGAACGGAACTTTGATGCCAGCAATTCGTATCTTTCATATAGAGTAAATAGCAAGGGCCATTCCCGCTAAAAGAAACGGGACTTTAAAAAATATGAAGATACCAGTGCTCATAGGGGCGTGCTTCCTTGCAGTTGCATCGACTATCCCCACTAACCCCGGCTTTCATGACGAAATTAAGCTCGGGAAAGAAAAAGAGCTGCGGGTGAAGCTTCAAGCTGCCTTGGGAAAGCTTGTCCTGTCTCGTGCTCCACAACCCTATCTATTGATCTCAGATCTTGAGCCTCATAAAGCTGTGGTGCTAACACCTGATATTCGATATTCTCTAAGCGGGAAAACAGGTATACTTGACATCGGCATAGATGTACATGGAAAGCGAAACGATTCCTATCCATTTCACTATGGTTCCTCCGATATTGCTTTCTGGAACCTCAAGCTCACGGATGCTATTCCAATCACGTTTAAAGGTGAACTCGGCGCGGGTGAAGGGGAATTCGATCTTTCAGGCTTGCGCTTGGAAAGATTTGAGCTTTCAACAGGAGCCAGTTCTGTCCGCGTTCAATTTGATGCACCGAATCCCATGGTGATGGACGAGCTTAGGATCGAAAGTGGGGTGAGCAAATTTGAGGGAGTTAATCTTGGATACGCCAACTTCCGGACGATGACATTTAGCGGTGGAGTAGGAAAGTACGACTTAAATTTCGACGGGGTCCAGCAAGTGGAAAGCTCTATAAAGGTTGAGATGGGGATAGGCACGTTGGTCATTGAGATTCCTGGAGAAGTTGGCGTTCGCATCGACAACGAAGGAAGCTTCCTTTCCACATTGCACGTTGACAGTGACATTGAGAAACAGCATGGGGACATTTATTACTCCGCAAACTACGATTCCGCTAAACGAAAAATGAACTTGAAGGTTTCCTCTGCCTTAGGGACTGTAACAATACGACATCGGTAACTGATCAACAGTGTGAAGGCTTGCACAAACCAGATTATAGGTGCGCGCAAGATATACACAACTGTTTCGCCAAAGGCGAAGCTCCGCAGCCTCGGGTGGAAGGGATGCAGACAAGACGTGTGATCCATCAAGTGGGTGCAGGAACAAGATTGAAGATCGCAAGCACGATATTGAAGGTAATTCCGAGGTAGAACATCTTAACCTGGAACCCCTGGAGCTGTTGAACCGCCCCACCGGGAATCCCAGGGAGTGCACCCGCCTGCATCAAGAACACCACCATAACGGTGCACAGGACTGAAAGCAAGAGATTTCAGATCGGTCCCGCTACGTAGACAAGAATTTCATCGACACGAGGATTACGAAAATTCAAGGGGTTCAGAGGAGTTGGCTTTGCCCAAGCAATGAAAAAGCGCCCGGCTGTCAGAAGCAAGAAAGAAGGAACAACAATAGATCCGACGAGGTCAATGTGAGGAATTGAGTGTCAGGTGGCCACTCTCTTTAGCTGTCGGATCGCCAGAAAAGGGCGCTGCAGCGCCGTGAGCGATTTCATGGTAACTACACGGGAGAGTAAAATAGGCAGCACACTGAGAGTTTCTTTCACGACTATCTCCTATGGCCTGGGATGGAATGTTCGGTGGACTTCCTTCAAGTACTCACGGTCGATATGTGTATAAATCTGTGTTGTAGAAATATCGGCATGGCCGAGCATTTCCTGGACAGCTCGTAGGTCAGCTCCGCCCTCGAGCAGATGTGTTGCAAATGAATGGCGAAAAGTGTGTGGGTGAACGTGCTTCTGGATGCCGGCAAGTGTTGCATACATGCGAACAATTTGCCACACAGCCATTCGTGTCAGTTGTCGTCCGCGCGTTGAAAGAAAAATCCAATCAAACGTGACTCCTCGCTTCGTAAGAACTGGCCGTGCATTCTTTTCATACTCACGCAGCCAGTGAAGGGCAGACCGACCAATGGGGACGAGGCGTTCTTTTGAACCCTTCCCCATCACCCGAACAAATTCGTCCTCAATGAAAATGTCGCGGAGATGCATATTCACAAGTTCGGAAACTCTTACTCCCGTCGCGTAGAGAACCTCCAGAACTGTTCGGTCCCTCAATCCAACAGGATGATTCGTATCAGGTTGTTCAAGAATTGCATTGACTTCCTCAATTGTAAGAACATCTGGGAGCCGTCGGTCCACTTTCGGCGCCTCAACTGCATCTGTTGGATTAGAAGAAGCGAGCCCCTCGACAACGAGAAAAGTATGAAACCCACGGAGAGCGGAAAGATTCCGTGCAACGCTGCTTGAAGCAAGCCCAAGCATGCTAAGCTCCACAAGATACGCCGATACGTGCTCTTCCTTAATTTCAGATGGGTCTTTTACACCAATTCCTTGAAGAAATGTAGTATATCGCCGCAGATCATTTGTATATGAGGCAACTGTGTTCGCTGATGTTGTCCCCTCAAGCTGGAGCGTGCGAAGATATTGGTTTAATGCGCTCGTGATCATAGAGAGTCAATGGTTCGAATGCGGCCAAGAAGACTTTTAGGTTGAACCAGCTCCTCTTCCGATGTTACGGAACTTTGCTCTTCCTGTCCCGGATATTTAATACGAGGATGATAAATACCGAAGAGAATCCTCAAAAATGCTTCCTTAATTTTCGTGAGATCGCGGAGGGTCAGTTCACATTCATCAAATTGTCCATCCATGAGGCGCTGTTTCACAATCTCATCGATCACCTGTTCAAGTCGAGCTGGTGTGGGATCATCCAGCGTATGGGCTGTTGCCTCCACAGCATCGGCGAGCATCACAATGCCTGCTTCTTTAGTTTGTGGTTTCGGTCCGGGATAGCGAAAGTCAACCTCTCGCACCTTTTCTTTTCTGCCCCGCTGTTTAAGCGCCTTGTTATAAAACACCGAAATCAGTGTCGTCCCGTGATGCTGCGGGATGAAATCAAGAACAATTTGAGGCAGCCGGTATCGCCGCCCGAGTTCAAGGCCTTCCTTAACATGCGAGGTAACAACAAGGGCACTCATTTGAGGAGTGAGTGCGTCGTGACGATTTACAGCATCCATTTGATTTTCAATGTAGTACTCGGGCCGTAGCGTCTTTCCGATATCGTGATAATACGCACCAACGCGTGCAAGAATAGAGTTCGCTCCAATTGCCTCTGCCGCTGCTTCAGCGAGAGTGCCCATCATAACAGAATGATGAAACGTACCGGGAGCTTTTTCTGAGAGCTCCCGAAGGAGAGGTTGATTAAAATCCGAGAGCTCAAGGAGCGTCAGGTTTGTTGCAACGTGAAACGCCCGCTCAATGAAGATGAGAAATCCGTATGTCAATGCGGGAGAAACTAAGGCATTGATACCGGCAAATGCAATTTCTATAGACAATCGCTGGAAGGACTCAGAGCGTTCCACTCCGAAAGCAATGATGGCAACAACGTATCCGAGCAAAATGAACAGCATAGAACGGAAAATCTGGGTTCGGTTTCTGATATCTCTAACTGTATAAACACCAAGGGCACCGGCAATGATAGAAGAAACAGCAATCGTATAATCATTTCCACGAATCCCTGCAAGAAGCAGAGCTGAGACAACTGTTCCATAAAACGCCACGCGCGAATCGAAGATAATGGCAAGAAGCATCGACGACACAGGGAGGACGATTAAATATTCAAGGGGGAGCTTTGATCTGATCTGAACAATCAAGAATGCGAGGAAAGCGATAAACAAAATGAGCAAAGCTATCAGTGTGATTCGAGAATTGTCGCTGAGAATTCGCTTTCGGAACAAATAGATGTACATTGCCAGTAAGCTGAGAATCGCTACCGTGTGGAGGAGATTGCCAAGCCATTGAATCGCCGCCCGCTGTTCGCCACCTCGTTCCGCTCTGGCTCTCAGGAATGAATCAATTTTAAGCTTTGCCTCTGGTGTGACAACCTCATGCTCACCAACTATGCGCTCCCCCACGAGAACTACTCCCAGAGTTCGTGGCACATGACTCACAGCAAGTTCTCGTTCCTGCTGCGTAGCAACCAGATCGTAGAGAATTGTTGGGGTGATGAATTCAAGCGCGATCTTTGAGAGGAGATTCCCGACATCGGGGCTTTTCCTGAATCGAACTTGGCAAAGCTGCTCAATATGAGCCGCAGCTTCGGTTAGATCGTAGAAAGAATCCACAGGCACTGAAGTCTCAATAACATTTCGGCGAAGAGACAGAACTTTGTGATTAAGCTTGTTTTTTTCGACATCGAGGATACCGCGGGCATAGATAGAGTTTAGGCAATTTGTGAGAAACGCATCGAGATCTCTCAGTGTCACTCGCCTCATTGTACCGCCGGGGGCAAGAAGGTCTTCGAAAGTACCCCATTCTGAATCCGTGAACTGAGCACCGAGCAGTGCTAAATCCGTTGCAAGGATTGCGGAATCCCTCGACGCGCTGATATGTTGCCCCACTGTGCGGGGAGGATGGAGAAGCCACCATCGCTCCCGAAGGCGTAGTTCAACAATCCGTCCCACATGATTGAGAAAGCGGTGAAGACTGTCAAGTTTCTGCTGACCCCTGCTCTCTTCTCGGCGAAATACCGGAGCAACACTATCCGCAGCTGCTCTGCATTGAAGTTCATATTCTTGCTCGGGCTTGTAAATCGGAAAGGAAAATGGCGCAATCAAGTCTTCACGCAGCCATACGGAACCAACAGGATAGTGGAACTCAACCGATTCACCTCGCGGAAAGAGGAGAGAAATGAGAATCGCTGTCACAGCAACAATCACTATCTTGAGAGCAAGATCGCTCTTGAAGTCTATCGCCACTATTTTGATAAGGGCGTTTTTCACTATTCCAGCAATCGATACCATAGCCATTGAAAGGATGACTGACCTCTCTTGAATTCTACTGGTTTTTCCAGTGAGAATCAAGAAAAGGAAAGAAACAACCACGGGGGCGCTGATTGAACTTCAACGTAGTTAAGCTCAAACAGTAATTACATAGCAATTTTAGGGATCAAGGAGCATTTAAGGTCATCTGCCCACAGTTTCCCAACCACGCTTGTTGAGGTCGATGTAAATGATCCCTCCGAAGACAAATCCTGCAAGCATCATGAGTAAGCCAGTGAGCGTCTGGCCGAAAATGATATTACCTGCGCCGAATAGGAAAGCATAGATCATTGCAACACCACTGAGCCAGTCGATCAGGTTAAATATTCCATCTTTCGCAGGATTGACATCGGGGGCTTCTCTTGCGATAGGTCCCCAGAGCTTTGCACTCGGGCGGACACGTCTATAGAACGCAAGCAAGGTTTCTTTTGGTTCAGGCTTAGTCAGGAATGTGACAAGCAACCACACAGCAGTTGTTATTGCAACCGTGATCAGCACGAGGTAGGCAAATTCCTTTGGACTTGACTCACTCAGATGGAACTGATATTGCAAGATGAGCGAGGTAACGAACGCAGCAGCCATTGACGATATTTCGCTCCAGGCATTGATCCGCCACCAGAACCAGCGAAGAAGGTAGACAAGCCCCGTTCCCGCTCCAAGCGCAATCAGAAACTTCCATGCATCAGCAATTGACTCCATGAAAAACGTGACAATGGTGGACAAAATCATGAGGAGGATCGTTGTTATCTGGGAAGCTGTGACGTAGTGTTTTTCACTCCGATTGCGCACCATGAATCGGCGATAGAGATCGTTAACAAGGTAGCTTGCCCCCCAGTTGAGTTGCGTTCCGATAGTTGACATATATGCCGCTGCAAACGCAGCAAGCATGAGTCCTCTAAGCGAAACGGGTAGATCTGTCATTAAAATGCGGATGTAGCCAGACTCCGGGTCTTTCAGAAAAGACGGGTCGTGCTGCAGACGCACAACAGCAACAAGTGCCACAATAATCCAAGGCCAAGGGCGGAGAGCGTAATGTGCTACATTAAACCAGAGTGTTGCGAGAACAGAATTTTTTTCATCCTTTGCACTAAAGATTCGCTGCGCGATGTATCCCCCTCCTCCGGGCTCTGCCCCGGGATACCACGACGCCCACCAGTTCACTGCGATATAAACAAGAAACGTGATCAAAGGCATCCATGTGGAATTCAAATCGGGGATGAAGGAGAGAACAGAGCCCGTGCTTTGACGTGCAGCATCAACGCTATGCAATCCAGAAACAAGGCTCCCCATTCCGCCTGTTGCCTGTACAGCGAACACTGCAAGCAAAATAACCATACCCATTTTCAGAACGAACTGGAACAAATCAGTCACAAGAACCCCCCACAGACCGGACAGCGTTGATATGGAAGCAGTGATGAACATGATGAAGATGGCTGCAACAAGAGCCTCCACTTTCGAGATACCGAGGGTTAGCATCATAATCTTGACGATGGCGAGGTTGACCCACCCCATGATTATGAGATTGATAGGGAGCCCAAGGTAAAGAGCGCGGAAACCGCGCAAGAAGCTCGCTGCCTTGCCGCTGTATCGAATCTCAGCAAATTCTACATCCGTTAAGACACCAGCGCGCCGCCAGAGCCGCGCATAAAAGAAGACAGTTAACATCCCGCTGAATACCATGCTCCACCAGATCCAGTTCCCTGCGATGCCATTCCTTGCAACCAAACCCGTGACAGCAAGAGGCGTATCAGCCGCAAACGTTGTAGCAACCATCGAAGTCCCTGCCAGCCACCAGACAACATTCCGACCAGAGACGAAAAAGTCGCTAACGCTCTTTGTTGCTCGTTTCCGATAATAAAGCCCAACTGAAAGGTTGAATACAAAATAGAGTGCGATGACAATCCAATCCACAATTGTAAGTTGCATATTAGTCCCTCGCTTCTGCTTATTCTTTTATTGCGCTTCCTTCCGTTCAAGCTTACTCAGCAAACTCCCAATGAACAACGTCACAACGACCCCCACGAAAGTAAACCATGTCCAAGCAACAAGCTTGAGGGCAATGACTGTGATCATGATAGCGATTCCAGCGACGAACCCCGCAAGGGCATCTTCCTGCTTCGGCCGCCTGAATAACACACCAAGCAGGAATGTCCCCAACAACCCTCCATAAGTAAATGATGCTATGCTGAGAGCAAGTTCAACCACTGCTTGGGGTGACTTCATAAATATAATTGCTGCTCCTACCAGAAGTCCTGCCCAGAGGACGGTCACCATGCGTGCCAGGCGCAGGCTGTAGATATCACTTTTCTCATCAGAGGACGAGTCTCCTTTAACAAAATATGGCTTATAAAGGTCTAGCACCGTTGACGATGCCATGGCGCTCATCGATCCGGCAAGGGTTGACATAGCTGCTGCGAGCAATCCGGCGATGATAATTCCAGAAACTCCCGGTGGAAGACCCTCGATGATGAAGTGCGGAAAAATTTCATCAGCTTTCGAAAGCCCAAGTTGTACGACGCTCGCCCCGTGATAGTACGCAAAAAGAAGCACGCCAACGAACAGAAAGATCGCAAATTGAAAAATGATCACAACACCGCTTCCGATAATTGCTTTCTGTGCGGATGGAAGTGATTTCGTCGCAAGGAGTCGCTGCACGATGAGCTGGTCGGTGCCGTGAGATGCCATCGAAAGGAGGGCACCACCGATCAACCCGCCTATGAAAGTATAAGGGGTCTGGAGAAATCCTTCCAAGCCCTTGTCAAATCCCCAATGTATCGTGTTGAGCTTTTGATGAAAATCCGCGAACTGTATTGCCGCTGTCCATCCTCCCGGGATCCTTGAGAGAAGAACGCCAATAGCGAGAAGTGCTCCACCAAGATATACGAACATCTGTACGGCATCGACCCAGATTACACCGCGAACGCCACCGAGATATGTATACAGCAGAGCAACAATAGCGATGATGAGAATAGCAGTCGGATAGCTTACCCCAAGAATCAGCTTGATGGGAATTGCTGTCGCGAATAGGCGAACACCATCGGCGAAGATCCGTGTTAAGAGAAATACAATTGAGGCGAAACTTCGCGTCTTTGAGCCGAACCGCCCCTCGAGAAAAGCATAAGCTGTTGAGAGTTCACCTCGGAAGTACGGTGGCAAAAGCAAGAGCGCAACTGTAATTCTCCCCAGGAGATAACCGAAGGTGATTTGCAGAAAGCCGAAATCGGTTGCGTAGGCAAGTCCGGGAATGCTTATAAACGTCAGGGTGCTGGTTTCAGCAGAGACAACGGCGAATGTGACAGCGTACCATGGAACCGTTGTCTTTCCGAGGAAATAATCACGGGCGGTCCGTTGTTTCCCACCCGTAAGCGCGCCGAGAATTGTGATGGCACCAAGGTAGACAATGACAATAACGTAGTCAATGGTCGAGAAGCCCATTCAGGTCCTTTCTGAAGCTGAGGGAGCAGGCAATTCCCAGGGTCTTCCCAACGACTCCATTCTCAGACCTTCAAAGCCTCGCTCACGGTTGGAAAAATTTGAAAGACACGGTCAAGCTGAGCAATCTTGAGAAGCGAGAGGACGGTTTTGCGAACCCCGACCAGCTTCACAATACCACCATGATTGCGCATCTGCCGTTCAGCAATAAGCAAAGCACTTAGCCCAGAACTGTCGCAGGAGCGCACATCGCTGAGATCGATAACCAATTGGCTCGCTTTCGTGCGAGTAATGAGGAGAAATTCACCCTTTAGTTCCGGAGCTATAGTACTGTCGAGGCTTTGCTCTTTGAGCTTGAACACTGTTGCAGTACCGTTTTTTGTGACCTCGAAGTTCATACGCATTACACTTAGAACATCAAAAGTTGATTCAGCAACGACGCATATCGCTGCAAAGGGTCAGTGGTTGAGACACGAACGAAAACATTGTAGAATTCTCGCATGCCAGAGTTGTCAAATCCAACTCGGTAGGGAACACGAAGCGCCTTAAGAAGAAAAGCCACCGGAAGAACGAGAACCTGATTCAGATCAACAGCAACATCAAAGGGCATCTGTTGCAGTTGTTCGATTGTAGACCGACGCGGAATGAAAAAAAGAGAGCGCTGCTCTTTCCCCAGAAATATGACCCGTGTAGAATCTACGGTGCTGGGAATGTGAACTGACCGGGATGCCAGCAGTACAATTGACTTGCTCCCGAACACTTTGGCGAATTCGCCGACGATATTGTGAGCATAAGAAGCATCGGCATCATTAAATGGAAGAACCAGAAGTAGCCGCCGCGCTGATGTAAAGAATTTCGTCAGAGGGCGCATTTCTTCTTGCTCCCGCCTGAAATGAAATCTCGCATACCGTAACCCGATGGATTGTCGGAAACGTTCCAGCATCATGTATGAAGATGAGAAATTTTGCCCAGAAATGCAATTCATCGTGATTTAATCAGGGCTTCAAATTCTTCTTCGCTCATCGTTGGAACACCGAGTTCCTTTGCCTTATCAAGTTTCGAGCCCGGTGATTCACCTACAATGAGAGCCGTCGTATGCTTGCTGATGCTGGAGGCAACCGTGCCTCCTTTTGCCTCAATAAGTTGCTTTGCTTCCTCACGCGTGTAACGGCTGAGCGTCCCTGTGATTACATAGATCTTCCCGCTCAATGGTCCCCGTGCAGCACGGCGTTCCACCGACAAACGGACGTTAGCTTCCCTAAGTTGTTCGACGATCTCAAGATTTCGACGATCACGAAAGAATCGGACAATGCTTTCCGCAATCTTGGGCCCGATCTCTGGAATAGCTGTCAGTGTCGTTAGATCAGCTTTCCTCAGTTCATCGATAGAATGGAAGTGCTCCGCCAGGACTCGTGCCACCCCTGCGCCAACATGGCGAATCCCCAATGCATAGAGGACTCGACTGAAAGGCTGCCGCTTGCTCTTTTCAATTGCATCGAGAAGATTCTGTACACTTTTTTCACCCCACCGCTCCAGGCTCATTAGCTTCTCGCGGTGCTTGTGAAGCTGATAAATGTCTGCGTAAGTTTTCAGAAGCCCAACTTTCACAAGTTGATCAATGACAGCTTCCCCAAGTCCTTCAATATCCATCCCCCCTCGTGAGGCGAAGTGCTCGATGCGACCCCGAACTTGCGCGGGACATTCTGGATTCTCACAGTAATAGTTTGCTTCACCCTCAGGTCGATACAGTTTATAGCCGCACTCAGGGCATTTCATCGGCATCACGAATGGTTTCAAACCCCTTGGTCGTTTCTCAGCAACTACACCGGTGATCTTCGGAATAACATCACCCCCCTTCTCTACAATTACGGTGTCACCAATGCGGACATCAAGTTTTCGTATGTAATCCTCATTGTTGAGCGTTGCTCGGCTCACCGTTGTACCGCCAAGAAATACTGGTTTCAGCAATGCGACTGGGGTGATGGTCCCCAGACGTCCAACCTGAAGAACGATGTCCCTCAGGATCGTTTGCTCTTTTCGAGCAGTAAATTTGAACGCAATTGCCCAGCGTGGATTTTTTGCAACACTTCCAAGAGTCCGCTGTTGTTGAAGCGAATCAACTTTGATAACAACACCATCAATGTCGTATGGCAAAGTGTCTCTTTTCTCTTGCCACTCGCTCCAGAATTCGATCACCTCTTCAATTGAACGGCAGAGCCGTGCATATTCGTTCACCGGAAAGCCAAGTCGCTTAAGAATCTGAAGGTTTTCGTATTGACTCTTCAGTCTGGCTTTCTCGGTAAGGAGGTAATAGGCGAAGAAATGAAGCGAGCGTTCTGCAACAAGTTTAGGGTCCTGCAACTTCAGTGTTCCCGCGGCGGCGTTCCGCGGATTCGCGAAAAGTTTCTCACCCGCCTGCTCCCTTTCCTCATTTAGTTTGAGAAAGTCCTCTTTCCACATGATAGCCTCTCCGCGAACTTCGATGTCGAGCAAGTTGTCTTCAATTGCCCGAAGACGAAGAGGGATAGAGCGTATGGTTTTCAAGTTATTAGTGATCTCATCCCCTTGCACACCATCGCCGCGCGTCGCCCCTCGCACAAAGACCCCATTCTGATATTTCAAGCTAATAGCTACACCATCAAACTTAAGCTCAGCAGTGTAGTGGACGGGTTCCTTCCCGAGAAGAGAATGTACCCGGCGGTCAAAATCGCGAATTTCCTCAATTGTGTATGCATTGGCAAGGCTCAGCATCGGCGTCGTATGCGTCACAGTGGGGAATTCCTTAGTCGGCTGTCCGCCAACGCGCTGCGTCGGTGAATCAGGCGTGATAAGCTCCGGATGCTGACGCTCAAGTTCCTCCAACTCGCGCATGAGTTGATCATACTCATAGTCAGAGATCGTCGGCTGCGCAAGCACATAGTAACGGTAATCATGCTCCCGAATTTCGTTCCGCAGGTTCTCTATACGTTCAGCAATTGAAGCTGTTGCAGATTTCATTGATGCCCCCAACATAAAATTTATCGACGCAATCGATCCCTGGAAATCTCGTAGTCTCGAATAACTACCCCTCTCTTGCCAAGGTATCCAATGGGTTTCCCGTTTAATGTGAATTGGATCCCCCCAGCGTTCCCCAGCGTTATGCGGAAACGCTGTTTTGCTTTCCAGATATACGAACGATCCGGAGCAAGAATAACATCAATGGGCTGAGAAGTATCTGCCTTGATCTGAATCCACACGGTGTCGTTTGTTTTCCCCACGAGCTCCAAACTGTCCGGTATCTGAGTAGAAGGAGTTTTAGCAGTTCTTACATTTGGAGAGACGCGAAATTCGTTCTCTTTCATAACGCGCTCAAAAGGAATTTCCCTAACAGGGCTATGCGTACCAGCACTCCGAAGTAAGAGAAAAGTCACGAGGCCAATAGCAGCGAGAAGCATTATAGCAATGGAAACTGGAGATGTTTGTATCCGCTGCCAGAGATTTTCTGAAAAAATGTTCGTGAACTGCGACTGTAATTTCTTTAAGCTAACTATTCGCAAACCCCCGGGTTGTTGAGACGGTAGCTGCTTCGGTTCCACACCCGCTTGCTGCTGGGCTTTGCCTTCTCGATCGAATGCCTCCATTACTTTTTCCGGATCGAGCTCCAAATATGCGGCATACTCCCTCACCATCGATCGGACATACGGCTCAGGTAAGAAGTGAAAATCGTTCCTTTCTATTGCTTCAAGAAATCGAATATTAATCCGCGTTGCAGTAGCGATCTCTTGTAAAGACACGTTCTTTTTCTCACGATACAGTCGCAGTTCTTCTCCGAAGGTAGCCATAATTACTCCACGATGCCTCTTTTGAGCCAGAGACTGATCTCCGCCTCTTGCGGAAGTCTCCGGCTGATGAATCCAAACGAAATTTACAAGGAATAGGCATAAGATTCAACCACGCAAAAATCAGGTAACCTGAAGAGAAGCGAGTGAGAGCTCTTCCACTCAGAGAAGTTCTTTTGAGAATTAGCTGTGCGCTATCCACTGGAACCTAATGGAATCCTCGGTGTTCTTATAAAAAAATCATAAAAGGGGCGATGCCATGCTGAAATGTAAGCGCATCTATGATCCACCTGAGAGAACAGATGGCTACCGAGTTCTTGTAGATCGTCTCTGGCCTCGAGGACTGACCAAGGAGAGGGCGAAGATTGATGAGTGGATGAAAGACCTTGCACCCTCGGACGCTCTACGCAGATGGTTCAGCCATGATCCAAAGAAATGGGATGAGTTCCAAAAACGCTACCGGGAGGAGCTGAAGAATCCAACAAAGGCTGCGCTCCTTGCACAGCTTCGAGAGCTTTCAAGAAGGCAGACGGTAACCATCCTCTATTCAGCCAGAGATGAAAAGCATAACAATGCTGTGGTAGTCCGAGAGATGATAAAAGAAAGGTGATCTCAGCGCCTGCCAGGGCGATGATGTCCTTCCTACCTTATGGAGGAGGCCACTTCTGTCGCTCTAAAGCAAACTTACCTTACGGTGAAAAACATTCCATACCATACAACGTTCGGTGAGATTTGAACCGCTGGTGCCGGAAAATGAACATGATTAAGCACGCGCTTCAGGGATTTCCAGAAGGCGCCTTCTCCAGGGAGTGACTCCAGGTCGTAATCAAGCGAGATAAACCAGTGACGTTCTCCTCGTCCGCCTTGGTATATCTTTTGAACGTTGAGACCAACAGCAAGATTGAGAAACCCAGGCCAATAATCTCGTGCGGGTGCAGGCAAAAGATTGTGTATTCTTGCAGTTGCCCAGAACGTTGTACCCTGATAATCGTCAATGAAAGCATGATTTGTGCCGTAGCGGTCAAGATATTCACGATTTGGCAAGTAGCTCCATTTCAAACTGAAATTTTGCAGAAATGGGAACTGCTCCTGGAGAATCGGGTAAAAAGCCCCAAGGACATCACCAAACGCATCCCCCGGACTGAACCCCCAATCGCGGTGAAGCCCGTCCTCAATTTCTACGTAGAGTTCATAAAGAAAGCCTGTAGCAGCACTATAAAGGAGAGCTTGCTTTCGCTCTACGCCCGCCCACTTGTAGAGATCAGCATAAATTGAGCTGAGCAATTCTGCCGCCCAGAAGTGTCCAATTTTGTCAAAATTCATCGCATAAGACCAGTCGTTTTCCACATGGAAAGGAGCGCGCGTACCAAGCCACCATGCCCTATTCTGATAAATGTGAACCCCTACCCCAACGGCTAAACTTGTACCTCCAATAAAGGCTAATCGAGAATAGCTCACCTTCGGATGAAACGCTTCATCCCGAAATTGTCCGGACTGGGAGAGACGAAGAGCGCTGCTATCTGCCCGGGCTATTCTTAAAGGAATGGGCGAAAGCGATCTGAGTGAAGAAGATAAGTTGTGTTTAACCTCAATGCTGTCCGATGGGGACATGCAGGCGATGAACTTAGGCGAAGCGAGAAAAACTCCTACAACGATCGAAAATATCTTAACACCAGCAACGAGACGCATGCCCTAAATTTATGGAAGTAATTTTGAATGTTCAAGAACAATTGCTAATTCATGTTGCTGATATTTGTGCTTTGCTTGCTTCTCACTATGGACGTAGCTAAATTTTTCGTGGATGTCGAGAAACCCGAAATGCGACAAGACAGGAGATGGTAACTATTGAGTGTTGATTCAGAGGTATTTCAAGCGACACATAGAAATCGCAATGTTGTTATCTCAATTCTGTTAATATATTCTCATCTCCTGCCTGCCAATGTTGTTCCTTGTGTATGTGGGTGCTATGAACGCCGGTCAGCTCAGTCCGCCGGGGGCGGAGAAAAAGAACGGGATTTTGTTCCCGAGGTACGACGAGTATGAAGCATTGATCATGTCGGAGATCAAGAGGCTGCTTCGACATCTTCGTCAATCTCCTCAGTTGATCCTTGATATTGAAAGCGGAGAAGAATTTGTTTGTTCAGTCTGTCAAGCGGAAACGAAATTTTGTGTTCTTGATCCATCGTATCGATGTGCAGCAGCGTTGCGAGGAGACACCGAGCTTCAGGAATTGGAGTTAGCTCTACGACGAATCAGACAGGGCACCTACGGGATATGTATTCATTGCGGAGGACTCATAGAGCCGAAGCGACTTCGCGCCAATCCTGTCGTACAATTATGTTCTCAGTGCGCTGTACGATTTTCCAATGCCATCGGCGCTCGCGCCCGTATCCAGAGGAGGCAACATTAGCTTATTATCTCTTTCGTGGGCATATCAAGCGCGGAGGTGTAAAATGCGAGGACAAAGTATCAGGTTTATCGTTACTGCCTTTAGTTGCGTTCTTCTTTTTTCGTTTCTTTCCAGTGGACAATCCCAGAATTTTCTCAAGAACCCCAATTTTGAAGTTGTCGTCAAGAACGAGCCCGCATCCTGGGAGACGAACAACATCCCTCCGATTCTCACAGTTGTATCAATTTCACCGAAAGCAAAAAGTGGAAAGAACTCACTCAAGCTCGAAGTAAAAGATTTTCATGGAACAAAAATTGGTGGAGCTGCTATTCAAGGGGACATTTCAATCCCCAATGCACCTCTCCGGTTGAGCGGGTATGCTCTCCTCAATCTCAAAGGGGGTGATCAGGGGATGGTTGCATTGTGCGTTGAAACATCATCCGGAAGCACAGTTGGACTCAAAGACACTGCCCTTACCGGCAGCAGCACCGAGTTCAAACCATTTTCGCTCAAGCTTGCTCCACCTGCTGCGGGACCTGAGGTCACAAAAGCGAGGGTACGTCTTGCCATTCTGGGAAATCCAGAAACTGATGAGCTCCATGAAGGCTCTTCGATCCTTTTTGATGATCTTGCTCTTGAAACTGTTACCACGCAGACTCCAGAGAAATGAATATTGTCGAAAAATGACTATGGAAGGAGGTCCATTATATGATCCGTCGTGAAGATGCACTTGACTATCATTCAACAGGTAGACGTGGAAAGATTGAAGTTATTCCAACAAAGCCAACGCAGACACAGCGTGATCTCTCACTGGCATATACTCCCGGCGTTGCCGAGCCGTGTCGAGAGATTGAGAAAAATCCTGAAGAGGCATTTACCTACACTGCAAAAGGAAACCTTGTTGCCGTCGTGAGCAACGGGACAGCAGTCTTAGGGCTCGGCGACATAGGACCATTAGCAGGAAAGCCGGTCATGGAAGGGAAGGGTGTCCTTTTCAAACGTTTTGCAGATATTGACGTATTCGATATTGAAATCGACTCAAAAGACCCAGATGAAATCATCCGCATTGTGAAAGCCCTTGAACCAACATTCGGTGGCATCAACTTGGAAGACATCAAGGCTCCAGAATGCTTTTACATTGAGGAATCGTTGAAGAAGATCATGAGCATCCCGGTATTCCATGATGACCAGCATGGAACAGCTATTATTTCCGGTGCTGGACTTGTCAACGCTCTGGAACTGGTAGGAAAGAAGATTGACGAGGTAAAGATTGTTGTCTGTGGCGCTGGTGCTGCAGGCATTGCATGCGCAAAGTTTTATGAGCTACTCGGAGCGAAGCACAGCAACATCATTATGGTTGATACCAACGGCGTCATCTACAAAGGCAGGAAGAAAGGAATGAACCCGTACAAGGAATATTTTGCCCAGGAGACTGAGGCACGGACACTGGCAGATGCAATGAAAGGGGCTGATGTATTTGTTGGAGTCTCCACAAAAGGAATTGTCTCGAAAGAAATGGTACGATCGATGGCTGATAAGCCCATTGTGTTCGCCATGGCAAATCCCGATCCAGAGATCACGTACGAAGACGCAAAGGAAGCCCGAGACGACGTCATTATGGCAACGGGTCGCTCAGATTATCCGAATCAGGTGAACAACGTGCTCGGATTTCCTTTCATCTTTCGCGGTGCACTGGATGTCAGAGCCACCGCCATCAACGATCAGATGAAATTGGCTGCATCCCATGCCCTTGCTGCTCTGGCGAAAGAAGATGTGCCGGACTCGGTCTCCGGAGCATATGGAGGACGACGGTTTGAGTTCGGACCAGAATACATCATCCCAAAGCCTCTGGATCCACGGGTACTGCTGTGGGAAGCACCTGCTGTTGCAAAAGCTGCAATGGATACAGGTGTTGCGCGCCATCGAATCGAAGATCTTGAGACATACCGGGACCAACTGGAGGCGCGCTTCGGTCGTGCCCGCGAGGTTGTTCGCATCATCATCAACAAAGCAAAGCGCAATCCGAAGCGGATCGTGTTCCCTGAGGGAGAGGAGGAAAAGATTCTCCGCGCAAGCCAAATCATTCTCGATGAGGAAATTGCTAAACCAATCCTTCTGGGTGATCCGATAACTGTAAAGGAAAAAATCGAAGAACTCCGTCTATCGCTCAACCACATTGAAATCATAAAACCGTGCGATTCACCGAGGTATGGCGAGTACGTACAGAAATTCTATGAGATGCGAAAGCGAAAGGGTGTAACCTTCAGCGAGGCAGAAAAGCTTGTACGCACACCTAACGTCTTTGGTATGATGATGGTGAATGAAGGCGACGCAGACGGCCTGATCTCAGGACTGACACAGCATTACCCGGAGACAATCCGGCCCGCGCTGCAAATTATCAAGACGAAAGATGGACTTACAACGATTGCCGGCGTGTACATGATGGTCTTCAAAAAGGACGTGATTTTCTTTGCAGACACAACCGTGAACATCGAACCAACAGCGGAGCAGCTGGCAGAAATCGCTGTCATGGTAGCGGAATCCGCCAAGCGGTTCGACATAGAACCAAAAATTGCTATGCTCTCGTTCAGTAACTTTGGGAGTGTTCGGCATCCATTCACAGAGAAAATGCGCCGTGCAACAGAGCTTGTACGCCAGAAAAATCCTTCGCTGACTGTAGACGGCGAGATGCAAGCAGAGACCGCTGTGGATCCAGAAATCCTCAGACGCCTTTACGCCTTCAGCGATTTAAAAGAACGAGCTAACGTCCTGATCTTCCCCGACCTGCAATCAGCCAATATCGCCTACAAACTTTTGAACAAATTAGGCGGAGCGGAGGCAATTGGTCCTATTCTTCTCGGCATTCGGAAACCAGTTCATGTGCTGCAAATTGGTGCTGGCGTTGATGACATTGTGAAGATGACAGCGATTGCAGTGGTCGATGCACAGGCGGCGGAAAAAACTCGAACTTGATGATGAACAAAGTTAGCTACATCCTTGGAGAACCTCCCTGAGGATGGCTCTTCGGCTCAAAAGAAGAGCTAACTTACAGCGTAAAACTCTTCTTTGAATAATTGGGTTTCCCTAAGGCCCAAGCAAGAGGGAGGTGGTTCTGTGGCGGAGATTTTCACCGAACAGTGCATTCGTTATCTGGGTGAGATACTTCACGAAGCTGCGTCCTCACCACATGCGGAGCGGGTCTTTCATCTTATCGTTGATCGGCTTGCCCGCATGTATCACGCACAAGCATGTGCCATCATTCTCCTCGATCCGCAGACGGAGTATCTGACAATTAAGAACAGCAATGGAATTTCACTCACGTTTTCTAAGCAGTTCCGCCGCCACATCAGCACAGGACCCATCGGGAAATTGCTCTGGACAGGGAAGCCAATTCTTGTTCAGCACGCCGAGAAGGAGAAAGAACTCGCTGAAGCGGTGAAGCTTGAACATGACTTCGCCTCATGCGCATTGGTCTCGCTAACTGCACACCACCGATCGCTTGGATACCTTCACATCGAAAGTGCAGCTCCTGGCTCATTCAGTGAAGGGGACATTCTCATACTTACAATACACGCAAACATCGCCGCGCTCGCTCTTGAACGTGCAGTACTCCAGGAAGAAAATCTTCGTCTTGAACGATTTGACCGGGAGACCGCTCTTGAGAAATATTCATTTTTCATGGAACGCCTCCGTGAGGCGATCGAGCATGCACGCCATTTTCAAGAAATGCTTGCTCTCGGTGTGATCGATGTGGACAATTTTAAGGATATTGTCCAAATCCATGGTTACGAGGCATCACGACGATTCCTTCGGGAGCTTGCTCAACATTTGCGAAGCCATCTCCGTCCATTCGATGCCATAAGCAGATTTGGCGTCGATGAGTTCCTTGTTTTCTTTCCGAGAACAAGCCTTTCAGACGCTCGACACATAACTGAGCAGCTTCGCGCAGACGTGGAGATATCTGAGTTCACTGAAGCACGCATCCGATCAACGATCAGCGTTGGGTTTTCTCTCTTCCCAATCAGCGCTGCATCAGCAGATGAGCTCCTTGTGAAGGCAAAGTCAGCTCTGGTTGAAGCACAGCGTGGGGGTCGGAATCGCGTGCTTTATGAAGGAGATAGAGAGATATGCCGATGAGCAGACTAATTTTAGGGTTTACCTCCGTATTTGTTGTAGTCTTCCTAACTTGCTTCGAGCACGGATGTGCTCCAAGAGAAGAACTTTTCACTGAGTACGATGTGTTGCCCGAACTGCTCGAATACACATCAGTATCTTTTCCACCTGAAGCTATCGGCACACGGCGTACTGAGGAACTGCGGGTTAAGATTCACATCACAACCAATGGGATTGTGGACCGCGTCGAACCGATCTCAACAACAGGCAACCCACGTTTTGTGCAAACAGCAGTGGATGCAATCAAGCACTGGCGATTTACTCCCGCGCTGTATAAAAACAAACCTGTTCCTGTCTGGATTGTCCAGACTTTTGTCTTTCGCATTGAGGAGATACCCCTCTATACGCTCCGAGAGATTGTCGTCCAGCGAAAATCACTTGCCGATTCTCTCCTGACGATGTTGCGCGCTGGAGTGCCATTCGATTCTCTTGCACAGCGATACTCAAACTCAGCTTCGGCATCCATAGGAGGGTGGATTGGCAAAGTTCGATTGGATCGCTTCCCCCCACCAATTCGTGAGATCATACGTAAGCTCAAGCCCACTGAGTTTACGGAGCCGCTTGAAATTTCCGGAGGATGGGCAATTTATTTCCGCGTTGAGTAGCTTCTCCACCACAGATCAATTGCCGGTGCCGTCATGACGGTGAAAAGCATCAGCAGCGCCCCCGCAATTAAATCAACGACGTAGTGATACCGTAAGTAAACAGTTGAGATTATAAGGCTGATTCCAACGGGATAGAAAAACCACTGGGATTTCAACCCGTATTTTGTAGAAAGGTACATGATGATCAGTGTTACTTCCGCATGTCCACTCGGAAAAGTGTCGCGCTGGGCAAACGCAGAGGGATCTGCAGCACCTGGTGGGATATTCTCTCCCGTGTTGATAAACAAACGAATGTACTTTGTGAAAAAGACTCCTGGAAGATCCTGATCGAGTGATTGAAAATCGTGGAGTGTAAACCGCGGTCCAAGCGCTGGGAGCAGAAAATACCCAACATAGGAAAGGTAGAATCCATAAACAATCACAAAGAAAGCATACTGAAACTCGCTTGACCGCTGTTGACGGTACAATTCATAGCCGAGTAAAAGGGGAAGAATGTAAAATGTAGAGTAGATGATTTGGAGATACTCTGTAATAACAGGATGAGAAAATTGAGCAAGCCATCGGGTTGGATCAACTCCAAATAACAAACGGTCGAGATCTATCAACAGCGAGTCATAATCAACAGGATGAATTGGGTGAACCATTAGATAAGTTTCTTTGAAAGTCAGCAGTATCAATGGAGCAGGCAACCAATCTCGGAGAATCCTGAAGTTGCGCTGTTGATGGTTCTCCGCTGTTCGTGCAAGAACCAGGATCAAAGCTATAACCAGCGCATTGCCGACAACAATGATGGGCCAAGCTTGAACTCGCTGAAAAAAGATCAAACTAAGCAAAGATAGTGTGATGAGATAAAGAACATTCAAAACCTCGACGGTTCGCAAGAACAGCGGCGGTTGAAGATTGAGCTGAGTTTCCATTTTGCGATGTGTCATCTTCATAGGCGGGACGTGCTTTAGCCTTCTGCATGCTCCATCGCTACAGCGGAAACAAAATAATTTGTAATTTTAGCAAAATCAGCAACAGTGAGTTCCTCAGGCCGCTGCTGTGGATCAATAGCAAGCCTATCGAATATCTGACCAAAGGTAGCTTCCTCAAAGGTTGGAGCCCCGCTAAAGGCAGCCTTAGACAGAAGATCAGCCACACTGTTGCGAAGCATCTTCCGGCGTTTAGCGAATAATGTTCTCACAACAAAGAAGAATGATGGAACATCAAGAAGGTAAACCTTTGGCTGAGTGAGAAACTCTATCTGCACAACAGCTGATCGCACCTTTGGAGCAGGCTTAAAAGCATGTGGAGAGACATTGAAAAGAATAGTCGGGTTAGTTAATGCCTGGAAAAGAACTGAAAGAATCCCGTAGGCTTTTGTCCTCGGTTTCGCCACCAATCGCTGAGCTACCTCGCGCTGCAGCATCACAGTTGCACTGGTGATCATTGAACGTTGATCAAGAAAAAGAGAAAGAATCGCTCCGCTGAGATAGTAGGGGAGATTGCCCACAATATGAAGCGGTGCACTAACCTCATTGCGAATTAAGGCAAAATCAACCTCACGAACATCCTGATGACGCAAAACAAGATTTCCGAGCTTGCACTCATTGCGAAACACTTCGTTCAGAAACGCAATTGAGCGTTCATCAAGCTCGATGGCAATGACTCTATTAAATCTTGAGAGAAGATGACGTGTGAGTGCTCCTCTGCCAGGTCCGATCTCAACGATTGTTGCATCAGCTCGTGCAGGAATTGCTGCAACAATCTTACGGGCGATATTTGCATCGATCAGGAAATGCTGCCCAAGCCGTTTCTTAGGGGTGAAGAAATGGTTTCGCAAAACAAGCATAAAGATAAGATAAAAAAAGAAGGGTAGACAACCAAGACATAGATGATATACGCAGGAAAGAACTTGTTCCTCAGTAGGCCAGCGAATACCGAAAAGGCATGGCGCTCAGGACGCCATGCCTAAACCCCCCATTTTCCCAATCGGCAAGTTGTGCTTGCTGCACAAGACTACGCCGATTGATGCCTTCTGAGCGGTCGGTCATTTTCTTGCAGCTTCGTGACTCCTCCGCATTTCCTGCGCCATCGTCCTGATTTCTGTTAAATCTCGCTGCATTTCGCTCCAGCCATACCACAGCGCATAATCAGGATTTGCATGGAATGTTCCCTGAAATGTTCTCATGCGATGCTCAAGATACATAACGAACAATTTTTGCTCAATCACCGTTGGTGCATCATGAAATGTCAGCAAGTCAGGAAAAGCATAGGGATAACCCTTTGGTTTCTGTAGGATGCCATCTTTGTACAAATCAGCAACGATGCGAATTGCCTCCGCCATCAAATGATCAGATGCCTTGATTATCTGATCGCCTTTTTCCAATTCTCCTTTTGCAAAATTAGCGGAGTGGCACTGGTTGCATGTCTTGATCATCTTGTCACGTTCCTGCTGCCAGTCTTCTTGCGTCAGCCGAGCCACATCTGCTGCTTTGACAACATCAAGTCTTGCCGTTGGTTTTCCATTTGGATCAAGTACGCCAAGTGCCTGAAGAATTGTTGCTCGGTCAGCAGCCCACTGCGTATCCTCCGGCATCGGAAGTCGCACAGCAAGGAATCCCCATGCTGTGCGAACCTCGTGGTTGCCTCCTTGCATATGACAGGTTTGACAAGCAGGTGCAGCAGCGGTTTCCGGGAGGATTTTGTTCTGCCTCAGAAGATACCGAACTCCATGCTTAGAAGCGGAATACATTTCCCACTGCGGATGATCAAATCCCATGTGGCAAGTTTCACAGGCTTGCGGTTGCCTGGCTTCATCAACCGAAAAGGTATGACGGGTGTGACAGGCATCACAGGAAGCTAATCCAAACCCCGAACCATTTCTTTTCAGCTCTTTGATCTCAGCTTCGGTTTTCAAGCCTATCTTGTGACATCCTCCGCAGCCTTTCATACCTTCTGTCATTGCCATCGGCTGCCAATGTATGGTAGGCATCGCTTTCATGGCTGCCCAGGCGAAAGCATGTTTCCCTTTCTTGAACTGCTGAACCTGAGTTTCATGGCAGGTTGCACAGGTTTCAGGAGTAGGAATCTTTGCGCTGCTAACGTCCTGCGCTGATTTGTGTCCGTCACCATGACATACTGCACAGTCCACCCCATTTTGGCTATGCTTGCTCAATTGCCAGTCGGAGACCAGGTTTGGGGTAATCTTTTTATGACATTGGACGCACTGCTGTGCATACCCACCGGAAACAAAGGCAATACCTACAAAAAGGACGAGCATCATCCGAAAAATCATTGCACGCTTTGGTACCTCCACAGCTTGTTATGGATTACGCCTGGCACTGGAACATTAACTATGACAGGTAAATGTCTCTAAGAGTGCTAAGCATTTTATGGAATTCCTCATGTTTGCCTGCTCCGACCCTTTCATTTTCGACTCGTTCAAATTCCTCCAAAAGTTTCTCTTGACCTTCCTCCGGAAGGGTGGCTTCAGCCATCGGGTAAAGAATGCTGTCTTCCTTTACAATATGCTGAGCTAAAAGTTCTGCATACTTCCTCGCATTTTCAACAATCCCCGCCGATGCCCTATTATCGCCTGCCTTATATTTATCAACTGCTTCACTCAGGTTCTTCAGGTAATTGCGTCCGATATCGTGTTCCATGAGCATCATCCCAATCGGCCCTCCTTCCCTGGGAATTCCAGCCGCTTCCATTGCAGGAAAGAGGAGCTCCTCTTCTTTTGCATGGTGACATTTATCCACGAAAACCTTGATGAATTCAATGGTCTGATCAAGATGACTCAGGTTTATCTTTTCTTCTCCTGACTCCAGCTTATGGCACATTTTCTCCAAAATCTCCAGCATCAGTTTCACTGCCTTGTGTTCTTGTTTCAATTGATCTGTTGGTTTCACCCTGCTATCTCCTCAGTCTATTCTTGTCGACGCATTTTGATATACGCAATTGCAAGACTTCGATGAATTTCGTGCTCAAGTATACAGTCTTGTTGCTCTATTCGCCTCTGAACTCAATGGATTTATTCTGCTTCCAATACAAGCCATGCCTAAAACATCTGCTTCTGCACCGAGTACCCGTTCCAAATTTTTCTGTCCGCTTTCGGCAGATCAACCGTAAATGGAGGCAACAAGCTTAAGGCTTATGAACTCATGGCGGAAAATATAGTCAACCGAGATGAACGAATCAAGAATCAAGGAGCAGTATCATTAGCCCGAGGCTAATATCGCCGTGGCGCCAGCCCATTGAGCGCCAGTTGTGCTTAAACACTGGCTTGCAATCCTCTGCAGAGGATAAAAATAGCTGAGAAACAACGAAAGGAATTAAACCGACCCTACTGTTTTTTCGTCTAATTCTATGGAACTCGTCAACATGGCACGTGGTTCAAAAATATAGATTAGCAAAACAAACTCAGAAAGGAACACCATGAAAAGACGTACGGTCATTATAGCATTGCTCGCCGTGGCAATACTTGCAGCAGTGGGTGCATTTTTGATCTCCAATGGTAAATCGAAACCATTTGAATTTAGAACTCAAAAGGTAACTCGAGGTCCTATCTCCTCTGTTGTAACAGCAACTGGGACACTCAATGCATTAATAACTGTCCAGGTTGGTACACAGGTATCTGGGACAATTTCGAAGCTATATGTCGATTTCAACAGTAAGGTTCGGAAAGGGCAAATCATCGCACAGCTGGATACAACATTCCTATCAGCTTCTGTTCAACAAGCGGAAGCGAACCTTGAGAAGGCAAAAGCTCAGTTCAATGACGCCAAGCGAACTCTGACCCGCATGAAGAGTCTTTTCGATAAGAACCTCGCTTCCCAGGCAGACCTTGATGCAAGCACTACGGCGTATGAAACTGCAGCCGCTACAATGAAACAAGCGCAAGCGCAACTGGATGGAGCTCGGATCAACTTGCAGTATGCAACCATTCGCGCTCCTATTGATGGTGTCGTGATCTCTCGAAACGTCGATGTGGGACAAACCGTAGCTGCAAGCCTTCAAGCCCCGACAATTTTCACCATAGCCAACGACCTGACGAAGATGCAAGTCCAGGCGAGTGTGGATGAAGCGGATATAGGTCAGGTGAAAGTAGGCATGCCGGTCACGTTCACGGTTGATGCCTATCCAAACGAGGTGTTTCGTGGGGAAGTCTCTCAGATACGGCTTGCCCCCGTCATAGTGCAGAACGTTGTCAACTACACAGTCATTATTGATGTGCCCAACAGAGAGATGAAGCTGATGCCAGGGATGACAGCAAATGTCACTATTCTCACTGCCCACAGGGATGACGTGCTGAGAATTCCTGCTCTTGCATTGCATTTTCGACCGAGCAAGGAAATGATCGATGCGGGTTTGATTAGCGACACTTTGAAGCTCGCTGGCCGTCCGGGAATGAGGGGCGATCAAGCAGCTCAACTCCGACCTCCGGATTCCAGAAGCGTTGTCAGTGCAGGGCACCATGACGGTTTTGGCGTCGTTTGGGTACTTGATGCCCGCGGCAAGCTCAAACCTGTTTCAGTGAAAACCGGCATCACCGATGGAACTTATACTGAGGTTGCAGAAGGCAGTCTGCGAGTTGGAGATGAGGTCGTGCTTGGAGCAATTGATGTTGCAGCAAATACACAGAGGACACAGAATAATCCATTTGCGCCGCGCTTTGGTGGTGGCGGCCGACGATAAAAGAGGCAATTAATTATGGATCGCAAAACAAATAATGTCCCCATTGCTCGCGTTGAACACTTAGTGAAAATCTACACACTCGGCGATGTGGAGGTCCCGGCTCTTCGTGGTATCACGCTGAGCATCGAACAGGGGGAATTCGTTGCAGTAATGGGAGCCAGTGGATCGGGCAAGTCGACTTTCATGAATATTCTTGGTTGCCTCGATTTACCAACGAGAGGAACGTATTTCCTGGAAGGACTCGATGTCTCAACATTAAGCCGGGATGAGCTTGCTCGTATCCGCAACCAGAAAATTGGGTTTGTGTTTCAGAATTTTAATCTTCTTGCACGCACAAGTGCGCTTGAGAATGTAGAGCTTCCTCTTTTCTACATGCACAACATCTCATCGCACGAGCGAAAGGAACGAGCTATTGAAGCCCTGCGCATCGTTGGACTTGAAGATCGGCGTGATCATTATCCGAGCCAGCTTTCAGGAGGACAGCAACAGCGCGTTGCTATTGCACGAGCTCTTGTGAACAACCCGCTGTTAATCCTTGCCGACGAGCCTACAGGAAATCTTGACACACGAACGAGCGTTGAACTCATGGAAGTTTTTCAGACCCTGAACGATCGAGGCATAACGATTGTCCTTGTTACCCATGAACCTGACATTGCATCGTTTGCTAAAAGAACTGTGCTTTTCCGCGACGGGAAGATCCTGAGAGATAGTTCAGTACAAAGTCGACGGAATGCTGGTGAGGTTCTGGCATCACTTCCCGTAGTGGAAGAGGAGGGAACAATATGAACCTTCTTAATGTCTTTCGTGTCGCATCTCGTTCACTTGGACGCAACAAGATGCGCTCTTTTCTCACCATACTTGGCATCATTATTGGCGTGGCGGCTGTAATCGCAATGATGGCAATTGGCGAAGGGGCACAACACAATATACAGCAAAGCATTGCGAGCCTTGGGACAAATGTTCTCATCGTGTTTCCCGGTTCAACCAGCAGTGGAGGAGTGCGGATGGGAGCAGGGACAGCAGCAACGTTGACACTGGAAGATGCTGATGCCATTGCAAAACAGTGCCCTGCCATACTTGCGGTCACGCCTATTGTCCGTGCAGGAGCTCAGGTTGTAGCAGGAGAACAAAATTGGAGCACAGCCGTCTGGGGAGCAACTCCTACTTATTTCACAATCCGAGATTGGCCTCTTTCCTCTGGGCTATACTTCACCGACCAGGATAACCGGTCACAAGCAAAAGTGTGCCTGATCGGTCAGACTGTTGCTCAGAATCTCTTCGGGGATGCAAATCCCGTTGGTTCCATTATTCGCATTCGGAAATTACCTTTCAAAGTGATCGGTGTTCTTGCACCCAAAGGACAATCCGCTCAGGGACAGGACCTCGACGATATCATCGTAGCCCCCTTCTTCACCGTGCAGAGAAAAATCCTTGGCACAACAAATATTGGCACTATTCTCGCATCTGCACGAAGCAGCGCTCTTATTAACGAAGCAGAGAACGAAATCACTGAGTTACTTCGCGTGCGGCACCGCATTCCCACCTGGGGAGATAACGATTTTACAGTTCGCACACAAACCGAAATCGCCAATGCCGCAGAATCAACCTCCAGAATAATGACAATTCTTCTTGCAAGCATTGCTTCTGTCTCCCTGATTGTAGGAGGTATCGGCATCATGAACATCATGCTCGTCTCTGTGACGGAACGAACCCGGGAGATCGGCATCCGCATGGCAGTGGGAGCACGAAGCCGCGATGTGCTCTATCAATTTTTAATCGAAGCAACAGTGCTCAGTGTCTTCGGAGGGATCATCGGCATTATTCTCGGGATAATTACCTCACAAATTGTCTCACAACTTGCCGGTTGGCCTGTTCTTGTCTCCCCATTTTCTGTGATTCTGGCATTCCTTTTCTCGATGGCTGTAGGAATATTCTTCGGTTTCTATCCCGCACGTAAGGCAGCTCTCCTTAATCCTATTGAAGCATTGCGATACGAATAAAAAGCTCATAGGTTCACCCGGATTCTTTAATAAAAAATCCTCTCCCCCGAGACTGAATGGGGTTCTCAATTGATAAGCGGATAACGTGCCGTTAAGAAGGAACACTTAGCAACAAGCGATCTGAAAACTTATTTGCCAAGCGCAGGACACCTAAAATCTTGCGGCTGTGAGAAAATTGTTTTATATTGCGGGTAACTTGAGATCTACTGATCAAGCTGAAAGATCAGAGATAACAACTCACGCAGGCATGGAGCACTTAAGGAGCTACGAGCTATCGCGCAGATGACGCAATAAACAACAGCATCGTGCAATAAGTGCGCTTCTATCACCTAACCACCCCTACCTTTTCCCCAACTAAGAAGATGAAGGTGATTAGATGAAAACTAGATACTTTATCCTCATAGTGGCCGCGTTGCTAACAGCAACTTTCTTTACATTCGATAACTTACACGCGACCACTTACTATATCTCCGGTGGTCCCCTCGGCAATGATGCAAACAACGGCATAAGCTCCTCCACACCCTGGCGAACTATAGATAAACTTAATACAGTACAACTTCAGCCAGGGGACTTAATTTTGTTTGAACGCGGATGGATATACACAGGAGAAATATCTGCAGACACCGGTGTATATTACGGTGCTTACGGAAACGGTTCAAGTCCAGTTATTTCAGGTGCAGTGCAACTTTCAAATACCGGCTGGAGTAATTACCAGGGATTTATCTACGTCCTGAATAATGTAAATATGCCTCCGATGTCAGATGCAGAGCCGCCCAATCTTTTTGTAAACGGAAAATTAATGATACCTGCCCGATATCCAAATTCCGATTATCTCAAGGCGGATACAGTGTACGGACAAAACCCCGGCAGCAGCCAGGAATATTCATTATCACTACAGCACTCGTATCTATCAACAATATTCCCAAATCCTGCTGACCTACAGGGCGCACACATTACTGCCTATGATTCATACGGTGTTTCAACACGCTTGATAACAGGATATAACCCTGCTGCTGCGTCTCTCAGTTTCGATACGCTTAGAGGGGTGAAATTTATTAATAGCAAAATATATTTCTTGTCAAGAAAATTGACCTTTCTTGATTCTGCAGGAGAATGGTATTATGATGAGGTCGCCAAAAAACTATATTTATGGCTTCCAAACAGTTCTGCACCGAATGCAAATGATATCATTGAATATAGTAGTTACTCATTTGGCATTAACGCCTGGCAGGTTCCATACATTACCGTTAAAGATTTAGAGTTCCGTTATCAACAGATTGCAAGCATTTACATAACACGCGCTGATGGAGTTGAAATATCAAATAATAGCTTTTACGGAGCTAAATATGGAATTCTCGGTTGGGGTGGTCGCGGTGACTACTTAGTCGGAACAAAAATAAAAAATAACGTTTTTGAAAACATCCACCGCGTAGCTATATGTCTGAAAGATTACATTGAGAGTGCTTTGATAACTGAAAATGTCATCCATAACATATCTCTCAACAATGCTCTTATGCAATCAGGCAAGGCGGACTGGTGGAGTAATTATGGTTATTATGAATATGGAATAGGGATCCAGGCTGGGCGTTGGGGGCACCCGAAGGAGCCAACTCCATTATTTCTCTTAACCGAATCGACAGCACTGGTAGGCAAGCCATTTCAGCAGGTGGTGATGGTGTAGTGATAAAAAATAACGTGATTAACTATCCCTGTCTGAACTATAATGATTGTGGTGGAATTATGCCTAGGGGAAACAGCGCGGTAGACGGAAATATTATCAAAAACAGCTATGGCTATTTTCCTTATTTCTACGATGCAATGTACAGCGGTGGTAATGGTGCAAGAGGTATTTATCCTGATTTCCAAACAGGGGATGTCATAACAAATAACACTATTGTTAACACAGTATTGGGAATTGGTCTAACGAATAGCAAAAATGAAATCATTAAAAATAATACCGTCTACAATAGTTTTGTAAGCATGAGGATGAACAGGAAAGATGCAGGACAACTAAGCAATACAATAACTAACAATACCTTCTTTGGATTGCATCATAAACAATTCGCAGTGTTGTGGGATAATATGGTCAGTGATATTGATAGCAATAGTATCCTTGATAGTAATCGCTATTGGAACCCTTATTCCTTTTATCCTTTGATCAAGTACCGCCCTGATGTTAATACGGCCGAGGGGTGGTACGATATTGGACAATGGCAACAGGCAATGACTAAAGACCTGAATTCAAAAAAAGAATATATATTTAAGAATCAGCCATATATTATCACAGATACTACCGGAAACAGCTTAGTTCAGAATGGCTTATTCAATTCTGGAATAAGTGGATGGACAACAGGAAATAATACCAATATTTCAGTCGTTGGGGGGCAATTAGATGGACCTTGCCTATCTGTAACATATAACGGTACTACCGGGAAGGGCTCTCTTTTCCAACATAATATTCAAACTTCTCCTGCAAGCTTTTATTTGATTTCTTTTTCTTTAAAAGGGACGCAAAACATCGATGGAAAACCACTCGAAGTAACACTTCGCAAAACAGGTGGTTCCACTGTTTATTTCTATAGGGCTTTTAAAATTCAAGCTACAAGGAATGAATATTGGTCTATATTCAAGAGTTCAACAAATTCGTTGACGCTCCAATTTAATGCCCCAAGTGGCACTTATTATATTGACAATGTATCAATCCTTCAGGTGAGTGTAAGTTGGATAGACCCAGAATCTGTCTTCCCGATTTTTATTAACGAAACGTCATCACCTGCGATGATTAATTTACCCTCAGGCACATATTTGGATCTTGATAGTAACCTTGTTGGACCGAGCATTATCTTACCCCCATTTTCTTCTATGATACTAGTGCGGATAGATTCTCTGACCACCGGTGTTAACGAGAGCGCATCGTCTCAAAAATTCATGCTCTGGCAGAACTATCCAAATCCTTTCAACCCGAGTACGACTATTCGCTTCTCACTCCCACAACATGAGCATGTAACACTGAAAGTCTTCGACGTGCTCGGGCGCGAAGTGGCAACGCTGCTAGAAGGAGAACGGGACGCAGGCGAACACGAGGTGGTGTTCGAGGCAACAGAACTTCCTTGTGGCATTTACTTTGCACAATTGCAATCCCATCTTTCTTCTCAACAAATTAAGATGATGTTGATGAGATAGTCAAGATATTTGGATAAAAATAAAAATTTTTTTTCTCCCTCACCCCATCCCTCTCCCAGTGGGAGAGGGTGTCCGAAGGACGGGTGAGGGTCACGCTCAAAGTCTTCGACGTGCTCGGGCGCGAAGTAGCGACATTGGTGGAGGGAGAACTGGACGCGGGCGAACTCGAGGTGGTGTTCGAGGCCAAAGACCTACCCAGCGGTGTTTATTTTTACACATTGAAGACATCAAAGTTTGTTAAGACGAGGAAGATGATGTTGTTGAGGTAGATGACTCACCACCTAACCCCCTCTCTATTTCCATAGAGAGGGGGGGATGGTTTAGGTGCTGGAGGATATCTTTGCTTGGGTAAAGCTTGTTGCAACTGTGAGAGGGGATTGACAAAAAGAAAAAATTTTTTATATTTATGGTGTGTTAATGTTTAACAATCAAAAAGTCATAGGGAGGATAGCTATGGAACGGGTTTCAAAAATTACAGCAGCTTTATTACTTTTAGCTTTGTTTTCTTTTTTTTTAATCTATTGGTTGTGAGCCGTCCGGTTGATGGCCTCATCGTCGCAGCAACGCATGCGAACGGCGTATTTACGGCATCCGCCATGACGGGTGGTACAGCAACGAAGCTTGCCTTCACCGTCCAGCCGACCAACACCACTGTGAACTCATCCATCACTCCGGCAATCAAAGTCGCCATCCAAGATGACAACGGCAACACGGTCACCAGCTCGAACGCCAACGTTACCATTGCTCTGGGAAACAATCCTACCGGTGCTACGCTCAGCGGCACGACAACAGTGGCTGCGGTGAACGGCGTGGCGACGTTCCCTTCGCTCTCCATTGATAAAGCCGGCACGGGCTATACGCTGATTGCCACCAGTGCGGGTCTTACCAGTGCGACCAGCAGTAGCTTTAACATCACCGCTGCGAGCTCCGGTATTGTGCTTGCGTATGACAGCGGCGCGCCAACAGGCGGCGTCTACGAGGTGCTGCCCAACAGCGGCTGGATCATCGCCAACCGCTTAACCGCGCCCAGCAAGCAGGTGAAGATCCTGACGTTGAGTTACTACATCACGGGCGATCATGCGGGCGGCAACGGGAGCTTTATTCCCGTCGTGTATGCGAGCAGTACGGCTGTGGGTGGTGTTCCGGGTGTGACTGCAATGTACGAAGGAAGTAGTTACGCCCCAACGGTTGGCTGGAACAATCTGGACGTATCGGGCGCAGACCTGACGCTGACTAACACCTCCAGTGTGGAGTTTTTCGTTGGGGTGAGATACAACGGAACGACCGAGCCGATGATAGGTTACACGGAAACTTCAAACGAACGGGCGTGGGAATACGATCCGACGCAGTTCGAGTGGAAAGCGTTTGATGCGATGCAGCCACCGTTCCCCGCCACATTGTTTATCAGAGCAACAGTGAGTACACCAAGCTCTGTGGTAGAGCTGGAGAACCGTGTGCCACAGGACTTTGAACTTTATCAGAACTATCCTAATCCATTCAATCCGTCGACGACAATTCGATTTGCGCTTCCGCGAGAAACGGAAGTGGAGTTGAAGTTCTATAACGTGAACGGGCAAGAGGTTGCGACGTTAGTGCAGGAGAAGTTAGCAGCCGGCACGTATACGGTGCAGTGGAACGGGAAAACGAATACCGGTCAGCCCGCAGCAAGCGGTGTGTATTTTTATGGGTTGAGATATGAGAACAAGCTAATGAGCAAGAAACTGCTTCTTCTTCGGTAACGGAAGGAGGAATAACCATGAACAACCAACAACGAGGTCTCCTTCTGTTCGTGATGGGATTGATTGCATTTGCTCTGCTGGCTTTTGATGCCAACGGACAGTCGAGCGCATTTCGACCGGGCGTGTACCGCTGCTCATCGTACAATGTTTCTGGCGGCGGTGGTTCCTGTCAGAATATGCCGCTGCTCGCGCTGTATCCGGACGGTACATACCAGTACTCCTCTACACGCGGACGCTGGAGTGTCCGCAACGATAGTCTCTTTCTTTCGAAGTCCACACTGTGGGGACCAGGGAAGATTCTCGGCAGCAACACAATTCGCTTCGAGTACGACTACCGCGGCTGGCATCATGTGGTCACGTGGGTGTGTACTGATTGTGCTTCTTCAGAACCGACGAATGCCAAATCCCCCGAAGCGTCTGAATCAAGTTCGAGCAACGTGTATGTTGGCGTCTCGCTCGTGCTTGAGTTCACGACAGCGGTCGGTGGTGTGAGCAGCTTTACGATTGTGCCTGCCGAATATGCACGAAATTACACGCACAATGCGCCTTTGCCGGAAGGCGCGGTGCAGGGGCTTGCGTGGGAAAAGAGCAGCACGCAGCTAGCGCTCGCTACCAGCCACAACAATAAACTGCAGAGCGGCAAACGATATGTGGTGTTTCTCACTTGGCCTCGGGAAACGATTCCCGTGGCGATTCTGGACCTCCCTCCCACGCGCTCGGACTTTTCCGCTACGCTCCAAGCAACGCTGGACGGTGAATTAGTCCTTGAACGGATCGGCAAGTAAGGTTTCGTGTGAGATGTTGGAATATCGTGTCGGATTGACATCTATGACGAAAGAGTGGCGTGTACTATTATCGGCTTCTAGCTGGCTCATTAGTTGAAACAAAAAAATTCATTGTTTTAAAATAAAGGAGGAAACCATATGTATATGCGACACTCATCTGGTATACATTCGCTGCAGTTTCATTGCAAAGCAGTAGTAGTACTATGTATGATCTTCTTTGCATCCGCATTTTGCCGGGCGCAGGGAAGTCCTGAACAGCGGTCCTTCATCGAAAAGATCACTCGATCAACCGGCGTTTCGCCGTCGGTGCAGTGGGATGAAGCACGCCATACCCCACGATTCATTGAAGGACAACTGACGCTTCCTTCCACTGAAAACAAGCTCGCCATTGCCCGCAGGTTTCTCCAACACTACCGCAGTCTCTTTGGAATTTTAGATGCCGACCGTGAATTCTCCCCGATCAAAGAATTTGTTGACGAGATGGGAAAAACACATCTCCGTTTCCAGCAGATGTATCAGGGCATTGCAGTCTGGGGAAATGAACTCATCGTCCACATTGAACCTGACGGTTCGATCTACTGTGTCGGTGGACGAACGATCCAGACACCGCAGATCGATGTTCAGCCAGCGATAGATTCGGCAAGAGCGATTTCGCTCGCAATGTCTCTCTTTCCGGCTGGTTATACTTTAGAATCACTCGGACGATCAATCTATGCTCGTAACACTGCACCAACATTAGCGTGGCAAGCCACTGTCGTCGGCGGTCCGGACGAATATTACCTTGTCTTCATCAATGCGCAGACTGGGGCGGTGTTGTTAAAGTTCAACCAGACTCCGTTCGACGGTCCGGTCGTCGGTTCGGGTGTCGGGGTTGACGGTCAGACTCGCTCGCTTCAGGTGTATCAGCAGGGTTCCTCGTACCGGATGATTGATGTAACCCGCAGCATGTTCGGCACCAGCGGGACTGTGGGAAGCGAGCTGAACGGGAACATCATCACAAAGGACGACCGCAGCGGTTCGGTTGTTTCGAGTGCAAGCTCGAGCTTTTCCGATCCTTCGGCAGTCGACGCTCATTACTACGCCGGGGACTTCTACGAATTCCTCCGCACAACATTCGGTCGGATGAGCTGGGACGGGAATGGCCGATCCATTGTCTCCTACGTGCATTACGGTACGAACTACAATAACGCCTTTTGGAGCCCGACCACGAATCAGCTTTACTATGGGGATGGCGATGGCGTCGAGTTTCGTTCCTGGGCTGGATCACGCGATATCGTCGCGCACGAAATAACGCACGGCATTACCGGAGTAACGTCGAACTTGATCTATCTTGACCAATCAGGGGCACTCAATGAAAGCTTCAGCGATATCTTGGCGGTAGCCTACGACACGCGAAACTGGACGTTGGGCGAAGATATCACGCTCGCTTCTCCCGGCTATATGCGCAATTTCCTTGACCCGCATCGTGGATATGTACTCTTTCCTCTCCCATTTGGTGCTCAGACAGCTCATATGTCTGAGTATCTCTTTGCCCCATTCGATAACGGCGGTATTCATATCAACAGCGGAATTCACAATAAAGTGATGTACAATCTTTCCCAATCGGTAGGCAGGACTGATGCAGCGAGAATCTTCTATCGCGCATTTACCATCTATCTTACCTCCGATGCTCAGTTTGTCGATGCGAGGAATGCTGCAGTACGCTCTGCAAGAGACCTGAATCTTGATACCACAGCAGTGAGTGTAGCCTATGAGTTAGCGGGTATTTACCCCGTCACTCAAGATGCCTCAGAATTTTTGTGGTACGATCCTCTCGATGAGAATGCGGTCGGCACAAATTTCGGCATCCTCCCGACCATCGCCACCTCATCTCCCGATCAAAAGTTCTCGTTAGTCCTGACGCCATCATACGCTCCGGCACACGTAATGACGATAGCGTTCATCTACGGCTCTGGGCAGCAGGGAAAGAATGTAATCGTTTCGATCCACGCGGACTCATCCGGTCTGCCCGGCAGAACCTTAGGCTCTCTTTCATACACGATTCCCACCAGTTTCGCTTTTGCAGCACTTGTTGATGTTTCAACACTTGGGGTCACGGTCACCGGAAATTTTCACGTGGTACTCTCCTCCCCCGCTTCTGCCGGCTTTTCGAACTTAATAATAATGTAAGCGACTTCGCCCCTCTCATTATTTTGATAATGATAATAAAATAATAACCGATTTATTAAGCATAATATTAAATTGTGTGATAATAATTAAATGATTGATTGACAACAGATAAATGAAAAAATGCTTATAACATTGTGCAAGAAAGAAACATTTGTGCAACTTTGAAACGATAGTGCGTTGAAATCCCACAACATATGCATATTGTTTTTCGTTAGGTGCTATTTTAGAAAGCCCATAAACAATAATAAAAATAGGAAAAAAATGAAAAAAACAGTTTTAATCACAGTATTACTTTTTACTTTTAGTCATATTGGACTTGCTCAAACGAACTTTGACAAAACTAAGTGGGATTACTATTTCAACGCACTTGAAGAAAACAACAAGTTTATGGGGAGCATTGCCGATTCAAAAAATGGAGAAATTAGTTACACAAAAACTATCGGATTTGCTGACATCGAAAATAACAAAAAAACAAATGAAAATTCATATTTTTTTAGTATGAAAAAGAACAAAACGCAAGGAACAATTAGATGAAGCACCAAAGATACAAATAAAGTGGCAAAAGAGGACTTTTTGACGAGCAATTCGGAAAAGAACGATTGACAGCTTTAGACAATCCGTTAGAAGCAATCAGCAAGGTAGTGGATTTTGAGATATTCCGAGCAACTTTATATTGCAAAAATATTTGAAAATATATTCTAATTGAACAAAATATTTTGTATAATTAAAAAATACTTCGTAATTTATAAGCTGATATTTGAAGGATATTTATTGGGTTCTTGATATTCTTCAGAAAAAAAGTAAATAAATAAATTTTTAGAACCCAACTTAAATAAAATATGTAAAAACTAAATCACGAGGGTTTAAGAAAACCAATGTATTCAAGCTAACATTAATATTTAGGAGGTTTATATGCGATCCATAATTAAAATTATAGCTTTTGTACTTTTCATTTTATTTCTTTCATTTTATTTTTCCTTCTCTCAAAGCTCGGCTCATTTAAAAATTGCTAATGCTAAACTTACTATTTCATTTAAAGGGAAAATCGCTAATTGTATAACAAATGAAAATGGGGAGTTTGCAATTTCTCTTTCGGATACTTCCAAAACATTTTTGGATGCAACCATACAAACGGCTTCTATTAAAGTAGAACTTCCACAAGATTTTAAAGGAAAAGTAAAGAATAGGAGTTTGATTGTTCAACTGAAAAAAGAAAGCGCTCCTTACTATGAATTCATTTTATATTCTAAGAAAGGGAAAGAACCAATTGACGAAGTTGAACTTGTTTGTGAACAGATTGAAAAGAATCAAACGAAATCTCAACCACAGAAAAAAAACGAGATTAAACGAGGAAAAGGAGATGCTTCAAAAATAGGTGATAAATATATGGGGCAAGTTGCCCATTTTTAACTAACATATGTAAAACAAAAAGGAGAGGTCACTATGAAAACCAAAATTTTATTATATCTGACTTTAATAGTCGGATTCGTTCTATTTTGTGGAAATGCATTTTCTCAAGAAAAGATGAGGACTCAAGTAAATACGAAAGTTGTTCAACTTGATGGACGGAAAATCGCAATTGAACACAACAATCTTATGAAGGAGTTTTTTGGAAAATATCTAAAATTGCGGAAAGTTAAATTTCCAATGTCAGAACATGTATTTATCAGTGAATTACATGGATTCTTAAAATCAAAAAGTATAG